>AKXM01000009.1 GCA_000277545.1 Enterobacter sp. Ag1 | reverse complement strand
AGAAAAATAGGGAAGATATACTTGAGTTAAAACTCGATGGCATAGAAGTTCATAAAATAGAGGGTGTTGATTACTCCACATCAGAAACAACAGTCACGCACTATTTAACGGAAGGCCGAACAAAAGAAGTGATTTCGCATGCGAAATCTGGCTATTTGGATGACGAATTCTGACTGGTAGATATAACCCAGATTTCGCATGCGAAATCTTTCGGTGGCAGATCATCTTATCATTGCCACCGGGAGATCATTCCAGCGCGTTGTGTACGCAGGGGAAAGCATTTCTCGTTTCATTTGCCACTCAGGAGCAATGCCTCGTCCCGCAAACCACACTTTTCCCAGTCCTGAATGGTTAATGCCGTCCACGACTTTCATCAGCTGGTTACTGTTGCTCCGGGGCTGAGTATCATCGAAGAGGTTCAGCTGCGAAACCCCGGTAGGAGTGAAATCATTAAGCATGCAACCCGCTTTTGCATATCGATGCCCATTCACCCAGATCCTATCCAGTGCTTTCACCGCTGCAGCTATAATGTCCCTGGTATCCTGCGTGGGAGTCATCAGCTTTTCACTGGCCACATTCCCGTAATACGGTTCGTTCAACGCGAACGGTGACGTTTTCACAAATACAGCAATATGCCTGCAAAACTGACGCTCGCCGCGCAGCTTCTCAGCTGCACGCTCAGCGTACTGACAAACTGCCTGGCGCATGGCTTCATACGTCGTGACACGCTCCCCAAAGGACCGGCTGCAGACAATCTGCTGTTTTGGCGGCGGCGCTTCTTCAAGCGAAATACAGCTTTCTCCGTTGAGTTCCCGGACGGTTCTCTCCAGCACAACGCTGAAATTTTTCCTGATAAATACAGGGTTCGCGCGCGCCAGCTGCAGTGCAGTTGTTATCCCCATTGTGCTCAGTTTCTTTGAGATCCTGCGGCCAACCCCCCAGATTTCGTCTACTGGCTGCAGTGACAACAGTTTCTCCGTTCGTTTTGGATTGCCAGAAGTCAGAGCAAGCACGCCACCAAACTGCCGCCATTCCTTAGACGCCCATTGTGCGCTTTTAGCCAGCGTTTTGGTCGGTCCCATTCCGACGCCGATGGTCAGCCCTGTGCCGGAACGAACGTGCTCACGCAGCTGCCGGCCGAAATCCTCGAAATCGATGCAGCTGTCTATACCGCGAATGTCCAGAAACATCTCGTCAATGCTGTATTGCTCCACGCGCGGCGCCAGCTCCTCGAGATGAGACATAACCCTGTTCGACAGCGATGCATAAAGCTCGTAATTGCTCGAGAACGTGATGACCGGCTCCGGGAATTGTGCCGTCTTCAGCTGGAACCAGGGGACGCCCATCTTAATGCCCAGCCGTTTCGCTTCGGCGCTGCGCGCGATGACGCAACCATCGTTGTTACTGAGCACCACAACGGGCCTGTTACGCAGGTCCGGACGAAACACCTTTTCACAGCTCGCATAGAAGCTGTTGACGTCAGCCAGAGCGAACATCAGTCCATACCCCGCGTCTTATGGATGAATGCCATCACCACGCCGAATATCTGCAGTTCCTCCGGGTAGAGGGTGGGGTAGGCGGGATTCATCGGCAGCAGGGCGATACGGGGCTTAAGCTGCAGGCGTTTAACGGTGAACTCGCCATCTGTTTCCGCGATGACAATATCCCCCTGCATGGGTTTTTCGGCTTTGTCGACAACCATTAAATCGCCGGAGTGCAGGCCCATATCTTTCATCGAGTCGCCAATGGCCCGGACAAAGTAGGTCGCGCTGGGGCGACGGATACAGTAGGCGTTCAGATCCAGTTCGTCTTCGGTATAGTCCGCGGCAGGTGACGGAAAACCTGCCGGACAGCGCTCTGTGAAAAGTGGTGCGGTGGACAGTGCTGGTTCAGATGCGGGAGTGACAAAAAGGATCATGGCATACCTCTTAAAATGCCTGTTTTTATATACAGTATTATTTAAGATATTTCCCGTCCTGCAAGGAGAATTTTACCGGCTCCTGCCAGGTTATTGTTCTGCCGGATAAAACAGGCTCCGGGTTATCCACAGAAACGGTGCATAACCCTGTGAGTGGATACCGGTTATCTCATCGTCTGCTATGCCAGTGGCTCTATCAGTTCCCGGCCCTGGTTCCGTGGATTGCCAACAGCCCGGCTGACGGGGTGCCATGTGAAATCTTCGGCGGAAAGACTGCCCTCACTGGCAATGTCTTCCGCCTCTTTACCGGTTGTGTTTTCGCTGAGCCATTTACGTGCAGCAGCCGGTGAGTACACGAGCGGTCGCCGATCGTGAATGTCCAGCAGCCCCTCATCCGCAGCTGCCGTGACGATCAGGAATCCTTCCTGGTCATTGCCATCCTCAAAAGGAGGTTTCCCGATGGCAGCGAGCAGGAGTGGATTTCCGTCCTTGCGGTAAATGAAAAACGGCTGTTTCACGCCGTTTTGCTGTTTCCACTCAAACCAGCCGTCAGCAAAAACAATGGCCCGTCCGTGCTCCCAGAGTGGCCTGAACATCCGGCTGCCGGCCGCAGTTTCACTTCTGGCGTTGATGAGAGCGGGCTTGTTCCACCACTCCGGCGCATAACCCCAGTGAACAGGATCAAGATGCAGCTGCGAGCGGCGTTCACTCAGCAGTAATACACGGGTTCCGGGCGCAACGTTGTAGCGGCCGACGGGCTCCGGATCATACGGGATGTCCCGCTCTGCTTCTTCTCCGAGAAAGGCCAGGTACTCCTCGCGGGAGTTGTACTGCGTAAACCGACCGCACATTATCGTTTCTCCGGTGAAGATTTCGCATGCGAAATCTGTGTTTTCTTCAGTTCAGAACATAGGCTGTATTTCAGGTTCCTGCCATCCTGTGACCGCCGTGCCGCTACTGTAGCCGGGCCGCTTCGAATGCAAGGGTTCGCTCTGCCGGTGTCCTCACCCGGTCGCAGTTAATTTCAAAGGCATTACCCGCTGTCTTCCCGTCGTTTTCCGTCTCAATTTTCGCCGTCAAACCGTTCAGCCAGCGTGGGCTTTTTCACTGCGCTGCGGCTTGCGGCACCGCCCCTGCATTCTCCGCTTTTCGCCCGGCTGTCGTATCGGCACGGCGTAACTGGCGCCGCATTTGAGAAAGGAGAACTACCATGTCCCGATTTATCCAGGGTAATTGCGTCCATATCATGTCCGGCTTTCCGGATAATGCTGTCGATTTCATTCTGACCGACCCGCCATATCTCGTCGGTTTTCGTGACCGTCAGGGGCGTACCATCGCCGGCGATAAAACCGATGAATGGCTGCAACCCGCCTGCCATGAGATGTATCGCGTCCTCAAAAAAGACGCGCTGATGGTGAGCTTCTACGGATGGAACCGCGTCGATCGCTTTATGGCTGCGTGGAAACAGGCCGGGTTCAGCGTTGTTGGTCATCTGGTTTTCCCTAAAACCTACACATCGAAGGCCGCATATGTGGGCTACCGCCACGAATGCGCCTACATCCTTGCAAAAGGCCGTCCGCCCCTGCCGCAAAACCCGTTGAATGACGTGATTGCGTGGAAATATTCAGGCAACCGGCATCACCCTACCGAAAAACCCGTAGCCAGCCTGCAACCGCTGATTGAGTCCTTCACACATCCCGGTGCGATTGTGCTCGACCCCTTTGCCGGCAGTGGCTCCACCTGTGTAGCTGCCCTCCAGGCTGGCCGTCGCTACATCGGTATCGAACTGCTGGAACAGTACCACCGGAACGGACAGCAACGTCTGGCCGCCGTCCGGCGCGCCATGCAGTACCCGGCCGCCAACGACGAGTTCCCGGAGGCCGCGTAATGAACTATGCCGGACACGAGAAACTCCGCGCAGAAGTGGCGGACGTCGCTAACAACATGTGTGACCTGCGGGCGACGCTGAACGGGATGGAGCACCGCTATCGCTTTGACTCCGATGTGCTGGCCGAACGCCTGGCCCGTCAGACCCTTTTTCGCATCAATGCCCTGTTTATGGCGGCATACAACGAAATTCTTGAGCTGGATGCCTGCTTTAAGGACTAAGGAGAAAAACATGTACGGAACCTGTGAAACCCTCTGCCGGTTGTTGCGTGAACAGTATCCCGCAGAAACCCCGCTGAACCTCATTGTCTGGTCCCCGGCGGATATCGAAGCGCTGGCCGACGGAATGGAATATGCCGTTTCGGAGCAGGACACAAGGGCGGTACTGGCGCGTATGGACGCCATTCCGGAGGAACAACGGCTTGAGTCGGGCGTGTCTGCCGGTGCGGTGATGGATCTGATTGAACAGGTGAAAGAGGCCGTTCCGGCGGTGATGGTGCCGGCGGATCTGCTTGAAACCCTGCTGATAACCGCTGAACAGGCGTTGTGGCACAGGGAGTGGTCCGCCCGGGATGAGAACCATCCGGTGCCGGAAAGCGTAACCCGTCGCCTGGCTGATGCGGCGAAAGTTCGCGCCTTACTGAAAAAATGAAATCAACACGCCGCCCGGGCGGCGTGTACTGAACCCGTTCAGAGGAACCCATTATGCAGGAAATCACCACGTTAACCGCCCTTGTCATGCGCCGTGCGCGCGATTTGATTGCTGATTATGGATGGCCTGACCATACCGATGTTGATCAGCGTGATCCGGTCAATAAACCGGGATGGATAAGCATTTATGTCCGTCTGGATGCGGCAAATATTGCTCATCTGCTTCCTTTGCTTTGTACCGGTGACGTACCCGCAGAGCTGCAAAGTGCCATGACAAAAATAGCCGGGACGCCAGCGCAGATTATTTTATCCGGCAGCCGCTATGCCGACGCGCCGCAGTTTCCGGAGGACGGAACACAGATAGCTTTCCCCTGGGCCGGGGAATGGCTGACGGAGCCGGAGATTCAGGCTGTAACGGATTGCCTGTCCCGCGCCGTGCGGGATGTCTCCCGGCAGGTATGGGAGGATGCGCGCCGGATAAAGGCGGCGCTGACCACGCGCGGGGAAACGCTGTTTTATCGCCAGACCCGAAACTTCCGTCTGGTTGTGAAGGAAAATGATATGCCCTGCTGGCTGGACGATGATGACAATTTGCCGGTGGTGCTCGATGCCATCCTGAACAAAGGGGCACGCTACAGCAGCGTCGAGTTCTTTGTTATCAGCGACAAAGTGGATCAAATCCTGGCATGTGGCCAGATGTGCGATGTGCTGCGTATTCCGGGCGAGCCTCCGCGCCGGTGGATGGATTTAACCCTGTTACATGAGGTCATGGCAGAAGCGCGTGCAGAAATCAGTCTTGTCCGCAATGCCCTGTCAGCAATCCGGCCAGTGTAGCGAACAGCAGGGGGCGGCGGCCCCCTGAATCTACCACGAAGGATAAGGATGTCGCCGGCTCCGCTTTTACGGCTCTTCCTCCACGTTGTTCCGGCTTCGCGGTGAGTAACGTCCCGTGCGGCCTGCGGCAAACGCCGTGCCTCTACTATAGCCGGGCCGCGGCTGATGCAAGGGAAGCGTAAACGCCGTCACCTTCACCCGGTCGCAGTTTATTTCATACGTTATCCGCCGTCTTCCCGTCGTTTTCCGGCTCATTTTTCGCCGTCAAACCGTCCAGCCTGCTCCTGCTTTTTTACTGCGCTGCGGCTTCGGTGACGCCCTTGCATCCTCCGCTTTCCGCCCGGCTGTCGTGTCGGCACGGCGTAAGCCGGAACTCAGACGACATCGACTATGGAGGATTTTTTATGAGCACTACGACCACCACACCGGCTGTTTACGTGGGTACGTATCACAAATACAACTGCGGCAGCATTTTCGGCAAATGGTTTGATCTGACGGAGTTTGACGGCAGGGAGGATTTTTACGAGGCCTGTCAGGCACTGCATGCCGATGAATGGGATGCCGAGTTTATGTTCCAGGACTGGGAAGGCATTCCGTCGCAGTTCGTCTCTGAATGCTCCATTGACTGGGATTTTATCGCCGCTTACAAATGCGCCGAAGAAGAGGGCAGGGAAGCCGCTTTTATCGCCTGGGCGGAGTATACCGGCGAATGTGACTATGACGCGTTTGATGATGCGTACCGCGGCGAGGCGGAAAGCGAGGAAGACTATGCGCGGGAGATGGTGGAGGACAACGGCCTGTTAAATGAGGTGCCGGAGCCGTTGCGCAGCTATTTCGATTTTGAAGCCTGGGCGCGTGACCTGTTCAGCAGCGGCTATGTGTTCCATGACGGCTATGTCTTCAGCAACTGATTAATGTCCGGCGGGGAAACCCGCCTGTCAGGGAGAAAACGTATGAAACTTGCACCGGAAACCCGCGAGATCCTGCGACAGTACAAAGCGCTTATTAATGCCCGCCGCCGTGAGAATGGGCAGTCGGCGCTTCGGACTGAACAGGTGATCGACGAAATATGTTACTACATGACCTGTCAGAGCGCTGTTTACCTTTGCGGCCAGTTTATACGACAGGACGGATACGGCCAGTAAACATGATGGCAGGCGTCCGGCCGGAGGGCGCCTGTCAGCCCGCGCGAAAACCCGGGCAGGCTGCGCCTGCCGGAGAGAAACTTCGCCGCGCCTCCGGCGCCGCGCACTCTCCTCTCCATTGTCAGTCGCTGTTGCCCGGGAATGTGCGTATTATCAGGGATATCTTCCTGTAAAGCAGACCGGTGATGCATATGTCGAAGTGGAATATCGCCTCTTTCTCAAAAGAAGATCAGGATAAGGTCTCGGTCGATAAAGCCGCCGCTGCCGTTGCCTGGCAGGAAAGGATGAACAAGCCTGTGGTGCCTGAGCTTGTTGAACGGGAACAGCCTGAACATCTTCGCCCGTATTTCCTTGAACGGCTTGAAGTTCATCGGCAGAACAGTCAGCAGCTGCCGCGCGCAAATGCGCCCGAATATAATAAACCCGGAGATGAGCAGCAGAAGTGATTCTTATCGTCAGTTTGCCCAGGGAGGAAATTCTATGCGTATGTCTCTGATGTTTGCAGCCGTGACTCTTTTTACCGGTATTAACCTGTTTTTTATTCCGTTTCAGCCTGTACCGGCTCTGTGGGGAGCTGGCCTGTCCATTGCTTTTATCCTGATGAATGTCGTGGCGGATAAACTGCGTCTCTGGAGTGGCGTTGCATGGATTATCGTTGCCGGCATCATCATAACGTTGATGCTGAAGGGGAAGGAGCCGGGTGACGAATTAAGAGTGCTGATCACCGTTTTTGCTTTTCTTGCATCGGCCTGGTACAGCATTGTGCAGTACAGAAAAGAAAAGCATTTTCGCTCCTGATGCTCCCGGCTGGCATCACGCCGGATAATTGTCAGCCATCTCTTAAGCCGCATGTAATCCATTCTTATCCTCCCGTTTTCTGTTTTCTGCCCGTTCCCGTTTTTACTGCGGGCGTCCGGGCGGGCTGTCGTGAACGGAGCCGGTAAACCGTCTCCGCCCTTCGGGCTTCCATCCCATGACGCAACACCAGGGCTTGCAGCCTCCGTTCCGGATGCGCCGCCCCTTTTACGCGCCGTATCCTGCGCTTTCTGCACCCCGGCAAACTGACGCCGGGCTGTAAGGCGCAACGTCGTTTCGCTGCCGCTTCTCCGACGTTGCGGCGGGTCCCTGCTCATTGTCGCACCTGGTGACATTCATCCGTTTAAGTCCCTTTCGCCGGGGCTGATACCGCCACAACCCGCCTGGCTGTCCAGGGACGGCGAAGCCTTTCGCGATAAATTTTTTCCGGCCATTCCGCACGCTTCATTAGACCGTAAAAAATTGACCGCTCACCCCGGACACCTGCACCGGGCCGTGGCCGTTTACGCCCTCGCGGCGAAGGTTCTCAAACGGATGAAGGAAGTTACCCGGGGGAACAAAACAGCAGGTTCCCGCAAACGTCAAAACCGCGGCTCCCGAAACTCAACGGATGACGGGTTTTAAAAGCAAAACAACAGATTAAGGAGATTCATCATGACAGTACGTGGCATCAACAAAGTCATCATCGTGGGTAATCTGGGACAGGACCCGGAAGTCCGTTATATGCCCAATGGCGGCGCGGTAGCCAGTCTCAGCCTCGCTACCTCTGAGTCCTGGCGCGATAAGCAGACCGGGGAGATGCGTGAAAACACAGAGTGGCATCGCGTGGTGCTGTTCGGCAAGCTCGCGGAAATCGCCAGCGAGTATCTGCGCAAGGGTGCTCAGGTGTACATCGAAGGCCAGTTACGTACCCGAAACTGGCAGGACGACAGCGGCGTAACGCGCTATGTCACTGAAATCGTCGTCGGACAGAACGGCACCATGCAGATGCTGGGCGGTCGTCGTGACGGCGGTCAGCCCCAGAGCACTGCTCCGCAGCAGCCCGCACAACCGCAGAATCCTGCCGCTCCGGCACAACCTGCTGAAGCCCCGGCTAAATCCCCGAAACAGAAGGGTGGCAGAAAACCCCGTCAGAGTACCGCGCCGTCTCAGCAGGTGCCGCAGCCGTTACCGGACGATTATCTGCCGATGGATGATGATGCCCCGTTTTGACCAGCATGATGAAAACGCCCCGCAACCTGCGGGGCAGGGAAAGGAGAGAGACATGACCAACAACGTTATACCGCCCCTTCAGTCACTGCCTGATGGCACATTCACCCGCGAACAGGCTGAAGCGGTCGCAGCGCAGTATCGGAATGTCGCGATTGAAGACGATCAGGGAACGCACTTTCGCCTGGTGGTTCGTAAGAACGGCGAAATGATCTGGCGGGTATGGAATTTTGAGCCGGGTGGTGAGTACCTGATGAACCGTTATATCCGGGACTATGGCATCCGTAAACAGCAGTAAAAAGGTGCCCTGCCGGAGCTGTCACTCCGCAGGGCCGGACAGTAATCAATATCTGTGAGGAGTATCAACTATGTCAGTAACCGAGTCTAAAGCAAAAACCCCCGCGAAAACCAGCAAAAAAGCAGTTAAACCTGCCGAAGCCGCAGCCCTTAAGGCGGCGCTTGAGGCCGCTCAGATTGAAATGGTGCCGCTGTCGGCGCTCGTCAAATCCCCGCTGAACGTCCGTATTATTCCGTACCCGGTTGAGAGTGTCAGGGAAATGGCAGACTCCATTCTCGCGGTCGGCCTGATCCAGAATCTGGTGGTTCACTCGCTGCCTGATGGCCTGTCAGGCGTTGCAGCGGGCGGTCGTCGTCTTGCTGCCCTGCAACTGTTGGTCAGTGAACAGCGCATCGATGCCGGGTATCTCGTTGTCGTCAAGCGCGTCAGCGACGACCTGGCTGTGGTCGCCTCAATGGTGGAGAACAACCAGAGGGCGGCGATGCATCCGGCAGAACAAATCAGCGGGTTCCGCACGTTGTCTGAGCAGGGTAAGACCCCGGCGCAGATTGGTGACCAGCTGGGGTACAGCTCCCGTCACGTCCAGCGCATGCTGAAGCTGGCGAATCTCGCCCCGGAACTTCTCGCCCTACTGGCTGAGAACAAGCTCGACGTGGAGCAGTGTCAGGCGCTGAGTCTGGAGAACGATCCTGTGCGTCAGGTGGAGATTTACCAGCGTGTGAAGGCGCAGCACAGCTATGCCCCCGCGCACATGCTTAAACGCGCTATCACTGATACCGAAATCGGTGTGAACCACTCCCGCTTCGTGTTTATCGGGCGTGAGATGTATGAGTCTGCAGGTGGCGTGGTGCGTGAGGATTTGTTCAGCGCCCAGGAAGGGGACGGTACGGCAGACGGTGTGCTGGTCGAGCGACTGGTGCAGGAGAAGCTGGAGTCCGCCGCACTGGCAATCGAACTGCAGGAGGGGTGGTCATGGTCACTGGCCCGGGAGGGAGCGGTCAGAAACTACGGTGACGACCGCGAACATTATCTGCTGTTACCAGAGCCGGAAGCACAGTACACCACCGACGAGCAGCAGCGTCTCGATGAACTGTACGCCACTCAGGAGGCCACTGAAACGTTTGAAGATGAAGCCGCGATTCAGGTGCTGATTGACGAAATTGAAAATGCAGCATCGATCCGGGCGTGGACACCGGAGCAGAAATCAACCTGTGGCGTGGTGGTCAGCCTGTATGACGGTGAGCTTTGTGTCCAGCGAGGGGTGCAGAAGAAGCCTCAGAACGAGGCGAAAGAAGGGCAGGGAGAGAATGGCAGTAGCGGCTCCCTCCATGTGGTCAGCAGCAAGCCGGATGTGACGGAGGGTATCAGCGCCCCGCTGCTCAAAAAGATGTCTTCAGAAAGAACGCTGGCAGTACAGGCCGCTCTGGTACAGCAGCCCGAAAAAGCGGTGGCCCTGATGGTATGGCGGCTGTGCAGTTGTGTTTTCGATTACTGCAATACCACCCGTCATCCGTTCGTGATGCGTCTTGAGGTGCACCACAGTGGGCTTACCAGCGAAGCGCCGACCGGAAAGAGTGGTCAGGCATGGCTGAGTCTGATGCAGGAGAAAGCCCGTCTGGAAGCGCTGTTGCCGGATGGCTGGAAGAAGGATTTCACCACCTTCTTTACGCTCGACGGACAGACTTTGATGAGTCTGATGGTGTTCTGCACGGCCTGTTCGGTGGACGGGGTGCAGACCCGGACAATGGGGCATACCACACAGAGCGACCTCGATGGCGTGGAAACGGCGCTCGGGTTCCACCTTCGCGACTGGTGGCAGCCAACTGCAGAAAACTTCCTCGGTCTGCTCAGTAAGAACCAGATTGTGGGGGCGCTGAAAGAGGCCGGACTGTCAGGCGCTGCATCAGATGCCGGGAACATGAAGAAGGGAGATGCCGCTAGCCATGCTGAACAATGGCTCTCCGGAACGCGCTGGGTTCCTGCCTGGATGCGGTCAGCTGATGCGCAACCTGACGTCGCTGAGGGTGAGGCGACAGACTCTGATGACAATACGGCACACGCAGCCTGAAAACGGAAACGCCGCCCCGAGGGGCGGCGATAAGGAGACCATTATGCGAAACATTATTACTCCCGACGTACTGAAAACCATGATCCCCCAGGAATTCGAAGACTGGCGCGAAGCGGGTGAAGATTTGCGCCGGGAACTGACACATGCGGTGATGCGCGATTTGACCTGCCCGGTTGACTGGGACATGAACGGAGAGTACCGCAGCGAGTTCGGTGGATTTTTCCCAGTACAGGTTCGCTTCACGCCGTCACACGGCAACTTCCATATCGCCGTATGCAGTCCCGGCGACATCACCCCGTCATGGATGGTGGTGTTCATTCCTTCCAGCGGTCGTCCGTTTTCTGTTATCAGCACCCTGCCTGCATATTCGCCGGAGGTTATTTCTCACACACTCAGTCTGACAGCGCGCCTCGATGCCGATGGCTACAGTCAGGCCAGCATTATCAGTGTTCTGGCGATGGAGGGCGCACAATGATCCCGGCGAATTTGTCACTGGTCCCCCTGAGTCATGAACGTCGTGCTGCAATGGAGGCCATCGCAGAGGTGGAGAAGAAATATGAGCGTGGCGTTCATATCGCTGAGTTTGCCTACGCCCATGCCTTCTTCCGCATCCTGAACGGCAGCAAACGTGTCACCGTTAAAGATATCGGCTGGTTTTCTCCGGGGCTGACAGCACAGGACCTGCGGGGGAAAAAGCAGGACTGGCTGGCGGCGATTGATCGGCTGATTGAGAGCCGTGGCGCATGTTGCTGGTTACCCCTGTCGGTGTCGGACGGCTGGCGACTGTTCCCGGAAACGAAGTTTCAGACGTCGGAACGTCGTCGCAGGCAAAGTGAACTGAGCGCCGAAAAATACACCCGCCAGCGCCGGAAAGAGGCGTGCCAGCGCGAAACCGCGTATCAGGCGCTGGCGGGACAGGCGGAAATAGAGCTTGCTTTTCATACCCCGCAAACAGTCAGCAGCTGGAGCGCTCGCTGGTCGGGTACTGAACTGCGCCAGTATGACCTGGAGGATATGTTCTGGCGCTGGAGCGAGCGTTTCCCGTCACTTGAGCCAATGGAGCGCTGGATGATGGCGAACCAGCCTTTCTGGAGTGTGATGGTCGAATCTGATGCCCTCGCAAAAGAAAGCCCGGAATCTGTCCGGCAACTGGAGCGCTGGATGGTACCCAACAAGCTGATGCATCAGGAGGCAAGCTGATGAGAAACAATCCCTGCAAAACGGAGCTTAAGGTTGCCCGAAGCCAGCGTAACCGGCTGCGTACCATTGAGAAAAAACTGACTGATATGTCCAGTGAGTGGGACGGACTCAGCGGCTGGCTGGAGACAGAAAGCGACCGGCTGGCCAGAGAAGTCGGTCAGCATCTGCAGGCACTGGAAGAACAACTTCAGGAATGGGCTGACGGGAGTGGCTACCGGGAGGATGACGAATGATTATTGACGAAAAAAGACTATTTTTCATGGCATTGCTTAAGGGAAGTGTTCGTCTGGTTGCCATATTAGCCTTGCTGATAGTGATAATCACGCCAATAGGTATGGTTTATGAATATTTTGATTTTTATCCACAAATTTTGAATGAATTTGAATATCATGATTATCCGGAAAACTATTTCATACGATGCTTCCTGACTGGATTCATGAGCCTGCCTTTATTAATAGGCATCTGTATTGCAACGTTTGTGTTTTTTCATCTCCTCGGTTTTATAGTTTTACTGCTCGGAGGCTACTATGACTAAAAAAAATGAGGTGGTTGAACTACTGGAGCATGAGCTTCGCTGGTATTACCGGGCACCGGTAATGATTGCTGTTGCAGGCATCATTTTAGCCATTATTGCACTGATTAAAGGTGACCATTTTTACCTTATCACGGGCGGAATTATCTTCCTGGCTGGTCTGGGAGTGCAGTGGATTCTGGGATTCAACCATTTCATATGGATGCGGAAAAAATAATGAGATACTGGATACTGGTTGTTCTGCTAAACGGTTTGTTTGCGCTGGTCATGCACTTTGCTGCGCCGGAAATGTTCGGAAGTACTGAGTATTATGTCGGCGCAGGGATCTGTGCTCTGATAGCGATGGTTATCACCTGGCGTGATCCCCCTGGTATGCTGGACAACGTGCTCTTGTTTCTCCTTAAGTGGGGAATTGTGGCTTCTGGACTGGCGTTTTTTATCTGGGGTATCGGATACAAGCTGGAATTCTGGGGGGAGCATAACCCCGATGTAGTCTTCAGCAGCGCGTTCGACACCATCTTGCCGAATCTGGCGGTGCTGAGCGGTGTTCTGATTCTGGTCAGTGGCTGGGTGTACTGGAGGCGAAGGTAACAAAGAATACGCCAGCGTGAGGGCAGGAAAGTAAAAAGAGCGGTTATGCCTGCGGTATAGCGGCTCTTTTTTATGCCCCTTATGCTTTGTAATACCCTGCTGTGGATTTTCTCTGAAGAACGGACGCTGCGAATTGTTGTGGCTGTTTTCTGTATCCTTTTCAAACTTACCAGCTGTCAGGCGACTTCCCTGACGGGAACCGGGGCTGTCGTAAACGGAGCCGGTAAACCGTCTCCGCCCTGACGGGCTTCCATCCCACTGTCGCAACGTCAACACCGGCTCGCAGTGACCGTTCCGGTCACGCCGCTTTCACCATGCCGGCGATAAAGCCGCCGGCACTCAGGTGACGCCACGTCGTTCCGCCGTGTCGGGTGTGTTCATCCTCTTCTCATACCTCTGGTGAGCCATCTCGCGTCCGTTCCCGGGCGGAGGGCTGGTCGTAGCACCGTCGCGTCGTCATCCAAGGGGTGAAATGAACTCCGCCAAAAACTTTTTGCGAAGGGATGCAAAAACTTTTTGTCTCCGCCCCTTTCCTTCCTCCTTGCGACGTTGCTCCTTTGCCCTTTGCCGCCAGGGAACTCACCGAGAGATGGATTAACCACCAGACAAGAGGAAAAGCAGGATGAACACACAGAACGTCAACGTCAAAACCGCCACCAAAGAATCTTCCGAAAGATGGGTGAAAAACACGGCCCTGCGGACTGATGGCTTTGTACGCAATATCCACGCCCGTAATCGGTTCGATGTTATCCGCGCGGACGTGGTGCTGGCGCGTATTGAGAAAGAGGCGGGGCGGTGCTGCGGGATGCATTACGAACTGTATCAGGCGCGAGTGCTGGGCGATGCGCTGGATTATCTGGGCGTCCTTCCACTGAAAGATCGCCCGGCATTGATGGGCGCGGCAGCAAAACGCGGCTACATCCTGACACTTGCAGAAGAAGAGCACGCGCTGGAAGCGAAAGATGCGCTGATGAGTGAACTGGCAGCAAACGAATAAATACGTGTGGCGGCGCGTTGCTGCCACTTCACAATCAGAAGGAGAAACACATGCACTTACACCTCAAAGAATCCTCGGCCCTTCCGGGAATGCAGGCCACCGCTGAGGCCGAGCGGGCGTACTGGCTGAGCCGTGAGAAAGCAGCGGTGAGAGTCCCCACTGAAATCGACGTACACGCATTCCATGATGCGCTGGGGCTGATGTACCCGATGAACTGGCGAAGCAGCGAAAATGGTGAGTGTGAAACCTTCATGCTGGCAGAAATGATCTGCGGCAACGTGACCGAAATTTATGCACGGATCGGTATCCGTTATTACCGGATGCGTGACTACAGCAACCTTGACCACGCGGAAATTCTGGCCCGCGTTAAGGAGGTATCAGACAAGAGCCAGAAATGAAAAAAGCAGGCATAAGCCTGCTCATTCCACGCCGGATGACACACCCGCAAAAGTTTGCATCCGGCATTCGCAAAACCAACATGGAGATTAAACCATGCAATTTGACCCGCAAATCGTCGCACAGGCGAACGCGTTTGTAAATGCCCTGCGCAGTGGTAAACGCGCCCGTGTTCCGGCCTTAAAGCTGAAATACTGGCAGCAGTTTATGACCGTTGTCTACGCTGGCCTCGGCCTCGCGTGATGTGAAACCTGCCGCCCCCTGTGGGGCGGCATTACCGGAGATACTTTCATGTCACAACTGAGCTTTGCCGATGTCTTCAATATGGCCAGAGAGAGCGCTGGCAGTAAAATTAATACCCAGGACACGCAGCCGGGTAGCGAATCATATCCCTCTGTTCAGCGGCTGATGAGTGCGCAGTACAGCCGCAGCCGCTTTATCAGCGTGTTTAGGTCCACAGGCCGCCAGCTGGGGCGCTGGGAAGTGTTCAGTGATTTTCTGTCACTCGCCGCCAGTGAACTGGATATGGTGCGGATAAGAACGCCGGAGAGCATGGCGCACTGTCGGAAAATCTGTGCGCGATATGAGGCTTCAGACATTGCGAACATGCAGGAGATGTTCTGCCTGATGGTGTGCGCACTGGAAGCTAAATTCCATGACTTCCTCGGCGCGATCTTCATGGAGCTTGAACTCGGCGATAACTTTCGCGGGCAGTATTTTACGCCGTATTCGGTCCAGTGCCTGATGGCCCGGATGCTGATGCCGGGTGCCAGGGACACTATCCGCCGGGAAGGCATTGCCACCGTCAGCGATCCGGCCTGCGGGGCTGCCGGGATGCTGATTGCTTATGCGGAGTGTCTGCTTGATGCGGATATCAACCCTTCCATGCACATGTTCGGCAGCTGCATCGATATCGATCCTGTGGCGGCAGATATGGCTTTCATCCAGTTGTCACTGCTGGGGATTGCCGCCGAAGTCGTAACCGGGAATACGCTCACAATGCAGTTTAACCGGGTACGGTATACGCCAGTGTATTACCTCAACGACTTTGAAAAACGTCTGGCAGACCTGAACCGATACCGTGCGATGCGGGACTTTATGCGCAGAATACCGGAGGCCGCGTAAATAACCAGAAGGGCAGGGGATAACCTGCCCGACTGCGGAAAAAAGGCCGCGCACCTGCGGTGCTGACTAATACCAGCTGCGCTACGCGCCGCCCGTATTAGTCCGTCGCGGGTTTCTCTCTTCAGTATTATTTATTTGTCACTGTTATATTTCATCCGGCATCCTGCTGTTTATCTTCATCAGTATTTATCTTTTGTAAATAATAAAATATATAACGGCCCGGGCGTCGTCCCTGGCGGGACACGGCTGTCGTGAACAGAGCCAGCTTCGCTGTCTCTGCCCTGTCGGGCTTCCATCCTGACGCAATTCAAATTCACGCTTGCTGCATCCTGAAAGGATGCGCCGCTTTAACCGTGGCGGTAATAAATTTCCGCCACTTTAATGGCCGGAACGGTAATTCGTCTTGCGCCGATTTTCCGTTCCGGGTTGTGTGCATTCTCCCTATGTATATCTCCCGATTTCATCAATTCGCGGAGGGCTGCTTTTAGCATCAGTCAGGAAGGAAATAAAGGGGTATATAAACGCTGCGCGCCCCTTTATTTCCTTCCTGCCAGCTGCTCATTGCCCTTCGCCGCTCAGTGATGAAGTCGAACGATGTAATAACCAATAAGGAGAAAACCAGAATGCACACAATTAACGTCAAAACCGCCACTCGTGAATCAGCCGAACAATTTAAAACAGATAAGTTTCAGCGCTATTGTGTAACAGATGGTGATGAACGACTTGATTTTATTCCTGCACTATTTTTTACACCGTCAGCTGACAACATGATCGCCAGCTGGTTACGCCAGCATTCAGATTACGATGGTGGCTTCTGGAGTTACTGGATTATTCCGCAGGGTGTCGGCGGTAATGTGGCTCCAAACAGGATTATCTTCACTACCACACAAACGGGATATATTGCCCCTGAAGGTGAACAACGCTATAACATGTGCATTCCTGGTAATTATTTTGAATCAGAGATCAGTGCCGACGCTGCCGGAATTATTGCGACACTAATGATAATGAACTGGTTATCATGGCAGGTAGCTGATATGGGGCCTGAATACGCCAGAGTCTGCAAACATCTTGTCGCTCGCCAGGATGCCCTGAAGGATTATGTCAGCCTTATTCAACATCCAGAGAGGGAATTAATATTTCGCGCGATTGATTGATAGTAAATGCGTCACTCTGGTGGCGCATTTTTCTTGATGCCAATATAAATTGCCTGAATTTCTTGCGCGTACTTCTGGCGTTTCCTTTCCTGTGCCTCCGTTTCACGAAAGCCAGCGTTATAAGCGCCGACTGCCCGCCAGGAGTATCCCCAACGTTTAAATGCAATTGCGAGATAGTAGGCTCCAGTATAGACATTCATGCAGGGATCTCTGTAAAGATTACCAGGCGTGATACCATACTGAGCCAGATGTGAAAAATTCTGCGAGTGAATTTGCATCATTCCGACGGCGTAACTTTCATTGCTGACAACATTCATTGCATCAGGCCGCCATGATGACTCTCTGAAAGAGATTGCCCGTAATAAATCAGGTTCAATATGGTAATCCCTTCCCGCCATTTCAAAACAGTCCTGAGCAATGGCTGAAGAGGTCAGCGCGAGTAATCCAACAAGCAGAACGTTCTTCATCTGCAAAATTCCATTGTTATCTTTCCCTGTGCCAGAGTGCCATTTTTTAATAAAAACGGCAATGCCCGTTAATACTGAATCCTGCCCGGCCCGCTAATTTTTATATGCCTGCTCCTTAACATCAAAGTCCCACACACCTCGCAAGATTTCATCTTGCATGATAAGCCTTTAAAAACATGCGGTTAGATTTATTTTTATGCCGTATTTTAGAAAAAGGGTTGTGATATAGAGTATAACTATACTCTTATGACACTCTAATTAGAGTGTCGGGTATACTCTTATTAGAGTATTTCAATAAATTCAGTTTGTTAGATAGAGTGTACTCGCGAGTGTACTCGTCTTTAACAACCTTCCATACTCGCATCTATACTCTGCTTTTTTTAATGGTATACTCGCCTTATACTATGGATAAAAGTATTCAGGTAATATTTCTAATTAATCATGATTATTGGTTTAAGAAGGATCAACGATGCCACGTATACAAACTTTTGTCAGCAATCAGGTTCGTGAAGAAATTGAATCTCTGGTTACAGAAAGGAGGCAGGAAGGTGCAACGGAACATGATGCCACGGTATCGTCTGTTACTTCAATGCTTATAGAGCTGGGGCTCAGAGTATACCGGATTCAGAGAGAAAAAAAGGAAGGGGGCTTTAACCAGATGGAGTATAACAAGATCATGCTGGATAACATGGCCAGAGTCCGGGCAATGTGTTCAGAGATAATGAAGATGGGCGCGCTAAGTCATGAAGTTATAAGCAACGGTAACTTTGATAATGAAGTCATCAAAAGATCCATAGCAAAATTTGCAGAAGACCAGGTAAGTATTTTCTTTCCTGAAGAAGAAGAAACGGACTAAGCCTACAGTTTATTTATCTGGCCTCCTGCCCATATCCTTTTACAGGAGGCTTTGCGGAGTACTGTATTTCTTAGTTAGTCAGGTTGAAATGTTGCACGCTGAAATAACTGTCTGAGTATTATCATTCATGGGGCTGAGTCCGAATGGATAGCAGCTTTGATCAGAGAAGCCCGGTGTCTCTGAAATTATCTCTTCTCATGTTGCTAGTTTAGATAACTAGGTATCTTCAAGTAATGATCGTTTTCTGGTGATCATATTCAATTTTCAGTATGAAAAGAGCTATCAGACTATTAGCCTTTATCTGACGCATCTTGCTGTCAGTTTTCTTTCGTGGGAAAGTTCTTATAAATTACCAGGAAGCATCTCATCTTTCTTTCTATTCCTTCCCGAACTACTCACGCTATTTCTTTATCTGATTTTGCTTTGCATTCTAATTTTACGCTATTTTTTGTGAGCTTAATCATAAATTAATGCGTAACTTTGGTATTTATTGAGCGCTGATCTGTGATGTTGTATATTCGATTTAAGGTAAATCAATTATTCCCAGGGAGAAGAATGCGTTAATTTAATTGATTTGCTTTTGTCGCGATGGCAGGGGTTGGCCCCCCCTGTCACCGCTGGCCACAATAACCCAAGCACTTTTAACAGGAGGTTACGATGGTTATCATCGATCCTATCCGTATGGAAATTTTACGCAAGATCTTTCCTGAAATTAATGATGTCAAAATTGAAGTATTTACTCTTTTTGCCTTTGGAATGGCTATTAGAGAAATTTCTGATTACAGACATACGACTACACAGGCAGTCTATAAGACCCTTAAGGAATTGTGTGAACAATATAGCTCACCCTCCAATGAGGCCCTTAAGACTTTGTACATTACGCGACTTGCTCTGCACTCCTTCCTTGAACTCAGAATAGAACTTCAGCCAGAGGAGTAACTCGCCTATTTTCGGGAAAAACGTGATGTGATCTACATCACGTTTTTCCTGTTGATTTAGATCAAAATGCGGTTGTCAGACTTTTCTTTTTTTTGTCCTTTTTATTTTTAAATCAAGATGTTGAAGGTATCAAAAATAGTTTCATTTCCAATTGGACAGCCCCTATTTTTTCACGTCATCATATACGTAGTTTTTATGACTTAGCGGAGCATTGGAAATGATTCAAGATATCCCCCTGAAACCACGTCCAGCAGGGAAATTTATCCGACTTTATCTGGATGGTGTTGTTTATGAGGAGCTAAGAAAGAAAGCCAAAAAAAATGCCAAGCCAGTACAAAAGACAGCAATTCTTATTATTGAGGAGGCATTAGGGTTGAAGGAGTGACTCCGGTACAGAATCATTTTTTTGTGGTTAATGGTTCTGTGCCGGATTGACTTAGCCCGTCAATACCGCTCTGGGTTGTTTTGTAAATAATATAAATGGAGTTTCTATGAATTTATCCTTATCAAAAGGCGGCCTCCCCGCGTCTGTACAAAACCGTGCATGGCAGTACTGCCAGATGGCATGGCGTGGTGTGACCAGTAAAAAAGCGCTGTCCCGTCTGGCTGCACTGTCTCCGCTGCTGTTACTCGGTGTGGGACAGATGGCCAATGCAACCGACCTGCTGGCCGGAGGCAAGGATGATGTGAAAGCCACCTTCGGGGCCGACTCATTCGTCATGATGTGTATCATCATCGCCGAATTGATTGTCGGTGTTGCGATGTATATCCGCACCAAGAACCTGCTGATCCTGCTGGGACTGGTTGTGGTTATCGTCTTCACCACCGTCGGCCTTACCTTCATCAACTGATATGGAGGGAAACGATTTAGACAAATACCGTTTCCCGAAAACCCTGTCAGAGCAGAACCGCATTATTGGACTGCCCCTTGATGAAGCTATCCCCGCAGCGGTTGTTTTGCTGTGGGGATTTTTCACCAAGAAATATTTATTCAGTCTGATTATTGCGGCAGTTATCTGGCAACTGATCAGGGCGGCGAAACGCGGAAAGAGTTCCCGCTGGTTATACAACTGGTGTTACTGGTATTTGCCCACTGAATTATTCCGGGTTGTCTACCGCGTTATTCCCGATTCCAGTTTCAGGAAATGGATAAAATAAATTACCGCAGGGCCATATTATGGAAATCAGCGCTCGTAATTCATCCACCAAAATTATTGCCATTATTATTCTGTCGCTCACGACACTGGTCTTTATTCTGGGCTTTGCCGTGGCATGGCTGGCTGTGACCAACAGAGCACTCATCCACGAGCAACGTACAGTCGTCACACCGATGACCTACAACGCGCCTTTTGTGGTATCCGAAACGAAAGCCGATACCGAGTATTTCCGGATGATGACGCTGTCCTTCCTGGCCCTGCGTCTCAATGTCGCTCCTGAAACGGTCGATTCCAACCACGCCTTTCTGATGACCTTTGTAGAACCTGATGTCCGGGCGGACTTTGTAAAAGTCCTGGATGAAGAGGCTGCTCAGATTAAAGCCAATGATGTGAATTCCACGTTCTACACCACAGAAATCAATGTCTATCCCGTTGACGGCCGCATCGATGTTCGTGGCGTGCTGAAAATGTGGATCGGCAACTCCAAGCCTTCCACGGAAATAAAAACCTACCGGCTTCGTCTGAAGTATACCGGAGGTTTTACCCGTATCGGCCGGTTCTATGAGGTGACCAATGAAAAATAACCTCCCGGCGTTATTGTTTGGTACAGCCATGATGGTCGTTGTGCCCCCGGCTGCGCAGGCACAGTCACCTGCCACGATCAGCTTCCCACAGGGCGGACAGTTCCGGCTGAGTATCAGCAGTACCGATCCCAACATGATTTTTATCCCTGGTGACAAAGTCACCGCCATCACAGCACCCGAGGGCATGCTGGCAGACAAGCGACTGACAACGGCAGGAGGTGTGTTGTTCACCTCTGTGGCCACCCGTACTTTCACCTTTTTTGTAGAAACTGCGCTGGGCCAGACCTTCTCAGTCGTGGCCACTCCCGTAAAAGGTGAAGGTCGCGTCTATCGACTGATGAGCGCAGAACCGCCTGTACGGCCTGAAACCCGTAAATGGGAAACTGCTCAGGCTTACGAAAAGCTGCTGATCAGCCTTAATCGCGCCGTGCTGACGGGCGACATACCTGACGGCTACGGTGAAGTAAAACCGCTGTCTGACGGTATTCGTCTCCCCGGTGGTTTTTCTGTTACCCCCCTGAAAGCCTGGGCGGGCGACCAGCTGCGTGCCGATCGTTATGAACTGCGTAATGCCAATACCTGGGGGGTAGCGCTGCGGGAGCAGGACTTCTGGAAGCCCGGCGTTCGTGCCGTGATGTTTGATAACAACGCACAGACTCTGATGGGCGGAGGAAGAATGACCGTCACCGTTATCCGTGAAAACGGGGAGGGTGAAGATGGCCAACGTTAATAAAGTCGTCCGCCGTCGTCAGGTTGCCCTGCTTATAGCTCTTGTTCTCGGGATTGGTGCTGGCGGTGCCGGGACCTGGATGGTCTCAGAGATGAACCTGAAGAAAGCGCCGCCCGCAAAAGCGCCAAAAGGCGAACCCGCGCCGGATATGACCGGAGTGGTCAATCAGTCCTTCGATAACAAAGTCCAGCGTTCCGCCATTGCGGAAGCTCAGCGGCTTAACAAGGAAACGCAGACAGAGATTAAAAAGCTGCGTACCGAAATGGGACTTGTCAGTCGCGACCTTAAAGGCAGTCAGGATCGTATTCGTGAACTGGAAGACCAGAACCAGTTGCTGCAGACACAGCTTGAGGCCGGGAAGAATTTTGACTCCCTCAGTGCTGAACCACTGCCGGGGGCGCTGGCCTCTCAGGGGAAACCTGTACCCGCTGGTAATGTCCCACCCCCGACCAGCTTCTGGCCAGCCAGTGGCGGACAGGCTCCGGCAGCACCGGTGATGACCCCTGTTCAGCGCCCGGGAATGATGGACAGTCAGGAGTTCAGTCTGCCGGATACCGGGCCGAAAAAGCCCCGTTTCCCGTGGATTTCTTCCGGCAGTTTTGCTGAAGCCATCGTCGTGGAAGGGGCGGATGCCAATGCGTCCGTAACTGGCGATAAAAATACCGCCCCGATGCAGCTGCGTCTCACCGGCAAAGTTCAGATGCCTAACGATGAAGAGTTCGATCTGACAGGCTGCTTTGTGACACTGGAGGCGTGGGGGGATGTCTCCAGTGAGCGTGCCATCGTTCGTACCCGTTCAATCAGCTGCAAGCTGGGTGACGAAAACATCGACCAGAAGATTGCCGGTCATGTGTCCTTTATGGGCAAGAACGGTATCAAGGGCGAAGTGGTTATGCGTAATGGCCAGATCCTGCTGTACGCGGGCGGCGCGGGCTTCCTGGACGGGATCGGGAAGGGCATTGAGAAAGCCTCCTCCACTACCGTGGGCGTCGGCGCGACTGCCAGCATGAGCGCCGGCGATATCGGCCAGGCAGGGCTCGGCGGTGGCGTCAGTTCTGCAGCTAAAACACTCTCCGATTACTACATCAAACGCGCTGAACAGTACCACCCCGTCATTCCAATCGGCGCGGGCAATGAAGTCACGCTTGTTTTCCAGGATGGCTTCCAGCTCGAAACACTGGAAGAGGCGCGCGCGAAAGCGGCTGCACGTAAAAAACAAAATCCACCTTCTGCCTCATCCATGCCTGCTGCCATGCCGGGTAACACGCCGGACATGCTGAAGCAGCTGCAGGACTTCAGGGTAGGAGACACCGTCGATCCGACGACTGGCCAGGTCGTCACACAGTAAACGGGGCCGGGAAACCGGCCACAACAACACAATCCGGAATAGTCAGTGCCCTGGAAGACGAGAAAGGGATGGGCGGTAGCGTGTCCGGGCAGTATACACAGGAAAGAGTGATGGCAGACGTACTGGACCAGTTGCAGGAGCAGGAAGACCTGATTCACAGGCTGCACATTCAGGCGGTCAGACAACAGTTAAGCGTTAAAGGTGAAAGCCTTACCCGGTGTGAATGTTGTGGAAACCGTATTCAGGAACGGCGTCAAAAAGCGATACCTGGCGTGCGTACCTGCACGGAGTGTCAGCGGGTACTGGAAATTCGGGAAAAAAATTATCAGAGGTGAGCGATGGGAAGCAGAAAAGTCAATGTGATGGTCGTGGGGGAAACCGGGACTGGCAAAACTACGACACTCAGTCAGGTCACTCGAATTTTCCTGGCAAAGTCTGACGTAAGCCAGCTCAGGGAACTGTATTCCGGTGATGACGGGGAGAGGCTGGCGGAGGCTATCCGTCAGAACTGCAACATCTGGTATCCGCTGTGCTTCATCCCGATCTTGTCCGGAGCGGGGGATGGGAGTTCTGGCAATTTTCCCGGTGAAAAAGAAATCCGAAAAACACCAGGGGTGCGATGTGTATGCATCTTCTCTGTCCTCCCTGACTGTCAACAAAAACGCTAAATGGCCCGAAAACGAAAGCGAGAAATGATGATGGATATTTCTTCATTACTTCTACGAGATTTTAGCGATCTGAGCAGGCCGGAGTTAATTGCACGGTTGAGGCGCCTGAAGAACCTTCAGGCACGAGTGGAGTACACCCGTGACAACTTTTCTCCCCGGCAACTAAAGGCATTCGCCCTGGCCATCCTCCTTCTGGTCATGGCTTATGCATTAACCGATTCCTTAATCTTCAGCGGCATAACCTGCCTGGTCACACTCATTGGGGTACTGCGTTATTCCCGGTTACCCATGACATGGCACACACAGCTAAAAGACGGTATCTCCCGGTTCGAGAGTCTTCGAAGTTCTCCGCTTCGTCAGATGGATGAAGCGGATGCCCATTATGACTGGCATTACGCCTCTTATTGCCTGGCTGCTGAAATCCAGCTTATTTACTCCGCGCTTTCGCAGCCAGCCAGACCCTTCAGCGCATAATTTTTCAGGAAACAGCGATGAAACAAATCACACTTTTGCTGGCAGGCTGCGCCCTGCTGTTATCCGGTTGTGCCGGTGTCAAAAGCAGTTTCGACTGCGATGCCACAACGTCTGATACCTGTATGACCATGACGAAGGCCAATCAACTGGCCCGTGACAAGGCGGCAAAACAGGCGGGAAAGCCGGCTGCGGGCGGACTGCCTTCCCTGGTTAATCTTCCGGCCACCTCTGCGGCGGCGGTTCCGTCAGCATCCCGTGCCGTCGTCAGTGTCCCCTCAGGTGCGCGGGTAACCAGCAACACACCCGCAGTATCAACTGGCATACCGACAGGCATAAACACGAACGCCGCAGCGTCAACACTGACGCCACGTCCGATTGCCGTAACGCCGATAACACCTGTTTCACGCACAAATGTGTCCGCAGTCACTCCGGCACCGTCATGTCAGAGCGTGCGCTGTGACCATCCTGGATCGGTGCATCCACAACGCAGCCAGGACCAGATAGCCACGGTCTGGATTGCACCCTGGGTGGACAGCGATAACGCCTTTCATCAGCCCGGTCGGGTGTCCTTTGTGGTCAGCCCTGCCGACTGGGTTCTTCCGTCCCGGGTAAATTAAGGAGTTCGGGTGAAAAAATTTCTGAACGTACTGGAAAATCTGCAGAACGCCTTCCGGATGCCGGATGGCGCGTCGGAGATGACGCGCAATCTGGCCAGCCTGGACTTTCCGCAGCTGACCAGCGTCCTGCCGTACCGTGACTATGACCGTGACAGCGGGCTGTTTGTGAACCGTAGTACGGTGGGCTTTCTGCTGCGTGCAGAGCCCCTTATCGGCGCTAACGAACAGATTGTGTATGTGCTGGAAGATCTCATCAAAAGCAAGCTGCCGCGTAAGACCCCAATATCATTCCACCTGGTGTCCAGCAAACTGATCGGCGATCAGCTTGACCGGGGCCTGTCTGAGTTCCGCTGGCAGGGGAAGCATGCTGACAAATTTAACCGTATCACCCGGGCGTATTATCAGCGCGCGGCGCAGCAGCAGTTCAACAGCCCGACCGGTCTGCCGCTGACCCTGCGTGACTACCGTCTGTATATCTCTTACTGCGTGAAGGCGAAGAAGCGGACGGCAGCTGTGATGACGGAAGTCGCTCACACCCTGAAAGTCCTTCGCTCCTCACTGGATGCGGCAAAAATTTATACGCAGGCGGCAGATGACCAGGAGCTGGCCACGCTGGTTCACGGGATGCTGAATGCCCGACACGACCAGCTGTACCCCGATGAGGTTCGTGTCGGCAAATTTGATGAGCTGCATCAGCGCTGTGTTGACCAGCGTATTGGTATCGATGTGCGTCCGGATGATGTCCTCATCAGTCTTGCCGACCGTCAGGGCAGCGTTACCTCCACGCGGGCCATGAACTTCATGCTGGAGAACAATCCGGATATGTTCATGCTGTGGATGGGCGGCGATAACCTGTCCAACCTGCTCAGCCCCGATCTGACAATCGCCAGCCCGTTCGTTATCACGATGGTGATGGAGGCCGAAGACCAGGTGGCGACACAGGGCGAAGCCACGCGCAAGTATCTCGACCGGGACAAAAAAGCGAACTCTCCCTATGCCACCCTGTTTCCCGGCGTGGCCAAACAGGCTAAAGAGTGGAAGGAGATCCGCGAGCATCTCAACAGTAATCAGACCTGTATTGTCCGCTATTACTATAACGTCACTACGTTCTGTCCGGATACGGATGAGGATGCGCTTGTCTGCGAACAGCAGGTCATTAATACCTTCAAGAAGAACGGCATAGATCTGTTTTCCCCGACCTATATGCAGTTCCGTAACTGGATAGCGATGATCCCCTTCATTCATGCGGAAGGGCTCTGGGAAGATATAAAAATGGGCGGGGCCACCTGCCGGGCTGAGAGTATCCAGGCCGTGAATCTGCTGCCGGTGGTGGCCGACAACCGGCTGTGTCAGGGAGGATTGCTGACGCCGTCCTACCGCAACCAGCTGGCGTTCCTCGATATCTACGGGGACGGGATGGGTAACACCAACTACAACATGGCGGTTACAGGCACCTCGGGGGCGGGAAAGACCGGTCTGGTACAGCCTATCCTGCGCAGCGTGCTGGACTCCGGCGGTATCGCCTGGGTGTTTGACATGGGGGACGGCTACAAATCGTTCTGCGAGAACGTGGGGGGGACATACCTTGACGGTAAATCACTCAAATTCAATCCGTTTGCCAACATCTCCAGTATCAATGAGTCCGGAGAACGCATCCGTGATCAGCTTGCGGTACTGGCAAGCCCGAACGGCACGCTGGATGAAGTTCACCACAGTCTGCTGCTGCGCGGGGTTCAGGAGGCCTGGGAAGCGCACAAGGAAAAAGCCCGTATTGACCACGTCGTCCAGAAACTGACGGCTATCCGTGAGGATGAGAAATACCAGAACTCGCCGGGTATCACCAACCGGCTGGATGAAATTATCGAACTGCTCGGGAAGTACTGCTCCTGGGGGATTTACGGCGAATACTTCAACAGCGACGAGCCGTCACTGACCGATGACGCCCGCTTTATTGTCCTGGAGCTGGGTGGCCTGCAGGACAAGCCAGACCTGCTGGTTGCGGTGATGTTCTCCCTCATCATCTACATCGAAGACAAAATGTACCGCACGCCGCGCAGCCTGAAGAAGTGCTGCACCATCGACGAAGGCTGGAAACTGCTCAACTTTAAAAATGAGAAGGTCGGTCAGTTTATTGAAACCGGCTACCGTACGGTTCGCCGGCACCGTGGCGCGTTCATCACCATCAGCCAGAATATCAAAGACTTTGACGCTGATGATGCCTCCGGCGCAGCAAAAGCGGCCTGGGGTAACTCTGCCTTCAAGGTGGTCCTCAAGCAGGATGCCTCTGAGTTTAAGCAGTATAACCAGAACCGTCCCAACCAGTTCAGCGAGCTGGAGCGCAGTGTTATAGGCAAGTTCGGTGATGCCAAAGACCAGTGGTTCTCCTCCTTTATGCTGCGCATCAACGATACCTGCAGTTTCCATCGTCTCTTTGTCGATCCGCTCAGTCGCGCGATGTTCAGTTCAAAGGGTGATGACTTCGAATTTATCCGCCAGTGCCGGGAACAGAACATGGATATCCATGACGCCGTATACCAGCTGGCACAACGTAACTTTCCTGATGAGATGCGCGAACTGGAAGCGCTTGCGGAGGCCGCATGAAAACGGAAAAACAGGTTAACGACACTCAGTCAAAACCCACAACTGCCAGAAAGGCCCTGACCCAACGCGAACGCCAGAGGCGTCGCTGTCTGCGCAGCCTGCTGCTGGTTGCCGCCACCATCCTGTGTATTAACGCCGCCGTCACGTCGCTGCTGATTAGCTGGCGTATGCCAGCTGTGGTGTCATTTGATATGAAAAAAACGCTGGATCAGTTCACTGAACAGGCCGGCGCTCAGTCACTGGATGAGCCTCAGACTAAGGCACTTACCGAACGATTTATGACCAGCCTCAATACGGAGCTGCAGGACTGGCAGCGCCGCCATGATGCACTAATTCTGGTGACGCCCGCAGTGGTCAGCGGAGCGGCCGACATCACTGATGAAATTCAGACAGGGGTGGCACACCGAATGGCGGCGGGGGGCGGCAACTGATGAAAAAAGGGCTGCTGGCGCTGTTGCTGATTTCCGGCGTAGCACAGGCAAAAAATCTGGGGACATGGGGGGAGATGTACCCCATTGCTGAGCAGGACATGCTCACCACCATCCAGACCCGCCTGAAGGCAATGGAGGCCAGCGGTGAGATGGCCCGGGAGCAGGAAGCATTCAAACAGCGTGTCATTGAAAACACTCTACGTCCTAAACCGGTTGAAGGACTGACGCTGGCGCAGGAGAACACCACGCACTATATCGATCCGTCGCTGACGGTCAGCGAAGATATGAAGGACCATCAGGGACAGGTGTTTGCCCGCAAGGGGCAGGTTATTAATCCGCTGGATACGGTGCCCTTCACCGACACATTGTATTTTATCGATGCAGATAATCCGCAGCAGCTGGCGTGGATGAAGAAGCAAAAGCCCGGGACGCTGACGTACCGCGTCATACTCGTCAACGGTGATGTCCGTGAAGCCACCAGTGCCCTGAATACCCGGATCTACTTCGACCAGGATGGTTCTCTCAGCCGGAAGTTTGAACTCAAAACCATTCCGGCCCGGGTGACGCTGGCGGAAGATCGCCGTCGTCTGCGGGTGGACACCTTCGCCCTGGATATGCCGGAGGTGACACCATGAAGCGATATCTGGCTGCTCTGGGGCTGGCGCTGCTGTGTCTGACCGGGATAACCGGAACGGCACAGGCAGCCTCCGCTGAATGTGAAGGTAATTTTGTCAATCCGATCACCGATGTCTGCTGGGAGTGCATTTTCCCGGTCACCATTGGCAATGTGCCGGTGGCCAAAGGACGCCAGCCGGACACCGCCAACCCGTCGATGCCCATCCAGTTCTGCCCGATGGGTATTTTCTGGCGTGTAGGACTGGCCATCGGTTACTGGGAGCCGATGGCCCTGACCGATGTGACGCGCTCTCCGTACTGCATGGTGAATCTGGGGGGATTCAACATCAATATTGGTAATGTCGGCAGCGGGACCGGCGGGCAGGAGAACCGGGCCAATCCCGGTGCGTTCTACCATGTCCACTGGTACAAATATCCCCTGACATACTGGCTTAATATAATCACGTCAGTGGGTTGCCTGCAGACCGGCGATATGGATATCGCCTATCTGTCCGAACTGGATCCGATGTGGGACAGCAGTTCGCTCAGCATGATTATCCAGCCTGAAGCGATCCTGTTCGGCAATGTGATTGCGCAGGCGGCCTGTGCGGCAGATGCCGCTGCAAGCCTGACGCATATGCCGCTGGACGCCCTGTTCTGGTGCGCCGGCAGTCAGGGAAGTATGTACCCGTTTAACGGCTGGGTTTCCAATGAATTCAGCCCCCTGCAGACCTCATTACTGCTCAGTGAACGTATGGCATTCAAGCTGCACCGGCAGGGCATGATCATGAACTCAATCGGTGAAAACACGTCAGTCTGCTTTGAATATCCGTCCCCCATCATGCCGAAAAGCCGCTGGCGCTATCACCTGGTCAATAAATATCCCGATGCCGGGCAGTGTCATCCGCTGGGCCGCAGCGTGACCCGCTGGGAAACCGGTAAGAACATGCCCAACGACCGTCGAAACTTTGGCTATCTCTTCTGGCGTAAACGCAACTGCGTTTTTCTCTAAGGAAGCACAGTATGTTTGTGAGCAAAAAAAAGTATGAGCTTGTACTCGCCCGCTATGAAATGGCTGCCTCCCGCGCCGACCAGGCGGAACAGGTTCTCGCACAACTTTACAGTATGGCGCTGAAATATGGCGGGCTTTACAAGTGCATTCTCGAATGCCGTGAAGCGGCAATGGCCGTGACTCAACCTGGTCGGGAAAGCACAAAACTGACCACGGAGCGACTGGCCTTTATCGACAGAAGATTAAGCGATTTGCTGCCTTTCCTGACGCAACATATGCCGGACGGAGAAAGGCTGATGTGGAACGACATGTTGATCGGGCGTTCTGCTGCAACGGCTTATGGCCCGGTAGCCCAACAGCCGGAGGAGGAAACCCTGTGAGCAAATCACTGATTTTTCTGCTTGCTCTGTTGACCACAGGGCTGGCTCAGGCCACAGAACACACGGAAAATCGCCAGTTTATCCATGAGCAGCTTCAACTGGATCGTCAGCGATTTAACTCACTCCAGACCCCTGAGTTCCTGAAGCAGGCCCGTCCGGTAGCGCCGCAGGATCAGTCGTTCCTCGACGCGCAGGCACAGCAGTTCCGGCAATCCATGCAGCCCGGGGAGCGCCCGGTTGAGGCCGCACTGGTCTTTGTTTCTTTCTCGATGCCACCTGATGAACTGAAACAGCGCGTACAGGACGCGGCAGCGCTGAATATACCGGTGGTTATCCGGGGGATGGTGAACGGCGACATGCGGGCCACGGCGAATGCTGTTGCCGGGCTTGTGAAAGAGAGTAATACAGGCGGCGTGCAGATAGACCCGACCACCTTTCGTAAATACAACATTTCCGCCGTCCCGGTACTGATTGTCGCCTGCGGTAATCAGGGAGATAAAGTAGACCGTCTTCAGGGCGATCTCACACTGCATCAGGCATTAAAGCGCGTGGCAGAAGAAGGTGACTGCGCGCAGACCGCTAAAAGCCTGCTGGGCGAGGAGGAGGGCGAATGAAAAGGATACTCCCTTTACTGGTGGCTACGGCATCGGTCTTTCTGGTGCAACCGCTCCTCGCTAACGAGCAGTTTAATCAGGGAATGCAGCAGGGTAAGGCGAGCAAAGGGCAGGGTGCTGATGCCATTCAGGGATTTAAGCCTGCGGAGGTCATCCCGGGCTATACGACTTCCCCCGCAGAGAGTGGATATTACGGAGGGGTGACCTCATCGGGTGTGGATATGACATCACCGGGTTCTGCCGCGATGAACAGTTCTGAGGCCGGAAAAGCCATCACGGAATCCATCCTTAATACACCACCAGACAACAAACCGTCACTGGATGCGCCCTTTATTGCCGAAGGGCTGGCGATGAAGGACAAAGCTGAGACCATTACCGGCGGTGGATTTGACGGATGTGTGGACCAGCCAGCCAGTTTTACCGAGATCACCACACATCAGTGTCTGCGGGACACGAAGATTGAACAGTACTGCACCCGCACCGCGACCATTGCTGGCGACTGGAAAGAAACGACAGAGATTAAAACCTACACCCTGACCGCTTTCAGCTTTAGCCGTTCCGGAAAGCAGGTTGTTTTCAGTGTGGCCGCGCCTGAAGCGGGCGTCATACACAGCGCGAGTCTGAACGTGACCACACAAAATTATCTCTGGAACTCCCGCGCCAGCTTTATGAATACCACGTTCAATCTGACCTGGAATGACACCATTGCGCTGGGGGGCGCGACAGGGATGACGCTGAATAAAGAACAGGTTCTCAGCGGGACAAGCTGCAGCGGGAACGGCAGTTGTACCGGTTCGCTGGATGACATCATTTTTAAAGAGCTGACCGGTGGAAACACACGTTTCACGCTGACGCTGGTGATGCAGGTGAAAAGTCGGGAGTGGGTGCCGCGGGTGGAGTGGTCGGAAAGCTGCCCGTTCAGCAAGTCTGAAGGCGCAATGACCGGCTCTCAGTGTGTGGAGCCAGGCGGAGTCAGGACCGTCGTTGTGGAGGGAAAAACCTACAGTATCCACCAGGACTGCTGGAAATGGCAGGACACGTACCTCACCCAGACCGAGACAGAAGGGACCTGTGGGGAGTACATGAAGGACTCGGCCTGTACGGTGACGCGCAGCCAGTGTGCGGATACCGTGGATGGTTTCTGTGTGAGCCAGCTGGTCACATACTCCTGTGAGCGTAAAAAAGAAGGTAACGGTCAGATCTGCGGCGGAGAGTTTTTCTGTAAAGACGGCAGCTGTGCGCAGGGCCAGACCGGAACCAGCAATATGTTTGGTCAGGCCGTCTCTGCTCTCGCCGCCGTTGCCGCAGCGGGCGAAGACGTGGCTGAACTGAACGGCGAGAACGTCCGCGCCTTTACCGGAGAAGGGAAGTCCTGCAAGAAATTTGCGGCGGGATTTAACAACTGCTGCAAGGATTCCGGCTGGGGCCAGGATGTGGGATTGTCCAGCTGCAGCAGCGATGAAAAAGCGCTGGGCAAGGCCAAAGAGAAAAAACTGACGGTCTATGTCGGGGAATACTGCAGTAAAAAGGTCCTCGGTGTCTGCCTCGAGAAAAAGCGCGGCTACTGCCAGTTTGATTCAAAACTGGCCCGTATTGTCCAGGAGCAGGGACGTCGTGACCAGCTGGGTGTCGGTTTCGGCAGCGGAAAGTCTCCGGACTGTCGTGGCATAACAGTGGATGAACTGCAGCGCCTCGATTTTGGGGTGATGAACTTCAGTGATTTTTACAGCGATCTTGATGCCGGCAGTGACATTCCGGAAGACCAGGCGTTGCTGAAAAAAGCGCAGGACATCATTGCAGAGAAAATGAAGGAGAACGCGCCATGAGATGTATTGCCGGTGCGTTTGCCCTGATGATGGCAGCATCGCTGCATGCTGCTCCCGAGGATGTGCTGGCGCCCAACTACGCCCGGGAAGAGGGATGGCAGTGGTACAACCCTAATGCGGAAGAGAACAAGCCCGAACCGGCGCCGCAGCCGACACTACGGGAACGCCTGGCCAGCATGACGCCATCAGAGCAGAAAAAGGTGCTCCAGCAGGCAACCCGTGAAGCGCTGGATACCGCCATCCTGTATCCATCAGCGGAGAATTTCCGCCGCTTTATGACACTGCAGAACTTCTGGACTGACCGGGCAACGGACTTCACCCAGACGGCGAAACTGGCCCGGCTGAAGTATCCGGAGCTGGATTACAACGTGAAGCGCTCCCATTACAACGGCACGGTGGAAGCCCGTCTGACGGAAGAGAAGAAGGTCCAGAATGCGGTTATCAGCCAGGTGGCACAGCGTTATGGCCTGTTCTTCTTCTACCGGGGTAATAACGCCGTCGACAACCTGATGGCCGGGGTGATTCGGGCTTTCTGTGAAGACCGGGGCATTACGCTCATGGCCGTCAGCGTGGACGGTAAACTCAGCGACCAGCTGCCGCAAAGTCGCCCTGACAGCGGACAGGCTGAAAAAATGCGTGTCACCCACTTCCCGGCCACGTTTCTGGTCGACCCGAAAACTCACCAGTGGCAACCCCTTGCATGGGGTTTTATGAGCCACGACGACCTGGACAGGCAGATGGTCAGCGTGCTGACCCACTTTGCGCCGGATTACTGATAACCCCCGTCTTTTGAGGTTCCTCATGCTTGTTACTGTATTACGGACCGCCATCCTGATGGCGGCGATACTGTCCGGCTGCCTGCACGCCGGGACACTGGATGATATCCGTGCGCTGGAAGCCGGAAAAACGGGCCGGAGCGCACCCGCGATGGATTCGCTCAGTCTGCCAGATAACAGGGCGACAACAACCACAGACCGTGCTGTTCAGAATACGTCACCCGTCTGGTATCCGTTGAGCGATGGCAGGAAAGTTAACCTGCAGGACTGGAAGGTGGTGCTGTTCATGCAGTCGACCTGCCAGTACTGCCGCCAGTTTGCACCAGTCCTGAAAGCCTTTTCTCAGCAAACCGGTCTTGACGTGTTCCCCGTCAGTCTTGACGGGAAGGGCGATGCCGAATTCCCCGATGTTCTGCCGGCAACGCCGGATGTGATGGTGGAATATTTCCAGAGCGGCCTGCCGGTGGCCACGCCAACCACCTTTCTGACCAACGTCAATACGATGGAAACCTGGCCGCTGCTGCAGGGTGCCGCAGGGGCTGGAGAATTCCGCGCCCGCCTCGATGAAGTACTCCGGATGGCGCTGGATCGTCAGGCCGGGAAAAGCATTCCACTCAACGCTCAGGGACAACAATAATGCGACTGAAACCGCTCTGCCTGGCCTTTGCGCTGGGCCTGTACAGCGCAGGAACGGCGCATGCCGCGCTGCAGGATGACATGAATTCATTCTTTAATGACATGAGTTATGCCAGCAACACCACCTCGGCAAAAGCCTGGCAGGGGCAGGCCGCACGTTATGTCTCCGGAGGCTCGTTCTACGCGCGCACCGGCAACAAGAACATTCAGCTGGTTTCCATCAGTCTGCCATCCATCAACGCCGGGTGCGGCGGGATTGACGTGTATCTGGGGGCGTTTTCCTTTATTAACTCCGACCAGATTATGGCGTTTGTGAAACAGACGATGGCCAACGCGGCAGGCTACTTCTTTGACCTTGCGCTGGAAACCACCGTACCGGAACTCAAGGCCGCGAAAGACTTTCTGCAGAAGATGGCCGCTGATATTAACCGGTTCAATATGTCCAGCTGTCAGGCGGCAAAGGCGATGGTCGACAGCGTGGCATCGCTGTGGGGCGAGAGCCAGCAGAACGTCTGCCAGTCTGTTGGCGGGCAAACCAGCGTGTTTTCGGACTGGGTGGCTTCCCGTCAGGGCTGTACCTCCGGAGGCAAATACGGTTCCGTCGCTGATAAAGCCACCGGCGCGGAAAAGGACCAGGTACTGAAGGATATCAACCTGATGTGGGATGCGCTTGGCAACAGCTCGCTCAGCAGCAACGCTGAGCTGCGTCAGTTCGCCATGAGCATCAGTGGTTCGGTGATTTTCGGCAGCAACGGCGAATTGCGGATACTGTCTTCAATGGCATCGGACCGCAGCCTGCTGACAGCGATGATGAGCGGGGGGACGGCAAAGGTATACGTCTGCGATAACCAGAATAAATGCCTGTCCCCGACTCTGAATAACGTGACGATTTCCGCAGACAAATCGCTTATTAAGATGGTGCAGGACATGCTGACCAGCATCGAGAACAAGGCCATCACCGACACGCCGCTGACGGAAAAAGAGAAGCAGTTCATCAACAGTACCTCCATCCCCATTCTCTCCTGGATTGTGGACCAGTCGTCACTGAGTGTCTCTCAGTCCCTGTTTGCCCAGCTGACGGATTACATCGCGGTCGACATCTATCTGCAGTATCTGGAAGCCGTGATGAAGGTGGTTAACGGATCGCTTGCCACCAAAGATTATCCGGGTGCCAACATGAAAGAGCTGAAAAGCGGGCTGGCCGACGCGCGTCAGGCGCTTAACTCGCTGCGTATGGAAGTGCAGATCAAAGAAGATGCCCTTATCTCCGCGCAGCAGCAAATCCGCTTTATCCGCCAGCAGGTCTCCTCAAAGATGAGCGATCGTGTGCTGGGTAACTACCAGTTCAGCAGGGTGAATTGATATGGCCGTTGATACGATTTACACCGTTGCCGGCGGGGCGTGGTTTCAGGATACGCTCAATGGCGTGGCGGCATTTTTTAACAGCAGGGCCGGAGACTCACTGATAGCTATGGCCACCGCCGTATCGGTGATTGTCGGGGCGGCAACCTATATCCGGACACGCAATATTATGGACCTGGTCAAATGGGCCGGGTTTTATGTCCTGGTGATTGCCGTTCTGGTCGGGGACAAGCGGAACGTGCAGATTATTGACCTGTCTGAACCAGCGGCCATCTATCAGGTGGATAATGTCCCGACCGGCCTTGCAGCCCCGGCCAGCCTGATCACCCGTATTGGTGCAGGTATGGCACAGGTTTACGATTTTGTGTTTGCCCGGCCGGACGCGCTGACTTACAGCAAAACCGGGATGCTGTTCGGCGCGCAGCTGGCGGCTGGGAGCAGTGATTTCCGGTTCTCTGAGCCGGAAATTCAGCGCATGTTCTCTGATTACGTTCATAACTGCGTGGTGGGTGACATTATGCTGAACAATAAGTACAGCATTGGCGACCTGATGAATTCTACAGACCCCTACGCGCTGATATTCAGTAAACCCAGTCCTCTGCGTGGTCTGTATGACAAAAACCGCAATTTTCTGACCTGCGAGCAGGCCATAACCAAAATAAACACTGATTCGAGTGATATCAGTGGACGGAATATGTCCCCGTTTCTCCAGCAGGTGCTTAACCGGATGCACGGTTTCACGAACCAGGTCTTTGGTCCGACAAACGGTGCCAGTACGGCACTGTTCACCGAAATGCTGGGCGACAGCTATAACTATTTTCACGGCAATTCCATGACCTCCACCGAAATCATCCGTAAGAACGTGGTGATGAATGGCCTGCGCAGTGGTCTGGAGAGCTTTTCAGCGCAGAATGGCGATACTGCCGGGCTGGTGAACACCGCCACGCAGACCTCGATGGCAAAAATGCGCCTGTCTCAGGCGACCAGTGCGTCCATCGCTGCCAACACGCTGCCGGTGATGCACAGCGTGCTGCTGGGCATGACAATGGCGCTGTTTCCGGTGCTGATTGTCCTGGCCGTGGTGAGTTCCCTGTCCTGGACCATTATCAAAGGCTATATCTACACCATTGCCTATCTGCAGATGTGGCCCATTCTGTTCTCCATACTGAACCATGCGATGAACTTCTACCTGCAGGGCAAACTCAACGGGACGGCGGTGACGCTGGCCACCTTTGACCAGGTGCAGAATACCTATTCAGATATCGGCACCACAGCCGGCTGGCTGGCGCTGTCCATCCCGTTTATCGCCTGGGGGATGGTGAAAGGCCTGGGACAGGTGGTGTCGCAGGCGGGGAACTATCTGGGACAGACCCTGCAGTCAGCCTCCACACAGTCGTCCTCGCAGGCGATTGACGGTAACTGGTCCTATAACAATATGACGACCGGGAATGTACAGGGAAACAAGTGGGACACCAACTACAGTCATCGTGAAGGGCATATGACCAGTCAGCTGGAGAGTGGTGCTACCAGAACGCTAACCTCTTCCGGGCAGAATGTTTTTGATACCACTGGAGCAATGTCGAAGTTGCCTGTCAGTCTCAATGGTGCTGAAGTCACAAGCAGCAGCCTGACTCAACAGGCAAGAGAGTCGGAACAACGTGCACAAACCGCACTTAGCGGATATCAGAGCGGGCGAGCCAGTAGCTGGATGCAGTTGCAACAATTTGCCAGCCAGCGTGGGAACAGTGACTCTCTTGTACAAGGTTTTGACCAAAGTACTGGCAGTAATGCCAGCAGTGGGATTAACAAGATGCTCAGTGCAACGAAAACGTTGGCACAAACACTCGGTATCTCAGAAACAGAAGCTTATAACCGACTTTTGGATAAATCTTCTAGAGGTACTGTTAGTACTGGCACTAAAGCGAGTGCGGGAGCTAAGTTTTTTGGGACAGGTGTGGAGGCTCATGTAGGAGCAGAATTAACCGGTAGTTCGGGTTCGTCACATGGTACAAGTGAAACAAATACTCAGACTAAGGATGTTAGAAGTGATAGAACCTCGCAGCTTGCACAAGATTTCAGAGAAGGGCTAGATATAGTCAAAAGCAGCCGTGTAAATGCAGGAGGAAGTCATACCGACGCTGCATCATCCAATAAATTGGAGCAATTGTCAGCTACACTCACTGACACACAGAATAGCTATCAGCAATATTCTGACAGTATGACCCGAAGCCATGAATACAGTGAAATGGCTGCTTATGTCCAGAGTAATAGTGCTCAGATTAACAGCAACTTTGATCAACAGTTTGCTAACTATGTAATGCAGAAATCTGGTAATGCTGAAGCCATCTTGAGTGACACATCTTCATCAGAAGTGGCAGCAGAACGTCAGAAGCTGGCTCAATCATTTGTGCAGGATAAGGTGTTACCGCAGATTCAGGCTGAATATCATGGACATAAAGCTAATCTGGGCAGCGGAATGAGTAATGTTGCGGGCGTTCCAGGCGAAGATAGCATCACTAATAACTGGAATACGAATTCAGATGCTATCCGTGATCACGAAAACAATGCGTTTATAAAGGAAAATGTTCCTCAAATCGTAGAACAACGATATGTTAATTCAAACCGGAGACTGAGTGACTCTGGACAAGATATTGCTGATTCTAAAGAGGCTATAGTCAAATCAAGAGATGAATTGCAGTCGCAACATCAAAAAACTCTAGATAAACATACACAAGGAATTGCAAATGAAAAAACATCACAGAAATCATTGGCCGGTATTGATAATGATGAGTTAACTAAGATGGCGCAAGATGCTCAGGAGAGAGGTTCAACATATTATGGTAAAAAATAAATTAAAAAAACGCTTTATGCTTTTGCCAGTACTCTATTTTTTAGTGTGGTTACGTTGCGTCATTGTTTTTTGCTCTTACAGTTGGGTGTATGCCGCGCCTGCGCTATTAATATTGTTTGTATTGATGTTTATAACGTTGTGGTTTTACCGAATGGAACGGATGTTAGTGTTAAGTGATTTGGGAAGTGGGTATATAAATCCATTGATTAACTTCAAGCTAATAGTTGCGGTTTTTATATTTCTGTTTTCTGCACTCATTGCAGAGTTATCACCTTTGATTGCGTACCCATTTATATTTTTAATTGGGGTGGTAGTGTCTTTTATTGGATTCTCTAAGATTAAAAGGAAGGATATTATTGCTGTTAAGGAGCTTTTATTAAAGGATGGTGCTAGAAATATCGATATTATCTGTTATCGAATATTAAGTGGGGAAATTATCACTGAACATGTTTCAGAGGGAGGGCAGTTGTTAGACGATGAACTATCGAACAATTCATTTGAAGTAAATCCTGCTACTGGCTTGCCAATGGTAAGTGGAAGCAAAAGTATTGACGTGGGTGGCAACCCATACGGAGTGGATTTGAGCTATAGGGATAGAGGTATTTAAAATTATTTCCGGTAAATGCTCACCTGTGGCGGTGAGCAGTGTGTTTGAATTTGAATGGCTGTTTTCTTTCTGTCTAGAACAATTCACATTTTCTGGTCTTTACTTGTAAGTATAAGACTCAATGTTTTAAAATTTTAGTGACCTCTCCTTTTACTATCTAAGTTAATTAACTTGCGGAAGCATAATTTTTTGTTTCTGTAATCAACCTGTTTCTAGGGAATATAATGAGCCTGAATCCTCGCGACTTAACGCAGGGCGGTCAGGTCGCATTCATGCGCCTGAAAATGTTCCTGCAAATAAATAACCTGATTTCTTATTACGTTATTATGGGGACGGTTTTATTTGGCATCGCCGTCCTGCTTATGCGAATGAGTATTCAGAATCTGACCAACGGCATTATTTACTGGTTTGTTCGGGTAATGACGCCCTTTACTGAAAAAATGGTCAGTCAGCCTGTCTATACCATCCGTTATTACGAACATAACCTGCAGTACAGCGCCAGGCAGGTGTTGAGTGACAGTTACACCATGTACTGCGGCCAACTGCTGAAACAGGAACTGGTTATTGCAGGATGTGCCGCGCTGCTGATCGCCTTTCTGGCCACACTGGCCGTGTACTGGTATCTCGGGCGTGCTGGCCGTAAACAGAGTGAGGATGAAATTATCGGGGGCCGGGTACTCTGCGAATCGCCAAAAGAAGTTGCCCGGATGATGAAAAAACGCGGGGAAGCATCTGATATTCGTATTGATGACCTGCCGCTGAAGCTGGATTCTGAAATTCAGAATATGGCTATGCATGGCACGGTATCAACCGGTAAATCCACCCTGATGCGCAAGATTTTAAAACAGCTGCGTGACAGGGGCGATCTGGTCATTATCTACGACAAAGGCTGTACTTTCGTTGAGGATTTCTACGACGAATCCCGGGATAAAGTGCTTAATGCGCTGGATTCCCGTTGCCCGAACTGGGATTTGTGGGAGGAATGCCGCTCTATCGCCGAACTGGAGAATGCCAGTACGACCCTGATCCCGGCCAGTAGTGGTGAAGATCCTTTCTGGCAGGGCAGTGCGCGCACCATCTTCGCGGAAGGTGCTGAGCGCATGCGTAAGGACGAAGATCGCAGCTACAACAAATTCCTGCGTACACTTCTGGCCATAAAGTTGGACCAGCTGCGGGCTTTCCTGGCCGGTACGCCAGCCTCCACACTGGTTGACGGAAAAATAGAGAAGACAGCCATCTCTATCCGGAGCGTGCTGACAAACTACGTTAAAGCTCTGCGCTACTTGCAGGGCATTGATCGTCCGGGGCGGGAGAAGTTTACCATCCGGGAATGGATGAAAGGCCAGACCGATAAATCGAAGAATGGCTGGCTTTTCATTACCTCCGATGAACAAAACCATGAGTCCCTCAAGCCGCTTATTTCACTGTGGCTCAGCATTGCCGCCACCAGTCTTCTCGCTATGGGGCCGAACCGGCAGCGGCGTGTCTGGTTCTTCTATGACGAACTGGCGTCGCTGCATAAATTGTCCTCATTACCGCGGATTATTTCAGAAGCCCGTAAATTTGGCGGTTGTTTTGTGCTGGGTTTTCAGAACATCGCACAGATGGAAGAAATCTATGGTCCTAAAGCCGCTGCGGGACTGTTTGACCTGCTGAACACCAAATTCTTCTTTCGTTCCCCGAGTGCGGAAATTGCGCAGTTTGTAGAAAAAGATCTGGGGGAAACCCGGCGTAAAAAATTCAGTGAACAGACCAGCTTCGGCCATGAGCAGGTCCGTGACGGGATTTCTTTCGGCAAGGAGGAAGAGCGTGTCACGGTGGTGACCTATTCAGACGTCCAGAAACTTAACGATCTGCAGTGTTATGTCACCCTGCCCGGTGACTATCCCGTTGTAAAACTCTCCATGAGCTATGAGGCAATGCCCAAAGTGGCAGATGCCCTGTTGCTGCGTGACGTACAGACAAGTCTTGATCAGACGCTTGAGGATGAAATTCGGCGCCGTAGTGAAGAAGAACGGCACAAGTTTGCCGGATTATTCGAGGGAGAATCGTTAATTCAGGCTGTTCCGGGCGGTGCGTTTATACCGAAGGGTAATCTTTCGAATACCCCTCCCCCTTCTGCCGACCTGGTGGCTGCTGTCCTCGCGGAAGCGAACACGCCTCCTGCGACGTGGCCATTGCAGACAGAGGGCGGTTCCGTCGATGCAGATACCGAAAACACGGCTTCCACTGCAGTTACCGCTGAAGGTAGCTCAGCCTCCACCGGAGGGACTGAGCGTGATATCGAACAGGATTTACCTCAGGATATGCCGCCGGGCCTGAACAGCGACGGTGAGGTTGTGGATTTCGCAGCGTATGAGGCATGGGCTCAGACCTCACACCAGACTCGCGATATGACCCGCAGGGAAGAGGTCAACATCAATCATGCGACAGATAAAACGCATGACTTTGATGACGACAGGGAGGTGTTCTGATGCTCTCAATTTCGTCTATAAAGGGTGATTCGGCCTATTACAGCCATGAAGACAACTACTATGCCAGCGGCTCGCTGGAGTCACGCTGGCTGGGAGATGGCGCGGAGAAACTGGGCCTGAAGGGCGAAGTCGCCAACGCCGATATGGATGCGATACGTCAGGGAAAACTTCCTGATGGCACTGACCTTTCCAGGATGGTCAATGGCGTGAATAAACACCGCAGCGGCTACGACCTGACTTTTTCAGCCCCCAAAAGTGTATCGATGATGATCCTCATTGGTGGTGATACCCGCCTGCTTGATGCGTGGAACCGCAGTGTGGAAAACGGCATGAAAGAAGTAGAGAAGCTTATCAGCGCGCGCATCACAGACAGTGGAAAAACCGACACAGTTCTGACGGGAAACATGGTGGCCGCACTGTACAACCATGATACCTCCCGTGCTTTAGATCCGCAGATCCATACACATGCGCTGGTGTTCAATACCACGTTTGCGGAAGACAAATGGCGGGCGCTGGCCAGCGATACACGTATGAAAACCGGATTCGGTGAAAATCTGTATGCGCTGCAGGTGGCGATCGGAAACCTCGTACTGCAACCATTCAGACAGGAGGCGGAAAAACTCGGTTATGAAACGGTTGCAGCCGGTAAAAATGGTCTCTGGGAGCTAAAGGATGTTCCTGTTGCGCCGTTTTCGACCCGCAGTCAGGCTATCAGCGAAGCGGCAGGGCCAGATGCGTCCAAAAAATCCCGCGACGTTGCTGCACTCGATACCCGCCAGGCTAAAGCATGGGCCGACCCGGATCTGCTGAAAGCTGACTGGCGCCGGCGGCTGACCGATGAAAAATTCGATATCGATAACTACATCGGCCAGGCGCAGACGCGGGCGGAGCCACCAGGCTCTGCTGTCGGCGGTACAGAGGACATTCGGGCTACAGGCCAGCCTGGTGGTGCGTCTTCTGCTCAGATTTCTGAGTCAGACGTGCAGAAAGCCGTCAGTGACACGATTTCGGCATTGTCGGAGAAGAAGGTCCAGTTTACATGGTCGGAAATGCTGGCCGGCACGGTCAGTCGTCTGCCGTCAGCGTCAGGCCTGTTTGAGCAGGCCCGTGCCGGCATTGATGCCGCGATTGAAGGGCAGCGACTTATCCCGCTTGACCGTGAAAAGGGTATTTTTACTTCCGATATTCACCTGCTGAACGAACTCAGTGTCCATCAGCTGGCGCGCACCGCCATTCAGGAGCAAACCGTGCTGGTCTTTCCTGAACGGGCAAAAGAGCGCGATATGCCGGCAGGTGATGCTGTCTCTGTGCTGACCCAGGATAAAAGCCCGGTGGCTATTCTCAGCGGTCGCGGAGGCGCGCAAACCTTACGTGAGCGCACGGAAGACGTGGCCATGATGGCCCGCGCACAGGGCCGTGAGGTGATGGTGATTGCAGCCGACGGTCGCAGTGGCCAGTTTCTGTCAGAAAGCCCGCATCTGGCAGGCCATGTAATGCTGCGCTCGCAGATGAATGCAGACACCGTATTGCCGGTGCAGGGCACGGTTATCGTTGACCGGGCGGAGAGACTGTCGCTGAAAGAAACCGTGTTGCTGCAGGAAAAGGCGCTCAGCGCCGGTGCGCAGCTGATTTTTATGGATACGGAAAACCGACAGGGAACGGGGAACGCGCTGTCTGTGCTGAAAGAGGCGGATATTCCACAGTACCGGTTTTACGGCACGCAACTGCCGGAGGTACGACTGGTCAGCGAGGCGGACAAGCGTACCCGTTATGGCCAGCTGGCGCAGGAGTACGTGCGCCTGTCTGCTGAAGGGCGGGATGTCGTGGCCCAGGTGACCGGTGCCCGGGAACAGCAGCAGCTGACGGAGGTTATCCGGGATATGCGCCGTGATGCGGGTGAGCTGGGCCGGGAGCAGGTGACACTCCGGGTACTGGAGCCGGTGTGGCTGGACAGTAAGACCCGTCATCAGCGTGATAACTACCGGCCCGGGATGGTGATGGAGCAGTGGGACGCTGAGAAGAAAACGATGACCCGGCACACCATTGACCGGGTGGCTGAGGCCACTAACAGCCTGGTGCTGCAGGGGGAAGACGGCACCAGGCTGACCCTGAAGGTGACGCAACTGGACGGCAGCTGGAGCCTGTACCGCAGCCGGACACTGGAGGTTTCTGAAGGGGACCGCGTCAGGGCGCTGGGGCGAGAGCTGAAGGGAGCCATCAAAGCGAAAGAGCAGTTCACCGTGGCGGGGCTGGAAAATGGCGTGGTACGGCTGCGCAGCGGCGACCGGGAACTGCGCCTGCCCACTGAACGGGCCGTGAAGCTGGCCCATGACTATGTGGAAGGGACCGGAGCGGGTACCAGCGCGTCGCGCACGGTACTGGCCGCCGTCGGTCCGCGCGGGCTTAATAAACAGACCCTGAACGCGCTGGCGCAGAGCGGCAGCGACATCCGGATTTATACGCCGCTGGAAGGCCTGCAGGCAGCACGCAAAGTGGAGAGTGTGTCTGCCGTGCGACTGGCCAGTGACCAGGTCCGTCAGTCGACCGGCGAGGCAAATCTGGATACCGCCATACAGGCCAGTCGTGACCGCCTGATGTCGGATGCAGAGCAGGCCGTCAGTCTGGCCATCCCGCGCGCGCAGCAGGGACAGGTACACCTCAGTGAAATTGCCCTGCTGTCAGAAGCGGTAAAATCCGGCCAGCCGCTGACTGATGTCCGGACTGAAATCGCCCGGCAGGTGGACAGCGGGGAGCTGATACAACTGGATTCAGTTTCCGGGGCGGGAAACAGGGTGCTGGTTCCGCGAGTGGCGTATGAGATGGAAAAGACCATCATCCGCCATATTGCTGAGGGTAAGGATGCGGTACAACCCCTGATGGCGCTGACGCCAGCCTCAGTGCTGGCCGGTCTGACGGCAGGCCAGCGGGAGGCCACGCGGACAGTGCTGGAAAACACCGACCGCTTTATGGCCATTCAGGGCTACGCCGGGGTGGGGAAAACCACCCAGTTCCGGGCGGTGATGGGTGCCCTGAACACCTTGTCTGAATCCGTGCGCCCGCAGGTCATTGGCCTGGGACCCACGCACCGGGCCGTGCATGAGATGCGTGAGGCCGGGGTGGAGGCACGAACGCTCGCCAGTTTTCTGAGTGAAACCCGGCTGGCCATACAAGCCGGGGAAACACCGGACTTCCGCAATGTCCTGTTCCTGACCGATGAGAGCTCGATGGTGGGTAACCGTGATATGGCCGAGCTCTATCAGCTGGTTGCCGCAGGCGGCGGACGAATGGTCTCCAGCGGGGATACCGCGCAGCTGCAGGCCATCTCAACCGGTCTGCCGTTCCGCCTGGTGCAGCAGCGCAGTGCCATCGATACGGTGGTGATGCAGGAGATTGTCCGCCAGACCCCGGCGCTGCGCCCGGCGATTGAAAGCATCATCGCCGGTCAGGTTGATACATCACTGCGCCAGGTGGATGACGTCAGCCCGCAACAGGTACCACGTCAGGAAGGAGCCTGGGTGCCCGGGAATTCCGTCATGGAAATCCGTGCGCCGAAAAAGGGCCAGGAGCAGGATACTCCCGCTGCCGATGAACAGACACTGACACCAGAGCAATTGTCACTGGTCCGGACCGACATCATTGAAGCCATCCGGGATGACTGGATGGGGCGCACCCCGGAGGCGCAGCAGCAGACGCTGGTTGTGGCAGAACTCAACGCCGACCGTCATGCCATCAATGATGCCATACATGCCGCCCGGCATGAGAAAGGCGATACAGGTGCTGAAGAACGCACGTTCACCGTCCTGGAGCCGCTCCGGGTGCCTGACAACGCCCTGCGTGCGGCTGAAACCTTTGCTGAGTACACCGGCGCCGTGGCCATGATGAACGAGCGCTACTGGACTGTGGCGGAGGTGGATATGCAGGACGCCGTGGTCACGCTGCGTAATGCTGACGGGGAGTCGGTGCTGATCTCTCCTCAGCAGAACACTGCACAGGATATTTCCCTCTTCACACCCCGCGATCTGACGATCAGTCAGGGGGACAGGGTGCGCTTTACCCGCTCGGACATCGACCGCGGCTATGTGGCCAACAGCCTGTGGGAGGTGGCCGGGTTCACTGACGACGGGGCCATCCGTTTTCGCCAGGGAGATCAGGAGAAAATTGTCGACCCGCAGGCCATGACGGAGGACCGTCATATTGACCTCGCCTATGCCCTGACGGTGTATGGCGTGCAGGGGGCCAGTGAACGCTTTGCCATTGCCCTGACCGGTACCGAAGGTGGCAGGAAAAGAATGGCGTCTCTGGAGTCCACTTATGTGACGCTGTCACGAGCAAAAGAGCATGTGCAGGTCTATACCGACGATCTGGCTGGCTGGAGTACCGATGCCCGGCACTCAAATGCCGGACAGACCGCTCACGACCTGCTGCATCAGAAAAGTGACCACGAATCCGACACCGGCAACCGACTGCTGGCCACCGCCTCACGACTGGATAAAACAGCACTGGGACGCAGGGTTCTGGCGGAAAACGGCCTTGAGGGTGAAACAATGGCGCGCTTCATTGCTGCCGGCAGGAAATACCCGACACCTTATGTAGCCCTGCCGGCGTGGACCCGTCACGGAAAAGAAGCCGGGGCACTGCTGACCGAAATCCGGATTGAGGATGACGGGATGCGCGTGGTGCTCAGTGATGAGTCCCGGCTGCGTGGTGGGGAGGATGCGCAGTTTGCCGGCCTGCAGGCCAGCCGTAACGGACAGACACTCATTGCTGATGATGCACAGACGGCGCTGCGCCTGGCACAGGAGAACCCGGAGAGCGGGGTGGTGATACGCCTGCACGGTGAAGAACGGTTGCTCAATGCAGCCCGCCTGACCGGGGGACGAATCACGGAACAAGATGAGGTTGCACGAACAGTGCGCAGTGTGGCGGAGGCTGAATCGGCGGCGAAAGCGGAAGACCCCATTACGCTGCCTCCGGATGAGCAGCAGAAACTGGCAGAGGCACAGGAAAAAGCTGCCCGGGAGCTGGCGGAGCAGGCCCGGCAGGAACTGCTGCCGGCAGTGTCGGGTGAGGAGAGCACCAGACCCGAAACACGGTTGTCTGCCGATGAAGAACGTCGGCTGCGTGACGGTACAGCACGGGGAGAACGTGAGCTGGAAGAGGCTATTCAGGAAGCGGTGGCTGACGGTCGGGGTATCCGCCAGCAGGTGCGCGAACAGATGCTGCGTACCGAGCGTGAGTGGGTGGTGAATGTACCGGAAAAAGACATTGAGCTGGAAAAAACGCTCGGTGGGGACTGATTCAGGGAGGATATGTGTATGTTTACCGGAATATTCATCATTGCCGTTCTGCTCGCCGGATTTGTGGTATTGCTCAGGCAGGCCGGTTCGGCCCGGCATCCGCTTTTGCAGATGCTGCGTGAAAAAGGGATTCGGCCGGGCAGAACTGAACTGTTGCTGTGCCGCCGACCGTCGTTCGTCAGTGCCGGTCAGTTGATGACGGAGCGGGAGCAGCGTTTTCTGCGCCGGCTCGACAGGGTGACCGATACCCGCCAGTGGCGGCTGTGTCCGCAGGTTCGTGTGGCCGATATCGTCAGAGTGGCGCCCGATCGTAAGTCCGGGAGCCGTGAATGGTGGCAACTGTTCCGCCTGGTATCGCAGTGGCACTGCGATGTGGTTATCACGGACCGCACCGGAAGAATCATTGTGGCAGTGGAGCTGGACGACCGTTCCCATCAGGCGCCGAAACGTCAGCGACGTGACCTGCTGCTGGAAGAGGTGCTGAAACAGGCGGGTATCCCGCTGCTGCGTGGCGATGATGAGCAGCTACTGGCTGAGCGCGTCAGGGCACACCTTTGTGCACAACGACCGGAGACTGCGGCATGAGTCCGGGGAAATCTGTTGCCCTGCATCCTTTCAGGCTGGCTCTGAATTTCTCCACGCTGCAGCGCGATGTCATCCGGATGGCCGCGTTTATGGCAATGGTGGGGGACCACATCGCCACTGCCTTCCAGCTGGATATGCCCTTACTGAACATGGCCGGGCGTTGTGCATTCCCCCTGTTTGCGCTGGTCAGTGGCTGCAACATGGCAGGCAAAACCCTGCGTCAGCACAGCCTCAACCGCCTGTGGCTGATGGCACTCCTGGCCCAGCCGGGTTACTGGCTGGCCTTCAGGGAAGCCGGACTCATGTGGTGGCAACTGAATATCCTGTTCGCTTTCGCTGTTGTCATGCAGGTGACCCGCTTCCTGCAGGCGACGACCGTGCTTAATGGCGTTGCAGCGTTCACGGCCCTGGTGGGGTATCTGCCGCTTAGCTCTGCCAGTTACGGTATACCGGGTCTGCTGATGCTCGCCGGCGCGCTTCTTATCTGGCAAGTCCGGGACTCACTGCGGCCAGCCCTGTTTGCTGTCTGGCTGTTGCTGGTCGGACTGCTTAATGCCCGACATGGTGATGTGATGACGCTTTCCGGTGTACTGCTGACGTTGACTGTACTGTTTTGCGTGCACGGGCTGGTACCGGCTCCCGGACGACGCCTGCAGGCCGGACGGTGGTTTGCACCAGCGTATGCCCTCCATCTGCTGTGTATTGGTTTTCTGGTCAGTGTTCTCTGACCTGTCTTTACTGTTGCTTTAATCAAACAAAAGGAATTCACATGAAAAATAAGCAAATCGCTTTATCAGCGGTTATCTCTGGTTGCCTGTTATTAAGCGGGCCGACGTTTGCTTCGTCAAAAGGGCCTGTACTTATCCATTCAGAACTACCTGAACAGATTATGGCAGAGCCTACCGCGGTGCCTGAGCAGGTCACGACTAACGTGCTTCTGCGACAGATTCTGGCGGAGGTGATAAAGACAAATAGCCTGAAGGAAGATAAACGCTGTAGCGATGGTGAAAAGAAGTATTCCCCGGGCTACATCATCAGCGTTGGCAATAAAAAGCTGCGTTGTGATATTGCCAAGGATTACCCGCAATGGATCGAGGGGGACAAAGCTTGAGAGCGAAAACACTTCTGTCTGATCCTGGTTTGTTCAACTAAACGGCCTGACGCCTCCGCAGGGCGTCGTTGTCCAACCCCGGCAATCGGGGAAAAACGAGTTTCCCCCGATTCCGGCGTTTCTGAATACATCCAGCGAAGGAAATACCATGCAAACAATGCCTAAAAAACATATGTGCCGATGGCTTCTGCCCGGCCTGCTCGGTCTGGTTCTGTGCGCGCCAGTACCGAATACTTACGCTGCCACCGTTGAGGCAGGATTTTCTCCGGAAGGTACAGCTCTCCAGCTTGTTATTAAGACAATTGAGACCGCGCAACAGGAAATCCGTCTGATGGGCTACTCCTTCACCTCCCCGGAGGTGGTCGGGGCGCTTGTCAGGGCAAAACACCGGGGGATCGATGTGGGCGTGGTTCTGGACTGGAAAGCTAATGCCGGGAACAACAACAAAGCCAGTAAAGCAGCCATGAACCTTCTGGTTGGTGCCGGCATCCCGGTTCGTACAGTCAGTGCTTACAAAATTCTCCACGACAAAGTGATCGTCGCTGATGGTCGCAACACCCAGGTCGGCTCATTTAACTTCAGCCGGGCTGCAGACCGCTCGAATTCGGAGAACGTGCTTGTCGTCTGGGATGACCCAGTCTTAGCCCGCAGCTACCTGAACCACTGGACATCCCGCTGGGCGCAGGGAACGGACTGGAAACAGACGTACTGACATCCTAGGAAACGATCCTGAAACGTAAACCGTGCGCCAACACAGGTTACGTTCATAAAGTAAGTCGCTGATTTCAGGAATCTGTAGTATTCTCTGCAAACGATCCAAGTTTGATCCTTGAGGAGGCAGAGATGTCGCAGATCGATAATGCAGTAACTTCCTCATCGAAACGAGCTTACCGAAAGGGTACGCCTCTTAGTGTAAGTGAGAGGAAAATGCGTTCGGTATCCCGTAAAAGGGAGACTCATAAACCTGTAAATGTGTTCATCCAGAATTCTCACAAAGATAAACTGGACGCATTTTGTCAGGAGAATGGGTTAACTCAGGCAGAAGCGATAGAGCTGCTCATAAAACGAGAATTGTTAGGTGAGTAGTCACATTCCTTGATCGAACTGTCTTTGAATGCTAAATTCCTGTTCGTATAAAGAATTTTGATGGCTGGCCACGCCGTAAGGTGGCAGGGAACTGGTTCTGATAGGTATCAACCTGGGACCAGAAAAGCAAAAACCCCGATAATCTCATCCATTCTTGGCGGGACGGTAAGATTAACGGGGCCTACTTAAACTGTATAGAAGCTGTTGCTCTATGCAGGGAGTATAGTTTTATGCTCAGAAAAGTTCAACACCTGTTTCTGCGCCATTTGCTCCTTCCGTGCAACATAAGTGCGGGCGGGTTTGAATAGCGGAACATTTTCCGATTCTACCTATTTCGACTGGTCGGAATACGACTTAGCGAATCTGCGTGAAGCACGCGATTCTGCTGTTGTTTCTCCGAAGCGTACTCGCCGTCGTCGCGGAACACACTCGACGGCGTGTAAGTGTGCTGATCCTAAATATCTTCGACCTGCGAACTTTAGCGAGCTTCCGAAAGTACTTCGGGACGGGTATCATCGTGCCCAGAAACGCCGTTTCTCGCGGCATCCGTATTTCGTGCATATGCGCACAAATGCTGGCCGTGAGCGCGATTTCCGACAGGAACGCCAGCATCTCCTCGATGCACTGGCCGTTCTGCTGGTCAGCGGTTGCGACATTGCCACGTTTAACGTCGCCCTCAACAGTTCACAGATATGCAAGGCATTAAGTCCAAAAGATTCCCGGGGTGAGGTAATACCTGGTGAAGAGGTCACGCCTTCCCGCATTTGCCGCGCACTCGATCTGTTAGAAAATTACGGCCTTATCGAGCCGTATATGCGTCGCCTGGACCCGTACACAAAAACATACCTCCCGCGTCATGTCACGTTAACAGAGCAGTTTTTCAAACTCCTCCAGGTCAATCTCGATCTGCTGTTCAAAGAGCGTGAAGAACGTCTGCGCGCGATGGCTGAGGGGATTCTTGCTCCTGGCGAAGTGATGTCCGTAAAAGCGGCCCGACAGCGCTTCTTTGACGAGAAAGTGGCGCAGGCCCTGAAGGTTCGCCGCGAACGAGCGATAGAACAGAAGCGTCTTTCCAGAATTGCGCGTTCTACCCGGCTCGATGACCGGCAGTTCCAGATTGCCGCCTGGCTGATCAACACGCGGCCGGAAGTCTCAGGTATGACTCCGGATGATTTCGAGTTGCTGGTCTACCATTATCTGCGTCAGATCAAGCTCAATTTTGACGCTGAGCCACCAGGCTAACTTAACGCTCACTCCACGTTTTTCCTCTACCGCCGCTGGCGGTTTTTGTGCTTCCCCACGTTTAAAAACAGGCTAAAAAACCATCAATAAAGCCTGCCGTTACGACACGCATTACCGGCGAAAAACCCCTTGATGATGCAACCTGGTCATGTCCCTGTAGTTATGCACAAATATCCGCAAATATAGAGGACTTCTTACCGGCAATGACTGGAAGTGTTACCCGCAAGTTTTTCTTAATCTTCTGGTAGCCCTGGACTCTTTCTTACCAACGAACGCTTACGCGCCTTTGCCCTTTTTAAACATTCAATTAAAAACGGATCTTATTCAGTCCCGCTTTCCTGTGGAAAACGGGGATAATGTCCGCCCTTGCAACGGACTACGTCCGCGCCGGTTCGAAAACAGCAAATGTACCTCCCGCCACTACGCGGCGGGCATCAGTCAGAAGTAAATAGTTACAACATCCAAAATATTTACGCAAAGACGTGAACCATGCACACCTGAACCATCACAGCCCATCCCCACCACTGAAAAGCGAGGCCGCCCCGGCCCAAAGGGCCGGAACAACATCGCTTTTAATGCTGGATGATGTAACTAAACATTTGAGTGGCTGCCAGTAACATCGCGGCAGGTTCTCAATACAGCCCCCGGGCACCGGCCTTGCCGGCGCCACGGCTCCGGAAATCACGCCCTGTACGTCGCAAGCGCCGTACAGCCCGCTCACCGGAGTTAAAAGGGCTTAATGAAACCACATCATGGTTATAAGCGGGTTATGGCTTAGCAGGGCGAAGGGATGGATTGGTGGAACCTATCAACAGCGTAACCGGCTGCGCCGGGCTACGGCGCCATTAACAACCATGTTCTGGTCAACTTCTGAGGGCGCCTCTATGCGCCTTTGGCGCATTCCCGGAATGCCTGCGCGCTGCTCGGCATTCTTAACCCGAATATTGAAGCAGCATTTCCGGCTACGCCGGGTCCCGGCGCCACTCACCATCAGTATTCTGTTTACCACCTGCTGGCGCCTCCATGCCGCCTGGCGGCATTCGTGACCACAGCTTATGCTCAGCAGTAGAAATACTGACGTTAAGCCTCTGCCGTAGTATATTTTCGCGATTATCCTTAGCTATGCTAAGGCTGGCCGGACGTGATCAGGACTAATATGACCATCAGGGAAAGCATATGAGCGATGAACCGGGAAGAGGTAAATTTGTCGATCAGGCGGCAGAAGCCAGGCCTTCTGTCTGGCGCAGAACAGCTGGCTGGATACGTGAGGAGATTCTCCATTCTCTGGGACGGCCCGCCCGCCTGGAGGGTGCGATTGCTTCCGGGCAGCTAATTCCCTGTCCGATCATCGCCCCTGTCGACACGTTCTGGACACGGTCGGTGGTCTACTGGCAGGACTGGATGTCTTTTTCTCTGTCATCATTCCCGTCCCTGGACGATCGACTACCGCAAACCGGGCTACCAGCGCCGGCTCGAAAGCCATTCACTTGCTGTTCCTGAGGTTCAGCAACTGATTAGAAAAGAAAATATCCCTCATTTTTCATGCGATATCACAGATATTCGGGGGATTTCGGCCTCGAAATCTATGGATCATGATATCCGGGACATCGATGAGTTTCCTGTACTGAGATGCCGTGAGCTGGCTGAACCTGTGACTGAAGAGCACCTGCGAAAAAATATGCGTCACTGGGAATTACGGCTCGACCGGATGCTGTTTGCTGAATATCCGTGGGCAGAGCGGAGACTCTACTATATCGCTTTCCGGTTCTGTCAGTCAGGCTGGCCTGAGCTGGATCGGGGAGGTTCATTCCGCCGTCACTGACGCGGTTATGACGGCACAGGTGGTAAACAATATTGCCGGATACTGGCATGAGCTCCAGTGTGAAATAAATGATGACGCAGGGAGTGAGCCAGCATAACGCTGCTCTCTGGCTGGTCAGACAGCTGCAGGTATTAATTCAGGAGTCTGGAATGGAAAATATGATGAAAACTATGCGTGAGCATTTCTCTGCGCGAAAAGTGGTGATCGAACAGTCTCTGGATATGTTTGGTATCAAACGAAATGAGGACGGGACGTTACTCTTCCCCCGTCACTCCGATAAACGTTTTCCCGTTGCACGTATCCGTAAGCGACTGGCGGCTTATGGCTGGCGAGGAGAACGCCTGAATAAGGAAGTGGCGCGCATCGTCGCGGGCCCTGATATCCTCCCTGACAGGAGGGAATACAGCATTATTTTCCCTTACGGATGGGAGAAGAAGCAGCTGACGCGTGAGATGCGGAGGATGTTTCCCCGCAAGACTGGCCGACGTGTGCTGATTATGCTCGATGAATTACATCAGTTTATTGACTCACGGGAGAAGCAGTGACGCTGACAGAAAAATCAGGCCATCTGGCATGGTGCGCCCTGGTGGCGCTTGCGCTGGCCAGACAGAACGGCGATGTGCTGTCACCGGCTCAGGAAAATCTCTTTCTCACCCGATGGCTGGCGACCGCGCTGAAGCAACGGCGTTTTTCGCGTGATGTTGCCCCCGATATCGAGTGGCTTCTGAAACAGGGACGTCAGCTGGGCGTCAGCGCGAAGCTGGTCAGCAAGCTGAATTACCTCTGGCGTTCCTGCACCGGCGAGTTGACTGAACAGAACGATCTGTTCCGGCTGACCTATGCGCTGGAAACAGCCAAAGATATGCACTGGAACTACCGTCTGCTGAGCGATCGGGAATGGTCCGGCCGGAATGCTGTGGCGTTCAGTGCAGGCGTGAACGGCATTTATCTCTCACGGGCCAACCTCGATGTTGCTTTTGACGACAGCGGCCGACAGATAAATCCGCTGACAGCGCGTCTGACTGGGAACGTAGCGGGGGTGATGAAGCTGTTTAATCGCTGTGGCTGGCAGGCAGAGCCTGAGTCTGGTGCCTCCCTGCCCCACCAGTATTCGCTGATGGCCGGACAGGGAGTGCCAGGAAAGGGTGATTAGTGGCGGATCTGCGCTAGGTCGTCTTCGGTCAGACCGGTCATTTTCATGACGGTATTGCGGTCAATGCCGTTCTGCAGCATGGTACGGGCTATTTTCAGAGTCGCTTCGCGCTCACCTTCTGAACGACCTTCCTGTCTTCCAAGCTGGATACCTTTCTCAATACCCTTTTGTTCGAGTTGTTGTGCGATGGTCATAAGTGCGTCTCCGTGTTGCGGCACACGCTGTGCCAGTTCGCGTACAAAGGCTTCGGCGTCGGATGTTTCGCCTGCCTGCACTATATAGTGTACCAGCGATATCACCTGCGATGAAGACAAGTATCCCGTCAGCAAGATGGGCGCCAGCCGGTCAACCAGTTCTGCCAGGTCTCGCTGGTGAATATGCTTTTGCAGTAAAGTCAGGGCGGCCATGCTGCGATGGCCAGCGATTTCATCATCCGGAATGACCGTAACGTCTACCAGCGGGAAAGCGCTGCTGTAGAGTTTGCCTGCCAGCCCGGGATCGTCAAACTCATCCAGCCACCGGGTGGAGTACGGATACGGGCTGCGTTTACCCGTATAGAACAGCACCGGTATCACCAGTGGCAGTTTTTTATGCCCTGCCTCCAGGTGGCGCTGCATGGCAGCCACCGCATAGCGTATGAGGCGGAAAGCCATATGTTTGTCGGGCGTTGACTGGTGTTCGACAAGCACATGAATATAGCCGTCGCCGGCTGTGGTTTTCAGGCTATAGAGAACGTCGCTGAAATACTGGCGGAGATCATCCTCAACGAACGAGCCTGATTCCAGTTTCAGCGTGCTGAGATCGCAGACTGCGCGCAGCTCTGCGGGCAGATGGATTTCCATGAAATCACGGGCCACATCCGGCTGTGTCAGAAACTGTCGGAACGTCGCATCGTGAGGTGTTGGCGTCATGTTTTTTTTCTTCATCTGTCTCTGTCCTGAGCCTGCAAAATAACCGACATATCTTATCACGTCCCCCTGCGTTGGTTTACAAGGAGGTAGCCTTGGTAATTTCTCAGACATGTAGGACAGCACAATAAAATACAGTCACCATGATAGTTGACGATAAATAAGTGAATAAAAAAACGCTCCCGGACGGGAGCGTAAGCCAGTGAAATCGGCGTCAAAAGAGGGTCTAACAAGTGGGGCTGCGGGTTAATTCTGAGTGGCCTGGCTGCGATGCTTTTCAGCCTGCTGCTGATGAATCACTGAAGACTGACCATTATTCGCCTTCTCGTGCACAACTGCGGCTTTTTCATGCTCGTTCATTTCAGAAAATGACTTTGCGGTTTCGTTGGTGGCTCCTGATTTGCCATTCATCATTTTTTTATGCATTTCCGCCATGTCCTGGTGGGCAGAAGCGTTGCCGTTTTGCATCATTTCATGGGACATTGCAGCCTGATCGTGTCCGCTCATATCCATCATTGTCATACTGTCTCCCTGAACAGCGCTTTTTTCAGAGGTTGACTGCATCTGATGGGCGGGTGCCTGGGCATTATTTACCTGGTCATGCATGTTCATTGTCTCTGCAGCCATGGCGGATGAAGCGACAGCCATAATGGCAACAAATGATACAAGGATCTTTTTCATGGTTGGGTCTCCGGTGTTTTCATACCCAAACAATCAACGGCTTATAACAGAGAAAGCATTTGATCTCAGGGCGGGTTATTCATCACTCCAGGAACCAGGCGATTGAATTATCACTCTGCTCCTGATTTATGAATGATTATAAAAAACCGCCTCTGTTTATCGCGTGACTGAATGATGACAATTTTGTCACCTTCCATGTTTCTCCTGAATAACGGGATTAATCCCTTAATAAACGCACTTTGAACACAATTTCCCGCCCCCGCTGTACTGCTGACAATTCGCCACCGTGAGCGAGAATGATTGACCTCGTTATTGATAATCCCAGCCCCGCGCCTTCGGTGTTGTGAACCCGTGATGAGTCTGCGCGATAGAACCGGTCAAACAAACGTTCAAGATTGGCGGGAACTGAGCCAGACATCGCATTCGTAATCATCACGTTTACAAAGTCACTGTCACGCTCAAGGCGTATAGCAGTACAGGTCTTATCGGGAGAATACTTGATTGCATTGGAAAGCAGGTTGCTGAAAGCACGTCGCAGCATATCGCTGTCTCCGGCAACAACGCCCTCTCCTTCAACCGTGATTGTCTTTCCTGACTCGTCTGCCAGAGGCTCGAACAGCTCACGTAATTCATTCAGTTCGGCGGCCAGATCCACATCATGTTTATCCAGTTGCAGCAGACCATGCTCTGAACGTGCCAGAAAAAGCATGTCACTGGTCATTCGTGACAATCTTTTCAGTTCTTCCAGGTTCGCGAATAAAATTTCACGGTAATGCGAAACATCCCTTTCCTTTGCCAGTGCAAACTGCGTCTGCATCATCAGATTACTGACCGGGGTACGCAACTCATGTGCGATATCAGAAGAGAAATCTGACAGTTTCCGGAATGACCCCTCCAGGCGATCGAACATATTATTGAACTCCTGCATGGTCTCAGATATTTCCGGCGGAGCCAGATCGGGATTAAGACGCTGATCCAGGCTGTGTACGGTCATGGAGGAAGCCAGACTGGTCATTTCCCGTAGCGGTTTCAGACCAATACGTGTGGTCAGCCAGCCCAGAAAAATAGAAATAAAGACCAGACCGATATTGAACCAGAACAGCCAGGTACTGAGCTTATCCATAAACAGGGTGTGATACCCGGTATCCGTGGCAACCGTAATGATGAAATGTTTGCTTCGACCCTGTTCCGGAACCACAGCAACCCGCCGCGAGATACTGCGATACACGGTATTATTTTCTTCAGTCTGGATCATATAGTCGAGAACATCACCCGACTTATTCAGCAGGATCGCAGGGACAACAGAGTTTTTAGCATACAGCTCCACGATTTTTTCATTTTCCATATTTTTTATAGAAATGAATAAACCATTGTGCCCCACCATCGCATCATTTATTTTTTCAGTTAATGATTTTATATCCGTCTTGTTCTGGAACGTTTCTGTCTTAAGAAACTCTTCGGTGAGCTGAAGTTTACCTGTCAGAAAATCGCGGTCCTGATTATCGAAATAGCCATTAAGGGTGCTAATCAGGATAAAACTTGATAACCACCATACCGTAAGCATCACCGCAGAAAAAATCAGGCTCAGGCGTGTGGTCAGGGAAATTTTGAACCTCACTCTTCTCTGATCTCCAGGACATATCCGGCACCGCGAACGGTATGGATCAGTTTTGGCTCAAAGTCATCATCAATTTTACTTCTCAGACGTCTCACGGCGACATCAATCACATTCGTATCACTGTCAAAATTCATGTTCCAGACCAGGGACGAGATAAGACTCCTGGGTAACACTTCTCCGGTGCGTTGCAGCAGCAACTCAAGCAGAACGTATTCTTTACCGGTGAGATGGATCTTCTTCCCCGAACGGATCACGGTCCGGCGCACCATATCAACGGTCATATCGGCGATGGTGCAGACTGTTGCGGCCTGCGAGCGTGCCCGGCGCAGTAGGGTTCTTACACGTGCAACCAGCTCCGTAAAATCAAAGGGCTTAATCAGGTAGTCATCTGCGCCAAGCTCCAGTCCTTTCACTTTGTCCCGCACGTTGTCCTTTGCGGTTAAAAACAGGACCGGTTCTTCGTGCCCGGACTCCCTCAGTGCGCTGATGATTTGCCACCCGTCGAGGAAAGGCAGCATCACGTCCAGTATTATCAAATCATACTGTCCCTTCGACGCGGCCCCGAGACCATCGCGGCCATTATTAAAGAGATCGGCCTGATAGCCTTCCTCAACCAGTCCCTGCTGCAGGTAACGACCTGTTTTTTGTTCGTCTTCAACGATTAAAATACGCTGCATGGTCAACTCGCTGATATGAAAGTAAAAATCTCACGCATGAGCTTTGGCTGTCCCCTAGCTGACCTGAGACGGAGCAAGCATTCCGAGCCACGCTACGGCGCCCAGAATGATAATCGCAACAACGAATTCTGTCAGGATGCTGTTTCGCATCAGGGCAACGCTGCGATCATAATTCCCTTCCCTGACCATAACTTCAAGCCGGGGACCCAGGTGAAACCGGTTTGCTGCAGCCAGAAGAAGCATCAGAACAAACAGAGCCGTCTTGGCAAGCAATATCCTCCCCCAGGAACTGTTGAATAAGGGAGTTAAGTTACCCTCAGCAATATACAGATAGTTGACCAGCGCACTCAGGATCAGGGCTACAACAATCACCGTTCCTGCCGTGGCAAATTTTGCCAGGGAGTCAGATATCACAATGACGCTCTGTGCATTATGCTCGTTTCTGCGCATCAGCAGGATAGCAAATGCAACCAGAGCACCTGTCCAGGCACCTGCAGCGCCGAGATGGGTCAGATCGCTCAGTAAATGGAGATAGTAATGCAGACCGTCATGCATAACGGCGTGTCCTCCCCAGGCAAGTGTAGCCAGCGCCACGCCCCCACTCATCGTCATCAGCAGGCAGGACAATACTCTCTTATTAGTGTAAAGGAACAAAGCACCGAGTGTGGTAAACAGGGCACAGAGCCTGACAATCCAGCTAATACCCACATCAGTTTCTTCTATCACCATCTCGATAACATGGATGGATAATTCTCTGAGGTCAGTTACTCCACTCATGGCATTAGATACCAGGAGCATATTAATGCCAGTAAGAATGATGCCTGTAACAACAGCAAAGGTTATAAACGACCTGAAATTAGTCAGGTTATAGGTTTCATGTCTGACACCGCTTATTCCATATATCTGAAAAAATGGCAATCCAAATATTACCATCAAATCCAGATAAAGAAGAAAACGAATAACAATCATAATCAGGTCGTTCATAATATTACTTCACTGTAAAGGTGTAATTACCGGTAATAGGGTGCGTATCTGAAGAAACCGCGCGCCAGTCAACACGATAAGTGCCAGCGGGTAAAGGCTCTCGCGGAATAATGACCATCGATTTAGGGTCAGCGCCTGGCGCCACTTTTGCCGCGACCGGCATCGGAGAATGTGATGACATGCCTTTCATACCCGTCATCGTTAATTTTGCACCTGAGAATTTCACGGTCAGATTTTCCGAGAAATTAAGCTGAATCTTTTCCGGGGCCGCTACGGCTGAATCAGCCTGTGGCACAGAGCTTTTTAATTCCGGATGGGCCATAGCAGAGAAAGCAACGCCCATAACGAGGCCACCTGTAAGAATGGCTTTATGTAAAATCGACATTTTATTTACCTGTTTAGTTGAGTGTTTTATATCAGTGCGTTAAAACCAGATTCTGGCTCCCGCCAGGAATACTACCTGATGGTCTTTCTCACCTTCTCTTTTCGCCATATCGGATGTTTTCCCGTAAAGTTGATTCCAGGAAACGCCTATATAGGGTGCAAACTCACGGCGTATTTCATAGCGCAGCCGGAGCCCCAGCTCTGTGTCAGTCAGTCCCCTGCCGCGACCCCGCGATTCATCATCCTGACTGTAGAAATTCACCTCATAGGATGGCTGGAGTATGAGCCGGTTAGTCAGTAAAACGTCGTATTCTCCTCCCAGACGAAGGGCTGCTTTTCCGCCATTACTGACAAAACCCGTAATTTCAGACTCAAAATTATAGAGTGCCAGCCCCTGAAAACCGACAGCAGCCCAGGTCCGGGCAGAAGCAGGTCTGAAATCCTGCCTGACACCCGCAACCAAATCCCACCATGGGCCAACCGCATGTCCCCAGAGTAACTGCGCTTCAGCCGCCTCCGTTTCCCCATTGCTTCGTTCACCTTCACTCTTTAGCCAAATCCGATCTGTGTCGCCTCCAATCCAGCTGTTAACACTCCAGCTGAAATTGTTGGTGTTATCCGACCGTTGCCATTCCAGTTGATCCAGCAGAACCAGATAATTAATCGCACTGTCGTGAATCGCATGCCCCTGTAAATTGCCGAATGCAGCCTTCCGGTCGGCATCGGTAACAGGCGGAATTGGCGTTCTGCTCTCAGTTACAATGGGCTCCATTGACGTCATCTCAGTGAAATTCTCATCTGCTGGCATCTGCATGGCAGACATGTCGTGCCCGGCGTGGGGATCTGCAGAGACGGAGCCCGCCGCAATAGAAAGCTGTGAGGTAAACAAACCGGCGACCAGAACAGGTATGGCCTTCAAATTTCTCTTCATTCGCATCATTCCTCCACCCGGACTTCACGAAACATTCCCATTTCCATGTGATAGAGCAAATGGCAGTGATACGCCCAGCGGCCAAGCGCATCTGCTGTCACTCTGTAACTGCGTTTTGTACCAGGGGGAACATCTATTGTGTGTTTACGAACCATGAAATTACCGTTTTCATCTTCCAGATCGCTCCACATACCATGCAGGTGAATGGGGTGAGTCATCATGGTATCGTTGATCAGCGTGATCCTGAGCCGCTCACCGTATTTCAGCAGCACCGGTGCGGCATCTGAAAACTTGATTCCGTTAAATGACCAGGCAAACTTTTCCATGTGGCCGGTTAAATGCAGTTCTATGGTACGGCCAGGTTCACGTCCGTCAGGATCCTCAAAGCGGCTTTTCAAATCCGCGTACGTGAGAACCTTTCTTCCGTTATTTCGAAGACCAATACCCGGATCATTTAATTTCGGAGAGACGCTCATCGCCTGCATATCAACCAGTGGGTTATCCGTTTCTGACGCAGGATGACTTTGCATACCCGGCATTCCGGCCATCCGGGAATGATCCATACCGGCCATGCTGCTGTGATCCATGGGCGCGGAGGATGTCCCGCTATCCGGAAGGTCAGCACCGTCCATAGACATCATCTCTCCGCTGTTATCCATGCCTCCCATCTGGCTGTGGTCCATTCCTGCCATATCATGTCCCATTCCCCCCATACCCATGTCTTCCATGGTCAACAGAGGACGGGGATCGAGGGGGGGAACGGCAGCACTTAACCCCTCTCTCGTGGCCAGTGTCCCTCGAGCGTAACCGGTCCTGTCCATGGATTGTGCGAAGATGGTATAGGCCTCACCCTGAGGCTCCACAATGACATCATAGGTTTCGGCAACGGCAATCCTGAATTCGTCAACGGTAACCGGGTTTACATACTGGCCATCTGCAGCCACGACCGTCATTTTCAGCCCGGGGATACGGATATCGAAATAGGTCATTGCCGAGCCGTTGATAAACCGTAAGCGTATCTTTTCACCGGGACGGAACAGTCCGGTCCAGTTTTTCAGCGGGGCCTGCCCGTTCATGAGATAGGTGTAGGTGTAGCCACTGACATCCGCGAGGTCAGTCGGATTCATTTTCATTTCAGCCCACATTTTCCGATCGGCAATGGTGGCTGACAGCCCCCTGGTATTCACGTCGCGGAAAAAAGAGCCAACGGTTGGTTTATTGAAATTGTAGTAATCCGACTGTTTTTTTAATTTTTTCAGCAGGCTGTGAGGATTTTCATCGGTCCAGTCAGACAACATGACCACATGCTCACGATCGTAAGCAAACGGTTCTGGCTCCCTGGCATCGATGATAATGGCACCGTATACCCCCTCCTGTTCCTGCAGACCGGAATGGCTGTGGTACCAGTAAGTCCCGTTCTGCTTAACCTTAAAGGTGTAAACGTAGGTATCATCAGGCTCTATGCCCATAAAACTCAGCCCCGGAACACCATCCATATTGGCCGGAAGAATAATGCCGTGCCAGTGAATGGACGTCTGTTCATTAAGACGGTTTTTGACCTTCAGGGTAATGGTGTCACCTTCTTTCCAGCGAAGAACGGGCCCCGGCAGGCCTCCATTGATTGTTTTGGCCTGACGCTCACTGCCCGTGATATTGACGGCCGTTTCACCAATGGTCAGGTCAAACTGAGTACCCTGCAGGGATGCGGCAACTGGCAGGCTCAGACTGGAACGCGCATTGAAACTCCATACGCCAAGACTTCCGGCTACGCCAGAGAGGGTTAACCCCTTCAGGAAAGTTCGTCGAGACGTTTTCAACAGCATGCGCATTCCCTTATTTAAAGTATGGTTACTGACAGAATTCGAGAACCGATTTAAATTAAATTACTGGTTCATCCACTTACAATGAAATGAAGCTAGCACACCTTAAGAAACAAATTCATTACAATCGTGTAATGTACATAGCTGTATTACATTTACGTCATCTTCCCCACAGGTTGATTATTTTTATATATGATCATAAGGACATCTTTTATGTACCTCAGAAGGTAATTACACATGAATATATTAATCACGACCACTGCGTTTACAGCTTTATTTTGTGGGGCAGCTTTTGCTCAGTCCAGTGATATTGCCCATGAAGCACATCGATTTGTTAATAATGCCTCAGCCGTCAGTCATGTGAATTCCTCGACGCATGAAAACTTACCGGACAGGGTTAATAAAAACAACACGCCCTCATTCTCTGAAATGAATGAACATGAAAGGGCCATTGTTGCTCATTCATTTATGAACAACAGCGCGTCCTATGCGCATCAGAAAATGATTGAGGAACATAAAAAAATGCTGTCCGGCAGTGATGCAAATTCAAAGACCTCGTCTTCTTCTTTTAACGAACTGAATGCCGGAGAAAAAGCCGCTCTCGTGCATGAGCAGGTCAATAATGCCGGTGCGGAAGCACATCAGACGCAGGCAAGAAAGCTTCGCGGGCTGTATTCGACCAGGTAACTGCAGGCGGGTTAGTGCTTAGCGTCAGGTGCGCAGCAGGGCTTTACTGACGGGTTACGTAGCAGGACATGAGCCCCATATTGCTCTGCCGTAACCTGTTTCAGTCCCGTTAATCATCACCGTCGGGCTGGTCATACAGTTCCCAGAGCTTCAGGAGCAAACGGGAAACAAGATATGTTACAAAAATGACGACCATCAACGGTGCTCCCGATTAACTGACAGATGACACGCCTCCTGAAAACCCCTAGCATACGCCGCAGTGTTCATGCTAACGGCGAATTCCAGTAAATGTATTCTACCGATGTCGTAAAAGAAAATGCCTACCTTTCAGCCACCCGCTCGGGGCTGGAATCGAACGAGATCGCTACTCTTCAGCGCTCCTTGCCTTCCCGGTTTAATCTGCGGCATTTGAAAAAAAATGAATCATTAAAACTCGTACTGCAAAAGAAAGCGGGAAAATCACGTGTCGTGGCCTATAAATTTACGTCCGGTTCATTTAATTACACGGCGTATCGTATATCAGATAAAAAGTTCTATAACCTTTCCGATACTTCCGGGAAAGGCAGTCTCGATTATCCGTTACCGGCCACAGCAAGACTCAGTTCGCCTTTCAATCCTGCAAGACTTAACCCGGTATCGGGAAAAGTGAGTCCCCATAATGGCATTGATTATTCCATGCCCATGAACACGAAAATAGTCAGCGTCATCGACGGAAAAATCACCCGGGCCGAATACAACAGTACCATGGGATATTTTGTTGAAGTAACGGGAAAAGCCGGTGTTAAAACTCGCTATCTCCACCTCAATAAAATACTCGTTACTAAAGGGGCCAGGGTTACCCGGGGAGACGCTATTGCGTTATCCGGTAACAGCGGACGTTCATCCGGTCCTCATCTGCATTACGAGCTGGTCATCAATAACAATCCTGTTAACTCACTGGCGTTCCGGGCAGCGGCACCCGCTGATAACAAACTTGAACAGCATGCCTTTGCGCATGCCAGAGACTACGAACGATACCTGGACTGATAACGGGGCCGCGACGCGGCCCCGTCTGCCGGATTAATTTTTTTTATCGTTTTCACTTCCTTGATGTTGATGATCTCCATGCCCTCCGTGGCCGTGGAAAAGATGCATTAGCGGGCAGACCAGCAATAACAGATATGGCCAGTAACCTGCCACATGTGACCAGTGTTCGCGCAGGAGGGCAAATGCCGCGATCGCGGCGACAGCAATAAGCGCATAGGTGGTACTTTTCATACTGGACTCCTTCTGTTCGTAACAGCCCCTTCACTCAGTGTTATTTCCCGAGCCTGACACTTTTCAGACGCAACGCATTCACAATGACGCTGACGGAGGAAAGAGCCATGGCCGCCGCCGCAATAACTGGCGACAGCAGTATTCCATACACAGGATAAAGCAGACCTGCAGCCACAGGCACGCCAAGTGCGTTGTAGATAAATGCAAAAAACAGATTCTGTCGGATATTTTTCATGGTGATTTCTGACAGATGACGGGCCCTGTTCAGTATCATCAAGTCGCCTTTGAGAAGGGTGACTCCGGCACTTTCAATTGCCACATCTGTACCCGTTCCCATGGCTATACCCACGTCAGCCGCTGCCAGCGCCGGGGCATCATTCACACCGTCTCCGGCCATCGCAACCACATGGCCAGACGCTTTCAGTCGGGTTATCACTGCTTTTTTGCCATCCGGCAGAATCCCGGCTTCAACCTCATCTATTCCCAGTTTCCGTGCGACTGCTTCAGCGGTAAGCTGGTTATCCCCGGTGAGCATAACGATGCGGATCCCCGCCTGACGCAAAGCTTTAAGCGCATCCGGCGTGGTTGCTTTCACGGGATCCGAGATAGCTATCAGGCCTGCAAGGTGCCCGTCTGTGGCCACATAGATAACGGTAGCGCCTTCCATCCGCAACGTATCCGCAACGGCCTTTTGATTATCAATAACGATACTGTTTTCCTGCATAGCCAGTTCATTACCAATAACAACCCGTTGACCTTCGACATCGCCTGAGACACCTTTACCCGACGGCGCATTGAAATGAGTGACTGCGGGTATTGCGATCCCCTTTTCCTGTGCTGCTTTAACTACTGCCATACCCAGCGGATGCTGCGAGCCTTTTTCCACTGCGGCCGTTACACGCAAAAGAGATGTTTCCCCACCCGGATTGAGACTGATAATCCCTGTCACCGTCGGCGAACCTTCCGTGAGCGTGCCTGTTTTGTCGACAACCAGCGTGTCCACTTTTTCAAGACGCTCAAGGGCTTCGGCATTCTTGATTAACACCCCGGCCTGGGCTCCTTTGCCCACCCCCACCATTATCGACATCGGCGTGGCCAGCCCCAGCGCGCAGGGACAGGCAATAATCAGGACCGACACAGCCGCAATGAGACCGTGCGCCATCCTGGGCTCGGGCCCCCAGACAGACCAGATCATGAAAGCAACAACCGCGATAAGTATCACCAGAGGAACAAACCAGCCTGAAACGCTGTCAGCCATTCTCTGGATGGGGGCCCGCGAACGCTGTGCATCAGCGACCATCTGAACAATTCGTGAGAGCATCGTTTCATCACCGACTTTCTCTGCACGGATGATAAGACTACCTGTCTGATTAATGGTCCCCCCGATGACAGGGTCACCCTCCGTTTTGGTAACAGGCATAGATTCCCCGGTCACCATCGATTCATCAACGGTTGTTTTGCCTTCGACCACGATACCGTCGACCGGAATACTCTCTCCAGGTCTGATGCGGAGCTTATCGCCAGGCAGGACATCTTCCGCATTAATATCCGTTTCATGACCGTCTTGATCCAGCCGCCTGGCGGTTTTGGGGGCAAGGTTAAGAAGCGCAGTAATGGCACCTGAGGTTTGTTCCCTTGCCCGCAATTCAAGGACCTGTCCCAGCAGAACAAGCACCGTAATAACAGCTGCGGCTTCAAAATAAATGGCCACCAGGCCATCCATGTTTCTGAACGATGCAGGAAACCAGGAGGGGAAGACGGTTGCAATGACGCTGTAAACCCAGGCTACGCCGGTCCCCATTGCAACAAGGGTAAACATATTCAGGGAGCGGTTACGTAACGACATTCCGGCCCGGGCGAAGAATGGCCAGCCACACCACAAAACGACAGGAGAGGCCAGAAGTAACTGCAGCCATGTGTTGTACTGTGGCGGTACTGTATTCCTCAAAGCGGGAAACAGATGAGAACCCATTTCGAGTATCAGAACCGGAAACGCCAGCAACAACCCCAGCCAGAAGCGTCTTGTCATGTCGCGAAGTTCATCACTCGTCCCCGTGGATGCCGTAGCTACGAGCGGCTCCAGTGCCATTCCACAGACAGGACAGCTTCCGGGACCACTACGGCGTATCTCCGGATGCATCGGACATGTCCACACACCTTCAGAAATCTCTTTCTCCGCCTGGCGGTGAGACTGTTTTATCTTATCAGGGCTGACTTCATGGTGGTCGTGGTGATGGTGATGTTCACTGGCATCTTCGGTAAAATAATGATCGGGATGGGCTTTAAATTTGCTCTCACAGCTGGCGGAGCAGAAATAAAGCTGATGGTCCTGGTATCGAATGCTGCTGTGCGCCTTGTCAGGCAGGATGACCATCCCGCACACGGGATCTCTCACCTTATGCAATGCGTGACTCTCGTCCGGGGATGATGTCTGCTCAGAAGCAGTCTGGTTGTTATGTTCCACTGCATTGTCATTTTTCACAGTAACTCTCCTTATGCATATCTGAAGCATTTTCTGTCTTCAGGATATGTCATGGATGCGATTACCACGAATGCCGCCGGCATAAGAGTGCCTGCTGCCGGCGTCCCGTTATCAGCCGTTCCGCTGACTATTCGATTCGCTGGAAGACTTTTTTACTGCCCTCCGGTGAGAATGCGATAACATCGTAAGCCTCTTTTCGGGCCCCCATCTCCATTCCCGGACTTCCTGCTGGCATACCGGGGGTGGCGAGACCGTATATACCCGAACCAGACTGCATGGCCTTATGTATCGTTGCCGCAGGCACATGGCCTTCAATGATCAAATTACCTACAACCGCGGTATGACAACTTCGTAGTCCAGCAGGAACAGCATGCTTTTCTTTCAGGGCTGACAGCGCCTGATCATTCATGACGTGAGTTCGCACTTCGAACCCGTCTTTTTCCATCGCTTTGCCCCACAGGGAACAACAGCCACAGTTTTCAGATTTGTACATATCAATGACTTTTTCACTCGCCATTGCAGGCAGTGACAGGCCGAGAGCCAGGGCCATTAGAACCACTTTTTTCATACTCACCTCTGTATATTATCGATATAAACCCTGACGTCAGGGTGAATCAGTGCAGAAGGACGCCCACTGGGGGCGCCCTTTCAGGGTTATGACACGCTTTTTTTATGTCTGCGCAGCCAGATTAATTTGTAGGCGGCAGGAATAATGAACAGGGACAGCAGCGGAGCCGTGATCATCCCACCAATCATTGGCGCAGCAATACGGCTCATGACTTCTGAACCTGCGCCGGTTCCCCAGAGTATTGGCAGCAGACCCGCAATGATCACCGCCACGGTCATGGCTTTCGGCCGGACACGCAGTACGGCACCATGATAGAGGGCTTCATCAAGACCTTCCGGTGTGAACGTCTCTTTACGGGACAATTCCGGGTGCGCTTCAATGGCATGACGCAGATACATCAGCATGACCACGCCAAACTCTGCTGCCACCCCGGCCAGGGCGATAAACCCGGTTCCGGTCGCCACTGACATATGGAAGCCCTGCCAGTACAGGAACCATATTCCGCCAACCAGGGCGAACGGCAGGCTCATCAGGATCAGCAGGGCTTCGTCAACCCGGCGGAATGCCAGATACAACAGGATGAAAATGATCATCACCGTCATCGGCACCATCAGCTTCAGTTTCTTGTTGGCATGCTCAAGCAGTTCAAACTGTCCGGAGAATGCCACACTGGTTCCCGGTCTCAGTTTCACTTTCTCGCTGATGGCCGTCTTAATGTCGTTAACCACCGACACCATGTCCCTGCCGCGGGCATCAACATAAATCCAGCTGGCTGGCCGGGCATTTTCGGTTTTCAGCATGGTTGGTCCAGAAACGACGTTAATATCCGCGACATCGCCCAGCGTGATCTGCTGCTTCATCGGGGTCAGGATCGGCATCTGTTTCAGCGCCTGCGGACTGTTCCGGTAATCCTGCGGGTAGCGAATGTTAATAGGGTACCGGGCCACCCCTTCAACCGTCTCACCCACCATAGCACCTCCGATTGCTGAAGAGACGAACAGCTGGACATCACCTACCGTCATCCCGTAGCGGGAGGCTTTCTCCCGGTTGATATCGATATCGATGTAGCGCCCGCCCTCAAGTCGCTCAGCCAGGACAGACACCACGCCAGGCACGGTTTTGGCTACCGCCTCGATACTCTGCGCCGTCGCGTCGATATCGGACAGAACAGTCCCGGACACTTTGATACCTATCGGGCTTTTGATCCCGGTTGAGAGCATATCAATACGGTTACGGATAGGCGGCACCCAGAGGTTTGCCAGACCCGGTAAACGGACTGTCCTGTCGAGTTCATCAATAATCTTGTCAATTGTCATGCCGGGACGCCACTGATCCTCAGGTTTGAGCTGGATCGTGGTTTCCACCATTTCGAGCGGCGCGGAATCCGTTGCGGTCTCTGCTTTACCGGTCTTGCCAAATACAGAAGCCACTTCAGGAACGCTTTTGATTAACTTGTCTGTTGTCTGCAGGAGCGCTGCAGCTTCTGCCGGAGAGACGCCAGGCAAGGTCGACGGCATATACAGCAGATCGCCCTCGTTAATCTTCGGCAGAAATTCACCGCCCACCTGACTCAGTGGCCAGATAACCGTGAAAATGGACAAGGCCGCAACCAGCAGGGTTGTTTTTGGCCAGTGGAGGACCCGCAGCAGCAAAGGATGATACGCTTTGATCAGCACCCGGTTCAGGGGGTTACTTGTCTCGGCAGGAATTTTCCCCCGGATCCAGAATCCCATCAGAATAGGAATGACGATGATGGCCAGTGCGGCCGCTCCCGCCATGGAGTACGTTTTCGTGAATGCCAGCGGGCCAAACAGACGACCTTCCTGCCCTTCCAGGGTAAAGATAGGAATAAAGGACAGGGTGATGATCAGCAGGCTAATGAACAACGCGGGTCCCACTTCCACGGAGGCGTCGGTAATCACCTTCCAGCGGGTGGCGTTGTCAATCTGCTCACCCGGATGCTGATGATCCCACTCCTCAAGCCGTTTGTGCGCATTTTCAATCATCACAATGGCGGCATCCACCATCGCACCGACGGCAATCGCTATCCCTCCCAGCGACATGATATTGGCGTTCAGTCCCTGGAAGTGCATGACGATAAAGGCGATACACAGGCCAAGCGGCAGAGAGATAATCGCCACCAGGGCAGAACGTACGTGCCACAGGAACAGAGCACAGACGATGGCCACCACGATAAACTCTTCCAGAAGTTTGGAACTGAGGTTATCAATCGCCCGGTCGATTAACTGGCTGCGATCGTAGGTGGTCACGATTTCAACGCCTTCCGGCAGGCTGGCCTTCAGCGTCTCCAGTTTATCCCTCACTGCCGTGATAACGTCGCGCGCATTTTTACCCGACCGCAGGATCACCACGCCGCCAGCGACTTCTCCCTGGCCGTTCAGCTCGGCAATACCACGCCTCATTTCGGGCCCGGTCTGCACGCGGGCAACATCCCGCAGATAAACCGGCACGCCGTTCTCACCTGTTTTCAGGACGATGTTATTAAAATCATCAATGCTCTGAAGATAACCGCTGGCACGGACCATATACTCCGCTTCGGCCATTTCAACGGATGAGCCACCGGCCTCCTGGTTAGACGATTCAAGTGCCTGTTTCACTTCGGGCAGGCTGATACCGTACTGGGACAGTTTTACCGGATTGACCTGAATCTGGTACTGTTTCACCACGCCGCCAACCGAAGCGACCTCAGCCACGTTCGGGATGGTTTTCAGCTCAAATTTCAGGAACCAGTCCTGCAGAGAGCGCAGTTCTGAAAGGTCGTGTTTTCCGTTGCGATCGACAAGGGCATATTCAAATATCCAGCCCACTCCCGTGGCGTCCGGGCCGATTTCAGAGCTCACACCCGCAGGCAGTTTGCCCTGAACCTGATTCAGGTATTCCAGCACGCGCGAACGGGCCCAGTACAGATCGGTGCCGTCTTCAAAAATGACATACACATACGAATCACCGAACTGTGAAAAGCCACGCACGGTTTTTGCGCCAGGTACGGACAGCATGGTGGTGGTAAGCGGATAGGTGACCTGGTTTTCTACAATCTGCGGGGCCTGTCCGGGATAGCTGGTTTTAATAATGACCTGCACATCTGACAGGTCAGGCAGCGCATCGACCGGCGTGTTAATTATCGTCCATGTGCCCCAGATGCTGAGAAACAGTGCGCCCATCATGACCAGGAAACGGTTGGCGACAGAGCGCCGGATAATCCATTCAATCATCGTCGTCTCCTCAGTGCCCTGAATGCATATTTACAGGCTGCTCAGACATTGCTGGCATACTGTTTTCTGTTTTTTCAGGGTGGCGCATACGTTCCAGCGCGCCCGTAATATTGGCTTCGGAGTCAATGAGGAACAGGCCACTGACCACCACGGTATCGCCTTCATTCAGGCCGGAGCCAATGCCGGACTGTTGCTGTGATTCATGCAGAACGTGGATCTGTTTCGGCACAAACTTGCCTTCATCATCAACAGTAATCACGCGCTGTTCTTTGCCGGTATCGATAACGGCCTGGCTTGGTATCAGCAGCATCTCCTGGCTCTTGGTATTCAGTTTCAGATAGGCATTCATGCCCGGCTTGAGAAACTCATCCTTATTAGAAACCTGGAGACGGACCTGAAGCGTACGGGTTGTCTGATCCACGCTGGGAAGAATGTTCCATTTTTCGACATGGAATGTTTTATCCGGATAAGCCGGTACCGAAATTTCAAACTGCGACGTATCTTTCAGCAGATATGCGATAGATTCTGGCACTGCAGCGCTGATCCAGACCGGGTCCATCCCCTGAATCTGAGCCACTACTTTATCTTTCGAAATATTCATTCCGGTGCGCAGGTCAAACGCAGTAATGACACCATCAATAGGTGCTTTAATGGTAAAACGGGTCTGGATTGTGCGGGTTGAACGCAGCCTTTGAATATCCTCTTCCGGCATACCAGCCAGACGAAGTCGCTCCAGAACCCCTTTTATCTGGGTTGACGTACCGCCTGTACCGGATAACAGCAGGAACTCACTTTGTGCCTCAACCCATTCAGGAATGGTGATATCGATAAGCGGAGTACCTTTCTTCACATGATCGCCAATCGTCAGGGGATACACTTTTTCGACGAAACCGTCAGAGCGCGCCTGCACAATGACAAACTGATACTCGTTGTAACTGACATTAGCCGGGATTGTCTGAGAATAATTCAGCATTCCTCGCGTGACTTTTTGCGTTTTTAATCCCAGATTCTGAACCTGCGTTGGATCGATACGGATCCCGCCACTGCTTTTATCGCCGCTTTCATCAGCATATTTTGGCACCAGGTCCATATCCATAAAGGGAGATTTTCCGGGTTTATCAAATTTGGTATCCGGTTTCATCGGGTCATACCAGAAAAGTACCTTTCGCTCCGGTGCCTTTTGTTCGGTTTGTACTGTTTTTTGTGATGAGTTTACATACTGCCAGGCAGTAACCGATATCAGCCCTCCTGCTATGAGGCTGCTGATAATTATTGCAGCATATTTTATCTTTAAAGAAGCCATACAATTTCTCGCTGAAAAATCAAAACACCTGGCATATGCGCCCGATCATTCATTCACAGTAATCCCTTAATGAATGTTCAGGCGCACTGGATGTATTCGCTCCGGACTGATAATCAGGATTGCGTAACGTTAATGCTTTTGAGTAAGGAGATATTGCCCTGCTGAATAAACGAGAAATCGACATGGTTGCCGGTTTTCAGGGCATTGATAGCGTCGTCTGCATTAACAAAAGTGAAGCGCATGGTCATTGCAGGCCAGCCCACAGCAGGGATTGCTTCGTGCGAAATGGTAATCTTTTTACTATTCATATCAATGTCTTTAACGACACCGGTGCCCTTGATAACCTGCTGTACCGAAGCATCACTGGCAGCATTCATATCGCCATGCTGATGTGTTTCAGCATGAAGACCGGCAGAAAACATGACAGAGAAGGCACCAAATAAAACGGCTTTAAGTGAATTACGCATTTTTAATTTCCTGATTAATTAAATAAATTTACTCTACCCAACCGCCACCCAGCGCGGTAAACAGATTAATTTCGTTAACCTGTCGGGAATAGGTAAGATCGAGAATGGTTTGCTGCGTAGCGAAGAGGGAACGTTCTGCATCCAGCACTTCGATGTAACTGACAGCACCACTTGCATATAATCCTCTGGCACGCTGGAGAGTTATCTGAAGTGAATCAAGATAACGCTGCTGTGACTCAAGTTGCTGGCTAAGGCTGTCGCGCAGCGCAAGCGTGTCGGAAACATCCTTAAAGGCTGACTGAATTTTTTGTTCGTAATTAACCACCGATTGTTGCTGGCGAATTTCAGCCAGCTTCAGATTGGCTTTATTCCTGCCAGCATTAAAAATAGGAATTTCAATTTTAGGGATAAAATTCCACATTCCACTTCCTGACGTAAACAGGCTTGACAGCTCCGTACTGCTTGCGGAAAGACCACTGGTCAGGGTAATGGAGGGGAAAAAGGCCGCTCGCGCTGCGCCAATATTGGCATCAGCCGCTTTCAGCTGATATTCCGCTTCCATAATATCCGGTCGCTGCAGCAAAATTTGTGAAGATAGATTTGGTGGCAATTTTACTGGTGCGATCTCCCCGCCTTTCATCCCTTTTTCTGACGGAAGTGCGCGGTACGTTCCCAGCACCAGTTGCAGGGCATTGTTTGCCTGAGCCAGATCGCCTTCTCGTTTGGCTATTTCGGCGCGGGTACTTTCGATTTGTCCTCTCGCCTGTTCAAGTGCCAGAACGTTCGTACTCCCGGTCACGAGCTGTTGCTCAACGAAAGCATAGGACTGTTCATAATTTTTCAGCGTTTCCCGCGCAATACGGAGTTGTTCGTACGCCAGTTGCTGGCTGAAATAGCTCTGTGAAACGTTGGAGACCAGCAGGATGTGTACGGCCCGACGGGCTTCTTCGCTGGCAAAGTAGTTCTGGCGGTCAGCATCACTCATGTTCTTAAGTTTGCCGAAAAAATCGAGCTCATAGCTGAGCTCCAGTCTCGCGTCGTACTCCTGTGTGGTCGGCTTGTCACCTTTCAGACCACCGCTGTATGTTATCCCGGATGAGGCATTCAGCTGGGGGTAACGATCTGCATCCGTGACGTTGAACTGGGCTCGGGCCTCTTCAACCTTCAGGGCAGCCATTCTCAAATCACGGTTATTAGTCAGAGCTTCACCGATCAACCGGGTAACCTGGGGATCGACAAAAAAGTTACGCCAGCCCGTATCCTGATAGCCATTTACCGCTGGCGTCAGGCTGTTATGGGACAGTGAAAACTGCTGGGGTACCGGTGCTGCGGGCCGCTGATATTCAGGCGCAAGCGACACGCAGCCTGCCAGGATGAATATCGTGCTAATGCTGAGTAATTTTAATTTGAACATAACGCTTCTCGTCCAGGCAGACCTGGTAAATGGTTCAAATGAAGTCCAGAGTATTGATAGGGGTACTTTACCTAACGCTCTCTGTTTGCCGAGTGACAGGATAATGACAATGTTGTCATTTTTGCTGTAATCCGTTGATAACGATCGTGGGCGCAATAGAATGACATTAGCAGCCAGCCGGGGAGCAAGATGAAAATATTGATCGTCGAAGACGAAATTAAAACAGGTGAATATCTCAGCAAAGGGCTTACAGAGGCAGGGTTCGTAGTGGATCACGCTGATAATGGTCTTACCGGATATCATCTCGCCATGACAGCCGAGTATGATTTAGTCATTCTGGATATCATGCTACCTGATGTGAACGGCTGGGATATCATCCGCATGCTGCGCACTGCCGGAAAGGGTATGCCGGTCTTACTGCTGACAGCCCTCGGCACGATCGAGCATAGGGTCAAAGGACTGGAACTGGGTGCGGACGATTATCTGGTTAAACCCTTTGCGTTTGCCGAACTGCTCGCCCGGGTGAGAACCCTTCTGAGGCGGGGAAACACGATGATCACGGAAAGCCAGTTTAAGGTGGCTGACCTCTCGATTGATCTCGTCTCCAGAAAAGTCAGTCGCGCCGGAAACCGCATTGTGCTCACCAGTAAAGAGTTCAGCCTGCTGGAATTCTTCATTCGCCATCAGGGAGAGGTTCTTCCCCGCTCCCTGATTGCCTCTCAGGTCTGGGACATGAATTTTGACAGCGACACTAATGCGATCGATGTCGCAGTAAAGCGACTCCGCGCTAAAATAGACAACGATTACGAGACAAAGCTGATCCAGACAGTCCGGGGCGTGGGCTACATGCTGGAGGTCCCGGATGCATAGCAAACCTTCCAGACGCCCTTTCTCACTCGCTCTGCGGCTGACCTTTTTTATCAGCCTGTCCACGATACTGGCTTTTATCGCCTTCACCTGGTTTATGCTGCATTCTGTTGAAAATCATTTTGCCGAGCAGGATGTCAGCGATCTTCAACAAATCAGCACCACACTGAACCGTATACTGCAGTCCCCGGTGGATCCGGATGATAAAAAAATAAGCAAAATAAAGGAATCAATTGCCAGCTACCGCAACGTTGCCCTTTTGCTCCTCAATCCCAGGGGTGAAGTGCTCTTTAGCTCAGCTCAGGGGGCGGCACTACGCCCGGCAGTGAATTCAGCAGATTTTAGCGAGCACAGCCGCGCACGGGATGTCTTTCTCTGGACGGTGGAGGATCCTGCGGGACCGATGGATACCGGGTCCGAAATGAAGATGGAAACATACAGGATTATCGCCTCCTCTGGTCAGGCGATATTTCAGGGCAAACAGCAGAACTATGTCATGCTGACTGGCCTATCCATTAATTTCCATCTCCATTACCTCGATGCGCTGAAAAAGAACCTGATTGCGATTGCCGTCGTGATAAGCCTGTTGATTGTTCTGATCATTCGAATCGCTGTCCGTCAGGGGCACCTGCCCCTTCGTAATGTCAGCAATGCCATTAAAAACATCACCTCCGAGAATCTTGATGCGCGACTGGAACCGACACGCGTTCCCATTGAGCTGGAGCAACTGGTTATCTCGTTCAATCATATGATTGGAAAGATTGAGGATGTCTTTACCCGCCAGGCCAATTTCTCTGCCGATATCGCGCATGAGATCAGAACGCCCATCACCAATCTGGTGACGCAGACTGAAATCGCACTGAGTCAGGATCGAACACAGAGGGAACTTGAGGATGTCCTCTATTCCAGTCTTGAAGAGTATAACCGGATGACCAAAATGGTCAGCGATATGCTGTTCCTGGCACAGGCAGATAATAATCAGCTGATACCTGACAGGGTCATGTTTGACCTCAGAGCGGAAGTCATGAAAGTCTTCGAGTTTTTCGAAGCCTGGGCCGAAGAACGCAATATCACGCTCAAATTTAACGGGATGCCCTGTCTGGTCGAGGGAGATCCACAAATGTTCAGAAGAGCGATCAATAATCTGTTATCCAATGCCCTGCGTTATACCCCGGAGGGACAGGCCATCACCGTCTCAATAAGAAAGCAGGAGAGCTTTTTTGACCTTGTGATTGAAAATCCAGGGAAACCGATCCCTGAAGAACATTTATCAAGGCTGTTTGACCGTTTTTATCGGGTGGATCCATCCAGACAACGAAAAGGAGAAGGCAGCGGCATCGGCCTTGCGATTGTGAAGTCAATCGTGGAAGCACATCACGGAAGAGTGCAGGTGGAATCAGACGTACGCTCCACGCGTTTTATCTTATCCGTGCCCAGACTGGAGAAAATGATCCCGGAAACCCAATGCTGAAAATAAAGATGTAAATGACAAAGATGTCATTAGCCTGTCATGCAGCAAACAGAAGCCATTCGATATAATTAGTGCAACTTATCAGGAAGGCTGGATTGCTTCATCAATACCCGGCGTCAGAGTACGCCAGGAAATGAATATCCAGCCCTCTTCCGGAGAAATAAACGCTGCCGAACTTGTTTCAGTTATGGAACTGAAAACACCGGTTGTACTTCCCCGGACATCACTAATTCAGAAATGGAGAGTTATCATGAAAAATATCGTATTAGCATCTTTGCTGGGCTTTGGTTTAATTTCATCGGCCTGGGCCACTGAAACCGTGAATATCCATGATCGCGTCAACAATGCACAGGCTCCTGCTCACCAGATGCAGTCTGCTGCGGCTCCTGTCGGGATCCAGGGGACTGCTCCTCGTATGACCGGTATGGACCAGCATGAACAGGCCATTATTGCTCATGAAACCATGACGAACGGCTCGGCGGATGCGCACCAGAAAATGGTGGAAAGTCATCAGAAGATGATGGGAAATAACACGGTATCCACGACCGTCCCGTCAACGTCTTACGCGGCGATGAATGAGCATGAAAGAGCAGCGGTTGCCCATGAATTCATGAATAACGGGCAATCCGGCCCACATCAGGCCATGGCCGAAGCGCACCGCCGCATGATCAATGCAGGCTGAATGCGACGGTAGTATCCGTGCTGTTACCTTTTCCCTGATAGATTATTCCTTTACCGGATTTGTTGCTTCTTTTTGCCCCCGCCAGGGGGCTTTTTTAACTGACTCAGCTACAATTTACCGGTACCTACCTGAAAGGAATTTTTATATGAAAATCAGAAACAGCCTTTTTGTTATATTAATGTTATCCCTGCCCGCCATTTCCGCCGAACATTCGGACATGAAAATGTCTGATATGTCCTCATCGGCATCGTCACAGGAATATATGGCAGGCATGAAAGACATGCATGCCAAAATGATGGCCGCCGTTAATGAGTCCGATCCCGACAAGGCGTTTGCAAAAGGTATGGTTGCTCACCATGAAGGGGCAATCGCCATGGCTGAGACCGAACTTAAATACGGAAAAGATCCCGAAATGAGAAAGCTTGCGCAGGACATCATAAAAGCTCAGAAAGGTGAAATTGAGCACATGAATAAATGGCTCGACAGCCAAAAATAATATTTGTATTACCGCTTCTGTAAGCGTATTTTTACATCACTCCCGAGATCGGGACCCTGTTAAACGTAAAATAATGAAACTCCGATTAATTTCGGGGTTTCATTTTAATATTAAAGCAACATCAGATTCCGACTGTGATTCTAAGCATCCTTTATTAGTTTTGCATACGCGAATAACGGTCATTCTTGATACACCTGCCAGTCGCGCCGTTTCATTTATGGATTTACCGTTATGTAGCCGTAAAGTTGTTATTAACTCGTGTTTTGCCATATCAGGTTGCCGTCCGGCATATTTCCCTTCCTGTCTGGCTTTTTCTACACCTTCTTTCTGTCGTCGGCGACGATCCTCATAATCTTTTCGGGCAATAGCGGCGAGCATATCCAGCATCATGCCATTTACGGCCTTCAGCATGCTTCGGGTAAAGTCATCACTTACTGTGCTTGATAGCGCCAGATGGCTGGTCGGTAGATCAAGACTGACGATGGCCAGCTGCTTATCGGTAATTTGCTTTCTGAGTGTCTCCCAGCCTGCATCATCCAGGCGGGTAAGCCTGTCGACCTGTTCTATGAGAATCACATCACCAGGTTCCGCATCACCAAGAAGCCTGATCAGTTCAGGACGGTTCATTGTCGTACCGGAGACATTATCGATATACCAGCCAGCAATACGGTGGCCATTTTGGTTTGCAAATGCCTTCAGTGCATTTTTTGCCCGGCTGGCATCCTGCTCTGAAGTGGATGCCCGGAGGTAACCAAAAACGAACATATTTTGTCCTTCTGGTAACTTTTAAGTGGTCTTGCTTATGATGGTATCACTTATGTGGTAACAATAACATTCGCTGGTATTTTTTTGGATGGTATATATAGAGTATACCCAAATGTGACATGCTGACGCGCCCACCGGGCTTGTCCAACCCTTCGCCTGCTCAGATGCAAGCTCTGAACAGACTCACGGTTTGCGTAGTGGGTCAACAAAATCAATTACGATCACCAGAAATAATCAAAATGTGATTTCGCATGCGAAATCTATTGCATATCATTATTGATACTCTAATGTTTGTCTGTATACTGTTTATGTCGTCATGAAAGCTCGACAACAAACGCAGTGGCAGATAGCTGCTTCTGCACCTGGCGAAACGCCTGACTCACAGGAGTGTGTATGAAATCCCGCAATGAATTCATTTCATTATTGAAATACTCTTTCAAGCCGTGCCGCCCCTTCTCAAACATTTCGCATGCGAAATCTTAAGGACTGTTACATGACACTGAAAATTGGACCTATCGGAAAACTGATCGTTGTATGTAGTCAGAAGGGCGGAATCGTTAAATCGCAGTCATCCAGTGAAATTGCACATGATCTTCGTAAAGCTGGTTTCCGCGTGCTTGAAATTGATATGGACTGGACAACTGGTCTGACGGAGAGAGCTTTCCCCGATGACTTACCTTACGAGATAGAACGCGAACCTTTAAGTAACAGTTTTTCACCCGGCGAGGCGAATACATATCAGCTTTTCTTTCCGGAAACAGAGGTTCGACCGATTGAACTTCCTGGCGGGCGTTTCTTTATCGGTGCAACCAGTGAACTTAATGAAATTAACTACCGCAACAGCGACTGCATGTTCGACTTCAGGGACCGTATTGAAGAACTGAAGAAACAGTTTGATTTTATTATTGCTGATTCAGCGCCATCATATTCAAATGTTATGATCGCAGCGCATATGTCAGCTGATTACCTTCTTATACCTACCCTGCTGGAGAAGCAGGCCCGTAATGCAGTTGGTAAACAACTTACTTATATGCAGAAAATTAAGCGGAACTATAATCCTTCGCTGCAATTCATGGGGACTTATGTGACTCAGACGCAGGTGAAAAATTATAAAAAACCGCTTAAAGAAGGATATCTGGGGCCCATTGATACACTGAATCTAAATCTCCTCATCGAGATTCTTCAAGGAAAAGGCTATTCCGAAGAATACATTCTCGCCTATATATCATTTGTACCTGCTGCTGCAAAAGAAGCGATCGAACTTGGTCTCTCCTTTGATGAATATGACCCTAAGTGTCTTCCTGCAATTCAGTATAAAGAACTTACCCAGAAAATTATTATGCTCGCAGGAGGTAAGTAATGGCCAAGAAACCTTTTATGAAGCGACTCCAGGCGCAGCAGGAAATGAAAAAAAATGCTGCCGTTGTTTCTGATATTGAACAGGTCATTGCAAATAAACAGCCAGATGAGCAGAGCCATGATATAGCTGCGCACAAGATTATGGCGGATATTGCCCGCCCGGATATCGAACCTGATGGACAGATAATCCGCGTAGATATAAATCTGGTTTATGCTGAAGAACAAGTGCGACCTGAAGAAGACTTCGAGGAAGATATCATTGATGGTATGTCTGATACCTTCGAAACGATAGGGATGCTTACCCCACCTCGTTGTTATCCTCGTGACAGACGTGGCTACCAAATATGGTTAGGCGAAACGCGTGTTCGCACTGCCCGCAAACGTGGTGATACCCACATTGATATTTATGTTGGTAAACCACCACGGGAAAGAAAAGAACGCATTATCGGTCAGCTCATTGAAAACCTGCAGCAGTCTGGTTTGAAACCATTAGCGACTGCAAAATCGTTCTATGAGCTCAAGCATGAGTTCAATATGACGGGTGAGCAAATCGCAAAAACAATGGGTAAGCCTACCTCATTTGTCAGTAAACACCTTCGTCTCATTGATGCACCAGAAAATGTTACCGCCCTTCTCCGGGATAAAGTCACATCCGATGTCGATCTGGCATACACACTGATACAGGTAAATGAAAAGTCTCCCGAAGAGGCCGAGAAGCTTGTTGCAGCTGCGCGGGTGTCTGGTATTTCACGCGCGCAGGTTAAAGCGGTTCTTGATGAAGTGAAGAACAAAAGCAAAGGTGAGATTTCGCATGCGAAATCTAAGGCTCGGAACAAAAAGCCTACCAAGCCTTTGGACAGCAATTCAGATGTAAAAACCTGGCAGGTCGTTGTCGAGATAGACGGTCAGCAAGGGGTAATAATGACTGACCGTGCGCCAGACAAAGCGGGGTATGTGTGGGTGAAAATGGACATTGGTGAGATTTCAGTTGAGGCTTCTGAACTACGCGTCAAAGGGATGCGCTCTCAGTGATGAAATCAACCCCGTTCACCGAAATGGCCACGGCATTCCGTGGCCAAATTGTCCGCCACTGGGCGCTTCGTTATCCCGGAACGCAATCCGAAGCAGCTGCCGCATTAACAGAAGCGGCTATCAATCTAGGATACGTTACAAGAAGCAGGCCCGTACCCGGCGCGGCGTTACTTTCATGGACCTCTAACCCAGCTGAAACTCCGTTGTGGGCAGCTCAGACGGCGTTAACATTGATGCTCAGCATCGGCTGGAAGCCCGAAAGTAACCAGGACTGGTGTGGTATGTCGGCGCTGATATTCAGAGCTAATCGTAGACTTCCACTTGAGCAGTTAGTCGCTTCCTTGCCTGATAGCATAGACAGGCAAACTGCTACCGGATGGTTCGTGGCAGCAATTGAAGAGGATGCCAGCTACCGTTACAACAGGAAATCCACATGACCTTTCAAGAGCTTGATGCTTGTATCGCAGGCTCTGGCAGACGTTCTATTGCTTCTGCATTAATCGCTTTTATTCTTGATGCGCTTGATGACGGACAGGATGGAGTTGATCTTGATACCTTCCAGAGCCACACGCGCTTCGTTCGTAATAATGTAACCACGGTAGCCAGTTACCTGCAGCTTCATGGAATTATCCATATACTGTATTACCGTGATGGTGCTGCAGAACGTCAGTATGAGTCCGTTAATAATTACGGGCGGTGGGCAAAGCAGCACTATCGTCCTTCTGAGGCTCTTATACAGCTGCATCGACGTGATTAAATCAAAAGATTTCGCATGCGAAATCTGTCTAACCTAAGGAATAAACAGAGTGCCGGGTTCAAAGAGAATTTGCAGGCAGTGTCTGAACGATGACCGTTATCTGAACAACATCATCGCAAGCGATCCTGATGCCTCAGAAGCATGCGATTATTGTGACTCCGAAGAGATGACGATGTCGATGGAAACACTGGCTGAAAAGGTCAACTGGTTGATTGAAAATTATTATCGGGGCGGAGAATATAACCATTATCTGGAAGAGTATGAAGGTGAACCTCTCTTCTCTGTTCTGGAGCAAGAGGTCACAGTCAATGATAATATCATCAATGACTTAGCGGAACTGCTCGACGAGTTATGGTTTGACTGGAGCTCACATGAAAGAACATATGGTGATGAGCCGCATTTTGTTGAAGCTGTAACCATCTCAGGAAACCTGTCCAGGAAATGGAATTCAATGGAAAGGAAACTTCGGGAGAGTAATCGATTCTTTAATATGGATGCGATGGCAACTTTTGAAGAGGTTTTTGGCTATCTTCATGAAAATCATCCCTCAGCATTTATTGATTTTGAGCCAAATACATCAATTTTCCGTGGCCGAATTTTTCAGTCAGAAGAGGCACTTGAAGCTGCATTAAGAATGCCCGAGTCGAGTTTTGGTCCTCCTCCCCCCGAACTGACTCCATCTGGTAGAATGAATGCAAGAGGTATCTCAGTCTTCTATGGCGCCACGTCCAAAAAAAATGCCATATCCGAAGTGCGACCACCTGTAGGGAGTTATGTAGCAGTTGCAGAGTTCGCTTTGCTGCGGACAGTCCGATTACTCGACTTGTCCAGTCTCAGAGGGCTGGCTGTTAATGGGTTTAGCCGTTTTGACCCTGAGTATCTTCTTCGATATGAACGCAGTAGTTTTATTAAGAATCTCTCCAGAAAGCTTGTTATGCCGGTAGTTCCTGAACTTGAAGAAGCAAATTACCTGCTGACACAAGCTATCGCAGATTATCTTTCAACTTCTGAACGCTACGATCTCGATGGAATACTGTTCAGTTCTGCACAAAAGCCAAAGGAAAACACCGACCCATCTGTCAGGAATATTATCCTGTTTCATAAATCATCTGGGGTACTGAATGCAGACCGAAGGTTCCGGGA
>AKXM01000008.1 GCA_000277545.1 Enterobacter sp. Ag1 | reverse complement strand
ACTGGCGCATTACGACAGAATCAATCACCGTATCCTGAGGTTAGATTGAGAGAAAGGTGTAACCCATGTGACCGGTCAGTTCTGTAACCCATGTGACCGGTTCATACAACGCCATGCCCCCTGACAACCCCCGGCGCCCGGCGAGCTCATCGCCGCTGAAGCGGTAAACCCACCGGCTATCACCCAAACATTCGGGGTCGTTCGCGATTCGTTCCCGACGATCGCTCTCTTTCGCTGTTCCCGACAGCTCAACCCCGCCTGAGTTGGGTCATAGCCGGGGGCGATGAGAGCCGGGGACAAGGGCGTGGCTGTGAGACTTACAGCTACCCAAACGTTCAGAGTGGCTGCGGGATTGAAGCGAGGCACGGTTCCGGCTTAAATCGCCTGCGTTTTCTCTCCGACTGGCCAGGGTCCGGGCGTCGGGAACGCATCTCAGCCGACCCAGGACTGGGAGATAAAACGGAGGTCTGCCGCTTCAGCGGTCGATTTATTTGGCCGGGAGTCCGGGTTCTTAGGGGAGTGACGGTGACTCCCCTAAGACGTTCACCGGTGAAGGCGCTACAGATAAAACAGGGATGGAAGTGAACGGAACTATAGCCGATCCTTCAAAGCGCGACTTTGTGACTAAGAGACAGCGTCCAGGTGACAGGCAACGCCCTATCCCCGCAAATACTCCGCATGAAAACGAAGATGATCCTCTACAAACGTCGCGATGAAGTAGTAGCTGTGGTCGCAGCCCGGCTGTATGCGCAGCGTCAGCGGCCAGCCTTTCTCCTGCGCTACTTTCTCAAATTCTTCCGGCCTTAGCTGGTCGGCGAGGAACTGATCGTCATCCCCTTGATCGATAAGCATTGGCAGCTGTGCCGACGGCGAGGCTTTACCCAGCAGGCAGCAGCTGTCCCACTCTTGCCACAAGGATTCATCTTCACCCAAATAGGCTCTAAAGGCTTTTTGCCCCCACGGCACTCGGGTTGGGTTAACAATCGGTGCAAAAGCCGATACCGATCGGAAGCGTCCGGGGTTTTTCAGCGCCATGATCAATGCGCCGTGTCCACCCATGGAATGGCCAAAGATCGACGCTTTTTCGCTGACGCTAAAGTTCTCTGCAATCAGCTGCGGCAGTTCGTCACGCAGATAATCGTACATGCGGAAGTGCGTGGCCCACGGCTGCTGAGTCGCGTTGAGGTAAAAGCCCGCGCCCTGGCCCAGGTCATAGCCTGCGTCGTTAGGGACTTCTTCGCCGCGGGGGCTGGTGTCCGGCATCACCAGAACAATACCAAGCTCGGCCGCTACGCGCTGCGCGCCCGCTTTGGTCGTGAAGTTTTCGTCGTTACAGGTTAGCCCGGAAAGCCAGTAAACCACCGGCGGCGGGGAGGCGCTTGCCGGCGGTGGGAGAAAAATACTGAACGTCATTGGGCAGTTAAGTAGGGTGGACGCGTGGCGCCAGCGCTGCTGCCAGCCTTCGAAACATCGGTGTTCTTCCAGTAATTCCATCCAGAGGATCCTTATCTATTTTCAAGACTTATGAACAACTTTCACTTCACCTGAGTCTAGCCATACCGCATTATGGCCGCAACGGTATTGTTCTCGCCCGCTCAGGCAATGAACGGTATTTTCGATTTCAATAATTATGCCCGGCACTACTGGATTCTAAGCACGTGCTGCCGCACAATAAGCGGACACTTTGCCCCATGAAGGGCAGAGGTCAGCCACACCTGCAGGAGAAAACAGCATGTCATCACTCTCAAAAGAAGCCGCCCTGGTTCATGAGGCGCTGGTTGCGCGCGGTCTGGAAACGCCGCTGCGTCCGCCGTTGCGTGAACTGGATAATGAAACCCGTAAAAGCCAGATTGCCGCCCATATGACGGAAATCATGCAGCTGCTTAATCTCGATTTGAGTGACGACAGCCTGATGGAAACTCCGCATCGCATCGCCAAAATGTATGTCGATGAGATTTTCTCCGGCCTGGACTACGCCAATTTCCCGAAAATCACCGTCATTGAAAACAAAATGAAGGTGGATGAAATGGTCACCGTGCGTGATATCACCCTGACCAGCACCTGCGAGCACCATTTCGTGACCATAGACGGGAAAGCCACCGTGGCGTATATCCCGAAAGATACCGTCATCGGCTTGTCTAAAATTAACCGCATCGTGCAGTTCTTTGCTCAGCGCCCGCAGGTTCAGGAACGCCTGACCCAGCAGATCCTGATTGCGCTGCAAACGCTGCTGGGCACCAACAACGTGGCGGTGTCCATTGATGCGGTGCATTACTGCGTGAAAGCGCGTGGGGTAAAAGACGCCACCAGCGCGACCACCACCACCTCGCTCGGCGGCTTGTTTAAGTCGAGCCAGAATACGCGTCAGGAGTTCCTGCGCGCAGTACGCCACAATTAATCCCCCCCAGGCAGGTATCCGTGGAGAGAAATGTCACCCTGGACTTCGTCCGCGGTACCGCCATTCTGGGCATTCTGCTGCTCAATATTGTCGCCTTTGGCCTGCCGAAGGCGGCTTATCTCAACCCGGACTGGTATGGCGAGATAACCTCCCGCGATGCCTGGACCTGGGCGGTGATGGACCTGTTTGCCGAAGTTAAATTCCTCACGCTTTTTGCGCTGCTTTTTGGGGCTGGCCTGCAAATGCTGCTGGCTCGCGGCTCACGTTGGATCCAGTCGCGGCTGACGCTGTTAGTGCTGCTGGGGTTTATGCATGCGCTGCTGCTGTGGGATGGCGACATTCTGCTGGCATACGGCCTGACCGGGCTGGTGTGCTGGCGGCTGATTCGTGACGCGACGGGGCAAAAGCAGCTGTTTAATACCGGCGTCGTGCTGTACCTCATCGGTATTGGCGTCCTGTTGCTGCTGGGCGTCATTTCAGGTGACGGCATTAATCGCTCCTGGGTGCCGGATGCGGCCAACCTGCAATATGAGCAGTGGTGGAAGCTCGGTGGCGGCGTGGAAGCTATCAGCAACCGCGCCGATTTGCTCTCTTCGAACCTGGTGGCGCTGGGGGCGCAATACGGCTGGCAGCTGGCGGGCATGATGCTGATTGGCGCGGCACTGATGCGCAGCGGCTGGCTGAAAGGGGAGTTTAGCCTGAAGCATTACCGGCGAACCGGTGCCATTTTGATCGTCATCGGCATGGCGATTAACCTGCCGGCAATTTTAGCCCAGTGGCACCTGAAGTGGGATTTCCGCTGGTGTGCGTTGCTGTTACAGGCCCCACGTGAGCTGAGCGCCCCGTTTCAGGCGATTGGCTATGCTGCGCTGGCCTGGGGCTTCTGGCCGCAGCTGTCCCGTTTCCGGCTGGTGGGCTGGATTGCCTGCGTCGGTCGGATGGCGCTGACCAACTACCTGCTGCAAACCATTCTCTGCACAACCTTGTTCTATCGCTTTGGTTTCTATATGAAATTTGACCGTTTGTCGCTGCTGGCTTTTGTGCCTGCGGTGTGGGCGGCGAACATTCTGCTGTCGGTGTTATGGCTGCGCTATTTCCACCAGGGACCGGTGGAATGGCTGTGGCGGCAGCTAACCGCCCGTGCTTCAGGGACCGCCTTACACAAAGCACAGAGATAATGATATTCGTCACAAAGGTTAACGAATTGTATGTAACCGCTTTCATCACTGTGATCGACTTCACGCCGAACCGCCGCCCACTCGCCGCAAAATAGCCACCTTGCCTAAAACAGGGTGCACCTATGAGACCGACTCCCCCAACGCCGATTACCATTCGTGACGTTGCCCGTATCGCCGGGGTTTCAGTAGCGACAGTATCCCGAGTATTAAATAACAGCGCGCTGGTCAGCCCGGAAACGCGCGAAAACGTCATGCAGGCGGTTGCTGAGCTGGGCTACCGTCCAAACGCCAACGCGCAAGCGCTGGCTACTCAAGTGAGCGACACCATCGGCGTGGTGGTGATGGACGTCTCCGATCCCTTCTTCGGGGCGCTGGTCAAAGCCGTGGATGTGGTTGCCCAGCAGCACAATAAATATTTGCTGATCGGCAACAGCTACCACCAGGAAGACAAAGAGCGTCATGCCATTGAAGTGCTGATCCGCCAGCGCTGCAGCGCCCTGATTGTGCACGCCAAGGCGCTGAGCGACGAGGAACTGGCTACTTTTCTGGAGCAGGTTCCCGGCATGGTGCTGATCAATCGCCTCGTGCCCGGCTACGCTCACCGCTGTGTTTGTCTGGACAACGTCAGCGGCGCGGTGATGGCTACGCGGATGCTGCTGAACCAGGGGCATTCGCGCATCGGGTACCTGGCCTCCAGCCATCAAATTGAGGATAACGACCAGCGGCATCAGGGCTGGCTGCAGGCGCTGGCGGAGCAGGGGATCGTGCCGCCGGAGGGCTGGGTCGGCATGGGCACGCCGGATATGCAGGGCGGGGAAGCGGCGATGGTTGAGCTGCTTGGCCGCAATCTGCAGCTTAGCGCGGTCTTTTCCTATAACGACAGCATGGCCGCTGGCGCGCTAACGGCGCTGAAAGACAACGGCATTGCCGTGCCGCAGCATGTATCTATCATCGGCTTCGACGATATTCCCATTGCCCGTTACACCGACCCCCAGCTGACAACCGTGCGCTATCCGGTGGTTTCGATGGCGCGTTTAGCTACCGAACTGGCGTTACAGGGCGCAGCAGGCCAGCTGGATCGTGATGTAACGCACTGTTTTATGCCGACTTTAGTCCGTCGTCATTCGGTGGCGATAAAGCAAAATGTGGCGTCGATCACTCCGCTGTCAAAGAGTTAGATGTAACCGGTTTCAATCTGTGAGTAAATTCACAGTTAATTAACATTGCGCTGACTATTATGTCAGCGTTTTATCAGCTGAAACACGATGTAACGGTGACTGCTCATTTTTAGCGTCGTGATAAGGCCATTAACGCTCATAAAAACGCAGTATTGGATTGTTACCGAACACGGAAGTGCACATTTTTTAGGATAACTTCGGCATTCAGTAACTTTTTTATAACATTACTGTCCTGCCTGGTTTCGAACGCGAACTACCCTGCAAAATAAAAACCGGAGATACCATGAATAAGAAGGTTTTGACTCTGTCCGCCGTGATGTCCTGCATGTTGTTTGGTGCCGCAGCGAACGCCGCTGACCGTATTGGCGTGACGATTTATAAATATGACGACAACTTCATGTCAGTGGTTCGTAAAGCTATCGAGAAAGATGCGAAAGCGTCACCTGACGTACAGCTGCTGATGAACGACTCCCAGAACGACCAGTCCAAACAGAACGACCAGATTGACGTTCTGCTGGCAAAAGGCGTGAAAGCGCTGGCCATCAACCTGGTTGACCCGGCCGCCGCAGGCACCGTTATCGAAAAAGCGCGCGCGCAAAACGTGCCGGTGGTGTTCTTCAACAAAGAACCTTCCCGCAAAGCGTTGGATAGCTACGACAAAGCTTACTACGTCGGCACCGACTCTAAAGAGTCCGGTATCATCCAGGGCGACCTGATTGCTAAACACTGGGCGGCTAACCCGGCCTGGGACCTGAACAAAGACGGCCAGATCCAGTTCGTGCTGCTGAAAGGCGAACCAGGTCACCCGGATGCCGAAGCACGTACCACCTACGTTATCAAAGAGCTGAACGACAAAGGCCTGAAAACTCAGCAGCTGCAGCTGGATACCGCGATGTGGGATACCGCTCAGGCTAAAGACAAAATGGACGCGTGGCTCTCTGGCCCGAACGCTAACAAAATCGAAGTGGTTATTGCTAACAACGACGCAATGGCAATGGGTGCGGTAGAAGCGCTGAAAGCCCACAACAAATCGTCTATTCCAGTGTTTGGCGTAGATGCCCTGCCTGAAGCACTGGCACTGGTGAAATCCGGTGCGATGGCCGGGACCGTGCTGAACGATGCCAACAACCAGGCTAAAGCGACCTTCGACCTGGCGAAAAATCTGGCCGACGGTAAGCCAGCCGCTGAAGGCACCAACTGGAAGATCGAGAACAAAATCGTACGCGTACCTTACGTAGGCGTGGATAAAGATAATCTCGCACAGTTCATCGGCAAATAAATACCCGTCATCCTTCGAGCCGCAGGGGCGTGAACTGCACTCGCTCACCCCAGTTGCTTACTTGATGTAAGCGCCTGGGGATTCTCGAGCTTGTTGCCTGCCTGCAACTCGAATTATTTAGGGTAACGTTTTTTAGTTGTACACGGGCGCAGATACCTGCGCCCGGCTTTAGGCAGGTTACTCAGCGACACAGGTATAATTATGGTCGACAATAACTCAGCTACGCCGACGGAATTTTTGCTGGAAATGACCGGCATTAATAAATCCTTCCCCGGCGTTAAGGCACTGGATAATGTTAATTTAAAAGTACGGCCACACTCTATTCACGCCCTGATGGGTGAAAACGGTGCGGGCAAATCGACATTATTGAAATGCCTTTTTGGGATCTACAGCAAAGATTCCGGCAGTATCCTTTTCCAGGGAAAAGAGGTGAATTTCAGCAGCACGAAAGAGGCGCTGGAAAACGGTATTTCTATGGTGCATCAGGAGCTTAACCTGGTTCTGCAGCGCACCGTGATGGACAACATGTGGCTTGGGCGCTATCCGACCAAAGGCGTGTTTGTCGATCAGGATAAAATGTACCGCGACACCAAAGAGATATTTGATGAGCTGGATATTGATATCGACCCGCGAGCCCGCGTCGGTACGCTGTCCGTTTCTCAAATGCAGATGATTGAAATCGCCAAGGCTTTTTCCTATAACGCCAAAATCGTTATTATGGATGAGCCAACGTCTTCGTTGACGGAAAAAGAAGTTAATCATCTCTTTAAAATTATTCGCAAATTAAAAGATCGCGGCTGCGGGATTGTTTATATCTCCCATAAAATGGAAGAAATATTCCAGCTGTGCGATGAAATTACGATTTTGCGCGACGGGCAGTGGATTGCCACCCAGCCGCTGGAAGGGCTGGATATGGACAAAATCATCGCCATGATGGTCGGCCGCTCCCTGAACCAGCGCTTCCCGGACAAATCCAACGTGCCGGGCGAAGTGATCCTTGAAGTCCGCAACCTGACCTCGCTGCGCCAGCCGTCGATTCGTGATATCTCCTTTGATCTGCATAAAGGTGAAATCCTCGGCATTGCGGGCCTTGTCGGGGCGAAGCGTACCGACATTGTAGAAACGCTGTTTGGTATCCGCGAGAAATCTGGCGGTACCATCAAGCTTCACGGCAAAAAAATCAACAACAGCAGCGCGAACGAAGCGATTAATCACGGTTTTGCGCTGGTGACCGAAGAGCGTCGCTCAACCGGGATTTACGCCTACCTGGATATCGGTTTTAACTCACTCATTTCCAATATTCGTAACTACAAAAACAAGGTCGGCCTGCTGGATAACTCCCGCATGAAAAGCGATACCCAGTGGGTTATCGACTCCATGCGCGTGAAAACCCCGGGGCACCGCACTTCCATCGGCTCGCTGTCCGGCGGTAACCAGCAGAAGGTGATCATTGGCCGCTGGCTGCTGACCCAGCCGGAAATCCTGATGCTGGATGAACCGACGCGCGGCATTGATGTGGGCGCCAAGTTTGAGATTTATCAGCTGATTACTGAGCTTGCCAAAAAAGGGAAAGGGATCATTATCATTTCGTCCGAGATGCCGGAATTGTTAGGGATTACAGACCGTATTCTGGTGATGAGCAACGGGCTCGTGGCCGGAATTGTAGACACCAAAACAACAACGCAGAACGAAATTTTACGTCTTGCGTCTGTGCACCTGTGATGATTTAGGGGCTATTAAAAATGAGTGCGTTAAATAAGAAGAGTTTTCTAACTTATCTAAAAGAGGGCGGCATCTACGTGGTGCTGCTGGTGTTGCTGGCGATCATTATTTTCCAGGATCCGACGTTCTTAAGCCTGCTTAACCTGAGTAACATTCTGACCCAGTCTTCGGTGCGTATTATCATCGCGCTCGGTGTGGCCGGGCTGATTGTCACCCAGGGGACTGACCTGTCCGCAGGGCGCCAGGTGGGGCTGGCGGCGGTTGTGGCGGCTACGCTGTTGCAATCAATGGATAACGTCAACAAGGTGTTCCCGGACATGCACACCATGCCGATTCCGCTGGTGCTGTTGATTGTCTGCGCCGTGGGCGCGGTGATTGGCCTGGTGAACGGGATTATTATCGCTTACCTGAACGTGACGCCGTTTATCACTACCCTGGGCACCATGATCATCGTGTACGGGATCAACTCCCTGTATTACGACTTCGTGGGCGCGTCGCCGATTTCCGGGTTTGACTCCCACTTCTCTACCTTCACGCAGGGCTTTATCGCGCTGGGTAGCTTCCGCCTGTCGTACATTACGTTCTACGCCTTGTTTGCGGTGCTGTTTGTGTGGGTGCTGTGGAACAAAACCCGCTTCGGGAAAAACATCTTCGCTATCGGCGGCAACCCGGAAGCGGCGAAAGTCTCCGGCGTTAACGTGGCGCTGAACCTGATCATGATTTATGCCCTGTCCGGCGTGTTCTATGCCTTTGGCGGGATGCTGGAAGCTGGTCGTATCGGCTCGGCCACCAACAACCTTGGCTTTATGTACGAGCTGGATGCGATTGCGGCGTGCGTGGTGGGCGGCGTGTCGTTCAGCGGCGGGGTAGGGACGGTGGTGGGCGTGGTGACCGGGGTAATTATCTTTACGGTTATTAACTACGGCCTGACCTATATCGGCGTGAACCCTTACTGGCAGTACATCATCAAGGGCGGCATTATCATCTTCGCCGTGGCGCTGGACTCCCTGAAGTACGCGCGTAAGAAGTAATTTCTGCGGTAACCGTATTTTGAGCGGGCGCGGCTTCGATTTTCTGGCATAAGCTGCGCCCCTGATATCTCAGTGTTAATGGCTTTAACACCCTGATACTGCCGTTCATCTTACCCACAGGTGGCACAAATGAAGGTAAATAATTTATCCTGTATATCTTGTACCAGGAAACTGTTTATTAATATTACCTTTAACCACTTTATAGGCTAATTCTCGATCACCTTTTACATATTTAGTGAACGGATTATTCCATACTATACGGTTGGTGGGGGCTGCCATGTAAGCAAAACTGATTCCCTTACTGATGAAGATATCTCGCGCTCTTTCCAGCCAGTTACCCTTTCCAATATAGCAAGCCTGAAATTTGATCACGCCCACGCGGCGTAGAGACATTTTTTTCAAATCATCCGCCAGCGCCTCGGGGCTGTAGTGACCCAGCATATGTTCACTGGCGTGAGCAAAAATATCTATGCGGTCATTTTCCGTCACGGACTGAAGATAGTGGAAGTTGTTATAAATATACTTTTTTTCTTCGCTCTCAGACTCTCGACCTACCAGCTCAAGCATGTCTTTATATTTTGACTTCAGGTAAGCATATTCATGAGGTCGGCGTTTTTTAAAGTTATAGGCAAGCACGACCTCTATTTTTCCAAAGGGCCAGTCATGCGATCTTAATAAAGGTATTTTGCCTGCGGTTCTAAATAAGCTGTTTGTAAATTTCATTTTCTCTATTTTTATGAGGACTAAGGTAGGGGAAGTGAATTCCATGTAATACACTCCGCGGGAATGCATATTATTCAACATTCACCTAAATGGCCTACGAAAGAAAGGTTTTTGGTCTTAATTCATTTTGTTTATGAGTTAAAGGTTGAGAATTAAAGTTTCTCACTTATTGAGATGGAGATATTGCGCTCCGCCAAAATAATATGGGGTGAAAGGCATAAGGGCGAACTCAGATGTCGGATTCAAGGGAATAAGAATGCAGCAGTTGAGGAATTAGGAAAGGCGACGACGGAAGAGGCGCTATCAAAATGAGCGCAATAGTTTATCTCACTTCTTCTCTTTTTTCTGGATTTCCAGCAGTTGCTCCGGCGTAACGGCCGGATAGGCCTGCGCGTCTTCCGGGACTTCCTGCTGCGACGGAATAGGCACTAACGGGCCGAGAAAACGCGGCTCACGCTTGAAGAGATAGAGATCCGCTAATGCCCCCAGGCGAGCGGCAAATTCGCGGGTACGCACGGTCAGCATGTTTTTTGGGGAAGGTACCGCGTAGCACTGCGCCTGAATCCCCATATGCAGGGCGATAAACAGTGCACGCTCGCAGTGGAAGCGCTGGGTGATAATGATGAAATCGTTGGTATCAAAGACTTTACGGGTGCGGACAATCGAGTCCAGCGTGCGGAAGCCTGCGTAATCCAGCACGATATCCGCCGGATCAACGCCGCCGGCGATCAGGTCTTTGCGCATGGTCATCGGCTCGTTGTAGCTTTGCTGCGCGTTATCGCCGCTGAGCAGCAGGTAGTTCACCTTGCCGCTGTTGTAGGCGTTCAGCGCGCCCTGAATACGGTACAGGTAATACTGATTGATGACGCCGGTGCGGTAATACTTGGCGGTGCCGAGCACTACACCCACCTGGCGATAGGGCAAGTCCTGCAGTTCATCGTAGACGTAGGGGGCGGTTTTCCAGCTGATCCAGCGGTCGAGCCCGAGCGCAGCCGCCAGCATTAAGCCGATAACAATAAGCAGGCTGTAAAACACGCGCTTCAACATGGACTTGCAGACTCATTCGCGGGGTGAAATTTCATCCAAGGCTACTTTACCCGGCCCTCAAGAGCAAGAAACGCGGGTTCAGTTGGGGCAAATTTCAACAATGCGAGTGTGGGTACACCCGCAACGGAGAATTATTGAACAATATTAATACGCTCAACGGCTTCACAGCCCAGCGCTTTCAGCGTGGCGGAGGTGGCATCCCACTGCAGCAGCGGCGCATCGATTTTTTCTGCCAGCACGGCGCGCTTAATTTGTGGGTAGTCGTAACCATTCAGAGAAAGCAGGTTCAGCGCGGCCTGCAGCGGCGGAAGGGAAGGGTTAAACGCAGCGTTTTCCGCATAGCATCCGGTGAAGATTTTCCCGTCGACCATTTCCAGCGCAACGCCTGCCGGGGCCTTGCTGTAAGGCGCGTGGCTGCGGTTAGCGGCAGCAATTGCCGCCTGCGTCAGGGTATCCCCCTGCAACGCGAAGCCATGATTCTCTTCGTCCAGCAGCAGCGTTTTGATCTCCAGGTCACGCGGGCCAAAGGCATCCGGCAGATATTCACCCAGAGTGGAAGGCTTGCGGCCAGGCAGATGAATACCCAGCGCGGTGCCGCTGTTCAGTTCATTCATAAACTGACGGCAGTGACCGCAGGGCGTGTAGTTGACCGTGATATCAACCAGGCCTTTTTCGCCGCGCATCCACGCGTGGGTAATGGCGCTTTGTTCGGCGTGCACGGTTTGCTGCATGGTGGCACCCAGAAACTCCATGTTGCCACCAAAATAGAGATTCCCGCTGACGCCTCGCGCGACGGCGCCGACGTTAAAATGAGAGAGGTCTGCGCGGGCACAGGCTGCGGCCAGCGGCAACAGAGCGAAAGCCAGGTCTTGGTCACCCAGCCCGGTTTGATGTTTTAGCGCTTCAACTTCGGCTGCGGTAAACATAGCCGGGAAGTGGTCGTCGGCAAGCAGGGGTTGCAAAGCGGTTTGCAGCGCGGCGGGGAGTTGCACAACGGCGGCATCAAAACGTGAACGCATGTTAAAGCCTCATCAAAGGTAACGGAAACGTAGTTTACGGATCTGTACCGGCCAAATATGTGATCTAGTTCTAATTGTTTATGCAACTTATGAAAACAAATCTGAAAGTGCGCGATCTCTCGCAAGCTTTAGCCGAAAAGCTTCAGCAGTACCGGGAATAAAAACGGAGCGATAAGCGACGTCATGACCCCGCAAATCACCAGCGCCAGCGAGCTAAAAGCCCCTTCCTGGAAGTCCAGTTCCGCACAGCGAGCGGTGCCCAGCGCGTGGGAAGCGGTACCCATTGCCAGCCCGCGTGAGGCTTTGGTATTGATGCGCATCATGTTCAGCAGCGTGTGGCCAAACACCGCGCCAAGAATACCGACGAAGATAACGCAGACGGCGCTGATAGCCGGGATACCACCAATGCCGCCGCCAACCGCCATTGCAATCGGCGTGGTGACGGATTTTGGCAGGACCGAAGCGGCAATTTCCGGGGACGCCCCCATCAATAACGCGATAGAGGTGCCGGTGGACATCGCCACCATGCTGCCAATAAAGCAGATGGTAATAATGGATTTCCAGCGCGCGCGAATCTGGTGTATTTGCTCATAGAGCGGGAAGGCCAGGGCTACAACGGCGGGCTGCAGCAGGTCGTTGAGCACTTCGCTGCCTTTAAAATAGTGGTCGTAAGGAATGCCGGTCAGCAGCAAAAAAGGAATGATCACCACCATGCAAACCAGCAGCGGGTTCAGCAGCGGGGATTTCAACCGGGCGGCCAGCTTGCGGGCGGCAAAAAACACCACCAGCGTTAACGGTAAAGACCACCATATAAAGTGCATCATTTTTTCTCTGCCTCGCCTTCACCAATCACTTTTCTTTCACCGTGTACCAGATGTGAGCTCCAGCTCACGATAACCAGCACCACCAGCGTGCTGATCAAACAGGACACCACCACCGGGCCAAACTGGGCTTTCAGCACGTCGTAATACTGCATCACGCCCACGCCAATAGGGACGAACAGAAGGGCCATATAGCGAATCAGCAAATGGCAGCTGGGTTTTACCCACTTCGCCGGCAGGATCTGCAGCGACAGCAGCACAAACAAAATCAGCATGCCGATAATGCTGCCGGGAATGACGATAGGCAGTAAAGCGGCGACAAAAATACCGGCGTATAAACACAGGTAAATTAAGACAAAAGCGCGAAGATACTGCCAGATTATCGTGAACGAGTTGCGCATGGAGGTTACCCTTTAAGAAACGCATTCATCATACAATTAAACTCAAAATTGTGCTATCCATCACATCATGAATTATCAGCATAACAAACATTCCCTGCGTGAAGGTTGTCGGGCGGATTTCGGGCAATAAAAAAGCGGCCCGGAGGCCGCTATTTTGCAAACTGCTGGACTTAGTTCAGACGAACCGGCATCCCGGAACGGTTCTGAATCGCCTGGTCAACAACGGTGGTGTCAACGTCGGACTGAGCGGTCACCTGCTGAACGCTGCTGGTCAGTTTAATCGGCACGATTTCATCGGAGTTGAACTGCGCTTCAGTGGTGGAAAGCGGGTTGTGAACTTCGATGTAGCGGCTGCCGTCTGGCTCGGTGGTGGCTTTTACCGGCTCATCAATGAACTGAACGCGGGTGCCAACCGGCACGTTGTCGAACAGGAACTTGATGTCTTCGTTACGCAGACGCACGCAGCCGTGGCTTACGCGCAGACCGATACCGAAGTTGGCGTTGGTGCCGTGAATCGCATACAGGTTACCGATGTACAGCGCGTACAGGCCCATTGGGTTGTCCGGGCCAGCGGGAACAACGGCTGGCAGCGGCGTACCGGCTGCGGCGTATTCCGCGTGCATTTTCGCCGTCGGGGTCCAGGTTGGGCCATTTTTCTTACGCTCTACCTTGGTGGTCCAGTTGATCGGGGTATCTTTCCCCAGCTGGCCGATACCGATTGGCAGCACGATCACCGTGTTGGTGCCTTTCGGGTAATAGTAGAGGCGCATTTCGGCACTGTTGATCACAATCCCTTCATGCACGGTGTCAGGCAGGATCAGCTGCTGAGGGATGTTCAGGATGGTGCCGGCTTTTGGCAGGTACGGGTCAATGCCTGGGTTAGCTTCCAGCATGTTAGACAGACCCATCTGGTACTGTGCGGCATACTCTTCCAGCGGCGCGGTGCTGCCTTCAGGAATAGTGATAACCTGGTTTTCACCAACCAGGCGGCTGCCGTTAGTCGGTAACGGATAAGTCACGGCGGAAGCAGAGAAAGACGCGACAGCCACAAAAGCCAGTAAAAGCGAGCGTAATTTCATATTCATGTTATGCGAGTGTTATGCCAGACGGGCCAGCTAGTGAGTGTTCATGGACGATTCAGCCGCGCATTATATGTGTATTACATTCATCTGGGAAATCAGATGTGGATGAAATCACAATTTTTTCACACTGATTAACTATTGTACGGTGAAGATGCGGGGCGACCCTTTATCATAGTTATGGCATAATGTGGCCGAAATCACATTCCAAAATCTCGACAACTTATTTCTCCAGGACATACCAGTGCTTGTATCCAGCAACGTTACCATGCAGTTTGGCAGCAAACCGCTGTTCGAAAATATCTCCGTTAAATTTGGCGGCGGCAACCGTTACGGCCTGATTGGCGCGAACGGAAGCGGCAAATCCACGTTCATGAAAATCCTCGGCGGGGACTTAGAGCCAACGCTTGGCAACGTTTCTCTCGACCCAAACGAGCGTATCGGTAAGCTGCGTCAGGATCAGTTCGCCTTCGAAAAATTCACCGTACTCGACACCGTTATCATGGGCCACGGCGAGCTGTGGGAAGTGAAGCAGGAACGCGACCGCATTTATGCCCTGCCTGAGATGAGCGAAGAAGACGGTTACAAAGTTGCCGACCTCGAAGTGAAATACGGCGAGATGGACGGCTACACCGCAGAAGCGCGTGCCGGTGAATTGCTGCTTGGCGTGGGCATTCCGCTGGAGCAGCACTACGGCCCGATGAGCGAAGTCGCTCCAGGCTGGAAGCTGCGCGTGCTGCTGGCGCAGGCGCTGTTCTCTAACCCGGACATCCTGCTGCTCGACGAACCAACGAACAACCTGGACATCGACACCATCCGTTGGCTGGAGCAGACGCTGAACGAACGCGACAGCACCATGATCATTATCTCGCACGACCGTCACTTCCTGAATATGGTCTGCACCCATATGGCTGACCTGGACTACGGCGAGCTGCGCGTTTACCCTGGCAACTACGACGAGTACATGACGGCGGCAACTCAGGCTCGCGAGCGCCTGCTGGCGGACAACGCGAAGAAGAAAGCGCAGATTGCAGACCTGCAATCCTTCGTTAGCCGCTTTAGCGCCAACGCCTCCAAATCTCGCCAGGCCACCTCCCGTGCCCGTCAGATTGATAAAATCAAGCTGGATGAAGTGAAGGCGTCCAGCCGTCAGAACCCGTTCATCCGCTTCGAGCAGGATAAGAAACTGTTCCGTAACGCCCTTGAAGTTGAAGCCGTGACCAAAGGGTTTGAGAACGGCCCGCTGTTTAAAAACTTCAACCTGCTGCTGGAAGTGGGCGAGAAGATTGCCATTTTGGGTGCCAACGGCGTGGGTAAATCTACCATGCTGAAAACCCTGGTCGGCGAGCTGACCCCGGAAAACGGCAGCGTGAAGTGGTCTGAAAATGCTCAGATTGGCTACTACGCCCAGGATCACGAATACGAGTTCGAAAACGATCTGACCGTCTTTGACTGGATGAGCCAGTGGAAGCAGGAAGGCGACGACGAACAGGCGGTGCGCAGCATCCTGGGTCGTCTACTGTTCAGCCAGGACGACATCAAGAAGCCAGCCAAAGTCCTTTCCGGGGGCGAGAAGGGCCGTATGCTGTTCGGCAAGCTGATGATGGAAAAACCAAACATCCTGATCATGGATGAACCAACCAACCACCTGGATATGGAATCCATCGAGTCGCTGAACATGGCGCTGGAAATGTACCAGGGGACGCTGATCTTCGTTTCCCACGACCGTGAGTTTGTTAGCTCGCTGGCAACCCGCGTGCTGGAAATTACCCCAGAGCGCGTGATTGACTTCACCGGTGGCTACGAAGATTACCTGCGTAGCAAAGGGATCGACGGGTAATTTTACCCTCACCCTAACCCTCTCCCTAAAAGGGAGAGGGAATAGATTATGTACTGTTCTGCCCTGTTGTTTTCCCCCTCGTCCCTTTGGGCTGAGGGGCAATTACAGCCCCCATACCTCGCATTCCACGCCGTTCACCAGCAATCGACGTCTTTCTCCCTCAGGCAAAGACAGCTTAATCTCGCGCCACGCGGGCAAATAATCCCCCTTGCGGCTAAAGGCCACGTTAATCTCGTTGGCTGAGCAGGTTATTTCCCAGCGAAGCCAGAGCGCGTTGCCTTCTTTATAGCCCCAGGATTCTCCGTCATCCTCAAACAACACGCCGTGGGACGTCCCGGTGCCCTGCAGCGGGTAAATTTTTAGCTCACGGACGGTATCGTCCTGCGGGGAAACGTAGCTGATGCGTTCGCTGTGAGGCAGAGCCGCACCGGCGCGAACCAGCAATGGCAAACGCTCAAGCGGGGCGGGCAGGGTGATGGTCTGGCCGCCGCTAAACCACTGGCCGGAATAATAGTCGTACCAGCCGTGCTCATTGGCCGGCAGCCATAAAGTACGTTCGCGTTGTCCTGGTTCCACCACGCTTGCCACCAGAAGATCCCGGCCCAGCAGGAACTCATCGCATTCATCAAACGTCTTCACGTCATGTTCATGGTCGAGGAACGTCGGCCTCAGCATGGGTTCATCATCCGCGTGTGCCTGCCACAGCAGCGTGTAGAAATAGGGCAGCAGGCGATAACGCAGCTCAATGGCGCTGCGGATGGCCGGAGTCACCGCCGGATACATCCAGGGTTCGTTCACTGTGTGGTCATCATTCCACGAATGGATGGTGAAGCGCGGGTGCATCACGCCGTTCTGAACCCAGCGCACGAAAAGCTCGGCGTCAGGCTTGTCGCCCGAAAAACCGCCAACGTCATGCCCGACGTTAAACAGGCCGGACAGGCTCATGCCGACGCCCATCCGCGTGTTGTAACGCAGCGTATCCCAGCTGGTGCGGTTGTCGCCGCTCCACGTCTGGACGTAGCGCTGCATCCCGGCGCAACCGGAACGGGAAATCAGATATGGGCGTTTTTCCGGGGAAAATTTCTGCTGAGCCTCCATCGAAGCGCGCATCATTAGCAGCGGCATGACCGGGCGAATATGTTTGATGGCTATCGGCTGGCCAAAGCCGTGACAGCGCGCTTCCCCGTCCCACACTTCGTATTCGTTGTTGTCGTTCCAGGTGGAGCCAATGCCCATTTCCAGCAGCTGTGTGGTAACGCCAGCCTGCCACCATTTCACCGTGGCCGGGTTGGTGAAGTCCAGATGAGAGCCTTCATCGTCCCAGAAGCTGGAGTGTTCCGGCGCATCGGATTCCGAATCTTTGATAAACAGCCCGCCTTTGGCAACCTCCTCATAACGCGGATGATCCTGCAGCAGACAAGGCTTGATGTTGGCCGCAAGGCGGATCCCGGCCGCCATAAACGCCTGGCTCATCACCTTCGGCTGCGGCACCTTTTCATAATTCCAGTTAAACACGTAGCGTTTGTTATTGATGGAGGTGTAGCCCGACGAAAGCTGGAATGAGTCGCACGGAATCGCGTGCTGCTGACTCAGCCGAATAAAGTTCATCAGCTGATTTTGGGCGTCGGGTGCGTCGGTGTAATGCATCGTTGAGCCGCTGTAGCCGAGGCTCCATTTGGGCCCGAAGAAGGTTTTCCCGGTCAGGCGCACGAAGGCCTTGGTGACGTCCAGCACGCGCGGGCCGAGAAACAGGTAATAGTCCAGATCGCCGGCTTCTGCCTGCCAGCGGCGATAGGCCAGATGATAGTTGTCTATCTCGTTGCCCAGATCCAGCCAGCAGCTGCTCAGGTTGTCATAGAACAGGCCAAAGCTGACGTCGTCCCGGCGCGTAATGGTGAAGGGAATATGCTTGTAAAGCGGGTCGGTCGACACCGCGTTATAGCCCATTGCGTCCAGATTACGCATCTCATAGCGCCTGCCGGTGCGGTTAAGCGGCCCGGCTTTTTCACCCAGCCCGTAAAAGCGCTCCCCGGCAAAGCGCCGCTGATAGTGGGCCACGCCATCGCCGTGAGCGTTAAGCTGGTAAGCGCTGGTGGGGCGATCGCAGGTGAGGGGCAGCCATTCGCCCTGGGCGGATTTGTATTCCCACTCCAGATAAAGCGGCTGGCGCACGGTCACGCGCAGGCTTTCGCTACTGATGATGAGCCTATCCGATTGCTGTTCCAGCGTGAAGCCGGGCAGGGTAAACCCGGCGTGGCTTTCGCGGTCGCGTCCCTCCCACGGGACATCCTGCTGCGGGGCGATGCTCCAGGTGCGGTCCAGCGCCAGGCCCTGTTGACGTTTAATCAGCACGCGAAACAGCTTATCTTCCAGCACATACAGGTGCAGCGAATGCTTGCCGTCGAGGGTCAGGATAACCTGGCTGTCATCTTGTTTTGCGAGCGTCCAGTTCTTAAGTGTTTTCATGAGAGACCATCCATTCAGGTGCGTTTTGCGCGGCGTTCGGCGATAAATGCCACCAGGAACACCGCGCCGATCAGATCAAAAAAGCCCATGGCGATAAACAGCGGGTTGAAGCCAATCTTGTCGGCGGTCACGCCGATGATCAGAGAGAAGATAAAGCTGGCAATCCAGGCCGCCGAACCGCGCATGCCGTTGACGGTGGCCATCTGGCCTTTATCAAACGAGTCCACCACCAGCGCGCTGAGCATGCAGGAGATAATCTGGTGCCCGAAGCCGCCGATGGAGATAAGCAGGATGGCAATCCAGGGATCTTTGGTGACGGCGACCAGCGCCAGAGAAAGCATCAGGAACGCGCCGGTTACCGAACTCGCCACCACGGAATTGGTGCGCGAGCAGCCAAAAATACGGACGTAAACTTTGGTCAGATAGCCGCTGGCAATGCTGCCGATATCGGCAGCGAGGAACGGCAGCCAGGCGAACATAGCAATCTGTTTGAGATCCATTCCGCGTTCGTTGGCCAGGTAAAGCGGAACCCAAAAGCTCAGGACCGCCCAGGCGGGTTCCGCCATAAAAGCTGGAATGGCGATGCCGTAAAAGCGTTTATTTTTGGAGACGGTTTTCAGGGCGGTGAAAAACGGCAGTTTCACGGCGGGCGGCTCGTTGTCCTGCTTGATGAACGCCAGTTCTTCCTTGCTCAGGTTCGGGTGCTGTTCCGGGTTGTGGTAAAACAGCCACCACAGCACAACCCATCCTAGCGCCAGCGCGCCGCTGAACATAAAGGCACCCTGCCAGCCAAAAAAACTGTGGGCAAAATAGATAATCGGCGGAGCCAGCATTGCGCCGATGGAAAAGCCCACCCCGGCCCAGCCTGCGGCAATCGGTCGCTCTTTTTTCGGGAACCATTCACCCAGCGTTTTGGCGTTGGCGGGCGTGGCTGCGGCCTCCGCACCGCCCATCATGAAGCGCAAAATAGCCAGCTGTAACCAGCTCCCGGCGCCGGCATGCAGCATGCACATCACCGCCCAGATGCTGGCGCAGATCAGAAAGCCGATCTTCAGGCCAATCACGTCGATCAGCCAGCCGCAGAGAGGCTGGAACAGGGTATAGGCCAGCTGAAAAGCACCGACTATCCAGGAATATTGTTCGGTGGTAATGCCGAGAGAGGTTTTCAGTTCAGGCGCCAGGATCCCCAGCGCATTACGCGTGATGTAATTCACGGTGACGCCAAGTAAGAACAGAACCAGAACCCACCAGCGCAAATGTCGGAAAACGCGTCCTGCCTTAACGGCGGTTATCGGTTGGTCGATGCCATGACTCATAGTTCACTCCACCTTGTAGGGTAATTAGTAGAATTGGTATGCCACTATTTTTGGCGATGGATGTATTTTAATTATTTGATTTTTATGTATTTAATTTTATTTGTGCTTTCAGTGAGAACCTTATTGGTTTACAAAATGGAGCGTAATTGAGTTATCAGCCAACCAATAGCGCAATTTTTGCAAATATTTTCACTACCTCGATCCGACGCGAAGAAATAACGCTAAATCTCCGGCACTATGGCGTACTCGCAGTCATGAAAATTTTTTCATTTCACAAACGGGCGTCGATCACAAAATGAGTAAAACGCTAAAAATCACCGAAATTGCCGCGCAAACGGGGCTGTCGATAAGCACCGTTTCCCGCGTGCTGGCGGGTAAGGGGAATACCAGCGAGTCGGCCCGCCAGCGGGTACTGGCCTGCGCCAAAGCTAAGGGGGTATTGCAGGGCATTGCCGCGGGCAGATTATTGGTCAACAGCCTGGTGGTTTTTGCGCCCCGTCGGGCGTTTGATGAGCGGCTGGACGTCTTCTACTACCGGGTGATGCAGGGCATCGGCAAGGCGCTGGTGCCTCACGACGCCAGGCTGCGCTTCTGCGCGCTGGAAGAGAATGACAGCGATACCGGACTGTTTCTCAGCAAGATGAACGAGCCGGAAACCGAAGCGGCCATTCTGCTGGGGATTGATGATCCGCACATCCACGATCTGGCGGCGGATCTGGGCAAGCCTAGCGTGCTGATCAACTGCCAGGATCGCAAAATGCGTCTTTCAGGCGTGGCGCCGGATCACCTGATGACCGGCCGCTTTGCCGCAAATTATCTGTTCGACATGGGGCATAAAGGCGTACTGACGGTAATGTGCCTGCGTCGCTACACCATGGAACAGCGCCTGGCCGGGATTCGGGATGCGTGGGACAGCCGTAATTTGTCGTTTGATGAGACCCGGCATTTGTTAGTCGCCCAAAGCTTCGGTGCCAAAGAGAGCGAGGCCTTAATCAGCGACTATCTGGCCGTTACGCCGCGGCCGGCCTGGCCGAGCGCGCTGTTAGTCGGCGGCGACTTTATGGCAGCAGGTGCCGTTAGTGCTCTGCAAAAAGCAGGGCTGCGCGTGCCGCAGGATATGTCGGTAATGAGCATCGATGGCTTTAACCTGGCCGAAATCCATGACGTGCCTTTAACCTCGGTTCATGTTCCCAGGGACGAGCTGGGTGAGGAGGCGGTTCAACTGCTGCAGCAGCGCCTGATGCGCCCGGAAGCGCCGGTGGTGAATATTCTGTTGGGCGGTACGCTAAAGGTGCAGGCGTCAGTGCGGCGCGTGGGAGCGGGGAAAGGTCGACCGGCGGTGACCAGCGATAAACTCTACGACTGAGCAGAAAAAAAGCATAAATAAACCCTAAACAGCGCAGGTTCTTTGCCTTGCGCCCGAAGTTTAAATCCCTACTATAGGCCGCGGAAGACTTGCAGTATCTCGTTAGGCGAGGCTCCTGTACAAACATAGGTTGCTGATCTGACGACGTCGAGAGACGCCCAAGATTAGGACAGGTTATATCGAGCGAAGGTATAACCCCAGGTAACTTCCCCCGCTTTAGGGGATACGTTGTGCAGTGCTAAAACCGAGACATGGAGATAGCGTCAGCACTCTCATATCTTGCTTCGCCCCAGGATGAGGACTGTTTATTTTTAAAACAGTAACCGGGGAAAAATCATGACCTTTTCAACTAATACCTCAGCGCACACCCGCGCTTCACTGGCCGTGTCCGTCAAACTGCCATCCTCAGACTCACAAAACACCGTGCTGGCTTACCTGAGCCAGGATTACATCGCTTTACCGCCGGGCACTTCGGTGCAGGATGCGCAGGCGTTGTTCTGTTCGGGCATTAAAAATGAGCAGATCCCGTCGCAGATATTTGTGGTGGACGACGATGCTCATCTGTTTGGCCTCGTGCCGGTAAAATCACTGCTGCAGGCCGACAAAGAGGCGCTACTCAGCGATCTGATGCGGCCCGTGGCGTTCTCATTAACGCCGGAAAAAACGCGGCATGAAGCCTGCGTGGATATTAAAAAGGCGGGCGCTAACTACATCCCTGTTTTGAGCTACGGCAAGCTGAAAGGCGTGCTGGGCCCGCAGGAAATCGCTCAGCTGCTTGAGGACGAAAACACGCTGGACAGCCAGCTGCAGGGCGCGTCGTCGCCGCTGGAAACGCCCTATCTGCAAAGCAGCGTCTTTACGCTGTGGCGCAAAAGATCGGTCTGGCTGCTGCTGCTGTTTGTGGCCGAGGCTTACACCAGCTCGGTGATTAAATCGTTTGAAGATCAGCTTGAGGCGGCGATTGCGCTGGCGTTCTTTATCCCGTTGCTGATTGGCACCGGCGGCAATACCGGCACACAAATTACCTCGACGCTGGTCAGGGCGATGGCGCTAGGCGAAGTGGGGCTAAAGGATTTGGGCGCTATTTTGCGCAAGGAGATCTCGGCCTCGGTGCTCATTGCCTTAACCATTGGCACCGCCGGGTTTATTCGGGCCTGGATGTTGGGCGTGGGTATGGAAGTGATGATGGTGGTCAGCCTGACGCTCATCGCCATCACCGTCTGGAGCGCGATTGTTTCTTCGATTATTCCGATGCTGCTTCGTAAGGTGAATATCGATCCGGCCGTGGTGTCGGCGCCGTTTATCACCACCTTAATCGACGGAACCGGGCTGCTGATTTACTTCGAAATTGCCAAGGTGATGCTCACCGATCTGGCGGTCTAAAAATAACGGGGATAATGATATCCCCGTTTTCGTTTCTACCCGCACACTTCACACTGCGGGTTACGTGCCAGCTTCATCTCTCTGAACTGACAGGTCATCGCATCGTAAAGCACGATTTTCCCGCGCGCTGGGGTGCCGTAGTTTGCCAGCAGCTTGATGGCCTCCATGGCTTCCAGCGAGCCGATAATCCCGACCAGCGGGGCCATAACGCCAGCCTCAACGCAGCTCAGCGTACTTTCGCCAAACAGACGGCTCAGGCAGCGGTAGCAGGGCTCGTTATCCTGATACGTGAAGACGCTAATCTGGCCCTCCATGCGAATGGCCGCCCCGGACACCAGCGGGATCTTATGCTGATGGCAGCCGCGATTGAGCTGGTTGCGTATAGCCACGTTATCCGTGCAGTCCAGCACCACATCGTGGCGGGCGATTAACCCGGAAAGCTGAGGGTATTCGAGCATCGCATTGACGGTGTCGAGTTGGATATGCGGATTAATCGCCGCCAGTGAATCCCGCGCGGAATCCACCTTCGGTTTGCCAATTGTGGCATCGCTGTGCAGCGTTTGCCGCTGGAGGTTTGAGAGCGAAACGGTGTCGAAATCGAGCAGCGTGAGCTGGCCCACGCCCGCGGCCGCCAGATACTGTGCCGCCGCGCAGCCCAGCCCGCCCAGCCCGACGATGAGCACTCGCGAAGCCTTAAGCTTTTCCTGGCCGTCAAAGTCAAAGCCGCGCAGCACAATCTGGCGGTTGTAGCGCAGCATCTCCTCATCGCTAAGCTCGACCATTTCAGCCTCCGAACAGCGGATTAAACGGTTCGACCTCAACCCATTCCCCGGCCTCTACGTTGCCGCGTTCGCGCTCCAGCACCACAAAACAGTTGGCCTGGCTGAAGGAGCTGAAAATATGCGATCCCTGATGCCCGGTGCTTAACACCTCCAGGTCGCCTTGCTCATTGCGGCGAAGAATGCCGCGCTGGAAGTCGAGGCGGCCAGGGGATTTCTTCAGCTTGCCGACGGTGCGAACGCGCATGCGCGGCGGCAGAGGGCTGGCGATTTGCCCGCTCAGCTTCGCCAGCAGCGGCTGCACTAGCTGGTAGAACGTCAGAGCGGCGGAAACCGGGTTGCCCGGCAGACCGCAGAACCAGCTGTTTTTCAGGCGTCCAAAGGCAAACGGTTTGCCCGGTTTAATCGCCAGCTTCCAGAAGCCGACTTCGCCCAGCTCTTCGAGGATTTGTTTGGTGTAATCGGCTTCGCCCACGGAAACACCGCCGCTGCTGATGACCACATCTGCCCGGCTGTCCGCTTCGTTAAACACCGCGCGAAGGGCCGCCTGGTCATCCCGAACGATGCCGAGGTCGATCACTTCACAGCCCAGCTGCTCCAGCATGACGTGCACCGCCAGGCGGTTGGTATCGTAGATTTGGCCTTCGGCCAGCGGCAGGCCCGGAAGTTGGAGTTCATCGCCGGTGGAGAACACCGCCGCACGCACTTTGCGAAAGACCTTCACTTCCGGGATGCCCAGCGAGGCAATCAGCGGCAGTTCGGCGGCGGTTAATTTCACGCCTGCGGCCAGCACGCTGGCGCCCTGATGGATATCCTCACCGCGACGGCGAATATTCTGGCCGTTCTTCACCGGAGCGTTAAAACGCACGCCGCTTTCGGTGACTTCCGTCTCTTCCTGCATCACAACGGCTTCAGCTCCGACAGGGATCGGCGCGCCGGTCATGATGCGCACGCAGGTGCCTGCAGGCCATTCACCGCTAAACGGTTGTCCGGCGAAGGCTTTCCCGGCGACGGGCAGTGCGCCCCCGGCTTTGATATCCGCCAGCTGCACCGCGTAGCCGTCCATCGCTGAGTTATCGAAACCGGGGACATCCAGCGGCGAGACCACCGGGGCCGCCGTGACGCGGCCCGTTGCCAGCAGCAGCGGCAGGGTTTCTGTTTCAGACAACGGATGAATACGGGACAGCATCTGTTCAAGTGCGGTTTCAAGCGGGATCAGCCCGGCGGTAAATTCCATTCATGACTCCTGGGGCAGGGGCAAAATAAGGCCTTAGTATGGCAGAAAACGCCGCCTGACGGCATGTCTGGGATCAGCAAAAACCTTTCGTCAGTGGTCGGACATGCGTTACATCACGTTGTCACGTTTCTTCTTTACGCTCGGCCTGCGTGTCAATCGCCATTGGCTATAGTCATTGTGGCTAATAAAAAACCTTGCAAGGAAGAACTGATGATAAGCAAACAAAAAGCATTCAAATTCAGTATGCTGGCCGCCGCTGTGGGCTTCACCTCATCTGCATTTGCCTTTGATTCCCTCACCGTTTTTGGCGACAGCCTCAGCGATACCGGCAACAACGGGCGCTGGACCTGGAACAGCAGCCAGAACAAGCTCTATGACGAGCAGCTCGCCGCACATTATGGCCTGACGCTGACGCCTTCCCGCGAAGGTGGGAGCAACTATGCCGCAGGCGGGGGCACCGCTGTGCCCGCGCTTAATCCGGCCGATAATACGCAAAGCCAGGTTCAGCGCTACCTGAGCCAGACCGGTGGGCGGGCGGATGGCAACGGCTTATATATTCACTGGATCGGTGGCAACGATCTTGCCGCGGCCGCCACTCAGCCTGCGCTGGCGCAGGGGATAGCGGCCAACAGCGCGGCCAACGCCGCCGCTCAGGTGGGGGCTTTGCTTGATGCGGGCGCCGGGCTGGTGGTGGTGCCGAACGTTCCGAATATCGGCGCCACGCCAACGCTAATGGAACTGGTACTCAGCGCCGGGCTTGGGGCGGCGGCCACGCCTGCGATTCAGGCTGCCTATGCGTCTTTGGATGCGGCACAAACGCCTGACCTGGCGAGTCGTCAGCAGGCGATTCATCAGGCGCTGCAGGCGGCGGCTTCCGTTGTCAGTGCCAATCCGCTCGTTCAGCAAGGGGTAGCCGCGCAGCTGATAGCCGCCTACGATCGGGCCGTGCAGCAGGCCGCTTTGCTTACCACGTTCTACAACAGCGCCGAAGATCAGGCCCTGCTGCAGCATGGGGGGAATATCGCCCGGGCGGATATCAACGGCGTCTTCCAGGAGATTCTGGCTAATCCTCAGGCCTTCGGTCTGACAAACACCGCCGGGATGGCCTGCCCGCCGGGCGTGGCGGCGACCGACTGCACCAGCTCCACGCCGGGATTTAACGCCGCGCAGGATTATCTGTTTGCCGATCATTTCCACCCGAGCCCGCAGGTTCACAGCATCATTGCCCAGTACATTGAGTCGATTATCGTCGCGCCCGTCCAGGCCACACGCCTGAACCAGGGCACGCAGGCGATGGTGCGCGGCAGCCGGGCAACGCTCGACAGCCGCTATCAGCAGTTGCGGCAGGGCGATAACGCCACAGGTTCACTGGGCGTGTTTGGCGGCTACAGCGGCGGGTATCAGCGGTACAGCGGCAATAGCGAAACCGGCGACGGCAAAGGTAACACCAATAACCTGACGGTCGGTCTCGACTATCAGCTGAACGAAAACGTGGTGCTGGGCGGGCTGATCGCCGGTTCGCTGGACAATCAGCGCCCGGACGACGGCTACCGCTACGATACCCGAGGTTTTCAGGCGGCGCTCTTTGGCCAGCTTCGCGCGGGCCAGGCCTGGCTGAACGGGGACGTGCATTATCTCTCTGCCGACTTCACCAATATTCAGCGCGATATCACCCTGGGGCAGCTTACCCGCACGGAAAAAGGCGACACCGACGGCAGGCTGTATGGCGCGCGATTGACGGCTGGCTACGATATCCCCGTCACGGCCTGGCTAACCACGGGGCCGGTGCTGCAGTACGCCTGGGATTACAGCCACGTAAACGGCTACAGCGAAAACGGCAGCAGCAGCACGGCTATGCGCTTTGGCGACCAGAACGGCCATTCGCAAATCGGCAGCGCGGGCTGGCGCGTGGACACGAAGCTGGGCGTCATTAATCCCTGGGCGCAGGCAAGCTATCGCCATCAGTTCGGCGATGACAGTTATCGGGCGAACGGCGGCCTCAAATCCACGGCGCTGACCTTCAGCCGCACCGGTGCTCAGCTGGATAAAAACTGGGCTGATATCGCCGTCGGGGCCGATATGCCGCTCTCAAATACCGTGTCCGCATTCGCGGCGGTGGCACAAACGGCAGGCTTAAGCGACGGGAACCAGACCAGCTACAACGTGGGGATCAGCGCGAAGTTCTAAGATTTTGTTATTACCAAAGAAATAGCGGCTTTGGTTTGATTGGCCGCTATTTCTCCTTCCCGCCAGGGCGGCAAAAGGCTCATAGAGTAAAGTCAATTTTCTTTACAACACTTTTACGTCTTTCTATATTCAAAAATCGTATCAATGTTTGGCAACGATTCTGATATTTATAGAAAAAACGCTGCCGGATATCACTTTCTACAGGCAATGCCGAATGACCAAAGCCGTTATCGCTATTCATGGCGGGGCCGGAGCCCTGACCCGCGCCCACCTGACGTCGGAAAAAGAGCTGCAGTTTATTAGCGCACTCTCCGACATTGTTGAAGCCGGGCAGCAGATCCTTGAACGCGGCGGCAGCGCGCTGGACGCGGTGACCGAGGCGGTGCGCCTGCTCGAAGAATGCCCGCTGTTCAACGCCGGGATAGGATCTGTGTTCACCAGTGAAGGTACACATGAGCTGGACGCCTGCGTGATGGATGGCAACAGCCTGAATGCCGGGGCGGTGGCGGGCGTGAGCCATATTCGCAACCCGATCCTGGCGGCAAGATTAGTGCTGGAAAACAGCCCGCACGTGCTGATGATTGGCGAAGGGGCGGAGCGTTTTGCCGCGCAGAATGGGCTTGAGCCGGTCGAAGCCACGCTCTTTTCGACCGAAGAACGCTATCAGCAGCTGCTGCGCGCCCGTGAAAGTCAACAGACTCTGCTGGATCATGACGGGGCTGAGCCGATTGATGCCGATAAAAAATTTGGCACGGTAGGCGCAGTGGCGCTGGATAAACTGGGGAATCTGGCGGCGGCAACGTCCACCGGCGGAATGACCAATAAACTGCCGGGCCGGGTAGGGGATTCTCCCTTAGTCGGCGCGGGCTGCTATGCCAACAACGCCAACGTGGCCGTGTCCTGCACCGGCACGGGCGAAGTTTTTATCCGCACGCTGGCGGCCTACGATATTGCGGCCCTGATGGAGTATGCCGGACTAAGTCTGCAGCAGGCCGTTGACCGCGTGGTGATGGAGAAACTGCCCGCGCTGGGCGGCAGCGGCGGCATGATTGCCATCGACAATCAGGGGAACGTCGCGCTGCCGTTTAACAGCGAAGGAATGTACCGTGGCTTTGGCTTTGTCGGCGATGCCCCGAACGTAGGAATTTATCGTGACCAGGAGAGTTAATGCCGCACAGTCATGAGCTACCGGACGAGCAGGTGCTTGCCGTTAGCGACCTCAATATTCGCTTTCGCCAACAGCAGCAGGTTGCCGACGCGGTACGCCACCTGTCGTTGACCCTTAACCGGGGCGAAACGCTGGCTATCGTGGGCGAGTCTGGTTCCGGGAAGTCGGTCACGGCGATGGCGCTGATGCGCCTGCTGGAGCAGGGCGGCGGGCAGGTTAGCTGCGACAAGCTGCTGCTGCGTCGGCGTAATAAAGAGGTGCTGAACCTGCCCGAGCTGAGCAACGCCCAGATGCGTCGCGTGCGCGGGGCGGATGTGGCCATGATTTTCCAGGAGCCGATGACTTCGCTTAATCCGGTGTTCACCGTGGGCGAACAAATCGCTGAGTCCATCCGTTTACATCAAAAGCTTGATGGACGTGCGGCGCTGGCGGAAGCAAAGCGCATGTTAGAACGCGTGCGTATTCCTGAAGCACAGGCCATCCTGAACCGCTATCCGCACCAGCTTTCCGGGGGGATGCGCCAGCGAGTGATGATTGCTATGGCGCTCTCCTGCCGCCCGGCCGTATTGATCGCCGATGAGCCGACAACTGCCCTCGACGTGACTATTCAGGCACAAATCCTGCAGCTTATTCGCGTTCTGCAGGATGAAATGCAGATGGGCGTCATTTTTATCACCCACGATATGGGCGTGGTGGCGGACATCGCCGACAGGGTGCTGGTGATGTACCGGGGGGAAGCGGTTGAAACCGGCACCGTGGAGCAAATATTCCAGAACCCGCAGCACGCCTACACCCAGGCTTTGCTGGCTGCCGTACCAAGGCTTGGCGCCATGAACGGCAGCGATTTACCGCGCAAATTTCCGTTGATTGTCCCAGGCCAACCGAATCAGCAAGAGCCCGAAACCGAGCAGGATACGATTCCTCCCGGCGCGAAGCCGGTGCTTGAAGTTCGCGATCTGGTGACCCGCTTCCCGCTGCGTAGCGGAATATTCAACCGTGTGACGCGCCAGGTGCATGCCGTTGAAAAGGTGAGTTTTGATTTATTGCCCGGCGAAACGCTGGCGCTGGTGGGCGAGTCCGGCTGTGGTAAATCGACCACCGGGCGCTCGCTGCTGCGGCTGGTGGAAACCCAGGGCGGCACCATCACCTTTAACGGTCAGCGTATTGATAATTTGCCTAACGGCGAGCTGCAGCACGTTCGCAAAGACATTCAGTTTATTTTCCAGGATCCGTATGCCTCTCTGGATCCGCGCCAGACCGTCGGCTACTCCATTATGGAGCCGCTGCTGGTGCACCAGGCGATGCCTAAAGAAGAGGCCCAGCAGCGCGTCGCCTGGCTGCTTGAGCGAGTCGGTTTACAGCCTGAGCACGCGTGGCGTTACCCGCATGAGTTCTCCGGCGGCCAGCGGCAGAGGGTTTGTATTGCCCGCGCGCTGGCGCTGAACCCGAAGGTGGTGATTGCCGACGAGTCCGTCTCGGCGCTGGATGTGTCGATTCGGGCGCAAATCGTTAACCTGCTGCTCGACCTGCAGCGCGAATTTGGCATCGCTTTTCTGTTTATTTCCCACGACATGGCCGTCGTGGAACGCATCAGCCATCGCGTGGCGGTCATGTATCTGGGCCAGATTGTTGAAATTGGCCCGCGCCGCGCCGTGTTTGAAAACCCGCAGCATCCGTACACCCGCAAACTTATGGCGGCGGTACCGGTGGCTGACCCAACCCGCAAGGGACGCAAGCCTGTTTTAGTGTCTGATGAGATCCCCAGCGCCACACGCAGCCTGGGGGATGAACCGCACGTAGCACCGCTGGTTGCGGTGGGGCCGGGGCATTTTGTCGCCCGCCACCCCATCGGCAGCAGTGAAAATCGCCTATAAAGGAAAACAATAATGACAGCTAACACAACGCAAAAATGGCTGCTGGCGGCGGGACTTGCCTCCGCCGTTATCGCCACGCCCGCTTTCGCTGCTAAAGATGTCGTCGTAGCGGTGGCCTCAAACTTCACCACGCTCGACCCTTACGACGCGAATGACACACTGTCCCAGGCGGTGGCCAAATCGTTCTATCAGGGGCTGTTCGGGCTTGATAAAGACATGAAGCTGCAGAACGTGCTGGCAGAAAGCTACAAAGTGTCTGACGACGGCCTGGTGTACACCATCAAGCTGCGCACTGGCGTGAAGTTCCAGGACGGTACTGAATTCAATGCCGAGGCGGTAAAAGCGAACCTCGATCGCGCCAGCAACCCGGACAACCACCTCAAGCGCTACAACCTGTATAAAACCATTGCCAAAACGGAGGTGGTCGATCCTTCCACGGTGAAAATCACCTTAAAAGAGCCGTTCTCGGCGTTCATCAATATTCTGGCCCACCCTGCGACGGCGATGATTTCCCCGGCTGCGCTGCAAAAATACGGCAAAGATATCAGCTTCCATCCGGTGGGTACCGGCCCGTATCAGCTGGATACCTGGAACCAGACCGATTTTGTGAAGGTGAAGAAATTCGCCGGTTACTGGCAGCAAGGCCTGCCGAAGCTGGACAGCATTACCTGGCGCCCGGTCGTGGATAACAATACCCGTGCGGCGATGCTGCAAACCGGCGAGGCGCAGTTCGCGTTCCCGATCCCTTACGAGCAGGCGGGCGTGCTGGAGAAAAACAGCAAGCTTGAGCTGGTTGCCTCGCCGTCGATCATGCAGCGCTACATCAGCATGAACGTCACCCAAAAACCGTTTGATAACCCGAAAGTCCGCGAAGCCATCAACTATGCGATTAACCGCCAGGCGCTGGTGAAAGTGGCGTTCTCCGGCTTCGCTACGCCAGCAGAAGGCGTGGTGCCGCCGTCGCTTGCCTATGCCGAGAAATTCAAACCCTGGCCTTATGACCCAGCCAAAGCCAAAGCGCTGCTGAAAGAAGCGGGCTTCCCGAACGGCTTTGAAACCACGCTTTGGTCCTCGCACAACCACAGTACCGCGCAGAAAGTGCTGCAGTTTACCCAGCAGCAGCTGGCGCAGGTGGGTATCAAGGTGAAAGTGACGGCGATGGACGCCGGGCAGCGTGCTGCCGAAGTGGAAGCAAAAGGGCAGAAAGAGAGCGGCGTGAGAATGTTCTACACCGGCTGGTCGGCGTCAACCGGCGAAGCTGACTGGGCGCTGTCGCCGCTGTTTGCTTCCGAGAACTGGCCACCAACGCTGTTTAACACCGCGTTTTATAGCAATCCACAGGTGGACAAAGACCTGGCCGATGCGCTGAAAACTACTAAACCGGAAGAGAAGGCGAAGCTGTACAAAGACGCGCAGGATACGATCTGGAAAGAGTCTCCGTGGGTGCCGCTGGTGGTGGAAAAACTGGTTTCTGCCCACAGCAAAAATCTCACCGGCTTCTATGTGATGCCGGATACCGGGTTTAGTTTTGATAATGCGGATTTGAAGTAGCGTGATAATGACCCTCACCCCGGCCCTCTCCCTAAAAGGGAGAGGGGGGAAAGCTAAGCCTGTTGGTGCCTTGTCTCTTGATTCCCTCTCCCCTCAGGGAGAGGGTTAGGGTGAGGGGCTGCGATGTTTAACTATTTCCTCAAACGCCTTTTGGGCCTTATCCCGACGCTGTTCATCGTGGCGGTGCTGGTATTCCTGTTCGTGCATCTGCTGCCCGGCGACCCGGCGCGGCTGATTGCCGGGCCGGAAGCGGATGCCACGGTCATCGAACTTGTTCGCAAACAGCTGGGATTGGATCAACCGCTGTGGCGGCAGTTCCTGCATTACATCACGCACGTCGTGCAGGGGGACTTTGGCACCTCGCTGGTTTCGCGCCGCCCTGTGTCTGAAGAGATTGCCAGCCGCTTTATGCCCACGCTGTGGCTGACGCTGACCAGCATGGCATGGGCGACGTTGTTTGGCCTGGTGACCGGCATTGTGGCCGCCGTCTGGCGCAACCGCTGGCCGGATCGCCTGAGCATGACGATTGCCGTGTCCGGCATTTCATTCCCGGCCTTCGCGCTGGGAATGCTGCTGATGCAGGTTTTCTCGGTTGAGCTGGGCTGGCTGCCCACGGTGGGGGCCGACAGCTGGCAGCACTACATTCTGCCGTCCATTACCCTTGGGGCGGCGGTGGCGGCGGTCATGGCGAGATTCACCCGCGCGTCGTTTGTGGATGTGCTGCACGAAGATTACATGCGTACCGCCAGGGCGAAAGGCGTGAGCGAAACGCTGATCGTGGTAAAACACGGCCTGTGTAACGCCATGATTCCGGTGATCACCATGATGGGGTTGCAGTTCGGCTTCCTGCTCGGTGGGTCTATTGTGGTGGAAAAAGTGTTTAACTGGCCGGGATTAGGGCGTCTGCTGGTGGATTCAGTGGAGATGCGTGATTACCCGGTTATTCAGGCCGAGGTTCTGCTGTTTTCGCTGGAGTTTATTGTGATCAACTTAGTGGTGGATCTGCTGTATGCCGCCATTAACCCGGCCATCAGGTACAAATAAGGATGCGACTTTTAAACTGGCGACGCCAGGCCATAGTCAACGCGATGCCCGTGGTACGTGCCGGGCAAATTCGTACCCCGTGGAGCGAGTTTCTGCGGCGTTTTCGCCAGCAGCCCGTGGCGATGACTGCCGGGCTGTTTGTGCTTTTGCTGATAGTTATTGCGCTCATAGCACCGTGGATTGCTCCCTTTGATGCGGAAAACTATTTCGATTACGACAGGCTGAACGACGGGCCGTCGATGCTGCACTGGTTTGGCGTTGATTCGCTCGGGCGGGATATTTTTAGTCGTGTGCTGGTCGGGGCGCAAATCTCGCTGGCCGCTGGCGTCTTTTCGGTGCTTATCGGCGCGCTAATCGGTACCTTCTTTGGCCTGCTGGCGGGCTATTACGAAGGGTGGTGGGACCGCATTATCATGCGAATCTGCGACGTGCTGTTCGCTTTCCCCGGTATTTTGCTGGCAATTGCGGTGGTGGCGGTGATGGGCAGCGGCATGACCAATGTGATTATTGCGGTGGCGATTTTCAGTATTCCGGCCTTTGCCCGCCTGGTGCGCGGCAACACGCTGGTGCTGAAACAGCAAACTTTTATTGAGTCTGCTCGTAGCATTGGTGCCCCGGATGCGACTATCATCTTCCGGCATATTTTGCCGGGAACCGTTTCGTCGATTGTGGTGTATTTCACGATGCGCATCGGGACCTCGATTATTTCCGCCGCAAGTCTGTCATTTCTCGGCCTGGGGGCTCAGCCACCTACGCCGGAGTGGGGCGCTATGTTGAACGAGGCGAGGGCGGATATGGTGATTGCCCCGCATGTGGCTATTTTCCCGAGTCTTGCCATCTTTTTGACCGTGCTGGCGTTCAACTTGCTGGGGGATGGACTGCGGGACGCGCTGGATCCGAAAATTAAAGGCTAAGCTGAGGCAGTAGATTCGTTGCCCTGGAGTGAAGAAATGAGAAAAATAACCGGGGCACTTCTGCTAAGCCCGTTGCTGATTGCCACTGCCTGCCCGGCGGCCAACTGGTCGCTTGGCGCGCAGGGGGGCCTGTATCAAACCCCTTACCAAACCCGGCACCAGCTTCGCTGGGCGCTGCCCTACGTCGGCTACGACGGCAAAACCTGGTACCTCGACGGCACCGAAGCGGGCTATAACTTCATCAATACCGACACGCTGCTGCTGCGCGCTAAAGTCTATTACTACGATACCCTGTATCAGGCAGATACCGGGCAGACGCCCGCGCTGCGGGGGCTGAATAATCGCCATAGCACGATGATGGGCGGCATGACGATGCAATACACCACGCCGATAGGCGCGTTCAGCGCGACAATTGCGGGCGACACGCTGGGCGTCAGCAACGGCCTAACGGCCACTACGGCCTATATTGCAATGGCGCAGTGGGGCGATTTCACGCTGGTGCCGGAAGCGGGAATGGACTTTTCGAATGCGCAAAACACGCGCTATTACTATGGCGTTTCAGAGAAAGAGTCGGCAAAAACAGGCCTTGCGGCATGGCGGCCACAGGGCAGCATAGTCCCTTACGCGCAGCTGGCAATGAACTACGCCTGGACGCCGCTCTGGAACACCTGGGCGCAGTTCACCCAGCGTTTTTATCCGAGTGCTATCAGCGACAGCCCAATGGTGAATAAAAATAACCTGCGGGAGTTAACGGTGGGGATGAGCTATACGTTTTAAGTATTTTCTCCCCTCAGCCCAAAGGGGCGAGAGAAAACAAGGACAGAGGGGGGGATTATTCCCTCTCCCTTGTGGGGAGAGGGTTAGGGTGAGGGGCAAACTAAACCACTGAACCCCACAGATCGTACTCATCCGCGTTTTCAACTTTCACACGGACAACGTCGCCTGGTTTCAGCTTGGTTTCGCCATTCAGGTAAACCGCGCCGTCGATTTCTGGGGCATCCGCCATGCTGCGGCCGATGGCGCCTTCTTCGTCCACCTCATCCACCATGACCAGAATCTCGCGGCCCACTTTTTCCTGCAGGCGCTCGGCAGAGATTTTCTGCTGCAGCTGCATAAAGCGGTTCCAGCGCTCCTCTTTCACTTCTTCCGGCACCTGGTCAGGCAGCTCGTTAGCGGTTGCGCCGTCAACCGGGCTGTATTTGAAGCAGCCCACGCGATCCAGGCGCGCTTCTTTCAGGAAGTCGAGCAGCATCTCGAAGTCTTCTTCGGTTTCACCCGGGAAGCCGACGATAAAGGTCGAGCGCAGGGTCAGATCCGGGCAGATTTCACGCCACTGCTTGATGCGCTGCAGCTGACGATCCGCAGAACCAGGGCGCTTCATCAGCTTCAGAATACGAGGGCTGGCGTGCTGTAGCGGGATGTCGAGGTACGGCAGAATCTTGCCTTCCGCCATCAGCGGGATCACATCGTCAACGTGTGGATACGGGTAAACGTAGTGCAGGCGAGTCCAGACGCCCAGCTTAGCCAACTGTTCACACAGGCTAACCATGCTGGTTTTGACCGGAGCGCCGTTCCAGAACCCGGTGCGGTGCTTAACGTCCACGCCGTAAGCGGAAGTATCCTGGGAGATCACCAGCAGCTCTTTCACGCCTGCTTCAACCAAACGTTTTGCCTCTGCCAGCACGTCGCCGATTGGGCGGCTGTCCAGATCGCCACGCATGGACGGAATAATGCAGAAGGTGCAGCGATGGTTGCAGCCTTCGGAAATTTTCAGATACGCGTAGTGACGCGGCGTCAGCTTCACGCCCTGTTCCGGCACCAGGCTCAGGAACGGGTTGTGCTGCGGTTTGGGCACGTAATGGTGAACGTGCTGCAGAACCTGCTCGTAGCTGTGTGGGCCGGTGATTTCCAGTACCTTCGGATGCACTTCGCGGATCTGATCTTCTTTTGCACCCAGGCAACCGGTGACAATCACCTTACCGTTTTCATTCAGCGCTTCGCCGATGGCCTCCAGCGATTCCTGGACGGCGCTGTCGATGAAGCCGCAGGTGTTGACGATGACCATGTCGGCGTCGTCATAGCTTGGCACCACGTCATAGCCTTCGGTGCGCAGTTCAGTCAGGATGCGTTCGGAGTCCACGAGGTTTTTCGGGCAGCCGAGGGAGACAAACCCGATACGGGGTTGTTGGGTCACATTGCTCATAGCTTAAAAAGTGTTCAATTATTAGAAAGATTAGGGCAGGGATTCTACAGAGGTTGGGCGGGAATTTGTACTGGAGAATTGCAGTTTGCGTTAGACGTGATTTATTCCGCTTCGGTTTACCCACCGCATACCCCGGCTTGCCCGATAAATAGCATCAAATGCGAAAGATATTCGGTGCGAATCCCCACCCCTTGACCATACTTACTCTGTGGGTTAATGGGTAACCCACGAGGAGGATGCGCTATGTCCGGACGTACGCTCAAACACGACCTGCTGCAAAAGCTGCAGGTCGCGAAGGGGGAGATCGCCGCCTACCTGGCGTTGAGAAAGGCCAAAGGGTACATGTCTGTCAGCGAAAGCGAACAGCTGCGGAACCGCTTGCTGGATGTCTGCCACCGGAGCCGCGATGCTGCCTTTGTGCTGCAGGCGAGCCTGGCCGACGATGAAAAAGATGATTTTCGCCATGCCGTTGAGGCGTGTTCATCCGCCGCACTTTGCCTGATGAGCGGGCGTAAAGACTGCCCGCAATACATCGCGGTTGATGCGGCAAAGCTTGAAACCAGCCTGATGCAGCTCACCCGTAGCCTGAATGCACTGGCAGAACGCGGAAAGGCCATTGAAGCCTGACCCGAGCGCGGGGAGTCTGCCAGGCTCCCCGTTCTTAATGTTATGTAAAACCAGGCAGTCGATTATCTCCGGCGGCTACCCTTAAGGAATAGCCAAAACCAGGAGATTGCCATGCCGCCGTTCCCGTCCCGCACGCTTATTGCCGCCGCGCTACTTTTCTCTGCCTCTTATGCCCTGGCTGCCAAAACCAACGTTGAAGTCCTGCAAACCAACCTGCCCCACCCGTGGGCGCTGGACTTTTTACCGGATAACCAGGGCATGTTGATTACCCTGCGTGGCGGGGAGCTGCATCTGTGGCAGCAGGGCAAGGGACTGTCCGCTCCGATAGGCGGCGTGCCCGTTGTCTGGGCCCACGGACAGGGCGGTTTGCTGGATGTTGTGCTGGCCCCGGACTTTGCCAGTAGCCGCCGCGTGTGGCTTAGCTTTGCCGAAGGCGGCAGCGACAATAAAGCCGGTACTGCCGTCGGGTATGGAACGTTAAGCCGGGATCTGAAGCGGCTGGAAAACTTTAAGGTTGTGTTCCGCCAGACGCCAAAACTCTCCACCGGCAACCATTTCGGCGGACGCATGGCGTTTGACGGGCAAGGCCATGTGTTTATCGCGCTGGGGGAAAACAACGAGCGCGCTACGGCTCAGGATCTCGATAAGCTGCAGGGTAAAGTGGTGCGGCTTAATGCCGATGGTTCCGTCCCGCAGGATAACCCGTTTATAGGCAAACCAGGCGTCCGGCCTGAAATTTGGTCTTACGGGCACCGTAACCCGCAGGGATTAGCCATTAATCCGGCCAACGGGGAGCTGTGGCTAAACGAGCACGGGCCGAAAGGTGGCGATGAAATCAATATCCCGGCAGCCGGGAAAAACTACGGCTGGCCGCTGGCGACCTGGGGCATTAATTACAGCGGGCTTAAGATCCCCGAAGCCAAAGGAGGGGAAGTTGAAGGCACCGAGCAGCCGATTCATTACTGGAAAGTCTCTCCTGCCATAAGCGGCATGGCGTTTTATTCGGCTGACACCTTCCCGCAGTGGAAAGGCAAGTTGTTTATCGGCGCACTCAAAGAAAAGAATCTGATTGAGCTAACGCTGGACGGCGACAAGGTGACGGCCGAACAGCGGCTGCTGGGGGATCGTAAAAAGCGTATTCGCGATGTGCGCGTCGGCCCGGACGGCTATCTGTATGTCCTGACCGACGAATCTGACGGCGAGCTGCTAAAAATCAGCCCGGCCGAAGGCTAAATCAGGTCAGCGGGAGCATCACAATTTTCTTGAACGCCGGGCGCTGGGTCAGTTGCTGATACCAGCGTTGAAGATTTGGCACCGCATCCCACGGAATATCAAGGTTGAGCAGGCTGTAGATTTGCGGGCCAAAGGCGAGGTCGCCCAGGCCAAAGGCTTCGCCACCCAGCCAGGGCTGTTTAGCCAGTTCCGCATCTGCAATGGCAAACAGCTTGTTGCAGGCCACAATGCTTTGCTCAATCAGCTTCCGATCGCGCGCTTCCGGCGGGGTTCTGACCAGGCTGGCGTACACCCCACGGTAGGGGCCAGCGACCGCCGTAGCGGACCAGTCCATCCATTTTTCACCTTTGGCACGTTCCGCCGGGGCATTTACCCACAGCGAATCGCGACCATATTCAGCCGCCAGGTAGCGCACGATGGTGTTGGATTCCCACAGCGTCAGCCCGTGTGCGTCGTCGTGAATGCACGGCACCAGGCCATTCGGGTTCATCGCCAGGTATTCAGCGTCGTGCGTCAGGCCAAATTTCCCGCCCGCGGGCACGGAGCGGTACGGCAGTTGCAGCTCTTCCAGACACCACAGCACTTTCTTCACATTGGTGGAGTTATCTCTGCCCCAAACGGTAATCATGGTGGTTCCTTTTTTTGCAGGTGGACATCGAGTATGCCCGGCTCCGGTCACGAAAACACCACTGTTTCTCAACCGAAGCTAAAAAAAATGGCGTGACGGCGGCAACTCGCGCAGATATCGAATAAACTTAAAAAACTTTACCAACTCTATGTTTCTTTAAGTGGATTCGTGCGTTATTACTCACACCCTGACTTTTGGGTGGCGGTGCGCACCGTGAATTTTTTAAGAATGGATACTCAGGTGGTTTTATGACGATCTTGCAAATGCCTGCAACACTACGTGGTTTAGTCGCAGGGACAACCCTGCTGCTGATGGCGGCTCCTGCGCTAAGCGCTGAGCAGACCGCAGATGCGCCCCAGGTCGATGGCAGAGCCTGGATTTTGATGGATTACGCCAGCGGGAAGGTGCTGGCGGAAGGAAATGCCGACGAAAAGCTCGATCCGGCAAGTCTGACCAAGCTGATGACCAGCTACGTGGTAGGGCAGGCGCTGAAAGCAGGCAAGATTCACCTGACGGATATGGTGACTATCGGGAAAGATGCCTGGGCCACCGGTAACCCGGTGCTGCGCGGCTCTTCGCTGATGTTCCTGAAACCCGGCGATAAAGTCTCGGTGGAAGATCTGAACAAAGGCGTCATTATTCAGTCCGGGAACGACGCCAGCATTGCGATTGCCGACTATGTGGCGGGCAGCCAGGACTCGTTTGTCAGCCTGATGAACAACTACGCGCAGAAGCTCAAGCTCACCAACACCACCTTTAAAACTGTTCACGGCCTGGATGCTCCGGGGCAGTACAGCACCGCGCGCGACATGGCGCTGCTGGGCCAGGCGCTGATCCACGACGTGCCGGACGAGTACGCGGTACACAAAGAGAAAGAGTTCACCTTTAACAATATCAAGCAGCCGAACCGCAACCGCCTGCTGTGGAGCTCCAACCTGAACGTTGACGGCATGAAAACCGGCACCACGGTGGGCGCGGGCTATAATCTTGTCGCGTCAGCAACCTCCGGCGATATGCGCCTGATTTCCGTGGTGCTGGGGACAAAAACTGACCGCATTCGCTTCAACGAGAGCGAAAAGCTGCTGACCTGGGGTTTCCGCTTCTTCGAAACCGTAACGCCAATCAAACCTGACGCGACTTTTGTGACCCAGCGTGTCTGGTTTGGCGATAAGAGCGAAGTCAATCTGGGGGCAGGCGAGGGCGGCTCGGTGACTATTCCCCGTGGCCAGCTGAAAAACCTGAAAGCCAGCTTTACCCTGAATGAACCTCAGCTAACCGCGCCGCTGAAGAAAGGCCAGGCCGTCGGTACCATCGACTTCCTGCTGAACGGCAAATCCATTGAGCAGCGCCCGCTGCTGGTGATGGAGCCGGTTGAAGAGGGCGGCTTCTTCAGCCGCATGTGGGACTTTGTGCTGATGAAGCTCCACGGCTGGTTCGGGAGCTGGTTCTCTTAAGCGTCTACCACGTTAGCGTCAGGTTTTCCGCCGCGGCATAGTCTATAAACTCCGCGGCGGGAGGCCGGTTGGTAATAATCGTATCAAACGCCGTCAGCGGCCCCATGCAGGCGGCGCGAACCTTGCCAAACTTGGTGTCATCCACCACCAGAATATTACGCTGGGCCATGCTCAGCGCCCAATGCTTCACCGCCAGCTCATTCAAATTAAAGCAGGTTGCGCCGTAGCGCAGGTGGACGCCGGCCGCGGATAAAAAGGCAATATCCGGGCAGATATTCCCCAGGCACTCCTGGAAGTTAATCGGATTGAAAATCGCATTGCTGGCGTGAAACTCGCCGCCGCTTAAAATCACCCGGCAGTTCGGCTTCTCCTGCAGCGCCAGAAAAGTGTTGAGGGAATAGCACAGGCCAGTGAAAGGCAGATCGTCGTCAAGGGCGTCAATAATGTAAGGCGTGGTGGTGCCGCAGTCGAAGAACACGGTCTGGCGCGGGCGAACACGCTGCGCGGCGAGCCTGGCGGCGTGGCGTTTCTCTTCAACCTGGCGCGTTTTTTCATCGCTAAGCAGATAGTAGCTGGCCCCGGCGCTGCGAGGCTCCAGCACCACGTATCCCCCCAGCAGAACAACCTGACCCGGTTCGCTGTTAATGTCGCGGCGGATGGTCATTTCGGAGACGCCCAACAGCTGAGCGGCTTCTTTGAGATGAATTTTATCGCTGCGCTTCAGCGCCTGTAGCAGGCGGTTAATGCGCTCTTCACGGCGGGTTTCCATAGCGGCCTCTGAACATTAAAAAGCCCCGCTAAGGCAGGGCTTTAGTTAATGCATATTACCTGTGGCGCACAGCTTAGTCACGCACCCAGCCTTTACGGATGGGGAGCGCGAAACAGTAGCGGTAAATCTGATGCAGGCGCTGGTGGATTTGCGGCCCGCGCAGGTTCCAGACAATCTGCGACAGCAGACAGGCGCTCATGCCGACCAGCAGGCCGCCGAGCATGTCCAGCGGCCAGTGCACGCCGAGATAGACGCGGGACCAGGCAATCGCGCAGCCGATCGCAAACAGCATCACGCCGGACCAGATGCGGTGCCAGCATAAAAATGCCAGGGCGAAGGTGAAGATTACCGTGCCGTGGTCGCTCGGGAAAGAATCGTCCGGCGCATGATGCAGGAAGTTGTAGCCCAGCCCGACCACAAAAGGGCGAGGGTGCGGGAACACATGACCGATGATCCACGACAACGCCACGCTAATCACCAGCGCCATGCCGGTTTTGATCACCACCTGGCGCTGGGCCGGCATTTGCTTACGCTGGCCCCACAGCCAGAGCGCGACGATCAGCAGCGGGACGATGCTGATCAGATCCCGGGCGAAGAAAATCGCCAGTTTTATCATCCACTCCGGTGATGACGGGGTGGCATTTATGAGCAAAAACAGATTCTGGTTGAGCGTTTCCATTATGACTTGTCCTGTGCTTTAACTGACCAGGTGGATATCGCGCCGTAAAGCACCACCTGGGTTAACCATACCCACCAACCTGCCCACAGGTTGTGGCTGAAAAAGTGCGCGCCGCGCATCACCTGGCCGTACCCCATTCCCAGGCCGAGAAAAACGCCAAGGCCGAGGAAAAACCACGCCAGACGCGGGCGTTCACGGTAAAACAAAAAAAACAGCGCCATAACGCCAAAGCCGCTGGAAGCATGGCCGCCGGGAAAACATCTTCCTGGCCCGCTGTCTGCCGGAGCGGGGCTGAAAAGCGGGTACGAGGCGGCATTCCCGCCGTACTCCACCAGGCTCCACGGGCAGGAGTGGTGGCTAAACCCTTTCAGGACGCCGACCGTTAATGCCCCAAGCCCGATGAGCAACGCCACTACGACCAGCCGTGGCTGACGACGCCAGAGTCCCCATAGCAGCGCGATAACCCCGCCTGCAATCACCAGGTCCTTTAACAGGCGGTGATTGAGCAAATCCAGCCGCCGATCGTTTTGCAGCGGAAAACTGTGGCTGGCGGCATCAAACCAGAACCCGGTCAGCCAGCGATCCAGCTCTTCATTCCGGGAAAGCCAGCTAAAAACGGCAGCCAGTATTATCAGGATGCAAAGCTGGAAAAGATAGAAGCGGGACGATAGTCGGTAAAGCAGTTTTGTCTTATTTACCGTTGGTTTAGGAAAACATTTCATCTTGTAGTTGGCGAAGACCGTACTGACCTTAAATGCATGGCAGCAGAATATTCATCACAGATTAAGAAATCCTTAATAGAATTGAGGTATGATGTGCGCGGCTTTACACCCCGTGCTATTTGTCAGCCGCTGACTACCGCTGGTACGGGCAATTGAATACACTCTGCGCGTTTCTTTATCTTCTGAGTTCCTAATGCAACATAATACGATAGCTAACAAAACGTTAGGCCGTCAGGCGCTGCTGTTCCCGCTCTGCCTGGTGCTCTACGAATTCTCAACTTACATCGGCAATGACATGATCCAGCCGGGCATGCTGGCCGTGGTGGATCAGTTCCAGGCGGGCGTGGAATGGGTGCCGACCTCAATGACGGCTTACCTGGCGGGCGGGATGTTCCTGCAGTGGCTGCTCGGGCCGCTGTCTGACCGTATTGGCCGCCGCCCGGTGATGCTGACCGGCGTAGTCTGGTTTATTGTCACCTGCCTTGCAACGCTGCTGGCCCAGGATATTCAGCAGTTCACCTTCCTGCGTTTCCTGCAGGGCGTCAGCCTGTGCTTTATTGGCGCGGTGGGCTACGCCGCTATTCAGGAATCGTTCGAAGAGTCGGTTTGCATCAAGATAACCGCGCTGATGGCTAACGTGGCGCTCATCGCGCCGCTGCTTGGGCCGCTGGTCGGCGCGGCGTGGATCCACGTCGCTCCGTGGGAAACGATGTTCGTGCTGTTTGCGCTGCTGGCCGCTATCTCTTTCTTTGGGCTGCACAAGGCGATGCCGGAAACCGCGACGCGTCTTGGCGAAAAGCTTTCGCTGAAAGAACTTGGGCATGACTACAAGCTGGTGCTGAAAAACCTGCGTTTTGTCTCGGGTGCGCTGGCTACGGGCTTTGTAAGCCTGCCGCTGCTGGCGTGGATTGCCCAGTCGCCGGTGATCATCATCAGCGGGGAGAATCTCAGCACTTATGAATACGGTCTGCTGCAGGTACCCATCTTTGGCGCGCTGATCCTCGGTAACGTGGTTCTGGCCAAACTGACGTCCCGGCGCAGCGTGCGCAGCCTGATCATCATGGGCGGCTGGTGGATTGTGCCGGGCCTGATTGTGGCGGCAGTGGCTACGGTGGTTTCTTCTCATGCTTATTTGTGGATGACCGCTGGCCTGAGTCTGTACGCCTTTGGCATCGGCCTGGCGAATGCGGGCCTGGTGCGCCTGACGTTGTTTGCCAGCGAGATGAGTAAAGGCACGGTGTCGGCGGCGATGGGCATGCTGCAAATGCTGATCTTTACCGTCGGTATTGAGCTGAGCAAGCACGCCTACCAGTTCGGCGGCAACGGTCTGTTCAGCCTGTTTAACCTTCTTGGCGGGGTGGTTTGGCTTGGCCTGATGGTGTTGTTCCTGAAGGATAAAACTGTTGGGCAGGCAAGAGACGCCTAATAAGAAAAAACCCCGGATTTCCGGGGTTTTTTCTCGGTTACTTAACCGCCATGCCGGGCTGAGCACCGCTGTCCGGGCTCAGCAGGAAGATATCTTTCCCGCCAGGACCTGCAGCCATCACCATCCCCTCAGACACGCCAAAGCGCATCTTACGTGGAGCGAGGTTGGCCACCATCACGGTCAGGCGACCTTCCAGCTTAGACGGATCCGGGTAAGCGGGACGAATGCCGGAGAAGACGTTGCGTTTTTCGCCGCCGAGATCCAGCGTCAGGCGTAGCAGCTTGTCGGAGCCGTCCACGAATTCTGCTTTCTCAATCAGCGCAATACGCATATCCACTTTCGCGAAGTCATCAAAGGTGATGGTCTCCTGAATCGGATCGTCAGCCAGCGGGCCGGTTACCGGCGCCGCATTCAGCGCTTTCACTTCTTCTTTAGACGCTTCCACCAGGGCTTCCACCTGTTTGGTTTCGATGCGGTTATACAGCGCCTTGAAGCTGTTTACCTTGTGGTTCAGCAGCGGCGTAGCGATGCTGTCCCAGCTCAGTTCAGCATTCAGGAAGGCTTCTGTACGCTCGGTGAGCGACGGCAGAACCGGCTTCAGGTAGGTCATTAGCACACGGAACAGGTTGATGCCCATGGAGCAAATGGCCTGCAGATCGGCATCGCGACCTTCCTGCTTAGCCACCACCCACGGAGCCTGCTCGTCCACGTAGCGGTTAGCAATGTCCGCCAGCGCCATGATTTCGCGAATAGCACGGCCGAATTCGCGGCTGTCCCACGCTTCGCCGATGCTTTCTGCCGCGTCGGTGAAGGTTTGATACAGCTCTGCATCGGCAATCTCTGCGGCCAGCACGCCGTCAAAACGCTTGGCGATAAAGCCGGCGTTACGGGACGCCAGGTTAACCACTTTGTTGACGATGTCGCTGTTCACGCGCTGCACGAAGTCTTCCAGGTTCAGGTCGATATCGTCGATGCGGGAAGAGAGCTTCGCGGTGTAGTAGTAGCGCAGGCTGTCGGCGTCAAAGTGGTTCAGCCAGGTGCTGGCTTTGATAAAGGTGCCGCGAGACTTGGACATCTTCGCGCCGTTAACCGTCACATAGCCGTGAACAAACAGGTTAGTTGGCTTGCGGAAGTTGCTGCCTTCGAGCATGGCCGGCCAGAACAGGCTGTGGAAGTACACGATGTCTTTGCCGATGAAATGATACAGCTCGGTCGTAGAATCTTTCTTCCAGTATTCGTCGAAGCTGGTGGTGTCGCCGCGCTTGTCGCACAGGTTCTTAAAGGAGCCCATGTAGCCGATTGGCGCATCCAGCCAGACGTAGAAATATTTGCCCGGTGCGTTCGGAATTTCGAAGCCGAAGTATGGTGCATCGCGGGAGATGTCCCACTGCTGCAGGCCAGATTCGAACCACTCCTGCATCTTGTTCGCCACCTGCTCCTGCAGCGCGCCGCTGCGGGTCCACGCCTGCAGCATTTCGCTGAAGGAGGGCAGGTCGAAGAAGAAGTGCTCGGAATCACGCATTTCAGGCGTCGCGCCGGACACCACGGATTTTGGATCGATAAGCTCAGTTGGGCTGTAGGTGGAGCCGCACACTTCGCAGTTATCGCCGTACTGATCCGGGGCTTTACATTTCGGGCAGGTGCCTTTGACAAAACGGTCCGGCAGGAACATGCCTTTTTCCGGATCGTAGAGCTGAGAGATAGTGCGGTTTTTAATAAAACCGTTCTCTTTCAGGCGGCCATAAATCAGCTCCGACAGCTCGCGGTTTTCGTCGCTGTGGGTGGAGTGATAGTTATCATAGCTGATGTTAAAGCCTGCAAAATCAGTCTGATGCTCCTGACTCATTTCGGTAATCATCTGCTCTGGGGTGATACCCAGCTGCTGCGCTTTCAGCATGATAGGCGTGCCGTGGGCGTCGTCTGCGCAGATGAAGTTAACCTCGTTGCCGCGCATTCGTTGGTAACGGACCCAGACATCAGCCTGAATATGCTCCAGCATGTGACCGAGGTGGATTGAGCCGTTTGCGTACGGCAGGGCGCACGTTACCAATATTTTCTTCGCGGGTTGAGTCATAGTGGGAATTGCATCTTCTGATTTTAAAAAAGGGGACTTGATATTACCGGATTGGCAATTGTTTAGTAACCCCAAAGCCCGCAATAACCGTATATGAATCGGTGGTGTGGTTTCTGGTATGCTTAGCGGATTGCAATGTCCGATAAAAACATAAGGAGTCGGGATGAATTCGCAATCCCCGTCCAGCAAGTCCCCGGAACAGCTACGCGCGATGGTTGCCGGGACCCTGGCTAATTTTCAGCACCCTACCTTGAAACACAACCTCACCGCGCTGAAAGCGCTGCACCATGTCGCCATGCTTGACGACACGCTGCACGTTGAGCTGCAGATGCCGTTCGCCTGGCAAAGCGGATTTGACGCCCTGAAAGAGACCTGCAGTTCAGACCTGCTGCGGATCACCGGCGCGAAAGCAGTAGACTGGAAGCTAGGCCATCACATCGCCACGCTGAAGCGAGTGAAAAACCAGCCTGGCATTAACGGCGTTAAAAATATTATTGCCGTCAGCTCCGGCAAAGGCGGGGTGGGGAAATCAACCACCGCGGTAAACATGGCGCTGGCGCTGGCGGCCGAAGGGGCCAAAGTCGGCATTCTGGATGCCGATATTTACGGCCCGTCGATCCCAACCATGCTGGGTGCCGAACACGAGCGCCCAACCTCCCCGGACGGCAAGCACATGGCGCCGATCGTGGCGCACGGCCTGGCAACCAACTCGATCGGTTACCTCGTCACCGACGAAAATGCCATGGTGTGGCGCGGCCCGATGGCCAGCAAAGCGCTGATGCAAATGCTGCAGGAAACCCTGTGGCCGGATCTGGATTACCTGGTGATCGATATGCCGCCGGGCACCGGTGACATTCAGCTGACGCTGGCGCAAAACATTCCGGTTACCGGGGCGATGGTCGTGACCACGCCGCAGGACATCGCGCTGATCGACGCCCGTAAAGGGATCGTGATGTTCGAGAAAGTTGAGGTGCCGGTGGTAGGTATTGTCGAGAATATGAGTATTCATATCTGCAGTAACTGCGGTCACCAGGAGCCGATTTTCGGCACCGGCGGCGCGGAGAAGCTGGCGCAGCAGTATCACACCACGCTGCTGGGGCAGTTGCCGCTGCACATTACCCTGCGTGAAGACCTCGACGCCGGTAAGCCGACGGTCATTAATCGCCCGGAAAGCGACATCACTACGCTGTACCGCGACCTGGCGGGGTGCGTGGCGGCTCAGCTCTACTGGAACGGAGACGTAATCCCTAGCGAGATCGCCTTCAGAGCGGTGTAAAACGAGACGCCTCTCCCGTCATGGAGAGGCGTTTTTGTTTGCAAAAGTGAAACACCACGTTGTTGTGATTGAGGTTTGCAGGCGATGATAAGAATACTGGGTAAACGCTCATCAATTAACGTACGCAAAGTGCTGTGGACCTGCGAAGAGTCGGGGCTGGAATACCAGCAGGAAGATTATGGGAGCGGGTTCCGGTCGATTCAGTCTGCGGATTTCCTTGCCCTCAATCCCAATAGCCTGGTGCCGGTACTGCTGGATGACGATTTTGTACTGTGGGAGTCGAACAGCATCTGCCGTTATCTGGCGCGCAAAGCGGGGCGGGAAGATCTGCTACCTTCCACACCGCAAGGGGCGGCGGGCGTCGAGCGCTGGATGGACTGGCAGGCAACGGAGTTTAACACGGCCTGGCGCTATGCGTTCATGGCTCTGGTACGTAAGGATCCACGTTTTCAGGATGCGAATCAGATTCAGGAAAGCATTTCTGCCTGGACAGGTTGTGTGCAAATTCTCGATGAGCAACTTCAGAAAACCGGAGCATGGGTAACCGGCAGCCAGTTTACCCTCGCGGATATTGTCCTTGGCCTGTCGGTTAATCGCTGGAAGATGACGCCGTTCGCTCATCCTCTGATGGCGGAAATTGAGCGCTGGTATACCGCACTGAACCAGCGCCCGGCCTTTCGGCGTCATGGTAACAATGGCGTAGCGTAAGTAAAATTAGCCACGCTACCCTTTTCCTTTATTCTCTATTCAGTTACTGTCGGTGGGAGGACTACCTCAACACAAAATGCATCAAATAGTATTCACCGTCCGGCCCCTCTCCCGGCGCCTCAATATGCCAGCCGTTACGCCGATAAAACTCAATCGCGTGTTCATTTCTCGCCAGGCACTTTAGCGAACCCGTTGCGGTAAATTCACTCTGCACTTTCTTCAGCAGCGCCTTTCCCGCGCCCGTTCCCTGATGTTCCGGGCTGACGAACAGGTTATGCAGGAAGTTATCCTGCACCCAGACGGAAGCGAAGCCGATGCGGTGGCCGTTATCTTCGGCTACCCAGATGCGTTCATCTTGAGTGGCGCTGTCAAAGTCTTCGAGCTGCCAGGCGCTGCCGTCGAGCCAGGGCCAGGCTTTGCGGCGGGCGTGAAGGTAAAGGGTGCGTAAGAAGGGACGATCGGATTCTTGCCAAAGTCGTAGGATCAAATGATTGCCTTTTAGGATGAAAGTTAGCCCATTGAGTCTACCCTTAAGCCTGAAGAGTGCCAATTCACCGCCGGTAAATTTAGCTCCGGCGGACAAATCCGCGCGGTTTTTGTTACAACGCGTTCGCTTCTCTATATACTGCCCGCTTTTGAGCCCTGAGATTGCCCCATGTTGAATAATGACGTACTGCTTAGCGTTCGCTACATGCTGAACCTGAATAACGATGGAATCGTTAAGATCCTTGCCCTGACCGGCACCGACGTCCCTGCGGAACAGATCGTTCCGTGGTTAAAGAAAGAAGACGAAGAAGGCTTTAAAGCCTGCCCGGATCTGATCATGGCGAACTTTCTTAACGGTTTGATCTACTTCAAACGCGGCAAAGACGAAAGCAAGCCGGAGCCGAAGCTTGAGCGTCGGATGACCAACAACATTATTCTGAAAAAGCTGCGTATCGCCTTTGAGCTGAAGTCTGACGACGTGCTGGAGATCCTGACCGCCCAGCAGTTCCGCATTTCTATGCCGGAAATTACCGCCATGATGCGTAACCCGGATCATAAAAACTACCGCGAGTGCGGCGATCAGTTCCTGCGCTACTTCCTGCGTGGTCTGACTCAGCGCCTGAAGCCTGCGAAAGCGGAATAAGACGTTGGGCGGGTGAGCGCCTCTCACCCGCTTCATAACTAGTTGTTGTTTCTTCTACCCGAGAAAAATCAGTACAGCGTGGCCTCCCGCATCATCTCGATAAGCCGGCGTAGGCCGGGATGGAGCTGCCTGCGGCTGGGGTAATACATCACCATTGGTTCATCTTCACACACCCACTCCGGAATAACCTGCACCAGCTGCCCGCTCTCCAGCAGCGGCCGCACTCGCACATCCAGGCAATACGCCAGCCCGAAGCCGTTCAGGGCGGTATCAATGATCATTTCGCTTTCATTGAGGATCAGCGAGCCGGGTACATCCAGCGCCAGCGCCTCTTTGCCCCGGTTAAGCTCCCATTTATACAGCGTGCCGTTGCCGAGCCGCATCCGGATGCACTGGTGCTGAAAGAGATCGTCCGGGTGGTTCAGTGGGAGGTGCGCGGTAGAGGTTAAATACTGCGGCGAGGCCACCACAATCCACCTAAGCTTGCGCGTCACGGGCATCGCAATCATGTCTTTAGGGACGCTCTCCCCGTAGCGAATCCCGGCGTCGTAGCCGCTGCCGATAATATCAACCAGCGTGTTATCGACGGTAATCTCCATCTGCAGCCGGGGGTACATCGCCATAAATTTTGCCAGTACGGGCGCAAACAGCAGCTGGGCGGCGTCTCGCGGGATATTGATCCGCAGCCGTCCGACCGGGGATTCGCGGTAATGATCCAGCTCATCAAGCGCCATACGGATATGGGAAAACCCCGTTTCCAGATGCCCAAGCAGCGCTTCACCGGCGTCGGTAGGCACAACGGAGCGGCTGGTGCGGTTGAGCAGGCGCACCCCAAGTCGCTCCTCCAGACCGCGCATCGTGTGGCTTAGCGCGGAGGTAGACACGCCCAGCTCAGAGGCGGCGAGGCGGAAGCTTTTCCGGCGGCAGATGGTCAAAAAAACGTTGAGATCGGCGAGTTCACCACGGACCGGAACCGGCATAAAAGGGGCCTCTGTCATCAAGGGTTCGTTGAAATTAATTCAACTTAACATGAGTTACAATTGGTTCACAGAACAGACAGGGGTAAATCATGGCAATCGAAACAATTCACATCGCGGGCATCGCTGAGCCCGTCAGCCGTATCGGCCTGGGCACGTGGGCCATTGGCGGCAGCATGTGGGGCGGCAGCCACGACGGGCAGTCGATAGCGACGCTGCACGAGGCGCTGGAGCGCGGCATCAACCTTATTGATACCGCGCCGGTGTACGGCTTTGGGCATTCCGAAGAGGTAGTGGGCAAAGCGCTGGTGGGCCGACGGGACAAGGCGATTATTGCCACCAAAGTGGCGCTGGACTGGGACGACGCCGGGCGGGTGACGCGTAATTCCACGCCGCAGCGCATTCGTCAGGAAATTGAAGACTCGCTTCGCCGCCTGCAAACGGATTATATCGACCTGTACCAGGTACACTGGCCGGACGATTTAGTGGCGATAGACGAAACCGCGCGTGTGCTGGAAACGCTGCATCAGCAGGGGAAATTCCGCGCCCTCGGCGTCAGCAACTATTCCCCAGCGCAAATGGACAGATTCCGCAGCGCCGCGCCGCTGGCAACCATGCAGCCACCGCTCAACCTGTTTGAACGCGGCGCGACAGAAACGGACCTTCTGCCCTATGCGAAATACCATCAGATGGTGGTGCTGGCCTACGGCGCGATTTGCCGGGGCTTGCTGTCCGGCCGCATGACGCCGGAAACCGCGTTTGGCGAAGGCGACCTGCGCAGCTTTGATCCGAAATTCCAGCCGCCGCGCTTTGCGCAGTATCTGGCCGCAGTCGAAGCATTGAAAGCGTTTGCTGCAGAGCGCTACGGCAAGAGCGTGATGGCCCTGGCACTGCGCTGGGTGCTGGATGCCGGCCCAACCATTGCGCTGTGGGGCGCTCGTCGTCCTGAACAGCTCAACGGGGTGGAAGACGTGTCCGGCTGGACGTTGACCGCCGAAGACAAATGCGATATTGATCACATTTTAGCCAGGTATATTAGCACCCCGCTGGGGGCCGAATTTATGGCACCTCCGCACCGGAAAACATCGCTTTAGTTCTCTCCCGCGTCCCGCTGAATCGCGCCGGGGCGTATTTTGTTGTTCACCTGTACAAGTCAAAAAAACTATGTCATCACTGAATGAACAAACCCTGGAACAGGGGGCCGAGACGGTTTCCCTGTCGCGAGCGGGGCTGCTAAAAGCGCTGTTCGCGCTCGGCATGGGCGGCTTCGCCATCGGTACCGGCGAATTCGTCATCATGGGACTGCTACCCGATGCCGCAAACGGACTGCACGTTTCTATTCCTTCTGCAGGCCACCTGATCAGCATTTATGCGCTGGGCGTGGTGGTTGGCGCTCCGCTGCTGGCGGTGCTGGGTGCCCGCATGGCGAGGCGTGACTTTCTGATTGCCCTGATGGCGATGTTTGCCGTTGGCAACCTGTTGAGCGCTTTTGCACCAGGCTATTACTCCATGATGCTGGCGCGCTTCCTGGCCGGTTTCCCGCACGGCACGTTCTTTGGCGTCGCGGCTTTGCTGGCGGCAAGCCTTGTGGAGCGTTCGAAGCGGGCGCAGGCGGTGTCGATGGTGCTGCTCGGCCTGACGATAGCCAACTTACTGGGCGTGCCCGCCGTGGCGGCCATTGGGCAGCTATTCGGCTGGCGCAGCGCGTTTGCTATCGTGGGCGGGCTTGCCGTGCTGACGCTGATTCTGGTGTGGATCTGGGTACCGTGGCATGCCGGGGATAAAGACGCCAGCCCTCTGCGTGAGCTGACCGCATTGACCCGCAAGCAGGTGCTGCTGACGCTGGCTATCGGCGCGATTGGCAGCGGCGGAATGTTCTCCGTCTTCAGCTACGTTAAGCCAACGATGCTGGAGCTGGCGCACCAGTCGGTAGGCATGATCCCGGTGATCCTGTCGATGTTCGGCCTGGGCATGATTGTCGGCAATATCGTCGGCGGCCGTCTGGCGGATCGCGGGCTGGAGAAAACCATTCGCCTGCTGCTGATTTGGGCGATTCTGGTGCTCAGCGCTTACGTTTACACCTCGCACTATCCGTGGCTGGGCGCGGTCACCGTGATGCTGGTGGGCACAATGGTGTCGCTTTCTTCGGTGCTGCAAATTCGCCTGATGGACGTGGCCGGTGACGCGCAAACTATGGCGGCGGCGATGAACCACTCGGCGTTCAACATTGCCAACGCGTTAGGCGCCTGGCTTGGTGGGGTGACCATTTCCGCAGGCTTTGGCTGGGAGTCCACCGGCTGGGTCGGGGCAATTCTGGCGGTCTTTGGCCTGCTGATCCACACCTGGGCGGTTATTGACGCCAAAAAACATCCGCCGTTAGCACATTGAGGTTTTCATCATGACAGTCAGTTTAGTGCTTGCAGAAGCGCTGATCGCCGGCGTCAAAACGGCGGTGGAGGCCCACCGCTTTCCTCCGGTTTCCGTGGTGGTGTTGGACAGCGGCGGCCACCTGACGGCCTTTGCCCGCATGGACGGGACATTCCTGGCCACCATTGATATCGCCATTCGCAAAGCGCGTACGGCGGTGCTGTTCCAGGCCAATAGCGAAGATGTCGGCGCTAATTTGCACCCGAACGGCCCGGCGTATTCGCTGGAGAACAGCAACGGTGGGCTGGTGGGCATTGACGGCGGTATCCCGCTGCGCAACGCGGAGGGCGCGGTTATTGGCGCGATTGGCGTGTCGGGGGCCACGAAAGAGCAGGATGGGCAAATTGCTGCTTTTGCCGTAGAAGCGGTGTTTGGTAGCCGAGCTTAATGACAGAAAAGGAGCGAATTTCGCTCCTTTTTTTACCTTATTTTGGCTGAAAATACGGTCCTTTCGTCACAGAATCGCGCACGATCATCTCAGAACTGTACAAGTTATCCCGTGAGAAATAGCCGCCGTCCAGCATCGCCGTCAGGCGGTTAATCACTTCATGGATCATCTCGCTCACCGGCTCTTTCACGCTCGACAGCGGCGGGGTGAGAAAAGCCCCGGTCGGGACATTATCAAAGCCAATAACCGACACATCGCGCGGCACCGACAGTCCCGACTGGCCGAGCCTGCTGATAGCGCCGATAGCCATGTCATCGTTGCTGGCGACCAGGGCGCTAAAATCTAGTTTCGCTGAGAGCAGCGTTTCTACCGCCGCCGACCCGCTGGCAGGCGTCCATTTTCCGGTGGCGATAAGCTCGTCCCGGACCGGCAGCCCGGCCTGCTCCAGCGCTTCGCGGTAGCCAGACAGACGCTCTCTCGCCGTGGGGGAGTCGAGGACGCCGGTGATAAAGGCGATATCCCGATGGCCCTGGTCAATCAGGTAGCGCGTGGCCTTGAAGCTGGAGCCTTTGTGATCGCAGCAAATGCAGTGGCTCTGGTGTTTACGCAGCTTGCGGTTCATCACCATGATCGGCTGCTTATGCTGCTCAATCAGCGCATCCATCTCATCCACGCTTAAAAAACGCGGGTAAATGATCACCGCGTCGCAGTGCAAATCGAGCAGAAACTGCACGGCAGCCTGCTCTTCCTGAGCGCTGTGTTTGCCGTCGACCAAAATTAGCTGCCGCCCGCTGGCTTCGAGCTTCAGCGCAGCCTGGGAAAGCAGTTCGCTAAAATAGTTCCCGCTGTACAACGTGTTGGTCACCACCAGGCCGATGTAGCCTGATTTGCTGGTCGCCAGATTGCGTGCCAGCAGATTAGGGCGATATCCCGTTTCCTGAATGGCCTGGTACACCTGCGTTTTAGTGGCCTCGCTCACGTAGCCCTTGCCCGACAACACTCGCGAAACGGTCGCCTTTGATACGCCTGCTTTTTTCGCCACTTCTTGCATCGTCGACATAAAGGCTTCTCGTAAGTTCGTCATTTCTGACCATTTTACACTTTTCGCGGCCAGGACGCAGCGCAGCCTGTATTTCGATGTAAATCACAAAAATCGATCTCAATAAAAATAATCATTGTGATCTGATTTTCAACTACACATGATTGTGTGGAACCGGTTACCTACAAAATCATAACAAGAGAGTTTCACCTCATGGCTAACAAGTACGAGGCAGTATCCCGACAGATTGTTGAGGCTTTAGGCGGCGCGGAAAACGTGGTGGCGGTAACCCATTGCATGACGCGGCTGCGCTTTGTATTACAGGACGATGCAAGGGTGGACAGTGCCCGGCTGAAGGCCATTTCCGGCGTGCTTGGCGTGGTGAAAAACGACCAGCAATGTCAGGTCATTATCGGTAACACGGTGTCTCAGGCCTACGCTGAAGTGCTGAAATATCTCCCCGAAGGGGCTGGCGACAGGCCGCAGGCGGCAAAGGGCAAACTGACCCTGAAACGCATCGGCGCGGGCATCCTGGATGCGCTGATTGGCACCATGTCGCCGCTTATCCCGGCGATTATCGGCGGCTCGATGGTGAAGCTGCTGGCGATGATCCTCGCGATGACCGGGGTATTTGAAACGACCTCCTCGACGCTTACCATTCTTAACCTCATCGGCGACGGCGCTTTCTTCTTCCTGCCGGTGATGGTGGCGGCTTCTGCCGCCGTGAAATTTAAAACCAACATGTCGCTGGCGATTGCTATCGCCGGGGTGCTGGTACATCCGGCCTTTATTGACCTGATGGCGAAGGCGGCCCAGGGGCAGTCGGTTGATTTTATGGGCATACCCGTCACCGCCGTGAAATACACCTACACCGTGATCCCCGCGCTGGTGATGACCTGGCTGCTGTCGTACATCGAAAAAGGCGTGGATCGCATTACGCCAGCGGTGACCAAAAACTTCCTCAAGCCGATGCTGATTGTGCTGGTTTCCGCGCCGATAGCGATTTTACTGATTGGGCCGTTAGGTATCTTGATTGGCAGCGGGATCTCCTCGCTGGTGTACACCGTTCACGGTTATCTGGGCTGGCTTTCCGTCGCCATCATGGGGGCTATCTGGCCGCTGCTGGTGATGACCGGCATGCACCGCGTGTTTACGCCAACGATTATCCAGACCATCGCCGAAACAGGCAAAGAAGGCATGGTTATGCCGTCGGAAATTGGCGCTAACCTGTCCCTCGGCGGGTCGTCTTTGGCCGTCGCCTGGCGAACGAAAAACCCTGAACTGCGTCAGACGGCGCTTGCTGCCGCAGCCTCAGCAATCGTGGCTGGCATTTCAGAGCCTGCGCTTTACGGCGTCGCGGTGCGGCTGAAACGCCCGCTGGTTGCCTGCCTTATCAGCGGTTATATTTGCGGTGCCGTCGCCGGTATTGGCGGGCTCGCCAGCCATTCCATGGCTTCACCGGGGCTGTTCACCAGCGTGCAGTTCTTCGATCCTGCCAACCCGATGAGCATCGTTTGGGTGGGGGCGGTGATGATTCTGGCCGTGGTGCTGTCGTTTATTACTACGCTTATTCTCGGCTTTGACGATATTCCCGTCGAGGAGCCGAAAGCCAAAGAGCAGGGCAGCAGCACGGCGTTTGTACGACCAGATAATGCAGTAAAAACACTTTAAGCAGAGGTAAGCATGGCTGAGACAGTTTTTCCAAAAGGATTTTTGTGGGGCGGCGCTATCGCGGCTAATCAGGCTGAGGGCGCGTACCAGGCCGGCGGCAAGGGGTTAAGCACCGTCGATATGATCCCCCATGGCGACAACCGCCTTGGGGTAAAGCTCGGGGTGGAAAAGCGGTTTGCGCTGCGCGACGATGAATTTTATCCGAGCCACGAGGCCATAGATTTTTACCATCGCTATAAAGACGACATCGCACTGCTGGCAGAAATGGGCTTCACCGTTTTCCGAACCTCCATTGCGTGGAGCCGACTATTTCCCAAAGGGGATGAAACGACGCCGAACCCGGAAGGGATCGCGTTCTACCGCGACCTGTTTGCCGAGTGCAAGAAATACAACATCGAACCGCTGGTGACGCTGTGTCACTTCGATGTGCCGATGCACCTGGTGCAGGAATACGGCTCATGGCGCAACCGTAAAATGGTGAAGTTTTTCAGCCGCTATGCGCGCACCTGCTTTGAGGCGTTCGACGGCCTGGTGAAATACTGGCTTACCTTCAATGAAATCAACATCATGTTGCACAGCCCGTTCTCTGGCGCGGGGCTGGTCTTTGAAGCAGGCGATAACAAAGAGCAGGTGATGTACCAGGCCGCGCACCACGAGCTGGTGGCCAGCGCGCTGGTCACTAAAATCGCCCATGAAGTTAACCCGGTAAATCAGGTTGGCTGCATGCTGGCGGGGGGGAACTTCTACCCGTACAGCTGCAAGCCGGAGGACGTTTGGGCGGCGCTCGAGAAAGACCGCGAAAATCTGTTTTTTATTGACGTGCAGGCGCGCGGCGCTTATCCCGCTTACGCGGGACGAATGTTCCGTGAGAAAGGGATTAAGATTGTCACCGAGCCTGGCGACGACGAGATCCTGAAGAACACCGTCGATTTTGTCTCCTTCAGCTATTACGCCTCGCGCTGCGCTTCGGCAGACATGAACGAGGGGAATACCAACCCGGCTAACATCATTAAATCGCTCAAGAACCCGCACATTACTTTCAGCCAGTGGGGTTGGGGCATCGACCCGCTCGGCCTGCGCATCACCATGAACATGATGTACGACCGCTACCAGAAACCGCTGTTCCTGGTAGAGAACGGGCTGGGCGCGAAGGACGAGGTGAATGCCGACGGGGAAATCAATGATGAGTACCGCATCAGCTATCTGCGGGAACACATTAAAGCTATGGGTGAGGCAATTGAGGACGGTATTCCGGTCATGGGCTACACCTCGTGGGGCTGCATTGACCTGGTGTCAGCGTCAACCGGCGAGATGAGCAAACGCTACGGCTTTGTGTATGTCGATCGTGATGATGAAGGGCAGGGAACGCTGGCGCGCACGCCGAAGAAGTCGTTCTACTGGTATAAGAAGGTGATTGCCAGTAACGGCGGGGATCTGGCGTAATTTTCCCCTCTCTCTCCCCAGAAGGCAGGGGAGAAATACCGTTTTATCCCCTCTCCCTTTTAGGGAGAGGGTTAGGGTGAGGGTCGTTATCAGAACGCCATCGAAGCCTGTACGAAGTAGGTACGCGGCTCGCCTACGTATTTCCCGGAGTTATTGTCATTCGAACGCGTGTAATAACGCTGATCGAACAGGTTTTTAATCCCGGCACCCAGCTTCAGGTGAGACAGCGACGGCCCAAAGTCGTACTCGCCGCGCATATTCCACACCATATAGCCTGCGATATTACCAAACTGCCCGTCCGCGCTTTCGTCGGTGATGTAGTTCGGCCCGGTACCCGGAGAGCTCTGTTTAGACTGTGCAAAACTGTCCAGATTCCATACCCAGTTACCGGTCGCGTAGCGGGTGCCCACGGTGTACACCTGGCGAGAGTAGAACGGCAGATCTTTCCCGGCGAAGTCCCCTTTGTCACTGGTGGCTTTGGTGTAGGTGTACGTGGTGTAAACGCTCACGCCGTCCAGTGCGCGGTCGACTTCGCTTAGATCGTAATTTAGCGCCAGTTCAAGGCCCTGGTGTTTGGTTGCACCGAGGTTCGTCCAGCCCACAATGTTGTTGATGTACTGCAGCTGATCGTCGAAGTCGATGTAGAACAGCGTCGCTTCAGCCTTCAGCGCGGTGTCGTCATAACGGGTACCGAACTCATAGGTATGCGCTTTTTCCGGGGTCAGGCCGGCTGCCGGCTGATTGCCGCTGCCGCCGCGGGTCAGCTGGAAGTACTGCATACTGCCGAAGGAGGTGCTGGCGTTGGCGAACAGTTTCCAGGCATCAGACATATGGTACATCACGCTGATAGAAGGCAGCGGCTGGCTGTAGGTCTTCTCGCGATCGATGTTCTGGAAGGAGTCGCTGGTGTGCGTTTTGATGCTTTCATAGCGCAGACCCGGCGTAATCGTCCAGTCGCTGACGTTGATGGCATCATCAATATAGAAAGCGTTCGCTGCAGTACCGCCCGAGCTGTGCTGGTAGTACTCGGTCATGTCCGGTTTGGTGAAGGTTGTCGCAGGATCATACGCTTTTGGCGTGCGGTAACCTTTCTCGTCCGACGTTTCGTTCAGGTAGCGGTAGCCCAGGGTGACTTCATGAGACATATCCCAGAAGCGGAACAGCTGAGAATAGGTTGGCTCAATCGCCCAGGTGGAGTAGTTGCGAGGCGCTGAGTTCAGGGTACGTTTGTTGCCCTTGAAATACTCCAGATCGCTGCTGCGGTAGCTGTCGGTAAAGTAGGTCAGGACTTCCAGCTTTTTATCGTCTTCTGTGTGCTTATATTTGAAGGACATATCCTTGCGGCGGCCTTCAAAGCTGTCCCAGCGGCGGTCCGACTGGAACGGATCTTTTGCATACTGTGCGGTCGTCAGGCCGCCTGGCATACCTGACTGTGCTTCGTAATAGTGGAAGTTAGCCTGCAGCTCATCGCGATCGGTGAAGTTGTACTTGGTCTTCAGCATGAAATCGTCGATGTCGGTATTGTCGTTGCTTTCACGGTAGCCCTGGCCGTGCAGGCCGGAGTAGAGCAGTTCTGCACCAAAGCCGTTATCCGCCGTGCCGCCCACGGACGCGCTGGTCAGCGTTTTCAGGCCACCGTGGCTGGCGCCCTGGGTCTGCGCGCTGACGGTGCCGCCAAACTCTTTCGGAATGTCGCGAGTAACAAAGTTAATCACGCCGCCAACGTTTTGCGGCCCATAACGCACTGCGCCGCCGCCTCGAACCACGTCCACGGACTGAATGTTGCCCATGCCCAGCGGCGCCATGGAAAGCTGTGGCTGGCCGTAAGGGGCAACCGCGAGCGGCACGCCGTCCATCAGGATGGTTGAACGTGGGGACAGGCGAGAAGTCAGGCCGCGCACGCCAACGTTAAGGGAAATGTCGCTGCCGCCGGTGCCGTTGCTGTCACGCACCTGCACGCCCGGAATGCCTTTTAGCGCATCGGCTAGCGTCTCTGAACCTTGCTCACGAAGCTGCTGATCTGTAACGATCGAGCGTGCGCCGGGGTGGTTAAGCAGCACGGTGCTGGTGTCTGGGTTATCGAGCCAGTTGCCGACGACGGTAATGTCGTCAGCTTTTTTATCTGCGGGGGCTTTATCTGTTTGTGTGTTATCAGCGGCGAGCGCTGGCAGCGCAAATGCTATCGCGCTTGCCAGGAGAGAGACACGAAAAAGGGGGCGCATCATCATTCCTATAGAATTATGGGTTTGTCGTTATGAGTTTTTTTGGAAATGACAATCTTAATGATAATTATTTTCAAGTAAATAGTTTTGTTGCGGAATAATTCGGGATAAGGCGAAAAGTAAGCAAAAAAAACCGAGTGGTTGGATGACCGCTCGGCAGTACAGATGAACAGACCGGGAATTCAGGTTGTTAAGGGATAACCCAGAACACGCCGCTGTAATCCAGGGCGGTGAACTGCTTGTGAGCTTGCTCGATGTCGGCCTGTGGATCGATGTCTTTGAACAAATCCGGGTGCAGGAACTTAGCGATGGTTTCCACCGCAATATAGTTCAGCGGAGAGTCGTAGAATTGATGGTAAATCGCCATCACGCGCTTCTCTTTCACCGCCGTGAGCACGTTAATGCCGGTCCGGTTCATCAGCCCTTTGAGCTTCTGTTCGGCCACGGTTTTATCGGCCATATAGCCCAGCGGCACGGCTTTTGGCGAACGGTTGCCGCGGTTCCAGTCGGCACCCGTCATCAGGTAAAAGTCCGGGTTGCTGGTGATCACCTGCTCGGTATTCACCTGGCCGCTCATTTCAGGGAACAGCTTGCTGCCAATATTGTTGCCACCGGCGGTATCAATAAACTGGCCGTAGCTGCCCTTGCCGAAAGTCTGGCAACATTCGTCGCCGCGAATGCCCGCCGCGCGTTCAATAAACACGCTCGGGCGCTGCTCAGGTTTCAGCGTCGCCACGCGCTCGCGCACCAGGTTCATCCTCTGCTGGTAGTGCTGAATAAAGGCGTCTGCGTTTTTCTGCTCATCAAACACTTTGCCGAGTAACTCAATGCTGGGCAAAGTGTTGGTCAGCGGCTGCTGGCGGAAGTCGATAATCAGCACCGGAATACCCACTTTTTCCAGCTGGTTCAGCACGCCGCTGTTCTTCAGTTTGGCCAGCACGCCGATGTCAAAAATAATCAGATCCGGCTGTAAGGTGACCGCTTTTTCAACGCTGAAATCCGTGTAGTACGGATTTTCAAACATCGTGATTTTGCTTACCTGGGGGAATTTTCGCGCATAGGCGTCCGCCAGATCGGGCGCTTTGGTCTTCAGCGAGTTATCCCAGGCAATGATGTTTTCCAGCGGATCCTTCGGGTGAATAATATTCAGCGCCAGCAGGGCGCGCGCATCGGCCAGCATCACGCGCTTTGCCGGACGGGGCAGCGTCACTTCCCGGCCCGCTACGTCGGTAACAACAATCGGGGCGGCCTGGGCGGCGAAGCTCAGCAGGGCAACGGCGGCGAGCAGCCAGCGAGCTTTGGCGGTAAACACTGTGAACATGGATGACCTTCAGAACGGGAAAATTTAGGAAGGGAATGATAATCGATCTCATAGCGTTTGGAATGGGGACGCGGGAGTTTTTCTGGTTACGAAAGATGCCAGGGCGAGGCTGACGGGAACCTGTCGTCTGCTTTGGCCACTCAAGGGCTTTACTGAACCGTGGTGTTGAACCACACAGGAGAGTCCATCGTGTATAGCGTTTCAAACAATGCAGCCCAGGGGCGGCACTTTCATACGTCTAATGTACAGACACCGGCCACGGCGTTTCAGGATGTACCGTCGCTGGGGCAGAAAATTGGCGCAGGTAGTCAAAAAGATGTTTTTCACTCACGACAGGATCCGCGCAAGTGCCTGTGCCTGTTCAGACCCGGCACCACCGGCACCATTTCAGCGGAGCAGTACGCTTTAAAAGAGCTGGAAACGACCAAACAGCTTAAGCATCTCGGTTTTCCCGTGGTGGACGCTCATGCATTGATTAAACATGGCGGTCACGTGGGCGTGGAGAAAGACTACATTCACAACGCTTTTGATTCCGAAGATATCGTGAATAATAAGAAAAGCCTGCCGGACGATAAGAAATTCAATCAAAATGTCCTGGCCGACTGTAACGCCATTATTAACAAGCTGAAAAATCATGAATTGCACATCGACGATCTGCAATTCTTAGTCGACAGCCATGGCCGCGTGCTGATCAACGATCCGCGCGATGTGATTCGCTCCTCGCCGGAGAAAAGCATCAGTAAAGTTAACGAGCTGCGGGCTCATGCTTTAAATAACCTGCTGGATATTGATAGCGACTAGCAGTGGGATTAATGGGAGGGATAACCGTGCTGCGAATAATGTTGGTGACGCCGGATAACAAAGGCTTTGCCTCACTCAAAGCGCAAAGCGTTGAGGAACAGTACAATATGCTGCGCCGGCTTGAAGCCAACTGGCTTAGCGGAGAAAACCGTTTTGACTTGCCCGGAGAAAAACTACTGGGTGTCTTTGCCCGTGAGGAACTGGTCGGCATTGGCGGGCTTAATCGCGACCCGTTTTCAGCAGACGAACGCGCGGGGCGTATTCGACACCTGTACCTTAGCCTGGCCTGGCGGGGAAAGGGAGCAGGGCAGCAACTGCTGCAGGCCCTGGTTGCCGGCGGAGACCACTGGTTTGATTTTTATAACACCCATGCTCCCGAACACGCCTTTCGTTTTTATGAAGCCGCCGGGTTTCAGGCCGTTTTCGGTGAGGAGAGGGTGACTCACCGGTTGCTTACTCGCCGCTAGTTTTGGGCGAACTGGCGGCCAGTTTTGCCGGGCAGAGGTTTTTAAGCCGTTCAATCAGCCAGCGTCCGGCCGGGCCGGGCGGGGAGGCAATCGGGTAGACGCCAAACATCGGCAGTGCGAGCCCTGCCGGCGGAACATCCTCAATGTTCAGCCGCACCAGCCGCCCCTCGCGAATATCTCGTTCGACAACGTGTGACGGCATGCTGCCCCAGCCGAGGCCATCGAGCAAAAAGGCGTGTTTGGCCAGCAGATCGCCCAGCCGCCAGGTGGAAGGTGACATCACGCCAAACTCTTTCCCTTTGGAAAGCTCCGAGCGGTCGGTCAGCACCAGCTGAACGTGTTTGGTCAGTTCGGACTTTGGAATGATGCCTTCGAACTGCGCCAGCGGGTGATCGGGCGCGGCTACCATCACCAGCGAAACGCCGGTCAGACGCTCCCCGGTCAGCGAGGCCGGCATATCCGGCAGTGAGCCCAGAATACCAATCCCCGCGCTGCCGTTAAGCACCGGTTTGTAGCCCCCACCCAGCGCCTCTACAAACAGACGCAGCGGCGTGCCGGGAAACTGTTCGCGGAAGGCTTTGGCCGCCGAAGTCATCGCCTCCAGCGGGAAGAAAACGTCCACCACCACCGAAAGTTCAGATTCCAGCCCCGACGACATACCGCGCGCTCTCGCCTTCATAAAATCGACGCCAGAAACAATGCAGCGGGCATCGATCAGCAGCACTTCACCTTCTGGCGTTAGCTTTGGATAGCGGCCGGAACGGTCGAACAGCTGCACGCCGATCTGGGCTTCCAGCCCCTTAATCAAATCGCTGATCACCGACTGGGCGCGGTACATCTTGCGAGCAGCCGCAGAGAAGCTGCCTTCGTCGACGGCGGCAATAAACGTGCGAAGTTGGTCCAGCGAAATACCGTCCAGCATTGTGGTTCCTGCCTGGCTGTCAAGGGATGAAGCGCAATATAGCCCTTCGGCATGGGTTTGTCATTGGCGATGATGTATCGGACATGGCGATGGATTGCATCGAAATATAACGGCTATTCGGGTGGGAAAGGCGGTGGCATAGTGGCTGCCATGTCCAGAGAATCTTAAAGATTGAGCACACCTATGTTAACGGCTCTAAAAAAACTCTTAACGCGCTTATCCCCTAAATCAGACTCCATTTCAGAGGCCAAAACGATGTCGACTATCCTGCATATTGATACCAGTGTTCTGGGCGGTTATTCCGTCAGCCGCCAGCTGTCCGCGGAGATTGTTGCCCGCCAGAAAACGCTGCACCCCGGTGCCACCGTGATTTACCGCGACCTGGTGCAGTCCCCGGCTCAGCACCTGTCCGACAAGCACATTGCCGCTTTCCAGGGCGCGGAAGTGACCGACGCTGAGCTGGGCGCAGATCTCGCGGCCGGTGGGGCGTTTATTGACGACCTGTTCGCCGCAGACGTGATTGTCATTGGCGTGCCGATGTACAACTTTTCTATTCCATCCCAGCTTAAGGCGTGGATCGACCGCGTTTGTGTGGCTGGACGCACCTTCCAGTACGGCGCCAACGGCCCGGAAGGCCTGCTGCCAAAAGGCAAAAAAGTGTTTATCGCTTCTTCGCGCGGCGGCCAGTACACCGGCGACAGCCCGGCGGCATTCCTGGAGCATCAGGAATCCTATTTGAAAGCGGTACTGGGCTTTATTGGCCTGACCGATGTGACCATTATTCGCGCAGAAAACCTGAGCCGTGGCGACGAAGCGAAAAGCGCCGCACTCGCCGATGCGAAAAAACAGATTGCGTCACTGGCCTGATTACGGATAACGGATAACGAGCCCTGGCTATTACTGCAAAGGCTCGTTTATTTCGCGGATGTGAACTAAAACGCCCGCCAGATAAGCACGGCAATCCCGCCAAACAGGATCCATTTCACGATGTAATACACCGTTTTATTCCAGCTTTTTAACTTCTTGCCGACGATACGAATCTGATAGATGTAGCGGAAAGCGCGGTTGATCCCACCGATGCGGTCGTTTTCATCGTTAGGTGCCGACGCGGCGCTCATCAGGTTGCGCCCCAGCCAGTGGTTAACCGCCTGAGCCCAGCGGTAGCGCATCGGTCTTTCCACGTCGCAGAACAGAATCAGGCGATTTTCGCCGCTGGTGTTTTCCGCGTAGTGAATATAGGTTTCATCGAACAGCACGCCTTCACCGTCCCGCCAGCTATAGCGCTTCCCGTCCACTTCAATAAAGCAGCGATCGTCATTCGGGGTCGCAAGTCCAAGGTGAAAACGCAGCGAACCGGCGTACGGATCCCGATGCCTCGGCAGGCGGCTGCCGTCGGGCAGGGTGGCGAACATCGCAGCTTTGATGGAAGGAATGGTGCGCAGCAGTTCGGTGGTTTTCGGGCACAGTATGCTGGCCGACGGGTGGGCGTTTTCATACCATTTCAGGTAAAAGCGCTTCCAGCCTGTTTTAAAGAAGGAGTTGAAACCGGCGTCGTTAAATTTATCCGCGGCTTTTATCTGCTCCATTTGTTGCAGATGCATACCTTCGTCGCGAATCACTTCCCAGTTTTCCCGCAGCGTTGTCAGCTCGGGAAAGGTTTCCGGTGTTAAATAGGGCGTATTCGGCACCCTGGAGAAAAGATACATAAAACCGTTAAGCGGGGCGGTAAACGTGGAATGGTCCGAAAGCTGCCGCCAGAAACGAAAGCGAATCTTGCCGCGATAATGCACATAGACCACTGAAATAATAATGATGAGTAAAATAATATATTTCATGTTGTTCTCTGACCACTGTGTTTTTTTGCTCATTCCCTGCCGGGCCAAAGCCCCGACTGCCCAAAATGCGCCTTTGAAAAGGCGCTGAAATAGAGCTTAGCAGTGGTTTTAACGAAGTAAATGTTGCCTGGGAAAACTTACCAGCCTACAGATAACCCCGCGCCGTAACCCATATTGTTTTCTGTATCATCACTGACGGTGGCTTTCACAACAACAGCATTTCCGATACGTGTAGAGGCGCCCACGGCTAAAGCATTTTCACCTTCATAGCCGCCAATCCCTGCCCCTATAGCCACGGTTTGATTATTCATCACCTGCGGTATATTGCTCATTGCCATCGCGCCAGAGATACCCGCGTTGGCCTCTTTTTGATTATTGTTAACTTCGTCTTTTAATGCAGAAAATGCATTATTTAATTTGTCTATCGATAGGCTGTTGGCCTGAATCAGGCGGGTATTATTTTCTGCATGTTCCGTATTTAAAGAAATATTGTTAGCGTTAGTGGATACGCGTGCCTGCGTTGCCGTATCAAGTTTCGTTTCGGCGGTTATCAGGCCATTTTTGCCATTAATACCATTTGTTCCGTTTTTACCATCAGCGCCGTTTTTAACCTGAGACTGGACATATTCGATCATCGCTTTGTCCTTGGCTGCCTGGCGGTCGGCATCTGTCAGCGGGCTGTCCAGGTGTGAACTTTTATCGGCTGTGGACGGTACAACCGGATCCATAATTATCGCCGTTGAAGGGGTAAGCGTGCTGGCGACGATTGAGTGGGGAGCATCGAGATGCGGCGGAACGGGCTCTGAATGATTCCCGTCCATATGCGGGGTCGTCACCGTCCCACTCACAAAATCGCTGGTATAGTTTGTCTGATGGGCGCGATCGTAATCCCGTACAGCCTGCTGCTGCGACGCATCCATACTTTCAAAACTGGCCTTTGCTTCCTGCCAGGTAATAGATTTATTCACCATATTATTATAGAAGTCGCTTACCACATCAGCCCTGGCTGAAGTCGAAAGGACCAAAATACCAAACACCAAAGCCATTGATTGACCAAAGTTAAAGGATTTCATTTTTCTCTCACCATAAATAAATTGAACGGTCCAATGCATTATTGAGTGCACTAATAACGGCCATGAACTATCCCGAAATGTGACAATGCAATCCTTGATCTAAATCATAAGAAAATTCTTAGTGGAGAGTGTTTAAAAGCGATAAAACAGGTCGTTCACATTCATTATTTGCGCTGGTGCCAGGCTGCTCACACCGCTGTTACAATCGGGGTGAAAAGGGGTAAGGCGCTTACGTTTGAAAGTGCAGTTACTGGCGGGCCGCTTGATGGCAGAAGAGCGTGGAGCGCCTAAAAGTCATAGCTTGTGCTGCCATCGCGTTCACGCCAGATCTGCATGATAATATTTTTATCAATACAGTTTTTAGGTGGCTTTACATCCTTAAAGCATAATCGATCTTCTTTTCCTTCTTCCTGATAACCATCACCGAAAGCAAACACAGAAATAAGAAATGGGCCAGCCTTACCAGAAGGGATATGATATTGCTCTCTAATCTGGTTCTGATTGCGTTCCCACCAATGAATTTTTGCCGACTCAGTGAACGGCAGTCTATCAACGAGGATTACGGCAGTACTTCCATTGTAATGAGCGCCCTTAATCATCGCATTTCTATTACCTAAGACGTAATAACCACCATAACCCAATAAGGTTACCAGGATCAGAATTGTAAATATACGCATCAGCGTTTTCCTTCTATGTCGATCACTGCTTCCATATTTGTTAAAAATGGTTTAAAGCCAAATCGACTAAATCGCTGTAATACAAACCATATTTTAAAAAACTGGAATTGGTTGAATTTTTTCTTTCTTATGTCATCAACATCTAGCCCAAAATGGTCTTGCCCTGTAAATTTAACTCTTGATTTCCAACCGGAATCGTTCACATCAAAACTTATTATATCTATTTTTGTTGCGTAAACATCATGAACGGTGATCCCCATTCCGTTGATCTTATCATGTATAGGTGAGTTGAACTTAGGAAGAATAGATATTTCAATTGCAGCTTCAAGGTCTTTCAACCTATCTTGAGGGAATCCTTTATTTTGATAATCAACAAGTAACCCAATAGATTTTCGCATGTAAGTTACTGTGTTTTTTGTAGAATAATTAGAGTGTAATTTATGGCTATATGCAGCATTTAAGTGCTCATCATTAAACGGCGTTCCAGATGAACGATAAAAATGCCTTAGCATTTGATTAATCAAATATTTGTACGGACCTATACAAGAATACGGAAGAGATGTTTTTAGCATTTCTTCAAAAAGTAGCTTTGCACATTCTTGAATGCTTACAGTCCCGGAGTTATGCTTTCCACTGTATACGCCTGCAAATCTTGATTGGGGGTTATCGAACGCGGTAAGCCTGGTTAATGTGTAAGGGTCTACGACATTTGATACGTTTGTTAACCCAAACTCTCTTTTTAATCTGTCTTCTGACATATCGCCGTAACGCATATCATTAGCACTATAATCATTAAAAGGTTTAAGTGTAGTAAATACAGTTTTTGGAAATACAACATTAGCCATGTGGGGTGTTCCTTTCCCTTAAAAATATTAATACAGATATAATAGCACTGGCGAAAATCTGTGCAATTATTTAGATGGTGAATGAATTTGTGCGGTTTATTGATTTTGAAAATGAAAAAGCACGATATAGCAGAGGGTTAAACAGTCGCCTCAGGACTGTTTCAGTAACGCAGCCAGCACGCCGACGATGCGGGCTTCAGGATCCTGCTCGCGTTTTGGCTGCGTTGCCGATCTGCGCATTGGCACGGCCCAGAGCTGGAGGTACTTTTTCCATCTTGGTGCTGACGATATTAATTTTCTTGAACCTAATATCGACGATCGGACACTGCCCGGTTTGCCCGTCATTTCGGGTAATCTCGACAAGGTTCATTATGGGTTCAGCGATGAATTCGGAGTGCATATTATATTCCAGTTGATTGATAATGAAATTTTAAAAATTATTGATCAATAATAGAAATCAATAACTAAATAATTATCTATAAAAACGGTCAATGCATATAATTGATTTGATAATTTATTTTTAAGATTATTCTTGTAATTTCTGAGGCTAAACGGTTTTCTTCTTCACATTCAGATCTATGGATTTAAAAACAACAACGAAAACGACAACTGAACGAGGCTGGAGCAATCCGGTTTTTTTGTCGTTTGGCTGTGGGATACAGCGAGAGTCGCGATACCGCGCACATGCCGTTTTTGAGGGGGTTGCGGCTTTGGCTTTCCGCTGGCATGATCCAGAACAGGGATTAACGGGATGTTAATCGCAAGCTTTTGATTTTGATTTAAATGACTCGGGGTGCCCTTCCTTGTGAAGGCTGAGAAATACCCGTACCACCTGATCTGGATAATGCCAGCGTAGGGAAGTCAGATGCCTGTTCGGCGTCCCTTCTTTCACGCCGGACAGGAGCCTTACCGTTATGCAACCTGACCTGCTACCCGGCGCAACCGCCGCCTCTGTTTTGCACCACCTCCGTCAGCATTCGCCGCTGGTTCACTGCCTGACCAATGACGTAGTGCAAACCTTTACCGCTAACGTGCTGCTGGCGCTTGGGGCTGCCCCGGCGATGGTGATTGAAGCCGAAGAAGCGGCACAATTTAGCGGGCTTGCCAGCGCGCTGCTGATCAACATCGGCACCCTGACTTCAGAACGCGCGACGGCGATGCTGGCTGCTATTCACGCCGCCAATAGCGCCGAAACGCCGTGGGCACTAGACCCGGTCGCCGTGGGTGGTTTGGCTTTCCGCACGCGCTTCGCTCGCGAAATTATTCAACTGAAACCAGCCGCCATTCGCGGTAATGCGTCTGAAATCATGGCGTTGGCAGGGGAGCAGGCCGGAGGCCGTGGCGTAGACAGCACCGATGATGCACTTTCGGCGATCCCGGCGGCGCAAAAACTGGCGCGCGAAACCGGTGCAGTGGTTGCCGTAACCGGAGAAACTGATTACGTCACCGATAGCGAACGAACGTTTGCCGTGACCGGCGGGGGAGAACTCATGACGCGTGTGGTCGGCACCGGCTGCGCGCTTTCCGCCGTGGTTGCTGCGTGCTGTGCTTTACCGGGAGACAGGCTGGACAACGTCGCCAGCGCGTGCCGCTTTATGTCGCTTGCCGGCGAGCAGGCCATCGCCGCCAGCCGTGGGCCGGGCAGTTTTACCCCAGCCTTCCTCGACGCCCTTTATCTGCTTAACGCGGAGGGGCTGGCATGAAACGCATCAACGCATTAACTATTGCCGGAACCGATCCAAGCGGTGGCGCGGGGATCCAGGCCGATCTGAAAACTTTCTCCGCGCTCGGCGCTTACGGCACAAGCGTGATCACTGCGCTGGTGGCGCAGAATACCCGTGGCGTGCAGTCCGTTTATCGTATTGAGCCTGAGTTTGTGGCGGCGCAGCTGGATTCGGTATTGAGCGATGTGCGCATCGACACCACAAAAATTGGCATGCTGGCAGAGGCCGATATCGTTGAAGCCGTCGCAGAGCGACTGGCGTTCTATAAGGTACCAAACGTGGTGCTGGACACGGTGATGCTGGCGAAAAGCGGCGATCCGCTGCTGGCCCCGTCGGCGGTGGAAAGCTTACGTCGGAAGCTATTGCCGCATGTCGCGCTGATCACGCCCAATCTCCCTGAAGCGGCAGCGCTGCTGGATGCGCCCCACGCGCGCAGTGAAAAAGAGATGCGCGAACAGGGTGAAGCGCTGCTGGCAATGGGCTGCGAGGCTGTGCTGATGAAAGGCGGGCACCTCGACGACGCAGAAAGCCCGGACTGGCTATTTACTCGCCACGATGTCCAGCGCTTTACCGCGCCGCGCGTGCAAACAAAAAACACCCACGGCACCGGCTGCACTTTATCTGCCGCGCTGGCTGCGCTCCGCCCCCGCCATGACGACTGGGCGCAAACCGTGGCTGCCGCAAAAATCTGGTTGTCGAAGGCGCTGGCTCAGGCGGATTCGCTGGAGGTCGGGCACGGTATCGGCCCGGTACATCATTTTCACGAATGGTGGTAACTGTCGGTTAAGAGAGAAGTTTTTAGCCAGCGTAATACCAGTGGTACTATACTGGCTTCATCTTCCCTGCCGGACAATTGCGTACCATGGAACAGGCTCATCACCAGTTAGTTGAACAGCTCAAACAGCGCTTTTCCGCTCCGGATAACGCTCCTCTGTACCTCAGGTTTGCCGAAACGGTGAAAAACGCCGTGCGCGCGGGCCTGTTGCCGCAGGGCAACATCCTGCCGGGGGAGCGCGATCTCAGCCAGCTCACGGGTGTGTCACGCATTACCGTGCGCAAGGCGATGCAGGCGCTGGAAGATGACGGCGTGGTGACGCGTTCGCGCGGCTACGGGACGCAAATTAATGCGACGTTTGAGTATTCGCTGAAAGAGGCCAGGGGCTTTTCGCAGCAGGTTGTGCTTCGGGGTAAAAAGCCAAATACGCTGTGGGTGAACAAACGCGTGGTGAAATGCCCGGCAGACGTGGCTGAACAGCTCGCGATCCCGGCGGAAAGCGAGGTTTTCCTGCTCAAGCGCATTCGCTACGTGGATGAAGATGCGGTGTCTATCGAAGAGTCTTACGTGCCGACCGGGCTGATTGCCGACCCGGATGAGATTGGCGTTTCGCTGTACGACTACTTCCGCAGCCAGAACATTATTCCTCAGCGCACCCGCAGCCGGGTCAGCGCCAGAATGCCGGACAGCGAATTCCAGTCACACATCAAACTGGAAACGCCGGTGCCGGTTTTGGTCATCAAACAGGTGGCGTTCGACCCGCACAACCGGCCCATCGAGTACAGCATCAGCCATTGCCGCAGCGACTTATACGTTTTCGTCTGCGAGGAGTAAGGTTTGCTCGAGCTGCGCGAGTTTTGGCGCGCAGTCCCCGCCCCGGTGGCCGACCACGTAGCTGGCTACCGCATTCCCGAGGCAGACTGCTTCTTCCAGGCTCCAGCCTGCCGCCAGGCCCGCAATTGTGCCGCCCGCATGGCTGTCGCCCGCGCCGATGGTATCCACGACGGTAGTCGGGAAGGGCGCAGCGATCCCTATGTTATCGCCGGCCGCAAACCACGCGCCGTCCTTATCTAAACGAACGATTAGCGGGCTGCCGTAGCGGGTGAGCCATGTACGGCAAATCGCTTCAATATTTTCCGCTTCCACGTCAAGCCATTCGGCAACAATCGCCGCTTCCTGACGGTTGAGCGAAACAATCGGTTTGCAGGCCATAATCCGCGCCAGCAGCGGCTGCGGGATATCCGCGATACGCGGGCCAAAGTCGATGAACGGGGTAATTGCCCGCAGCGACTCCAGCCAGCTAACGAGCAGTTCCGCACACGGCCCGGCAAGCTGGTAGCCAGAGAGCGAGAGCAGGCTACCTGGCGGGATGGTCAGGCCGTCAAGCCAGGCCTGATTCCACTGATGCTCGACGCCGCGAAACGACATAAAGGTGCGTTCGCCGTCGGGTTCGACCAGTGCCAGGCACCAGCCATTGTCTCCCGTATCGGTGTGGATCTCGCTGCGGATGTGCTGTTTTTCCAGGCTGTTGCGAATAATGTCGGCCCAGGTGCCCTGGCCAATTGGCAGCGCGTTCTGCGAGTCAATGCCGAGGCGCGAAAGCGTGATGGCGATGTTCAGCGCGCAGCCGCCAATGTTCACGCCCTGCTGATGCAGTTCGATATCGCAACCGCGCCACGGGAGGGCGTAGGCGTCGGCGATGACGTCAATCACCGCCGAACCGAGCACGCAAACCGGGCGTTGAGCCTGCAGCTGGGGCAGTTTGCTCAGCAGTTCATTTGGCTTCATGGCTGGCCTCTCTTTGCTGGCGATAGGCCATAAAGATGCGGCTGTAGCGCGTGAAGTCGAGCTGGTTCTCTTCATCCAGCTCCTGTTTCAGCGCCGGGTCGATGCTTTCCACGCCGTTCAGCGCGCCGCAGATAGCGGTGGCCATAGCGCCGATGGTGTCGGTGTCTCCGCCGAGATTGGCGCACAGGATGGCGCAGCGGTTAGGGTCGGTTTTCGCCAGTTCGACCATCGCAATCGCCGCCGGTACCGACTCAACGGTGCTGGTACCGGTGCCGACCAACTGGTAAATCTCTTCCATGGCGGATTCGGTACCGCGCGCTTTTCTTGCCACGCTCAGCGCTAATTCCAGGCGTGCCGCGAGGGACGCGCTAAATGTCGTGATGCGTTTTTCCTGCGCGTGGCGGGCGATGGAGGGCAGCTCATCGCAAATTGTGGCCCAGCTTGCGCCGTCGATAGCGCGGGAAATGGCCCAGGCAATAACGACTGCCCCGGCAATGGCCAGATCTGATTTGTGCGTCGGGCTCGAAGCTAACGCGACCTCGTCCACAAACTCATCGAGACTGGCCGTGGGCAGCAGGCAGCCAAGCGGGGAGGCACGCATCGCCGCCCCGTTGGTTACGCCGTTGTTTTCCAGCTCGCTTACCGGCGTGCCTTGTTTAATCGCATTCAGGGCTATTTTCGACGTCGGGCCGAGCACGTTTTTGTTAAACGCGTCGAACCCTTCTGCCCACGCCAGAATATGGCGGCCAATGGCGTCCGGGTTGATAACCCCGTGGTGCTCGATGATGGCGTCCGCCAGCGCCAGCGCCATTGAGGTGTCATCGGTAAACTTAGCGCGGGCAAAATAACAGGCGGCGTTGTTTTCTGCCGGACCCGGCAGGAACTTGTCTATCCAGCCGAAGTGGGCCTTCACCCGCGAGCGCGGCCACAGTTCGGACGGCATCCCCATCGCATCACCTAACATCTGGCCGTAAAAGGCTCCCAGAATACGATTTTCCATTGTTACGCTTCCTTTAATACTTTTTCAGATTCATCACCGGCAACGGCGATGGCAGCAATCTCTTTGTCCGACTCGCGGAAGAAGACCATGAACAGCACGGCGATGACGGCAATCATTATTGCGCCAAAGCCCCACATCCCCGCCCAGTTAAAGGTCTGACCGTTCACCGGTGAGGAGTAAGCAAACATTTTTTCCATCATTTTGCCGCCAAAGCTGTAGCCCAGCAGGCTGCCGAAGCCCTGGCAGCAAAGGGTGATCAGCCCCTGCGCCGCGGTGCGCATGTACACCGGGGATTTCTTGTCTACGTAAATGTAGGCGGTGACGTAGTAGAAGTCGTAGCTCACGCCGTGCAGCAGAATGCCGAGGAACAGCAGGCCGTAAGTGAACAGGTGCGACGCGTCGCCGTAGACAAAGAAGCCGTAGCGGATGGCGGCGGTGATCAGACCCAGCAGCAGAACCTTTTTAATACCAAAGCGCTTAGTGAAGAACGGCAGCGCCAGCATAAAGAAGATTTCCGAGAACTGGCCAAGCGTCATCCAGCCCGTGGCGTTGTGCATCCCGACTTCGGTCAGATAGCCGTTGGCGAAGATGTAGTAGAACGCCAGCGGCATCGCAAACAGGAAGGAACAGAAGAAGAAGACCAGGAAGTTTTTGTCCTTCAGCAGCACCAGCGCGTCCAGGCCCAGCATCACCTTCAGGCTGAGCTTGCCGGTGCTTTTCGGCGGCGTGTTCGGCAGGAACAAAGCGAATACGCCTAACATAACCGAGCTGATGGCGGTGATCAGCAGCGGTACGTTGGTTGGCGAGATATCGCTAAAGCCCATTATCTGCGGCAGGAAGCCACACACGATCCCGGAGGCAATCCAGCCGATGGTGCCCATCACGCGAATACGCGGGAAATCACGCTCCACGTCGTCGACGTTGGAAAACGCGATGCTGTTGGTCAGCGCGATGGTTGGCATATAGGTGAGCGAGTAAGCCAGCAGTAACGGGAAGAAATAGACAAACTCCGTTTGCTGGGCGGCCAGATACATCAGCCCGGCGCCGACAAACATCAGCAGCGCCAGTACTTTTTGTGCGGCAAAGAAGCGGTCGGTCAGCGAGCCGACCAGAATAGGAGACAGAATAGCAGCGATGGCGGTGCAGGCGTAGGACCAGCCGATTTCACCGGCGGTAAAACCACTTTTGTTGAGGAACAGCCACAGGGGCAGAAACCAGGCGCCCCAGATAAACCATTCCATAAACATCATGAACGAAAGGCTAATCGTTGTACGTTTCATGCTCAGGACCTTCATGACAGGTGTAGGGTGTGCCTTAACCATACCAATTAATAATACCTTTTAAATACCTTTGCGTCGATTCTATGATCGCCTTTGCAAAAATAGCCGGGGTGGCCACCTGGCTTTACTCCTGGAAAGGAGGCAAAAGTGCGCTTGAACTGGCAAATCCCCGCCGTCGGTACCAGGCTTAGTGCGGCCGGTTTTTTCGACCCGGCAGAACAGGATTCTTCATGCGCAGCGGGCAGGGGGCTCGCTGCCTTTACGGGAGCGTATTATGACTGATATTGCGCAGTTGCTTGGCAAAGATGCCGACGGCTTGTTACAGCATCGTTGTATGACTATTCCGGCAGACCAGCTTTATCTGCCCGGCTCGGACTACGTTGACAGGGTGATGGTAGACAACAATCGCCCGCCTGCGGTGCTGCGAAACATGCAGACGTTGTACAACACCGGGCGTCTGGCTGGGACTGGCTACCTCTCTATTCTTCCCGTCGATCAGGGCGTTGAACACTCGGCGGGGGCTTCTTTCGCCGCGAACCCGCTCTACTTCGATCCGAAAAACATCGTTGAACTGGCCATCGAGGCAGGCTGTAACTGTGTGGCTTCTACCTATGGCGTACTGGCCTCGGTTTCACGCCGCTATGCCCACCGCATTCCGTTCCTGGTGAAGCTTAATCACAATGAGACGTTGAGCTACCCGACCACCTACGACCAGACGCTGTACGCCAGCGTAGAGCAGGCCTTCAACATGGGCGCCGTTGCTGTCGGGGCCACGATTTACTTTGGTTCACCGGAATCCCGCCGCCAGATTGAAGAGATCTCCGCCGCCTTTGAGCGTGCGCATGAACTTGGCCTGGTCACCGTGCTGTGGGCCTATCTGCGTAACTCCGCATTTAAAAAAGACGGGGTGGATTATCACGTCAGCGCCGACTTAACCGGGCAGGCTAACCACCTGGCGGCGACCATCGGGGCCGATATTGTGAAGCAAAAAATGGCGGAGAATAACGGCGGCTATAAAGCGGTAAACTTTGGCTACACCGACGAAAAAGTTTACAGCAAGCTGACCACCGACAACCCTATCGACCTGGTGCGCTACCAACTGGCTAACTGCTATATGGGCCGTGCCGGCCTTATCAACTCCGGCGGTGCCGCTGGCGGTGAAACTGACCTGGCGGATGCGGTGCGTACGGCGGTGATCAACAAACGTGCGGGCGGTATGGGGCTGATTCTGGGGCGCAAAGCGTTCAAGAAATCAATGGCCGACGGCGTGAAGCTGATCAACGCCGTGCAGGATGTTTACCTGAATGAGAAAGTGACCATCGCTTAAGCTCTGTTGAGTAAGGTTATAAGGCCCTCTTTTATGAGGGCTTTTTTATGCGGATTTTTATACTGTGGCATTATTACCCTCACCCTCACCCTCACCCTCACCCTCACCCTCACCCTCACCCTCACCCTAACCCTCTCCCTGGAAGGGAGAGGGGAAAAGGCTTCACCGTGCTGGCTTACCCCAATAGCGGGCAATTAGGCGGTAAACGACAGGCCAGCGCATTCGGATGCACTTCAATGCGAAAATGCCGTCCGCTCAGCGGTTCCCCGTCCAGGTTAAAGGTAATATCGTGCGGGGCCGAAATCTCAAACCAGGCCGATTTCCCTTCAATAATGTTTGGGTTTTCATCCGGGCGCGTGAGCGTAGTCAACAGCGCAGGAAGCAGGTCTTCACCGGTGAAAATCCGTAGATCAAGCAGCCCGTCGTTGATCAACGCCTCCGGGCAAAGCTGTTGCCCGCCGCCGGCCTGGCAACCGTTACCGATGCCGATCACTAATGCGTCGCCCTGCCAGCTAAAGCCTTCTCCGCGAATGTCGCAGCGATCCGGCTTGAGCATGTCCATGCGCATTAAACCGTGAATAAAGTATGAGACGCCGCCAAGCGCTGCTTTGAGTTTTTCTGGCGTTTCGGTGGTGATGCGTGTGCCAAATCCGCCGGTCGCCATGTTGATGAAGAAGGCTTCATCGTTGACCTGCACCAGGTCGATATTGGCGGCTTTGCCAAACAGCGCGAGGCGCAGCGCTTTTTCAAAGTCCTCAGGAATACCGACGCTGGTGGCAAAGTCGTTGGCCGTCCCCAGCGGGAGAATGCCCAATGCCGGGCGGCTGTCCGGAGAAAGCTTCGCGAGGCAGGTGGCAATCTCATTGATTGTGCCGTCACCGCCGCCGGCAACCACGGTGTCTACGCCTAGGCTCAGGGCTTCGTCAATGTAACGTTCGGCATCACCTTTTTCCCAGGTCACCCTGATATGCAAGGTGTAACCTTCCTCACGCAGCGTATGCACGGCCTCGCGCAGCTGTGGGTTACCGGCGCCTTTACCGTTCAGAATCAAAAATGAATGCGGGGATCTCTCCATGACTTACCTCAGAAAAGTGAGCATTATCAAAGTGTAGAGCAAAGTGGGCGCGGGGGAGTAAGAACTGGCTGAATCAGCGGAAAAAAGAAAGCCTGCGCAAGGGAGATTGCGCAGGCCAAGGAGGTGGTTCCTGGTACAGCTAGCATTTATGGGTTATGTTTTTCAGCTTGCGGATAATAACGTTATCTTGTGTAACCGTATGTGATCGGTTTCTAAGAATGCTCTTAGCGCGAAAAATAACCCTAATTCACTAGTTTGCGTGCGGTTTACGGGTTGTCTGACCAGAGAGATTGCGCATCAGTAGAGCATAATCCAGCGCTATCTCCTGAGGTACAGGCATCCATACGGTATGACCGTCGCCCGGAGCCACGTCTATCGGCTGGGATTTGCCATTTTCCAGCGTTTCCAGCGTAAAGGTGATATTCCCCTGCGGGGTCATCATTTCCAGACTGTCGCCCAGCAGGAATTTGTTTTTCACCGCTACGGCCGCCAGATCACCCCGGCGTTCGCCGGTAAACTCGCCCACAAACTGCTGGCTCTCGGAAATGGAGTGCCCGTACTCGTAATTCTGATGGCTGTCGTGGGTATGTCGGCGCAGGAATCCTTCGGTATAGCCACGGTGGGCCAGGCCTTCCAGCGTTTGCAGCAGCGTAGGGTCGAACGGCTTGCCCGCTGCGGCGTCGTCAATGGCGCGACGATACACCTGCGCGGTACGTGCGCAGTAGTAGTAGGACTTAGTACGGCCTTCGATTTTCAGCGAGTGCACGCCCATTTTTGTCAGGCGCTCCACGTGCTCAATGGCGCGCAGATCTTTCGAGTTCATGATGTAGGTGCCGTGCTCGTCTTCGAAAGCGGTCATGTATTCGCCTGGACGTTTGGCTTCTTCCACCATAAACACTTTGTCCGTTGGGGCGCCGACGCCAAGCGTAGGCTCAACGTTTTGCACCGGAATTGGCTCGTGCACGTGGACGATATTGCCGATGTCGTCTTCTTTGCCTTCCTGAACCTTATATTCCCAGCGGCAGGCGTTGGTGCAGGTTCCCTGGTTAGGATCTCGCTTGTTGATATAGCCGGAGAGCAGGCAGCGGCCTGAATACGCCATGCACAGTGCGCCGTGGACGAAGATCTCCAGCTCCATTTCTGGAACCTGTTCGCGAATTTCGGCGATTTCTTCCAGCGACAGCTCGCGGGAAAGAATCACGCGCGTCAGCCCCATTTGCTTCCAGAACTTCACTGTCGCCCAGTTAACGGCGTTAGCCTGCACGGAGAGGTGAACGTCCATTTCCGGGAACGCCTCGCGCACCATCATGATTAGCCCTGGATCGGACATGATCAGCGCATCCGGGCCCATGTCGATAACCGGCTTAAGGTCGCGAATAAAGGTTTTGAGCTTGGCGTTATGCGGGGCAATGTTCACCACCACGTAGAATTTTTTACCCAGCGCGTGGGCTTCGTTGATCCCTAGCTGGAGGTTTTCGTGGTTGAATTCGTTATTGCGCACGCGCAGCGAATAGCGCGGCTGGCCAGCGTAGACGGCGTCTGCACCGTAGGCGAAAGCGTAACGCATGTTTTTCAGCGTTCCCGCCGGGGAGAGGAGTTCCGGTTTAAACATGAAGTTCTCGTTCTGATATCAGGTCAGAACCGCTCCATCTGGTGAAGCGGCTAAAGTCGAGTGGATTACCACAATTTAAGGGCGGGAATTGTAGCGCCGTGAGGCTGGAGAGTAAACCGTCTTGCGGATTCAGGCGATGAGCGGGATACCGACAAAAAGGAGCGACGCGAAGGCAATATTCTCCGTGTACTCTTTCAGTGCTTCGGTATTTTCTTTGAAATGCGCGATGAACTTGTCGAGCGCGGCGGCTTCATCCGTCGCCAGTATCTCGAAGCCAATTTTTTTAAATCCATCAGCGGCCAACTCTTTTTTCTCTTCCACACCAAGAGATGCCTTCGGGTAGATATTGAAAGCAATATCCCGGCTATAGAAAACATACTTTTCCACGACAACCTCCTTGCAGGGAAGACGCCGGTCAATGTTGACCGGCCTGTGTTCTATCTTAGAGTTTTTTGGGTTCTCTGAGCAGTCTACTAAAAGTAGTCGTCCCGGATATGAGTTTAAATTACTCGCCCGGCGTCCGCCTCCCAGCGATAACCCACCCCGTAAACGGCGCGAATAAACGACTGATCGGTATCCAGCGCTTCAAGCTTGCGGCGCAGGTTTTTTATGTGACTGTCGATGGTGCGGTCGGTGACCACGCGGTAGTCGTCATACAGATGGTTCAGCAGCATTTCGCGGGAGAACACCTTCCCCGGCTCGTGGGACAGGGTTTTTAGCAGGCGGAACTCGGCGGGGGTGAGATCCAGCAGTTTACCGCGCCAGATAGCCTGGAAACGGCCTTCATCAATCACCAGCGGACTTTCTTCCGACCCGGCGGAAATGGCAAGCTGACGCTTGCAGCGGCGGAGAATTGTTTTCACGCGTGCGACGACTTCGCGCGGGCTGTAAGGCTTGCAAATATAGTCGTCAGCGCCAATTTCCAGCCCCAGCAGACGGTCAATTTCTTCTATTTTGGCGGTCACCATGACGATGGGGACTTCGGAGAAACGTCTAATCTCTTTGCACAGCGTCAGGCCGTCTGTGCCGGGCAGCATCAAATCCAGCAGAATGAGATCCGGCGGCGTGTGGCGAACATACGGCAGCACCTGGTCGCCGTGGTTCAGCAGAGTAGGGGCATAGCTTGCCGCGCGGAGGTAGTCGATGAGCAACTGTCCAAGCTTAGGTTCATCTTCTACGATCAAAATACGGGGCGTACTGTCGTCAATCGGTAGCTCGGTCATAGTGTCCTCGACGTTTCTGTTTCCAGAGGAAGTTCAACGGTAATACTAACGCCGCCAAAGCGTGAATGGGAGGCGGTTAGCGTTCCGCCATGGGCGGTCACAATATTCTGGCAGATAGACAGGCCCAGCCCTGAACCGCCGCTGGCGCGGTTGCGGGAACCTTCCGCGCGGTAGAAACGGTCAAACAGCTGGCCTAGCTGCTCGTCCGAGACGCCGGGTTCGCTGTCGTCAAAGCTCATCACAAACTGCTGATTCACAATTTTACCGCCGATCACCAGTTGCCCACCGCTGTCGGTGTAGCGGAGGCTGTTTTCCAACAGGTTATTGAACAGCTGCATCAGGCGGTCTCCGTCACCGAAAATAGTCGCGGTTTCCGGTAGCGCAAGGCGTATTGTCAGCCCGCGTGACTCAAAACGGGATCGAAATGCCCCGGCAACCACTTCCAGCAGCGCAATGATATCCAGCGATTTTTTCTGGTAGGCCAGCGCGCCTTCATCGGACATGGAAAGCTGGTGCAGGTCGTCAACGAGCTTGGTCAGGGTGGCGACTTCCATCTGCAGTGACGTGACGGACTCCGGCGTAAACTGACGCACGCCGTCCTGAATTGCCTCTAGCTCACCGCGCAAAACGGCAAGCGGGGTGCGCAGCTCGTGAGAAATATCCGCCATGTAAGCCCGGCGCATTTTATGGTTTTTTTCCAGGGTGCTGGCAAGCTGGTTAAAGTCCTGTGCCAGCCGCCCCAGCTCATCCTGGCTGCCGACCGCAACCCGGGTGGAAAAATCTCCGGCGGCCAGCTTGTGCGTACCTTCAACCAGGCGTTTCACCGGGGCCAGAAGGCCACGGGCAAGCAGGAAGGTGGCCGCTGCCGCCAGCAAACTGGACAGGGCGACGATGATCCAACTTGTGCGCCGCTGCTGGCGATCGAAGTTAATGTCGGTATTGCGGGTCAAACGCTCAATGGGGGAGGCTATCACCCAGCCAACGTCCTGACCATTGACGTTAATCGGTTTGCGCATCCCGTCTGGAGGGAGCTTCTCTCGAGGGCCAACCAGAACCTGATAGTTTTGATCGACCACCCAAAACTTAGTGCGCCAGCCCTGCGGCGGCATGCCGTGAGCTTCATCCCCTTCGCGCTCAAACGAACGTAAAATCTGAAACACAAACCTGTCGTTGTGCCGCAGGAAGCGCCAGTTGCCGTGCAGCGCATACTGTTCGCCCAGGGCATCACTCAGCATCTCAATGCGCTGAGTATTACCGCGTTTGATGTAGTCGATAAAGCCACGCTCAAAGCTTAACCTCACGCCCCAGTGCATGATGGCCAGCACCAGCAGGCAGGTGGAGAATATGGCGAGGAATAATTTCCCGGTGATCCCGGAGCGGTAAAGTTTCATGTTTCGCTCCTTTTACGGCGGCTGATGACCGTGTTTTCTGAACGGTCATTTGGGACGCGGGCAAACAGCAATGCCGGAAGGGCGATGACCAGCGCCATGCAGAAATAGGTGTACATAAAGATGCTGTGAGCCTGTTCCCCACCCACCGGAAGCTGCTGGTGGCCAAACATGCCCAGCAGCAGGCCCGCGACGGTCACGCCGATACTCATGGAAAGCTGCATGACCATTGAGAGCATGCTGTTGCCGCCGCTGGCGAGGTCATCCGGCAGATCTTTTAGCGTCAGCGTATTCATGGAAGAGAAGCGCATGGAGTTGACCATGCCCTGTACAAACAGGACGACCGGCAGCAGCCAGAACCAGCCCATCAGGGCCGTACCCATAAACATCAGCGTGATCAACGCCAGGCCGAGCGTGGCGACGACCAGCACGTTGCGGTAGCCGAAGCGGTTGACGACCTGCACAACGATACGTTTCATGCCCATGCTGCCAAGCACCATTGGGACCATCATCAGCCCGGCATGGAATGGCGAGAAACCCATCCCAATCTGCAGAAACACCGGCGTCATAAACGGCAACATGCCGCTGCCGATGCGCCCGCACAGGCTGCCCAGCAGGCCAAGCGAAAAGGGTTTCGTGTTGAACAGATTGAGATTGAACAGCGCGTTTTCGTTGTCGCGGGCATGCCACAGGTAAAGCAGAATGGCGATAACCCCGCCAAGGATCAGCAACCCGAGCGTTTCACTGGAAATGCCCAGGCCTTTTTGTCCGTCCAGGGCAATGGTCAGCGCCGCCATCCCAAACGCCAGTAGCAGGAAGCCGGAAATATCAAAGCGTCGGGTTTGCATGGTGTAGTTGGGCATCAGCCACAGGGTAGCGATGGCCCCGACAATGCCGACAGGAATGTTTATCAGGAAAATCCAGTGCCAGGAGGCGTACTCCACCAGCACGCCGCCCAGCGCAGGGCCGAGCAGGGGGCCTACCTGGCCTGGGATCGTCACGAAGGTCATCGCCGCCATATATTGCGCCCGCGGAACGATTTTCATCACCGTGAGGCGCCCCACCGGTACCATCATGGCCCCGCCAATGCCCTGCACGACGCGGGCGAGAACAAGCTCGTTGAGCGTTGAGGCATTGGAACAAAACAGGGACCCGAGGGTAAAAAGAATTATCGCCGTGAAGAAGATATTGCGAACGCCCACTCTGTCCGCCAGCCAGCCGCTTGCCGGAAGCATGACCGCAACCGTTAACACGTAGGCCACCACCACCGAGTGCATATGCAGCGGGCTTACGCCCAGACTATGCGCCATCGAGGGAAGCGCGGTGTTCACAATCGTGGTGTCCAGCGCCTGCATAAAGAAGCCAAAAGCGACAATCCATAACTGCCAGCGAACGGCGGTGGGCAAATCAGTCATACGGACAGAGCCTTACTTTCACGGGGTTTGCGGCTAAAGCGCAATCTCAGTCGGTCAAAGAACAGGTAAACCACCGGCGTGGTGTAAAGCGTCAACAGCTGGCTCATCACCAGCCCGCCTACGATGGTGATCCCCAGCGGCTGGCGAAGTTCTGCGCCATCCCCGCTGGTTAGCACCAGCGGTAGCGCGCCAAACAGCGCGGCCAGCGTGGTCATCATAATAGGGCGGAAGCGCAGCAGGCAGGCCTGGAAAATCGCCTCTTCCGGCGTTAAATCGCCCTTACGCTGCGCCTCTATTGCGAAGTCCACCATCATAATGGCGTTCTTTTTCACGATACCTATCAGCAGCATGATACCGATTAGCGCAATCAGGCTGAAGGGGGCGCCGAAAAGTTCCAGCGCCAGCAGCGCCCCGACGCCCGCAGAAGGCAGCGTCGAGAGGATGGTCAGCGGGTGAACGTAGCTTTCGTACAATATACCCAGCACGATATACACTGTGGCAATGGCTGCCAGAATCAGAATCACCTGCGAGTTCATCGTCTGCTGGAACACCTGTGCCGTCCCGGCGTAGCTGCCGCGCACGGTAGTCGGTACGCCCAGCGAGGTCATGGTTCTGTCGATGGCGTCGCTGGCTTCAGAAAGCGATACCCCGTCAGGCAGGTTGAACGAGATGGTTGATGCGGCGGACAACCCCTGATGGTTAACCGACAGCGGGGCATTCGCTGGCTGCCATTTGGCAAAGTAGGAGAGGGGGATCGACTTCCCTTCGCTGTTAATCACAAACATCTGGTTGAGCGAGCTGATGTCCTGGGTGTAGCGCGGGTCGACCTCCATGACCACCTTATACTGGTTCAACGGCTGGTAGATGGTGGAAATCTGGCGCTGACCAAAGGCGTTGTTGAGCAAATTGTTGGCATCCGAGACGCTGATCCCCAGACGTGACATGGTTTCACGGTCGTAAATCAGGTCCATCTCCGAGCCGTTATCCTGCTGGTCGGAGTTAACGTCAGCCAGTTCCGGCAGCGCCGCCAGCGCTTTACGGATTTTCGGCTCCCACTCTCGCAGGGCGCTTAACTCATCGGAAAGCAGCGTGTACTGGTAGCTGGCGTTCGCCTGACGGCCACCAACGCGAATATCCTGCACCGCCATTAAATAGAGGTTGGCGCCGGGCTCTTTTGCAAGCTTGCCGCGCAGTCGGTCAATCACCTGCTGGGCGGTTTCCTGGCGTTCGCTCAATGGCTTAAGTGAGATAAACATCATGCCGCTGTTAACCCGAGAGCCGCCGGTAAAGCCGGTGACGTTATCCACCGCCGGATCTTCACGAATGATCTTCATAAAGTCCTGCAGCTTACCGCGCATGGCCTGGAAAGAGATGCTCTGATCGGCCTGAATATTGCCCATCAGCCTGCCGGTGTCCTGCTCCGGGAAGAAGGTTTTTGGGATCGCAATGTAGAGCCAGACGCTCAGGGCTATCGTCCCCAGCAGCACCATGCCCACCAGCCGCGTATGGTTTAGCACCCATTTCAACGACCGGGCGTAACCGCCCTGCATGGCAATCAGCAGGCGACCAAATCCACGGTTTTTGTTTCTCTTTTCCGGCGGACGGTTCTTCAGGAGCCAGCCACACATCATCGGCGTGAGGGTGAGCGACACCACCAGCGAAATCCCGATAGCGACCGAAAGTGTGACCGCAAACTCGCGGAATAGGCGCCCCGGCAGACCGCCCATCAACAGCAGCGGCAGGAAGACCGCCACCAGCGACAGACTCATGGACAACACGGTAAAGCCCACTTCCCGCACGCCCTGGAGCGCCGCTTGCATGGGCTTCACTCCCGCTTCCAAATGACGGGAAATGTTTTCCAGTACCACGATGGCGTCATCGACCACAAAACCTGTGGCGATGGTCAGCGCCATCAGCGACAGGTTATTGAGGCTGAAGCCGCACAGATACATGGCGGCAAAAGTCCCGATCAGCGACACCGGCACGGCCACCGCCGGAATAAAGGTCGCGCGCCCTGAGCGAAGAAACAGAAACACCACCAGAATCACCAGCGACACGGAGATCACCAGCGATTGTTCTACCTCGGCCAGCGAGGCGCGAATGGTTGGCGACCGGTCCTGGGCTACCTGCAGGTCGATGGAAGCCGGAATGGTTTCTCGTAGTTCGGGTATTTTGGCGCGGATGCGGTCCACGGTTTCGATGATGTTCGCTTCCTGCGACTTGCGAATCATCAGCAAAATGGCTGGTTTGGCGTTGGTCATCCCGGCGTTACGCACGTCCTGTACGCTGTCGGTGACGTTGGCGACATCCTGAAGGCGTACGGCCGAACCGTTATTGTAATGCACGATAAGCGGCATATAGTTTGCCGCTTTTTTTAGCTCGTCGTTGGTCTGAATTTGCCAGCGGCTTGTACTGTCCTCTACCGAACCAAGGGGACGGCGAACGTTGGCATTGCTTATTGCAGTCCGGACGGCATCCAGCGACACGCCCTGGTTAAACAGCGCCTGTGGGTTGAGGTCCACGCGCACCGCGGGCAGAGAGCTTCCGCCGACGTCCACGTCGCCCACGCCGTCGATTTGTGAGACGGTTTGCGCGAGCTGCGTGGAGGCAAAATCATACAGCTCACCCTGCGATAGTGTGTCCGAAGTGAGCGTCAGGATCATGATCGGCGCATCGGACGGGTTGGCCTTGCGGTAAGTTGGCCGCCCCGGCATCCCGCTTGGCAGCAGGCTTTGGGCAGCGTTAATCGCCGCCTGCACGTCCCGCGCGGCACCGTTGATGTCACGGTCGAAATTAAATTCCAGAATGATGCGGGTGCTGCCCAGCGAACTGGACGAGGTCATTTCGTTGACCCCGGCAATGCGGCTCAGGGAACGCTCTAGCGGCGTGGCCACGGACGACGCCATGGTTTCCGGCGACGCGCCCGGCAGCGAGGCGCTGACCATGATCACCGGAAAATCGACCTGCGGCAGCGGGGCAACCGGCAGCAGGCGGAAGCCCAGCACGCCGCACAGCGTAATGGCGACGGTCAATAAAATCGTCGCCACCGGGCGGTAAATGAAGAGGGCAAAAAACTTCACTTACGCCTCCTCATGCTGTCGGCCGAAACGACGGCGCGTGTAGTGCGACAGGCGGTCGAACAGCAGGTAAATCACCGGCGTGGTAAACAGCGTCAGCACCTGGCTGAGCAGCAGGCCACCCACCATGCCAATACCCAGCGGGCGGCGAAGTTCTGCGCCAACGCCGGTTGAAAGCATCAGCGGGAGTGCACCCAGCAGCGCGGCGAGCGTGGTCATCAGAATCGGACGGAAACGCAGCAGACAGGCCTGGTAAATCGCTTCGTACGGGGCCATGCCCTGTTCACGCTCGGCGGCCAGCGCAAAGTCGATCATCATGATCGCATTCTTCTTCACGATACCAATGAGCAGAATGATGCCGATAATAGCGATAACGTCCAGTTCGGCCCCCGCCAGCATCAATGCAAGCAGCGCGCCAACGCCCGCCGTGGGCAGCGTCGACAGGATAGTGATCGGATGGATAAAGCTTTCATACAGCACGCCAAGCACGATGTACATCGCCACGACCGAAGCAATAATCAGCCAGATGGTGCTGCCCAGCGCGGCCTGGAAGGCGAGGGTGCTGCCCTGGAACTGCGTCGTGATATCGGACGGCATCGCCAGCTCTTTTTCCGCCGAGGTGATGGCGTTCACCGCGTCGCCCAGCGATTGCCCTTCCGGCACGTTAAAGGAGAACGTGGTGGACGGGAACTGGTCCAGGTGATTGATCGACAGCGGGGCAAAGCGCTGCTCCACCTTCGCAATCGCGCTTAATGGAATGCTTCCGCCGGTGCTGCTGGTGAGGCGAATGTTGTCGAGCGCGCTCAGCCCTGGCGTGGTGCTAGTGTCATGTTCGAGTACCACGCGATACTGGTTGGCCTGGGTGTAAATGGTTGAAATAAGGCGCTGGCCGAAGGCGTTATACAGGGCGCTGGTCACCGATGACATGTTGATGCCGAGGCGGCTGGCGCTGTCGCGGTCAACGTTGACGTAGGCCATCAGCCCCCGATCCTGCCAGTCACTGCTGATATCCGCGAGCTGAGGCAGCGTTTTAAGCTTGTCTTCCAGCTGCGGCACCCAGGTGCTCAGTTCGTCCAGCGAGGTCGCCTGCAGGGTGAACTGGTACTGGGTGCGGCTCACCGTGGTGTCGATAGTCAGATCCTGGATCGGCTGCAGATAAAGCTGCACGCCCGGGACACTGGCGACATTCTGCTGCAATCTGTCAATCACCGTCGGGATGCGGTCATCACGGTCGCTGAGCGGCTTAAGGTTAATTTGCAGGCGGGCGCTGTTTAACGAAGGGTTGGTGCCGTCTACGCCGACAAACGAAGTCAGGCTTTCCACCGCCGGATCTTTCAGTATCACGTCTGCGACCTGCTGCTGACGCTGGGCCATGCTGGCGAAGGAGACCGACTGCGGAGCCTGCAGCGTGCCCTGGATAATGCCGTTATCCTGAATCGGGAAGAAGCCTTTGGGGATAAAGATCCACAGCACAATGGTCAACGCCAGCGTGCCAAAAGCAACGCTCAGCGTCAGCCACGGATGATTCAGCACTTTGCTAAGCAGGCGGCCATAGGCGGCAATGATGTTATCAAACATCTTCTCGCTGGCGCGGGAGAAACGGTTCTGCTTACGCAATGATTCGTGGCTCAGCATTCTGGCGCACATCATCGGGGTAAGCGTCAGCGAAACCACGGCGGAGATTAAAATAGAAATTGCCAGCGTCACGGCAAACTCGCGGAACAGACGGCCCACGATATCACCCATAAACAGCAGGGGGATGAGCACCGCAATCAGCGAGAAGGTCAGGGAAATAATGGTAAAGCCGATTTCCCCGGCACCTTTTAGCGCGGCGGCTAGCGGCTTCTCGCCTTTTTCGATGTAGCGAGAAATGTTCTCTATCACCACGATGGCATCGTCCACCACGAACCCGGTGGCGATGGTCAGCGCCATCAGCGTCAGGTTATTGATGGAGAAATCAAGGAATACCATCACCGCAAATGTGCCGACCAGCGACAGCGGCACGGCGACGGCAGGAATGATGGTGGCCGGCACGTTGCGCAGGAACAGGTAAATGATCATCACCACCAGCGCAATGGCCAGCATCAGCTCGTGCTGGGTGTCAGTCACGGAGGCGCGAATGTTGGTGGTACGGTCACTGAGCAGTTTTACTTCAACCGACTTCGGCAGGCTTTGGGTCAGCGTCGGCAGCATCTGGCGGATGCTGTCTGCCGTCTCAATGATGTTGGCCCCAGGCTGGCGCTGGACGTTCATCACTATGGCCTGCTGCTTGTTTGCCCAGGCGCCGAGCCAGCTGTTCTCTGCCCCTTGCTCAACGGTGGCAATATCCCCGAGGCGGATTGGCGCGCCGTTCTGATAAGCGATGATTAAATCCCGGTATTCCTGGGCCGACTTCATCTGGTCGTTGGCGGAGAGCGTGACGGCGCGCTCCGGGCCGTCAAGGCTGCCTTTGGCGGAGTTGACGTTGGCATTGGTGATGGCGGTGCGAATGGTTTCGCTGGTCAGGCCGAGTGCGGCAATCGCCGGCGCGTTCAGCTTAACTCGCACGGCAGGGCGTTGGCCGCCCGCCAGCGTAACCAGACCTACGCCAGAAACCTGGGAGATTTTCTGGGCTACGCGGGTTTCCACCATATCTTCCACCTGCGTCATCGGCAGGGCGGTTGAGGTCACGGCAAGCGTCATGATAGGCGGATCCGCCGGGTTGACCTTGCTGTAAACCGGCGGGTTTGGCAGGTCAGTGGGCAGGAGGTTTGTCGCGGCGTTGATGGCCGCCTGCACTTCCTGCTCGGCAACGTCAAGCGCCAGCGTCAGCTGGAACTGAAGGGTGATAACCGACGCCCCTCCGGCGCTTTGCGATGACATCTGCTTCAGGCCGGACATCTGCCCAAACTGGCGTTCGAGTGGGGCAGTGATCGCCGAAGTAATGACGTCCGGGCTGGCGCCGGGATAGAGCGTGACCACCTGAATGGTAGGGTAGTCCACCTCCGGTAGCGCTGATACCGGGAGAAAGCGATAGCCAATAATCCCCGCCAGCAGGATAGCCACCATCAATAGCGTGGTGGCAACTGGACGAAGAATAAACAGGCGGGAAGGGCCGCCAGTGGAGCCTGGAGGTAACACCTGCATCAGGAGCGTGCTCCGTTGTGTTTGTGGCCGGATTTTGCCTGGGCGGCAGGTTTGGCGTTATCGTCGGCCGCGCTGTGCGGTTCGACAACCTCAACCTGCGCGCCTTCCGTCAGGCGGTCAATACCGTCGGTCACTACGCGATCGCCTGCGGAAACGCCGGCGCTAATCACGACTTTCTGACTGTCCTGAATTCCCGGCGTAACCAGGTGTTTACTGACTTTGTTATCGCCGTTCAGTACCCAGACGAAGTGGCCTTCATTGCCCATTTGCAACGCACCGGCTGGGATCACCACGGCATTTTGCTGGGTGTCCACCAGCATACGGGCGTTCACAAACTGATTTGGGAACAGAGCGTCATCCAGATTATCAAAGCGCGCTTTCAGCTTGATGGTGCCGGTGGTGGTATCGATTTGGTTATCAAGGCTCAGCAGTTTACCGCTGCTGAGTTTTGCGCTGTTGGTGCGGTCCCAGGCTTCAACGCTCAGCGTTTCGCCGGCTTTCTGCGCTTTAATCACCGTGGCGATGTCGTTTTCCGGCAGGGTGAACACCAGGTCAATCGGGTGCGTTTGCGTCAACACGACAATACCGTTGGTGTCGCTGGTGGAGATCTGGTTGCCAATATCGACCTGCTTCAGGCCAACCCGGCCGTCGATAGGGGCGGTGACGCGACTCCAGTTAAGCTGCAACTGAGCGCTGGCAACGCTGGCTTCATCGGCCTTAACCGTGCCGAGTGTGGATTCCACAAGCGACAGCTGAGTATCGAGGTCCTGGCGGGAGACTAAGTTGGTTTTTACCAGCTGTTGGTAGCGGGCGAGGTCGCGGCGAGCATTTGCCAGGGTGGCCTGATCCTTAGCCAACTGCCCCTGGGCCTGAGCCAGGGCGACTTTGAACTGGCTCGGGTCAATTTCTGCCAGCAAATCACCGGCTTTTACCTGCTGGCCTTCCTGGAAATGAATGGCCAGAAGTTGCCCGTCAACGCGGCTGCGCACCGTCACGGTATTGGCCGCGGTGATAGTGCCCAAGCCGGTTAAGTAATGCGGCACGGCTTCACTGGTTGCCGTTGCGGCCTGAACCGGGGCCAGCGCACCGCCGCGCATTCCGCGTCGGCCGCCCTGGGCGGTTGTCTGGCCTGATTTAGCCTGGGGCTGAGTCCCCGAAGATGTATTGTGGCTGCGCCAGAACCAGACGGCGGCAATCACCACCAGAATAAAGGCTGTAATCCACAACCAGCGAGAAGTCTGCGTGCCTTTCATAGATGACGTGTTCTCTTTCTGAAACGATTAGGCTTAATGTGACTAGTTTAGTAATCAATAGCCCCGTAATGATGGAGGAAATATGAAGTACTGTCAGATTAGCAACATATAGTAAGTAAGTGATGTTTTCGTGGCCAAATAAAACTGTTATTCCCAAAACGTTTTCCGAGGCGTCACGCAAGTTTCAGTCCCAGGAGTAGTCATATCACGAAGCGAGAAATAAGCTGTGGTTTATATTTCAAATATAATCTATAGTTTATGAGGTGAGTGATGATCTGGCGCGTGATATTTACCGACTCTTTCTACTTTTGGTATCAGGCCCAGCCCGTAGAGCTCCGCAAACGACTTGTGGCGGCCTTCGGCAATATTGAGTTCTGGGGGCCGGCTTTAAGCCGCCCGCAGGCGGACACGGTAAAGGGATCTCGCTATCCCAATATGAAGGCATTACGTTTGCTATGGCGCGGCAAGCCATATCGGATCTTTTTTGCTTTTGACCCGCATCGCAGAGCCGTTGTGCTGTGTGGTGGAGACCAATCAAACGATACGCGTTTTTATCAGGCGCAGATAAAAGTGGCCGATACGCAGTTTGCGCATCACCTGGCAGAACTGGAAAATGAAAACGTTAACTGAAGTGATGGCGGAGTTTTCGGCGGAAGAGCAGGCCGAGATCCTTGCAATGACCGAAGTCTTAATTCTGAAAACGGGATTGCAGCTGGTACGTGAGCAGCAGGGACTTTCTCAAAAACAAGTGGCGCAAAAAATGGGGGTTTCCCAGCCGGCAATCGCCGCGATTGAACAACGCGGTAACGATCTCAAAGTGCTCACGCTGAAGCGCTACGTTGAGGCGCTGGGCGGTAAACTTTCGCTGCATCTGGAGTTTCCAGAAAGCGACCGGCGTTTCCAGATATAAAAAACCGCAGGAGGCCTGCGGTTTGAGCTGTATGTTTGAATGTGGTTATCTGAAAACCACGTCTGACCAACGGGCAAGCCCCTGCGTCACCGAGCCAAAGTCATCCCCTCCGGCAATTGGAATATCAGGCAACTGCTGGGCGAGCGCATGGCGCAGCAGCGGAGAACGAGCGCTGCCGCCGGTCAGGTAAATAACCTCAGGTTTAGCCTGGCTGTTGTCCATCGCCAGCGTGACCTGTTCCATGATGCGCTGTAGCGGCTGGCTGATAGCGGTTTCCAGCGCTTGCTGGCTGATGTCGCAGCCTACGTCTTTGGCAATAAACGGCAGCAATGCTGAAACCTGCTGGCTGTTGGAGAGCGCAATCTTGCTCTCTTCTGCCGCCCTGACAAGGCGATAGCTCAGACGCTGACGCCAGACTTTCTGCAGATACGCCACCTTTTCCGGCTCGCGCGCGTCCCGCACCAGCTCATTGAGCGCGCGGCCGTTAGCCGCGCTGTAGAAGTCATTCTGAGCCGGGACATCGTTAATCGCGACGGCGTTCCACCAGGGTAATACCGGCAGCGCGATGCCTTTTTCCGTCTGGCCGCCCATGCCAAGCAGCGGAGCCAGCTGTTTAAATGCCAGCATAATATCCAGATCGTTACCGCCCACGCGGCAGCCGCTGTGGCCCAGAAGGCTTTGTTCACGGTCGCGGCGCTGGTGCCAGTCAGGCCCCATCAGCAGTACCGAGCAGTCGGTGGTGCCGCCGCCAATGTCGACCACCAGCACCTGCTTTTCTTCCTGCAGTGTGGCTTCAAAATCCAGCCCCGCAGCTACGGGTTCAAACTGAAACACCACGTCGCGGAAGCCAGCGCGGTGCGCGGCGCGTTCCAGAATCCCCTGAGCCTGCTGGTTAGCATCTTCCCCGCCAAGTCCCTGGAAGTTAATCGGCCTGCCAATCACGGCCTGGTCGATGGTCCCTTCCAGCTGGTTTTCCGCCTGTTTACGGATGTGCAGCATCATCGCGCAGACCAGATCTTCAAACAGCGCGACCTGCTGCGGTTTCAGGCCGGTGGCGCCGAGGAAGGACTTTGGCGATTTAACGAAGTAAACCTCTTCCGGATCTTCCATGTACTGGCCAAGAGAACTTAAGCCAAATTTTACGCTGCCGGGCAGCACATCAATGTCTTCTTCGCGGTTGTAGCTCACCGCACGGCGCAGCAGTGCCTGGGTCTCGCTTCCCGTAGCCGGAACTTCGTGGTGACGGAAGAGCCACTCGCTCACCGCTTCACGCGTCGGTGCACAGAGCATAGAAGGCAGCAGCGATGAGCCGTTCTCCATCTCCAGCAGCTGTGGTTTTCCGTCGCGCATAATGGCGACCGAGCAGTTCGCCGTCCCGTAGTCAAAACCGATTTTCATTTTCGTTGATTATCCCCATGCCAGTGAGAAGGGGGGCGACTTTAGCGGAATGCCGGTCCGTGGGCAACTGAATATGAAAGCAAGGCAGAAATCGGCATTTGGCGGTATGCTAAATAAGCTGTGTTGTCTGCCTAATACCCTCATTCTCTTCAGGATTATTTATGTACACCCTTAGCTATCAACCGCCCTATGACTGGTCCTGGATCCTTGGTTTTTTACGGGGACGTGCCGTGGAGGGCGTGGAAGTTGTTACCGCCAGTCGCTATCAGCGCAGCTTCGCGCTGGGAGAATATGCCGGGCTGGTGACGCTTGAACCAGACGAGAAAAATCTTTGCCTCAATGTGACGCTAAGCGACGGCCTGCAGCCTGTGGCAGGCGAAGTTTTACAACGCGTGAAGAACTTACTGGATTTGGACAAGGATCCGCAGCAGGTATTAAGCAGCCTGGGCACGTTGGCGGCAGCCCGGCCCGGCCTGCGTCTGCCGGGATGTATGGACCCGTTCGAACAGGCCATTCGGGCCATTCTTGGGCAACTGGTTAGCGTGGCGATGGCGGCAAAATTGACCGGCAAAGTGGCAAAGACCTTCGGAGGGAAGCTTGAAGGTCACGAGGGCTGGTATCTGTTTCCGGATGCCAGGACGCTGGCAAACTGCGATGTTCAACAGCTGAAATCTTTAGGCATGTCGCTTAAGCGTGCAGAGGCTATTGTGCATCTTGCCGGAGAGGTGGTGAAAGGGCAGTTTCCGCTGCAGCTACCCGATGATTTGGAGCAGGGAATAAAAATCCTGATAGCTTTGCCCGGTATCGGGCGCTGGACAGCCAACTATTTCGCCCTGCGCGGCTGGCAGGCCAGCGACGTTTTCCTGCCGGACGATTACCTGATTAAACAGCGCTTTCCTGATATGACGCCTGCACAAATCCGCCGCTACGCCGAGCGCTGGCAGCCCTGGCGCTCCTACGCGCTGTTACACATCTGGTATAGCGACGGCTGGACGCCAGACTGACTCACAGGATTATATGCTACGATATTTGAACTTGTAACCGACCTTTATTAGTAAGAAAATCCCGATATAAAAGTGGTGTCTGAATTTTATATTTAAATTAATATTACTGAATGAGTTTCATTTTTAATTCAGATGAACGGATTATAAGGGTCGAATGTGAGAGTTTTAGTTACAGGGGCCACGGGTTTCGTGGGGAGTCGCTTGGTTACAACGCTCAGGGAATTGGGGTATGAAGTCGTCGGCACAACTCGTCGTGGCTCGCAGAATACTGCTGGACTGGTTGATATCGGCGATATTTCGGCAACAACGGACTGGTCCCCGGTGCTTGAAGGGTGTGATGCCGTCGTGCATACCGCCGGTCGGGCTCATATCTTAAAAGACTCAGCTGCGGATAAACTCTCGGCGTTTCGGCAGGTTAACTGTGACGCAACCTTAAAGCTTGCTCACGACGCGTTGAATGCAGGGGTCAACCATTTTATTTTCATCAGTTCTATTGGTGTAAATGGCAATGCCACTACTCATACGCCATTTACCGAAAAATCAATACCTAAGCCTGTCTCAGATTATGCGATTTCTAAATTTGAAGCTGAGCAAAAGCTGAACGAAGCATTTTCTTCAGGCCCAATGGCGATTACGGTGATTCGCCCGGCGCTTATCTGTGGCGAAAATGCACCGGGCAATATTCGGCGTTTGTTAAAACTGGTTGCCAGTGGGCTGCCGCTTCCTTTCAAAGGAATAAAAAACAAGCGAAGCATGGTTTCTCTGGAAAACGTTGTCAGCTTTATTGCCACTTGCCTGAACGATCCTCGTTCAAAAAATCAGCTTTTTGTTCTCGCCGATAAAGATAAACCCGCCACGGAAGATATTGTTCGATCATTCGCGGGTGGAATGAACAAATCTCCTCGTGTCTTTTGGTTTCCAGCGGCTATATTGAAGGTTTTACTGATGCTAACAGGGAAGCAAAGCATTTATGAGCAGCTCTATGGCTCATTGGATATTGATGCCTCCTACGCCTCCGAGCTGTTGGGTTGGCAGCAACCCGTTACGCTTTCCGAAACGATGGAAAAAGCAGCAAAATATTATTCAAAGGACGCTCAGTAATGCAGGCATTAATTGTGGCCGTAGTCGTTTTTATTCTCTCATTTATTCTGACCTGGTGCCTACGAGCCTATGCGTTAAAAAACAACGTTATTGATATACCGAATCAACGTAGCTCTCACTCTATACCGACGCCTCGTGGTGGCGGTGTGGCCATTGTTATCAGTCTTATGGTTGGGTTGATTGCGCTGTCCCTCCTTCAGCTCATTTCATACTCGACGATGTTCTCGCTGATTGTTGCCGGCGGAATTACCGCGGTGGTCGGTTTTCTTGACGACCATGGGCACATTGCGGCTCGCTGGCGATTACTGATGCACTTCCTGGCCGCCGCAGCAGGGCTTTTCTTTCTTGGAAACTTTCCTGCGATCGAGCTTTTCGGCTACACCTTCTCTGCCGGATGGATTGGGATGGTTTTCGGATTAGTCTATCTGGTATGGATGCTGAATCTTTATAACTTTATGGATGGCATTAATGGGCTGGCGAGCATGGAGGCGATTGTTTTTTCCCTTTCATCTCTGCTGATTGTCTGGATTGCTGTGCCTGATGCTTTGGGGTCAGACGCATCGCTTAGCGTTTTGCTGCTGGGGGCTGCCGCGCTCGGTTTTATCTTCTGGAATTTCCCGAACGCAAAAATTTTCATGGGCGATGCCGGAAGTGGCTTTCTGGGAATAACCATCGGCTTACTGGCTCTTCATATTGGCCTGCTTGATAGCAAACTCTTCCTTGCCGAGATGTGTTTACTTGGCGTTTTTATCGTAGATGCTACCTTAACGTTACTGCGCCGTTTGCTGGCAGGCAAAAAGGTGTACGAAGCTCACGCAAGCCATGGCTACCAGATACTTGCAAGAAAATATGGTAGCCATAAGCCCGTTACTCTTGGTGCGCTGTGCGTCAATCTTATCTGGTTAACCCCTTTTGCCATGTTGATTGCAGCGGGTGCCATTACGGGAGTGGTAGGATTAGCGATAGCCTGGGCTCCGGTTGTGATTGTCGCGTGGCGCTGCGGAGCTGGCGTAAAGGATAAGGGCTAACAGCCATAAAGCAGGGTTACGGTCACCACTGATATATATTTAGTTGTATCAGCGAGTGCTCAGTAAAAATTTCACTTTATAACAACAGGTTGGTGGACAGGTGTCCTGTTCTATTGCAAATATGCTTACGTTTCTGCTTGCTTTACCAAGACCGGTAAAAAGAATTATTACGCTGGCAATTGATGTTGTGCTGCTGTTGTGTGCTTTCTGGTTCTCTTTCTGGGTGCGTATTGATGCCCTGACACCTCTGACAAGTGGGCCGCACTGGTTACTGATTTTGTCGATTATTCTGGTCACGCTAGGCTTCTTTGTCAGACTTGGCCTCTATCGTGCTGTTATTCGATATATTACGGCTAAAGTTTTGGTCTCGGTTGCGGTGGGTATGGTGGCGTCGTCCATCTTGCTTATCGTGACCGCATTTTATACAAATATCTATTTGCCTCGCACCATCCCATTTATCTATTTTTCCTTTGGTTTACTGTTGGTTACAGGCTCCAGGCTGGCGTTAAGAATGCTGGTCAACCATGGATTAAAACTGGGAACCAAGGTCATTATCTACGGTGCAGGTGCATCAGGCTGCCAGTTACTGCCTGCCTTAAGCCAGGCGTCTGAGTATTACCCGATTGCTTTTGTTGACGATAATCCTCGTCTACAAAAAACCGTTATGCATGGTGTGACGGTTTACTCGCCTGAAAAGCTCGCCTGGTTAGTCGAGAAGTACGAGGTCCAAAAAATCTTGTTGGCCATGCCAAGCTTGAGCCGCTCCCGTAAAAGCGAAGTGATGAAAAAGCTGGAAGGTCTCCCCTGTGAGGTGCTTTCTATTCCCGGGATGGTTGATCTGGTGGAAGGGAAAGCCAGCATTGCTACGCTGAAAAAAGTCTCTATTACCGACCTTTTAGGACGTGACCCCGTGGCGCCTGTACCTGAGTTAATTGCCCGGAATATCCAGGATAAGTCGGTCATGGTGACAGGGGCGGGTGGATCCATCGGCTCAGAACTTTGTCGCCAGATTATTCTGAACGGGCCGAAAGCGTTAGTTCTCTATGAGATCTCTGAGTTTTCGCTTTACGCTATCGAGCGCGAATTATCTGAGATGATCAAGAGCAAGGGATTGACGATCAAACTCTATCCTGTGCTGGGTAATGTGCAAAACCAGGCTCATCTGGAGCGGGTTATCGGGAGTTTCGGTATCGAAACTATCTACCACGCCGCGGCTTATAAACACGTACCTTTAGTTGAGTATAACGTTGCCGATGGCGTCAGAAATAACGTCTTTGGTACGCTGGCCTGTGCACAGGCAGCAATCCGCTGCGGTGTCCCGAAATTTGTATTGATCTCTACGGATAAAGCTGTTCGCCCGACCAACACGATGGGGGCAACAAAACGCATGGCGGAGCTTGTGCTGCAGGCATTGGCGGTACAGCAGTCAGGTACCTGTTTTAGCATGGTGAGATTTGGTAATGTGCTGGGATCTTCAGGTTCTGTTGTGCCACTCTTTGAGAAGCAGATAGCTAAAGGGGGGCCAATTACGTTGACACACCCGGACATTATTCGCTACTTCATGACGATTCCAGAGGCCGCGCAGCTGGTTATACAGGCTGGAGCGATGGGCAACGGCGGAGACGTTTTTGTCCTCGATATGGGCGATCCGGTAAAAATCATCGACCTGGCAGAGCGTATGGTTTCTTTAAGTGGCTTTACCTTACGTGATGATTCGAATCCGGAGGGTGATATTGAGATTAAAACCACCGGATTGAGACCAGGTGAGAAGCTCTTTGAGGAACTCCTCATTGGTGACAATGTGATGACGACGCAGCACCCACGAATCATGGCCGCCAGTGAAGTGAAGCTTTCATGGGAGGAGCTTAACGTTTATCTCACCGACATGAACGACGCCTGTGGACATTATGACATGGATACCATTCGTTCCATTTTGCTCAAGGCGCCTACAGGCTTTAATCCTAGCGATGATATTTGCGATATCGTATGGAAAAATGCTCCCTGCAATATGCCCAATTAAAGTCAGGATGAAGGTCACGAGTTGAACTCAGCGGTGACTAAGCCAGTTCTGGCTGGCAGACGCTAAATAAAAACCCCTGAATCGGTCAACCGGACAGGGGTTTTTTTATTGGGGTGGGGCCGGTCAGTTAATGCCAAAATAACTATTCGTCAGCAGCAGCTCCAGCGGCTGCGGCTGGGCGATGGTTTCCCCATAGATTAAATCAATGCCAATGCCCGACAGCGTATCCATTACCAGAGGCATATCCGCCGGACCGGCGATAGTTTGCAGCGCCATGCGTTGGGCGTGACCATGCACAATCGTCACCATCATTTCGTCCATCAGATTACAGTGCACGTTGAGGATCAGGTCCGGGTCTAACATCACGTAGTCGAACAGATGATGGCTCAGGGTATTAAACAGTTCCAGATCGCGCCCAACGTGGCTCAGCACTATGCGGCAACCGGCTTTGCGCAGCCGTTTCAGGCTGGCATAAGCGCGCTGTGGTTCGGCGAGCAAGTCGCTGCTTTGAATCGTCAGGTGCAGCAGACGGGCCGGCATTGTGCGGGAGGAAAGCTGTTCCAGCAGCTCATTGACGAAGGTATCGCTGACCAGGCCCGCACCGGAAACGGGCAGCGCGACGCCAAAACCTTTCCTTGCGACCTGAGCGGCATACTTGTCAAAAAATTCGCTAAATACGCGGCGATCCAGCGCATGGTGAAGTGCCGGGTCGGCGAGGCCTGAGCGGAATGCGGGTTCGTTGATAACGTCCCCTTCGTTGCCCCAGAAGCGCAGGGTCAGGAGATAGAAACAGGTCGATTCCGGGATGCGCGGCGGCGCAATCGCCATCGCTATCATCAGCATGGGATTGTCTTTGATCACCTGCCACTGCTCGTCGAGGGGCATGGTGTCTCGCCCTTGCTCCATGTAGTGGCGATGCGGTTCATAAACCGTGACCTGGCCGCGGCCGTTGTTCTTCGAGGCGTAGCAGGCGATATCGGCCTGGGAGAGCACTTCAGACGCGATAGCATTATCGCCGTCAATGTGCGTGATCCCGGCGCTGGCGCCGATGCGGTGCAGACGGCCATCCCACATAAAGTGGTAGTCGTTGATACTGCGAATGATGCGCTCAGAAATATAACGTGCGTTTTCAGTGGAACAATCTGGCAGCAGCAAACCAAATTCGTCGCCGCCGAGGCGAGCAAGGAAATCCCCCGTGCGCAGCATACTCAGCATCATCGCCGCCAGCTCCCGCAGCAAAGCATCACCTGCGGCATGGCCCGCGGAGTCGTTTACGGCTTTAAAACGGTCGAGGTCAATGAACACCAGGGCATGGCGCTGGCGGTGTTCAACCGCACCCTGCAGTAAGCGCTTCAGGTGATTCTCAAAGCTTACCCGGTTGGCCAGGTGCGTCAGGCTATCGTGCGAGGCGCTGTAGCTCAGCTGTTTGAGCATTTTCCGGGACTCAGTCACATCCTGGATAACCAGCACGGAGCCAATGCTTTGGCCGTCCAGCGTAGTCAGCGGCGTAATGGTGTAGTGGATGTCGTAGCTACCGCCGTTGCGGCAATGCAGCACGACATCCTGCTCTATAGCGCTCCGGGAAAAATCGCCGCTGTGTATGTTTTCCATCACCGGGCCATTATCACCGAAGGTGATGCGCAGAATCGCCAGAATGTGCTGGCCGATGGCCGCCTCCTGCGCCCAGCCGCTGAGCTTCTCGGCAATCGGGTTCATAAAGGAGACATTCATGTCGACGTCGGTGCAAATTACCGCTTCGCCGATCGAGTCCAGCGTGATGTGCAGCCGCTCTTTTTCCTGGTACAGCGCTTCGTTGAGCTGCTTAACTTCGGTCATGTCCATATTGATGCCCAGCAGCCGTTCCACGTCGCCGTTCTTATTCAGCACGCGGTTAGCCAGGGAGCGGATATGGCGGATACCGTCTTTGACATGGATACGAAATTCAAGCTTAAACGGCAGGCGGTTTTTTAACGACTCGCGAATAACGGTTTCCGAGTGGGCGAGATCTTCTTTCACCAGCCTGTTCAGCCAGAGCTGGTAGGTGGGTTTGGTATGCGGCGGCACGTCGTAAAGCTCAAACATCCGCTTATCCCAGCTGATGACATCGTTGGTCAGATCCCACTCCCAGATGCCGATGCCGCCGGCTTCATTGGCAAGCGTAATCCGCTCCATCAGCCGCTTGTTGATCCACTCGGTATGCTTCAGGTCGTTGATGTCTTCAATCTGGGCGATGTAGTAGAGCGGCGTGCCGTCGGTATGACGCACAACGGACGCCGTGAGCATGGCCCACACGACATTGCCCGCGCTGGTGTAATAGCGCTTTTCCATTGAATAGCTATTGATGTGCCCGGCCTCGAGCTTGCTCAGGTGCTGAAGATCGAGATTCAAATCTTCGGGCCAGGTAATTTGCTGGAAGGTGAGATCGCTCAGCTCTTCGCTGGAATAGCCGAGGAACTTACATAATGACTTATTGACCTGCAGCCATTTGCCCTCGGTAGAGACCAGCGCCATGCCAATAGCCGAGTATTCCATGGCGTTACGAAAGCGCGTTTCGCTTTCGGTGATGTGTTTACGCTCTGTGCGGGAGGAGTACATCACCATTGTGATGACGTTTGCCGGCAGCAGAATCAGCAGAAACGGCAGCCACGGCGCATATTCCAGCACGCGCGGGTGGGGCGTTAACATCGGGAGCTTGCCGATGGCTATCATCGCCGAGACCATCATCAGCGTGGCAAGGAAAATAATAAAGGCTTCCAGACGCGGCAGCCGAATGGCGCTCCACATCAGAATGACGATGATAAAAGTGAACGGCCAGGGCAGATAAATTAATGAAAAATAGCTGAGTGCCAGCGTGACGGCGAAGGTTGCCACGGTTTCGAACAGCAGGGCCGCTTTGCGGTGACGAAGCAAATAATAAGGTTTAAACAGCAGCCCTGCCGGCATCAGCGCCAGCGCCCCGATGGATTCAGACAGCACCCATATAAAGAAGGTTTTCAGCGACGAGGAGTCAACCGGTATCGGCAATAGCGTCACCAGCAGGCCGCCGACCAGCGGAGGGATTACCGCACTGCACACGGCAAGTCGTGACCAGTTATTGAGGTTTTGTAAGGGGTTTTTCCGCGGCAAAAAGCGGCGTAACAAAAGCGCGCCCAGCAGCGCCTCAAACAGATTTATTGCGGTTAACGAAATATTCAGACCGCTAAATGAAAAAACGACGGCGCTGGCTGCCATGCTGCCCAGTGCACAGACGGCGGCAATGAACGGCCATTGACGGAGAGGAGAACGGAAAAATGCCGCCATCATCACCGAGGTGGTAAACCAGATAGGCACCAGATCGGTGCCTTTTAACGTCAGCTCAAGGGAATAGAGGGTGAAAACAAAGCTGAGTAACCCCAAGCCAGCCAGCAGTATCAGTGAATGGACGGCGGCTTCTGTTTGTCTGTTTTTTCTAATCATTACCGCAAATCCGCTTGGACACTGCCGCCAGGAGTCATGCCCGGATGCATATAAATAAAGAATCGGTTTATGCTAGTACAAACAATTTACAATTCCTATGCTCGGTTGTCAGAATTTACCTACAGAGTGTCAGAAATTGCGTAGTCAAATCACGTAATTAAATAATTCCACTTTACCCGTTGCCTGGCGATGGTGCGCTGTCATGCCTTTGTCACTTTGTTGGCCCTTTGCCGCGTAATTTCACGATTGCAGGGGGTAAGAGGCTGGTATCAAAAGGCGGTTGTCCCTATAATTGCGGCGTTTGACGCCTCCGCGTCGTCCTTCCAACACTTTTCGTATTCAGGCCGTAAATAATATGACCGATCAGTCTCATCAATGCGTCATCATCGGGATAGCCGGCGCATCGGCTTCAGGGAAAAGCCTCATTGCCAGCACGTTGTATCGTGAACTGCGCGAGCAAGTCGGCGATGAACACATTGGTGTCATTCCAGAAGACAGTTACTACAAAGATCAAAGCCATCTGTCGATGGAAGAGCGTGTTAAAACCAACTACGATCACCCCAGCGCAATGGACCACAACCTGCTTTTCCAGCATTTGCAGACGCTGAAGTCCGGCAAAGCTATCGAACTGCCGGTTTATAGCTACGTGGAGCACACCCGCACCGACCAGACCGTGCATTTGGTCCCGAAGAAGGTGATCATTCTGGAAGGCATCCTGCTGCTGACCGATGCGCGCCTGCGCCAGGAAATGAACTTCTCTATTTTTGTTGATACACCGCTGGATATCTGCCTGATGCGCCGTATGAAGCGCGACGTTAACGAGCGCGGCCGTTCAATGGATTCCGTGATGGCGCAGTATCAAAAAACGGTACGCCCAATGTTCCTGCAATTTATTGAGCCTTCCAAACAATACGCCGATATTATCGTGCCGCGCGGGGGCAAGAACCGCATCGCAATCGATATTCTGAAAGCCAAAATCAGTCAGTTCTTTGAATAAAGACCTTTGCGGGCGCGCGTAAGCCGCTCGCTTTTACGTTGAATCCCTCATCCATTGCCAATTGGCTATCGTCGACGCTCTGTGGCAGTGTGTGTAAACTGAGATTGATAAGGAGAATCTGCGATGCGCCTTTGCGATCGTGATATCGAAGCCTGGCTGGATGATGGCCGTTTAGCGATTACCCCCCGTCCTCCGGTTGAACGCATTAACGGTGCCACCGTGGATGTGCGCCTCGGCAATAAATTCCGCACGTTTAGCGGGCATACCGCACCTTTTATCGATCTCAGCGGCCCAAAAGATGAAGTCACCGAAGCGTTAGAGCGCGTGATGAGTGATGAGATTGTGCTGGAAGAAGGTGAAGCTTTCTTTCTACATCCCGGTGAACTGGCGCTGGCGGTAACGCTGGAATCTGTCACGCTGCCGGACGACCTTGTGGGCTGGCTGGATGGGCGTTCCTCGTTAGCGCGCCTGGGCCTGATGGTACACGTCACCGCCCACCGCATCGATCCGGGCTGGCATGGCTGTATCGTGCTTGAGTTCTACAATTCAGGGAAGCTGCCGCTGGCGCTGCGTCCGGGCATGATGATTGGCGCGCTAAGCTTTGAACCCCTCTCCGGGCCAGCCGCTCGCCCTTATAATCGCCGTCAGGATGCCAAATACCGCGACCAGCAGGGTGCGGTAGCAAGCCGTATCGATAAAGACTGAATTGCAGTGAGTTGTTCGCCCTCTGGCGAATGATATGGAGAATGTTATGAGACGACTATTAACCACGTTGATGATTCTGCTGGTTGTGCTGATAGCCGGCCTGACCTCACTCGTGTTGTTGGTTAACCCTAACGACTTCCGTGGTTATATGGTTCGTCAGGTTGAGGCCCGCAGCGGCTATCACCTTGAGCTGGAAGGGCCGCTGCGCTGGCATGTCTGGCCGCAGCTGAGTATTTTGTCTGGCCGCATGTCACTGACTGCGCCGGGTGCCAGTTTGCCAATGGTTAGCGCGGAAAATATGCGTCTGGATGTAGCGCTGATTCCGCTGCTTTCTCACCAGCTTCAGGTTCGCCAGGTCATGTTGAAAAGCGCGGTGATTCAGATGACGCCGCAGGCTGAAGCGAAGCTTTCGGCTAACGCGCCGGTAGGGCCAAAAGACACCATTAGTGAACCGGATACCGGGCGTGGCTGGTCCTTTGATGTTGCGAAGCTTAAGGTCGTCGACAGCGTGCTGGTCTTCCAGCATATCAATGACGAGCAGGTCACCGTCCGCAATATTAACCTGCAAATGACGCAGGATGATAAGCGCCAGGCGCATATTGAACTCAGCAGCCAAATCAACCGTGACCAGCGGGATTTAACGCTTTCGGTCACCGCAGATGTCGATCTCCATGACTATCCGCAGCAAATCAACGCCACGTTAAGCCAAATTGACTACCAGCTGCAGGGCGCCGACCTTCCGGCTGGCGGCATCGGCGGCTCGGGATCGCTTCAACTGGGCTGGAAAAACACGGGCAGCCAGCTTTCGCTGACAAATATGCAGCTCACGGCCAACGACAGTGATTTACAGGGCAATGTCAGCGTGGCGATGCAGGATAAACCGCAGTGGACGGTGGATCTGCAATCTCGCCTGCTCAATCTCGACAAACTGGTGGCCAATGCACCCGTTGCGGATACCTTGATTAACCAACAGGCCCAGCAGGCTCAGCAACCGTCCCGCCCGGGCCCGGTGATTGCCGAACAACAGGGTGAAACCAACTACCACAGCCTGCGTAATTTTAATGCCGTACTGAATATCAAGGCCGGTGAAGTGCGCTGGCGCGGCCTGGCGTTCAGCGATGTGCAGACCGCGCTGGTGAATCAGGAGGGTAAACTCAGTATTAACCAGCTCAACGGCAAGCTGGGGCAGGGCACGCTCTCGCTGCCGGGCTTCCTGGATGCCAGTGGCAAGACGCCTGAGCTTGCCTTCCAGCCGCAGGTGAAAAATATTGAGATCGGCAAAATTCTGACCGCGTTTGATTACCCGATTGCGTTAACCGGGCAGTTTTCTATGACGGGTGATTTCAGCGGTGAACGCCTTGATGCGGAGGATTTCCGCAGTAACTGGCAGGGAGACGCCCAGCTTGAGCTGGTCCATTCCCGCCTCGAGGGAATGAACTTCCAGCAGCTGATTCAGCAGGCGGTCAGTCGGAACAATGAGGGCGTGGATGCGCAGCAGAATGTTCAGAACGTCACCGAGCTTGATCACTTCTCCACGTCTGCGTCGCTGGATAACGGGCTTCTGACGATGACGAAGATGGTCGGTGAGTCCAGCGTATTGTCCCTGACCGGCGAAGGCACGATGGATCTGGTGAAAGAGGTCTGCGACACCAACTTTGCAATTAAAGTCGGCGGCGGCTGGCAGGGCAGCGACAGTAAACTGATTGAAGTGCTAAAAAACACGGCCGTTCCGCTCCGGGTTTATGGCCCGTGGCAGCAGCTGAATTACACGCTGCAGGTTGACCAGGTGCTGCGTAAGCAGCTGCAGGATGAAGCTAAGCGTCGGCTCAATGACTGGCTGGATAAGCATAAAGAGAGCGACAAGGCGAAAGACGCTCAGCAGTTACTGAATAAGCTTTAACGACAAAAAAACCGGCTCTCGCCGTTTTTTTTATACCTCATAATCCAGCAGAGTATCGTCTTGTTCGAGCGGGGTGATTTGTACTTTGTTGACCCTGTGATTCACCACCTCCAGCGTTTTGAGCAAATAATTCCCCACTTCAACGCTCTCGCCTTCGGCTGGAATATGCTGCAAATGCTCCATCAGCAACCCGGCAATGGTGTGGTATTCCCGTTTCTCATCCAGGGGAAGGGCGATGTACTGCACCAGGTCGTCCAGCGGCATGTGGCCGTTAGCCGTCCAGCTGCCGTCCTGATTTTTCTGGATATCGTGGCGGGCATCTATCTCTTCCACTTCGTTCGGCAGATTACCGGCGATGGTTTCCATCACGTCGCTCAGGGTGACAATGCCTTCCACCGAGCCAAACTCATCGACGACAAAAGCAAAATGGGTGCGCGCGTTACGGAACTGTTCTAACGCCTGCAGCAGCGGTAATGCCTCCGGGAAAACCAGCGGCTGACGAATCAACGGCGTAATATTCAGCGCTTCGCCGTGCAGCGATTGCTGCAATAAATCGATAACGTGCACCACGCCGAGGATGTCATCGTCATTGTCCGTGACCACGATGCGCGTGTGCTGGTTTTTATTCAGAAGTTCGCGAACCTCGGCTTCCGGGGCGGTAATGTCCAGATGCTCGACGTCGTGGCGGGAGGTCATGATACTGCTGACGCTGCGCTGGTTCAGGTGCAGCACGCGCTCGATCATCCGCGTTTCCTGCGGGTTAAAAACATCGCTGTTAATGCCGCTGTCGGCAATAAGTGAGGCGGTCTGGGCATCCAGTTCCGCGTCTTCTTTCTTGCCGTTCAACAGCCGCAGCACGGCTTCGGCGGTGCGCTCCCGCAGCGACTGATTTGCGGAAAGAAAACGTCGGCGGTTAAATATCGCCAGCTGATTGAGTGATTCAATCATCACCGAGAATCCGATGGCAGCATAGAGATAGCCTTTCGGGATTTGATAGCCAAAGCCGTCGGCCACCAGGCTAAAGCCAATCATCAGCAGGAAACTCAGGCACAAAATCACGATGGTCGGGTGGCTGTTCACAAACCGAGTCAGCGACTTGCTGGCCAGCACCATCAGCCCGATGGCGATGATAACCGCGACCATCATGACCGCCAGATGGTCGACCATGCCAACGGCGGTGACCACCGAATCAAGGGAAAACACGGCGTCAAGAATGACGATTTGCGCCACAACGGGCCAGAATTTGGCCCCCCGTTTTTGCGTGTGATGCTCGCTGTCTTTGCCCTCCAGCCGCTCATTCAGCTCCATCGTGGCCTTAAACAGCAGGAACATACCGCCCAACAGCATGATCAGATCCCTGGCGCTAAAGCTAAGGTCGTGAAGGGTGAATAGCGGTCGGGTAAGCGTCACCAGCCACGAAATGGAGGCCAGCAGCAGCAGGCGCATAACCATCGCCAGCAGTAAGCCCGTGACGCGGGCACGATCGCGCAGTTTAGGAGGCAGCTTTTCGGCGAGGATGGCAATAAAAACGAGGTTATCAATGCCCAGAACCAGTTCTAAAACGACCAGGGTAACTAACCCGGCCCAGACTGAGGGGTCGGCAATCCATTCCATACGGGGTTTATAGCCTTTAACTTACGGGCAAATGCCACACGGAAATGATGGATAATTGTCGGACAAAAAGCAATGTTTGTCTGAGAATAATCCGTAATGACTTATAGAATTTTCAGCATTAAATGAATGCCCGGCAAATTATTGCGGATAATATTTAAAGAAGCATTTGAGTTATATATTTTATATATGAATACGCCGCTATGAGATAGTTCTGCATATTTTCCCAGACATTGTCTTATTATTTTTATTGTCAATATAAAGAAAATCCTAAAATGTTATTATTGCGTGGTTCATATTATTCTTAAAAGTCCGCCTCCAGCCTTTTGTCTCCTTGCCTGCTGAGTTTTAAGCTGCAACAATCTTTGGCGATGATTAGCAATGAATGTGTGATTACTCGTTTAGTAATAGTTTGTCCCAGCATTGTCATAAGACCTGATTCATTTTTTTCAATATTTTTCGGATATTAGAGAATCTCAGGTTATTAGGATTATTTACCTTTTTCAGTGGGTTGGTGACTGTGAGCCAGGGGCGGTAGCGTGCCCGGATGCGGCCAGATAACAGCAAGTGATGGCGTCATCAGAATGTCGGGGAATAAGCTTATTTTAGGAATAATGCCAGTTTTCTCATTCTCTGAATATGTTCAATTCTGCACTTCGTTCTCACGGTTAATTGCTTGCCTGTTTTATTCGCTCAGGATAATTACTCTGCCATAGTGATAAATATTCAATGATAAAATACAAACTGAAGTTGATGCCATTATTGGTGTCAGTCACCCTGATGAGCGGCTGCACGATATTTCCCGGCAGCAATATGTCTACGTCGGGAAAAGACGTCATCAAACAACAGGATGCCGATTTCGACCTTGACCGAATGGTCAACGTTTATCCTTTAACGCCGCGACTGGTAGAGCAACTGAGGCCTCGTCCAGTGGTTGCCCAGCCGAATGCCGGGCTGGATAAAGATATCGCCAATTACCAGTACCGCGTCGGGCCGGGGGATGTATTAAACGTCACGGTCTGGGATCATCCGGAACTCACCACGCCTGCGGGGCAATATCGCAGTTCAAGCGACACCGGTAACTGGGTACAGCCCGATGGCACCATGTTCTATCCGTATGTGGGCAAAATCAGCGTGACCGACAAAACGCTGGCAGAAATTCGCAGCGATATTACCAGCCGTCTTGCGCAGTACATTGCCCAGCCGCAGGTGGACGTTAATATCGCTGCCTTCCGCTCGCAAAAAGCCTATATCTCCGGGCAGGTAAATAAATCCGGCCAGCAGCCCATCACTAACGTACCGCTGACTATCCTCGACGCGATCAATGCCGCAGGCGGTTTAACCGAAGTAGCCGACTGGCGTAACGTCGTTCTGACCCATAACGGGCAGGAAAAACGCATTTCTCTACAGGCGCTGATGCAAAACGGCGACCTCAGCCAAAACCATTTGCTCTACCCCGGCGACATTCTGTTTGTGCCGCGTAATGACGATCTGAAAGTGTTTGTGATGGGGGAAGTGAAGAAGCAAACCACCCTCAAAATGGACTTCAGCGGCATGACGCTTACCGAGGCGCTCGGCCAGGCCGAAGGTATCGATCTCACCTCGTCCAACGCCAGCGGCATCTTCGTGATCCGTCCGCTCAAAGGCCAGACGCAGCAAAACGGCAAGATTGCCAACATTTATCAGCTCGATATGTCCGATGCGACTTCGCTGGTGATGGGCACCGAGTTCCAGCTCCAGCCGTATGACGTGGTGTACGTCACTACCGCCCCAGTTTCTCGCTGGAATCGCCTGATCAACCAGCTTCTGCCAACCATCAGCGGCGTGCGTTACATGACCGATACCGCCAAAGATATTCACACCTGGTAACGCGCTATGTTCAACAAAATACTTGTGGTTTGCGTGGGGAACATCTGCCGTTCCCCCACGGCTGAACGGCTGCTCAAACGTTACCATCCGGAGCTTAGCGTCAGCTCAGCCGGGCTGGGAGCGCTGGTCGGCAAGGGCGCTGACGCCGGTGCTGTTGAGGTTGCCGGGCGGCACAACCTTTCGCTTGAGGGGCATTTAGCCCGCCAGGTTTCGGGGCGTCTATGCCGGGAGCACGATCTGATTCTGGCGATGGAAAAACGCCACATCACCACGCTGTGCGAAATGGCACCCGAAATGCGCGGCAAAGTGATGCTGTTTGGCCACTGGGATGCCGGCAGAGAAATTCCTGACCCCTATCGTAAAAGCCGTGACGCCTTCGAAGCGGTCTACAGCATGCTCGACCTTTCTGCCCAAAAGTGGGCTAACGCACTCAACGCTCATCAGGGATAACAATGACAGAGAAAGTACGCCGTTCGAGCGCCCCGACCGAGGGCAATGACGAAATTGATATTGGCCGTTTGTTTGGCACCGTGCTGGAGGCTCGCTGGTGGGTGATCGGCATTACGGGGCTGTTTGCCGTGCTGGCCGCGGTTTATGCCCTGTTTGCCACGCCGGTCTACAAGGCCGATGCGCTGGTGCAAATCGAACAAAATGCCGGTAACACGCTGGTGAACGACATCAGCTCCGCGCTCAGCAATAAGCCACCGGCGTCTGCCGCAGAAATTCAGCTGATCCAGTCCCGCATGGTGCTTGGGAAAACCGTTGATGACCTGAATCTGGACATCTCGGTGACTAAGAACACCTTCTGGCTGTTCGGCGCCGGCTGGGACCGCCTGCAGGGGCACCAGAACGACACGGTGAATGTCACCACGTTTACGCTGCCGGCAGCGATGAACAAAGACACCTTTACCCTGGAAGTGCTGAACGATAAACAGTATCAGCTGACCAGCGACAATGGCTTTAGCGCCAAAGGGGAAGTGGGCAAGCTGCTGAGTAAATCGGGCGTCACGATGCAGGTGGAGGGCATCCAGGCGCAGCCTGGTGACAATTTCACGGTGGTGAAATATTCCACGCTGGGGATGATCAACCAGCTGCTGGGCAACCTGACGGTGACTGAAAACGGCAAAGATACCGGCGTGCTTAGTTTGTCCTACACCGGGGAGGATAGAGATCAGATCCGCACCATTCTCGACAGCATCACCCGCAACTATCTGGCGCAGAACGTGCAGCGCAAATCGGAAGAGGCGGCCAAAAGCCTGAAGTTCTTGGCCGAGCAGTTGCCTGAAGTGCGTCGCAATCTGGATGCCGCAGAGAACAAACTGAATGCCTATCGTCAGCGCCAGGATTCGGTGGATCTTTCTCTGGAGGCCAAATCGCTGCTGGATTCCGTGGTCAACATCGACGCTCAGCTGAATCAGCTGACCTTCAAAGAAGCTGAAATCTCCAAGCTGTACACCAAAGCCCACCCGTCCTACCGCACGTTGCTGGAGCAGCGCCGAACGCTGGAAGATCAGAAAGCTCGCCTGACTAACAGCATCGCCGCGATGCCCAAAACCCAGCAGGAAATTGTGCGCCTGACCCGCGATGTGGAGTCCGGGCAGCAGGTTTATATGCAGCTGTTGAACAAGCAGCAAGAGCTGAAAATCACCGAAGCCAGTACGGTGGGTGATGTGCGCATCGTCGACCCGGCGATTACGCAGCCTGGCATGGTTAAACCTCAGCGCGTGCTGGTGGTGCTGGGCAGCATCATTCTGGGCCTGATTGTGTCTGTGATCGGGGTGCTGCTGCGCTCGCTGTTTAACGGCGGCATTGAAAGCCCGACCGTGCTGGAAGAGGCGGGGCTCAGCGTGTATGCGAGCATTCCGCTCTCCGAATGGCAGAAAACCCGCGACCAGGCCAACCTGCGCAACGTCAAAGGCACTAAGCGCTTCAAACAGAGCCAGTTGCTGGCGGTGGGTAACCCGACCGACCTGGCCATTGAAGCCATTCGCAGCCTGCGCACCAGCCTGCATTTCGCCATGATGCAGGCCCCCAACAACGTCCTGATGCTCACCGGCGTTAGCCCGTCTATCGGTAAAACCTTTGTGTGCGCCAACCTCGCGGCGGTGATCAGCCAGACCAACAAGCGCGTGCTGCTGATGGACTGCGACATGCGCAAAGGCTATACCCACGAACTGCTGGGGACCACCAACGTTAACGGGCTGTCCGATGTGCTGTCAGGGCAGGGGGATATTACCCGCTGTGCGCAGAAAACCTCCGTGCCGAACTTTGACCTTATCCCACGTGGGCAGGTCCCGGCTAACCCGTCCGAACTGTTGATGAACGAGCGCTTCTCTCAGTTGGTGAAGTGGGCCAGTGAAAATTATGACCTGGTGCTGATAGATACGCCGCCGATTCTGGCCGTCACCGATGCGGCAATTGTGGGGCGCCATGCGGGCACCACGCTGATGGTGGCTCGCTACGCGGTGAACACGCTGAAAGAAGTGGAAACCAGCCTGAGCCGCTTTGAGCAGAACGGCATTGCCGTGCGCGGCGTGATCCTTAACTCGATTTTCCGCCGGGCCACGGGCTACCAGGATTACGGGTATTACGAATACGAATATAAGTCGGATGCTAAATAAGGTGATAGCCATGAACAGCAGCGCAACTCGCCCGCTTATCTCTATATATATGCCGACGTGGAACCGCCAGCAGTTGGCCATTCGCGCCATCAACTCGGTGCTGCGGCAGGATTATGACCACTGGGAAATGATCATCGTCGATGACTGCTCCGCCAGCTTCCAGCAGCTGGAGCAGTTTGTTGCAGACCTCGGCGATCCTCGGGTGCGTTACATTCACAACGACATGAACAGCGGTGCCTGCGCGGTACGTAACCAGGCCATTGGGCTGGCGCAAGGGCGTTTTATCACCGGCATTGATGATGATGACGAATGGACGCCGAACCGGCTGTCGGTGTTTCTGTCCCACCAGAATCAGTTGGTCACCCACGCGTTTTTATATGCCAACGACTATTTGTGTGAAGGGCAGGTCTACTCGCAGCCGACCAGCCTGCCGCTGTACCCGAAGTCGCCGTATTCCCTGAAGCTGTTCTACAAGCGCAATATCATCGGCAATCAGGTCTTTACCTACGCCGAACGCTTTAAAAGCAGCCTGTTTGATACCGAGCTGAAGGCGGCGCAGGATTACGACATCTTCCTGCGCATGGTGGTGGCGTTCGGCCAGCCGTGGAAGGTGGAAGAGGCGACCCAAATTCTGCACGTTAATCACGGCGAAATGCAGATAACCAAATCCCCCAAGAAATTTGCCGGTTATTTCCACTTTTACCGCAAGCACAAAGCCAAGTTCGACCGGGCCAGCAAGAAATATCAGCTGTATACGCTCTACCAAATCCGCAATAAGCGCATGTCGTGGCGCACCCTGTTAGCTCTGCTGACGGTGCGCAACGGCAAGCGCCTGGCCGATAGTCTGCGGGGGAGGTAAGCGTGCTGGAGGATATTCGTGCCAATAGCTGGAGCCTGCGCCCGTGCTGCATGGTGCTGGCCTATCGCGTAGCCCACTTTTGCTCGGTGTGGCGCAAGAAAAACGTCATCAACAACCTCTGGGCTGCGCCCGTGCTGCTGGCCTACCGATTCATTACCGAATGCCTGTTTGGCTATGAAATTCAGGCGGGAGCCACCATTGGCCGCCGGTTCACTATTCATCACGGCTATGCGGTGGTTATCAATAAGTTCGTCGTCGTCGGGGATGATTTCACCATCCGCCACGGCGTCACCATTGGTAACCGGGGGAACAGTCTCGCCTGCCCGGTGATTGGCAACGGCGTTGAGCTGGGCGCTAACGCGATCGTCGTGGGCGATATCACCCTCGGTAATAACGTGACTGTAGGCGCGGGCAGCGTGGTGCTGGACAGCGTGCCGGACAATGCGCTGGTGGTCGGTGAAAAAGCTCGGGTGAAGGTGATCCAATGAACATCATGCAATTTAATGTCCGCCTGGCCGAAGGTGGCGCGGCGGGCGTGGCGCTCGATCTGCACCAGCGTGCACGTCTGGCCGGGCTGTCCTCACGTTTTATCTACGGCTATGGCAAAGGCGGCAAGAAAAGCGCCAGCCACGACATTTATCCCGACGTTGAGAAACACACGCCTCGCCTGGTGTCGGTTGCCAATATCGCGCTGTTCCGTTTTCTGAACCGCGATCCATTCGGCAATCTGAATAAGCTTTACCGTCGGGTCATCCGCAGCCCACAGCCGGTTGTGCTGCACTTCCATGTGGTGCACAGCTATTGGCTGAACCTGGACGAAATGGTGTCGTTTTGCCAGCGGGTGAAGGCGCACAAGCCGGATGTTACCTTCGTCTGGACGCTGCACGATCACTGGAGCATTACCGGGCGCTGCGCCTTTCTGGACGGCTGCGAAGGCTGGAAAACCGGCTGTGTTAAATGCCCGACGCTGAACAACTATCCGCCGGTCAAAGTGGATAAGGCGCACCAGCAGGTGGCGGGCAAGCGCCAGCTGTTTCGCGAGATGCTGGCGCTGGGCTGCAAGTTTATCTCCCCCAGCCAGCACGTCGCCGAAGCTTTTAATCAGCTCTATGGTGCCGGGCGCTGCAGCATCATCAATAACGGTATCGACGTCGCCACCGAGGCGATTCTGGCGGAGCTGCCTGAAAGCGGCGTCGCGACGGTGAAGCCCCGCGTGGCTATTGTGGCCCACGACCTGCGCTATGACGGCAAAACCAACCAGAAACTGGTACAGGCAATGATGGCGCTGGGCGACAAAATTGAGCTGCATACCTTTGGCAAATTCTCGCCGTTTGAAGGCGCTAACGTGGTGAACCACGGCTATATGACCGACAAGCGCGCGCTGATGAGCGAGCTGAACACGATGGACAGCCTGGTGTTCAGTTCCCGCGTGGATAACTATCCGCTGATCCTGTGCGAGGCGCTGTCTATCGGCGTGCCGGTGGTGGCGACGAGCAGCGAGGCCGCGGATGAAGTTCTGCGTAAAGTGGGGGGCAAAACCTTCACCCCGGAACACGTTCTGGCGCTGGTGCAGCTTAAAAAAACGCAGCTGGCAGAGCAGGTTTTCGCGACTGATTTAGCGACCTTCCGTGCAGCCAGCCGCACGGCCTATAGCGGCAAGCAGATGCTGGAGGAATATGTCTCGTTCTATCAGGGTCTGTAGCTATCTGCTGCTGCCGTTCATCTATCTGGTGGTGAACATTAAGCTCGCCTCGCTGGGGGAGAGTTTCCCGATAACCATCGTGACCTTCCTGCCGGCGATTTTGTTTCTGTATATCGAGCGCATTAACCTTAAAAAATTGATGATTGCGTTGGGTGTGGGGGCGGGACTGACGGCATTTAACTACATTTTTGGCCAGTCGCTCGACCCGGCCAAGTATGTCACCTCGATGATGCTGTTTGTCTATATTGTGCTGATATTGGGCATGACATGGAGCTGCCGATTCAAAACTATTTCTCAGCGCAATCACCGCAAGATATTACGGTTTTTCTATGCCGTGGTGGGCATTATTGTGGCGCTGGCGGCGGCGGAAATGGCTCAGATTATTCTGACCGGCGGCAGTAGCCTGATTGAGAAAATTTCAAAGTTTCTCATCTACAGCAACAGTTACGTGCTCAACTTTATTAGCTTTGGTGGGCGGCGCACTACGGCGCTCTATTTCGAGCCCGCTTTCTTCGCCCTGGCATTAATCTCAATTTGGCTCAGCATCAAACAGTTTGGTATCAAAACGCCGAAAACTGATGTTATGATTCTTTTAGGGATAATCCTGTCAGGATCTTTCTCCGGGGTAATGACGTTTATTTTGTTTTATCTGCTGGAGTGGGCGTTTCAATATCTTAATAAAAGCGCCATTAAAAAGAAGTTGCCATTAGCAATTATTTCACTGGCTGTTTTTTTAATCGGTTTGGTATTCGCTTTCCCTTATATCGCAACCCGTGTTGGTGATTTGGGAACCGAAGGGTCGTCATCGTATTACCGTATTATTGGTCCATTGGCGATGGTTGGTTACTCTCTGGCAAATGTTGATGGCGTAGTACGGTTTGGTTCTCTCTATGAATATGTCGCATCATTCGGAATATTTAACGGTGCGGATGTAGGGAAAACCGTGGACAATGGACTGTATCTGCTGATTATTTATTTCTCATGGTTTGCAGTATTAATGACCGCTGGCTATATGTGGCGAGTTATGAAAATGATGCGCAATGCCTTTGGCAATAATGAGAATTATCGTGTTCAGCTTTGGTTGTTTATGCCTGTATCTTTGTTCTTTACCGGTTCTATTTTTAGCCCGGAATATGCATTTTTAATTGTTTGCCCATTTATTTTGCGTAAAGCAATTAAGCATTCGCTGCCAGGAGGTGCGCAATAATGTTATTAAGTGTTATTACAGTGGCATGGCGTAACCATGCCGGGGTCGTGAAGACCTGGCAATCGCTGGCGCACCTGGCACAGGCCAAAGGCATCGAGTTCGAATGGATTGTGGTGGACGGCAACTCTCCAGACGGCACGGCTGAGTTTCTTGCTGGCCTGCAGGGCCAGTACAACCTGCGCTTTGTCAGTGAGAAAGACAGCGGCATTTACGACGCGATGAACAAAGGCATCGCCATGGCGCAGGGGCGCTATGCGCTCTTTCTGAACTCCGGCGATGCTTTCCACCCTGAGATTGCCGAGGTGATTTATCAGCTGGCAGCCTTAGGCGAGCGCGATGACGCGATGGTGATTGGTGACGCGCTGCTGGACTTTGGTGACGGCAATAAAATTCGCCGCAGCGCCAAGCGGGGCTGGTATATCTACCACAGCTTGCCGGCCAGCCATCAGGCTATCTTTTTCCCGCTCTCTGGACTGCGTAAATATCCCTACGATCTGCAATATAAAGTCTCATCCGATTACGCGCTGGCGGCAAAAATGTATAAAAACGGCTATGCCTTTAAGCGTATCAAAGGGCTGGTGTCTGAATTTTCAATGGGCGGCGTGTCTACCTCTAACAATATTGAATTGTGTCGTGATGCGAGACATGTTCAGCGAGAAATATTACGTGTGCCGGGCTTTGTTGCCGAACTCTCTTTCCGACTCAGGTTAAAAACAACCGGCAAAGCAAAAGCGCTTTATAACAAAGCTTAAAGCTAACAGGAAATATTATGCAGGATTTAAGCGGCTTCAGTGTACCGAGGGGATTTCGCGGCGCGAGCGGCATTAAAGTGCAGTTGTGGTGGGCGGTTCAGGCCACTTTATTTGCCTGGTCTCCGCAAGTTTTATATCCGTGGCGTGCCTTTTTATTACGTGTTTTTGGGGCGAAGGTAGGCAAGAAGGTTGTTATTCGCCCCTCGGTGAAAATTACCTACCCATGGAAGTTAACGCTCGGAGATTATGCCTGGGTTGGCGATGATGTCGTGCTCTATACCCTCGGTGAAATTAGCATTGGCGCAAATTCCGTGGTGTCGCAAAAATGTTATTTGTGCACCGGCAGTCACGATTATATGAGTCAGCATTTCGATATTACCCAGTCACCGATTGTTATCGGCGAAAAATGCTGGCTGGCAACGGATGTATTTGTTTCCCCGGGCGTCACGATAGGCGATGGCTGTGTCGTGGGAGCCCGGAGCAGCGTTTATAAATCATTACCGGCGAATGCCGTTTGCCGGGGAAACCCGGCAGTAAAAATACGCGACCGCGCGTAATGCTTTCACCCTTGCTCTGTTTGTGACTGTTCATCTCCCTCTGCGGAGAGACAGGGAGTGAGGGGTAAGGGCCAATAAAAATGTTCACAGAGGATAAATTATCATGACTAAAGTAGCTCTCATTACGGGTGTCACCGGACAAGACGGCTCTTACCTGGCGGAATTCCTGCTGGAAAAAGGCTATGAAGTCCACGGTATCAAGCGCCGCGCCTCTTCTTTCAATACCGAACGCGTGGACCACATTTATCAGGATCCGCACGCGGGTAACCCAAAATTCCATCTGCACTATGGCGACCTGACCGATACCTCCAACCTGACCCGTATTTTGTCCGAAGTGCAGCCGGATGAAGTCTACAACCTGGGCGCGATGAGCCATGTCGCGGTTTCTTTTGAGTCACCGGAATACACCGCGGACGTGGATGCGATGGGCACCCTGCGCCTGCTGGAAGCCATTCGCTTCCTCGGCCTCGAAAAGAAAACGCGCTTCTACCAGGCATCCACTTCAGAGCTGTACGGCCTGGTGCAGGAGATCCCACAGAAAGAAACCACGCCTTTCTACCCACGTTCCCCCTACGCAGTTGCCAAGCTTTACGCCTACTGGATCACCGTCAACTACCGTGAATCCTACGGCATGTATGCCTGTAACGGCATTCTGTTCAACCACGAATCTCCGCGTCGCGGCGAAACCTTCGTCACTCGCAAAATTACCCGCGCGATTGCCAACATCGCTCAGGGCCTGGAGAAGTGCCTGTACCTCGGCAACATGGATTCCCTGCGCGACTGGGGCCACGCCAAAGACTACGTGAAAATGCAGTGGATGATGCTGCAGCAGGAAAAACCGGAAGACTTCGTGATCGCCACCGGCGTGCAGTACTCCGTGCGTCAGTTCGTAGAAATGGCGGCGGCTCAGCTCGGCATCAAACTGCGCTTTGAGGGTCAGGGCGTGGAAGAGAAAGGCATTGTGGTTTCCGTCACGGGTCACGACGCACCGGGCGTGAAACCAGGCGACGTTATCGTCTCCGTTGATCCGCGTTACTTCCGTCCTGCGGAAGTGGAAACCCTGCTGGGCGACCCAACCAAAGCGCACGAAACGCTTGGCTGGAAGCCGGAAATTACCCTGCAGGAGATGGTTGGTGAAATGGTAGCCAAAGACCTTGAAGCGGCGAAGAAACACTCTCTGCTGAAGTCCCATGGTTATGAGGTCGCCATCGCGCTGGAGTCCTGAGCATGAATAAAAAACGTATCTTTGTTGCCGGTCACCGTGGGATGGTCGGCTCGGCCATCGTCCGCCAGCTCGGGCAGCGCGATGACGTTGAGCTGGTGCTGCGCGGGCGCGATGAGCTGAATCTGCTGGACGCAGGGGACGTTAATGCCTTCTTCGCCAGCGAGAAAATCGACCAGGTTTACCTGGCGGCGGCAAAAGTGGGCGGTATCGTCGCCAATAACACGTTCCCGGCAGAGTTTATCTACGAGAACATGATGATCGAAAGCAACATTATTCATGCCGCGCACACGCACGGCGTGAACAAACTGTTGTTCCTCGGCTCATCCTGTATTTACCCGAAGATGGCGAAGCAGCCGATGGCCGAAAGTGAGCTGCTGCAGGGCACGCTTGAAGCCACGAACGAGCCGTATGCGATTGCCAAGATTGCCGGGATCAAGCTGTGCGAGTCCTACAACCGCCAGTACGGGCGGGATTACCGCTCGGTGATGCCGACCAATCTGTACGGGCCGAACGACAACTTCCACCCGAGCAACTCTCACGTTATTCCGGCCCTGCTGCGCCGCTTCCATGAGGCCACCCAGGAGAATGCCCCGGACGTGGTGGTATGGGGCAGCGGCACGCCGATGCGTGAGTTCTTACACGTCGACGACATGGCGGCAGCCAGCATTCACGTGATGGAGCTGGATCGGGAAGTGTGGCAGGAGAATACCGACCCGATGCTGTCACACATTAACGTCGGCACCGGCGTGGACTGCACTATCCGTGAGCTGGCGCAGACGCTGGCCAAAGTGACCGGCTACCGGGGGCGCGTGGTGTTTGACGCCACCAAACCTGACGGCACGCCGCGCAAGCTGCTGGATGTATCCCGCCTGCATCGCCTCGGCTGGTATCACGAGATTTCCCTGGAGGCGGGCCTCGCCAGAACTTACCAGTGGTTCCTCGAAAATCAGCAGCGGTTCCGGGGGTAAGCATGTTTTTGAGCGCGGAAGATTTTGCCACCGTAGTGAGCGCCACGCCGCTGATCTCCATCGACCTTATCGTCGAAAACCAGGCGGGCGAATTCCTGCTGGGTTTGCGGACCAATCGCCCTGCGAAGGGCTTTTGGTTTGTGCCGGGGGGCAGGGTGCTGAAGAACGAAACGCTGGCGAATGCTTTTATTCGTCTCACCGAGGCTGAGCTGGGCAAATCGTTCACTCTGCTGGACGCGGAGTTTTACGGCGTCTGGCAGCATTTCTACGGCGATAACTTCTCCGGGAAGGATTTCTCGACCCATTACGTGGTGCTGGGTTTCCGCCTGCGGGTGGACGACAAACAGCTGAACCTGCCTGCTGAGCAGCACAAAGCGTACTGCTGGCTGACGCCGGAAGCGCTGCTCAAGCGGGAAGACGTGCACGACAACAGCCGTGCTTACTTCATCACCCAGGGCAAAGGGAAGGTACCGGGCTTATGAAAATTCTGGTCTACGGCATTAACTATTCCCCGGAGCTGACCGGCATCGGCAAGTACACCGGTGAAATGGTGGAGTGGATGACCAGCCGGGGCCATGAGGTGCGGGTGATCACCGCGCCGCCTTATTATCCGGTCTGGCGCGTGCACCCGGACTACTCGGCGTGGAAATACAGAAAAGAGCAGGGGAAAGCGACCGTCTGGCGCTGCCCGCTGTATGTGCCGAAGCAGCCTTCGACGCTGAAGCGCCTGATTCACCTGGGCAGCTTCGCGCTGAGTTCATTTTTCCCGCTTCTGGCGCAGCGCAGCTGGAAGCCAGACCGGGTCATTGGCGTGGTGCCGACGCTGTTTTGCGTGCCGGGGATGCGCCTGCTGGCAAAACTGAGCGGGGCGCGCACGCTGCTGCACATTCAGGACTACGAGGTGGACGCGATGCTCGGCCTCGGTATGGCCGGAAAGACACCGGGAAAAATTGCTCGCCTGGCCCAGCGCTTTGAAAAAAGCGGACTGCACAACGTTGATAACGTCTCCACCATTTCTCGCTCGATGATGAACAAGGCTACCGAGAAAGGCGTCGACCCACAGCGGGTGATTTTTTTCCCTAACTGGTCGGAAGTGGCGCGTTTCCGTGACGTTGATCCGGCGCAAACCCAGGGCGTGCGCCAGGCGCTCAACCTGCCGGAAGATAAAAAAATCATTCTTTACTCCGGCAACATCGGCGAAAAACAGGGGCTGGAAACGGTGATTGAAGTGGCGGGCCGCTTCTCTGAGAGCCCGTATCTGTTCGTGATTGTGGGCCAGGGCGGCGGTAAAGAGAGGCTCGAAAAACTGGTGCACGTTCACGGGCTGAGTAACGTGGTGTTCCACCCGCTTCAGTCTTACGACGCGCTGCCCGCGCTGCTCTGCCTGGCCGATTGTCATCTGGTTATCCAGCGCCGGGGAGCGGCGGACGCCGTCCTGCCGTCAAAACTTACCAATATCCTGGCCGTCGGCGGCAATGCGGTGATTACCGCCGAGCCTGAAACAGAGCTGGGCCAGCTTTGCGAAGCGTATCCGGGCATTGCGGTTTGCGTGATGCCTGAATCCGCCGATGCGCTGGCGGCGGGCATTGAACGCTGTCTGCAGCTGCCACAACACAACACGACGGCACGTGAATATGCCGAACGCACGCTCGAAAAAGAGAACGTGTTAAGCCAATTTATTGCTGACATTCGGGGATAAATGATGAGTCAGTCACAACTCTATCCGGTGATCATGGCGGGCGGAAACGGGAGCCGTCTCTGGCCGCTGTCCCGCGTGCTGTACCCCAAGCAGTTCCTCTGCCTGAAAGGGGATCTGACCATGCTGCAAACCACCATTAATCGCCTGAACGGGGTAGAGTGCGAAAGCCCGGTGGTGATTTGCAATGAGGAACACCGCTTTATTGTCGCCGAGCAGCTGCGCCAGCTAAGTAAACTGACCGAAAATATCGTGCTGGAACCGGCCGGGCGCAACACCGCGCCAGCCATTGCGCTGGCCGCCCTGGCCGCGCTGCGTAACCAGTCGCAGCAGGACCCGCTGATGCTGATCCTCGCCGCCGATCACGTCATCCAGAATGAAGAAGCCTTCCGCGAGGCGGTGCGGTGCGCGATGCCTTATGCGGAAGCAGGCAAGCTGGTGACCTTCGGGATCGTCCCCGACCTGCCGGAAACGGGCTACGGCTATATTCGCCGTGGCGCAGTGGCGACGCCGGAAAATGGCGCCGATGCCCTGGCGTTTAGCGTCGCGCAGTTTGTCGAAAAACCCGATCTCTCCACCGCCCAGGCCTATGTCGCCTGCGGCGAATACTACTGGAACAGCGGCATGTTCCTGTTCCGCGCGGGCCGCTATCTGGAAGAGCTGGCGAAGTTTCGCCCCGACATTCTGGCCGCCTGCGAAAAAGCCATGGCGGGCGTTGACCCGGATCTGGATTTCGTTCGCGTGGATGAGCAGGCGTTCCTGGCCTGCCCGGATGAGTCTATCGACTATGCGGTAATGGAAAAAACCGCCGATGCGGTGGTGGTGCCGATGGACGCCGGCTGGAGCGATGTGGGCTCGTGGTCCTCGCTGTGGGAAATCAGCGCCAAGAGCCCGGAAGGGAACGTACATCACGGCGATGTCATCAGTCATGAAACCGAAAACAGCTACATCTATGCCGAATCCGGCCTGGTCACTACCGTGGGGGTGAAAGACCTGGTCGTGGTGCAAACCAAAGATGCGGTGCTGATTGCCGACCGTGACCACGTACAGAACGTGAAGAAAGTGGTGGAGCGCATCAAAGGTGATGGCCGCCACGAGCACCATAACCATCGGGAAGTTTACCGCCCGTGGGGGAAATACGACTCCATCGACGCCGGGGAGCGTTACCAGGTGAAGCGCATCACCGTTAAGCCTGGCGAAGGGCTCTCGCTGCAAATGCACCACCACCGCGCCGAACACTGGATTGTGGTGGCGGGCACCGCCAAAGTCACTCTGGGGGATGAGATTAAGCTGCTGGGTGAAAACGAGTCTATCTACATTCCGCTCGGCATGACCCACTGCCTGGAAAACCCCGGCAAAATTCCCCTCGACCTGATTGAGGTCCGCTCCGGTACCTATCTGGAAGAAGACGACATCGTCCGCTTCCAGGATCGCTACGGACGTATTTAATCCCTGACTAAAAAACAAGCTCCACGGGCCAAAGACCCGTGGGTTGGGTAACTGTTGCCCGAAGGAGCGAAATCATGCAGCAACTGACCTGTTTTAAAGCCTACGACATCCGCGGCCGCCTGGGCGACGAGCTAAATGAAGACATCGCCTGGCGCATCGGCCGCGCCTACGGCGAGTACCTGAAGCCAAAAACTATCGTGCTGGGCGGCGACGTGCGTCTGACCAGCGAATCGCTGAAACAGGCGCTGGCGCGCGGCCTGCAGGATGCGGGCGTGGACGTGCTGGATATCGGCCTGTCCGGCACCGAAGAGATTTACTTTGCCACCTGGCATCTGAACGTGGACGGCGGCATCGAAGTGACCGCCAGCCACAACCCGATGGACTACAACGGCATGAAGCTGGTGCGCCAGGGAGCTCGCCCTATCAGCGGTGACACCGGCCTGCGGGACGTACAGCGCCTGGCGGAAGCCAACGACTTCCCGCCGGTGAATGAGGCGGCGCGCGGCAGCTATCAGAAAGTGTCGGTGGTAGACGCTTATCTCGACCATCTTTTCTCGTACATCAACGTCAGCCACATCAAGCCGCTGAAGCTGGTGGTGAACTCCGGTAACGGCGCGGCCGGCCCGATTGTGGACGCCATCGAAGCCCGCTTTAAGGCGCTCAACGTGCCGCTGACGTTTGTGAAGGTGCACAACACGCCGGACGGCAATTTCCCGAACGGCATTCCTAACCCGCTGTTGCCGGAGTGCCGCGCCGATACGCGCGACGCGGTGATTGCGCACGGGGCGGATATGGGCATTGCCTTCGACGGGGACTTTGACCGCTGCTTCCTGTTCGACGAGAAAGGGCAGTTTATCGAGGGGTACTACATCGTGGGCCTGCTGGCGGCGGCGTTTCTTGAGAAACAGCCTGGGGCAAAAATCATTCACGATCCGCGCCTGTCCTGGAACACGGTCGATATCGTCGAGCGTGCGGGCGGCCAGCCGGTGATGTCGAAAACCGGGCATGCGTTTATCAAAGAGCGGATGCGTGAAGAGGATGCCATTTACGGCGGGGAGATGAGCGCCCATCACTATTTCCGCGATTTTGCCTATTGCGACAGCGGGATGATCCCGTGGCTGCTGGTGACCGAATTGCTGTGTCTGAAGGGTAAAACGCTGGGCGAGCTGGTCGAGGATCGCATGGCGGCGTGGCCGGCCAGCGGTGAAATCAACAGCAAGCTGGAAGCACCGGCAGAGGCGATTGAACGTGTTCGCGCGCATTTCGGCCCGCACGCGGCAGAGATTGACCACACGGACGGCATCAGCATGGCGTTTGGCGACTGGCGCTTCAACCTGCGCAGCTCTAACACCGAGCCTGTGGTGCGCCTGAACGTGGAGTCTCGCGGAAACGAGGCGCTGATGCAGGCGCGAACGCAGGAAATTATGGCTCTGCTGAACCAATAATCTGCCGTATTGAGGTGTTTAACCCTCACCCTGACCCTCTCCCTGGAAGGGAGAGGGAATATCAAGTGCCAGCTTTTCTCTCACTCTCCAGTGGAGAGGGAATAGTCAGGTGCCAGCTTTTCCCCCTCTCCCCCGTGGGGAGAGGGCTGGGGTGAGGGGGAAAACACCGATGCGACAACTTTCAAAGGTAAAACGATGACAAATCTAAAAAAGCGCGAGCTGCCAAAAACCAACGCATCGTTGATCTCTATGGTGCAACGTTTTTCTGACATCAGCATCATGTTTGCCGGGCTATGGATGGTTTGCAAGGCTAACGCTTTGCCTTTTCTCTATATGCATTTGCTGATGGCTTTATTAACCCTCGTTGTATTCCAGATGATCGGTGGGATGACGGATTTTTACCGTTCATGGCGCGGGGTGAAAATGTCCAGCGAGCTATTCCTGTTGCTGCAAAACTGGACGCTGAGCGTGGTTTTCAGCGCCGGGCTGCTGGCGTTTAACAGCGATTTTGATGGCTCTTTCTGGGTTTATCTGGCCTGGTATGCCTTGGCCGGTGTGGGGATGGTTATCTGCCGGTCATGGATCCGTTTTGCCGCAGGCTGGCTGCGTAATAAAGGTTTTAATACGCGACGCGTTGCCATTGCGGGCTCTTTGCCGGTCGGACAGATGCTGGCGCAGAGCTTCAAGAATGAACCGTGGCTCGGCTTCAACGTGCTTGGCGTGTATGACGATGAGCCGCCTGCAGGTGCCCTGGTTAGCTATATTGGCAACTTCAATACGCTGGTGGCGGACGCCCGCAGCGGCCAAATTGATAAAGTCTATATCGCGATGGAAATGAGCCACGAGTCACGCATTAAAAAGCTGGTGAGTGAGCTGGCGGATACCACCTGTTCGGTACTGCTGATCCCCGATGTTTTCACCTTTAATATCCTTAATGCCCGCACCGAAGAGGTCAACGGCGTGCCGGTTGTGCCCCTGTTTGAAACGCCTTTGAGTGGCTTTAACAGCGTACTCAAACGGCTGGAAGATATCGTGCTCTCCTCTTTTATCCTGCTGCTCATTTCCCCGGTTCTGCTTTGTATTAGCCTGGCGGTGAAACTGACTTCGCCCGGGCCGGTTATTTTCCGCCAGACGCGCTACGGCATGGACGGCAAGCCAATCAAAGTGTGGAAATTCCGCTCTATGAAGGTGATGGAAAACGACGCGGTGGTTGTGCAGGCCACGAAGGGGGATTCGCGCATCACGCCGGTAGGCAGCTTTCTGCGCCGCACCTCCCTCGACGAACTGCCGCAGTTTGTCAACGTGCTGCTGGGCGGTATGTCCATCGTCGGCCCTCGTCCCCATGCCGTGGCGCATAACGAGCAATATCGCGCGTTAATAGAAGGCTACATGCTGCGCCACAAGGTCAAACCGGGCATTACCGGCTGGGCGCAAATTAACGGCTGGCGCGGGGAAACGGATACGCTTGACAAGATGGAAAAGCGCGTGGAGTTCGACCTGGAATACATTCGCGAGTGGAGCCTGTGGTTCGACATCAAGATTGTCTTCCTGACCGTTTTCAAAGGCTTTGTTCACAAAGCGGCATACTGACCGGAATCCAACATGAGCCTGAGAGAAAAAACCATCAGCGGGGCGAAGTGGTCCGCGATTGCAACGGTGATCATTATTGGTTTAGGGCTGGCGCAGATGACGATTCTGGCCAGAACTATTGATAACCACCAGTTTGGCCTGCTGACGGTGTCGCTGGTGATCATCGCCCTGGCCGATACGCTGTCTGATTTTGGTATCGCCAACTCGATTATTCAGCGCAAAGAGATAAGCCAGCTGGAGTTGACCACGCTCTACTGGCTGAATGTCGGGCTGGGCGTGCTGGTGTGCATCGCGGTGTTTTTACTGAGCGATGTGATTGCCGGCGTGCTGCATAACCCGGACCTGTCGCCGCTGATTAAAACGCTGGCCTTTGCTTTTATTGTCATCCCTCACGGGCAGCAGTTTCGCGCCCTGATGCAAAAGGAGCTGGAGTTTTCAAAAATCGGCTCGATTGAGACTGTGTCCGTGCTGGTGGGGTTCAGCGTCACCGTGACGGCGGCGATGTACTACCCGTTTGCCATCACGGCAATCATCGGTTACCTGGTGAATACCGTCGTTCGTACCTCACTGTTTGGCTTCTTTGGCCGCAAGATTTACCGCCCTGGCTTCCACTTCTCCCTAAAGTCGGTGAATTCCAACCTGAAGTTTGGCGCCTGGCTGACCGCTGACAGCGTGATCAACTACGTCAATACCAACCTTTCCACGCTGGTACTGGCGCGTATTCTCGGGGCTGGGGTCGCCGGCGGCTATAACCTGGCTTATAACGTGGCCGTCGTGCCGCCGATGAAGCTCAACCCGATCATCACCCGCGTGCTGTTTCCGGCGTTTGCCAAAATTCAGGACGACACGGCGAAGCTCCGGGTAAATTTTTACAAGCTGTTGTCGATTGTGGGCATCATTAATTTCCCGGTGCTGCTGGGGCTGATGGTGGTCTCCAATAACTTCGTCCCGCTGGTGTTTGGGGAGAAGTGGCAGTTCATCACGCCCATCCTGCAGCTGTTGTGCGTTGTTGGCCTGCTGCGTTCCATCGGGAATCCCATCGGTTCGCTGCTGATGGCCAAAGCGCGCGTGGACATCAGCTTCAAATTCAACGTGTTTAAAACCTGCCTGTTTATTCCGGCGATTATTGTCGGCGGCCAGCTCGGCGGCGCGCTCGGCGTGACGCTCGGTTTCCTGCTGGTTCAGGTTGTGAACACCGTGCTCAGCTATTTCATCATGATTAAACCCGTGCTGGGCTCCAGCTATCGGGAATACATCCTCAGCATCTGGCTGCCTTTTTATCTCTCACTCCCAACGCTGATTGTCAGCGCCGGGCTAGGCATCGCGCTGACCGGGCATTTGCCTCTGGCGATGTTGCTGGCGGCACAGGTCGTCGCGGGAGCGGCGGCGTTTATCATGATGATTATTTTGTCCCGCAATGCGCTGATCGTTGAACTGAAGCGGCAGTTTTGCCGCAGCGAACGCCTGAAAGCGCTGCTCCGCGCTGGCTAAGAACAACAAAGAGGGGAAACCACATTTTCCCCTTTGTCATAAAGTTAGAGGTCGATATGAAATTACTTATTCTTGGCAACCATACTTGCGGCAACCGCGGTGATAGCGCCATTTTACGCGGGTTGATTGACGCCATCACGACGCTTGATGACAGCATTCATGTGGATGTGATGAGCCGCTACCCGGTCAGTTCTGCCTGGCTGCTGGGGCGCCCGGTGCTGGGTGACGGGCTCTACAAGCAGATGAAGCGGTATAACAACGCCGCCGGGCTGGTCGGGCGGGTCAAAAAAGTCCTGCGCCGTAAATATCAGCACCATGTGCTGGTAGCGAAAGCAAGCAACACCGGGCGGCTGCGTAACATCGCCATCCCACAGGGGTTTATTGATTTTGTGAAATCGCTGCAGGAATACGACGCGATTATTCAGGTGGGCGGCTCTTTCTTTGTCGATCTTTATGGCGTCACGCAGTTTGAGCACGCGCTGTGCAGCTTCATGGCCCGCAAGCCGGTTTATATGGTTGGCCACAGCGTGGGCCCGTTCCAGGAGCCGCAGTTTAACCAGCTGGCGAACTACGTCTTTGGGCACGCGAAATCCCTGATTCTGCGCGAAACCGTAAGCCTGGAGTTGATGAAGCAAAGCCAAATCGACACCAGCAAGGTGGAACAGGGCGTCGATACGGCGTGGCTGGTGGCGCAGCATGAAGAGGATTTTGTGCCGGGTTATGCGGTTAAGCACTGGCTGGGCGTGGTCGAGAGAAAGAGAACCGTGGCGATTACGCTCCGCGAACTGGCGCCGTTTGATAAACGCCTCGGCACCACCCAGGAAGCCTACGAGAAGGCCTTTGCCGAAGTGGTAAATCGCACGATTGAACAGGGCTATCAGGTCCTGGCGCTTTCCACCTGCACCGGCATCGACAGCTATAACAAAGACGACCGCATGGTGGCGCTCAATATCCGCCAGTACATCAACCAGCCCGATGACTACCACGTTGTGATGGACGAGCTGAACGACCTGGAAATGGGCAAGATTTTTGCTGCCTGCGAGCTCACGGTGGGCACGCGTCTCCACTCGGCCATTATTTCGATGAACTTCGGCACGCCAGCTATCGCCATCAACTACGAGCACAAATCTGCGGGCATCATGCAGCAACTGGGGATGCCAGAAATGGCTATTGATATTCGCCAGTTGCTGGACGGCTCTTTGCAGGGCGTAGTTGCGGATGTTTTGGGGCAATTGCCCGCGATTAACCAACGTCTTACGGCGGCAGTGAGCGCTGAGCGTGCTAACGGCATGAACATGGTGCGCTCGGTGCTTGAGCGAGTTAAGGAGGATAAATGAAGGTCGGTTTCTTCCTGCTGAAGTTTCCCCTGGCGTCGGAAACTTTTGTGCTGAATCAGATAACCGCTTTTATCGACATGGGCCACGAGGTTGAGATTGTTGCCCTGCAAAAGGGCGACATGACCAATACCCACGCGGCGTTTAAAAGCTATGGGCTTTCGGAAAAAACCGTCTGGCTGCTCGACGAGCCAGAAGGTAAAGTCGCGAAGCTGAAAAACCGGGCGTGGAATACGCTGCGGGGGGCTTTGCGAGGCAACACATGGCGAGCGCTTAACCGCACGCGCTATGGCGATGAAGCCCGCAATCTGATCCTGTCCTCGATTTGTGGCCGGCAGAAACAGCCGCTTGAGGCCGACGTTTTTATTGCTCACTTTGGCCCGGCGGGCGTTACGGCCACCAAGCTGAAGGAGCTTGGCGTGCTCAACGGCAAAATTGCCACCGTGTTTCACGGGATTGATATCTCGCACCGGGATGCGCTGGCTCACTATACGCCGGAATACAGGCAGCTGTTTGAGCGCGGGGACTTAATGCTACCCATCAGCAATCTCTGGGCCAGCCGCCTGAAGAACATGGGCTGCCCGGAGAGCAAAATTGCGGTCTCTAGGATGGGCGTGGATATGGACAAGTTTTCTTTAAGACCCATGAAAACGCCGGGGGCGACGCTGGAGATTATCTCGGTGGCGCGGCTGACGGAAAAAAAAGGGTTACATTTTGCCATTGAAGCCTGCCGCCTGCTGAAGGCGCGCGGCGTGGCATTTCGCTACAACATTTTAGGCATTGGCCCCTGGGAGCGTCGTCTGAAGACGCTGATTGAGCAATTGCAGCTGGAGGACGTGGTCTTTATGCCCGGGTTTAAGCCGAGCCATGAAGTGAAGGCGATGCTGGACCAGGCCGACCTGTTCTTGCTTCCTTCGGTGACCGGCGAAGACGGGGATATGGAAGGCATCCCCGTGGCGCTGATGGAGGCGATGGCCGTTGGCATTCCGGTCGTGTCTACCGTTCATAGCGGTATTCCTGAGCTTATCGACGCCGATGAGTCGGGCTGGCTGGTGCCGGAAAAGGATGCTTTTGCGCTCGCCGATAAGCTACAGGTTGCGGCTGCTGTGCCAGAAAGTGACCTGCAGTTAATACTGGCTCGGGCAAGAGAGAAAGTCGCCGGCCAGTTCAATCAGCAGGTTATCTACCAGCAGCTTGCCCGTCAGCTTCAGACGCTATAAATCACCGAATCTTATGCTGAGGACTTATGTCGAAAAGCAATTCACTGAAGCATCTTCCTTTCTCTGCGTCTCGCCGCAAACTGCTCGCCGCAGGCTCTGCGTTAGCAGCGACATCCCTTATTCCCGGCACGGTAAACGCCATTGGCCGGGGAACACAGGTAAACATCAAAGATTTCTACCAGGCCGATTGGATCGCCGCGTTTAACAAGGCGTTTGCCGCAGCGGATGTGGTTGAAGTCCCGGCAGACGTTGTCTGTGACAGCATGAATACCGCCATTTTTATGCCGCAGGGGAAAACGCTTCATGTGGCTGGTGGGCTGAAAGGGAATGGCAAAGGGCGATTTGTACTGCAGGATAGCTGCCAGATAGTCGGGGAGGGAAAAGGGCGATTTAACAACATCACGCTGGATGTGAGGGGATCCGACTGTACGATCAAGGGCATAGATATGAGCGGGTTTGTCAATGTGGCGCAGATTTACATTGGCGGGAAAGATAACCGGACTATGCGCAATCTGACTATCGACAACATCACGGTACATGATGCCAACTACGCCATCCTGCGGCAGGGGTTTCACAACCGGATGGAGAATGTGCGTATCACCAACGGCCACTTCAGCCATCTGCAAGGGGATGCCATTGAGTGGAATGTGGCGATCAACGACCACGACCTGCTGATTTCCGACCACGTTATTGACAACATTAACTGTACTAATGGAAAGATTAACTGGGGAATAGGTATTGGGCTGGCGGGCAGCACATATGACAATAATTATCCCGAAGATCAGGCGGTAAAAAACTTCGTTGTGGCCAACATTACCGGCAGCAACTGCCGGCAATTAGTCCATGTTGAGAATGGGAAGCATTTCCTTATACGTAACGTAAAGGCGCGCAATATTAATCCGAGCTTTAGCCGCACGGCAGGGATTGATAACGCAACCGTGGCAATATATGGCTGCGATAACTTTGTCATTGACGATGTGGATATGGTTAACAGCGCCGGGATGCTGATTGGTTATGGCATCATTAAGGGAAATTACCTGTCTATTCCGCAAAACTTTAAGTTAAGCGATATTAAACTCGATAATAGCGAACTGAGTAGCCCTCTGCGCGGCATTCAGATCTCATCCGGGAACGCAACCTCCTTTGTGGCACTGAATAACGTCACACTCAAGCGCGCCTCGCTTGAGTTTCATAACAAACCTCAGCACCTTTTCATGCGAAATATCAACGTAATGCAGCTTTCTACGGCAGGACCAGCCCTGAAGCTGAACTTCGACCTCCGCAAGGATGTGCGCGGCAAGTTCATGGCCAAAGACGGCACACTGCTGTCGCTGGCGAATATTCACGCAGTAAATGAAAGGGGGCAAAGCTCGGTAGACATAGACCGGATCGATCAGCTGCACGTCAACGGTGAGAATCTTAATTTTGCGCTCTCAAAAGTAAGTAAATAATAATGCAACCCCTTTTACGACAATTCTGAGTCAACGAAGGCTGAAATAGCGACATTGACATATTTCGTTGACACTTCTATGGCGCTAGCATGAATCATTCGTTTAATAAATTCATGCTGGCATCAGAGCACGAAAAGACTATAATCTTCCAACCATTTAGAGGTGGGACTAAGAATGACTAATTTAAAAGCAGTTATCCCGGTAGCCGGTTTGGGCATGCATATGCTGCCTGCCACTAAGGCGATTCCTAAAGAGATGCTGCCTATCGTTGATAAGCCGATGATCCAGTACATTGTCGACGAAATTGTTGCCGCTGGTATCAAAGAAATCGTGCTGGTAACCCACTCTTCCAAGAATGCTGTTGAAAACCACTTCGACACCTCATACGAGCTGGAAGCCCTGCTTGAACAGCGCGTTAAGCGTCAGCTGCTGGCCGAAGTCCAGTCTATTTGCCCGCCAGGCGTCACCATCATGAACGTTCGTCAGGCCCAACCGCTTGGGCTGGGGCACTCTATACTTTGCGCACAGCCTATCGTGGGTAACAGTCCTTTTGTTGTGGTACTGCCGGATGTTGTGCTTGATGGGGCTACTGCCGACCCGCTGCGCTATAACCTGGCAGCAATGGTGGCTCGCTTCAATGAAACGGGGCGAACTCAGGTTCTTGCTAAGCACATGCCAAATGAAGATCTGGCGGCATATTCTGTGATCACCACGAAAGAACCGCTGCAGAATGAAGGGCAGGTGAGCCGTATGGTCGAGTTTGTTGAAAAACCTGACCAGCCGCAAACGCTGGACTCCGATCTTGCAGCCGTTGGACGTTATGTGCTTTCGGCTGATATTTGGCCGTTGCTGGAAAAAACAGAACCGGGTGCATGGGGGCGTATTCAGCTCACGGATGCCATCGCGGTATTGAATGAAACTCAGCCGGTTGAAGTGATGCAGATGACCGGCGAGAGCTACGACTGTGGTAAGAAAATGGGCTATATGCAGGCGTTCGTCCAGTACGGGCTGCGCAACCACAAGGAAGGCCAGAAGTTTCGCGAAAGCATTCAGAAGCTGCTAGCTAAGGCATAAATTCTGTTTTAAGTCGCTGTCATGGAGGAGAGCGGGGTAAACGGTGGCATGGCGTTCAGTCTTAGGCAGGCTTTGAACGTTGAGCCGCCGTTTTGCTTTATAAGTAAACAATGAAGTTTAAGATTTTCATAGGGTTATCATTTTTTGGTTGTTCTGTATAGACCAAAATTTTTCCTTGAGAATCGCTGTGTGAAATATAGAATCGTGGCGATTTCTGATACGCAGTACCGGAAGGTACGAGATCTCCCATGTTTGCAGTGCACTGGTAGCTGTTGAGCCAGGGGCGGTAGCGTGTTCTTATCAAAAGCTTATTCAACCATTCTCGACATTCCTCATGAGTTTGTGTCATATCATCTAATTGCCGAAGCTTATATCATATATGAATAATATTGCGTTTATTGTTACAAAATCTGAAATAGGTGGAGCTCAAAGCTGGACCAATGAGATGATGAAGTTAATTAAAAATGATGCCTCAATTCATTTGATAACATCAGAGCATGGATGGTTAACGGAGCAAGGGAACTTCGATAAAGTTTTTATTTTACCTGAATTGAAAAAACACTTTAGTTTTTTAGGTTATATTCGGTTATTGAAATATATTAGAAAAGAAAAAATATCTGTAATGATAGCAAGCTCAGCTAATGCCGGGATTTTCAGTCGGATGGCAAAGCTGTTTGTTAGATTTAAATGCATTTATGTATCTCATGGATGGTCATGTATCTATAATGGTGGGACATTAAAGTCACTCTTTATTAAGATTGAGAAGTATCTTTCTGTTTTAACTGACGCTGTTTGGTGTGTCTCAAAAAGTGACGCTGATAAGGCCAGGGATATAATTGGTATTAATGAAAATAAGATAATTAATCTAACCAACTCTGTGCCAAAAATGCAAAGCAGAATTAAACAGAGCAACGAAAAGAAAATAATCTTTGTTGGAAGACTAACGCATCCAAAACGTCCCGACCTTCTGCTGTCGGTTGTTGCGAAACACCCGGATATTAAATTAGATGTAGCGGGTGCCGGCGATCGGTTGGCTGCGTTAGCAGCAAAATATGAGAAATTTAATAACATAAAATTTTTAGGTGAGGTTAAAAACTTCAGTAATTATTCTGAGTATGATGTTTTTGCACTTATTTCAGATAGTGAAGGCCTCCCGATGTCTGCATTAGAAGCACACACTGCAGGTTTACCTTTGCTTCTAAGCGATGTTGGTGGTTGCTATGAAGTTATAAAAAAAAATGGATTATTAGTATCTAATAATGAAAAAGATATAGAAGAAAAATTACTGGAGATACTAAATAATTATGAACTTTATCTTGTTAATGCACAGCAGGATAAAGAAAAATTTGAATTCAATAGTTATAAAGATGCATACAAGCAATTTATTTTGTCTTAGTCATAAACGTAATTAGTGTAGAGTCGAAATGAAAATTCTAATCACTGGTGGAGCGGGCTTTATTGGGTCTGCCGTTGTACGTCATATTATTAAAAACACGCAGAGTCATGTCGTTAATGTTGATAAGTTAACTTATGCTGGTAACCTTGAATCTCTAACCAGTGTCAGTGCTGATGAGCGTTATTGTTTCGAACAAGCAGATATTTGTGATAGCGCAGCAATCGAACGTATTTTTACTCAGCATCAGCCCGATGCTGTAATGCACCTGGCAGCGGAAAGTCACGTCGATCGCTCTATTACCGGCCCGGCGGCATTTGTTGAAACAAACATTATTGGTACATATGTTCTGCTGGAAGCCGCACGTCGCTACTGGTCTGAACTGAGCGGCGAGAAAAAAGCAGCGTTCCGCTTCCATCATATTTCCACTGATGAAGTGTATGGCGATCTTCCCCATCCTGATGAAGTAGGGCAGGGCGAGACATTACCCCTGTTTACTGAAACAACAGCCTATGCGCCAAGCAGCCCATATTCTGCTTCTAAAGCCTCCAGCGACCACCTGGTCCGCGCCTGGCTGCGCACCTATGGCCTGCCAACTATCGTTACTAACTGTTCTAATAATTATGGCCCATATCATTTCCCTGAGAAATTGATCCCGCTGGTTATTCTGAATGCGTTGGAAGGTAAGCCGCTGCCGATTTACGGTAAAGGCGACCAGATTCGTGACTGGCTTTACGTCGAAGACCACGCGCGGGCGCTGTATACCGTGGTGACCCAGGGTAAGATTGGCGAAACCTACAATATTGGTGGCCACAACGAGAAGCAAAACCTTGATGTGGTAGAAACTATTTGCTGTCTGCTGGATGAAATCGTTCCAAAGGAAGGCTCCTACCGCGAGCAGATCACCTATGTGGCCGATCGCCCGGGGCACGATCGCCGTTACGCGATCGATGCCGAGAAAATTGGCCTTGAGCTGGGCTGGAAACCACAGGAAACCTTCGAAAGTGGGATCCGTAAAACGGTGGAATGGTATCTGGCAAATCAGAAATGGTGCCAGCGCGTGCAGGATGGCAGCTATCAACGTGAACGCTTAGGATTAGAATAATGAAAGGTATCATTCTGGCCGGAGGATCCGGCACTCGTTTGTATCCAATAACGATGGGCGTCTCTAAGCAACTACTCCCGATTTATGATAAGCCGATGATTTATTACCCGCTGTCAGTGTTAATGCTGGCGGGAATTCGCGACATCCTGATCATCACCACGCCGGAAGATCAAGACAGTTTCATTAGATTATTGGGTGATGGCAGCGCCTTGGGCATTAACCTGACGTATGAAGTCCAGCCTACACCGGATGGCTTAGCGCAGGCATTTATTATTGGCGAGAAGTTTATCGGCAACGATTCGGTTTGCCTTGTGCTCGGCGATAATATTTTCTTTGGACAAGGTTTTAGCCCTAAATTAAAAGCCGTGGCGCAGCGTGAAACAGGCGCAACCGTTTTTGGTTATCAGGTTATGGATCCTGAGCGCTTTGGCGTGGTCGAATTTGATGAAAACAACAAAGCTATTTCCATAGAAGAAAAACCCTCCCAGCCGAAATCTCATTGGGCGGTGACCGGGCTTTACTTCTACGATAACGCGGTCATTGAAATCGCAAAAAATGTAAAACCCTCCGAGCGGGGAGAATTAGAGATAACCGCAATAAATGATGAGTATCTCAAGCGCGGGCAATTAAATGTTGAACAGCTTGGCCGCGGTTTTGCGTGGCTTGATACTGGCACACATGACAGTCTAATTGAAGCCGGTAGCTTTGTTGAAACCGTTCAGAAGAGGCAGGGCATGATGGTTGCTTGCCCTGAAGAGATTGCATGGCGCAATGGCTGGATGGACGATAAAGAATTAAGTGCCAGGGGCGAGCTTCTGAAAAAAAATCATTATGGCCAGTATTTATTAAAACTTTTGAAATAAGAAATCTTATGAAAATCGATTTTATTCCATTACAAATTCACGGCGATGAGCGTGGTTCTCTTGTCGCGCTCGAAGAAGCCAAAAACATACCTTTTCCAATTAAACGCGTCTATTATATGTTTGACACACTTGAAGGAATCAGACGAGGCTTCCATGCCCATAAGGAATTAACGCAGGTAGCAATACCTGTAAAAGGTTCCTGCCGATTCCTTTTAGACGATGGTAAAGAGAAGGTTAATGTTTTATTGGATAGTCCAGCTTGTGGCCTGTTAATTGAGCCAATGGTATGGCATGAAATGTATGACTATTCACCAGACTGCATTCTCATGGTTTTAGCGAGTGATGTATATGATGAGTCCGATTATATACGGAATTATGAACAGTTCAAAAATACGGTGGAGTAAATGTATATTCATCCTCTCAGCGATGTGCAGAGTGAAAATATAGGTACAGGTACGCGTGTTTGGCAGTTTGTTGTTATTCTGAAAAATGCAAAAATTGGCGAAAATTGTAATATATGTGCTAATGCTCTTATAGAAAACAACGTGTCTATTGGCAATAATGTTACGGTTAAATCTGGTGTATATATTTGGGATGGGACTACAATTGAAGATAATGTCTTTATCGGTCCTTGTGTTGTATTTACAAATGATAAATTTCCTCGCTCGCAGGTTCATTTAGAAAAATACCCAGAAATACATATCAAAAAAAATGCATCAATAGGTGCTAATGCTACCATTTTGCCTGGAATCACAATCGGTGAGAATAGCATGGTCGGCGCTGGAGCAGTGGTAACAAAAGATGTGCCAGATAATGTAGTAGTGGTTGGCAATCCTGCAAAGATCATCAAAAAATTGGATTAAAAAATGATTAATTTTCTAAACCTTAAACAAATCAATAACAAATATGAAAAGGAATTATTGTCAGCCTGTGAACGTGTTATTCAATCTGGCTGGTATATACAGGGCGAAGAGCTATCTGCTTTTGAGTCTGAGTTTGCAGAGTATTGTAATGTAAAATATGCAATTGGCGTTGCCAACGGTCTTGATGCCCTTATTTTGGTTCTTCGTGCATGGAAAGAACTCGGTAAGCTAAAAGATAATGACAAGGTCATGGTCCCGGCGAACACTTATATAGCTTCTATAATGGCGATCACGCAGAATAATCTAATTCCTGTGCTGGTTGAGCCGGATAGTAGTACATTTAATATGACCTATGATGGACTATCTAAATCCTGGGATGATGGGGTAAAAGCCATTTTACCAGTACATTTATATGGTCAAATTTCGCCTATGCCAGAAATCATGAGGTTCGCCGAAGAGAATAATCTGCTGGTGTTAGAGGACTGTGCTCAGTCACATGGTGCTTCTATCGGTGGAAAGAAGGCGGGGGCGTGGGGGGATGCGTCAGGATTTAGCCTTTACCCAGGGAAAAATTTAGGTGCACTTGGTGATGCAGGTATTATCACCACGAATAGCGATGAGTTGGTTAGTGTACTAAAAGCTCTGCGCAATTATGGCTCTCATAAAAAATATGAGAATATTTATATTGGTTACAACAGTCGCCTTGATGAAATACAGGCAGCAATGCTGCGTGTTAAGCTGCCTTATCTTGATAAAGAGACTGAACTAAGAAGAAAAATAGCCAATAAATATTTAAATGAGATAAAAAATTCTCATGTTCAATTACCAACACTATCCGTTGATGAAGAACATGTTTGGCACTTGTTTGTAATACAGACTAAACATAGAGAAGCATTACAACAATATCTGACTGAGAATGGGATTCAAACATTAATTCATTATCCGATTCCTCCTCATCATCAGCAAGCTTATAAACAGTACAGTCATTTAGAGCTGCCAATAACTGAGAGCATTCATCGTCAGGTTCTGTCCTTGCCAATGGATCCTAATCTATCCGACAGTGATGTGGACTTCATTATTAGAACCATTAATTCATTTTCCGTCTAAATATCAATAATTATAATGCGATTGGCTGTACATGCTTTTGGTGACAGCCTTTTCTTTTGCAACGCCACACGTTTCTGCGAATAGCATACGCTTTTTATTTTTCAAGCAGAGTACTGAAGCTAGCGTTTAGTGGGTAACGTCACACTGTCTATATTTCTTATTCATTATCTAATGATGAAATGCAAGAGATAAATAACCAGTGCTAAACCTGTATTAAAAGTGATGTAAAATGGAAAAAATGAATTTTGCCAAAGTTACTATTCTTAGTGGCGTTGTAACATGTTTTCGTTTGATTTGCGGTTTACTCATATCAAAAGTAGTTGCAATATATACGGGTCCTGCTGGCATTGCTAACCTTGGACAGTTACAGAACTTTGTTACTTTTGTTAATGGCTTTATTTCTTCACAGGTATCCCAGGGGGTAAATCGTTACTCAGCCGAGAATAAAAGCGATTATGATAAAGCCCAACCCTACTGGCGTGCATCAATCAAACTTTCAATAATAGCCTGTTGCTTTATTATCACCGTTGGTGTTCTTTTTTCTGGAAATATTTCGAATTTACTATTCCAGAGTAAAGAGCTCTATTGGCTGATTATAGTGGCATTAATGGTATTGCCATTAAATATAATCAACAATTTATTTCTCGGTGTACTTAATGGCTTAGGTGAATACAACCGATTCTTTCTTGCTAATGTGCTTGCAATTGCTGCAGCACTTTTGTCAATGACCGCACTAGTTTATTTCATGGGACTCAAGGGAGCCCTGCTCGCCGCAGCTTTGAATAATGCTATTGCGGGCATCCTGCTTCTGACTATTATTATAAAAAGACCATGGTTTAGGTTAGTATATTGGCTAGGTCAGGTACCGAAACATCATTTATCTGAGATGAGAAAGTATTTTCTGATGGGGGTCATTGGTGCCTTAACGGGACCGATATCGCTTATTGTTGTCAGAACGATATTGACGAATAATTTTTCAATTGAAGATGCAGGGAATTGGCAGGCAGTATCCAAAATATCAGAAGCTTATCTTGCCGTTCTCACAACAGCATTGACTGTATATTATTTTCCTAAAACAGCAGCAGCAAAGACATTCAAAGACTATATTTCAGTTTTAAAATCCGGGGTTGTGATTGTTATTCCGCTTGCTTTCGTGATGGCGATAAGTATCTTTTTATTGAAAGATTTGATTATTAGCATTTTATTCACGAAAGACTTTTCTACGGCTAAAAATTTATTTTTATTCCAAAATATTGGTGATTTTTTAAGAATATCGAGCTGGCTCTTTGCTACCATTCTTTTGGCTAAAGGCTATTTTAAAATTAATGCAGTCCTGGAAATATCATTTTCTATATTGTTTCCATTATTAGTCAAGTTTTTAATCGTTCCCTTTGGGCTTGAAGGTGTAAGTATTTCTTATTGTATAACCTATTCATTCTATTTGATCGCGACAATGATAATATACCTATGGCACATGAAGAGGGTTATAAGTAATGAAACCGCATCAAAGTAACCCGCTCAGTGTAATTGTACCTGCGTACAATGAAGAAAAAAATATTATAAAAATCTTAAAGCAATTTGAACAACAGACAATAAGTGATTTTGAGGTAGTCATTGTTGATGATGGTTCTATTGATAATACGGTGCATTTAGCCAAGAATTTTCATTCTGAAAATTTTAAAATAAATTTATTGCAACAGAGTAATATGGGAGCCGCAAGAGCCAGAGAAAACGGAATCATGGCAGCAACTGGAGATTATGTTGCTATTGTTGATTGCGATGATGGACTCGCAAATAATTCACTCGAATTGGCAATGCAATCTTTTATCAATTGTCCAGAAGTTGATATTTCTCTATTTGATTTATGCTATGTTAACGAGCTTGGCTCAGAGATTTCCGGCAAGTTTTCATATTATACTGATAAAAAATCTGTATGCGGCAAGGATGCTCTGGCGAACAGTATTTCTATCTGGGGGATACATGCATTTGGTATTTACAAAAAAGAAATAATTTTACAGGCATATAATATTTATAATAAATATAACAATAATCATGTTAACTTATTAAATAACGACGAAATCGTCAGTCGTATTTCATTCGGCTTAGCAAAAAAAATAACCTTCTCTGACGCGAAATATTTTTTTGTCAACAACATGCAGTCAACAACTCGTCGTGTAAACGAAAATTATTATAAGGTTATCCATAACGCATTTATTCTTCAACAGATTTTAAAAGAACCTAAAATATGTTGTGAAGATAAATTTGATGCTGCGGCATATACGTTAATTATTAGTACCCAGTGGGGAGTTTTTAGACGTTATCTAAGCTGGCATAAACACTTCTCTAAGGATGCCCGAATAGCCTGGCGAAACGCATTGAAAGAGTCTACTTTGCAGGTTATCAATGCACAAAGAAAATATGAATTCATCTTAAGTCGTAAATCAAGACTGCAACTTATTATATTAAAGCTATTTTTTAGGTAAGCATGAAAAATCCACTTATTTCAATTATCATTGCATCATTCAATGCTGAAAATTATATACGTGAAACGCTAGAGTCATGTATCAACCAATCATATAAAAAAATTGAAATTATTATTGTAGATGATTGTTCAACAGACAATAGTGTAAACATTATTAGCGATTGGTGTGAGGAAAAGAAAAAAACACATCCTGGTGTTGATTGCACGCTTATTCCAAGTGAAAAAAATAATGGCATAACTACCAACTTTAATAATGCATTACCTAGTATTAAAGGGGACTGGATTAAGTGTCTTGGCTCTGACGATCTGCTTTTGCCCGATGCCATCCAAAATTTTGTTTCCAGACTTGAGAGGCTCAAGAATACTGAGAGATTAGGAGCAGTATTTACTTATTTTGAAACGTTCGGTCTGCATGTAGAAAAACCACAGCGTTATCCATTGGCATGGACCAAAGATGTCATTCAATTAAAACCTTCATGGCTGAAAGCCAAATTGTCCATGATCCATTTTAATAATGTGGCGCCCGGTGCATTCATAAATAAGAAGCACTTTTCAGGGTTTGATACACATTTTAAGTTATTAGAAGACTTACCTCTATGGCTAAAGTTTATCGACAATAATATCAACGTATTGTTTTTCGAGTACACGAGCGTTTTATATCGCATTCACGCAAATCAAGTTACCTCATCGGGAACTTCTGCCATCGGGAAAATACTTTTAAGCGATTTAATGAAAGTTAACTCCAGAAGGTGGGATAGCGGAAATTGTCTTAGTTATCTTCATCACAAGTTCAATCTGTACTGCGTATCAAAAGGTAAAAAATATCGGATTCTTAAAGTGATGAACCCCATTAATTTATTGATTTATCTTTATGAAAGGGTAAAAAAATAAAATGTTTGTTTTGCTTCTTTCTACTCCAATGCTATTGCTCTCGTTGATCTGGGAGAAATTTAACTACCGCTCCAAAGCGATGCTGAGTGTTCTTTGTTGTATTATGTTTAGTTTATTATTCTCAGCATATTATTTAAATGGAGTAGACTGGAGTATATACTATTTAAAGATTTTATATGAGAATAATCCATACATATCCTTTGAACCAGGATTTGTTTTATCATTCAAGGCAATGTTGTTCATTTTCAATAACAATTTTGGACTTGTCATTCTTGTCTGGTATTTCATTTGTTTTGGTTTGTTATCGAGGGTGCTTGCGGCTTATCAGGTTAATAAACCATTATTTTGGTGCTGTCTATTATTGTTATTCGGCTATAATTTAATACTTGAGCAGTTGAGGCAGTTTTTAGCTTGTATTATTGTTTTTTATGCAGTGCTTAATTATAACGAAGATCACAATTTTAGAAAGTTCATTATGCTTTCAATTTTAGGGTCTTTGTTTCACGTTTCTTCCTTGATCATTATCCCTGCCGTAATGCTAGCGTCCATTAGAGAGCATGGTAAATTTATGATCAGTACTTTGTTTTTTATCGGTGGTGCTGTTGCGTTCATGTTTTTAGGTACCGCGATAATCAATGAATTGTCGGGATTTAACCTTATTTTTAGAAAAATTTCCATCTACATGGAAATGCATCCAATTAGTTTGACTATTGGATGGCTTAACATAATTGACCTTGTCTTTATTGTTATCTATTTCTGTTATAGAAAAACCATTGACCGCCACGAAAATATCAGACTCTTGACAAGGTTGGTTTTCCTTGGTGCCGTTGTTCATTTTTTTAGCGGCAGCATAACATTCCTTGCTCGTGTGAGTTTTATATTCTTTTTCCTGGCGATATATGTTTTTTGTATCATATCACCGACGTCGCACAGGCGCATGTTCGCGATACGTACGTACAATACATTATTTTTATCTATTTTTGTTTTCTTCATGCTGGCAATTAATCTTTCGTCTTATTTCAGAAATGCTCAGGCACCCATTAACTTCACCACAATGGACCTAAGGTTTATAAGTTTGTTTGATAAAGGTTATGTCGAATCTCTGGCACATGAAAAATTTAGTAAAACATTAGAAGCGACTTACTGATCATGAATAAGAAAATAATGTTGGTTATTACCGGACTGGGCATAGGTGGTGCGGAAAAACAAGTTTCATTGCTTGCTGACAAGTATCTTGAAAAAAACAATGAAGTTGAAATTGTTAGCCTTACCGGACCTGTTGAAGTTACACCTCGCACTGGTATCAATATAATAAATCTTGGAATGAACAAAAGTCCTCTTGGATTTATTGCTGCTGTATTTAGGCTTGCCAAAATAATTAAAGATTTCGCTCCTGACATTGTTCATAGCCATATGTTTCACGCGAATATTATGGCAAGAATAACTCGCTTGTTCTGTAGAAATAAGTTTAAACTAGTTTGCACTGCCCATAGCAAAAATGAGGGTGGTAAAATTAGAATGCTGACTTATCGTATGACAGATTTTCTTTGCGATGTTACAACAAATGTCAGTAAAGAGGCTTTGGATGAGTTTATTAAAAAAAAGGCTTTTTCTGCTCTTAAGTCCATTGCTGTTTATAACGGTGTGAACACGGATGAGTTTAAATTTGATAATAACGCTCATGAACATCTGCGCGACCAACTCTCTATTCTTACTGATGAAAAACTTATTCTCGCGGTTGGCAGACTGACTGACGCAAAAGATTACCCTAATCTCCTTCATGCTTTTAAAATACTGCCTGTAAACTATAAGCTTGCTATCATTGGCGATGGAGAACTCCGCGTAGATATTGAGCGGATTATTCATGAGTTAGATCTTGCATCACGTGTTTCCTTGCTGGGAAGTCTCAATGATGTGTCACAATATTACTCCGCATGTGACATATTTGTCTTTTCATCTAAATGGGAAGGTTTTGGGTTGGTTGCGGCTGAAGCAATGTCATCTGAATGTCTCGTCGTGGGTACTAACTCTGGTGGTGTAGCTGAGGTTATAGGCGATGAACGGTTTGTGGTCCCTATTTCTGATTCTAAAGCTCTCGCCAAAAAGATTCATGAGATCATGAATCTTCCACCGAATAGTAGAGCTGATATTAAATGTAGAAATAGAAAACACATTGAAGATAATTTCTCGATTGACTTTATCACTGATCAATGGATGAAAATTTTCTTTGATAAAACGGAATCAAAGAAAAACTAGCCAGTCCAAAATTTGGCTTTTTATATGATTGCTATAAATAGCCAAAAAAAGCATGAGCTAGATTTGTTTTTTTATATTAAAATCTGAGGCAACAAAATGGCAGTATTGATAACGGGTGGGGCTGGTTATATCGGTTCGCATACGGTCCTGTGCCTTCTTGAGCAAGGCTATGAAGTTGTTGTGTTAGATAATTTTTACAATTCTTCTTCTGAGTCCTTGCGTCGTGTTAAAAAAATAACAGGTGCTGATTTTGTCAATTATGACGGTGACGTGCGTGATCGCGAGTTACTAAAAAAAATATTTTGTGGCCATAAAATTGATAGTGTTATTCACTTCGCTGGGCTTAAATCTGTTGGTGAGTCTGTGCGTGAGCCGCTTAGCTATTATGATAATAATGTGTCAGGAAGCATAGTATTGCTCGAAGAAATGAATAACTTCAATGTTAAGAAATTCATTTTTAGCTCTTCAGCGACAGTATATGGCCAACCGGAATCTGTTCCATTATCTGAATGTTCAAAAATTGGTGGTACAACCAATCCTTACGGAACGTCTAAGTTGATGGTTGAACAGATTTTGCAAGATATAGCAAAAGCTACTCCTGATTTCGACATTACAATATTAAGATATTTCAATCCTGTTGGGGCTCACAAGTCCGGACTTATTGGCGAAGATCCTAATGGTATTCCAAATAATTTGGTGCCTTACATTAGCCAGGTTGCGGTGGGTAAGTTGCAACAAGTCTCGGTCTACGGTAATGATTTCCTGACTAAAGATGGAACCGGCGTGCGAGATTATATCCACGTAATGGATTTAGCCGAAGGGCACATTGCGGCATTACAGCATATGGATACCGGTGGCTGTAAAACATACAATCTGGGGACGGGTATTGGCTACTCTGTACTTGACCTGATTGAAGCTTATGAACGCGTTATTGAGCGACCTATCCCCTATGTTTTTGCCGGACGCAGGCCTGGAGATATCGCTGAATGTTGGTCAGACCCAAGTCTCGCTTTAAAAGAGCTGAACTGGTCAGCAACCAGAAATCTTGATGATATGGTCAGGGATTCATGGCATTGGCAGAAAACGAATCCGGACGGTTACGAATGATAGCCATTGAGCAGAATCTGGTCTGATAGTGCACTACGTGCGACTTCACGCAGCAAAGTTTACCTATTTTTCGCAGAGTGAGTTAACATCAAAGCCACATTTAGAGCCGCGTGTAGGGCGCGGTGAGCACACCTGACAGGAGTATGTAATGTCCAAGCAGCAGATCGGCGTTGTGGGTATGGCCGTGATGGGGCGCAACCTGGCGCTGAACATTGAAAGCCGTGGTTATACCGTTTCCGTATTCAACCGCTCCCGTGAGAAGACTGAAGAAGTTGTCGCAGAGAACCCGGGCAAGAAACTGGTTCCTTACTACACTGTAAAAGAATTCGTTGAGTCCCTCGAAACACCACGTCGAATCCTGTTGATGGTGCAAGCGGGCGCAGGTACCGATGCTGCCATCGACTCCCTGAAGCCTTACCTCGATAAGGGCGACATCATCATTGATGGCGGCAACACTTTCTTCCAGGACACTATTCGTCGTAACCGTGATCTGTCTGCTGAAGGCTTTAACTTCATCGGGACCGGTGTTTCCGGCGGTGAAGAGGGCGCCCTGAAAGGCCCATCTATCATGCCTGGCGGCCAGAAAGACGCTTACGAGCTGGTTGCGCCAATCCTGACCAAAATCGCTGCGGTTGCGGAAGACGGCGAGCCTTGCGTAACGTACATCGGTCCTGATGGCGCTGGCCACTACGTTAAAATGGTTCACAACGGCATCGAATACGGTGACATGCAGCTGATTGCAGAGGCCTATTCCCTGCTGAAGCATGGCCTGGATCTCTCCAACGAAGAGCTGGCTGAAACCTTCACCGAATGGAACAAAGGCGAGCTGAGCAGCTACCTGATCGACATCACCAAGGACATCTTTACTAAAAAAGATGAAGAGGGTAAATATCTTGTCGATGTGATCCTGGATGAAGCGGCCAACAAAGGTACCGGGAAATGGACCAGCCAGAGCTCTCTGGATCTCGGCGAGCCGCTGTCTCTGATTACCGAATCCGTGTTCGCGCGCTATATCTCTTCCCTGAAAGATCAGCGTGTGGCGGCGTCTAAAGTGCTGAGTGGCCCGCAGGCCAAGCCCTTCACCGGTGACAAAGCTGAGTTCAGCGAGAAAGTTCGTCGCGCACTGTACCTGGGTAAAATCGTATCTTATGCTCAGGGCTTCTCCCAGCTGCGTGCCGCGTCTGAAGAGAATAGCTGGGATCTGAACTACGGTGAAATTGCGAAGATTTTCCGTGCGGGCTGCATCATTCGTGCTCAGTTCCTGCAGAAAATCACCGATGCCTATGCTGAAACGCCAGCTATTGCGAACCTGCTGTTGGCCCCTTACTTCAAGAAGATTGCCGACGATTACCAGCAGGCTCTGCGTGATGTGATTTCTTACGCGGTACAGAACGGTATCCCGACGCCGACCTTCTCCGCGGCGATTGCCTACTACGACAGCTACCGCGCAGCGGTTCTGCCGGCTAACCTGATCCAGGCTCAGCGTGACTATTTCGGGGCGCATACCTATAAGCGCACGGACAAAGAGGGCGTCTTCCACACCGAGTGGCTTGACTGATTCTTTTCACGTTCAGATAAAAGGCCCTTCGAGGGCCTTTTTTACATTTGAGATCTGGTCAAATATCACACAGCTTATTCTTGTGATTTTTTGGCATTCGGTCTCTGTGCTGATTTTTCAGCAAATTCCGATCTTTTCCTTACAAATCATTAAGGTCTTTTGCCCATTATCTTTCTATACTATAAATCTGATGAATATACGAAGCTGTTCTCATTATTATTTCAAAGGCAATTATGAATCGAGCTGACTTAAATGTGGCGAAAGAACACACCAGCAATCAACAGGAAAATATTGATTTAATTGATCTTCTTATCCAGCTATGGCGAGGCAAAATCGCCATTGCGGCAGCAATGATTTTAGCCATCTTAATCGCTATTGCTTATCTCACTTTTGCAACAGAAAAATGGACTTCTGAGGCGATAGTTACGCTCCCGGATACCGGTCAGATTTCGAACTACAGCAATGCCATGAGCGTTCTTAATGCCCAGTCTCCAGAGGCTGTGCCCTCGCTGGCCGAGATCCAACAGCGTTATTTTGGGCGATTCAACTCTGCCATTTCGGCCCTCTCTGAGCAGTTGGCCAATCAGCAAATACCAGAAAAACTGACCATAGAACCCGCCGGAAAGGATCAACCGCTGCCGCTCAAGATTAGCTATGTGGCGAGTTCTGCTGAGCAGGCGCAGACAACACTGAATACTTATCTCCAGCAGATTAATAAGCGGACTGTCGCTGAGCTGGATGATGACCTTAAAACTTCCGTTGACGCAAAAATAAGCGATTTAAAAGGCCTGCTCGACACAAAAGTAAAAGTTGCTAAGGAGAAACAGCAAAAGCGTCTGGATGAGCTGAACCAGGCGCTGTTGGTGGCTCAGCAATCTAATATTACTAAGCCTGCCGTTTCACAGGCTGAAACAATGTCTGAAGATACGCTGTTTGTTCTGGGAAGCGAGGCGCTTTCTTCGATGATCAAGAACGAAGCGTCCCGACCGCTGCCTTTAGATAACTCTTATTTTAACGCCCGTCAGTCGCTCCTTGCGGTGAGTGAATTAAGATCGACGCCGGAAACGACCTATGCGTTTCGGTATGTCATGAAGGCAACTTTGCCGGTGCGTAAAGACAGCCCGAAAAAAGGCCTGACGCTGGTGCTTGCCGCCTTGTTGGGCATTATTGTCGGCTCGGGCTATGTCCTTGGGCGCAACGCGCTGCGTAACTATAAATCAGCAGCCTAAGCTTGCTAAAAAAAACAAAAAGGCCGCATTAGCGGCCTTTTTTACATCTGTTCCAGGGCTTATTTATGCCGGGCCCGTAAATTCTCAATCACCGTACTCAAGTCTAAATCCTGATCCTGCAGCAGCACCAGCAGGTGATACATCAAGTCAGAAGCTTCGTTGGTCAGTTCGTGACGATCGTTCACGGTTGCTGCCAGCGCGGTTTCCACGCCTTCTTCGCCTACTTTCTGCGCAATACGCTTGGTGCCGCTGGCGTACAGTTTGGCGGTATAGGAACTGGCGGGATCGGCAGTTTTCCGCGAGGCCAGCAACTGTTCAAGTTCAAACAGGAAAAGCCAGTCGTGGTGAGTATCCCCAAAGCAGCTTGAGGTGCCGAGGTGGCAGGTTGGGCCTATGGGGTTAACTAGCACCAGCAGCGTGTCGTTATCGCAGTCTGGCGCAATACGCACCACGTTCAGGAAATGGCCTGACGTTTCACCTTTAGTCCACAGGCGCTGTTTGGTGCGCGAGAAGAAGGTCACTTTGCCGCTTTCCTGGGTTTTTGCCAGCGCGTCCTGGTTCATATAGCCGAGCATCAGGACTTCACCGGACACCGCGTGCTGAACGATAACCGGCATCAGGCCATCTGTTTTTTCCCAGTCCAGCTGGGCTAGCTGTTGTTCTGTTAACACACTCGAATCTCCACGCCTTGCTGAACCAGATACGCCTTCAGTTCACCAATATTGATAATTTGCTTATGGAACACGGAAGCTGCCAAAGCGCCGTCAACGTCCGCATCGCGGAAGGCCTCATGGAAGTGTTCCATGGTGCCTGCGCCACCTGAGGCGATAAGCGGCACGTGGCACACTTCACGCACTTTCTTCAGTTGCGTCAGGTCATAGCCGTTACGCACGCCATCCTGGTTCATCATATTCAGGACGATTTCCCCGGCGCCGCGCTTCTGCACTTCCTGCACCCAATCCAGCGTTTCCCACTTTGTTACACGGGTACGGCTTTCGTCGCCGGTGTACTGATTCACGTGGTATTTGCCTGTTTCAGCGTCAAACCAGGTATCAATGCCGACCACGATGCACTGCACGCCGAAGCGATCCGCCAGGCGAGTGATAAGCTCAGGATCGGCCAGAGCAGGGGAGTTAATGGAAATTTTATCCGCCCCGAATGACAGAATTTGAGCCGCGTCTTCGACGGATTTGATCCCACCCGCCACGCAGAAAGGAATATCGATCACTTCCGCCACGCGAGTCACCCAGCTTTTGTCTACCACGCGGCCATCGCTCGAGGCGGTGATATCATAAAACACCAGTTCGTCAGCGCCTTCCAGAGCATAGCGCTGCGCCAGCGGCACGATGTCGCCGATGATTTCGTGATTACGGAATTGCACGCCTTTCACCACCTGGCCGTCACGCACGTCCAGGCAAGGGATTATCCGTTTTGCCAGCATGAAATCGCCTCCTTCACGTTAAATTTACCTTCCAGAAGCGCGCGTCCAACAATCACGCCTTTCACGCCGCTGCCGCGCAGGGCGGCAATATCATCCAGCCCGCCAATACCGCCTGAAGCCTGAAAGGCAACCTGCGGGAAGCGCGCGCACACTTCCTGATAAAGCTCGACGTTTGAGCCTGCCAGCGTGCCATCGCGAGAGATGTCGGTGCACAGCACATGCTTCAGGCCAAACGGCAGGAACTCATCGACAAGCTGTTCCAGCGTGGTGCCGGAGGTTTCCTGCCAGCCGCTCACCGCAACCTGTTTGTTACCTTCGGCATCAATGCGCACGTCCAGCGCCAGCACCAGAGCATCGGCGCCAAAGCGTTTAAACCAGCGTTGTACCAGCGCCGGAGATTTCACCGCAGTGGAGCCAACCACCACGCGAGCGGCACCCGCATCCAGCAGGGCCTCAACGTCCTGCTCGGTACGCACACCGCCGCCAACCTGAACCGGCACGCTCACGCCAGCCAGCAACTTTTGCAGCAAAGGGATTTGGCGGGCCGCCGGATCTTTAGCCCCGGTCAGGTCAACGAGGTGCAGCACTTCCGCACCCTGAGCCTGATAATCCTGTAAACGCGGAAGCGGATCGCTGCCGTAGTCACGCTGCTGGCCGTAATCTCCCTGATGGAGACGCACCACGTTGCCGTCAATTAAATCAAGAGCCGGAATGATCATCGTCTACATCTCCAGAAAGTTTTTCAGCAGCTGAGCCCCAGCCGAACCGGAACGTTCGGGGTGGAACTGAACGCCCCAGAAATTATCTTTTTGCACCGCCGCGGTGAAGGCTTCACCGTAGTTTGCCTGGGCGATGGTGTTTTCGCAGACCGGCATCGCGTAGCTGTGAACGAAGTAGAAATACGCCCCGTCTTCAATGCCGCGGAACAGGCGGTCGCCCGCCTTCGGGTAAACGCGGTTCCAGCCCATGTGCGGCAGCGGCAGGCCGAAGTCTTTCATCTGCAATACCGGCTGGTCGATAATGCCCAGCATTTCCACGCCGTGGCTTTCGTCACTGCGGCTGCCGAGAAGCTGCATTCCCAGGCAAATACCCAACACGGGCTGGGTACAGGCTTTAATCAACTCCACCAAATCGCGCTCGATGATTTGGTTCATGGCCGCCTGCGCGGTGCCTACGCCCGGCAGAAAAAGCTTATCGGCGCGCAGCACCACGTCCGGATCACGGCTGACCAGCGGCTCATAGCCGTGGCGCTGAATGGCCGATTTCACCGAATGCAGGTTGGCGCAGCCCGTGTCGAGGATCACCACGTTCATCAGAGCACTCCTTTCGAGGAGGGGAGCGTATCGCCCTCTACGCGAATCGCCTGGCGCAGGGTGCGGCCAAAGACTTTAAACAGGCTCTCCACGCGGTGGTGATCGTTCTTGCCTTTGGTCTTCAGGTGCAGCGTCACGCCCATGGTGTAAGAGAGCGAGCGGAAGAAGTGTTCCACCATTTCGGTGCTGAGATCGCCCACGCGCTGGTAGTTGAACTCGGCTTTATATTCGAGGTGCGGGCGGCCGGAGATATCCAGCGCGCAGCGGGCGAGGCATTCGTCCATCGGCAGCACAAAGCCAAAGCGGATGATGCCACGTTTGTCGCCCAGCGCCAGCTTCAGCGCTTCGCCCAGCGCCAGACCGGTATCTTCCACGGTGTGGTGATCGTCGATGTATAAATCGCCTTTCACCGCGATCTCCATGCGGAAGCCGCCATGGGTGCAGATCTGGTCCAGCATGTGATCAAAGAAACCGACGCCGGTAGCGATTTTGCTGCCGCCTTCACGATCCAGCCACACCTTCACGTCAATCTGCGTTTCTTTGGTGTTGCGCTCCACGTGGGCGTAGCGATCGCGCTTAGTGAGTTTCTCGGCGATTTGCTTCCAGTCCAGGCCATCGCTGTTGTAGCGCAGGCCCTGAATGCCCATGTTTGCGGCCAGCTCAATGTCCGTGGCGCGGTCGCCAATCACGTAACTATTAGCTTTATCCAGCACGCCGTCCTGCAGGTAGCCAGTGACCAGCGCCAGCTTCGGCTTGCGGCAGTCGCAGTTGTCCGCCGGCAGGTGAGGGCAAATCAGCACCTCATCAAAAAGAATGTCCTGTGAGGTCAGCACCTGCATCATCAGGTTGTGCGGGCCGTCGAAATCGGCCTGAGGGAAGCTGGCGGTACCCAGGCCGTCCTGGTTGGTGATCATCACCAGACGGTAACCCGCCTTTTGCAGCTGCAGCAGAGCCGGGATCACTGCAGGCTCAAAGGCGAGTTTCTCCATGCGGTCGACCTGGTAATCGCTCGGTGGCTCGGAAATCAGGGTCCCGTCGCGGTCAATAAAAAGTACTTTCTGGCTCATTTGCTCTCCGTGGCCTGCAGGCCGGGTTGCTGACGCAGCGCCTCAATGGCGCGCTGGCACTCTTCTCGCGTGCCGATGCTGATGCGCAGGCAGCCGCTTAACGTCGGTTGTTTATTCTGGTCACGTAAGATAATGCCCTGATCCCACAGTGATTTAAAGACTGCGCTGGAGGCGGTCATTCTGGCGATGACGTAGTTGGTTTCGCTGTCGAAAACCTGCTCAACGCAAGGGACGCTTTTCAGCTCATTGATCAGATACTGGCGATTAAGTAGCACTTCGGCCACGCGCTCACGCATCGCGTTGATGCCCTGCGGGCTTAGCGCCTGGGCGGCGATGTCAGCTACCGGTGTAGAAAGCGGGTAAGGGGCGATGACTTTTAGCAGCAGGTTGATCACTTCCTCATTCGCCAGCGTAAATCCGCAGCGCAGGCCTGCAAGCGCAAATGCTTTGGAGAGCGTCCGCAGCACGACCAGGTTGGGATATTCCTGAAGCCAGCCTGCCAGCGTCGCCTGGGGGCAAAACTCGATATAGGCTTCATCGGCAACGACCAGCGCTTTATCGCGGGTCATTTCCAGCAGCGCGCGCAGATCCTGCGGATTAATCAACTGGCCGGTTGGGTTGTTTGGGCTGCAAACATAAACAACTTTTACGCCGTCGAGCTTCTCTGCAATCGCCGGAAGATCCAGTTGCCAGCTATCCAGCGTGGCCACGGTGCGGCACTCTACGCCAAAGGTTTCGGCACTGACGGTGTACATGCCGTAGGTCGGCGGACAATAGAGAATCGCGTCTTTGCCCGGTTCGCAGAACGCGCGAATCAGCAGTTCGATACCTTCATCCGCGCCGCGGCTCACCAAAACCTGCTCAGGCTTCACGCCTGCGTAGCTGGCATAGTTGGCGATGACCTGCTTTGGCTGGCACTCCGGGTAGCGGTTCAGCGTCTGCGCGGTTAACTGGAACTCTACCGGCGTCGGGTATTCGTTGGCGTTCAGCCAGACGTCACCGTTCCCGCCCAGGCGGCGGGCAGACTGATAAGGGGTCAGGGCGCGAACGTTGGCGCGGGCTAACTCTTCGAGGCTCATGCTTGCTCCTTCAGGGCGGCTACGCGGAGGGTAACGGCGTTTTTGTGGGCGGTCAGTTGCTCGGCGGCGGCCAGGGTTTCAATGGTTTTTGCCAGAGAAGCAAAACCCTGCGGAGACAGCTCCTGCACGGTCATGCGCTTCTGAAAGTCCGCCAGCCCGAGGCTTGAGCAGGTGGAGGTGTAACCGTAGGTCGGCAGGACGTGGTTTGTCCCGGAGGCATAATCCCCGGCGGATTCCGGCGACCAGTCGCCCAGAAATACCGAGCCTGCGCTGGTAATATCGTCCACCAGTTCACGGGCGTTGCGGGTCTGAATGATCAGATGCTCTGGACCGTATTGGTTGGAAATCTCAATGCACTGCGCTAAATCACGGGCAACAATTAAGCGACTGCTTTCCAGCGCTTTGCGTGCGGTTTCTGCGCGCGGCAGGGCGGCAAGCTGGCGCTCAACGGCATCGGCAACGGCCAGGGCCATGGTGCTGTCTGGGGTCAGCAGAACCACCTGAGAATCCGGGCCGTGTTCCGCCTGAGAAAGCAGGTCGGAGGCGACAAAATTAGGCGTGGCGCCGCTGTCGGCGATCACCAGCACTTCCGATGGGCCAGCAGGCATATCAATAGCTGCGCCGTCGAGACGCTGACTGACCTGGCGCTTTGCTTCGGTGACGAAGGCGTTGCCAGGCCCAAAAATCTTGTCCACTTTCGGAATGCTTTCTGTGCCTAGCGCCAGCGCGGCAATAGCTTGGGCGCCGCCGACCTGAAACACTTCCTGTACGCCGCAAAGCTGGGCCGCGTAGAGAATCTCATCGGCAATTGGCGGTGGGGAGCAAAGGACGACTTTTTTGCAGCCAGCAATGCGGGCAGGCGTGGCCAGCATCAGCACGGTGGAGAACAGCGGGGCGGATCCACCGGGAATGTACAGGCCCACGGAGGCTACAGGGCGAGTCACCTGCTGGCAGCGCACGCCGGGCATGGTTTCCACATCCACCGGGGCAAGCTGCTGCGCGAGGTGGAATTTTTCGATGTTAGCGACGGCCACGGCCATCGCCTCTTTAATCTCGCTGCCGAGTCTCGCGACGGCTTCATCGATTTGCTGCTGAGTGACCTGCAGCTGCTTCACTTCAGTTTTATCGAACTTCGCGCTGTATTCACGCAGGGCGGCATCGCCGTTGCTTTTAACGTTGTTCAGGATTTCCGCCACGGTGCGAGTGATGCTGTCCGAAGCGGAGATAGCCGGGCGCATTAGCAGCGCGCGTCGCGCGCCTTCGTCGCAGGCGTTCCAGTTAATCAGCGTGTTGAAGTTGCTCATCACATCACTCCATCATCTTCTCAATCGGCAGCACCAGAATGGAACTGGCACCCAGCGCCTTCAGTTTTTCCATGGTTTCCCAGAACAGCGTTTCGCTGCTCACCATGTGCATCGCCACGCGCTGCTGATCGCCGGCCAGCGGCAGAATGGTTGGACGCTCGGCGCCCGGCAGCAGGGCAATCACTTCATCCAGGCGCTCGGTTGGCGCGTGCATCATGATGTATTTGGACTCGCGAGCCTGAATCACGCCCTGGATACGGGTCAGCAGTTTGTCGATCAGCTGCTGCTTGGCTGCCGGCATTTCGCCGTCACGCTGGATCAGGCAGGCTTTGGAGCGGTAGATAACTTCGACTTCACGCAGCCCGTTGGCTTCAAGGGTTGCGCCGGTAGACACCAGGTCGCAGATGGCATCGGCCAGACCGGCGCGTGGGGCCACCTCCACCGAGCCGTTCAGCAGGCAGGATTTAAACTGCACGCCTTTCTGGTCGAGGTAGCGCTTCAGCAGGTGCGGGTAAGAGGTCGCAATGCGTTTGTTGTTGAGGCTGGCCGGGCCATCCCACGGCTCGTCTACGGCGGTGGCCAACGACAGGCGGCAGCCGCCAAAGTCCAGGCGACGCAGCGTGTAATAACGCGGATCTTCGCCCTGGGCGCGGCGCGTCAGCAGCTCTTCTTCGAGCACGTTTTCACCGATGATGCCGAGGTCCACGACGCCGTCCATCACCAGCCCTGGAATGTCGTCATCACGCACGCGCAGGATGTCGATGGGCATGTTTTCGGCCAGCGCAATCAGGCGTTGGGTGTGCAGGTTAATTTTTATGCCGCAGCGGGCGAGTAATTCGCGTGAATCATCGCTAAGACGGCCAGATTTCTGCATAGCTATGCGTAAACGGTTGTTGTCGGTCATCGGTAGTTACCCCTTATCAATTCCTGTCTGACGCCCAATAAAAAAGCCCCCGGAAGATATCTTCCGGGGGCTTTTTCTCGCGTTCACGCACCACTGGAAGATCTTTTCGTCTCCCAGCACCAATCGCCTGAAAGACTAGTCAGGGTGATGGTGATGATGGTGGTTTTTAAACTGAGCGCGTGTCATAAAATTCTCGTATGAATGACTATTCATTATGTGCCAATTAACGTAAACCAGATGACGCACCGAGCGCAAGGGGTTTTTTCCTCGTTGATTAATATTCTGTAAGGCTGAGGGAATTGTCAGTTCTGCCCGGGTGGCGTAGCCTTAACGGAGAGCTAAATTCACTCGTCAGAAGATAATGCTGCAAGGTCAGGAGACAAGGCATGAAAAGGGTCGCAATAGTCGGATTGGGGTGGTTGGGTATGCCGCTGGCGCTCTCATTGTCAGCGCGCGGTTATCAGGTCACCGGCAGCAAAACCACGCTGGATGGCGTAGAAGCAGCTCGCATGTGCGGGATCGAAAGTTATCAGCTGAATCTGCAGCCGGAACTGGTTTGCGACAGTGAGGACCTGGAAGCGCTGCTGAACGTTGACGCGTTAGTGGTGACGCTGCCCGCCCGACGTACTGGAGAAGGCGATGATTTTTATCTGCAGGCGGTGCAGGAAATAGTCGACAGCGCGCTGGCGCATTCCGTGCCGCGCATTATTTTTACCAGCTCGACCTCCGTGTATGGGGAAGGGGAGGGTAGCGTAAAAGAGACGTCCCCGCTTAAACCTGTTACCGCCAGTGGGAAAGTGCTTAAAGAGCTGGAAGACTGGCTGCACAAACTCCCGGGGACGTCCGTGGATATCCTCCGCCTCGCGGGGCTGGTGGGGCCGGAACGCCATCCTGGGCGTTTTTTAGCGGGAAAAAGGGACGTGGCAAACGGGCAGCACGGCGTAAATCTCGTGCATCTGGAAGATGTGATTTCGGCCATCACGCTGCTGCTTCAGGCACCTAAAGGCGGGCGAGTCTATAATCTATGTGCTCCGGCCCACCCAACGCGGGAAGAATTCTATTCGCTTATGGCGCGGCAAATTGGCCTTGAGGCCCCGTCGTTCCGTAAAGACGCGGCCACCGGCCACGGCAAGCTGATTGACGGCAGCCGCATCTGTAATGAGCTAGGCTTCGACTATCAATATCCTAATCCGCTGCTTATGCCTATGCAGTAAATTCAGCCGCACATCCGGGAGTGAATATGAAACCTTTACTGGAGGTCCTGATCATTCTCGATGCGCTGGATAAAGAAGGGAGTTTTGCTGCGGCGGCGGCAAAGCTCTTTAAAACCCCTTCGGCGCTGAGCTACAGCGTGCAAAAGCTGGAAAGCGACCTCAATATTCAAATCCTCGACCGCAGCGGCCACCGGGCGCGCTTTACGCGAACCGGCCAGCTCCTGCTGGAAAAAGGCAGGGAAATTCTGCATTCGGTACGCGAGCTGGAAAAGCAGGCGATCAAACTCCAGCAGGGCTGGGAACACGAACTCACCATCGGCGTGGACAATGCCTTTCCCTTTTCCCTGCTGACGCCCTTAATTGAGGCGTTCTATCAAAGCTACAGCGTAACGCGGCTAAAATTTATCAACGATGTGCTTGGCGGCTCGTGGGAGGCGCTCACGGAAGGGCGGGCGGACATTATTGTCGGGGCGATGAGCGAGCCGCCTTCGCTGAGCGGTTTTGGCTTTACGCTTCTGGGCCGGCTGGAGATCGTCTTTGTTGTCGCCCCACATCATTCGCTGGCGAAAGCGGAGGAGCCACTGCCCAGACGGCTGGTTAAGCAGTCCCGGGCGGTGGTCGTCGGAGATACCTCCAGAATCGAGTCCGCCCGAGCGCTGCATTTGCTTGAAGAGCAGGAGGCGATCACCGTGTTTGATTTCAAAACCAAGCTCGAGCTGCAAATCAGCGGCATTGGCTGCGGGTATATGCCACGCTATATGGCGCAGCGCTATATTGAGAGTGGTGCGCTGGTGGAAAAACAGGTTGCGGGGCAGGTGCCTTATGTACCGGTTTGGATTGGCTGGAATGAGCAAACGGCCGGGCTTGCCAGCGAATGGTGGCGAGAAAAAATCGTCGCCGACCCGCATATCGCCCAGGTGTATATGCCAGTAGAAAAATAGTGCCTTTTTGACTGGCGGAATTTTACTAACCTGGCTATGTTGAATGGCAGTCAGGCAGTGCGTTATGGCAGCGATGTGTCGGAACGGGATTATCTTCTTCTGCCGTGCTGGATGTGGGAGTTTTTACTTCCGCCAGGCGCTGAAAAAGAAATTGCCAAAGATGGCTTTAACATCTTGTCATTGTGCCTTCGTATGGTGCAAAATACGCGGCCTGCAAAAGAGAAAACTAACCGACGTTTAAGAGACGTCGGTTATTTTTTTGCAATCAATTAAGTCAGACAAACGGCATTTGCCAAAAAAACCAAGAGGCCGGGCTTCGTACCGGATAGATACTAGCTTTTAAAAAACGACAGTCGTGTCGCCGAGGAAATTAAGATGGGGCAGATTTTTGCTTTTGCGCAGGCTTTCTCCACTGAGGGAAACAACCATGTCGCTTAACGTCACCGCAGGTGCAAACACCCGCCCAGGTCTGCGTAAGACCCTGACGCTGGTACCGGTAGTCATGATGGGCCTTGCCTACATGCAGCCGATGACCTTGTTTGATACTTTCGGTATTGTTTCCGGGATGACCGATGGCCATGTGCCGACGGCTTATGCCTTTGCTCTGGTGGCGATCCTGTTCACCGCGCTGAGCTATGGCAAGCTGGTGCGTCGTTTCCCGTCTGCGGGTTCCGCTTATACCTACGCCCAAAAATCCATTAACCCGCTGGTCGGTTTTATGGTGGGCTGGTCGTCGCTGCTGGACTACCTGTTCGCGCCGATGATTAACATCCTGCTGGCAAAAATCTACTTTGAAGCGCTGGTGCCTGCGGTGCCGTCGTGGATCTTCGTGGTCGTGCTGGTCGGCTTTATGACCGTTTCTAACCTGCGCAGCGTTAAAACTGTCGCCAACTTCAACAGCATCATCGTTATCCTGCAGATTCTGCTGATTGCGGTAATCATGGGAATGGTGGTGTACGGCGTTGCGGGCGGTGAAGGTGCGGGTACGCTGACAAGCAGCAAGCCGTTCTGGTCTGAGAACGCGCATATCGTGCCGATGATTACCGGCGCGACAATCCTGTGCTTCTCGTTTACCGGGTTTGACGGCATCAGCAACCTGTCTGAAGAGACCAAGAACGCCGAGCGTGTGATTCCGCGCGCTATCTTCCTGACCGCGCTGATTGGTGGCCTGATCTTCATCGTCTCCACCTATTTCCTGCAGCTGTACTTCCCGGATATCTCTCGCTTCAAGGATCCGGATGCGTCTCAGCCGGAAATCATGCTGTTTGTGGCGGGTAAAGCCTTCCAGGTTGGCGCGCTGATCTTCTCCACCATTACCGTACTGGCTTCCGGTATGGCCGCGCACACTGGCGTTTCCCGCCTGATGTACGTGATGGGCCGTGACGGCGTGTTCCCGAACCGCTTCTTTGGTTATATTCATCCGAAATGGCGTACCCCGGCGTTCAACGTGCTGCTGGTGGGCGCAGTTGCGCTGATGGCTATCGACTTTGACCTGGTTACCGCCACCGCGCTGATTAACTTCGGTGCACTGGTTGCCTTTACCTTCGTTAACCTGTCGGTTATCTCGCAGTTCTGGATCCGCGAAAAGCGCAACAAGACGTTCAAAGATCACCTGAACTTCCTGGTTCTGCCGACGATTGGTGCCCTGACCGTGGGTGCGCTGTGGATTAACCTGGAACAAAGCTCGATGATTCTCGGCCTGATTTGGGGTGCGATCGGCCTGATTTACGTGGCCTGCGTGACCCGCAGCTTCCGTAACCCGGTGCCTCAGTACAACGAAGACATCGCTTAATCAGTTTCGAAGCAATAAAAATGGCTCCCAAAGGGAGCCATTTTTTATCTGTCAAAAGGGTTAACCGACCAGGTACTGGGCATATTCAAATAGCGATTTCAGCAGCGCCATTTTCTCTTTATCCCCTTCATGCTGGTTATACAGCGATTCCAGCTCAAGAGCATAGGCCTGCAGAGCTTCCTGGGAAAGTACGTCCCGGCGATACTGCAGCCAGCGGTTCTGCTCATCTTCGCTTAACGTGCCCGGCCAGTTGCGCGCGCGGTAGTTGAACAACAGCTTCTCAATGCGCTTATCGGCAAAGGTGATATCCAGCGCCGGCAGATTCTGCGGGTCGGTTTGCAGCACGATGCGCATTGCAGCACGGTCGGCGTCACTAAAGAAGCCGTTGTAAAGCTGGGCATCGACGTTATCGGAAGGCACAAACGGCTCGGCTTCGGCAAACAGCGCCACCACCTTCTCACGCACTTCCGGGTGTTCGCGCAGTACTTTCAGGTTATCAAGGCATTGCTGGCGGTTAATGCCGAGGCGTTCAGCATCTTCCGGGCGCAGGGTGTTGGCGACGGCCAGCACCGGACATTTATTCAGATGCACCAGCTTGATCGGCACCGCTGCGTTATCACCCAGTTCGGCTTTGGGTGTGTACAGGCGTTCACGCAGGGTGGCGGCATCCAGCGCCAGCAGCGGCGAGATATCCCCGGCCAGGTCGACCATTATCACCGCATTGCGGTTGTCCGGGTGCCAGGCCAGCGGCGCTATCCAACTGGTATTGCCGCGCTGGGCGCCGAACATGCCGGATACATGGACCAGCGGCTTCATCTGCGGGATATCAATCAGCGTCTGTAACTTCTGCTTTGAGCGATGGCTGTAGAGATACTCAAACAGGCGCGGCTGGCGGGTTTTCACTAGCTGAGCCATCGCGATGGTGGCGTAAACGTCTGACATCGCATCGTGTGCGTTAGCGTGTTCAATGCCGTTGGCTTTGGTCAGGTGCTCAAGGCGGAAGCTCGGCAGCCCGTCCTCATTTTCCGGCCAGACAATGCCTTCGGGACGCAGGGCGTAACAGGCGCGCATCACGTCGAGCAAATCCCAGCGGGAATTGTCGTTCTGCCAGCTCCAGGCATACGGATCGTAAAAGTTACGGTAAAAAATATTCCGCGTCACTTCATCGTCGAAGCGCACGTTGTTGTATCCCACCACGCAAGTCTTTGGCACCGTGAAGATGTCGTGAATACGCTTCGCGAAGGCCGCTTCGTTCTCGCCGTGCGCCAGCGCCTGCTGGGGCGTAATGCCGGTGATCATCACGGCTTCAGGCTGGGGCAGGTAGTCATCCGCAGGCTTGCAGTAAAACACTTCCGGTTCGCCAATAACGTTAAATTCGCTGTCGGTGCGAATCGCGGCAAACTGGGCCGGTCTGTCCAGCGAAGGGCTTTTGCCGAAGGTTTCGTAATCGTGAAACAGAAAGGTAGCAAGTGAGGCAGAATCGGACACAGAGGTTACCATTGAGCTAGTTATCATCAGACTCAATGGTAAACCATCTGCCGGCGCATCAGAAGGAAAAGCGCGTTTAAGATACGGACCTTTCGGACTTCATTTTCGCCCCGCTAAGCAACTGTTTACCCAGCGCGATGCCGCGTTTTTCAACCTTGTGGTAAAGCGCAACGGCAATCAGCCAGACGGTGGGCAGCGCGATGGCCGTGACTATCAGGAAACGCATCAGCGAAGGCTGATGGGCAAAACCGGTGTAGCGGACGAGCAGGCCGATGGTGGGGAGGACAATCATCAGGTGTAGCAGGTACACCGAATAAGAGACATCCCCCAGAAACAGGCTAAACCGACAGGTGAGCAGCTTGCGAGGCGCCGCCGTGATTCGGCGCAGACGATTTTCTTTGTCAGGCTGCCAGAGCAGCAGCGTCATGCCGGTAATCATCATGCACTCTGCCACCAGCCGCAGATGGGTTTCGGCGATATGCATCTGCCAGGCAATGACCGGGGCGAGCAGCGCCAGCGCGCAATAGCGCAGGTTTTTTTGCATTACCGCGTGGGATATCAGCATTCCGGCGATAAACAGCGGCAGTTTTATCAGGATCATCGACGGCATAGGAAAGGCGTTGAAGTAGTCCGGGAAGAGCCAGCGGGCCGCCAGGCAAACCACCATCAGCAGCGTCGCGCTAACCGTAAACCCGTAGCGCATCACCAGCAGCATAATGAACGGGAACAGCAGATAAAACTGCATCTCCAGCCCAATGCTCCAGTCTGGCAACACGGTGCGGAAGGACCAGGCCGGTAAGAGGCCAAAAATAAACGTCAGATGGCTGAAAATATTCATTGCGGAGTGGTCGGCATAGCGGCTGCTTGCGGTGGCGGTTGTCGGCCAGGCGCTGGCGATAATATCGCGCATTTCGCCGAACCAGCTGCCAAAAATCAGCGCCACGACCAGCAGCAAATAATAGAGCGGGGCGATGCGAAAGAAGCGGCGTAGCCAGAATTTGCGAAAGGTATCCGGGCTATTCCACGGCTCTTTTTCCCGACGCTCCTGATAATTTTTTGCCATCAAATACCCTGACAGCAAAATAAATAAATCGACCCCCATCCCAGGATCATAAAGAAGAGGAATGCGGCACTGCACCAGCAGGCAAATGTGGCCGAGCAAAACCCAAAACGAGGCCAGCCCTCGCAGCCCCTCCAGCTCTGGAGACCAGCGTTTACTTTCCACCATACGATGACCTTTATGCGTGTATTCTTCGGTCAGAGTAAAAATGAATCAGCGCTGTCACAATCAGAATGTCACGCAAACATGGAATATCGGAATAAACGCAGTGTGATGTCCGGGGGAATATATTTAGTACAAATATCATTCATTATTATTGCTAAATATGAAATGTCATATTTTCTTGCAATTTAAAGAAGCAAATTAACAAGAACTCCCGTAAAACGAGCCGCTGTAAATTAAGTCTTTGAGGAAAATCCGTTGAAAACCCGCCTGCTTGTTGCCCTGAGCTTTTTGTCCCTTTCCGTCAATGCTGCCTATGCTGATGATATTTTCCCCCATCAGCCGCAGCCGCCTCAGGTAGAAGCCGGCGCATGGGTACTGATGGATTACACCACCGGGCAGGTGCTGACCGCAGGCAATGAACACGTCCAGCGTAACCCGGCCAGCCTGACAAAACTGATGACCGGCTATGTCGTTGACCGCGCAATCGACAGTAAACGTATTACCCCGGACGACGTCGTCACAGTGGGGAAAGATGCCTGGGCAAAAGGTAACCCGGTGTTTGACGGGTCATCGCTGATGTTCATTAAGCCAGGAGACCGGGTGACCGTGCGCGATCTCAGCCGCGGGTTGATTATTGATTCCGGCAACGATGCCTGCGTTGCGCTGGCAGACTATGTTGCCGGGGGACAAAAGCAGTTTGTCGCCATGATGAACCACTACGTCGACCAACTTGGCCTGCACGATACTCATTTTGAAACCGTGCATGGCCTGGACGCGCCGGGGCAGCACAGCTCCGCCTATGATCTTGCCGTGCTGTCCCGCGCTATCATCCACGGTGAACCCCAGTTCTACCATATGTACAGCGAGCGCAGTCTCACCTGGAACGGGATTACCCAGCAAAACCGCAACGGCCTGTTGTGGGATAAATCCCTGAACGTGGATGGCCTGAAAACGGGGCATACCGAAACAGCAGGGTTTAACATTATTGCCTCCAGCGTGCTGGGCCAGCGCCGCCTGATTGCGGTGATTATGGGCGGCCTTAGCTCAAAAGGGCGTGAAGAGCAGGCCCGCAAGCTGCTGCACTGGGGGCAGGATAATTTCGACACCGTGCAGGTCTTGCAAAAAGGCAAACCTATCGGCAGCGAGCACATCTGGTACGGCGACAAGGCCAATATCAATGTGGGCCCGGATCAGGACGTCTTCCTCGCGCTGCCTAAATCGGAAGTGCCAAACATCAAAGCAAAGTATGTGCTGAGCAAGCAGGATATGGAGGCGCCGCTGGCAGCCAATACGCAGGTGGGCGAGATCCAGCTGTTTGATGGTGACAGGCTCATCTCCCACTGGCCGCTAGTGAACCTCACGCCGGTGGAGAAAGGCGGGATGTTTTCGCGTCTCGGCGACTTTATCAGCCGCAAGCTTTAACCCTTTGTCTTGTTGATGAACCGCGCGATTTGCGCGGTTTTTTTGTCGCCATTTCCTGCGAGGTTGCTCCCAAATCTGGCAGCTTGTGCCCCACCTTTAAAAAATATAGTGTATAAATGTACAGTGTATTTATTCATCAGCGTGGAGGCAGTATGACATTCAAAGTTCAGCATGTTCCGGCGCGTAAAGTGGCCGGTTTTCATCTGGTCGGGCCGTGGGAAACCACGGTTCCGCAAGGGTTTGGCCAACTGGCCATGTGGGCGAAAACCCACAGCCTGCATGGCGACTGGCTGGCCATTTACTATGATGACCCCGATGTTGTTCCGCCAGAAAAGCTGCGCGTGGACACGGTGCTGGGCGTACCTGAAGAGTTCAAACTACCGGAAAACAGCGAAGGCGTTATCATCACGGCTATTGAGGCAGATACTTACGCCATCGGGCATGCCATCGTAAAAAACGAAGCATTCCAGGAAGCCTGGGAAACCTTCTTTGACCAGGTAGAGGCTGATGGTGACTATCAGTTAACCGGCAAACCCTGTTACGAAATCTATCTCAACGACGGCTCGGCGTCCGGCGTATGGGAAATTGATATGTATATTCCGGTCGCTAAAGTCTGACAGGAGCTCGCCATGACGGAAGCTATCGCAGGATTAAACGTGTTATTCATCGCCGGGTATGGCCCCGTTACGCGCGACGTGGCGGCAAGTGCCGGGTTTTATCAGCAGGTGCTCGGTCTGCCACTAAAAGCGATGGAAGGCAACGAGGACTATCTGGCAACGGAACACGGTGAGCTGGATGGCGTGAAGCATTTTGCGCTCTGGCCGCTCGCTCAGGCGGCACAGTCCTGCTTCGGCGTGGACGGTTGGCCCGAGCACATTGTCGCGCCCCAAAGCTGGGTCGAATTTGAAGTAGAAGATGTCGGGCAGGCAACAGCGGTGCTAAAGCAGGCCGGGTATCAGATGCTGGTGGATAACCGTATCGAGCCCTGGGGGCAAACGGTGTCACGTATGCTCAGTCCTGAAGGGCTGCTGGTTGGCGTGACCGTTACGCCCTGGCTGCGCTAGCTGGCTTGAATCCGGGCGGCAGTCTGCCGCCCATTTCTGATATTCAGCAAAGAAATGTGAAATATTCCGCGTAAAAGCCCCGCCGCACCCGGCAACATGATTTCTTTGTGAGAAAAACGGGTACAATTTCTTTTTTATTTTCGGAGAGCCGGGTGTGCGCCCCGACAAATCACTGACCCCGTTTGAGATCCGTATTTACCGCAACTATCGCGTTGCCCACGGCATACGTATCGCCCTTGCTTTTGTGCTGACATTTGTTCTGGTTCGCCTGCTGAACATCCCCGAAGGCACCTGGCCGCTTATCACACTGGTGGTGGTAATGGGCCCCATTTCCTTTTGGGGGAACGTTGTTCCGCGCGCCTTCCAGCGTATCGGTGGCACCATTTTTGGCGCGGCCATCGGACTGATAGCCCTTAAGCTGGAGCTTATTTCCTTACCGCTGATGATCATCTGGTGCGGGCTGGCGATGTTCCTGTGCGGCTATCTGGCGCTGGGTAAACGTCCCTACCAGGCGCTGCTTATCGGCATCACGCTCTCCGTGGTTGTTGGGGCGCCTCCGGGGGATATGGAAGTTGCTCTGTGGCGCAGCGGCGACGTTATCTTCGGCTCGCTTCTGGCCATGCTGTTTACCAGCGTTTACCCACAGCGGGCGTTTATTCACTGGCGTATCCAGATGGCGACCTTCGTGCAGGCGTTTAGCAAAATCTACACTGCGGGGTTCTCGCCAAACCTTGTGGAGCGCCCACGGCTGGAAAAACCGTTGCAGAAAATCCTGAATGACGTGGTCAAGATGCGCGCCCTGATTGGCCCCGCGGGTAAGGAAACCCGTATTCAGAAGTCAGTCTTTGAGGCGATTCAGACCATTAATCGCAACATGGTCTGCACCCTTGAGCTGCAAATCAACGCCTATTGGGCGACGCGGGAAAGCCATTTTGTGATGATCAACGCTCATACGCTGCGCGACACGCAGCAAATGACGCAGCGCACACTGTCGGCCATTGCAACGGCGCTGTATGAAGGGAACCCTTCGCCCATCTCAGCCAACACCGAGAAACTGAATGAGATCGTTTTTGAACTTCGCCAGTTGATGGAGGAGGGCAAGGGCAGTCAGCTGCAGGAAACGCCTATTCACGGCTACGTCTGGCTCAGCCTTGAACTGGCCCGCCAGCTTGAGCTGCTGTCGCACCTCATTTGCCGCGCACTGCGCAAATAGCGCGCGTAAAGCACAGAAATGACAATGCTTGTTTCGATTCAGCAGAAATTGAGGTTAAGATAGGGCAAGCCCGTTAGTGAGACTGACAAAAAATTGTAATCGTCAACCGCTACTACTAAGGTTATGGCGGTTGTCTTAACGAATCCGAGTACCAATTTAGCAGGGGTGTAAAAATGGAAAATATCAAACCTACCTTCCAGGACGTTCTGGAGTTTGTTCGTCTGTTCCGTCGTAAAAACAAACTGCAGCGTGAAATTCAGGACGTAGAGAAAAAGATCCGTGACAACCAAAAGCGCGTGCTGCTGCTTGATAACCTGAGCGACTACATCAAGCCAGGCATGAGCATCGAAGCGGTGCAGGGTATCATTGCCAGCATGAAAACCGACTACGAAGACCGCGTGGATGACTACATCATCAAAAACGCCGAGCTGTCTAAAGAGCGTCGCGAGATCTCTAAGAAGCTGAAAGTGATGGGCGAGCAGAAAGTGGCTGACACCAAGTCTGAATAACTTCAGCGATAAAAAAACCGCCTTCAGGGCGGTTTTTTTATGCCTCGTTCACCATCACCCGCAGTAGGGTTTCCAGCAGTCCGGGGAACCGAGCATCCAGATCTTCACGCCTCAGCGAAATCAAATTTTCACGTCCCTGAGGGCGCTGCCAGATTACGCCGCTATCGCGCAGAACCCGCCAGTGGTGGGTCATGGTCGACTTCGCCACATCCTGAATTAAAGCGCCACAGGTAAGCTCTTCCCCCCCGGCAAGCGATCTGACGATCCCCATCCGCAAAGGGTTGCCCAGCGCAAAAAGCACATTTTCAAGGCGGATTTGTTCTCGTTCCGGATGGTTGGCGATCATACTCTTCCTGTAGGCGGTGGCGGCACGGCGGCCGGCTACTATAGCAAACTTGATAGCAAACTTGATGCCCTTCGAATGTATTGATATTAACGATAGCTCAAATTGTTCGAATATACTCGTACAATTGTACTATGCTGATGGCGAACAACTCTGGCGGCCATAGTGGCCGTCGCTTAACAGTCAACAAGACTAAGGACACATCATGCCCCGACCCATCCCTCTCGAACGCTATCGCAACATTGGTATTTCAGCCCATATTGATGCCGGTAAAACAACCACGACCGAACGTATTTTGTTTTACACCGGCATGAGTCACAAACTGGGTGAAGTTCACGATGGCGCAGCAACGACAGACTGGATGGCTCAGGAGCAAGAGCGCGGTATTACCATTACGTCCGCCGCGGTGAGCTGCTTCTGGCCGGGTATGGATCGCGGTTTTGAACCGCACCGTATCAACATCATAGACACGCCGGGACACGTGGACTTCACCATTGAGGTGGAGCGATCCATGCGTGTGCTGGACGGCGCGGTAATGGTTTACGACTCAGTGGGCGGCGTGCAGCCGCAGTCAGAAACCGTTTGGCGGCAGGCAAATAAATACCGCGTGCCGCGGCTGGCCTTCGTTAACAAAATGGACCGCCCGGGCGCTGATTTCTTCCGTGTGGTGCAGATGATGATTGACCGCCTGAAAGCCAATCCTGTTCCCATCGTCATCCCGGTCGGGGCAGAAGACAGCTTCACTGGCGTGGTAGATCTCATCAAAATGCGCGCCATTATCTGGGACGATGCGACCCAGGGCATGACGTTCAGCTATGGGCCTGTGCCGCAGGATTTGCTGCAGACTGCACAACTGTGGCGCGAAAAAATGGTCTCTGCTGCGGCGGAAGCTAGCGATGAGCTAATGGATAAATACCTGGAAACCGGCGATCTGAGCGAAGCGGAAATTATTACCGGCCTGCGCAAGCGCACCATTTCCGGGGAAATTCAGCCGATGCTGTGCGGCAGCGCGTTTAAAAACAAAGGTGTGCAGCGCATGCTGGATGCGGTCGTAGAGCTGATGCCGTCTCCGCTCGACATTCCTGCCATTGACGGCGTGGATGAAAAGGGGGAGCACGCGGAACGCCATCCCAGTGATGATGAACCCTTCTCGGCGCTCGCTTTCAAGCTGATGACCGACCCGTATGTTGGGCAACTGACCTTTATCCGTGTTTATTCCGGCGTGCTGAAAAAAGGCGATTCGGTTTACAACCCGGTGAAAGGCAAAAAGGAGCGTATCGGACGTATTGTGCAGATGCATGCGAACGACCGCCACGAGGTGGATGAGCTGCGTGCCGGGGATATCGCCGCCTGCGTAGGGCTGAAAGACGTCACCACTGGCGATACGTTAACCGACCCGAATGCGGCGATCACGCTTGAGCGAATGGAGTTCCCTGAGCCGGTGATTTCCCTCGCTATCGAGCCGAAGACCAAGGCCGACCAGGAGAAAATGGGTATCGCGCTGCAGCGTTTAGCGGCGGAAGATCCCTCTTTCCGCCTGCATACGGACGAAGAATCCGGCCAGACGATCATCTCCGGCATGGGCGAGCTTCACCTGGAAATCATCGTCGACCGCATGAAACGTGAGTTTGGCGTGGAAGCGAACATTGGCCGGCCACAGGTCACCTACCGCGAAACGATCCGTAAAACGGCGAAAGACGTGGAAGGGAAATTTGTGCGGCAGTCAGGCGGTAAAGGCCAGTATGGACATGTAGTGCTGACGCTCGAACCGCTTGAGCCGGGCAAAGGCTTTGTGTTTGAAGATGCCACCAAAGGGGGCGTAGTACCACGCGAGTTCATTCCTTCTGTGGAAAAAGGTCTGCGTGAGGCGATGAATACAGGTGTGCTCGCCGGTTACCCTGTGGTGGACGTCAAAGCCACGCTGACCTTCGGCTCTTACCATGACGTCGACTCTTCGGAAATGGCGTTCAGGATGGCGGCGATCTTCGGTTTCAAGGACGCCGTGCGCAAAGCGGATCCGGTTATTCTGGAGCCTATCATGCACGTCGAAGTGGAAACGCCGGAAGACTACGCCGGTAACATTATGGGCGACCTCTCTTCCCGCCGCGGCATGGTGCAGGGCATGGAAGAACGCTTTGGCAGCCAGATTATTCGGGCCGATGTCCCGCTGGCAGAGATGTTTGGTTATTCCACCACGCTGCGCTCAATGTCTCAGGGCAGGGCGACCTACAGCATGGAGTTCCATCATTATGCCGAAGCGCCGCGTAACGTGGCCGACGACATTATTGCCAGCCGTAAATCATAATTAGTCAGTCAGGGTGGATGGGGTTTTCTCATCCACCTTTCACCTGAGCAAATTTACGAGTCCGTTTCCAGTGAGGCTGCAACTCGCTGAACGTCATTATTCATTTCCGAATCTCTCTCGACGACTCACCCAAGGCCAAATGATTAACTTGGTCTTTGCTCACACAATCGGCACATAGGCTTGTTCCTATATAGTATTTAACCTATATTGCGGAGGGCGATGTGTGGTCGATTAAAATGACGGATACGTTTGATGCCTGGGTTACGGCGTCAGATGACATGACCAAAGCCTGCGTTATGGCAGGGGTTGTACTGCTCAAAGAGAGAGGGCCTTTACTCGGACGGCCTTATGCCGATACGGTAAAAGGGTCGCAGTACTCCAACATGAAAGAGCTGCGAATTCAGTGCCGGGGTGAGCCCCTCAGGATCTTTTTTGCTTTTGATATAAAACGCTGTGCCATCCTGCTCTGTGCGGGAAATAAAGCAGGGAACGAGAAGCGTTTTTATAACGTCATGGTGCCATTAGCAGACAACGAGTTTCGGGCGCACTTACAGCAGTTAACGGAAAAGGAGCAAATAGAATGGGTCGAACGTTAGAACAATGGATGGCCGAAGAAAAACCCGAAGTGGTGGCCGCCGCGCAGGCCATGGCCGACGAAATGCTGCTGAATATCCACCTGGCCGAACTTCGTGACAAAGTCAGAAAAACGCAGACTGAGATGGCGCAGAAGCTGGGCGTGAAGCAGCCCACCGTTGCCGAAATGGAAAAAAAAGGCCGCGACATCAAGCTTTCTTCCCTCAAGCGTTACGTTGAGGCGGCCGGGGGTAAGGTTAAGCTCGATATCGAGCTGCCGGACGGGACGCATTTCAACATCGCGCTTTAAGGCTGCTGGGGCGGTTTTCACCGCCCGCTCCGGCTTAAGCCTGCGCCGTTTCCTGTAAATGTCGCCATAACACTTTCTCGCCCTCGCGGCGGAAAATAACCGTAGACCAGCGCACGGTGCTGGAGCCGTTCAGCGTTTGCGTTTCGCGGTAAAGCACGGCGGCACCCTGCGGCCATTCGTCCAGTAACTGGAGGCTATCGACCTCAATCGCCAGCCCTTCGCGGCTGCCGCCGCTGGTACGGAAAAAGCTGCAAAGTGCCGGATAATCCAGCCTTGCGCCGCTCAGCGCGACCATTGAATAGTCGTGAGTAAAGCATGCCAGCAGCGCTTCCAGCTCCCCCTTGCCCGCACCAAGCCATTGCTCAATGGCAACATGGGCCTCAATCACTTCTTCAAACCAGATATTCATTGCTCAGAGTTCCTTTTGGGTCAGTTGATTTTTAATCTGCTGATTGTTGAGCCGCCAGGCGTAAACCAGCGGGGCAAGCGTCCCGGCGGCGGCAAGGCTAAAAGTGAAAAAATAAGCGCGAGGGGCGGGCATCAGCGCCTGTAAAACAGTCAACAGCAGGCTCAGTAGCGCCACGCCAAAGCAAAAGCTTAACTGGCGATTAATATTCCACAGTGCGCTCGCTTCCGGCATAGCCTCCGAAGGGATGGCGATAAAAGCGGTGCTCTGCGCTGTGCTGCTGGAAAGACTTCCCCCCAGGCCCATCAACGCGTAAGCGGCTACCAGCCACGAGGCTTGCTCGCCGGAGTTGATTTGTGTGAGCAGCAAAATCCCTGCGGCCTGAAATATGCCCCCGGCGGCGATCAGTGGGCGAGGGCCGAGGCGATTAAACATCTTGCCGGTAAATGAAATCGCGACAAAAGAGGCCATCGCCCACGGCAGCATCAACATTCCGGTTTGAGTGGCAGACAGGCCCAACTGTGTTTGCAAATAGACAATGCTGACCAGGCTGGTGCCCATAAAAATCCCCGGAATGCACTGGTAAACCAGCATGGCGTAACGCAGCAGAGGATCTGCCAACAGCGGCAGGCTGAACAGCGGGGTCGGATGTTTGCCATTCCGGCGAATAAAAAACCAAAGAATAAGCATGCCAGCGATGAGCCACACTAATGCCGCGCCATGAGCCGCCGGGTTTCCGGCCTGCGTGACGCCCAGCAAAATAGCGAATAGCCCCGCCGATCCCAGTATTAGCCCTTTAACGTCCAGCGGCCTGCGGGCAGTTTGTTGCTCTGCAGGTTTTAGCCAAAATCCCGCCAGAACTAGCGTCAGCAGCGCCAGCGGCAGGCTGGAGAGAAATATCCAGCGCCAGCCAAAAGATTCCACCAGCAATCCACCTGCGGTTGGCGAAAGCGCCGGAGCCAGCAGCGCAACCAGCATAATTGCCGAGGAAAGCTTTGCCCGCTCGTGCACCGCGAAAAGCTGCCAGGTCAGGGCCTGGCCAACAGGGATGAGCAGCCCGCCTCCCACGCCCTGCAGAATACGTGCGGCGACCAGCGTTTCAAGGCCGGGAGCCAGGCCGGAAGCCAGCGTGCCGAGAGAGAAAAGCCCCAAAGAAAGCATAAACAGGCGCCTGGCACCCAGCCGCTGCGTCAGCCACGCGCTGCAGGGGATAACCAGCGTCAGGCCGCAAAGATAGCCGTGGCTTATCCACGCCAGCTCGGTAACCGGCGCGTGAAACTCCCTCCCCATTTCAGGCCAGGCAACGTTGGCGATAAACATAGTGATTAAGTCGAGAAAAAAACCGAGCAGATAAACGGCGGCAACCCTGTAGCGATAAGGCATGGCGGCTCTCGTGAAAAAGAAAAGGCGATTTCAGCAGGTTCCGCGAGACGGATAAATCCCGTTCCGGCTGATACACTGTCAAAAATAATTTGATAATCAGGCGAATTGGCATGCTCAACTTGCAGCGGGTGGCGCAGTTTGTTGCGGTGGTGGAGGCCGGGGGATTTACCGCGGCAGCGCAATCCATGCAGCAAACGAAAGCGGCGATCAGCTTTAACGTTCGTCAGCTTGAGGCGGAACTTGGCGTTTCGCTGCTTGTACGCTCCACGCGGCGCGTGGCGTTAACCCAGGCGGGGGAAGTGTTTTACCAGCGCGCTCTGCAGCTGTTAAGGGAGAGCGAAGCGCTGGTGGAAGATGTGCAGGGGCATCACGGCGGATTTTCTGGCGAACTGAGTATTTCGACAACGCCGGAATACGGCCATGCAAAGGTTATCCCGGCGCTAAGTGCCTTTGGCAGGCTGCATCCGGGGCTGACCATCCGGCACGAATCTTCATCTGCCCCGGCTAATCTCATCTCCGGGCAGTTTGACGTGGCTATTCGCCTGGGCAAGCTGGCGGATTCGTCCTACCGCGCGGCGCTGATAGAGCGGTTCGAGATTGTGGCGGTTGCCGCGCCGCAGTGGCTTGAGCGTAACCCGGTTGGCAGCCTGGAGGCGCTGGCCGAAGCGGAATGGGTCATTCATCGTCGGCTGCCGACCCCCAGAGAATGGCAGGTCATTGGGCCTGACCAGGAAACGAGGGAGTTAACGATCACCGGGCCGGCCCGCTTTATGACCGACACGGCGGCGGCGCTCATGGCTTTTGTGGTTCAGGGCTGCGGCGTAGGTTTATTGCCCGAATGGCTGGTGCGTAGTGCGATAGGGCGCGATGAACTTCAGCATGTGCTACCGGAATACCGTTTCCCATCCCAGGGCATTTATGCGGTTTACCCGAACACGAAGCATGTTCCGGCGAAGGTGCGTGCGCTGATAGACTTTTTGCAGGAGTGGGAAAATAACAGGCCCGCTTAGCGGGCCTGTTTTTCGGCTTACAGCGCTTTTTGGGTTTTACCCTGCACGGTTGAAGCCGCTTGTGCAGACGAAATGCCCGGCAGCTCAATCTTCAGGCCGAAGGTCAGCAGCGAATACAATACGCCCCCGGTCAGCATCGAGACAATAACGCCCAGGTTCGCCGTCGCAAAGACGCTGTGGCGGGTTTCTTCCGTCAGCAGGAAGCCCACCACGTGCGCGATGTACGGGTCACCGGAAGTAATTGTGCCCAGCCCTACAAAGGTCGCGATACCCAGTGAAAGCAGTGCCGTCCAGCGGCCATCGCAGCCACCAAAACCCGCTTTATTCGCCATCGCCACATCCCAGCCCAGGCGCTTCTGGCGCAGGAAGTCGATCAGCTGAATTGCCCCGGCGGAGCCGATCACCACCGAAATAGAGGCCAGGAACGACTGGAAGGTCGCCAGGAACGAATCGGAAATAAACATCAGGTAGAACGCGCCGAAGCCGATGATAGCCGCGTTCAGCGTGGTCGTCGTGGCGCGGCTGGCCGGAATACCAAGCGCCAGCAGGGCAAGACCTGAACTGTATACGCCGGTAATTGCCGCCGCCAGCAGCGAAACAATAATCACGATGGAGAACGGTACGTAGAACCAGAACGGCAGCAGGTTAGTCAGCGAGGCAATAGGCGACTGCGCCGCCGCTGCGCTCAGGTCCGGGTTGCTGTCGGCAAGGAAGGCGCCCAGCACCAGCAGGATGCTCACCGGCAGAGAAATCCCCGTCGTCGTCCAGAAAATAACCTTCGAGGCCTGGGTTTTCTTCGGCAAATAGCGCGCGAAGTCGCCGCCGTAGTTCAGGAAGCCAAGGCCCACCATCGTCATCGCCATCACCACGCCGCCGATGTAGGTCAACAGGTCGCCGTGCGCCGCGCTCTGGCCCAGCTTTTCCCAGTGAATATGCGGCAGCATCAGGAAGATAAAGATGATGCTCATAAACCCGGTCAGCCAGGCGATGTATTTCTCCACCTTCATGATCAGCTGGTGACCATAAATGGCGACCGACATGGTCAGCGCCAGGCTGACGATGAACCAGCCGAGAATACACACCAGCGTAGGTTTGCCGTCCGCCAGCGCAAAGGCCGCAGGCCAGAGCCTGGCGAACAGCGCCGCGCCGGTGGACGAGGCAAGGGTAATAATGGTGATTTTCCAGCCCATGTTGGAGATATAGGCGAACAGCGTCGGGAATTTATTGCCGTGATAGCCGAAGCAGAAGCGGGTCTGGGTCAGCGTAGGCAGACCGGTTCTTGGCCCGCCCACCGCCAGCACGCCGACCAGGCAGCAGGAAAGCAGGTAGCCAATAATCCCGGCGGTGATTGACTGCCAGACGCTCAGGCCAAGTGAGTAAACGTAAATGCCGTAGGTCATCCCCAGAATAGAGACGTTCCAGGAGAACCAGATCGGAAACAGCCCGGCGGGTTTGCCGTAGCGCTCAGCCTCCGGGACGGCATTCACGCCGTTTGCTTCAACTTTTATGCCGCCCGAGGCCGGCTGATGTGTAGAGTTTGTCATCGGAGAACCCTTATGGGAGAAATCAATCGCAGAGAAGTGCGGTTTCTAAAGCGAGCTCAATCATGTTGTCTAACGTGTTTTGTAGTTCTTCTGCCGTCGGCTCTGCCCCCGTGACGCTGCTTACGCAGGCGGTCAGCAGGCTCAGGGCTTTGGCGCGGTACTGCGCGGCGATGGTGAACAGCGCCGAGGTTTCCATTTCCACCGCAAGGATGTTCATCTTTTTGAGGGCAGGGAGCATGCCTTCGGGTTTGTCGTACAGCAGGTCGTTGGTAAAAGTGTTGCCGAATCGGGTCGGAATATTGTGTTGCTCGGCCGCCGTCCAGCAGCGGCGCAGCAGGTCGAAGTCCGGCACGGCCGCGTAGTCGTAGCCGCCAAAACGGTCGCGGTTTACCGAAGAAGACGTTCCCGCGCCGGTGGCGACAATCACATGGCGCATATCCACGCTTTCATCCACCGCGCCGCAGGTGCCGATGCGAATAAGCTGTTTCACACCAAAGGCGTTGATCAATTCATGGGCGTATATGGAAACGGACGGAATGCCCATCCCGTGAGCCATCACGGAAAGTCGCTTGCCTTTGTAGTAGCCGGTAAAGCCAAACATATTGCGGGTATCGCACACGCGCTTTGCATCGGTTAAATACGTCTGCGCAATGTACTGCGCGCGCAGCGGGTCGCCGGGCATGATCACGGTTTCGGCAAAGTCGCCGGGGTTGGCGTTAATATGTGGCGTCATCAGACGATCTCCTGGCTGGTTTCATGCCATTACGATAGAAACCCCGTAGCTTGCAGAAAAAGGCAAATGTCCGACCAGGCCGACGGCGATCACAAATTTGATTTTTGCCTTTGCAAGAAAAGTGACACGCCAGGGCTGGCGAGGGGGGAGTAAAGCGCGGAGTATTGACAATACCGAGGGGCGATAGTTAATCTCAGCCGCCTTTTTCGCCGCAGATTCTGGCGAAACAGGCAATACTTGACGTTATTTAGCTGCGAGGCAGCCTGCCGGAGAGCGACAACACCATGAATATTATTCAGCAATTCGCTCAGCGCGGGCACCAGATCCTACGCGATGCCGTGTACGCCGCGCCGCTGAAAAGCAAAGAGATCGGCCCCGATGAATTTATTCTGCGCCAGGGCGAAGAGATCAAAGCGCTCTACTGGATCACGCTCGGCGAGTACACCATGCATTACAACGCTGAAAACGGGAAAGCGTTCAGTCTCGGGCAGCGCTTTGTCAGCGACACTATCATCGGCGAAATAGAATATCTTACCCACACGCCGAGCCAGTTCTCGGTCGTCGCCCACGACACCATGACGGTCAAAGTCATCCCGCTGGCGATGATGGACACCATTCTGACCAGCCACGCGGAAGTCGGCGTCTGGCTCAGCCAGCTGCTCTCCACCAGCTACCAGCGCGGGATGGCGAGAACCATGGAGCGTTTCCTGCAGCCGCTGGTGTTTAACATCGTGGCCGACCTGTATGAACGCCATCAGCAGAGCAAGCCGCTGGTGGACTTCTCACAGGTATCCCGCGAGGCTGAACGGTTTGGCTGCTCCGAGAGAACCTACCGCCGGGTGATCAATCAGCTGATAGAAGAGCAGTACATTCAGAAAGTGGCCCATGAATACGTGATTTGTGACATAGAAAAATTCCGTCAGGTGCTGACGAACCCTGGGCGAATTAGTTAGCAGTTTTTTGTAGCAAACGGCTAAAAAGCAAAGAAAAAACAGTGATAGACTCCGGCAATACGTTATCCGCCAGGGAGTAGTGCAGTGAGTGAGCCCGTCGAAAATCAGAACGCGTTTAAACATGCTTTTAATCATGGGCTTTTGCAGGACATCGCGAGCTTAATCGCGCGGCATCATCCCGCCTTCAACGCCAAAGCGTTTTTAAAGCAAGCGGAAAACCTCGATAAGCTGGAAATGAAGGCCAGAGTTCAGGCCATCCGCGACGCACTGGCGGCTGAGCTCCCGCAGGACTACCCGGCTGCATTGGGCGTGGTGGTTGCTGTATTAAAAGAGCATAAGCTGCGCGGTTTTGCCGTCTGGCCTTTTGCGGAGTTTATTCAGGTCTATGGCCTGAACCACCCGGCACTTTCCCTCGAAGCCCTGAAAGTGGTGACAGTCTGCTTTACCGCCGAATGGGCGGTGAGGCCTTTTATCAAGCAGGATCCCGACGCGACCATGCGGTTTCTGCTTAAATGTGCGCAGGACGAAAGCGTAGACATCCGCCGCTGGGCCTCAGAAGGCACCCGCCCGCGCGTGCCGTGGGGCGAAAAACTGCATCTGTTTATCAAAGACCCGGCGGGAACCAGAGCCATTCTGGACGCCCTGAAGTTCGACCCGGAGCTTTACGTCAGAAAAAGCGTCGCCAACCATCTGAACGACATCACCAAAGACCACCCGGACTACGTGATTCAGCTTTTGCAAAACTGGCAGCAGCAGGCGAAACAGTCCGGCGGTGACGACGTAAAAAAAGTCGCCTGGATAACCCGCCACTCGCTGCGCACCTTAATTAAGAATGGTCACCCGGATGCGCTGGCGCTTATTGGCGTGCAGCACGGAGCGGACGTCGCGCTGGATGCATTCGCCCTCAAACAAAAAGCGATTGCGTTGGGCGAATACCTGGCATTTAAAGTCAGCCTCTGCTCAACCAGCAGCACCCCGCAAAACATCGTGGTGGACTACGTGCTCCACTTTATGAAAGCCAACGGCAGCACTGCCCCGAAGGTCTTCAAGCTCCGAACGTTCGAACTCCCGGCCGGAGGCTCGGTCACCATAGAGAAAAAGCACGCGGTGAAAACAATCACCACCCGCCAGTATTACCCTGGCGTGCAGAAGATCGAGATTCAGGTGAACGGCAAGGTGCTTGGGGGAGAGGAGTGGGTGTTGGATTTATAGCAAGGATCCGCCGCCGGCGTTTTGCGGGTGGCGAGGGTGTTATTGCGCCTAAGCATTGATTATACCAAAAGAACAGATTTTGCCTTAAAACTATTTAATAAATGGATTTAAAAGATCTGGAATAAATAGGTTCATGCAGTAAATGAAAAAATTCTTGAATGGGCTTCACAGTTTGGCTTCTCTGGCCGGGGATGAATTTTAAAGAAGAAAAATATTAATGAAAATCTATTAAGACTCAGATGTATATCGGCCACATACTATTTCCCGCATGATTACATTATCGAAATTCATTCATAAACTAAATAATTGTATGATTTTAATCCGATGGTAACATAAACCCTTCCAAAAGGAGGGTTATATGTCTAAAGGAATAAAGCAAGGCGGCTTGAGATTGCTGACACTCGGGGAAATTAAGCTCGCCAGAACACTCTACGGTAACGCTATTGAATATTACAAGGTCTGGATTCATCGTGGGAGCTATTTGCCATTTAATATGCAAAAAAATAGCTTCGCTATGACGCCTAATGGAGAAATATGGTTTCAGGAAGGCGTCTATGAGCCTGATTTCTCCTCACCTCAACGTAATCCCATCGATGCACGTCATCTCTTCATGCATGAAATGATGCATGTCTGGCAGCATCAGCGAGGGATGTGGGTGCGCACTCGCGGAGCTTTCTCCTGGGCCGTTGACTACACCTATGATCTCGAAAAACCGACACTGCTTGATTACGGCCTGGAGCAACAAGCCTGCATTGTAAGCGATTACTGGCTATTGAAGACTCACGGATTTAGAGGCAATTCTAATATCTACAATCTTCGCCACTTTAACCCGGCAGAGCCGACGGTTTCACTGTTGTCACGGTACAAGAAAATACTGGGGAGATTTCCTTTATGAATCGCTTATTCAAGTTAATATTTTTGTGTACCGCGTTGTCTGGCTGCGTCGGCGAAGGTTTGGGGGTTGGAGATTGGAAGAGTCTTTATATTGACGGAAACCACATTTGTTTCACCGTGGACAAATCGGACGTGTTGACTCGCTATGTGCTTTCTTCGACTCAGGGTGGCGAATATAAAGTCCTTGCCGTAACCGATCTCGATAATCTTACTTATCCGAATACATGCATAAACATCGAACTAACACCGGGATATATTTATCAGGCATCCTACACGATGAATAAAGCAAACTATCAGTACAGTTTTTTTATTGATAATGACAGGCAAATCATCGAGCTCGGCTGTGGGAAGTAACACCTTTGCCGGGATACTTACACAACCACCTGAACGACATCACCAATCTTCGCCACCTTAACCCGGCGGAGCCGACGGTTTCACTGCTGTCACGGTACAAGAAAATACTGGGGAGATTTCCTTTATGAAGCATGTTGTTGCATTTGTTTCTGCTTGTTCTTTGCTTACTGGCTGTGTGGGTGAAAATCTAGGTGTAGGCGAGTGGCGAAGCTATGACATTATTAACGGCAATCTCTGTTTTACCGTTGATAAATCCGATGTACTAAGTCGCTATTCAATTTCTTCATTACAAGGTGACGACTTTAAAAATCTTGCTGTTGCTGACTACAAACACCTCATTTATCCAGATACTTGCATAAAGGTTCCGCTTACCCGTGGCTACATCTACCAAACGTCCTATACGCTGAATAACAAAGTCTATCGATATGGCTTTTTCATCGACAACAACGGATTATTCATCGAGCTCGGCTGTGGGAAGTAACGCCTTTGCCTGAACCACCAACAGCAAAAAGCCCGCTTAAGTTTCCTTAAGCGGGCTTCTCAAATATGGCTCCTCTGACTGGACTCGAACCAGTGACATACGGATTAACAGTCCGCCGTTCTACCGACTGAACTACAGAGGAATCGTGTGAACGGGCCGAATATTAGCGGCGGCTCCGGGGCTTGTCAAAGGCAAAATTTCACCCTTAGGTGCGTTTGCGGAAACTATCAACATCTTGTTGCCTTTTCAGGCAATCAGAGACAAAAAAATCCTTTGCAGGATAACGATTTGTCGCTCATTATTTGAAATGCCGTTTTATCTTTCCTTGCAGGTCCTCGCTTGAACTTACATGCAGTCCTTCGCCAGACCGTGGCGAAAACGCCGTGGTACGCCAAACGTAAGAGTTATCGGGTGCTGTTCTGGCGTGAGATAACGCCGTTGGCGGTGCCAATCTTCCTCGAAAACACCTGCGTGTTGTTGATGGGCGTACTCAGTACCTTTCTCGTCAGCTGGTTAGGGAAAGAGGCGATGGCGGGCGTAGGGCTCGCTGACAGTTTTAACATGGTTATCATGGCGTTCTTCGCCGCTATCGATCTCGGCACCACGGTGGTGGTGGCGTTCAGCTTTGGCAGGCTGGATCCGGAGCGGGCGAGGGCGGCGGCCCGGCAGTCTCTGGTGCTGATGACCATAGTTTCTTTTATCATGGCCGCAGGCATTCATCTGGCGGGCACGCACATTATCGATGTCATTGCCGGTAGCGCCACGCCGGAAGTTAAAGCTCTCGCACTTTCTTACCTGCAAACCACCGTCTGGAGCTACCCGGCGGCAGCCATAGCGCTTATCGGTAGCGGCGCCCTGCGCGGGGCGGGGAACACCAAAATCCCGCTGCTGATTAACGGCGGCATGAACATCCTCAACATCATCATCAGCAGCATTCTTATCTACGGCATCTTTGGCTGGGGCGGGCTGGGCTTTGTTGGCGCGGGACTGGGGCTGACGATTTCCCGCTACATCGGCGCGGCGGGCATTATCTTCGTGCTGATGATTGGCTTTAACCCGGCGCTGCGTATCTCGCTGAAAAGTTATTTTACGCCGCTCAACTGGGGCATTTTGTGGGAAGTGCTCGGCATCGGCATTCCGGCGAGCGTCGAGTCGGTGCTGTTCAACGGCGGTAAGCTGCTGACGCAGATGTTCGTTGCCGGGATGGGGACCAACGTGATTGCCGGTAACTTTATTGCTTTCTCGGTGGCCTCGCTGATTAACCTGCCGGGTAACGCCCTCGGGTCGGCGTCAACGATCATCGTCGGCAGACGGTTAGGGAAAGGGCAAATCGGCCAGGCCGAGCGCCAGCTGCGCCATACGTTCTGGCTCGCCACCATTGGCCTGACGATCATTGCCTGGGGAACCGCGCCGTTCGCCGGGTTATTCGCCTCGTTCTACACCAGCGAAGATGACGTCAAAGAGGTCGTTAAAGTCCTGCTGTGGATGAACGCCGCCTTTATGCCAATCTGGGCCGCGTCCTGGGTGCTGCCTGCCGGGCTGAAGGGCGCCCGTGACGCACGTTTTGCGATGTGGGTGTCGATGGCGGGGATGTGGGGTTGCCGCGTTATCGCCGGTTACACGCTGGGGATTGTATTGGGCATGGGCGTGGTAGGCGTCTGGCTGGGGATGTTCGGCGACTGGGCGGTGCGCGGCGCCTGCTTCTACTGGCGAATGGTCAGCGGCCGCTGGCTGAAAAAATACCCGCGACCGCCGAAAGAACCACTTTCGGTTCAGGAAGAAAGCCCCGTTTAGCGTTCGAAAGCCCCGGCAATGGCCCGCATGTCGTTGCCGGTTGGCGTCTGGTGAATACGCAGGCCAAACTCGTCCACCACGGCAAAAATGTGGTCGAAAATGTCGGCCTGAATGCTTTCATACTCGGCCCAGGCCACGGTGTTGGTGAAGGCATAAATCTCCACCGGCAGCCCTTCGCTTTCAGGGGCAAGCTGGCGCACCATCAGCGTCATGTCTTTGCGAATGCGCGGGTGGTTGCGCAGGTACTCATTCAGATAGGCCCGGAAGGTGCCGACGTTGGTCATCTGGCGCTGGTTCAGCACCGAGTCGTCGGCGTGCTGCTGGTTGTATTCGCTGATCTCTTTCCCGCGCTCCGCCATATACGGCTGCAGCAGTTTCGCCTTAAGGAGCTTCTCCTGCTCGTCCTGCGACAGAAAACGAATGCTGGTGGTGTCAATGTTCACGCTGCGCTTGATGCGGCGCCCGCCTGAGGCCGACATCCCGCTCCAGTTTTTAAACGCGTCGGACACCAGCACATAGGTTGGGATAGTGGTAATGGTGTTGTCCCAGTTTTGCACTTTCACCGTCGTCAGGCCGATGTCGATCACCGCCCCGTCCGCGCCGTATTTCGGCATTTCCAGCCAGTCGCCCATTTTCAGCATGCTGTTGGCAGAAAGCTGAATGCCAGCGACCAGGCCGAGAATCGGATCTTTAAACACCAACATCAGCACGGCGGCCATCGCACCGAGACCGCTTATCAATATTGCCGGGGATTTCCCGATAAGCAGCGACACCATCATGATGCCGACGACAATCGCGGCCAGCAGCTTCACGCCCTGGAAAATGCCTTTCAGCGGTAGCTGAGAAGCAAAGGCGAATTTCCCCGACAGGCCGAAGATCACATCCAGCAGCGAGAAAAAGGACATCAGCGCGTAGAGCATGACCCATAGCTGGGCGCAGGTGGTCAGAATGGTGGCCGCGTCGCTGCCTTTTTGCAGCCACAGCACCGCCTGAACGTTAACGATGATGCCCTGCAGCAGAAACGCCAGCCGCTGGAACAGCTTGTTCTGGGTGATTATCTGTAAAGAGAGGCTGGCGCTGGACTGTGCGCGCTTCTCAAAGGCACGCAGCACTATGCCGTGCAGAATAAAATGCACCACCAGCGCGGTAAGAAAAATGATGCCGAAAATGACGATCAGGGAAGTGGTGTGGCTGGGTTGAATGCCGTATTGCTCGAGGGCGGATATCAATTCCTGCATAACGTCTCCTTTAAAAAACAAGAGGACATCATGCCCTCTGCGGTCCGCGGTCGCAACCCGACTGTACAATTAGTAGACATATTAACGCGCAATCCTTACAGAATTGTCTCAGGGCGGTTATGCTTAGTGCATTCACATCATGTTAACTAACAGGGAAATTATGATTCGTTTCTCCACGCTGGCATTTGTTCTGGCGGCGGTCACGCAGAGCGCGATGGCCGTGACCTATCCTTTACCGCCTGAAGGCAGCCGCCTGGTGGGTGCGCCCCTGACGATTACCGTGCCGGAAGGGAACAAAGAGCCGCTGGAACACTTTGCCGCTCAGTACGGGCAGGGCTTCAGCAATATGCTGGAGGCCAACCCAGGCGTCGATCCGTTCCTGCCCAAAGTCGGTACGCAGCTGGTTATTCCGCAGCAGGTGATTTTGCCGGATACCGTGCGGGAAGGGATTGTGGTGAACGTGGCGGAAATGCGCCTTTATTATTATCCGAAGGACACTAACACCGTAGAAATCCTGCCGATAGGTATTGGCCAGGCGGGGCGCGAAACGCCGCGCAACTGGGTGACCCGCGTCGAGCGCAAACAGGATGCCCCGGCCTGGACGCCAACCCCGAATACCCGTCGCGAATACGCCAAAGAGGGCAAAACGCTGCCGGCTTTTGTGCCGCCGGGGCCGGATAACCCGATGGGCCTGTACGCCATTTACATCGGCAAGCTGTACGCCATCCACGGCACCAATGCCAACTTTGGCATTGGTCTGCGCGTCAGCCAGGGCTGCATCCGCTTGCGCAACGACGACATCAAATTCCTGTTCGATAATGTGCCGGTCGGGACCCGCGTTCAGCTCATCGACCAGCCGGTGAAGGTGACCGCCGAGCCGGACGGCAAGCGCTGGCTGGAAGTTCACGAGCCGCTGTCGCGCAACCGTGCGGAGTTTGAGTCCGACAAGAAAGTGCCGCTGCCGATGACTACCTTATTGCGCAGCGAAACTCAGGCTTCAGGTGTAAATACGTCTGTGGTGAGTGAAGCACTTAATCGCCGCTCGGGGATGCCGGTACAAATAAATTCAGCCGCCACGGAAACAGGGCGACTGTAATAATCAGTAAGAAAAAGAAAAGCTCGCGCGTTGCGAGCTTTTTTTTATTTGAATAATATTGCCGTAGCGTAAAGTTTATTATTTCCGCCTGCCGACGTGACTTTAAATTCGGTTGCCCCGGCCTGGCTGGCTTTATCGGCAAGTTTGTTAACGGCCTCGTCAAGCGTTGTGGCACCGGTGACTGAAACATAGCCCATGCGCTGGCCGGCGGTGGTTGACTGGACTTCGGTGGCGGCTAAAGCCGTGCCGCTAAGGGCGGTAAATACGGTAAGGGCAAGGGCGGAATTAATCAGTTTACGCATCATAATAAATCTCTCATTGTGAATAATTAAACAAGGTTTCGGTTGATGCGTTGCATGTTAGGTTGCCGTCCGGGCAATGAACAGATGGCATTATTGATGAAGACTTTCAAAAATTCTGGCTGGTAATATCCGGGTGTTATTGACTGTAAATTAATATCAGCCAGCTTATTTTTTTCTTTCATTAATCTGCGGCAACGTGAAGTTTTGGTGGCTATAAAACGGTGGGCCGCTAATAAAAAAACGCACGGAGGGGATCGCTCCGTGCGTCGGGTTATTGCTCATCAGACCCAGCGTCGCTGAGCCTTTAGCGCAATAGCGAAGGCAAATTAAACCCCAAGGCGATCGCGAAGACTGTAGTAAGCCGCGCCCATCGCGGTAAACGGGATGCGGAACGTGCGGCCACCCGGGAACGGGTAATGCGGCAGGTTGGCGAAGGCATTGAAGCGCTCCGCATCGCCGCGCAGCAGCTCTGCAATCAGGCGGCCGGCCAGGTGGGTATAGGTCACACCGTGCCCGCTGCAGCCCTGACTGTAGTAAATATTCTTATCCAGACGGCCCACCTGCGGCAGGCGAGACAGGGTTAGCAGGAAGTTCCCGGTCCAGCTGTAGTCAATCTTCACGCCTTTCAGCTGTGGGAAGGTTTTCAGCAGGTTGGGCATCACCAGGCGTTCAATATCCGCCGGGTCACGGGCGCCGTACACCACGCCGCCGCCGTACAGCAGGCGGTTATCGGCGGTCAGGCGGTAGTAATCCAGCAGGTAGTTACAATCTTCCACACAGTAATTTTTGGGGATCAGCGAGCGGGCGAGATCTTCTCCCAGCGGCTCGGTGGTCAGCACCTGCGTGCCGCACGGCATGCTGCGCTTCGCCAGTTCAGGTTCGAGTTTATTGCCGAGATAAGCGTTCCCGGCGACGATCACGTACTTCGCCGTGACCTTGCCTTTCTCCGTGCTGACGATGGCCGGGCTGGCGTGCTCAATGTGGGTCACCGGGGACTGTTCGAAAATGCGCCCACCGTTCAGGCGAATTGCATTAGCCTCGCCAATGGCCAGGTTGAGCGGGTGAATATGGCCGCCGCTGTGGTCGAGCAGAGCGCCGACGTAGCGGTCGCTGTTCACTTCCCGCTTCAGTTCGCTGGCGTCCAGCAGTTCAAGCTGGGTGTTGCCGTAGCGCTCCCAGTTGGCCTTTTGCTCTTCGAGGGTTTCCATTTGCTTATGGTTCATCGCCACAAACAGACCGCCCGGACGATAATCACAGTCAATCTGGTAGCGCTTGATGCGCTCGCGAATAATTTCCCCGCCTTCGAACATCATACTGCCGAGCATTTTGGCCGCTTCCGGGCCATAGCGGCGCTCAATCACGTCGATGTCGCGGCTGTAGGAGTTCACCAGTTGCCCGCCGTTGCGCCCGCTGGCACCAAAGCCGATGCGTGCAGACTCCAGCAGCACCACGTCATAACCCATTTCAGACAGATGCAGCGCAGACGAAAGGCCGGTATAGCCGCCGCCAACCACGCACACGTCGCAGGTCACGGATTCATTCAGCTGTGGGAACGGCTCATAGTGGTTGGCGCTGGCCGCGTAATAGCTGGTGGTATGTTCAGTCATGATGAAGGCTCCAGGGCAATCCAGATGGTTTTCAGTTCGCTAAATTTCTCAAGGGCATGCAGGGATTTATCGCGGCCGTTGCCGCTCTGCTTGTAGCCGCCGAACGGGACGGTCATATCGCCGTCGTTGTAGTTATTGACGAAAACGGAACCGGCTTTAAGGCTGCGGCTCATGCGGTGGGCGCGGGAGAGATCCCGGGTCCAAACGGCAGCACCAAGGCCATAATCGCTGTCGTTGGCAAGGGCGAGCGCCTGGGCTTCGGAGGTGAAACGGGTGACGACGAGCACCGGGCCGAAGATCTCTTCCCGGCCCACACGCGCATCCGCCGCCGTATCGGTAAAAATCGTCGGGCCGATAGCCGCCGGGTGAGCGTTGTTCCGCCCGTCGAGCGCCAGCTTGCCCTGGTTTTCCCCGTCGCGAATAAAGCCGTGAACGTTGTCGGCGTGGGCGCAGTCGATCAGCGTCCCCATGGTGGTTTCCGGGTCGAGCGGGTTGCCGGGCTGCCAGTTTTTTGCCTGCTCTTTCAGCAGGGCAATAAACTCGTCGGCGATGCTCTCTTCCAGCAGCAGGCGAGTCCCGGCGATGCAAACCTGGCCCTGGTTATAGAAAATACCGGCGGCGGTGGTTGCCGCGGCTTTGTGCAGATCCGGGCAGTCGGCAAAAACGATATTGGCGCTTTTCCCGCCGGCTTCGAGCCAGACGCGTTTCATGTTGCTGTCGCCCGCATCTTTCAGCAGCTGTTTACCGGTGCGGGTGGAGCCGGTGAAGGTAATCACGTCCACGTCCGGGTGCTGAGCCAACGCCTGGCCCGCTTCGTGACCAAACCCGGTCACGACGTTAAACACGCCATCCGGCAGGCCAGCTTCTTTAGCCAGCGCCGCAAGACGAATTGCCGACAGCGGTGATTTTTCAGAAGGTTTAAGGATCACGCTGTTGCCCGCCGCCAGCGCCGGGCCTAGCTTCCAGCAGGCCAGCAGCAGCGGGAAGTTCCACGGCACAACGGCGGCAATTACGCCAATGGGTTCGCGCACAATCAGCGCCAGTTCGTTGACGCCGGTGGTGGCTACTTCGCCGTAGACTTTGTCGATGGCCTCGGCGTACCAGCGAATAGCGCGGGCGCTGCCCGGAATATCATCGCGCAGGCTATGGCGAATAGGTTTGCCGGTGTCGAGCGTTTCCAGCAGCGCCAGCTCCTCGCGATGCTGCTCCATTAAATCCGCCAGCCTGCCGAGCACGGCTTTGCGTTTGGCCGGGGAAGCCTGCGCCCAGTCACCGCGATCAAAGACATCGCGGGCGGCCTTCACCGCAATATCGACGTCCGCTTTTTTGCCTCGTGCCACTTCGGCAAGGTCACGCTGGGCAAAAGGATCGACGGTACTAAATGTTTCGCCGTCCTGTGCCGCGCAATATTCGCCGTTAATAAACAAGCGCGTTTCCGGCGAGGTATTTTTGGCTTTCTCCTGCCAGTAATTAAGATGCTGAAAGTCCATGATGACTCCTTTTATTCAATCGGATAAATGGCCTTACTGGGTTCTTCAGGCAAATTTGGGCTGCAAAAAGCCCCAGGAAATAAGTCCTGTTAAAAAAGGTTTTGAAATAAGGCCTGATTACTCAGGCCTGAAAATAATTAGAACGTGGTGGGGGTATGGGCGCTGATAATGCGGCAGATGCCTGCCGAGGTGTTGCTGAAGCTGTGCGGCATGCCGGTATTAATGGCATAGCTTTGCCCCGCAACCAGGTGCCAGGTCTGGCCGTTTACGGTCAAAACCACTTCACCTTCCAGTATCGTGCCTGTCTCCTCACCCTGGTGTTTGATCCTCTCGCCGGTGGTGGTTCCCGGCTGATAGGTCTCAATGATCATCGCCAGCGTACGGTTAGGATTCCCATTGTGTATTAATTTCATTGAAACACCCTGACTGCCTATTTCAATCAGATCGTCGTAATTAATCACGACCTGCGGCTCATCAGGTTTTTCCGGTTCCGCGAAGAACTCGGAGAGCGACAGCCCGTAGACTTTCAGCAGCTTCTGCAGCGTACTGATAGCAGGACTGACTTTGTCCTGTTCTATGGTGCTGATGGCGCTATGCGTTAATCCAGACAGTTCGGCGGCACGACGTTGAGAGAGACCCAGTTGCTGGCGGATCGCTGACAAACGTTTACCCGGCGCCAGGCCGTCATCGCTCATAATGGCATTTCCTTAACGGTAGTGGTCAGAGCCGCTGCTTTTCAGCGAGGTGGTTCTGACTGGCGGTGATAAAACCCTCAAGCAACAAACGCGATAGTGCATATTCGCTACTGTTCCATTCCGGATGCCACTGAACCCCGAGGGCAAAAGGATGATCGTGAACGCTCGCGGCCTCCACCAGACCATCCTGTGAACGCGCCTCGACGCGCAGCAGCGGACCCAGCGTTTTCGCTCCCTGGCCATGTAATGAATTCACCCAAAACGTGTTGCAGCCCGGTATCAACTGCGAAAGCAATCCTCCCTCATGAACCTGGACTTCGTGTGATGGGGCATACTGCTGCTCCACCGGGAGTTCCGGATCTTCACGGTGCTCCAGAAACTCGGGACGATCGCTCAGGCGACGATACAGAGTCCCGCCGGTGGCGACAACAAGTTCCTGTAAACCCCGGCAGATGGCGAAAATGGGGATGCGCCTTTTGAGCCCGGCGGCGATAAGCGCCATGCTCAGTTCATCACGCCCGGGGTCGGCGTCAGGCTCATCGCCGTTTTCACCATAGAGGTGCGGCTGCACGTTGCTGGGGCTGCCCGGCAGGAAGATCCCGTCCAGTTTTGGCAGCAGCGCTTCCAGCAGTTCCGGCTCTGCCAGCGCGTGGGGCAGGGCAATGGGCAAGCCGCCTGCATTCAATACCGCGTTCAGGTACTTTTCTTGCAATGTTTGGGTCAGATGACCCTTAAGCCTGTTTCTGCACATCACAACGCCGATTAATGGCTTGTCAAATATATCGACCATGATCAACCTCACATTCTGGACTAAATTATTTCCAAACGATTCCATGTTGGCCATTTCCGTTCAATATTTTCTCAACTTAGCAGCGGTTTAACTGTCTTGCAAACTTAAATTAACATTTGACAAACATTTTGTTTCACACCATTGTCGATAAGTGGACATTATATTTAACGGTCGACATCAGCGACCGGCATCCAACGCAACGGCGGTGAATCATGGAAACCAATATCGTAGAAGTTGAGAATTTTGTTCAGCATTCCGAAGAGAGACGAAGTAGCGCGTTTGCACGCGAAGTGAATACCTTCCTTGAACGTTATCCCAATACCCAATATGTCGATGTCTTGCTCACTGACCTGAACGGCTGCTTCCGGGGGAAACGTATTCCGGTGGCCGGGCTGCGTAAGGTAGAGAAGGGCTGTTACTTCCCGGCGTCCGTGTTTGCCATGGATATTCTCGGGAACGTAGTAGAAGAGGCCGGGCTGGGGCAGGAGCTGGGCGAGCCGGACCGCCGCTGCGTGCCGGTGCTGGGCACGCTGACCCCTTCGGCGGCTGACCCGGAATTTATCGGCCAGATGATGCTGACCATGCTGGATGAAGATGGCGCTCCCTTTGACGTTGAGCCGCGGAACGTGCTGAACCGACTCTGGCAGCAGCTGCGCCAGCGTGGTCTATTCCCCGTGGTAGCGGTAGAGCTGGAGTTCTATTTAATTGACCGCCAGCGCGACGCCGAAGGCTACCTGCAGCCGCCCTGCGCGCCGGGCACCGACGATCGCAATACCCAAAGCCAGGTCTACTCCGTCGATAACCTTAACCACTTCGCCGACGTGCTGACCGACATCGACGACCTGGCCCGCCTGCAGCTGATCCCCGCCGATGGCGCGGTGGCGGAAGCCTCGCCGGGGCAGTTCGAAATCAACCTGCACCACACCGATAACGTGCTGGATGCCTGCGATGATGCGCTGGCGTTAAAACGCCTGGTGCGAACTGTCGCCGAGAAGCATAAGATGCACGCCACTTTTATGGCGAAGCCGTATGAAGAGCATGCGGGCAGCGGGATGCATATCCACATCAGCGTGCTGAATAACAAAGGTGAAAACGTGCTGGCGGACGCCGACGGCGAAGACTCAGCGCTGCTGAAGCGCGCGCTGGCGGGCATGATCCACCTGATGCCTTCTTCTATGGCGCTGCTGGCCCCGAACGTGAATTCATGGCGTCGTTTCCAGCCGGGGATGTACGTCCCGACTCAGGCGTCGTGGGGGCATAACAACCGCACCGTGGCGCTGCGTATTCCTTGTGGCGACAGAGACAACCATCGCGTGGAGTATCGCGTGGCGGGGGCGGATGCCAACCCGTATCTGGTGATGGCGACTATTCTGGCCGGGATTTTACATGGGCTGGATAACGACCTGCCGCTGCAGGAAGAGGTAGAGGGCAACGGGCTGGAGCAGGAAGGGCTGCCGTTCCCGATCCGCCAGAGCGACGCGCTGTGGGAGTTCACCCAGAACGATCGTCTGCGCGACCTGCTGGGCGAGCGTTTCAGCCACGTTTTCCATGCGTGCAAGCACGATGAGCTGGTGCAGTTTGAGCGTTTAATCACAGAAACTGAAATTGAGTGGATGCTGAAAAACGCCTGAGTGTGGCGCCTGCCCGGCAGAGCTTACGTGTCCGGGCACGCGAATAAATAAGTAGCATCATACGGACTGAGCGGAGCCAGGCCGGACGTTTTGCAGGGCAACCTGCCATTTCCCGAAGTCGCGTAATGGAGCGCGGGCGGCAACGGGTCTTCAGTTAACGACAATGTGTACGACGAGGAAATGAAATGATGCAGATGCAAATGTTTAAATATCCGCACGGCGAGGGCGAACGCTGCTGCCGTATTGACAACGACGGGCCAGTGGCCTGCGTGAACCCCATTGCCGTTCCCCGACAGTTACGATTAACCCCCAGGCTAAGCAGGTTTGCCCGAACGAACAACGTTTCGCAAACCTGTATTCGCGTGGGGGGACATCGTCATGGCGACTAACTCTTCCGCAGATATTGTTTCGCAGGCGGGAAAACCGCAGCTGCGTAAATCTCTGAAACTCTGGCAGGTGGTGGTGATGGGCCTGGCCTATCTCACGCCGATGTCGGTGTTTGATACCTTCGGGATTGTGTCCGGCATCAGCGACGGCCACGTCCCGGCATCCTACCTGCTTGCGCTGGCGGGCGTGCTGTTTACCGCCATCAGCTACGGCAAACTGGTGCGCCAGTTCCCGCAGGCCGGGTCAGCTTATACCTACGCCCAAAAGGCCATTAGTCCGCACGTAGGCTTTATGGTGGGCTGGTCATCGTTACTGGATTATCTGTTCCTGCCGATGATTAACGTCCTGCTGGCAAAAATCTACCTTTCGGCGCTGTTCCCGGAAGTCCCGCCGTGGATCTGGGTGGTCGGTTTTGTCTGCATCCTGACGGCGGCTAACCTGAAGAGCGTCAATCTGGTGGCGAACTTCAACACTCTGTTTGTGCTGGTCCAAATCGCCATTATGGTGGTGTTTATCATTCTGGTGGTGCAGGGGCTGCACAAAGGCGAAGGCGTGGGCACCGTCTGGTCGCTGCAGCCGTTTATCAGCGAAAATGCGCACCTGATCCCGGTGATTACCGGCGCGACGATAGTCTGCTTCTCGTTCCTCGGCTTCGATGCGGTGACCACGCTGTCGGAAGAGACGCCCGATGCGGCGCGCACCATCCCGAAAGCTATTTTCCTGACTGCGGCCTACGGCGGCATTATCTTTATCGTTGCCTCGTTCTTTATGCAGCTGTTCTTCCCGGATATCAGCCGCTTTAAAAACCCGGACGCAGCGCTGCCTGAGATTGCGCTGTACGTTGGCGGCAAGCTGTTCCAGTCGATTTTCCTCTGCACCACCTTCGTTAACACTTTGGCATCCGGGCTGGCCTCCCACGCCAGCGTTTCCCGTCTGCTTTATGTGATGGGCCGCGACAACGTCTTCCCGGAAAAATACTTCGGCTACGTGCACCCGAAATGGCGCACCCCGGCGCTGAACGTGATCATGGTCGGGATCGTGGCCCTGTCCGCGCTGTTCTTTGACCTGGTGACGGCGACGGCGCTGATCAACTTCGGCGCGCTGGTGGCCTTTACCTTCGTGAATCTGTCGGTGTTTAACCACTTCTGGCGTCGTGAAGGCCGCAACAAAACCTGGCGCGAGAAGCTGCATTACCTCATTCTGCCGCTGATTGGCGCGGCGACGGTGGCGGTGCTGTGGGTAAACCTGGAAGTGACGTCCCTGACGCTGGGGCTGGTGTGGGCGGCGGTTGGTATTCTGTATCTGGCCTTCCTCACCCGCCGCTTCCGCAGGCCACCGCCGGTGTTTGACGCCACGAAGGCCGAGCGCGCCTGGGAGTAAGGGAAGGTTGCGTTAGAGAAGAAGAAGCTCGCTTAATATGCATTAAGCGGGCTTTTTTGTTCCAGATTTTGTCAGCTTAGAAAAGCAAAAAGCCCGCTTAGTTTCCTAAGCAGGCTTCTTAAATATGGCTCCTCTGACTGGACTCGAACCAGTGACATACGGATTAACAGTCCGCCGTTCTACCGACTGAACTAC
>AKXM01000007.1 GCA_000277545.1 Enterobacter sp. Ag1 | reverse complement strand
TTTGTCTGCTATCAGCCGGTCTGTGATATTTCAGGACACTGCCATGGTGCAGAAGCCCTGATGCGCTGGAGAAGAAATAACGGCAGATTGATCCCTCCGGACGTGTTCATTCCTGCGGCAGAGTCAGAAAAAATGATGGGGCCCTTAACGCGTCACCTGATGAGGCTTATTGCTAATGATGTTAAAGAGTGGATCCCCACGGGAGAGTTTCATCTGAGCATAAATATTGCATCGGAGCACCTCGCCGGAGGAGAGTTTATAGGGGATATGAGGGCGTTTCGTGACAGTATTCCTTCTTCGTTATCCCTTG
>AKXM01000006.1 GCA_000277545.1 Enterobacter sp. Ag1 | reverse complement strand
CGACGTTGATAGGCTGGGTGTGTAAGCGTAGCGATACGTTGAGCTAACCAGTACTAATGATCCGTGAGGCTTAACCTTACAACACCGAAGGTGTTTTAGAGACGAAAGATTTTCAGCTTAGTTCAGGATTAGATTGATGGTTATATGGAGATATAACGGTCAATAACAGAATTTGCCTGGCGGCCGTAGCGCGGTGGTCCCACCTGACCCCATGCCGAACTCAGAAGTGAAACGCCGTAGCGCCGATGGTAGTGTGGGGTCTCCCCATGCGAGAGTAGGGAACTGTCAGGCATCAAATAAAGCATTAACCCCGACCGAAAGGCCGGGGTTTTTTGCTTTCAGAGATGTGCAAAACAGCATAAAAAAGGCCGCGTCAGCGGCCTTTGTCGTTTAATGGATAACCTGAGACAAGAAAGCTCGCGTTCTTTCCGATTTCGGATGGGCAAAAAACTCTTCAGGTGGTGCCTGCTCTACGATCTCTCCACGGTCCATAAAGATAACCCTGTCGGCAACGGTACGCGCAAACCCCATTTCGTGAGTCACGCACAGCATCGCCATCCCGGATTCGGCCAGGCCAATCATGGTATCCAGCACTTCCTTCACCATTTCCGGGTCAAGTGCAGACGTCGGTTCATCGAAGAGCATGATTTTAGGCTTCATGCATAGCGAGCGAGCAATGGCCACACGCTGCTGCTGGCCACCGGATATTTGCCCCGGGAATTTATGCGCATGTTCAGCGATTCGCACTCGTTCGAGATAATGCATCGCCAGCGCTTCCGCTTCTTTCTTCGGCATCTTACGCACCCAAATCGGAGCCAGGGTGCAGTTCTGCAAGACCGTTAAATGCGGGAACAGGTTAAAGTGCTGAAAGACCATGCCGATTTCGGTACGGACTTTTTCTATATTGCGGAGATCGTCATTCAACTCTGTGCCGTCAACGACAATACGCCCCTGCTGATGCTCTTCAAGATGGTTAATACAGCGAATAGTCGTTGATTTCCCGGAGCCCGATGGCCCACACAGCACGATACGCTCACCCTGCTTCACATTGAGATTTATATCTTTTAAAACATGGAATTGCCCGTACCATTTGTTCACATTTTCCAACGTGATCATCGTGTCGGCAGCCTGCAGTGTCATTTTACTCATCATAATCCTTAGTGCGGCGTGCGGCCGGTGTGGAAGCGCTTCTCCAGATGCTGGCTGTAGCGCGACATACTGAAACAGAAAATCCAATAGACGATAGCGGCAAAGACATAGCCTTCTGTCGACATCCCCAGCCAGGCCGGATCGACAGTGGCTTGCTGTACGCTACTAAACAGATCGAACAGGCCGATGATGATCACCAGACTGGTGTCTTTAAACAGCGCAATAATCGTGTTCACCAGACCCGGGATCACCAACTTCAGGGCCTGAGGTAAAATCACCAGCCCTTGCATTCTCCAGTAACCTAGCGCCAATGACTCTGCTGCCTCATATTGCCCTTTGGGCAGAGCCTGCAGCCCGCCACGAACCACCTCGGCCACATAGGCTGACTGGAATAAAATCACCCCGACCAATGCCCGAATCAGTTTATCGATGGTGGTGCCTTCCGGTAGAAACAGCGGCAGCATCACGGAAGACATGAACAGCACCGTGATCAGCGGTACACCTCGCCAAAATTCGATAAACATTATTGAAAGGATTCTCACAACCGGCATGCGCGATCGTCTGCCCAGTGCCAGCACAATACCCAGCGGCAGGGCGCCTGCGATGCCGACGGAAGCAATGATTAGCGTGAGGGTTAATCCGCCCCAAAGACGAGTCTCCACGCGGTCCAGCCCCAGGAATCCACCGTACATCAAGAGCCAAACGAGGAGCGGATAGGCCACGGCCCAGGCGGCGATATAGCGACCACGGTGAGGAAGCGACTTCCAGAACATTGCGGCTACGGAAAGTAATCCAATGATCAGTGCAAGGTTGATGCGCCAGCGCAATTCGTGAGGATAAAGTCCATACATAAACTGCCCGAAGCGGTCGTGGATAAAGACCCAACACGCCCCTCCCTGAGTACAGTCGGCTCTTGTCTCACCTACCCAATTCGCCTGGAAAACCGCCCAGTTCAGAAGCGGAGGGATAAGCGTCCACATCAGCCCGAGACAAAGCAGTGTGAGCAGAGTATTCAGCCAGCTGGAGAAGAGATTTTTACGCATCCAGCGCCAGATTCGTTCCAGGTGGTTAGCTGCCTGGCGGGCGTCGTGCGCCGTTAAAACTTTAGTCATCGACATTCCTTAACGCTCGACGAGGGCGATACGGCGGTTATAGACGTTCATCAGCAGCGAAATAACCAGGCTGATAAGCAAATAAACGGACATCGTGATAGCGATGGTTTCGATAGCCTGGCCCGTTTGGTTAAGCACGCTGCCGGCAAACAAAGACACCATATCCGGATAACCAATGGCTGCTGCCAGGGAAGAGTTTTTGACGATGTTCAAGTACTGGCTGGTCAACGGCGGAATGATGACTCTCAGCGCCTGGGGCACAATCACCTGGCGAAGCGTCACCTGCTTAGGCAGACCCAGGGACAAAGCCGCCTCATGCTGGCCAAAGGGGACGGACTGAATACCTGAGCGAATGATTTCCGCGATAAAGACCGAGGTGTAAACCGACAGCGCCAGCGTTAAAGCCGCCAGTTCAGGGATAAGTACAATCCCACCGCTGAAGTTGAAACCGTGCAGAGCTGGAATATCCCAGTGAAGGGCTGCCCCGAAGATCAAATGCGCCAGCAGCGGAAGCACAACGATAAACGCGATCGTCACGGGCCAGGTGCGACGAATCTGCCCGGTTCTCATTTGGTGCATTTTGTTATAGCGGTACAGGCCCGCAGAAACGATCAGTGCGCACAGAATGGCAACCGCAAATGCCAGCAGACCTTCCCCCATAATCGGAGCCGGAAGAGACAGCCCGCGATTGCTCAGGTACATCAGGCCAAAGGCATCCAGAGCCTGGCGTGGGCCCGGCAGATTACGCAGCACGGCAAAGTACCAGAAGAAAATTTGCAGCAGCGGGGGGATGTTGCGAAATGTCTCTATATAAAAGGTAGAGAGTTTACGCACCAGCCAGTTATCAGAGAGGCGTGCCAGGCCCACAAAGAAGCCGATAAATGTCGCGAATACAATACAGAGAACAGACACCAGCAGGGTATTCAGCAGCCCAACAGCAAAGACTTTGCCGTAGGTATCTCCCTGATCGTAGTCGACAAGATGCTGGACAATGCCGAACCCGGCGGCGCGATCGAGAAAGGCAAAACCGGAGGTAATACCGCGGCTGTCCAGGTTGGTAATGGTGTTGTGAATCAAATAAACCGCCACGCCAATAACCAAGGCGATGGCGATGATTTGATACAGCCAGGCGCAAACCGAGGGGTTAGAAAAAGATAAGTCGGCCTTCACGGCTGGGCGGTGATGACGCATAAGCAAACCTCAGTAACAGGAACATAAATCTGGGGCACCGCAATGGGCAGTGCCCTGTTCTGGTATGTCGCTTAGCGAACTGGTGGGGCGTACTGAATCCCACCGTTGTTCCACAGGTTGTTCTGGCCGCGTTTGATTTTCAGCGGGCTTTGGGCACCGACGTTACTCTCGAAAATCTCAGCGTAGTTACCGACCTGCTTCACGATGTTGTAGGCCCACTTGTTGTCCAGCTTCAGGTCTTTGCCGAAATCACCCTCTTTCCCTAACAGGTGCGCCATATCCGGCGTGGTCGGGTTGGCGGCCATCTGGTCGACGTTTTTAGAATTAATGCCCATCTCTTCGGCATTCAGCATGGCGAACAGCGTCCAGCGCACGATGGAGAACCAGTCATCGTCCCCGCGGCGTACAACGGGTCCCAGGGGTTCTTTAGAGATGACTTCTGGCAGCACAAGCCATTCTGCCGGATTGCTGAGCTTGATGCGCAGGGCGTACAGCTGAGACTGATCTGAGGCCAGAGTATCGCAGCGCCCGGACTCCAGCGCTTTGGCCGACTCGTCTGAACGGTCAAAGGTGACCGGCGTGTACTTCATCTTATTGGCTTTGAAGTAGTCGGCGACGTTCAGCTCGGTGTCGGTTCCGGCCTGAATACAAACCGTGGCACCGTCGAGCTCTTTCGCGCTTTTGAGGCCGGCTTTATTGTGGGTCAGGAAGCCGATACCGTCATAGTAAGTGACGCCGGTGAACACCATCCCCATGCCCGCGTCGCGGGAAGAAGTCCAGGTGGTGTTACGGGAAAGAATATCTACCTCGCCGGACTGCAGCGCCGTAAAGCGCTCTTTTGCTGTCAGAGGCGTGTATTTGACTTTAGAAGCATCGCCGAAGACTGCCGCCGCCACGCCACGGCAAACATCCACATCGATACCGGTAAACTTGCCGCTGCCGTCAGCGTAAGAAAAGCCCGGCAGACCATCGCTGATTCCACATTGCACGAAGCCTTTCTTTTTGACGGCATCCAGCGTGGTGCCTGCATGAGCCTGATTAGCCATCGCAAACAGCGTGCCGGTAGCGACCAGAGTGGCGATCATCATCTTCTTCATAAATGCATCCTGAGTGGCAAAATTATCATTATTGGCGAAATGGCATCCGGGAGGTGCCAGATCCGTATTTGTGGCAAATGCCCGAGTCATAGTCTTTAAAGCAAAGGGGATGCCAGGTTTTTGCGGGGGCGTCTTATGAAGAAGAAGGCAGGTAGCCATGAAGGTATGGGCAAGAAAATGCGCCGAAATAGTGCAGGCCTGCAACTAACGGCGCATTTCAGAGCAAAATGATTCAGGTGTTGCAGGAAGAAGAAACAAAAAAGCGCGAGAGCCTCGCGCTTTGGTCGAGGGGAGAACTTATTTGGTGAGTGCCACGATACCCAGGGCTACGCCTGCCACTGCAGCGGTACCGGCGGCAATCGCGCCAGCGGTTTCCCAGTTATCCTGAGTGGTGCCTTTCATACAGGTATTGGTGTGCACCAGGCGCCCCTGGTCATCATAGACCGGTACGCAAGGGGAATCGGTCGCACAGCCAGCCAGAAAAGTAGTGAGCAACGTGACAGCGATGAATTTAGTCATTTTGAACCTCGGTTTTACCAATCGCCGGAACAGGGATTGCTCTCGTAGGTGCCCATCAAGGTACGAAGCTTTCACGGATGCTGCACCGGTGTGAATGTGGCTATTTTACCACTGCGACTCAGACCACAGGATCGAGGAATAATTGCAAAGCGTGTGAAGTGTAAACAAAGTGAAGGAAAGGGCGATGCAGCGATGAATGATGAGGAAAAACGTCAGATTCGGGGTGTAGAAAAGAGAAAAGGCGCTTTCCCATGCCGAGTCGCGCCTTTTCACAACACTAACTGATTAGTATCAGTTCATGCCGTATTTTTTCAGTTTCTTACGCAGCGTACCGCGGTTGATACCCATCATCAGGGCAGCGCGGGTCTGGTTGCCGCGGGTGTATTGCATCACCATGTCCAACAGTGGCTGTTCAACTTCAGCCAGTACCAGCTCATACAGGTCATTCACATCCTGACCATTCAGTTGAGCAAAATAGTTCTTCAGTGCCTGTTTAACCGAGTCACGCAGGGGCTTTTGAGTTACCTGATCCTGAGAGTTAACGGTGGAAACGGTCAGTACGTCAGAATTTACGCGTTGTTCGAACATAGTTCTGTCAGCTCTTTATTTCATTACGCAAGATTTTCGAAGTATGCCTCCAACGCCTCCAGCTGTTCGCTGGTATCCTCAATGGCGTTGAATGTGCGCCGAAACTGGTCATCTGGAGCGTGCTCCTGGAGATACCAGGAGACGTGTTTACGAGCAATTCGGTAACCTTTTACATCGCCATAAAAGCTATGCAGTTCCCGAACGTGCGAGCAAAGTAAGCGCTTCACCTCTGCCAGAGGCAAGGGGGGCAGCAGCTCTCCAGTGTCCAGATAATGCTGGATTTCCCGAAAGATCCAGGGTCTTCCCTGAGCCGCACGGCCTATCATCAGGGCATCAGCCCCCGTATAGTCAAGTACAGCTCTGGCTTTAAGCGGGTCAGTAATGTCACCATTCGCGATAATCGGAATGGAAACTTTCTGCTTAACTGCCCGAATGCTGTCGTATTCAGCATCGCCCTGGAATAAACAGGCGCGTGTGCGTCCATGAATTGTCAGAGCCTGAATCCCACAGTCTTCAGCCAGTTGGGCAATCTCTACACAGTTACGGTGCGCGGGCTCCCAGCCGGTACGAATTTTCAACGTCACAGGAACATCCACTGCCTTCACTACCGTCGTCACGATGTCCTTTACCAGACTCGGGTACTGTAGAAGCGCTGAACCTGCCAGCTTACGATTCACCTTTTTTGCCGGACAACCCATATTGATATCAATAATCTGGGCGCCATTAGCCACGTTAATTCGCGCGGCTTCTGCCATCTCTTCCGGTACGCTGCCGGCAATCTGCACGGTGCGAATACCCGGTTCATCCACATGAACCATGCGTAAACGGGATTTATCGCTCGCCCAAACTTCTGGGTTAGAGGACATCATCTCGGAAACGGTTAACCCGGCTCCCATCTCGTAGCACAGCGTCCTGAATGGTCTGTCAGTGATGCCAGCCATAGGTGCTGCGATCAGGCGATTTCTGAGCTGGTGGTGTCCGATGCGCATGAGTTAAGAAATGACCATACTGTGCCTGCAAGGCGGCGTATATTACGCATTTTTCACACGAGATGAAAGGCCAAACTTTGAACAATCCTCTGTCACAGATCAATGAAGCGGCAACAAATGCGGCCAGAATACGTAATTCATTCAATTAATCAGATGGTTAGGATTTTTCGTTTATTTCATGCTGTTTTAAATTTTCCTGAAAGTTAGCAGAAATATGCTGTCCAACAGGCTATTTTTACCAGATAAACCGCTGTTTTTGTGGTCAGTTTTGGGGTTTTTATGCGAACAATCTCTCATTTTTACATGTGGCTTGATCACTAAAACTGGCTGAAAACGGCACACGGCCCGATGTCCGTATGCCGTTATTTTGATCAGCCGTGCTTGCGGCCGGTGATACGGCACCACTCTTCTTTTTCCGCAACCGGGTCAAGCGTGAACTTATCGGCATAAGCTTCACATACCCCTTCGGCTTGGCTTGCCAGAACGCCGGAAAGGCCAAGTAAACCGCCCTCAACCGGCAGCACGCTGATTAACGGCGATAACTCACGCAAAGGGCCTGCCAGGATGTTAGCGACCACCACGTCGGCGCTCATGACTTCTGGCTGGTCTTTCGGCAGGTAAAGCTCAAGCCGGTCAGAAACACCGTTACGCTCAGCGTTATCGCGGCTCGCCTGAATTGCCTGCGGATCGATATCGATGCCGATAGCTTTTGCGGCCCCCAGTTTAAGGGCGGCAATCGCCAGGATCCCGGAGCCGCAACCGAAGTCGATCACAGTTTTGCCCGCCAGGTCCAGGCCGTCGAGCCATTCGAGGCACAGCGAGGTGGTTGGATGGGTTCCGGTGCCAAACGCCAGACCCGGGTCGAGCATCACGTTCACGGCAGTTGCATCCGGCACATCGCGCCAGCTTGGGCAGATCCACAGGCGGTTGCCGAAGCGCATTGGGTGGAAGTTGTCCATCCATTCGCGCTCCCAGTCTTTATCTTCCAGCTGTTCCACTTTGTGGTGGAAACCCTGGCCTAACAAAGGGCAGTGCTCGAGGATAGCGACAACTTCTTCCATGTCGGTTTCCGCGTCATACAGGCCGATAACGTCGGTATCGCCCCAAAGGCGAGTTTCACCCGGCAGCGGTTCAAAGACCGGCGTGTCGTGGGTGTCCTGGAAGGTGACGGAAACCGCCCCGCTTTCAATCAGCGCATCGCCTAAGCTTTCAGCGTTGCCGCCGGTGGTGTTAATTTTAAGTTGGATCCATGGCATGGCGAAACTCTTTATTTATCAGTAGTGGAAACAAGAAGGGGTTCCGGAACGTGGCGACCAAAACGGTTACCTATCAGGAACGCCAGCAAGCTGAACAGGAGCGAAGGCACAATCGGGTGGAAGCCCAGGAGCTGCAGGCCAAAACTGGCGAGCACCGCGTACAGTCCGCCGCCGACAATCATGCCGCTCAGCGCGCCTGCTGCGTTCGCTTTCTCCCAATAGAGGCCCAGCACCAGCGGCCACAGGAAAACGGCCTCAAGGCCCCCGAAGGCCAGCAGATTAAGCCAGATAATCATCTCAGGTGGTCGCCAAGCTGCCAGCATCATCAGAATGCCCAGCACCAGCGTCGTGGTGGTGGAAATGCGCTTCAGGCGGCGCTCCTGATGAATTTTAGTCGGACTTGCGCTAAGCCACAGGTCTTTCACGATCGTCGCGGAGGCCTGCAGCAAGTGGGCGTTCACGTTGGACATAATGGCGGCCATTGGTGCGGCCAGGAATAACCCAGCGGCCCAGGGCGGCAGAACCTGCATCATCAGCGTAGGGATAACCAGATCCGGCACCGTCAGGCCCGGGAGTACCGCTCTGCCCAGCGCGCCAGCAAGGTGCATGCCCAGCATCAGGATTGCGACCACAATGGTGCCTATGATGATGCCGCGGTGCACGGCTTTGCTGTCTTTATAAGAGATGCAGCGTACCGCCGTGTGGGGCAGGCCGATCACGCCAAAACAGACCAGTACCCAGAAGGAAGCCATAAACGTTGGCGTCAGAATGTCACCCGCGCCCTGAGGGCTGACGAGTTTCGGATCGATGTGTTCTAACGTTTGTACCGCGTTGCCCAGCCCGCCAGCGGCATGAACCACGCCGACCAGCAGCACGATGGTGCCTATCAGCATCACCATGCCCTGCATGGTGTCATTGAGCACGCTGGCGCGGAAGCCGCCGAAGGACGTATAGAGCGCGATGGTGATCCCGAAAATCAGCAGGCCAGTTTCATACTTTATACCTGCGGCGGTTTCCAGCAGCCGCGCGCCACCGATGAACTGGACGGCAATCGCGCCAACAAACGCGACCAACAGGCTAATGCTGGCAATCCAGACGACGGCCCGATTCTGGTAGCGAGCCTGGAGCATGTCATTCAGCGTGATGGCGTTATAGCGGCGCGCCAGGATAGCGAATTTTTTCCCGAGGATCCCCAGAGAAAGCCAGATCGTTGGGATCTGAATCATGGCCAGCAGCACCCAACCCAAACCGAACTTATAGGCTGCACCCGGGCCGCCTATAAACGAACTGGCGCTGATGTAGGTGGTGGTGAGCGTCATGGCCAGGACGAAGCCGCCCATCGAACGGCTGCCGAGGAAATATTCACTCAGAAAGGTGCCGGATGTGCGCTGGCGCATGGCATAAACGGAAAGACCAAAGACCGCGATCAGGTAGATAACCAGCACGGCAATCACTTCATTTTGCATGGTCATCCCCCAGAGGAATGTCGCGGAATAAGTATTTCACCATCAGCCAGCAAAGCAGGATAAACAGTAGCGGCACCAGCAGGCAGGCCATCTCGAACCAGTGCGGCAAGCCGGTGATCCCCTGTGTATTGTCAGGTAAGTAAGCAGCCACTAACCACGCGGCAAGATAGAGCAAGGTCAGCCAGAGCGCCCAGCGCGCTTCTTTATGGGCCTGAACAAAACGGTTGTCCATTTTTGTCCCTTGAGTTCGCAGAAAGCGGGGATTGTAACGCATCCATCCTGTCGGAGGATAAAAAAAGAAAAAGGCCGGAAATCCGGCCTTTTGTCGACATGTTCAACGGAAACTTAGTGCTGAAGACCGAGTTTCTTCTCCAGATAGTGGATGTTGGTTCCACCGTGCTGGAAGTTTTCGTCGTTCATGATTTTGGTCTGCAGATCGATATTGGTTTTGATGCCATCGATAATCAGTTCTGCCAGGGCGTTTTTCATGCGGGCAATAGCCACTTCACGCGTTTCGCCGTAGCAGATGAGCTTCCCAATCATTGAATCGTAGTACGGCGGTACTGTGTAACCGGCGTAGATATGCGATTCCCAACGCACGCCAAAACCACCAGGCGCGTGGAAGCGCGTGATTTTGCCCGGGCTTGGCAGGAAGGTGTTCGGGTCTTCGGCGTTGATACGGCATTCCACCGCGTGGCCGGTAACGTGAACGTCTTCCTGTTTGATGGACAGCGGCTGACCGGCTGCGATACGCAGCTGCTCTTTGATCAGGTCAACGCCGGTGATCATTTCGGTAACCGGGTGTTCTACCTGAATACGGGTGTTCATTTCGATGAAATAGAACTCGCCGTTTTCGAACAGGAACTCAAAGGTACCTGCGCCGCGATAGTTAATGTCGATACAGGCTTTGGCGCAGCGGTCGCCGATGAATTTACGCAGCTCAGGCGTGATGCCCGGGGCTGGTGCTTCTTCAACGACTTTCTGGTGGCGGCGCTGCATGGAGCAGTCACGTTCAGCCAGATAGATAGCGTGCCCCTGGCCGTCGGCCAGAACCTGAATCTCGATATGGCGTGGGTTCTCGAGGTATTTTTCCATGTAAACCATGTCGTTGTTGAAAGCCGCTTTGGCTTCCGCACGGGTCATGTTGATGGATTGCTCGAGCTCCGCGTCGCTGCGCACTACGCGCATACCACGACCGCCGCCGCCGCCGGAGGCTTTGATAATCACCGGGTAGCCGATGCGTTTTGCATGGGCACGGTTTTTATCCATGTCGCCGTCCAGTGGGCCGTCAGAACCTGGTACCGTTGGTACGCCCGCTTTTTTCATCGCGGTGATCGCGGAAACTTTGTCGCCCATCAGGCGGATAGTTTCAGCTTTCGGGCCGATGAAGATAAAGCCGGAACGCTCAACCTGCTCGGCAAAGTTGGCGTTTTCTGACAGGAAGCCGTAACCCGGGTGAATCGCTACCGCGCCGGTGATTTCCGCCGCAGAGATGATTGCCGGGATGTTCAGGTAGCTTTTTACGGACGGAGCCGGGCCGATACAGACCGTCTCATCCGCCAGTAATACGTGTTTCAGATCGCGGTCCGCGCTTGAGTGCACAGCGACAGTCTTGATGCCCAGTTCTTTACAGGCACGAAGAATACGCAGTGCAATCTCGCCGCGGTTGGCGATGACAATTTTATCCAGCATGTTCGCCTCGTTACTCGATGACGACCAGCGGCTCGTCAAATTCTACCGGCTGACCATTCTCAATCAGAATTGCTTTCACCACACCGGCTTTATCTGATTCGATCTGGTTCATCATTTTCATTGCTTCAACGATGCACAGGGTGTCGCCCACGTTAACTTTCTGGCCCACTTCCACAAACGCTTTGGCATCCGGGCTAGGGGTACGGTAGAAGGTACCGACCATTGGGGAACGTACGATGTGACCACTGACTTCAGCAGCTGCAGGGGCTTCCATTGCTGGGGTTGCGGCTGGTGCAACGGCCTGAGCCAGACCCGGCTGTGGCTGCGGCTGGTACATTGGCGCAGCGTAAGCCTGTTGCATCATTGGGAAACCAGCGTTTGCCGGGGAGCGGCTGATGCGTACAGACTCTTCGCCTTCAGAAATTTCCAGTTCAGCGATGCCTGATTCTTCAACCAGCTCGATCAGTTTTTTAATCTTACGAATATCCATGAGTGGGTTCCGTACTCTTTGTTTAGATGGATTTTGACAGGCGTTTTACCGCCGTCTGTAAAGCATATGAATAGCCGTCAGCGCCTAATCCGCAGATCACGCCGATGGCCTTATCTGATAGATAGGAATGATGGCGGAACGGTTCACGCGCGTGCACATTGCTGAGGTGAATCTCGATAAACGGGATATCCACCGCCAGTAACGCATCGCGCAGCGCGACGCTGGTATGCGTGAACGCGGCCGGATTAATCAGGATAAAGTCGACAGTGTCTTTGGCCTGATGAATTCGGTCAATCAACGCATATTCGGCGTTAGATTGCAGGTGACTGAGCGTCACGCCAAGGCTGGTTGCCTCCGCCTCAAGCGTGTTAACAATTTCTGCTAACGTCTGGTGGCCGTACTTCTCCGGCTCCCGCGTGCCCAGCATGTTTAGATTAGGGCCATTCAAAAGCAAAATGTGAAATTCACCCGACATCGTGCTGCCATCTCCTGCGATTAGTAGGCAATTTACAAAATATACCTAAGTTTTCCGGTTGTCACCTTTTCGAACCGAAAATGGTCGTCAGAAAAAACCGAAGTCGCACATTATAACGATTTCGTAGCATTTGGCAGCTAAATACTGGTCTTATCAGGGAAGATGATCAACCGATATCCAGTTAAGGATACCGATCGATGTTTATTCTGCGGAGAAGCACACGCTTTTTGGCTAGCGCCACCACTGGCGAAACTTCTTGTAGCGAAGTGCAAGAAGAATGATCGCGCCCAGCGCATAAAGCAAGGGTTGAGGGGACAAAATCTTAACCGACCAGAGGAAATGAATCGGTGCGAGGATCGCGACCAGATAGACGAAGTTATGCAATTTCTGCCAGCGGGCACCCAAAAAACGCTGCGCTCGCTGGGTCGACGTCACGGCCAGGGCCAGCAGGATAATCCAGCAAATGATACCCAGCGTAAGATAAGGGCGGGAAACCAGTTCCTGGCCAAGCAGGCCAAGATTGCTGATCCCTAGCTCAAGCAGGGAATAGCTGGTGAGGTGCAGCGTCGCCCAGACAAAGCACCACACGCCCAACAGGCGGCGGGTACGAATCAATAGCGGCTGTTTAGCGTAACGCGCGAGTGGCGTGACAAGTAACGTCGCCAGCAGCAGTTTGAGCGCCATTCTGCCGGTAAAATGCTGAATGTCTTTTGCCGGGTCGGCGCTAAAAAGTCCCTGGCTTGCCGCGTAAAACAGCCAGACGAAGGGCAGGAAAGCGGCCAGATGAAGCCCCACTTTCAGCCAGGTAATCTGTTTTACCGTCAGGCGCACTCAGAAGTTCTCCTTCAGGTTCAGGCCGCGATACAGCGAGGCGACCTGGTCTGCGTAGCCGTTGAACAGCAGGGTGGGCTGGCGCTTAACGTCCAGCACGCCGCCCGAGCCAATAAAGCGTTCTGAAGCCTGTGACCAGCGAGGGTGATCAACGTGCGGGTTTACGTTGGCGTAGAAACCATATTCATTCGGTGCGGCAAGGTTCCATGTCGTAGGCGGCAGCTCGCGCACCAGTTTTATGCTGACAATCGATTTAATGCCTTTAAAACCATATTTCCACGGCACCGTAAGGCGAATCGGTGCGCCGTTTTGCGGCGGCAGAGCTTTACCATAAACGCCCACGGTTAACAGCGTGAGCGGATGCATTGCTTCATCCAGCCGCAATCCTTCTACATAAGGGTATTGCAGCCCGCCCCCGATAAACCGGTCCTTTTGGCCCGGCATCTGCTCCGGGTCATAAAGCGTTTCAAAGGCAACGTATTTTGCGTTGCTGGTGGGCTCAACCATAGCGAGCAGCTTGTGAAGCGGGAAGCCAATCCAGGGGACGGCCATCGACCATGCCTCAACGCAGCGCATGCGGTAAATGCGCTCTTCCAGCGGGAAGCGCTTATAAAGGTCATCGTGATCGAGCGTCATGGGTTTAGCCACTTCGCCGCTGATTTTAATCTGCCAGGGATCGGTTTTTAGCCCGCCGGCGTTAGCGGCAGGGTCGGCCTTATCCAGGCCAAATTCATAGAAGTTGTTGTAGCCCGTGACTTTGTCTTCCGGGGTCAGGGCCAGTTTGGCCTGGTACTCTTCTGGCTTAGTGAACATCAGCGGTTTGCCGGCAGGTGCCGGGGGGCGATCGTGACCTTTGAACCAGGACAGAATATCGGCGTTGGCTGTCTGAGGGAGTGACAGGGCGGCCGCGCTGATGCCCAGCGCTTTCAGTACCTGGCGGCGCTTCATCATAAACACGGATTCTGGCGTAACGTCGGCTTCGGTGAGCCGGGTGACCTTTTTCATGACGTTCTCCTCGTAGCGATAGCCTAAGCATGACCGAGAGAAAGCGTTCCGGCGAATATGTCACGAAAAATTGAAATTTGAGGAGCGACAGGGCGTCGCTCCTCGGGCAAGGTTTAACGCACTTTTACCAGGGTTCTGCCCTGAGCGGCGTTATTAATGATATCGCTGGCGTACTTTGGCGCTTCTGCCAGGCCGATTTCGGTCGTCGCTTGCTGGTAGAAGGCATCCGGCAAGTCTTTCACGAGGCGTGCCCACGCGGCTGTGCGGCGATCCGGCGGCGTCATGACGGAATCCACACCCTGCAGGCGAACATTACGCAGAATAAACGGCATTACGGTGGTTGGTAGCGCGAAGCCACCGGCTAAGCCACAGGCCGCCACGCAGCCGCCGTAGTTCATTTGCGCCAGAACTTTCGCCAGCACTTTATCGCCGACGGTATCAATGGCGCCGGCCCAGAGCTGTTGTTCCAGCGGACGGGTTTCGGCGAACTCATCGCGGCCAAGAATACGGTCGGCACCGAGGCTGCGAAGGTAATCATGCGTACTTTCGCGGCCGGATACAGCGGCCACCTTATAGCCCAGTTTGTGCAGCAGCGCGATGGCGGTGCTGCCTACGCCGCCGCTTGCGCCAGTGACGACGATTTCGCCGCTTTCTGACGTCACACCTGCATCTTCAAGTGCCATCACGCAGAGCATCGCGGTAAAACCGGCCGTGCCGATAATCATCGCCTTGCGCGCATCTAAGCCTTCGGGCATTGCAACCAGCCAGTCACCTTTTACCCGCGCGGCTTCCGCCAGGCCGCCCCAATGGTTTTCTCCAACGCCCCAGCCGGTGAGCAGCACCGCCTGGCCTGGCTGAAAACGAGCGTCCTCACTGGTGAGCACTTTGCCAGCAAAGTCGATGCCCGGCACCATCGGGAAATTACGAATGATTTTGCCTTTGCCGGTGATGGCCAGCGCGTCTTTGTAATTCAGGCTGGAGTAATCAATCTCCACGGTGACGTTGCCTTCTGGCAACGCGTCGTGGTCGATCGTTTTTACCGCGGCCAGGGTTTGGCCTTCGGACTGTTCCAGGATTAATGCCTGCATGGGCGTTCCTCGGTCGGTAGCAATGGGAAAAAAATCTTAGCAGACTATACTCCGATACTGATGTGAAGAGCCGACCTGACGCAATAAATGCTCAGAAATTCCCGAGGGGTTTCGTTTGCCTGAGGTCGGCCTTTGCTATTTAATGCTTCCTCGTTTGGGGCCCATGATGAGTGTGGTTAATTTTCACTAACCGGAGTTAACACAGGGATGCGATTAACGACGAAACTTTCAGCCTTTATTACCCTTTTAACCGGGCTTGCGATTTTCGTTACGCTCTTTGGGTGCCTGCTAAGTTTCTATAACTCTGTTCACGACAAAACTCAGCAGCGCATTATGGCGGTTGCCACGATCGTTGATAACCAACTGGTCTCACGCTCACCCCAGGATCTGGTGGATCACTTTAGCGAGCTGATGATACCGGTGGATATTACCGAAATTCGCCTGATGGCGGATAAAACTTACCTCTTCCAGCACGTTTTACCCGAAGGCTATCGCCCGGCAGGGACGCAATATACCTACCGCACTATTAACGTCGCGTTGATGAAGCACCCAGGTATGACGCTGCAGCTGACTTATCTCGACCCGATTGCTGTCTACTATCACGCCATGTTTACCACGACGCCATTAACTGCGGCGGTCGCTTTTATGCTGGTGGTGCTCTTCCTGGCCGGGCGCTGGCTGAGACGACAGCTTTCCGGGCAAGAGCTGCTGGAAATCAGAGCCGGAAAAATCATCGGCGGGGAGCGAGGGGCAGAAGTGCGTGGTTCCGTGCATGAATGGCCGCCGCTGGTGAGCAGCGCAATGGATACTCTACTTTCGGACCTGCAAAGCGCCAGCGAGCAGCGAAGCCGCGTGGATACCCTCATCAGGGCATTTGCCGCCCAGGACATTAAAACCGGCCTCAATAATCGTTTGTTCTTTGATAACCAACTGGCCACGCTGCTGGAAGGCCAGGAGCAAGTCGGTGCTCACGGCGTGGTGATGATGATTCGCCTGCCTGATTTCGAGCTATTAAAAGAGACCTGGGGCAACGGCCCGGTTGAAGAATACTTATTCACTTTGGTTAACCTGCTCTCGACCTTTGTGATGCGCTACCCTGGCGCTTTATTAGCCCGCTATTTCCGCAGTGATTTTGCGGTATTGCTGCCGCACCGAACGCTGAAAGAAGCGGATGGTATCGCCAGCCAACTCCTCAATTCCGTGGATGCACTCCCGTCAACCCGTATGGTTGATCGCAGCGATATGCTGCACATTGGCATTTGCGCATGGCGCAGCGGGCAAACAAAAGAGCAGGTTATGGAGCATGCGGAAATCGCGACCCGCAACGCCGCTTTCCAGGGGGCCAACAGCTGGTCCGTCTACGACGATAAGCTCCCTGAACAGGGCCGGGGCAACGTGAAATGGCGCACTTTGCTTGAGCAGGTCCTCAAGCAGGGCGGCCCGCGCTTTTACCAGAAACCCGCGGTTGATAAGCATGGGGTGGTTCACCACCGTGAAATCATGTGCCGTATCTTCGACGGTGAGCAGGAAGTTTTGTCGGCTGAATACATGCCGATGGTCAGGCAATTTGGTTTATCCGAACAATATGATCGGCAGATCGTGTCCAGGCTGTTGCCGCTGCTAAACTTCTGGCCGGAAGAAACCCTTGCCATTCAAATTACCGTTGACTCGCTGATCCGCGCCCCTTTCCAGCGCTGGCTGCGTGATTCGCTGATGCAGTGCGAAAAATCGAAGCGCGCACGGATTATTTTTGAACTTGCTGAGGCAGATGTCTGTCAACACATCAGCCGATTGCAACATGTTGTAAGGTTAATCACTGCATTAGGGGCAAGGGTTGTGATTATCCAGGCGGGATTAACGGTCGTCAGCACAACTTATATAAAAGAGCTGGATGTGGAGTTAATTAAGCTGCATCCGGGTCTGGTCAGAAACATCGGCAAGCGTACCGAAAACCAGCTTTTTGTGAAGAGCCTGGTTGAAGCCTGTAACGGGACGCGAATCCATGTTTTTGCCACAGGAGTGAGGACCCGCGGCGAGTGGCAGACGCTGATTGATAACGGGGTTGCGGGGGCGCAGGGCGATTTTATCGCCGCATCTCAGCCGCTTGACAGTAATGTGAAAAAATATTCACAAAGATACTCGGTTTAACCTGCCGTTTGCCATTATTTCACGTAGAATAACGCGCGCTGCATCTCAAGGGGGCTAGTCAGCCTGCCAGCCAGATTGTCGCAGCCGTTATGAACCGGTTTGCTGCTGTTAGCTGTTCGTTTATTCTACCGCGTTTGCCGCATTTCTGAACGCCATGTAGGAAGACGTTTCAAAAGTGTTACAGCCGTAGTGAACTGCACTATTTTTCACCGTTGCAGAACATTTTTGCGCCTTGTCGCTGTAGCGTGTGGTTGGTAAAGTAAGCGGATTTTGTATCCGCCCCAGCTTTCAGGATTATCCCTTAGTATGTTGAAAAAATTTCGTGGCATGTTTTCCAATGACCTGTCCATTGACCTGGGTACTGCGAATACCCTGATTTATGTGAAAGGACAAGGCATCGTACTGAATGAGCCCTCCGTTGTGGCCATTCGCCAGGACCGCGCCGGCTCGCCAAAAAGCGTTGCGGCCGTAGGCCATGATGCTAAACAGATGCTGGGCCGTACCCCGGGCAACATCGCGGCTATTCGTCCGATGAAAGACGGCGTTATCGCTGACTTCTTCGTGACTGAGAAAATGCTGCAGCACTTTATCAAACAGGTTCACAGCAACAGTTTCATGCGCCCAAGCCCGCGCGTGCTGGTGTGTGTGCCGGTAGGTGCTACCCAGGTTGAACGCCGTGCTATTCGTGAATCCGCACAGGGTGCAGGCGCACGTGAAGTGTTCCTGATTGAAGAACCTATGGCTGCGGCAATTGGCGCAGGCTTGCCGGTATCTGAAGCAACCGGCTCCATGGTTGTGGATATCGGTGGCGGTACCACCGAAGTGGCCGTTATCTCCCTGAACGGCGTGGTTTACTCCTCTTCCGTACGTATCGGCGGTGACCGCTTCGATGAAGCTATCATTAACTATGTGCGCCGTAACTACGGTTCACTGATTGGTGAAGCGACCGCGGAACGTATCAAACACGAAATCGGTTCTGCCTACCCGGGCGATGAAGTGCGTGAGATCGAAGTTCGCGGCCGTAACCTGGCTGAAGGTGTGCCACGCGGCTTCACCCTGAACTCTAACGAAATCCTCGAAGCATTGCAGGAGCCACTGACCGGTATTGTTAGCGCGGTGATGGTTGCGCTGGAACAGTGCCCGCCAGAGCTGGCATCCGATATCTCCGAGCGCGGTATGGTTCTGACCGGCGGTGGCGCATTGCTGCGTAACCTCGATCGCCTGCTGATGGAAGAGACGGGTATCCCGGTAGTAGTTGCAGAAGATCCACTGACCTGTGTTGCCCGCGGCGGCGGCAAGGCACTGGAAATGATCGACATGCACGGCGGCGACTTGTTTAGCGAAGAGTAACAGCCACAGGCCAGGGGGAGCTTTGCGCTGCCCCTGCTTGCTGGTTTGGGAATACGCATAGCCTATGAAGCCAATTTTTAGCCGTGGCCCGTCGCTACAGATTCGCCTTATTTTGGCGGTGCTGGTGGCGCTTGGTGTCATTATCGCCGACAGTCGCCTCGGTATGTTCAGCCAGATTCGAACATACATGGATACAGCCGTCAGTCCTTTCTATTTTGTCTCTAATGGTCCCCGTGAATTACTCGACAGCGTGTCTCAAACGCTGGCCTCGCGCGACCAGCTTGAACTTGAAAATCGGGTTCTGCGTCAGGAGCTAATCCTGAAAAACAGTGAATTGCTGATGCTGGGTCAATACCGGCAGGAGAACGCGCGCCTGCGCGAGCTGCTCGGTTCCCCGCTGCGTCAGGATGAACAAAAAATGGTGACCCAGGTCATCTCCACCGTTAACGATCCGTACAGCGATCAGGTGGTGATCGACAAGGGCAGCGTGAACGGCGTGTACGAAGGTCAGCCGGTTATCAGTGATAAAGGCGTTGTCGGCCAGGTTGTCGCAGTCGCGAAGCTGACCAGCCGGGTGCTGCTGATTTGCGATGCCACTCACGCGCTGCCTATTCAGGTACTGCGTAACGATATCCGCGTGATTGCCGCCGGTAACGGCTGCACGGACGATCTGCAGCTGGAGCATCTGCCGGCCAATACCGATATTCGTGTCGGCGATGTGCTGGTGACTTCTGGTCTTGGCGGCCGCTTCCCTGAAGGCTACCCGGTTGGCGTTGTATCATCCGTTAAGCTGGATACCCAGCGCGCCTATACCGTGATTCAGGCTCGTCCTACCGCCGGTCTGCAGCGTCTGCGCTATCTGTTGCTGCTTTGGGGCGCGGATAAAAACGGTTCGTCGCCAATGCCGCCAGAGGAAGTCCACCGCGTGGCTAATGAGCGCCTGATGCAGATGATGCCTCAGGTTCTGCCGCCGCCGGGTTCAATGGGCCCTCCTGCGCCGGTCCCAGCGCCAGCAACCGGTATCACACAGCCTGCTACGGGAGCACAGTAGTGGGAAGTTATCGCAGCCAGGGCCGTTGGGTTATCTGGCTTTCATTTTTGATTGCCCTGCTACTGCAGGTCATGCCCTGGCCGGATGACCTCAAGTTTTACCGGCCGGATTGGGTATTGTTGATTCTGCTTTACTGGATTTTAGCCCTGCCGCACCGCGTTAACGTCGGGACAGGTTTTATTGTGGGCGCCATACTGGATTTGATTAGCGGCTCCACGCTCGGCGTGCGCGCTCTATCATTAAGTATTGTGGCTTACCTGGTGGCGCTGAAATACCAGCTTTTCCGTAACCTCGCCCTTTGGCAGCAGGCGCTGGTTGTCATGCTGCTCTCGCTGGTCACAGACATCATTGTTTTCTGGTCAGAATTTTTAGTGATCAACGTCTCTTTCAGACCGGAAGTGTTCTGGAGTAGTGTAGTTAACGGTATCCTGTGGCCCTGGATTTTCCTGTTAATGCGCAAAGTTCGCCAGCAATTCGCTGTGCAATAAAAGGTAAACATGACTACGTTGTATCTGGCATCCGGTTCGCCTCGCCGTCAGGAGCTTCTGACCCTGCTGGGCGTTTCTTTCGAGCGCCTCGTGCCTGGCATTGAAGAACAGCGACAGCCGCACGAAAGCGCGGAACAGTATGTTCGCCGTCTGGCGCGCGAAAAAGCGCAGGCCGGGGTGGCGATGGCCGCCGAAGATTTGCCTGTACTGGGTGCGGATACAATCGTTATCTTCAACGGCGAAGTGCTGGAAAAACCACGGGATACAGAGCATGCCGCACAGATGCTACGTTTGCTCTCAGGCAATCAGCATCAGGTGATGACGGCAGTTGCTATCGCCGACGCCAGTCAGGTGCTGGAAGCGTTGGTGGTGACCGATGTGACGTTCCGCCGCTTATCCGAACAGGATATTGCCGATTATATTGCCAGCGGTGAACCTATGGACAAAGCCGGAGCTTACGGCATTCAGGGGCTTGGTGGCTGTTTCGTTAAAAGGATTAATGGCAGTTATCATGCAGTGGTGGGATTACCGCTGGTGGAAACTGGTGAGTTGCTGAGCAATTTTCACGCGCTGCGTGACGGACGAGGAAAAGATGACGGCTGAACTATTAGTCAACGTTACCCCATCAGAGACGCGGGTGGCCTATATTGACGGTGGCATACTGCAAGAAATTCATATTGAGCGCGAAGCGCGCCGCGGAATAGTAGGGAATATCTACAAAGGTCGCGTTAGCCGGGTGTTGCCTGGAATGCAGGCGGCGTTTGTAGATATTGGCCTGGACAAGGCGGCATTCCTTCATGCTTCTGACATTATGCCGCACACCGAGTGCGTCGCCGGTGAGGAGCAAAAGAACTTTAGCGTGCGCGACATCGCCGAACTGGTTCGCCAGGGGCAGGATTTAATGGTGCAGGTGGTCAAAGATCCGCTGGGCACCAAAGGCGCGCGCCTGACCACCGACATCACGCTTCCTTCCCGTTACCTCGTTTTCATGCCCGGCGCTTCTCACGTGGGTGTTTCCCAACGTATCGAAAGCGAAGCCGAGCGCGACCGCCTGAAGCGTATCGTGAATGAGTATTGCGATGAGCAAGGTGGTTTCATTATTCGTACCGCTGCGGAAGGCGTGTGTGAAGAAGATTTAGCCTCTGATGCGGCTTACCTGAAGCGCGTATGGACCAAGGTCAGCGAGCGTAAAAAACGCAATCAAACCCGCTACCAGATGTACGGTGAACTGGCGTTGGCCCAGCGCGTATTGCGTGATTTTGCCGACGCGGCGTTGGACAGAATTCGCGTTGATTCCCGCCTGACTTACGAAATGCTGCTGGAATTTACCGCCGAGTACATGCCGGAGATGACCAGCAAAATCGAGCATTACAGCGGCCGCCAGCCGATTTTCGATCTCTACGACGTTGAGAATGAAATCCAGCGTGCGCTGGAGCGTAAGGTGGAACTGAAGTCTGGCGGCTATCTGGTGATTGACCAGACCGAAGCGATGACCACGGTGGATATTAATACCGGCGCGTTCGTGGGCCATCGCAATCTCGACGACACAATTTTTAATACAAATATCGAAGCGACTCAGGCCATCGCGCGCCAGCTCCGGCTGCGTAATCTGGGCGGCATTATCATCATCGACTTCATCGATATGAGTAATGAAGATCACCGCCGCCGCGTGCTGCATTCTCTCGAGCAGGCGCTGAGCAAAGATCGCGTGAAGACCAGCATTAACGGCTTCTCCCAGCTCGGCCTGGTCGAGATGACTCGCAAGCGCACGCGCGAAAGCGTAGAGCATGTGCTGTGCAACGAATGCCCGACCTGCCACGGTCGCGGCACCGTAAAGACGGTGGAAACGGTTTGCTACGAAATTATGCGTGAAATCGTTCGTGTGCATCATGCCTACGATTCCGACCGTTTCCTGGTCTATGCTTCTCCTGCGGTGGGCGAGGCGTTGAAAAGCGAAGAGTCTCACGCGCTGGCTGAAGTAGAAATCTTTGTGGGTAAACAGGTCAAAGTTCAGATTGAACCGCTCTACAATCAGGAGCAGTTCGACGTCGTGATGATGTAAATGCGCAAATGCGCATTGCAGACGACTGACAAACCTCTGATGATAGAAGAAATACCAGATGTTTAGTCAAAAAAAACAGGAAAATCAATTCGTTGATTTTCGGCTGATAATCACAAAGAGGGAAAAACCACGCTTTTTCCCTCTTTGTCAGCAACCTCAAATGTGCGGATGCGCATTTTGCCCGTAAGGCTGACAAGGAGAGAAAGGTGAGGCGACTGCCCGGCATTCTGCTGCTCACAGGCGTAACGTTGGTTGTTATCGTCGCGCTACTGGTGAGTGGCCTGCGGCTCGTTTTGCCGCACCTGGATGCCTGGCGGCCCGCGCTGCTGGATAAAATTGAAGCCGCCACCGGTTTGCCGGTGGAAGTCAGTAAGTTACAGGCAAGCTGGGAGAATTTTGGCCCCACGCTTGATGTTCGCGACGTTAAGGCCGGCCTCAAAGACGGCGGTACGCTGAGTATCAAACGCGTTACGCTGGCGCTGGATGTCTGGCAAAGCCTGCTGCACGCTCGCTGGCAGTTTCGCGACCTGACCTTCTATCAGCTGCAAATGCGTACCAACACGCCGCTCAGCCAGAACGGTGGAGATGGTACGCTGGAAGCGGACAAAATCAGCGATCTTTTCCTTCGTCAGTTCGATCACTTCGATCTTCGCGACAGCTCCCTTAGCTTCCTGACGCTCTCCGGCCAGCGGGCCGAACTTTCTATTCCTCAACTGACCTGGCTTAACGGTAAAAACCGCCACCGCGCAGAAGGCCAGGTCAGCCTGTCCAGCTTTAACGGCCAGCACGGCGTGGCCAACGTTCGTATGGATCTGCGGGATGAAAACGGGATTCTGAACAACGGCAAGGTCTGGCTGCAGGCAGATGACGTCGACGTGAAGCCCTGGCTGGGCCGCTGGATGGAAGACAATGTCGACCTGAAAAGCGCCCGTTTTAGCCTCGAAGCCTGGATGGATGTGAAAGAAGGGGATATCAGCGGCGGCAGCATCTGGCTGAAAAAAGGCGGGGCAAGCTGGCCGGGTTCCGGCAGCGTGACGCACTCGCTTTCGGTCGATAATCTTACCGCTCAGGTCAGCCGGGAGAAATCCAGCTGGCAGATCTCCGTCCCTTCTACCAATATCACGCTGGATGACCAGGCGTGGCCGAAAGGCTCGCTCTCTGTGGCCTGGGTAGCCCCGCAGGATGTAGGCGGGAAACAAAGCCAGCGCAGCGATGAACTTCGCGTACGCGCCAGCAATATGGAACTGGACAGGTTTAATGGCCTGTTGCCGATTGCCGCCAAAATTTCGCCGCAGCTGGGGGATATCTGGACTTCGCTGCAGCCTCAGGGCCACATTGACGTGCTGGCGCTGGACATTCCGCTCCAGCAAACCGAGCTGACTCGTCTGCAGGCCCGGTGGAAAGATGTGAGCTGGAAGCAGTGGAAACTGTTGCCTGGCGCGGAGCACTTCTCAGGATCGGTGACCGGCAGCGTCGCAAACGGGCAGCTTAATGCCGAAATCACCGACGCAAAAATGCCTTATGAAACCGTCTTCCGCGCGCCGCTTGAGATTGAGAAAGGCGTAGCGACGCTTGCCTGGCAGAAAAACGCAGACGGCTTCCAGCTAGACGGCAAGAATATCGACGTTAAGGCTCGCTCCGTTTGGGCGCGTGGCGATTTCCGCTACTTCCAGCCCGCCAGCGGCGATCCGTGGCTGGGCATTTTGGCGGGCATTAGCACCGATAACGGTGCGGACGCCTGGCGCTACTTCCCGGAAAACCTGATGGGCAAAGAGCTGACGGATTATCTCAGCTCGGCGATTCAGGGTGGCCAGGCCGATAACGCCACGCTGGTGTACGGCGGCAACCCACATCTTTTCCCCTACGAGCACAATGAAGGCCAGTTTGAGGTATACGTCCCGCTTCGTAACGCAAAATTTGCTTTCCAGCCGGACTGGCCTGCGCTGGAAAACCTCGATATCACGCTAGATTTCATCAATAACGGGCTGTGGATGAACAGCAAGTCGGTCAAGCTGGGCGGTGTAACGGCCATTAACTTGACGGCAAACATCCCCGATTATGCCAAAGAAAAGCTGCTGATAGATGCCGACATCAATGGCCCGGGCAATGCGGTAGGGCCTTATTTCAAAGATACGCCGCTGGATGATTCCCTGGCTGCCGCGCTGGATGAACTCCAGATTGGCGGCGATGTGAATGCCCGCTTACATCTGGATATTCCTCTCACTGGTGAAATGACAACGGCCAAAGGCGATGTGCGGCTGAACAACAACACGCTGCTGATCAAACCGCTGAACAGTACGCTGCATAATCTGAGCGGCAAATTCAGCTTTACCAACGGTGACCTGCAGAGTGAAGCGATGAGCGCGAGCTGGTTTAATCAGCCGGTGAGCCTGAACTTCAACACCAAAACTGGCGATAAAGACTATCAGATTGGCGTCAACCTGAGCGGCGACTGGCAGCCCAATAAAACCGGTGTGTTGCCGAAGCAGGTCAACGACGCGCTCAGCGGAAACATCGCGTGGAAAGGCGACGTGGGTATTACGCTGCCTTATCACGGCAGCGCCAGTTACAAGGTCAATCTGGCGGGCGATCTGAAGAATGTGAGCAGTCACTTACCTGCGCCTGTAGATAAAAAATCCGGGGCAGCGCTGCCCCTGAATATCGCCGTTAAGGGCGATTTAAAGGGCTTCGATCTCACGGGCAATGCAGGCGCGCTCAATCACTTCTCCAGCCGCTGGCTGCTGAATAAGAAACTCACCCTCGACCGGGCTATTTGGGCGACGGACAGTAAAACTGTGCCGCCTCTGCCAGAGCAACCGGGCGTGGAGCTCGATCTCCCTGCAATGGACGGTGCTCAGTGGCTGGCGCTCTTCAGTGAAGGCGCGGCGGACAGCGTTGGGGGATCTGCCATCTTCCCGTCCGCAGTGACACTGCGGACTCCGGCATTAACGCTGGCGGGCCAGCAATGGCATAACCTGAGCCTGGTTTCTCGCCCGGAGATGAACGGCACGCAGGTTGAGGCCCAGGGACGTGAAATTAATGCCTCGCTGAACATGAAGAACAACGCGCCCTGGCAGGCCAGCGTTAAGTATCTTTATTTCAACCCGAACTGGAGCGTTCTCCCGAGTGGTGCAAACGGAACGGAGACGCAGCAGGTCCCGGAAAGCGGCGATACGCTTAGCTTCCGTGGCTGGCCAAATGTGCAGTTGCGCTGCGCGGAGTGCTGGCTGTGGGGACAGAAATATGGCCGTATCGATGGAGATGTGACCATTAATGGCGACACGCTGCAGCTGGCCAATGGGCTGATTGATACCGGCTTTGCTCGCCTCACCGCCGACGGTGAATGGGTGAATAAGCCCGGCAGCGAACGTACTTCCCTAAAAGGCAAGCTGAAGGGCGAGAAGCTCGACGCGGCCGCGAACTTCTTTGGCGTGAAAACACCGCTGCAGGGCTCTTCTTTCGACGTTGATTATGACCTGCACTGGCGGGCGGTACCCTGGAAGCCGGATGAAGCTTCGCTGAACGGTATTCTGCATACCAGGCTGGGGAAAGGGCAAATTACCGACGTCAGCACGGGCCATGCGGGCCAGCTTCTGCGTCTGGTCAGCTTTGACGCGCTGCTTCGCAAACTCCGTTTCGATTTTAGCGATACCTTTGGCAGCGGATTCTACTACGACTCGATTCGCAGCACCGCCTGGATAAAAGATGGCGTATTGCATACTGACGACACGCTGGTTGACGGGCTTGAGGCGGATATCGCGATGAAAGGCTCGGTGGACTTAGTCCGTCGCGAGCTAAATATGGAAGCGGTTGTTGCCCCTGAAATCTCCGCGACGGTAGGCGTGGCTACCGCTTTTGCGGTTAACCCAATAGTCGGCGCCGCGGTGTTTGCCGCCAGTAAAGTGCTTGGCCCGCTGTGGAGCAAAATCTCGGTGCTGCGCTACAGCATTACCGGCCCGGTAGATAAACCGAAAATTGATGAAGTGCTGCGGCAGCCGCGCACCAGCGAAGCTCACTGATTTGACGTTAGCGGTTAATTGCCGCAAGCTCCATAAATAAACCATTCCTCGCCAAACGGGCGATAAGCAATAAGAGTAGCGAAACGATGAGTCTTAACCTGGTAAGTGAGCAGTTGCTGTCTGCGAATGGCTTAACCCATCAAGATCTGTTTTCCATTCTCGGGCAGCTGTCCGAGCGCCGTCTCGACTACGGCGATCTCTATTTCCAGTCCAGCTATCATGAATCCTGGGTGCTGGAAGACCGTATTATTAAAGACGGTTCATGGAATATCGATCAGGGCGTTGGCGTTCGTGCGGTTAGCGGTGAGAAAACCGGGTTTGCCTATGCCGATCAAATTACTTTGCAAGCGCTGGAGCAAAGCGCTCATGCGGCCCGCAGTATCGTTCGTGAGCAGGGCGACGGACGCGCCCGTACGCTGGGTAACGTTCCGCATAGTGCGCTTTATACCGGCGCCGATCCGCTGCTAAGCATGACGCGTGAAGAGAAGCTCGACATCCTGAGACGCGTGGACAGCGTTGCGCGCGCCGCGGATGCCCGAGTGCAGGAAGTTAGCGCCAGCCTGACCGGCGTGTATGAATTGATCCTGGTTGCGGCCACGGACGGTACGCTGGCGGCTGATGTTCGCCCTCTGGTACGCCTGTCGGTTAGCGTTCAGGTTGAGGAAGACGGCAAGCGCGAGCGCGGTGCAAGCGGCGGCGGCGGTCGTTTTGGCTATGAGTATTTCCTGGAAAGCGTGAACGGCGAAGTGCGGGCTGATGCCTGGGCGAAAGAAGCCGTGCGCATGGCGATGGTTAATTTGTCCGCCGTTGCTGCTCCGGCGGGAATGCTTCCGGTGGTACTGGGCGCAGGCTGGCCAGGCGTGCTGCTGCACGAAGCGGTCGGGCACGGTCTGGAAGGCGACTTTAACCGTCGCGGGACTTCGGTCTTCAGCGGCCAGATGGGCCAGCTGGTGGCCTCCGAACTCTGTACCGTGGTGGATGATGGCACGATGGCTAACCGCCGTGGTTCCGTCTCTATTGATGACGAAGGCGTGCCGGGTCAGTACAACGTGCTGATCGAAAACGGCATTCTTAAAGGCTATATGCAGGACAAGCTCAATGCCCGCCTGATGGGCGTGGCGCCTACCGGGAACGGTCGCCGTGAGTCCTATGCCCACCTGCCGATGCCGCGCATGACCAACACCTACATGCTGGCCGGGAAATCCACGCCGCAGGAGATTATCGAGTCCGTGGATTACGGCATCTTCGCGCCAAACTTCGGCGGTGGTCAGGTAGACATCACCTCCGGCAAGTTTGTGTTCTCCACCTCGGAAGCCTACCTGATTGAAAAAGGGAAGGTGACCAGGGCAGTGAAAGGCGCCACGCTGATTGGGTCCGGCATCGAAACCATGCAGCAAATTTCTATGGTTGGGAACGATCTGGCGCTGGATAACGGCGTCGGCGTCTGCGGTAAAGAAGGCCAAAGCCTGCCGGTTGGCGTCGGCCAGCCAACCCTGAAGGTTGATAACCTGACCGTGGGCGGCACTGCCTGAGTCAATATGAGGCCGGACTAGCTCCGGCCCGTTTGTTTTGCCTTCCCGTTCCTGCCCTGCACGCCCTGATAAAGCTCCGCTACCTTCACAAAATAGTTCGTCAGATAGTTAATACATACCTGCACCTTCAGCGGCAGTTTGTCTTTTTCGGTATACAGCGCGTACACCGGACGGGGATCGGACTGATAGCGAGGGAACAGGATCTCCAGCTGTCCGCTATTTATCTCGTCGATCACCCACATCAGCGGCGCATAGCCAATACCTGCTCCGGCTTTCAGCCACCGGCTGAGCGTCATCGGATCGTTGGTGACAAAGCGGCCCTGCGGCAACAGGCGGGTCGAGATCCCTTCGGGCGCAATCAGCTCAAATTCATTATCCGGCCGGATGCTGTATTCCAGCCATGAATGGTTAGCCAAATCAGCCGGTTTTTCCGGCGTACCGTGAATGTGCAGATAGCTTTTGGCGGCACAAACCACCATTGGCATTGACCCCAGCCTGCGGGAAAACAGGCTCGAATCCTGCAAAGCGCCGACGCGAATGACCAAATCAAGACCATCGGCAATCAGGTCAGGTGCCGGTATGCCGGTGACCAGGTTGACGGTCAGGCCGGGATGTTCACGCAGCATTTCGGCGGTCATGTCGGCGAGAACATTCTGTGCCATAGTTGAAGAGCTACCGATGCGCAGCGTGCCGATAGGCGTGTTGTTAAAGGCGTAAAGCTGCTCGTGGACTTCCTGTGCTTCGTGCAGCATTTTGCGGCAGCCTTGATAATAAATTTTGCCGGCTTCGGTCAGGCCAATGCTGCGGGTGCTGCGGTTAAGCAGTTTAACCTGTAGCTCATCTTCCAGCTTGGACACGATCTGGCTGATGGAAGAGACGCTCATTTGTAGCTGCCTTGCGGCAGCGGTGTAGGAGCCAAGTTCAACGACTTTGGCAAACACCGACATACGTTTCAGTCGTTCCATTGTTCACTCTGAGTGAAAAGTGATTTAGATCACACATTATAGATAACAGGGTAACAGTTACGTTAATATATTATTATTAACATAACTCATACCGCACGCTCGCCCGCCTTTTCTGGCCTCTCCGTCGCGGTTTGTCGTCGAGTTATGTATCGCCTGCATTATCTTATCAAGGTCAAAATGAGTCTATTTCCGGTTATCGTAATATTCGGTCTTTCCTTTCCGCCGATATTCTTCGAATTAATTTTGTCGCTCGCCGCGTTCTGGCTGGCGCGTCGGCTGCTGACCCCAACCGGCATTTATGATTTTGTCTGGCACCCTGCATTATTCAATACAGCTCTCTATTGCTGCCTTTTTTATCTGATTTCGCGTTTGTTCGTTTGAGGTTGATGTGAAAATACTAACAAGAAACATAACCCGTACCGCTATCACGCTTTTGCTGGTGCTGCTGGCCTTCATCGCTATCTTCCGTGCGTGGGTGTTTTACACCGAATCCCCGTGGACACGAGACGCGCGTTTCACCGCTGACGTTGTTGCCATTGCGCCGGACGTGTCCGGGCTTATCACCAGCGTGAACGTTCAGGACAACCAACTGGTGAAAAAAGACCAGGTGCTGTTCACCATCGACCAGCCGCGCTACCAGAAAGCGCTCGAGCAGGCCGAAGCAGACGTGGCTTATTACCAGGCGCTGTCCTCTGAAAAACGTCGTGAAGCCGGGCGGCGTAACTCCCTTGGCATTCAGGCCATGTCGCGCGAAGAGATTGATCAGTCCAACAACTCGCTGCAAACCGTTCTTCATCAGCTAGATAAAGCCCAGGCGACGCGCGATCTGGCCAAACTAGACCTGCAGCGCACGGTCATTCGTGCCCCAGCGGACGGCTGGGTAACCAACCTTAACGTGCACACCGGGGAATTTATTAACCGCGGCGCAGCGTCCGTCGCGCTGGTGAAACAGAATTCGTTCTACATTCTGGCCTACATGGAAGAAACCAAACTGGAAGGAATTCGTCCGGGCTATCGCGTACAGATCACGCCGCTTGGCAGTAACCGCGTGCTGCGCGGCAGCGTCGACAGCATCTCTGCCGGGGTGACGAACGCCAGCAGTACCAGCGATTCAAAAGGCATGGCAACGGTCGACTCCAACCTTGAGTGGGTCCGCCTTGCTCAGCGTGTGCCGGTCAGAATCCGCCTTGATGAACAGATGGGGAATCTGTATCCCGCCGGGACAACGGCCACTGTCGTTGTGACGGGAGAAAAAGACCGCAAAGCGGAGAATGACTCAGCCTTTATTAAGCTGATGCATCGTCTGCGCGAGTTCGGTTAAGCAGGCCGCTATGTATAACATTTCCAGGCTGCACGTCCGCTTTGCGATAAAGCTCGCTTTCGCCATTGTTCTGGCGGTGTTTGTCGGTTTTCACTTTGAGCTGGAAACGCCGCGCTGGGCGGTGCTGACCGCCGCGATTGTGGCCGCTGGGCCAGCCTTTGCCGCTGGAGGAGAGCCTTATTCCGGGGCCATACGCTACCGCGGGATGCTGCGCATTATCGGGACATTTATTGGCTGTGCGGCCGCGCTGGTCATCATTATCACGCTGATCCGTGCCCCGGTTGTCATGCTGCTGGTGTGCTGTATCTGGGCTGGATTCTGTACCTGGGTCTCGTCGCTTGTTCGCGTCGAAAACTCCTATGCCTGGGGCCTCGCGGGCTACACTGCGCTGATTATTGTGGTCACTATTCAGGTTGCTCCGCTGACTACGCCGCAGTTTGCCGTTGAACGCTGTAGCGAAATCGTTATCGGGATTGTGTGTGCCATCGTCGCCGACCTGCTGTTTTCTCCGCGTTCCATCAAGCAGGAGATTGACCGGGAACTGGATAACCTGCTGGTGGACCAATACCGCCTGATGCAGCTTTGTATTGCCCACGGCGACAAAGAAGAGGTGGATAAAGCCTGGAGCGGGCTGGTGCGTAAAGTCACCGCGCTGAACGGCATGCGTGCCAACCTGAATATGGAATCCGCCCGCTGGGCGAAGGCCAACCGACGCCTGAAAGCGATCAACACCCTTTCGCTGACGCTGATCACCCAGGCCTGTGAAACTTTCCTGATTCAAAACACCCGGCCCGAATACGTCACGCCAGAATTCCGCCAGCTTTTTGCCGTCGAAGTGGAAACCGCCGACGACGTTTATAAGCGGATGAAAGTGCTGCGCCGAGCGATATCTGCGATGGGCGAAAAGGCCACACCGATAACCATCGGATCCTGGGTTTCCGCCTCGACCCGCTATCTGTTGCTGAAGCGCGGGTTTATCAGTAATAGCCGCGTGAGCGCGATTGAAGAAGAAGTGCTGAACGGTGAAGCGGTGGTGAAGGTGGAATCCGCCGAGGGCCATCACGCGATGATTAACTTCTGGCGCACGACGATTTCCTGCGTGCTTGGAAGCCTGTTCTGGCTCTGGACCGGCTGGACATCCGGCAGCGGCGCGATGGTGATGATTGCGGTGGTGACGGCGCTGGCAATGCGCCTGCCTAACCCGCGCATGGTTTCGCTCGACTTCCTGTATGGCATGCTGGTGGCGCTGCCGCTCGGCGCGTTCTACTTCCTTGTGGTGCTGCCGTCCACGCAGCAGAGTATGCTGCTGCTGTGTATCAGCCTTGCCCTGCTGGGCTTCTTTATGGGCATTGAGGTGCAGAAGCGGCGGCTGGGTTCTATGGGGGCGCTGGCCGGGACGATAAATATTATCGTGCTGGATAACCCGATGACTTTCCATTTCAGTAGCTTCCTCGACAGCGCGCTGGGGCAGATCGTCGGTTGTTTCCTGGCCATGATGGTGATCCTGCTGATCCGAGATAATTCGAAAGAGCGCACGGGCCGCACGCTACTGAACCAGTTTGTCTCCGCTGCGGTATCGGCGCTGACGACTAATAATGCCCGGCGGAAAGAGAACCACCTTCCGGCGCTGTATCAGCAGCTGTTTTTACTGTTGAACATGTTCCCTGGCGACATAGATCGTTATCGCCTTGCGCTGACGCTAATCATCGCGCATCAACGCCTGCGCGATGCGCCTATCCCGGTCAATGACGATCTCTCTGCCTTCCACCGGCAGTTGCGTAAAACGGCGGATAAGGTGATTTCTGCCAGCAGTGATGATAAGCGAGAGCGCTATTACGAAAGCCTTTTAGGCGAGCTGGAAATCTATCAAGAGAAACTTCGCCTGTGGGAAGCGCCGCGGCAGGTCACCGAGCCGGTGAAACGGCTGGCGGACATTTTACATCGCTACCGGCACACGCTGATTAACGCCTGAGCCCAACCTTAGCCTGAAGAGCCGACGCCTGCGTCGGCTTTTTTCTATCTATACTTAACTGCGGTCCATGGGATGAACACTTATGAACAGGAGCTATTATGACGAATCAGACACTCCCGCAAAGTGAGCTCTTTAAAACCGGCTATCTGGTCGCAGGCAAGTGGCATTCGCTCGAAGACACTTTTGATGTGCTGAATCCTGCTACGGGAGAAATAGTGGCCAGAGTGGCAAGAGCCGGCAAACGAGAAACCGAAGCCGCGATTGAGGCCGCCAGCAAAGCTTTCCCCGCCTGGCGGGCGAAAACCGCCAAACAGCGATCTGAAATTCTCTACCGTTGGTTTGAACTGATGCTGGCGAACAAAAGCTGGCTCGCCCGGTTAATGACCCTTGAGCAGGGGAAGCCGCTCAAAGAGGCTGAGGGTGAAGTGGATTACGCCGCCAGCTTCATTCAGTGGTTTGCTGAACAGGGCAAACGCGCCAATGGCGAGATTATTCCTCCGGTTAAGCCCGGTTCTCGCATTCTGGCCACGCGTGAACCCGTCGGCGTAGTCGCGGCAATCACGCCGTGGAATTTCCCCATGGCGATGCTGACCCGCAAGCTCGGGCCTGCTCTGGCCGCTGGCTGTACCGGAGTGATAAAGCCCGCGAATAACACGCCTCTTTCCGCTTTTGCTTTGCTGGAACTGGCGAAGCAGGCCGGCGTGCCGGACGGCGTATTGAATGCCGTGGCCGGGAAAACCCAGGAAATTAGCGATGCCATTATGGCCAGCCATCAGGTGCGCAAAATCTCCTTCACGGGTTCAACGGCGGTGGGCAAAACGCTGATGCGTAATGCCGCAGAAACGATGAAAAAAGTGTCGATGGAGCTGGGGGGCAATGCGCCTTATATCGTGTTTGATGACGCGGATATTGATGCGGCGGTAAAAGGTGCCATTGCTAACAAATTCCGTAATGCTGGCCAGGTTTGCGTCAGCGTTAACCGTTTCTTCATCCAGCAAAATGTGTACGACAGTTTTGTGAATAAGCTTGCTGCAGAGGTTGGGAAGCTGAAAGTAGGCAACGGCCTGGAAGAGGGCGTGATTGTCGGGCCGCTGATTGAGCAATCTGCGGTGGAAAAAGTACGAGAGCATGTTGATGACGCGCTGGCGAAAGGTGGGAAAGCGCTTGTCGGCGGCAAGCCCCATGCGCTGGGCGGCAATTTCTGGCAGCCCACCGTTATCATCAACGCTAACGATGATATGAAACTGGCCAGGGAAGAGACGTTTGGCCCCCTTGCGGCCTGCTTCCGCTTTGAAACGGAAGAAGAGGTCATCGAAAGAGCCAACAATACGCCATTTGGGCTGGCGGCCTATTTCTATACCCAGAATTTACAGCGCGTTTTCCGGGTCTCTCAGGCTCTGGAAAGTGGCATGGTTGGGATCAATGAGTGTGCTGTTTCTACGGAACTGGGGCCCTTCGGCGGCGTGAAAGAGTCGGGGTTAGGGCGTGAAGGCTCCGTACTGGGGCTGGACGAGTTCCTTGAAGTGAAAACGCTACATATCGGCGGGCTTTAGCTCAGCGCTTGCTTAAAAGAGTCGGGGCGGCAGCGATGAAAAAATTTACTTTTGATTTTAACCACATCGAGGACAACCTGGCTTTCTATCGCCAGTTTGCGGAGCAACTCGCGCTACGCAAAGAGCAGGTTCACGACCTGGATAGCCTGTGGGACGTGGTCACGGCGTCAATGTTACCGCTGCCCGTGGAGATCGAATTTGCGCATTTGCCGGAGAGCAAGCGGCGCAGGTTCGGGGCGCTCATTCTGCTTTTTGACGAGGCAGAAGAAGAACTGGAAGGCCAGCTCCGCTTTAACATTCACGGCTAGCGTTTGAGCCGCGGCCATAAAAAAGCCCCCGGCGAGCGGGGGCAAAGTCGTAGGACAAGTACGACGAGGGTTTATTTGTACAGCTCTGCGGTTGCGTGCCAGTTATCGCCGCTACGGGCTTCAATCACGCGGTAAGCAGAGGCACCTTGTTCTGTGGCTTTCTGGGACAATTCCTGACGCATATCCATTGGTGCGCTGCCGACCTGGCTTACAGAAATGGAACCCATGGATTGCAGGCCTTGAGCTTGTTCGCTGTTGATCTGGTGTGCGGCAGCGTTAGCGCCTAAAGAGATAAAGGACAGCAGGCTCAGTGCGGCGATAGTTAATTTGGTTTTCATAGTCTTTACTCCTGAAGGTTTAACGTGGCGGCCGGAAGGGCTTAATCGCGATTTTTCTACTTAGGGCCGCCGAGGCTTAACGTTTCTACTCAACTCTATTCAACTGGCTTAGGGCTAAGAACGCTTATTTGTACAGTTCTGCCGTTGCGTGCCAGTGTCCACCGGTGCGGGCTTCGATCACGCGATAAGCGGAAGCGCCGTTTTGCTCAGCTTTTTGGTTCAGCATTTCGTGCATATCCATCGGAGAACTGCCGATGTCATCAACGGAAACGGTACCCAGTGACTGGCGATTCTGCGCTTGCTGAGCGTCGATAGAGTCAGCGGCGAAAACGCCGAATGACAGAGCGGAGAGCAGGCTGGCGGTAACTAAAGTGGCTTTCATGTTCATGGTTTTTTCCTCGTCGTATTCTTTTGGTTGGGTCATCGTTCTGTGACCCTCATCACGAAATCAAGTATACACTAGTTACGGGAAAAATTAATACCCTGCTAATTGTTGCCTATGCAACTTTAAATTAACGAAATGATTTTTTATTCCTGATAGTTATTAAAAAGACATTTTTATCACGGCTTTTTTGTTAAATATAAGTAAAATCATAGATATGGGTGAATTTGACTATTTGTGCGGTAACACGCAGAACAATGCCCTGTGGAATGGTATTGAAGCAATTCCATACGCTGGATTGAGGTTTATTTACGGAAGATTACCAAATGAGAGGCCCGCCGCGTCATGACGGCGGGCTGAGAAGAGGGGGAGTGATTACAGCTCTTGTTCGAACAGCACCAGGATGGCTTCGTAGAGCTCTTTCACCGTGAAGTTATTGGCTGGCGTGGTGAAAATAGTGTCGTCCCCGGCAATGGTGCCCAGAATACCTTCCGCTTTTCCCAGTGAGTCCAGCAGGCGAGCAATGAGCTGTGCGGCGCCAGGGCTGGTATGGATCACTACGACTGCGTCGTTATAGTCGATATCCAGAACCAGGTTTTTTAGCGGGCTGGAGGTCGTCGGGACGCCCAGCTCGGCAGGCAGGCAGTAGACCATTTCCATTTTTGCATTACGCGTTCTTACCGCGCCGAATTTGGTCAGCATGCGGGACACTTTGGATTGGTTGATGTTTTCGAAGCCGTCGTTTTGTAACGCCTGAACTATCTCGCCCTGTGAGCTGAATTTCTCTTCTTTAAGTAATGCTTTGAAAGCCTTTACTAATTCTTCTTGTTTTGAGGAGTTACGCATAAATAACCTATCCTGGGTAAAAGAGATAACATTATTATGCATTTAAATGAATTTTTATGCAAATTGTTCATCTTCCTTCAGGTGCCTGATTTTACGGCGGCCTGAATAGCGTGGGAGAATCATCCGGCGGAGATCAGCCTGAAATAATGTTATGAAAGCGGGCGATTTTATCAAATTTCGTTATCGGCGAACATGCCTGTGTCACGACTCGCAAATAAGCTTCAAAGTAAATTAAATGTTATCAAAATGATGTTGTTTTGGTGTGCGTGGAGGGGTAATGTAACCGCCGTTGATGTAACCACATCAGGTCGTGACCGGGCGCTATGGCGTCGTTCCTCCCGGCGAGTAAATGCAGCAGCAACGCGGTCGGTGATTGCTTTATATCGCAATCTGGCGGCGGGAAGATTGTAATTACCTCCTCTCTGGATTATGGTCGCCACCGCATGGAGTTACGGCACGATTTTGCTAACCATAATAAGGAGTTTAGGATGAAAGTTGCAGTCCTCGGCGCAGCTGGCGGTATCGGCCAGGCGCTTGCCCTTCTACTTAAGACCCAACTGCCTTCAGGCTCAGAACTCTCTCTGTATGACATTGCGCCAGTAACCCCAGGGGTTGCGGTGGATCTGAGTCATATCCCGACTGACGTGAAAATCAAAGGTTTCTCCGGCGAAGATGCTACCCCTGCGCTGGTGGGTGCAGATGTGGTGCTGATCTCCGCAGGTGTTGCACGTAAACCAGGTATGGATCGTTCCGACCTGTTCAACGTGAACGCGGGTATTGTGAAAAACCTGATCGAGCAAGTGGCGAAAACCGCCCCTAAAGCTTGCATCGGTATTATTACCAACCCGGTAAACACCACCGTGGCGATTGCCGCAGAAGTGCTGAAAAAAGCGGGTGTTTACGATAAGAACAAACTGTTCGGCGTCACTACGCTGGATATCATCCGCTCCAACACCTTTGTTGCCGAGCTGAAAGGCAAGCAGCCAACGGATATCGAAGTCCCGGTGATTGGCGGCCACTCTGGCGTAACCATTCTGCCGCTGCTGTCCCAGATCCCTGGCGTGAGCTTCACCGAGCAGGAAGTCGCTGACCTGACCAAACGTATCCAGAACGCGGGTACTGAAGTGGTTGAAGCGAAAGCCGGTGGCGGGTCCGCAACGCTGTCTATGGGCCAGGCTGCGGCTCGTTTCGGTCTGTCTCTGGTTCGCGCTTTGAAAGGCGAAAGCAACGTTGTGGAATGCGCTTACGTTGAAGGCGACGGCGAGCACGCACGTTTCTTCTCCCAGCCGCTGCTGCTGGGTAAAAATGGTATCGTTGAGCGTAAAGCTATCGGCACCCTCAGCGCATTTGAGAAAAACGCGATGGAAGGCATGCTGGATACCCTGAAGAAAGATATCCAACTGGGCGAAGAATTCGTTAAGTAATCGACGCCTGGATAAAAAAAACCGGAACTCAGGTTCCGGTTTTTTTATGTCTGCCGTTTAGCTTCCGGCGGGGTATTCCTGCACGGTGACCTGCAGCGTGAGTTTCTTGTCTTCACGCATGACTTCGACCGGAATCACCGAGCCTGGGCGAATTTCCGCCACCTGGTCCATGGTTTCCAGCGCCGAGATAGCCGGTTTGTGGTTAACCGAGATAATCACGTCGTTAACCTGAATACCAGCCTGAGCTGCCGGGCCGTCCGGGGATACAGCATTAACGATAATCCCTTGTAGCTGATCGATGCCTGTGGAAGGGCCATGCAGCGGGGTGATTTCTCTGCCGCCAATGCCGATGTAGCCTCGAATAACCCGGCCATCGCGGATGAGCTTATCCATTATTTTGGTCGCCAGTTGGGTCGGTATCGCAAAACCAATCCCTTCCGGCGTTTCGCCGTCATTGCTCTTGTCAAACGACAGGGTGTTGATGCCCATCAGTTCCCCGAGCGAATTCACCAGCGCCCCGCCGGAGTTACCGCGGTTAATTGAGGCGTCAGTTTGCAGGAACGACTGTCGGCCCGAAGGGCTCAGGCCGATGCGGCCGGTCGCGCTGATAATGCCCTGCGTGACCGTCTGCCCCAGGTTGTAAGGGTTACCGATGGCCATGACCACATCGCCAATATGGGGCTGGCGCTTGCCGTTAATAGGAATGATCGGCAGGTTGGTGGCGTTGATTTTCAGCACAGCCAGGTCGGTCAGGCTATCGGACCCAATAAGCAGGGCTTCAAACACTCGCCCGTCCTGGAGCGCAACGATGATTTGCTCGGCATCGTTGATCACGTGTTTATTGGTAATGATGTAGCCGCGTCCGTCCATGATAACGCCAGAGCCGAGCGTCTTGATTTGAAGCTGGTTTTGGCCGTTATTGCCGACGCTGCGATTGTACACGTTCACTACCGCCGGGGCAGCGCGGCGCACGGCCGGATTAAAGCTCATCGGCGTTTCGTCGGTGCTGTCATATTGTGCCGGCGCAAGTGGGCCAACGGCTTTGCGTAACGACGGCATCGCGAGCAGCAGCAGCCCCGCAACAATCAGCCCAATGATCACCGAACGTAAGATCTTTAGAAACATGAGTTTGAGTTAATAAGTGAGAGATCGACCGCAGAATAGCATGAGTTGGACGGACATCGTACAGACGATGTCCGTTTCTCTGCTTCCGTTAACGCAACAGCAAATAGAGGCTCTGTTCGCCGCGAACAACATGCAGCGCAATGACCGCAGGCTTGGTTTCCAGCACTTTGCGCATTTCGGCGATAGTATGAATTCGCTCACGGTTAATGCCGACGATGATATCGTCTTTGTGCAGACCAACCTGAGCCGCAGGCGTGCCTTTATCCACGTTATCCAGACGAATGCCCTTGCCGCCGTCCTTCAGTTGCCCATCGCTTAGCGTGGCACCCTGCAGCGCCGGCAGGATCAATTCTGCGCTTGCGGAAGAGGCGGTGCTCTTGTCCAGCGTCACGCTCACTTCCAGTGGTTTGCCGTCGCGCAGCAAGCCCAGTTTCACCACGGTGCCGGGCTCGGTTGTGGCAATTTTCGCTCGTAATTCGGCGAAACTGCTCAGCGGGTTACCGTTCAGGCTGGTGATGATATCCCCGGCTTTAACGCCCGCTTTTGCCGACCCTGACTGAGGCAGAACTTCACTGACAAAGGCACCGCGCTGGGTGGAAAGGTTAAACGCTTTGGCGATGTCGGCGTTCATCTCCATGCCTTTGATTCCCAGCAGGCCACGTTTGATTTCACCAAATTCCATCAGCTGTTTGGCGAGGGTTTGGGCCATATTGCTCGGGATAGCAAAACCAATTCCTACGCTGCCGCCTGCGGGAGCAAGAATCGCAGTGTTGATGCCAATCAGTTCGCCGTTCAGGTTGAGCAGCGCGCCGCCGGAGTTACCCCGGTTGATTGAAGCATCTGTTTGAATAAAGTTTTCCAGACCTTCAAGGTTCAGGCCGCTGCGGCCCAGTGCGGAAACGATGCCGGAAGTCGCTGTTTGACCGAGGCCAAATGGGTTACCCACCGCAACCGCAAAATCACCCACTTTGAGCTTGTCAGAGTCGGCCACTTTGATTTCGGTAAGCCCGGTCGCGTTTTGCAACTGAAGTAGCGCGATGTCGCTCTGATCGTCCCCGCCAATCAGTTTGGCATCAAATTCACGCCCGTCATTCAGCTGCACGCTGATTTTCTGTGCCTGATTAATCACATGGTTGTTGGTCAGGACATAGCCTTTTGCGGCGTTGATGATGACGCCGGAACCCAAGCCTTCAAACTGCTGAGGTGTGTCGGAGGGGGCTTCATCGCCGTAGAATTTTTTGAACTCTTCCGGCACTTTCTGGCTGGGCGCTGAGGCGGTGCCTTCAACCTGTACGCTGACGACCGCCGGTAAGACTTTTTCCAGCATCGGCGCAAGGCTTGGCAAAGCCGGCTGGCCTGGAACCTGGGAAGGCAGTGACGCGCTTGCCAGAGGGGATACGCCGAGCGTCAGAGCGACGCTTAACGCTAATGCATTCAACAGCCGTGTTTGTTTCTTCATTGGATGCTGGCTCTCGTCACCTGGAAAAAGGAATGCCCACTCACGCAATTGATGTTATTGAAAGATCAATCGACTCACAATGGCGTAATAAGAAAGCACAAGATAATTAAATGATAGCTGGGTCAGGAAAGGATGGGGCACCTGAACTGTGCCCCGGAAAAGCTAAAACAGGGATTAATCGCGTTTTGCACCGGCGCGAAGCAGGCCGGAAGCACCGTCTGAATAATCGCGCGGCATCTGAACCGGCGCCTGATCGTTCCCGGCTTCAGACTCGGCAAGACGGTTACGGAACGGATTGGCTTCCGCTGTCATCTCCGGCAGCAGGCTGCTGGAGCTTTTTGCCATGTGCTGATACAGCTGGCGATAATCGTGCGCCATGTTATCCAGCAGCTCGGCGCTGCGGGCAAAATGGCTGACTAACTCTTCGCGGTACTCTTCAAGCTCCGCTTTGTTTTTTTCCAGCTCATACTGCAGAGCTTGCTGTTGGCGCAGCTTACGATTGCCGAAACGCATGGCTACGGCGCCGATAATAAGGCCCACTACTAACCCAATAAGCGCATATTCCCAAGTCATGAACTTCTCCCGTTATCTTGTGATTCCGTAGGGTAATGTAGCCACTATAACCGTTAACCTAAGAGAAGTGGAATCCTGACGCTGCATCGCTTAGGGTAGAACGGCCTTTTTTTGGACAACCGGTTCGAAAAAGGCAGTGAACGGCTATCCGATTATAAAGGGAAGATAATAATACCATGCAAAATCTCTCTCCTGCAGCGCGCTACCAGCAGGCCCTGGCAGAAGGCAGTTTTCAACCTGATGATGTGCAGCGCGAAGCGATTATGCGCCTGGACGCTATCTGGCAAGCATTGTCCGTTGCACCTACGCCCGCGCCTGCCGGTGGGTTGCTGACTAAGTTCGGCAAGCTGTTCGGTAAAAAAGAGGTTCAGGCCGGGCAGGAGCCCGCCCGGGGTTTGTATATGTGGGGAGGCGTGGGGCGAGGTAAAACCTGGCTGATGGATATGTTTTTTCAGAGTTTGCCGGGAGAGCGCAAACTCAGGCTGCACTTTCACCGCTTTATGCTTCGGGTTCACGAAGAGCTGGCGCAGCAGCAGGGCCACACGGATCCGCTGGAAATTATTGCTGACGGCTTTAAGGCCGAAACGGATGTGCTGTGCTTCGACGAATTTTTTGTCTCTGATATCACCGATGCCATGCTGCTGGGTACATTAATGAAAGCGCTTTTTGCGCGAGGCATCACGCTGGTGGCCACCTCGAACATCCCGCCGGATGATTTGTACCGCAATGGGCTGCAGCGCGCGCGGTTCTTACCCGCCATCGAAGCAATCAAACGCTATTGCGACGTGATGAACGTGGATGCCGGGATTGATTACCGCCTGAGAACGCTGACTCAGGCACACCTTTGGCTGTCACCGCTGAATGCAGACTCCGCGCTGCAAATGGAAAAGCTTTATGTCGCTCTGGCCGGGGCAACGCGCGAAGGTGCGCCGGTGCTGGAAATCAACCATCGGCCAATGGTGACGATGGGGGCCGCAAACCAGACGCTGGCTATCGATTTCAGCACGCTATGCGTGGACGCGCGCAGCCAACATGATTACATCGCGCTTTCGCGCCAGTTCCACACCGTCCTGCTGTTTAATGTAACGGTGATGACAACGTTGATGGAGAGTGAGGCACGCCGTTTTATCGCTATGGTGGACGAATTCTATGAGCGCCACGTCAAGCTGGTGGTGTCTGCTGAGACCGAGCTATTCAATATTTATCAAGGGGAAAGGCTTAAGTTTGAGTTCCAGCGTTGTCTTTCCAGGCTGCAGGAAATGCAAAGTGAAGAGTATTTACGCCGGCCTCATCTGCCGTGACGATGAATATGTGATATCAACGACAAATTGTGGTCGATCTTTGAGGTCGACTTCTCTATAATCTTGCGACCCCACGTTACAACCAAAGTTTTTTTCCCAAAACTTTTGTCGTGCCGGCATAGGCTATTCGAAGGGGTAGGTTTGCTGGACAATGTCGCGTGAACCTCGACTGATTTTAAACGTTTGGGTGTTCACCAACGTGTAACTATATATTGGGTAAGCTTTTAATGAAAACTTTTACAGCTAAACCAGAAACTGTACAGCGCGACTGGTATGTCGTTGATGCTGAAGGTAAGACCTTAGGTCGTCTGGCTACTGAACTGGCTCGCCGTCTGCGCGGTAAGCACAAAGCGGAATACACTCCGCACGTTGATACTGGTGATTACATCATCGTTCTGAACGCTGACAAAGTTGCTGTAACCGGCAACAAGCGTACTGACAAAGTGTACTACCACCACACCGGCCACATCGGTGGTATCAAACAAGCGACCTTTGAAGAGATGATTGCCCGCCGTCCTGAGCGTGTGATTGAAATCGCGGTTAAAGGCATGCTGCCAAAGGGCCCGCTGGGTCGTGCAATGTTCCGTAAACTGAAAGTTTACGCGGGCACCGAGCACAACCACGCGGCACAGCAACCGCAAGTTCTGGACATTTAATCGGGATTATAGGCAATGGCTGAAAATCAATACTACGGCACTGGTCGCCGCAAAAGTTCCGCAGCTCGCGTGTTTATCAAACCGGGCAACGGCAAAATCGTTATCAACCAACGTTCTCTGGAACAGTACTTCGGTCGTGAAACTGCCCGCATGGTAGTTCGTCAGCCGCTGGAACTGGTCGACATGGTTGAGAAACTGGATCTGTACATCACCGTTAAAGGTGGTGGTATCTCTGGTCAGGCTGGTGCGATCCGTCACGGTATCACCCGCGCTCTGATGGAGTACGATGAGTCCCTGCGTTCCGAGCTGCGTAAAGCTGGCTTCGTTACCCGTGATGCTCGTCAGGTTGAACGTAAGAAAGTCGGTCTGCGTAAAGCACGTCGTCGTCCTCAGTTCTCCAAACGTTAATTGTTCTCTGCCTGTTCAGGCAGCAAGACAGTTGGCAAAAAGCCCGGTCCTGGTACCGGGTTTTTTTATGCCTGTAATTTATATTATTGCTTCTAACATTTTGAAATTATTTGCCTTTCAGGCAAATTCGATATACGACCACCACAAAACCAGTAAAATCTGGTAAACTATCATCCAATTTTCTGCCCAAATGTCGGCATCCAGTTGTTTTCGCCCTGATAAGGCGTCAGCGATGTTTCGGCGAAGCATTGGGTAATAACGGTCAGGTTAGTCGCCGCTTGCGGCTATTAGCAGTAATTTTCTGGATAAACTTGGAGGTTTTCATGGCTGTCGCTGCCAACAAACGTTCGGTGATGACGCTGTTTTCCGGTCCTACTGACATCTACAGCCACCAGGTCCGTATCGTCCTGGCTGAGAAAGGTGTTAGCGTTGAAATTGAGCATGTGGAAACGGATAACCTGCCTCAGGATCTGATTGACCTCAACCCCAATCACAGCGTACCGACCCTGGTTGACCGCGAGCTGACGCTGTGGGAATCCCGCATCATCATGGAATACCTTGATGAGCGTTTCCCGCACCCACCTTTGATGCCGGTTTATCCGGTTGCGCGTGGTGAAAGCCGTCTGTACATGCACCGCATTGAGAAAGACTGGTATTCGTTGATGAACGTGGTGATGAACGGCTCAGCGCAGGAAGCGGAAGCCGCTCGTAAGCAGCTGCGTGAAGAGCTGTTGAGTATCGCCCCGGTCTTTACCCAGAAGCCTTTCTTCCTGAGCGACGAGTTCAGCCTGGTCGACTGCTATCTGGCTCCGCTGCTGTGGCGCTTGCCGCAGATGGGCATTGAGCTGACAGGTGCGGGCTCCAAAGAGATGAAAGGGTACATGACCCGCGTCTTCGAGCGTGACTCCTTCCTGGCCTCTTTGACCGAACCTGAGCGCGAAATGCGTCTGCAGACCCGAGGCTAATTGATGGATATGTCGCAGCTGTCGCCGCGCCGTCCTTATCTGCTGCGGGCCTTTTATGAGTGGCTGCTGGATAACCAGCTCACGCCGCATCTGGTGGTAGATATCACACTACCGGGCGTACAGGTTCCGATGGAGTATGCGCGTGACGGGCAAATTGTGCTGAACATCGCCCCGCGAGCCGTAGGGAATCTGGAGCTGGCCAATGACGAAGTGCGCTTTAACGCGCGTTTCGGCGGCGTACCTCGCCAGGTTAACGTACCTATGGCTGCCGTGCTGGCTATTTATGCACGTGAAAATGGCGCGGGCACCATGTTTGAGCCGGAAGCGGGCTATGATGAAGACGCTGAAAGCCACAACGATGACCAGCCCGTTATCGGTGAGACTGAAACAGTTATGCAGGTTATTGACGGCGATCGCCCGGATCACGGCGATGATGACAATCACCCGGATGACGATCCGCCGCCGCCGCCTCGCGGTGGTCGCCCCGCACTGCGCGTGGTGAAATAACAAAAAGCCAGTCGAAAGACTGGCTTTTTTTATGGAGGATTCGGCGCAATCTGGCAGCCTGAGCCGCCAGATTTTAACGCTTATACTTCGAGGAAGTTCAGGATCCCGTCAGCCGCCTTACGCCCTTCAGCAATAGCGGTGACCACCAGATCGGAACCGCGAACCGCATCGCCACCGGCGAAGATTTTCGGGTTGCTGGTCTGGAAAGCGTTCTCGCTAGCTTCTGGTGCGAGAATGCGCCCCTGGCTGTCCAGCTCAACGCTGTGCTGCTCCAGCCAGGTCATGCTGTGAGGGCGGAAACCGAAGGCCATTACCACCGCATCGGCTGGCAATACGTGCTCGGAGCCGGCGACGATCTCCGGGCGACGACGGCCATTCGCATCCGGCGCACCCAGCTCGGTACGGGCCACTTTCACACCGCACACCCGGCCATTTGCGTTAATTTCCACGCCCAGCGGCTGCAGATTGAACTGGAACTCCACGCCTTCTTCGCGCGCGTTTTTCACTTCGCGTTTAGAGCCCGGCATATTTTCTTCGTCACGACGGTAGGCACAGGTCACGTGGGTTGCACCCTGGCGCACTGAAGTACGCACGCAGTCCATAGCGGTGTCCCCGCCGCCCAGCACGACAACGCGCTTACCTTCCATGCTGACATACGGCTCTTCAGCTGTTTCGCCGAAGCCCATGATCTGCTTGGTATTGGCGATGAGGAACGGCAGGGCGTCATACACGCCAGGCGCGTCTTCATTTTCGAGACCACCGCGCATCGACTGATAGGTGCCGACGCCCAGGAACACGGAATCGTATTCGCTCAGCAGCTCGTCCATCTGCACATCGCGGCCCACTTCGGTATTGAGTTTGAATTCAATCCCCATCCCGCTGAAGATTTCGCGACGCTTGGTCATCACCTCTTTTTCCAGCTTAAAGGCTGGAATACCGAAGGTCAGCAGACCGCCGATTTCTGGGTGTCGGTCGTAAACCACCGCCTTCACGCCGTTACGTGCCAGAACGTCGGCACAGGCAAGCCCGGCAGGGCCTGCCCCGATGATAGCCACGCGTTTACCGGTTTGCTTAACGCCGGTCAGATCCGGCTTCCAGCCCATCTCAATCGCTTTATCATTGATATAGCGCTCGATGTTGCCGATGGTTACCGCCCCGAACTCGTCGTTCAGCGTACAGGAGCCTTCGCAAAGACGATCCTGCGGGCAGACGCGGCCGCAGACTTCCGGCAGGCTGTTGGTCTGGTGAGACAGCTCGGCTGCCTCAATAATGCGCCCCTCATTGGCCAGTTTCAGCCAGTTTGGAATGTAGTTATGAACCGGGCACTTCCACTCGCAGTACGGGTTGCCGCAGGAGAGGCAGCGGTCGGCCTGAGCCTTGGCCTGCCCCTCAGAGAACGGCTCGTAGATTTCCACAAATTCAATTTTGCGGATCTTCAGCGGCTTCTTCGGCGGATCAACGCGCTGCAAGTCGATAAATTGATAAACGTTTTGACTCATCGTGACCTCTTACTGCGCCTGCACCCGCAGCTCAGCTGCGGAACGACTGCGGTGACCCAACAATGCTTTAACATCACTGGACTTCGGTTTAACCAGGGTGAATTTCGAGGCGAATGCCGGCCAGTTGGCCAGGATTTCTTCGCCGCGCTGGGAGCCGGTCAGCTGAACGTGTTCGGTAATCATGCCTCGCAGATGCTCTTCATGAATCGCCAACTCTTCCACATTCAGTAATTCAACCAGTTCCGGGTTCACGCGTTTGCGGAATTCACCGTCTTCGTCCAGTACGTAGGCGAAACCGCCCGTCATACCAGCCCCGAAGTTAACCCCCGTTTTGCCCAGAATACAGACGATACCGCCGGTCATGTATTCACAGCCGTTATCGCCGATGCCTTCAACCACGGTGATCGCCCCGGAGTTACGCACCGCGAAACGCTCGCCTGCACGGCCTGCGGCATACATCTTCCCGCCGGTGGCGCCATACAGGCAGGTGTTGCCGATAATGGTCGCTTCGTGGCTGCGGAAGGCTGAGCCTACCGGTGGACGCAGAGAAATCAGCCCGCCCGCCATACCTTTACCGACATAGTCGTTGGCATCGCCGGTCAGGTGCAGCTCAACGCCGCCCGCGTTCCAGACGCCGAAGCTCTGGCCTGCGGTGCCGTTAAAGTGCGCCTTGATTGGGTCAGACGCCAGGCCTTGATCGCCATGTTGCTGGGCAATGTAGCCGGAGAGCGAAGCTCCAATCGAACGGTCGGTGTTGCGAATATCAAACCAGAACGTTTTACTCTGCTTGTCGTCCACATACGCCTGTGCCTGGTTCAGCAGCTGTGCGTTAAGGTCGCCCTTATCGAACGGCGGGTTATGCTCGGTGCAGTACACCGCTTTGCCCGGCATCGGTTCAGCCGTTTTCAGCAGGGCAGAGAGATCCAGCTTCTGCTGCTTCGCCGTAAACCCGTCCAGCTCTTTCAGCAGGTCGGTACGGCCAATCAAATCAACCAGACGTTTCACGCCCAGCAGCGCCATCAGTTCTCGGGTTTCGCGGGCGATGAATTCAAAGTAGTTGGTCACTTTGAACGGCAGGCCGTGGTAATGGTTTTTACGCAGTTTGTCATCCTGAGTTGCCACGCCGGTAGCGCAGTTGTTCAGGTGACAAATTCGTAGGTATTTACAGCCCAGCGCAACCATTGGCCCGGTACCGAAGCCGAAGCTTTCTGCCCCAAGAATTGCTGCCTTGATGATGTCGAGGCCGGTTTTCAGGCCACCGTCCACCTGCAGACGAATCTTATGGCGCAGGCCGTTAGCCACCAGTGCCTGCTGGGTTTCCACCAGACCAAGTTCCCACGGGCAGCCCGCGTATTTCACGGATGACAGTGGACTTGCCCCAGTGCCGCCGTCGTAGCCGGCAATAGTAATCAGGTCCGCATAGGCTTTGGCTACGCCCGTTGCGATGGTGCCGACGCCCGGTTCTGAAACCAGCTTCACGGAAATCATCGCCTTCGGGTTAACCTGCTTCAGGTCGAAAATCAGCTGCGCCAGATCCTCGATAGAGTAGATATCGTGGTGAGGCGGAGGGGAAATCAGCGTCACGCCCGGCACGGAGTACCGCAGCTTGGCGATATAAGGCGTCACTTTATCGCCCGGTAGCTGACCGCCTTCGCCCGGCTTCGCGCCTTGCGCAACTTTAATCTGGATAACGTCGGCGTTGACCAGGTAGGCAGGCGTCACCCCGAAGCGGCCGGAAGCAACCTGCTTGATACGGGACACTTTATTGGTGCCGTAGCGCGCCGGATCTTCGCCGCCTTCGCCGGAGTTAGAGTTCCCGCCGATGCTGTTCATCGCTTCAGCCAGGGATTCGTGTGCTTCCGGGCTCAGAGCGCCGATGGACATTGCCGCGGTATCGAAGCGTTTGAACAGCTCGGTCGCTGGCTCAACGTCTTCAATTTTGACGGACTCGTCCTGCGGATTCAGCGCAAGCATATCGCGCAGCGTGGCGACCGGGCGCTCGTTAACCAGTTTCGCGTATTGCTGATAGTCGCTGTATTCGCCGCTTTGCACCGCTTTTTGCAGCGTCTGCACTACGTCCGGGTTATAGGCGTGGTATTCCCCGCCGTGAACGAATTTCAGCTGGCCACCCTGATCCAACGGCTTACGTACCAGCCAGGCGCGTTTGGACAGGTTCAGCAGATCCTGCTGGAAGTCGCCGAAGCCTGCCCCGCCGATGCGGCTGACCGCGCCCTGGAAGCAAAGCTCGGACACTTCTTTATGCAGACCCACCGCTTCGAACAGCTTAGAGCAACGGTAAGAGGCGATAGTCGAGATGCCCATTTTGGACATGATCTTGTACAGCCCTTTGTTGATGCCGTTGCGGTAGTTTTGCATCACGGTGCGGTAGTTTTTATCGATGGCGCCGTTGTCGACCAGCTTCGCCAGGGTTTCATAGGCGAGATATGGGTAGATAGCGGTCGCACCGAAGCCCAGCAGCACGGCGAAGTGGTGCGGATCGCGGGCGCTGGCGGTTTCAACAATGATGTTGGCATCGCAGCGCAGGCTCTTCTCAACGAGGCGAGTCTGGATGGCGCCTACGGCCATCGGGGCCGGAACCGGCAGGCGATTTTTCGCAATATTACGGTCGGACAACACCAGCAAGACGGTGCCATTCCGAACCATGCGTTCAGCTTCGTCGCACAGCGCCATCACCGTTTCGTGCAGCGACTTCTCGGTCACGTCATAGGTGATGTCGAGCGTATCGGCGCGATAGTGTTCCTCTTCCAGCGTGGTGAGCTGCTGGAAATCAGACCACAGCAGAATCGGCGATTTAAAGCTCAGGCGGTGTGCCTGGCCTTCTGCCTCGCAGAAGACGTTCATTTCACGGCCAATGCTGGTGGCCAGGGACATAACGTGCGCTTCACGCAGCGGATCGATTGGCGGGTTGGTCACCTGCGCAAACTGCTGGCGGAAGTAATCGTAAATAATGCGTGGCTGGCTGGAAAGCACGGCAAATGGGGTGTCATCGCCCATTGAACCCACGGCTTCCTGGCCATTCTCGCCCAGCACGCGGATCACTGAATCCAGCTCTTCGCTGCTGTAGTTAAACTGTTTCTGATAGCTGGCAAGCGTATCGTCGTCCAGCTCCCGCGAACCTACTTTTTCATCCGGCAGGTCTTCAAACGGCACCAGCCGGCGAACGTTGTTCTCCATCCACTCTTTATAGGGATGGCGGCTTTTCAGCTCGGCATCGGTTTCAGCGGAGTGCAGAATACGCCCGACGCGAGTGTCGATAACCATCAGCTCACCCGGGCCAACGCGGCCTTTCTCTACCACTTCATCCGGCTGGTAGTCCCAGATCCCGACTTCAGAGGCGCAGGTGATGAGCTTGTCTTTGGTGATCACGTAGCGCGCCGGACGCAGGCCGTTACGGTCGAGGTTACAGGCGGCGAAACGTCCGTCAGACATCACGATCCCGGCCGGGCCATCCCACGGCTCCATATGCATGGAGTTAAAGTCAAAGAAGGCGCGCAGCTCAGGATCCATGTTCGGGTTGTTCTGCCATGCAGGCGGAACCAGCAGACGCATGGCGCGCACGATATCCATCCCGCCGGCCAGCAGCAGCTCAAGCATGTTATCCATGGAGCTGGAGTCGGAGCCGGTTTCGTTCACGAACGGCGCAGCGTCGTGCAGATCGGGGATCAGCGGCGTCTGGAATTTATAGGTACGGGCGCGCGCCCACTGGCGGTTACCGGTGATGGTGTTGATTTCGCCGTTGTGCGCCAGATAGCGGAACGGCTGAGCCAGCGGCCAGCGTGGCACGGTGTTGGTGGAGAAGCGCTGGTGGAACAGGCAAATGGCCGATTCCAGGCGCAGGTCCGCCAGGTCCAGGTAGAAGCGCGGCAGGTCAGCCGGCATACACAGACCTTTATAAATGTTCACCAGGTTAGACAGGCTGCAGATATAGAAGTCTTTATCTTCCTGGATACGTTTTTCGATACGGCGACGGGCGATAAACAGGCGGCGTTCCATATCACGAGGGCGCCAGCCCGCCGGGGCATTAACGAATATTTGTTCAATACGTGGCAGAGAGGAGAGGGCGATTTCACCTAGCACGTCTTTGTTCACCGGCACTTCACGCCAGCCAACAATAGACAGGGTTTCGTTTTGCAGCTCTTCTTCAACAATGCGGCGGCTGGCGCGGGCAAGCGCGTCATCCTGGTTCAGGAAGATCATGCCAACGGCGTAGTTCTTGGCCAAACGCCACTGGCGTTCTTCTGCAACAATGCGGAAGAAACGATCGGGTTTTTGCAGCAGCAGGCCACAACCGTCGCCGGTTTTACCGTCGGCAAGGATGGCACCACGGTGCTGCATACGGGCTAGCGCGTGAATAGCGGTACGCACTACCTTGTGGCTAGGTTCGCCTTCTATGTGGGCGATCAGGCCGAAACCACAGTTATCCTTCTCAAGGGATTTATCGTACAACATATCAGTGAACCTCCCCAGGCTCTACGTTACTCCCAACCGTTTGCGCGTGGACGCAGCAAGGGCATGGCGACGGGGTTTGCGCATCATACGCTTGCCTCGCGTGTCGCCCTCTTAATGTCCAACGTATCCGGTGTCACAAGTGTTGAGGACTTGCTTTAGAGGGAATCTCAATTACTGCATAAATATGATGGGCACAGAACCCATCCAGAAAGCTTCCAGCGGATTTCCAACTTATCGGGAAAGAGCACACAGGTCAAATGGCATTCTTATTTATACGGAATCGTACTAAGAGTGGCTTAATTAAATGAATTTAATGGTTTTTTTTGCTTTTTTGGCTGTGAGGGGACGACGGTGAACGCCGAGTGTTATGTGATCGTCCTCACTATCCGAAAGGCCGTGAAACTCCAGACCATGCTGGTATGAATGATATTGCCAGCATGATATGCTGCTTAACCCCCGCGGAGTGCAGCATGACACTGTTTTTCACCGTTCGTCATATTCTTTAAATAAAGGGCGGCGTCATAAGGAAAAGTAATCAAGTGCTATGTGAATAGAGTTGCACTTATTTTGAGTTTATATGCAATGGATAAGGCTGCGCCAAAGCGATTGATCCAGGTCATCGCCGGTGCGAGAAGAAAATGGCAGGCTAGGTCCCTTTTTCGGGACGGCCCATCAGATTATGCAGTTACAGAAATTAGTCAATATGTTTGGCGGCGATCTCTCTCGTCGCTATGGGCAAAAAGTCCATAAACTCACGCTGCATGGTGGTTTCAGTTGCCCCAATCGCGATGGGACTATCGGGCGAGGCGGCTGTACTTTTTGCAACGTGGCCTCTTTCGCTGACGAAACGCAGCAGCACAATTCCATCGCTGAGCAGCTCGCACACCAGGCCAGCCGGGTGAACCGCGCTCAGCGTTATCTGGCCTATTTCCAGGCCTATACCAGCACCTGGGCTGAAGTGCAGGTGTTGCGGTCGATGTACCAGCAGGCGGTGAGCCAGACCAGCATCGTGGGGCTGTGCGTCGGTACCCGGCCTGACTGCGTGCCCGACAGCGTGCTGGATTTGCTAAGCGATTATCATGCACAGGGCTATGAGGTATGGCTGGAGCTGGGGTTACAGACGGCGAATGACAAAACGCTGCACCGTATCAACCGGGGGCACGATTTTGCCTGTTATCAGGAAACTACCCGCCGGGCCCGAGCGAGAGGTTTAAAAGTTTGCAGCCATCTTATTGTCGGTTTACCGGGTGAAGGCCAGCAGCAATGTATGGACACGCTGGAGAAAGTGGTTGAAACCGGTGTGGACGGCCTGAAGCTGCATCCTTTGCATATCGTTGACGGCAGCATAATGGCCAAAAGCTGGCGGGCTGGTCGCCTTGAGGGGATCGCGCTGGATGAGTATGTCGTCACCGCGGGAGAAATGATTCGCCATACACCGCTTGATGTCGTGTTCCATCGTATTTCGGCTAATGCCCGGCGCCCAACCTTGCTTGCGCCTTTATGGTGTGAGAACCGCTGGGCCGCGATGGTGGATATCGACAGGTATTTGCTGACGCACGGGGCGCAGGGGTCAGCGCTGGGTACGCCGTGGGATCTCTCAGTTCTTTCGTAAATCCTGAGCCCGGTTCCTTTTTGCGGTATATTTAGCGCATCCAAGGCGAAGGAATCGTTCCATGAAGCAAATTCGGTTATTGGCGCAGTATTACGTTGATCTTATGGTGAAGCTGGGGCTGGTGCGCTTCTCCCTGCTGCTGGCCTCGGCGCTGGTCGTGCTGGCGATGGTGGTGCAAATGGCCGTCACCATGCTGCTGAGCGGCCAGGTTGAAAGTATCGACGTTGTCCGCTCTATCTTCTTTGGTTTATTGATTACGCCCTGGGCGGTTTACTTCCTGTCGGTTGTGGTTGAACAGCTTGAGGAGTCCAGGCAGCGGCTGTCGAAGCTGGTGGAAAAGCTGGAGGAGATGCGCGAGCGAGACCTCATTCTGAACGTGCAGCTTAAGGACAATATCGCCCAGCTAAACCAGGAAATCGCCGACCGTGTCAAAGCGGAGGCCGAGCGCCAGACCATGCTGGAGCAGCTCAAAGTTGAGATGCAGGAGCGTGAAGAGACGCAAATCCGGCTTGAGCAACAATCCTCTTTCCTGCGCTCTTTCCTTGATGCTTCGCCCGATCTGGTCTTCTACCGCAACGAAGACCGGGAGTTTTCAGGCTGCAACCGGGCGATGGAGCTGCTGACCGGCAAGAGCGAGAAACAGCTTATCCATCTCAAGCCGCAGGATGTGTACTCTGCCGAAGCCGCTGAGAAAGTGCTGGAAACAGACGAAAAAGTGTTTCGTCATAATGTCTCTCTGACCTATGAGCAGTGGCTGGATTACCCGGATGGCCGTAAAGCCTGCTTTGAAATTCGTAAAGTGCCTTATTACGACCGCGTCGGTAAACGCCACGGGCTGATGGGCTTTGGCCGCGATATTACCGAGCGTAAACGCTATCAGGACGCGCTGGAGCGTGCGAGCCGGGATAAAACCACCTTCATCTCCACCATTAGCCACGAGCTGCGTACGCCGCTAAATGGCATTGTCGGCCTGAGCCGTATTCTGCTGGACACCGATCTCACCGCCGAGCAGACCCATTATCTGAAAACGATCCACGTGTCGGCCATCACGCTGGGAAATATTTTTAACGATATCATTGATATGGATAAGCTCGAGCGCCGCAAAGTGCAGCTCGATAACCAGCCGGTGGATTTCACCAGCTTCCTTGCCGATCTGGAAAACCTCTCAGGCCTGCAGGCTCAGCAGAAAGGGCTGTCATTTGTGATGGACCCAGCGCTGCCGCTGCCGCACAAGGTGGTGACGGACGGGACGCGTCTGCGCCAGATCCTCTGGAACCTGATCAGCAATGCCGTGAAGTTCACGCCGAAAGGGGGATTAGTCACGGTACGCGTTCGTTACGAAGAAGAGAGCTGCCTGCGCTTTGAGGTTCAGGACTCCGGGATTGGCATTCCGGTGGACGAGCAGGACAAAATCTTTGCTATGTACTATCAGGTTAAAGACAGTCACGGCGGCAAGCCCGCGACAGGAACGGGGATTGGGCTGGCGGTTTCTCGCCGTCTGGCAAAAAGCATGGGCGGGGATATTACCGTGACCAGCAAGCCGGGTGAAGGTTCGCTGTTCACGCTGACCGTTCAGGCGCCGAGCGTGGCTGAGGAAGTGGAAGACACGCTGGAAGATGACGATATGCCGCTGCCAGCCCTGCATGTGCTGCTGGTGGAGGATATTGAGCTTAACGTCATCGTGGCGCGTTCTGTACTCGAGAAGCTTGGCAATAGCGTTGACGTAGCAATGACTGGGAAAGATGCGCTGGAGATGTTTATACCGGGCGAATATGACCTTGTGCTGCTGGATATCCAGTTGCCGGATATGACCGGGCTTGATATTTCTCGCGAGCTGAATAAACGCTTTAGCAAAGAGGAACTACCGCCGCTGGTGGCGCTCACGGCCAACGTGCTGAAAAACAAGACTGAGTATCTTGAGGCCGGAATGGATGACGTGCTGAGTAAGCCGCTCGCCGTACCGGCCTTGATGTCGATGATCCAAAAATTCTGGGATAAGCAGATAACGGATAAGGAGCCTGTGGTGACAAAAGTCGATAGTGAAAAACAGCAAGCATTACTCGATATTCCGATGCTCGAACAATATATCGAGCTGGTGGGCCCAAAACTCATTACCGATGGCCTGGCGATGTTTGAAAAAATGATGCCGGGTTATTTAGAGGTGCTCGATTCCAATATGACCGCGCGGGATAACAAAGGCGTGGTGGAAGAGGGGCATAAAATTAAAGGTGCGGCAGGCTCCGTTGGTTTGCGGCATTTACAGCAGGTTGCCCAGCAAATTCAGTCCCCGGACTTGCCTGCGTGGTCTGATAATGTCGGTGAATGGATCGAAGAGCTGAAACAAGAGTGGCAACATGACGTTAGCGTATTAAAAGCGTGGGTTGCGGAAGCTGGAAAAAAATGACCCCGGCCAGGCCGGGGTGCGCGAATACTGCGCCAACACCAGGGAAAACAGGGTTGCGCCTTTTTTAGCGTTGAATTATTGAACGGCACAACCAGCAATTCGCGGGCTGTCAGCCATATAAGATAGCAAACCTTAAAATATTTGTTACGTGAATCAGTAAAATATGTGAAGCATAGCGATCAAATTAACGTGGCTGATACTGATTCACCCGGAACGAAAAGGAACTGACGGATGAAAAAAATAGGCGTAGTGCTGAGCGGCTGTGGGGTTTATGACGGCAGTGAGATTCATGAGGCCGTATTAACGCTGTTGGCCATTTCTCGCGCTGGTGCGGAAGCCGTTTGCTTCGCGCCGGATAAACCTCAGTCTGACGTGATCGATCATTTAACCGGCGAAGCTGCAGCAGAAACTCGCGACGTGCTGGTGGAGGCTGCGCGTATTACTCGTGGCAATATTCAGCCGTTGCGTGAAGCTTTGTCTGAAAACCTTGACGCATTGATTGTGCCCGGCGGTTTTGGCGCGGCGAAAAATCTAAGCACTTTTGCTTCAAAGGGGGCAGATTGTGAGGTTGATGCCGAACTCCGTCGCGTTGCACGGGAATGCCACGAACAGGGCAAGCCGCTCGGTTTTATGTGTATTGCCCCGGCGATGCTGCCAAAGATTCTGGATATGCCTGTGCGTCTGACCATCGGCACCGACATCGATACCGCAGAGTTACTGGAAGCCATGGGGGCAGAACACATCCCTTGCCCGGTGGATGATATCGTGGTGGACGAAGAACAGAAGGTTGTCACCACTCCTGCTTACATGCTCGCGCAAAATATCGCTGAGGCCGCTGCCGGGATCGACAAGTTGGTTGCCCGCGTGCTGGAACTTAGCGCATGAGTAAAGGGCGTTTCGCGCCGTGGCAGTGGGTTAAACGCTGGCTGTTAAAAGCGGTTCTGGCGGTTTTGGCGATTTGGTTCATGGGCATCCTGGTCTTCCGCTTCCTCCCGGTGCCGTTTTCCGCAGTGATGGTGGAGCGGCAGTTCAGCGCGTGGTTCAGCGGTAACTTCGGTTATGTTGCCCATTCTGACTGGGTTTCCATGGATGATATTTCGCCGTGGATGGGGCTGGCAGTGATCGCCTCTGAAGATCAAAAATTTCCCGTGCACTGGGGCTTTGATACTGATGCCATCGAAAAGGCGCTGGCCCATAATGAACGCAACGAAAATAGGGTACGAGGCGCGTCGACGCTTTCCCAGCAAACCGCAAAAAATTTGTTCCTGTGGGATGGACGGAGCTGGCTACGTAAAGGGCTGGAAGCCGGCCTCACGGTGGGGCTCGAAACCGCGTGGAGCAAGCGACGTATTCTGACGGTGTATCTCAATATTGCCGAATTTGGTGAAGGTGTTTTCGGCGTGGAAGAAGCCTCCCGTCGTTACTTCAACAAGCCAGCTAGCCGCCTGACACCTGCCGAAGCAGCGCTGCTCGCCGCCGTCCTGCCTAACCCAATTCGTTTTAAGGCTAATGCGCCTTCAGGCTATATTCGTCAGCGCCAGCAGTGGATTTTGCGACAGATGCGCCAGCTGGGCGGAGAGTCATTCCTTGAGCAGCACAATTTAAAATAAGCCGCATCCAACGCACTCGCGCGCTCTCCACGACAAGGTAAACGCTATGACGACCTCTTGCCTGAAAGAAGATACCGCCCGGCAAATTGTCCAGCGCACCATGAACATCATCGATCACTCGGTGAATGTGATGAGCGAGCAGGGGGTGATTATTGCCTCTGGCGATCCACGCCGTCTGTATCAGCGCCATGAAGGTGCTGTCCTGGCGCTGACGGAAAACCGGACCGTGGTTATTGATGAAGCTTCTGCCCGGCGGCTGAAAGGGGTTAAACCCGGTATTAATTTGCCCATCGTCTTTCGCCAGAAAATCGTTGGCGTGGTGGGGATTTCTGGTGAGCCAGAGAAAGTGCAGGCTTATGCCGAACTTGTCAAAATGGCGGCCGAGCTGATCCTTGAGCAGGCGGAAATGCTTGAGCAAAATCAGTGGGAAAAGCGCTATCGGGAGCAGCTCGCCGCGCAGATTATTTCAGGCCAGCAATGTCTGGCGGAACTGCGCCCTATGGCCAGCGGCCTTGGCGTAGACCTTGAATTGCCACGGGTTGCGCTGATGATTCATTTTCCCTCTCGAGATGTTTTGCGTCAGCGGGAGCTGCTCGAGCGGCTTGGCGGCTACGACAGCCAGGCATTAGTCACGCCATTCGGTTTTGAACAAATCGCAATGCTACTACCCCTGGGCGGTGGCCGGCCTGAGGAGTGGCAGGCATTGCTGAAAAAAACGCTGCGCAAACTTCATTCTCAGCTGCTGGCGCATTTTGAAGTCACCCTGTCAGTTGGGGGATGCTTCGACGGCGACGACGCGTTACGACGTTCCTGGCTTAGCGCCGTAGCGCTGCATGAGATGGCTTCACGGCAAAAAATTGGCCGGTCGATTTTGTACTATCAGGATCTTTTATTGCCTGTGCTGCTCAACGGACTTTCCGGCAGCTGGCAGGCCGAGGAAATGGGGCGAGCATGGAAAACGCTTTGTGAAGCCGATCCGAAAGGCGTGCTTCGCCGCACGCTGCGCTGCTATTTTGAACAGAATTGTGATCTGTCTCAAACGACAAAATTGCTGCATATTCACGTCAATACATTGCGCTATCGGCTAAGTAAAATAGAGTCGATAACGGCTTTAGATATTAATAAGTTAGATTCGACTCTTCAGCTGTTTATTGGTATGCAGCTCAGCGACTGATTTGTAGTAATCTACAAGAAAACGTTTCTTTCACCGCCCATTTTCTGGTGTTTTCTCTCAAGCTATTTGCAGCCCGCTCAGGGTAATGTCCCGCCGTACCTTTCGATCTCCCTAAAAAAATCAAAACAGGAGTGATTCATGACCACGGTTTCGGCTCTGGGCGCCCTGGTGGCGCTGGTTGTTTCTATTGTCCTTATTTTACGCAAGGTTCCTCCGGCCTACGGCATGATTGCTGGCGCTCTGGCTGGCGGGTTAGTTGGCGGTGCTGATTTAGTGCAGACGCTTTCGCTTATGATTACCGGGGCGCAGGGGATTACCAATGCGGTACTACGCATTCTCGGGGCAGGCATACTGGCGGGCGTGCTGATTGAGTCCGGGGCAGCCAACACAATTGCCGAAACCATTGTCCGTAAGGTGGGTGAGAAAAGGGCGCTGTTCGCTTTGGCAGTGGCGACCATGTTGCTGACTGCCGTCGGCGTATTTATTGATGTTGCCGTTATCACGGTCTCTCCTATTGCCCTGGCGATTGCCCACCGGGCCGATATTTCGAAAATGGCTATACTGCTGGCGATGATTGGCGGCGGGAAGGCCGGCAACGTTATGTCGCCCAATCCTAATACGATTGCGGCGGCTGACGCTTTCCACGTTCCACTCACCGACTTAATGATGGCGGGCGTTGTACCGGGTCTGTTTGGGCTGGTGCTCGCCTATTTTCTGGCGAAGCGGTTGCAGCATCGGGGCTCTAAAGTTGCCAGCAGTGAGTTGATTGCCGGGGAAAAAGAAAAGGCCTTGCCTGCGTTTGGCGCGGCAATAGCGGCGCCGCTGGTGGCTATTTGCCTGCTTGCACTTCGCCCGATTGCCGGCATTGCGATTGATCCGCTGGTTGCGTTGCCGATAGGCGGCCTGATTGGGGCTATAGTGATGGGGCAGTGGCGGCAGACAAATCATTTTATGGTGTCGGGGCTGGCGCGTATGTCTCCGGTGGCGATTATGCTGCTGGGGACCGGAACGCTGGCCGGGATCATCGCCAACTCCGGCTTGAAGGATGTATTGATTAACGGTTTAACGGCCTCCGGTATGCCGTCCTACCTTCTGGCACCTTTTTCCGGGGCGCTGATGTCCATGGCTACCGCATCAACAACGGCAGGAACGGCGGTGGCTTCTGCGGTGTTCAGCTCAACGCTTGTCGATATGGGAATTTCTGCACTCGCCGGGGCGGCAATGATCCATGCCGGGGCGACGGTGCTTGACCATATGCCGCACGGCAGCTTTTTCCATGCCACCGGGGGCAGCGTGAATATGCAGGTTCATGAACGCTTAAAACTGCTTCCCTACGAAACAGCCGTTGGTTTGGCCATCGCTTTTGTTTCAACCCTGATGTTTGGTGTGTTTAATTTAGCGGGTTAATGAGGTTGCCATGAAAATTGTTATTGCCCCCGATTCTTTCAAAGAGAGCCTGAGCGCGATGCAGGTCGCCGAGGCCATTGAGCAAGGTTTTCGCGAGATTTACCCGAACGCAGAGTATATCAAGCTGCCGATGGCCGACGGAGGAGAAGGGACCGTTGAATCGATGGTTGCCGCGACGCACGGGCAAATTATCCCTGTAACGGTGACCGGCCCGCTGGGGCTGCCTGTTGAGGCTTTCTTTGGCATCACGGGCGATGGCGAAACAGCCATCATTGAAATGGCGGCCGCTTCAGGGCTGCATCTGGTGCCGCCCGAAAAACGAAATCCGCTGCTGACCGGCACTTTTGGCACCGGGGAGCTTATTCTGGCGGCGCTGGATCGCGGCGCACGTAAAATCATTATTGGTATCGGTGGCAGCGCGACCAACGACGGCGGGGCCGGCATGATGCAGGCGCTGGGCGTCAGGCTTCGTGATGCACAGGGTAATGAGCTTTGCGCAGGCGGTGCTGCCCTGGCTGAGCTTGCAGAGATTGATGTTAGCCAACTGGATGCCCGCCTGGCACAGTGCGACATTCTGGTGGCCTGTGATGTCGATAATCCGCTGTGCGGTGAGCGCGGTGCGTCAGCGGTCTTTGGGCCGCAGAAAGGCGCTACGCCCGAGCAGGTTATGCAGCTTGATACTGCACTCAGGCATTATGGCGAACAGCTGGAGCACATCAGCGGTAAGGATGTGATTGCCGTAGCAGGTGCCGGGGCGGCAGGGGGCATGGGGGCGTCTTTGTTTGGTTTGCTTCATGCCCGCCTGCAGCCCGGTGTGGAAATTGTCACCGAAGCTTTGCGGCTTGCCGAGGCTGTTCAGGGGGCGGACCTGGTTATCACCGGAGAAGGGCGTATAGACAGCCAGACCATTTATGGCAAAACGCCGATAGGCGTGGCGAGAGTGGCGAAGCGTTTTCAGGTGCCGGTTATCGCGCTGGCTGGCGGTATGACGACTGATTACGGCGTAGTCCATCAGCACGGGCTCGACGCTGTATTTTCGGTGCTTAATCGGGTTCAGACGCTGGCGGAGGCGTTGGAAAAGGCGGGCGAGAATATTTGCGTGACAGCGCGTAACGTTGCCGCAGTATGGAAAATAGGGCGCGGTTAGATCCGCGCACGGCAGTTAGTCTTCGTCAAATCCGGCATTGAACAGAGCAATCACGGCCGCCAGGGCTTGCTCTTCTTCCGGACCTGTGACTTCTATTTCTATGTGGCCTCCTTTGGCGGAGTCCAGCATCAGGAGGGCAATCACGCTGCTGGCTTCAGCTTCGGTGCCCGCTTCGTTTCTCAGCATCACTTCTGCGTCAAAACTTTGTACCAGCTCAAACAGTTTCATCGCCGGGCGCGCGTGCATGCCCAGCTTGTTGGTGATTTCAACGGTCTGCTTTACGCTCATGTTTTACGTTTTTCCAGCGTGCGATGACGGGACTGGACGTTCTTCCCGCGTGAGCGGAAGTAGTCAGCCAGCTGCTCTGCAATATAAACCGAACGGTGTTTACCGCCGGTACAGCCAATCGCCACGGTCAGGTAGCTACGGTTGTTGGTTTCCAGCATCGGTAACCATAACTCAAGATAGCTGCGGGTCTGGTAGATAAAATTGTGTACTTCTGTGTGCCTGTCGAGGAAGGCGGCGACAGGGCGATCGAGGCCGGTCATTGGACGCAGTTTTGGATCCCAGTGCGGGTTAGGAAGAAAACGCACGTCGAACACATAATCGGCGTCAATCGGTATGCCGTGCTTAAAGCCAAAAGACTCGAACACCATGGTGAGTTCGCGTTCACGTTTACCCAACAGACGAGTACGCAGCATCTCCGCCAATTCGTGTACCGACATTTCGGAGGTGTCGATGATCAGGTCCGCGCGGGATTTTAGTGGTTCGAGGAGATCGCTTTCTTCGTCAATCGCACTTTCCAGAGAGAGATTTTTGCTGGAAAGCGGATGAAGGCGGCGCGTGTCACTGTAGCGGCGGATTAGCGTATTACGATCGGCATCAAGGAACAGCAGCTGCGGAGAAAAAGCGTCCGGCAGGCTGTCCATTGCGTGCTCGAAGATTTCCGGCGACTCCGGCATGTTGCGCACGTCTATGCTGACGGCAGCAGAGATTTGCCGATCGGCAAGCGTTTTTGCCAGCTCTGGCAACAGGACAACCGGCAGGTTATCCACGCAATAGAATCCCATATCTTCCAGTGCGCGCAAGGCTACAGACTTCCCTGAACCTGAGCGGCCGCTGACAATCATCAGCACCATGTAATCATTCTCCCGATTTATCTGTCTGAGACATCAAACGCGCCGATTATTCATTTTCGCTGTCGTGATCGACTTCTGTTTCAGTAATTATCTGGTAAAGCTCTTCGTCACTGCCGGCTGAGCGCAGCCTGCGACAAATGGTTTTATCCGCCAGACGCTTGGCCACCAGGGAAAGCGTGTGCAGGTGGGTTTTTGTCTGGTCAGCAGGTACCAGTAACGCAAATAACAGGTCAACCGGTTGATTGTCGATGGCATCAAAAGCGATTGGCGTTTCCAGTTGAATAAAGACGCCGACGGCGCGAAGCGTATCTTCCTCCAGCTTGCCGTGGGGAATAGCGATACCGTTGCCAATGCCGGTACTGCCCATACGCTCACGGGTCAGTACGGCTTCGAAAACGACCTGCGGTGGAAGGCCAAGCTGTTTGGCTGCCAGTTCGCTGATGATTTCCAGCGCACGTTTTTTACTCTGGCAGTGGACGCCACTGCGAGTACATTCCTGGTTAAGGACATTGCTCAGTTGTAGAGCGGAATCGTTGTTCATCATAAGTTCACCTAAGCACTTTTGTGCAAACGGCCCGCGACTTAAGCAGCGGGCCGGCCATATGCACATCGGATGCCCGGATTATCAGTGTTGTTTTAGTTTATCTTTGTGTTTTGTTAACTGTCGGGCCAGTTTATCAATCAGGCCGTCAATCGCCGCATACATGTCCTGGCCTTCGGCACTGGCATGCAGTTCTCCACCGTTCACATGCAGCGTAGCATCCGCTGTATGGGTGACTTTTTCCACCTTTAATACAATATAGACCTGGTTGATTCTTTCGAAGTACTGCTCCAGTTTGGCAAACTTCGAGTTCAGAAATTCACGCAGTGCTTCAGTGATCTCGACGTTTTGTCCCGTAATGTTGAGCTGCATAGTGTCTTCCTTATCGGTAAAGTCACACCAGCTGTTTACGCTGGTTTGACGGTGGAATGGATAAAGACTCTCGGTACTTCGCAACTGTGCGGCGCGCCACCATAATACCTTGATCCGACAGTATTGAGGTTAACTTACTGTCGCTCAGCGGTTTGGCGGGGTTTTCCGCAGCAATTAACTTCTTCACCAGCGCCCGAATTGCCGTGGAGGAGGCTTCACCGCCGCCTTCGGTATTGACGTGGCTGGAGAAGAAATATTTCAATTCAAAGATGCCGCGTGGGCTATGCAAATATTTCTGAGTGGTCACCCTCGAAATTGTCGACTCGTGCATGTCCACTGCCTGAGCAATATCGGCCAGCACCATCGGTTTCATATGCTCTTCACCGTGCTCAAAGAAGGCCTGCTGCTGTTCGACAATGCATCGGCTCACGCGCAATAACGTATCATTGCGACTTTCCAGGCTTTTAATCAACCATTTCGCTTCCTGCAGGTTGCTGCGGATGAACTGCGAGTCGCTGTCATTGCGCGTGTTGCCGCTCATGGCTGCGTATTGCTGATTGATTTTGAGGCGCGGGATGCTGTCTGCGTTAAGCTCTACAACCCAGCGCGTCAGGTGCTTACGCACCAGTACATCAGGAATAACGTACTCAGGTTCACCCGTTTGGATCGACTGGCCGGGGCGAGGATCGAGGGACTGAATCAGGCACATGGCCTCTTTAAGCGCGTCCTCTTTGATACGCGTGACCCGCATCAACGTCCGGAAGTCGTGATTTGCCAGCAGATCTAAATGATCGCTAACAATAAGCCGGGCTTCCGCCAGCCATGGGGTCTCTTTGGCGTACTGAGAAAGCTGAATTAACAGGCAATCGCGTAAGTCTCGTGCTGCGACGCCGACGGGATCAAAACGTTGGATGCGTTTGAGGACGGCTTCCACTTCGTCAAGGCTTACATCGTCGTGGCCCAGACTTTCCAGAATGTCTTCCAGCGGCACGGTGAGATACCCGGTTTCATCCACTGCATCGACAATAGACGTCGCGATAGCGGCGTCCGTATCGGAAAATGGCGTCAAATCGACCTGCCACATCAGGTAGTCCTGCAGAGACTGGGTGGTCTCGCCCTGGTAGACAGGCAGCTCGTCGTCCAGATAGTCAGTTCCCGTACCTGAAGGCGTTCCAGCGGTGTAAATTTCATCCCAACTGGCATCCAGCGGCAGCTCATCGGGCATCTCTTTCTGCTCGAGGGCTTCACGGGTGTCCATTGCTTCGCTCTCAGGCACTTCCTGAGTATCGATCTCATCATGCAGGTCGGTTTGCTCAAGCAATGGATTACTGTCCAGTGCCTGCTGGAGTTCTTGCTGAAGCTCTAACGTTGAGAGCTGAAGCAGACGGATGGCCTGCTGCAGCTGGGGCGTCATAGCAAGTTGTTGGCTAAGCCGTAATTGCAAACCTTGCTTCATGTTCAGAGCAAACGTCCTCAAATAAGTCGTGTAAGACTTCCCACCCTATCAGAGTCTGAACTCTTCGCCCAGATAGACTCGCTTAACTTGCTCGTCTTCAAGGATTTCTTCCGGTGTACCGTGGGCAATCAGGTGCCCCTGACTAACGATGTAGGCGCGTTCGCAGACGGCCAGCGTTTCGCGGACGTTATGGTCTGTAATCAATACGCCGAGGCCGCTGTCACGCAGGTGCTCGATAATGCGTTTGATATCAATAACGGAAATAGGATCAACCCCGGCAAAGGGTTCATCCAGCAAAATGAACTTCGGGTTTGCCGCAAGCGCGCGAGCAATTTCTACGCGGCGGCGTTCACCGCCGGACAGTGACTGCCCGAGGTTATTACGCAGGTGCGAGATATGGAACTCTTCCATCAGCTCGTTAGCGCGATCGTCACGCTGTTCTGACGTCAGGTCATCGCGAATCTGCAACACCGCCATCAGATTATCAAACACGCTCAAGCGGCGGAAAATGGACGCTTCCTGTGGCAAATAACCGATGCCGCGACGCGCACGAGCGTGCAGCGGCAGCAGACTGATGTCTTCTTCATCAATAATGATGTTACCTGCATCGCGTGGCACGATCCCCACTACCATATAAAACGTCGTGGTTTTACCGGCGCCGTTTGGCCCGAGCAGCCCAACGATTTCACCTGATTTAACGGTCAGGCTGACGTCTTCGACTACGCGGCGGCCTTTGTAGGCTTTGGCCAGGTTTTTCGCAATTAAAGTTGCCATAACGAATCAGTTACTCTTTTTCGGTGCCGGTTGCTGGCCGTTTTTGTTTTGCAGCTGAGACGGCACCAGCACGGTGGTCACGCGTTTGCCTTTCTCGCTAAACGCCTGCATTTTTTGCTCTTTCACCAGGTAGGTGATCTTGTCGCCGGTGATGTTGCTGTCCAGCTGTTCAAGGTAAGCGTTGCCGGTCAGTACAACGAAATCTTTAGCCAATTCATAATGCATGGTGGACGCGTGGCCTTTTACCGGCTTACCGTTGTCCTGCATTTGATAGAAAGTAGCTGGGTTACCGTAGCCATCAATCACCTCTTTGCCTTGTTCACCGCCTGGGCGGGTCACAACGACTTTATCGGCGTTGATTTTGATCGTGCCCTGAGTCACAACGACATTGCCGGTAAAGGTAACGACGTTGCCCTGCATATCGAGAGACTGTTGGTCGGATTCGATATGAATAGGTTGGTCGGTGTCACCGGTCAGTGCCCAGGCTGACAGCGGTACGGCAAAAAGCGAACCAAGCAGAACAAGTTTAAGGCTGAGTTTGTTTATTCTGGATTTCATATGAGGTTTTAACCTTTTCAATCAGCTGTGCAGTTTGGCTGCGTAAGTTGCCACGCATTTTCAGGCCACTGGAGTTAAATGTGGTGCCGTACAAAGTCACCAGGTCGTCAGAAGCGACATCCTGAGTAATTAAATTCACCTGCGCATTGTCCGTCGTGATTCTGCGTAACTGAGAGTCAGGTGTTAACGCTGTGACGACGACGTTGCCATACAAATAAAGCATTTTGTCATCGGTAAGTTTGGCGCGATCCGCCTGAATTTCCCAGGTGGCGATTTTATTTTCATCGTACTGGGTCATGACAGGCTTGGTGAACCATGAAATACCCGTATCCGAGAAGTATTCAACGTGTTGAGCAATAAGCTTATAGTTCAGCGCGCCCTGTGGGTTGTATACGACTGTCGTGGAAAATTCGCTTTGATAAGTTGGCGTATCGCTGTTAACGGTTATGCCGGACTCGTCCTTCTCCGTCAGATTCAGGCCGATAAGCACTAATGCCGCAATGGCAAGCAGGAAAATAATCCAACGTCTGGTCTTGCTCATATGGATTGCCCTTTTGCCTCATCAAGCTTGCCTTGCGCCATCAACAGGAGATCGCAGATTTCCCGCACTGCGCCTCGCCCGCCGCTGATTCTGGTCACGTAATCCGCTTTTGGCGTCAATAATGGGTGGGCGTCTGCAACGGCAACGCTTAAACCGACCCGTTCCATGACTGGCCAGTCGATCAGGTCATCGCCAATGTAGGCAACCCGATCGGGAGAAAGCGCAACCTTTGACAACAGATCGTGAAACGCCACAACTTTATCGGATTGCCCTTGATAAAGGTGGGTAATGCCCAACGTTTCGCAGCGATCTTCCAGCAGTTTTGCTTTCCTGCCTGTAATAATAGCGACTTCAATTCCGGAGGTCAGGGCGCAGCGAATGCCATAGCCATCGCGTACGTTAAAGGCTTTCAGCTCTTCACCGCTGTTGCCCATGTAAATAAGGCCGTCAGACATTACGCCGTCAACGTCCAGAATCAGCAGGCGAATCTCTTTCGCTTTCGCTATGACCTGCGCGCTTACCGGCCCGTAGCAGGTATTAAGCAGCGCATCATGGTTACTCATTAAGGCTAATCCTTTTTTAAACTACGCCCGCGCGTAGCATGTCATGCATATGTACCACACCCAGCAACTGGTCGCCATCCGCCACCATAACCGAAGTAATATGGCGTGACTGCATCAGGTTTAATGCGTCCACAGCTAATGTGCCAGGGCGTACGCGAATGCCTCCCGTTGTCATGACATCCGCAATACGTAAGGTATGTAAATCAACACCCATATCGAACACGCGACGTAAATCGCCATCGGTAAAGATGCCCTCTATTTTCATCAGGTCATTGCAGATGACCGTCATCCCCATATTTTTACGGGTAATCTCCAACAGCGCATCCCGCAAAGAGGCTTCTTTGCTTACGTGCGGGATATCATCACCCGTGTGCATGATATCGTTCACGCGGAGTAATAGCTTACGCCCCAGCGCGCCGCCAGGATGAGACAGAGCAAAATCTTCAGCGGTAAAACCACGAGCTTTCAGTAACGCCACGGCCAGCGCATCGCCCATAACCAGCGTCGCCGTTGTGCTGGAGGTTGGCGCGAGGCCGAGAGGGCAAGCTTCCTGAGGCACTTTGATGCACAGATGAATATCCGCTGCACGACCCATTGAGCTTTCCGGGCGGGCGGTCATGCAAATCAAAGGCACCTGAAGGCGCTTTAATACCGGGATGAGCGCCAAAATTTCGTTCGACTCGCCGGAATTAGAAATCGCCAGGACGATATCCTGTGCCGTGACCATGCCTAAATCACCGTGGCTGGCTTCTCCTGGGTGCACAAAAAAGGCTGGCGTGCCGGTACTGGCAAAGGTTGCCGCGATTTTTTTCCCAATATGACCCGATTTTCCCATCCCCATGACAACAACTTTACCGGGACAATAGAATATCTTCTCACAGGCCAGCGAGAAATCGTCGTTGATGTACTGGTCGAGTTGAGCCAGGCCTTCACGTTCAATATTGAGCACGTCTTTGCCCGCTTGTTGAAAGTCAAAACCCGGCGCTAAATCTATATGAGACATAATTCCCGTTTCCGCTTTATTCGACGACAGGTGGCGCAACGAACCACAGCACCACAATCCATATGATGAATCCACATGTTAACAGAGCGCCCGCGAGCTTGCCGATTTGGCGAGGTTTGCGCCAGCAGAGCAGGGCAAAAACAGCACTTACCGCTAACATCAACCAATAATCCCGGGCAAAAGCTAACGGGTTGAGGTGGCCCGGTGCCACCAACGCAGGAATGCCAAGCACAAACACAACGTTAAAAATGTTCGAACCGATGATATTACCAATCGCAATGTCATCTTCGCCCTTGCGCGCGCCGGCTATGGCGGTCGCTAATTCCGGCAGACTGGTACCAATCGCAATGATCGTCAAACCGATAACCAGTTCGCTTACGCCAAAATAATGGGCAAGCACCGAGGCATTATCGATGACCATCCGCGTTGCCATCGGCATAATAACCAACGCCACTCCCAGCCATAAAAATGCGACGGACAGACTGCCTTCTTGAGGGAGTTCGGCCTGCTGCTCCCGCGTCAGACTATCGATCCCCTGCCGTTCCGCAAGGCGGCCTATTCTAATGATAAAGAGTAGATATAACACTGCGATTGTCAGCAGCATGACGCCCTCGGCCTGCGTCAGTTCACCGTCGTAGAGAAACAGACCTGCGGCGGCACTCACCGCCAACATTAGAGGCAATTCACGACGTAGAATATCGGAATTAACGGTAAATGGATGCAGCAGCGCGGCGAGCCCCAGGATCAGCATAATGTTAGTGATATTTGAGCCGATAGCTGTCCCTACGGCCAAATCCAACTGGCCGTGCAGCGCTGACGTACTGGCGATGATAATTTCAGGCAGTGAAGTGCCAATGCTGACCACCGTCATGCCGATAATCAGCGGCGGGATCCCGATGCTGCGACAAAGTATCGCTGCGGCGAAAACTAAACGGTCGGCACCATAGACCACCAGGAGTAAACCAATAATTAATAGCGCCGTAGCTAACAGCATGAAAAATCCTTTATTAGGGTATAATCGCCGATCCTGGGGGGCTGAAGGGTCGGGCAAAACGAAGTGCAGCCTGAGCCTGGCGATAAGTCTTAATTCTGACTTTATGCGGCGAAAAAGTAAAACAAATGCCAGCTTTCGCTAACCTGCGCAGGTAATATTCTGTAAAAATGTTGGGTTTTAGCATCCCTTTGAGGCCATGCTTGCCGGCAAACATAAAAAAGGAAGGGCGATGAGTCAGACAGAAGCCAATCTGGTTGAGATCCGTGGGATGAGTTTCTCTCGCGGCGAGCGCCAGATCTTCGAGAATATTTCGCTGACGGTACCACGCGGCAAGGTGACGGCGATCATGGGGCCATCGGGGATCGGTAAAACTACGCTGTTGAAGCTTATTGGTGGGCAGATCCAGCCGGACAGCGGCGAGATCCTTTTTGATGGTGAGAACGTACCGTCGATGTCGCGCTCACGGCTTTTTACCGTGCGTAAACGCATGAGTATGCTGTTCCAATCCGGCGCCTTATTTACCGATCTTAATGTGTTTGAAAACGTGGCTTATCCACTGCGTGAACATCTTCAGTTACCAGAACCGCTATTGCACAGCACGGTGATGATGAAACTGGAAGCCGTGGGGCTTCGCGGGGCGGCCAATCTTATGCCTTCTGAATTATCTGGCGGGATGGCGCGCCGCGCGGCGTTGGCCCGTGCTATAGCGCTTGAGCCAGACTTGATTATGTTTGATGAACCTTTCGTCGGACAGGATCCCATTACCATGGGCGTGCTGGTTAAGCTTATTTCAGAACTTAACAGCGCTCTTGGCGTCACCTGCATTGTGGTATCACACGATGTACCAGAAGTATTAAGCATCGCGGATTACGCTTATATTGCTGCCGATCAGCACATTGTTGCTCAAGGTAGCCCGGCGGAATTGCGTGAAAACCACGATCCACGCGTTAGACAGTTCCTTGATGGGATCGCGGATGGCCCGGTGCCATTCCGTTATCCAGCCGGGGATTATCAACAAGATTTATTACCTGGAACGAGGAGCTAAACTGCTCATGCTGCTAAATGCACTGGCATCTCTCGGGAGACGCGGGATAAAAACCTGCGCTTCGTTTGGACGTGCCGGACTGATGTTATTCAACGCGCTGGTAGGGAAACCGGAGTTTCGCAAGCATGCGCCGTTGCTGGTTCGTCAGCTTTATAATGTCGGCGTACTGTCGATGTTGATCATTATGGTTTCCGGCCTGTTCATCGGGATGGTGCTTGGCTTACAGGGCTATCTTGTACTGACGACTTACAGCGCTGAGTCGAGTCTAGGCATGCTGGTGGCGCTTTCACTGCTCCGTGAACTTGGCCCGGTTGTTGCCGCGCTACTGTTTGCCGGGCGTGCGGGTTCTGCTTTAACCGCTGAAATTGGCCTGATGCGTGCGACGGAACAGCTGTCCAGCATGGAGATGATGGCTGTCGATCCGCTGCGCCGCGTCGTTTCACCGCGATTTTGGGCTGGGGTTATCTCGCTGCCGCTTCTGACGCTTATCTTCGTTGCCGTGGGCGTTTGGGGTGGTGCTCTGGTGGGCGTGAACTGGAAAGGCATTGATGCCGGTTTCTTCTGGTCAGCAATGCAAAATGCAGTCTCATGGCGGCTGGATTTGGTTAACTGCGTGATTAAAAGCGTAGTCTTCGCCATTACCGTAACGTGGATTGCGTTATTCAACGGGTACGATGCTATTCCGACTTCTGCCGGGATTAGCCGGGCAACCACGCGCACCGTTGTGCACGCTTCTCTGGCCGTTTTGGGCCTCGATTTTGTGCTGACAGCACTGATGTTTGGGAATTGAGTTCATGCAAACAAAGAAATTTGAAGTTTGGGTTGGTGCTTTTCTGCTGGTTGCGCTGGTCGCTATTATTTTTCTCTGCCTGAAAGTGGCGAATGTCACCTCTCTGCGTAGCGAACCGACTTATCGGGTATATGCCACCTTCGACAACATCGGTGGCCTGAAAATGAGTTCGCCGGTTCGTCTTGGTGGTGTTGTTATTGGTCGAGTTGATGGTATCGCTCTTGACCCGAAAACCTATTTGCCTCGCGTAACGCTGGACATTGAACAGCGCTACAACCAGATTCCGGATACCAGCTCTCTGGCGATTCGCACGTCTGGCCTGTTGGGTGAGCAATATATTGCTCTTAACCTCGGCTTTGACGACCCGGAACTGGGGTCATCTATGCTGAAAGATGGCAGCACCATTCAGGATACGAAATCTGCTTTGGTTCTTGAGGATCTGATAGGTCAGTTCCTTTACAAGAGCGGCAACGGCGACAATAAGAATTCTGGCGATGCTGAAGCACATTCCGCAGGCCATACTGATGCTGCACCGCAGTCAGGTACTACGAATTAATTTAAGAGGAACAAGTGATGTTTAAGCGTCTTATGATGGTAGCTATGCTGGTTATCGCCCCATTTGCGATGGCGGCAGACCAGACCAACCCTTACAAATTAATGAATGAGGCGGCGCAGAAGACCTTTGATCGCCTGAAAAACGAGCAGCCTCAAATTCGACAGAATCCGAATTATCTGCGGGATATCGTTGGCCAGGAACTGCTGCCCTATGTTCAGGTAAAATACGCGGGGGCGCTGGTGTTAGGGCGTTACTACAAAGATGCTACGCCTGCGCAGCGTGACGCTTACTTCAAGGCTTTTGAAGAGTACCTGAAGCAGGCCTATGGTCAGGCGCTGGCGCTGTATCACGGTCAGACTTATCAAATCGCCCCGGAGCAACCTCTTGGCAATGCTGATATTGTGGCGATCCGTGTGACGATAATCGATCCAAATGGGCGTCCACCAGTGCGTCTTGATTTCCAATGGCGTAAAAATAGCCAAACCGGGAACTGGCAGGCATACGATATGATTGCCGAAGGGATCAGCATGATCACCACCAAACAAAACGAGTGGAGCGACCTGCTCCGTACGAAAGGTATCGATGGTTTGACCGCGCAGCTGCAGTCGATTTCGAAACAGCCAATTACCCTGGACAGTAAAAAGTAATGGCGGAAGAACTAAGCTGGAAGCAGGACGGTGCAACGCTGCATTTCTTCGGAGAGCTGGATGGCGTCACCGTTAATTCGCTTTGGCAGCAGCGTGAGAAAATGGTCACGGGTATCAATCTCTTTGAGCTAAGTGGCTTAACTCGCGTTGATACCGCCGGGCTGGCGTTGCTTATTCACCTGACAGCCATTGTGGCTCGCCAGGGGAACAAGATTGAGCTTAGGGGCGCTACTGATAATTTGCGCACGCTGGCTCAACTCTACAATCTGCCAGAGGCGCTATTGCCACATCTGGCAGGCTAATGATTTCAGCACGTTACTTTCAAAGCCCTCGAACTGCTAAGTTCTGGGGCTTTTTGCTTATTTAAGCGGACGCCACTTTCCTCTAAGATGTGTGGCTTATTTCATCATTTATTAATCGACGAATAGATACCCCATGGAAAATCATGAAATTCAGACAGTGCTGATGAACGCACTGCCCCTCCAGGAAGTCCACGTCTCAGGCGATGGCAGCCACTTTCAGGTTATAGCGGTGGGTGAGTTATTCGCCGAGTTAAGTCGCGTCAAAAAACAGCAAACCGTGTATGCCCCGCTGATGGAATTTATCGCGGATAATCGCATGCATGCTGTGTCTATTAAGACCTATACGCCAGAAGAGTGGGCGCGCGATCGCAAACTGAATGGTTTTTGAATCATCGGCTCAGGCTGGTGATAACGTTTTGAATTTAAAAGAGAGCAGTTTCAATGGATAAATTTCGTGTGCAGGGGCCTACCCGCCTGAGTGGAGAAGTCACAATCTCAGGGGCTAAAAACGCCGCGCTGCCAATCCTCTTCGCCGCGCTTCTGGCGGAAGAGCCGGTAGAGATTCAGAACGTTCCAAAACTGAAAGACATTGATACCACGATGAAGCTGCTGAGCCAGCTGGGTACCAAAGTTGAGCGCAACGGTTCCGTCTACATCGACGCCAGCGGCGTAAATATTTTCTGTGCGCCATATGACCTGGTGAAAACCATGCGAGCATCTATTTGGGCGCTAGGACCACTGGTTGCTCGCTTTGGCCAAGGGCAGGTTTCTCTGCCTGGTGGTTGTGCCATTGGCGCTCGTCCGGTGGATTTGCACATTACTGGTCTGGAGCAGTTGGGTGCGGAGATTAAGCTCGAAGAAGGCTACGTTAAGGCGTCGGTAAATGGCCGCCTTAAAGGTGCTCATATCGTGATGGATAAGGTCAGCGTGGGTGCAACCGTGACCATCATGAGTGCGGCCACGCTTGCGGAAGGCAAAACGATCATTGAAAACGCTGCCCGTGAACCGGAGATCGTCGACACTGCGAACTTCCTTAACACCCTGGGCGCGAAGATCAGCGGTGCGGGCACCGATCGTATTACTATCGAAGGCGTTGCTCGTTTGGGCGGGGGCGTTTACCGCGTGCTGCCTGACCGTATTGAAACCGGGACGTTCCTGGTGGCTGCGGCAATCTCTGGCGGTAAAATTCTTTGCCGTAACGCGCAGCCGGATACTCTGGATGCTGTTCTGGCGAAGCTGCGTGAAGCTGGCGCGGAAGTTGAAACGGGTAAAGACTGGATCAGCCTTGATATGCATGGCCAACGTCCAAAAGGCGTAACGGTGCGTACTGCTCCGCACCCGGGTTTCCCTACCGATATGCAGGCGCAATTCACCCTGCTGAACCTGGTGGCGGAAGGGACGGGCGTTATCACCGAAACTATCTTCGAAAACCGCTTTATGCATGTGCCTGAATTAATCCGTATGGGCGCGCATGCTGAGATCGAAAGCAATACAGTTATCTGCCACGGTGTCGAAAAGCTTTCCGGCGCTCAGGTAATGGCAACCGATCTTCGTGCGTCTGCAAGTCTGGTTCTGGCGGGCTGCATCGCAGAAGGGACAACGATAGTGGATCGTATTTACCACATTGATCGCGGCTATGAGCGTATTGAAGATAAGCTTCAGGCGCTGGGGGCTAAGATCGACCGCGTCAAGGGAAGCGAGTAAACATCCTCCCTTAAAGACGGATAGCCGGGGCATGCCCCGGCTTTTTTATAGCTGCCGGATCTTCCGTGTTCGGTCGATAAACTCACGTGTCACCGGGTCGTGGTAGCGTGAAGGCCAGATAACCTGCGGTGCAACACCTAAAGCCTTAGCGATAATAAACTCCCCTTTGGGCCAGGGGCGAGACAGCGCATTGGCGAGTGTTGATGAGCTTAAACCTGACTGGCGTGATAAGGCCGCGAGCGACGTTTTCTTTTTTCGCAGTCCGGCAATAATGTCCGCCGGATGCCAGTCCACAAATTGATTTTCCATAATCTCTCCCTGTGATCTTACTAATCCTGCTCTGAGATGAGCGATGGCACAGGAAATTTATAACATAAAAATTTCCAAATAATTCCAGTAAGTGCAAGGAATAATAGATTCTGTGTTTTCATCCGCAAATATGATGAAAGCTAGTGAGAATGAAATATTCAGGAAAGAGGGAAGGGTTGAGGACCTGTTTTACTGGAAACTTTAGCGCGCCAACTGGCGCGCTAAAGTTGATGTTAGTGGTCGCGTTGAACGGACATGTGCGCCAAAGAAATTAGCGCTTCACGGTAAGGAGTATCAGGCAGCACAGAAAGGGCATCGATTGCTTTATCTGCCTCTTCTTCGGCGCGTTGACGAGTCCATTCCAGAGAACCGCAATCCGACATAGCTCTCAGTACGGGATCCAGTAAATGACGGCCATTTCCCTGTTCGATCGCTTCACGAATCATCTGAGCCTGCTCTGGTGAGCCGTTGCGCATGGCGTGTAACAGCGGCAGCGTCGGTTTGCCTTCGTTCAGATCATCGCCGACATTTTTACCCAGCGTTTGCCCATCTGAGCTGTAATCCAGCAGGTCATCAATGAGCTGGAACGCAGTACCCAGGTACCGCCCATAATCCTGCAGCGCTTTTTCCTGAATCTCCGTTGCGCCTGCCAGAATTCCAGAGCATTGAGCCGCAGCTTCAAACAGGCGGGCCGTTTTGCTGTAAATGACCCGCATATAGCTTTCTTCAGTAATGTCTGGGTCATTACAGTTCATCAGCTGTAGCACTTCGCCTTCAGCGATAACGTTTACGGCCTCTGACATCACCTCCAGCACTTTCAGCGAACCGAGGCTGGTCATCATCTGGAATGCTCGCGTATAGATGAAATCACCGACCAAAACGCTCGCAGCGTTGCCGAAAGCGGCATTGGCTGTGGCTTTACCCCGACGCATATCTGATTCGTCCACGACGTCATCATGAAGTAGCGTGGCGGTATGTATAAATTCGATCAGCGCTGCAATTCTGACATGTGCTTGCCCTTCGTAAGCAAGCGCCCGCGCGGCAAGCACGGCAATCATTGGGCGGATGCGTTTACCGCCACCGCTGACGATGTAGTAGCCCAACTGGTTGATCAGTTGAACATCGGAATTCAATTGCTCAAGGATTGTCGCATTGACACCCGCCATATCTTGCGCGGTTAACTCATTAATTTTTTCTAAATTCATCGCAAAAGTCTGGCTTTCGTCCTGTTTATTCCATATCCATATGGCATAACGAGAGGGTTGAGGTTCGATACTGTAGTACAGATTGTACTGAAAAAACGAGGCAGATAAACGGTGTGTGTGCTGTTGCGTTTTTTTTCTACGGTAATTGACGATCGGGCTTGTCAAACCCTCACGATTTGCGTAATATTCGCGCCCTATTGTGAATATTTATAGCGCTACCTGAAACCTATGTAAGGTAAGCGCGGAAAGCGGAGTTTTATATGTACGCGGTTTTCCAAAGTGGTGGTAAACAACACCGAGTAAGCGAAGGTCAGACCGTTCGCCTGGAAAAGCTGGACATCGCAACTGGCGAAACTGTTGAGTTCGCTGAAGTTCTGATGATCGCAAACGGTGAAGAAGTCAAAATCGGCGTTCCTTTCGTCGATGGTGGCGTTATTAAAGCTGAAGTCGTTGCTCACGGTCGTGGCGAGAAAGTTAAAATCGTTAAGTTCCGTCGCCGTAAACACTATCGTAAGCAAGCGGGCCACCGTCAGTGGTTCACTGATGTGAAAATCACTGGCATCAGCGCCTAAGACCTGAGGAGTAGATTAAATGGCACATAAAAAGGCTGGCGGCTCAACTCGTAACGGTCGCGATTCAGAAGCAAAACGCCTGGGTGTAAAACGCTTTGGTGGTGAAACTGTACTGGCTGGTAGCATCATCGTTCGTCAACGTGGCACCAAATTCCACGCTGGCAACAATGTAGGTTGTGGTCGTGACCACACCCTGTTTGCTAAAGCAGACGGTAAAGTGAAATTCGAAGTTAAAGGCCCGAACAATCGTAAATACATCAGCATCGTTGCTGAGTAAGTTTTTCGGTCCGGTAACGGATGAAAGCCCCGCAACGTGTTGCGGGGCTTTTTACATTGTACGCCTGGTAAATTAAGACAGGGAATGGGCATGGGGCAGCAGGCGGGAATCGGTATTCTTTTAGCGTTAACCACGGCGATGTGCTGGGGGGCGTTACCCATAGCGATGAAGCAGGTGCTTCCGGTGATGGCGCCACCGACCGTGGTATTTTATCGATTTCTGATGGCCAGTATTGGCCTGGGTATTTTCCTTGCGATTCGGGGGAAATTACCGCCGCTCAGGATGTTCCGTAAGCCCCGGTGGCTAGTGCTGTTAGCGATCGCCACTGGGGGATTATTTGGCAACTTTCTGCTCTTTAGTTCTTCCCTGCAGTATTTAAGTCCTACTGCGTCTCAGGTTATTGGCCAGCTTTCTCCTGTCGGGATGATGGTGGCGAGCGTAGTAGTGCTAAAAGAGAGAATGCGTGGCACGCAGATTATTGGTGCCATTATGCTCTTGTGTGGTCTGGTGATGTTCTTCAACACCAGTCTTGTAGAGATTTTTACCCGCCTGACGGATTACACCCTTGGTGTTATCTTCGGCGTGCTGGCGGCAACGGTTTGGGTCAGTTATGGTGTGGCACAGAAGGTGTTATTACGCCGGTTAGCCTCACAGCAGATCCTCTTTTTGTTGTACACTTTATGTACTATTGCACTTTTGCCGCTGGCAAAACCTGGTGTGATTTTCCAGCTCAGTAGCTGGCAACTGGCATGTCTGGTTTTCTGCGGTCTGAATACGCTGGTAGGCTATGGCGCGCTCGCTGAGGCGATGGCGCGCTGGCAGGCCTCCCAGGTTAGCGCCATCATTACGCTAACCCCGTTATTTACGTTGCTGTTCTCAGACCTGCTGTCTCAGGCCTGGCCCGAGTGTTTCGCCATACCGATGCTTAACCTTGTGGGTTATATCGGGGCTCTCGTGGTTGTGGCTGGTGCGATGTATTCCGCGATTGGCCACCGCCTTTGGGGGCGCTGGCATAAAACCGAAACGGTCACGCCGGTGCAGCGTTCGGGCGAATGATTTACGGAGAAGTAAGATGAAGTTTGTTGATGAAGCAACGATCCTGGTCGTAGCAGGTGATGGCGGTAACGGCTGCGTTAGCTTCCGTCGTGAAAAATATATCCCGAGAGGCGGCCCGGACGGTGGTGATGGTGGTGACGGTGGTGACGTATGGCTTGAAGCCGACGAGAACCTGAATACGCTTATCGATTATCGTTTTGAAAAGGCCTTCCGCGCAGAGCGTGGCCAGAACGGCCAAAGCCGCGATTGTACCGGTAAACGTGGGCATGACGTCACTGTAAAGGTACCAGTGGGTACCCGAGTGATCGATCAGGGCACCGGTGAAACCATGGGCGATATGACGCAGCATGGTCAAAAGCTGATGGTTGCCAAAGGCGGCTGGCACGGTCTGGGTAATACCCGTTTTAAATCCTCCGTAAACCGTACCCCACGTCAGAAAACGATGGGGACTCCGGGTGAAAAACGCGATCTGCAGCTAGAGCTGATGCTGCTGGCCGATGTCGGTATGCTGGGTATGCCAAATGCGGGTAAATCTACCTTCATCCGTGCGGTATCTGCAGCGAAGCCAAAAGTGGCTGATTATCCGTTTACTACGCTAGTGCCAAGCCTGGGCGTTGTTCGTATGGACAATGAAAAGAGCTTCGTTGTCGCGGATATCCCGGGGCTTATCGAGGGCGCCGCTGACGGCGCTGGTTTGGGCATTCGCTTCCTTAAGCACCTTGAGCGCTGCCGCGTATTGCTGCATCTCATTGACATTGAACCTATCGATGGCTCTGACCCGGTTGAAAACGCCCGCATCATCGTTGGCGAACTGGAGAAATACAGCGAAAGCCTGGCGTCAAAACCTCGCTGGCTCGTGTTTAACAAAATCGATCTGATGGATAAAGCGCAGGCAGAAGAAAAAGCGAAAGCCATTGCCGAAGCGCTTGGTTGGGAAGATAAATACTACCTGATCTCCGCTGCCAGCCAGATGGGCGTGAAAGATCTCTGCTGGGATGTGATGACCTTTATCATCGAGAACCCCATTACGGCGGCTGAGGTCGCTAAGCAGCCAGAGAAAGTCGAGTTTATGTGGGATGATTACCATCGCCAACAGCTCGATGAAATGGAAGCTGAAGCAGAAGAAGACTGGGATGACGACTGGGATGATGAAGACGACGAAGGCGTCGAAATTATCTACCAGAAGTAAGTTTCAACGAAGAAGGCCGGTGCTCCCGGCCTTTTTTATTGGATGCTGTTCGGAAGCCAGCAGTCAGCCTGCAAGCCGCCTTCCGCACGATTGCCCAACGCCAGGCGGCCATGGTGAAGTTGAACAATCCGCTGCACAATGTTCAGACCCAGTCCGCTACCGCCATAGCGCTGATCCATACGCCTGAAGGGTTCCGTGATTTGTTGAAGATATTCGTCTTTAATGCCCGGGCCGCTGTCGGCCACGCTCAAGAGCGTTCCACCCTCTTTTTCCGTCAATGTTACATGAATTTCGCCTTTTTCCGGGCTATAGCGGGAGGCATTTTCCAGCAGATTACGCAACATTAAACGCAGCAGCACGGCATCACCCTGCACGGTCAGAGTGGATGCTGCAGGCCAGATTAGCTTTTGCGAACGCTGTGCCGCCAACTCTTCCATTTCCATTTTAAGCGGCGCCATGATGTCGTCACTCCAGACCAGTGTATTGTAATGCCCGCTGGCCAGAGCTTGCCCGGCGCGCGAAAGCATCAGGAGCTGTTCAATGGTATGCATAAGCTGGTCGATACGTGTTAGCAGCATCGGGGCCTGCGCTACCCCATTTTTTACCATCAATTCCAGATGTAACCTGAGACCAGCAAGCGGTGTTCTCAGTTCATGGGCCGCATCGGCAGTGAATAAGCGCTCCTGTTGAATCGTATGATCCAGCCGGCCAAGCAGCTGGTTGAGGGAATTGGTTACGGCCACCATTTCGTCCATGTCGGAAAACATAGGCAGGGGAGTGAGGTTGTCGGCTGAGCGGTTAGCCAGGCTTGAACGCAGCTGATTCAGCGGGCGGGTTATCCAGGTAATTGCCCAGAAAGAGAAAAACAGCGTAAAGGCAACCATGACCAGAGAAGGCACCAACAGGGAAGCAATCGCTTCACGAATCTCTTTTTCGACCTGCTGGTTTCGGGCTTTTGCGGAGAGCGTTTCACTCACTAAAAAACCAATCTGCTCACGGCTCTCATGCCACAGCCAGACAACGCTAATCAACTGGAAGAAAAGAAGAATAAGCGCCAGCAGGATCATCAGGCGCCGGCGCATGCTGCTCATGAGCGGCTTTCCAGCCGGTAGCCAACGCCGCGCACGGTTTTGATTCTGTCTTTGCCTAATTTTCGGCGTAGGTTGTGAATGTGTACTTCAAGGGTGTTGGAGCCGGGATCGTCCTGCCAGCTGTAAATATCCTGCTGTAGCGTTTCACGGTGGACCGTCTGGCCGATTCGCATCATCAGGCGTGTCAGAAGAGCGAACTCTTTGGGCGTAATTTCTACAGCCTGATTGGCGAGCAGCACCTGCTGAGTCTGCAAATTGAGGGTTAAATCGTCTTCCTGAAGCAGATTGTCGCTGTGTCCCTGGTAGCGACGGATCAGCGCTCTCGCACGCGCCTGCAGTTCTGCAAGCGCAAAAGGCTTAACCAGATAATCATCCGCGCCGGAGTCCAGACCATTTACTCTGTCTTCAAGCGCGTCACGAGCCGTCAGGATAAGCACCGGATTTTTTACCCCACGCCGACGCCATTGACTCAACAGCGTGGCACCGTCTTTGTCCGGAAGCCCCAGGTCGAGAATGATCAGGCTGTATTCACCGCTTTGCAGCAAGGCATCAGCCTCCGCAGCCGTCGCGGCGCAGTCCAGCGCGTAGCCTTCCCCACCTAACGCCAGCGCAAGACCTTCCTGTAACAGTAAATCGTCTTCAACAATAAGCAGTTTCATAACTAGTTATTCTGGTAAATGTCTTTGTAAAGCCGGCTTTCGAAGCGCACTAACGGGATGCGGCGATTACGCTGGTCCGCTGGTTCAACGGCATAACCAGAGAGATACTGCACAAAGGCCATGCGCTGCCCGCTTGCCGTGGTGATGAAGCCAGCCAGATTATAAACACCCTGCAATGAACCCGTTTTCGCCGACACTTTCCCATCCACGCCAGCCTGATGTAGGCCGGCACGATACTGCAGAGAGCCATCGTAGCCCGCGAGCGGCAGCATAGAGATAAAGTTTAGCTGATTATCGTTCTGCGCGATGTATTGCAGCACCTGCATCATTGTGGCCGGTGAAATCAGGTTATGACGCGAAAGGCCTGAACCATCGACGACAATACTGTTCCCCAAATCTACGCCCGCTTTTTGGCGCAATATCTGGCGTACAGCATCAGAACCTGCCCGCCAGGTGCCAGGAACACCCAGCCGGTTATGTCCGATGGTCCTGAATACGGTATCGGCAATCATGTTGTCGGATTTCTTGAGCATGATTTTAAGCAGGTCATGCAACGGGGCTGACTGTTTGCTGGCTATCACCGTGCCCGGTTCGTTGGGTTGAGTCTGGCGCAGTAGTGTTCCGCTATAGCTGATCCCTGCCTGCTTCAGTTCATCTTTAATGATGGCACCTGCATAGCTTGCACCATCCTGAATGGCAAAGGCTAAGGGCAGCGGATCGGCACGTTGTGTAAGGCAGCCGGTAAGCGTATAGCGGTTGAGATCGCCCGGGACAACATCCAGTTCGCAGTATTGAGCGTCAGGAGAACCTTTGGCCAGCGTTCTGACCTGACTAAACATCACGACCGGATAGTACGAAGCAATGCGGATATAGGCTAAATCGTCAGCTTTTGGCGCACTGTATAAGGAAATAGAGAAGCAGTTACGGTCCACGATGGCGGCGGCGGGTGGTGCGCTGAAGCACTGTGTCATGTCGTTCCACGGCCAGCCCGGTGCTTTATCGTGGCTGGCGAAAATAGACGTGTCGACCAGCACGTTGCCCTTAATCTGTTGGACGCCCGCTTTTTTTAATTCGGCAACCATGTTGCGAATATCCTGACGCTTTAGCGTAGGATCTCCGCCGAAACGAGCGATAAGATCGCCGTTAAGTACGCCATTATCGATTTGAGCACGGCTTTCCAGCGTGGTGGTAAAACGAAAATCCGGGCCCAACTGAAGGAGTGCCGCTAGCGCCGTAATCACTTTCTGCGTACTGGCAGGCAGAGCCATTTGTTGGCTGTGATAATCAATGAACGGGCTTGTCGCACCGACTTTTTGTACCATCAGCGCCAGGTTCGCCCCGTCAGGCAACTGGGAGGTGTACTCTTCAACGTTCGCAGCCTGAACATTGATGGCTACGGCAGCGGTCAACCCAATGACAAATCTCAAAAATCGCATAATCTCGCGGTAACGGCCTGGAAACGTGACCGCCATACTACGGTGCATTATGGTGCAAAGTAAACGATGACCCTCAGGGAACTCCAGGGTAAAATACCGGTCAATTTGAAAACTGTTACTGACCTGGAGTCATTACCCCGGGTCGGTTTTCTTTTATTTGTTGCCGGAGAGACTTGCGTTACCGGCCATGCTCTTAAGCCAGCACGGTGTTTACCCTGCTGCAGAGGACTGATTTTAAGAGGTATAACAAATGCAACCTATTCCGATGACCTTACGTGGCGCTGAACAACTCCGCGAAGAACTGGATTTCCTGAAGTCCGTTCGTCGCCCTGAAATCATTGCTGCGATTGCTGAAGCTCGCGAGCATGGCGATCTGAAAGAAAACGCTGAATATCATGCCGCGCGTGAGCAACAGGGCTTTTGCGAAGGCCGCATCCAGGATATCGAAGCGAAGCTTTCTAATGCTCAGGTGATCGACGTCACAAGAATGCCAAATAACGGCCGTGTGATCTTTGGTACTACCGTAACAGTATTGAACCTGGACAGTGATGAAGAGCTTACTTATCGCATCGTTGGCGACGATGAGGCTGATTTTAAAAAGAATCTTATTTCTGTAAACTCGCCTATTGCTCGCGGTCTTGTGGGCAAGGAATGCGACGATGTTGTCGTAATTCGCACGCCGGGCGGTGATGTCGAATTCGAAATCTTAAAAGTAGAATATTTGTAATTTTTACTACGCTGGCTAAAGGGTTGGCGTATTGTAAAGAAAAGAAAAAGGCCGCATAGCGGCCTTTTATCAACGAACATAGCGTGGCATTTTGCACACCTCTGCTTATTTCGGCAGAGAAATCTTACGCTCTTTAGAAGGGCGGTAGAGCACCAGCGTTTTACCGATGACCTGTACATTACAGGCGCCGGTTTCCCGCACGATGGCATCCACAATTAAGGTTTTGGTTTCGCGATCTTCCGTTGCGATCTTCACCTTGATTAATTCATGGTGCTCAAGCGCTTGTTCAATCTCGGCCAGTACCCCTTCGGTCAAACCATTATTGCCAAGCATAACCACCGGCTTGAGCGGATGGGCCAGACCTTTTAGGTGCTGTTTTTGTTTAGTACTCAGATTCATCGTATTTTTTGCTTACGTTGGGATTGAAAACGGTTCATTCTACCGCCATCTCCAGTGTATCGCCAAATCGGCTGTGCTGATTGTTAGTTAGCCTGCTATTCACGATGAACAAAGTTGGATATTGAGATGACAGGTAAGAAGCGTTCTGCCAGCTCCAGTCGCTGGCTGCAGGAACACTTTAGCGATAAATATGTTCAACAGGCACAGAAAAAGGGGTTGCGGTCCCGTGCCTGGTTTAAACTTGATGAAATACAGCAAAGTGACAAACTTTTTAAGCCAGGAATGACTATTGTTGATCTTGGTGCTGCACCCGGCGGGTGGTCACAATATGTCGTGACGCAAATCGGGAATCAGGGGCGAATCATCGCTTGCGATCTTTTACCAATGGATCCTATCGTTGGTGTGGACTTCCTTCAGGGCGATTTTCGTGATGAATTAGTCGTCAAGGCCCTGCTGGAACGTGTTGGTGACAGTAAAGTGCAGGTTGTCATGTCAGATATGGCGCCAAACATGAGCGGGACACCGGCAGTCGATATTCCCCGCGCTATGTACTTGGTTGAACTGGCACTGGAAATGTGTCGGGACGTGCTGGCGCCGGGCGGTAGTTTTGTAGTGAAAGTGTTTCAGGGCGAAGGTTTCGATGAATACCTGCGAGAAATTCGCTCCCTGTTTACGACGGTTAAAGTTCGTAAACCGGACTCTTCTCGTGCCCGCTCACGTGAAGTGTACATTGTAGCGACCGGGCGCAAACTATAGTACCCTGACGCTGTTTGTTAACACAGTTGTAATATGAGGTTAATCCCTTGAGTGACATGGCGAAAAACCTAATACTCTGGCTGGTCATTGCCGTTGTGCTAATGTCTGTATTCCAGAGCTTTGGGCCCAGCGAGTCAAATGGCCGTAGGGTGGATTACTCCACTTTCCTGTCTGAAGTTAATCAGGACCAGGTTCGCGAAGCGCGCATCAACGGACGTGAAATCAACGTTACCAAGAAAGATAGTAACCGATACACGACTTACATCCCCGTTAATGATCCCAAGCTGCTTGATAATCTGATTACCAAGAACGTGAAAGTTGTGGGCGAACCGCCTGAAGAGCAGAGTCTGCTGGCAACTATCTTCATTTCCTGGTTCCCAATGCTGCTGCTTATTGGGGTCTGGATCTTCTTTATGCGTCAAATGCAGGGCGGCGGTGGCAAAGGTGCCATGTCGTTCGGTAAGAGCAAGGCGCGCATGCTAACGGAAGACCAAATCAAAACCACCTTTGCGGACGTCGCTGGCTGTGATGAAGCGAAAGAAGAGGTGGGTGAGCTGGTTGAATACCTCCGTGAGCCGAGCCGCTTCCAGAAACTGGGCGGTAAAATCCCGAAAGGCGTCTTGATGGTCGGCCCTCCGGGTACGGGTAAAACGCTGTTGGCAAAAGCGATTGCTGGCGAAGCGAAAGTACCGTTCTTCACAATTTCCGGTTCTGACTTTGTTGAAATGTTCGTTGGTGTTGGTGCATCCCGTGTGCGTGACATGTTCGAACAGGCCAAAAAAGCGGCACCTTGTATTATCTTCATCGATGAAATCGATGCCGTAGGTCGTCAGCGTGGTGCTGGTCTGGGCGGTGGTCACGACGAACGTGAGCAAACCCTGAACCAAATGCTGGTTGAGATGGATGGCTTTGAAGGTAATGAAGGGATCATCGTTATTGCGGCAACTAACCGTCCTGACGTGCTTGACCCTGCGTTGCTACGTCCTGGCCGTTTCGACCGTCAGGTTGTCGTCGGTCTGCCAGATGTTCGTGGCCGTGAGCAAATCTTGAAAGTTCATATGCGTCGCGTACCGCTTGCACCGGACATCGATGCCGCAATTATCGCTCGTGGTACACCTGGCTTCTCTGGTGCCGATTTGGCTAACCTGGTAAACGAAGCTGCGCTGTTTGCTGCTCGCGGTAACAAGCGTGTGGTGTCGATGGTTGAATTCGAGAAAGCGAAAGACAAAATCATGATGGGGGCAGAACGCCGCTCCATGGTGATGACGGAAGCGCAGAAAGAATCGACCGCTTATCACGAAGCAGGCCATGCGATTATCGGTCGCCTGGTACCGGAGCACGATCCGGTCCATAAGGTAACGATTATTCCTCGTGGCCGCGCGCTGGGTGTGACCTTCTTCCTGCCTGAAGGCGACGCAATTAGCGCCAGCCGTCAGAAACTGGAAAGTCAGATTTCCACGCTGTATGGCGGCCGTCTGGCTGAAGAGATTATCTACGGGGCAGAACATGTTTCTACCGGTGCGTCGAACGACATCAAAGTAGCGACTAACCTGGCTCGTAACATGGTGACTCAGTGGGGCTTCTCCGACAAACTTGGCCCGCTGCTGTATGCGGAAGAAGACGGTGAAGTATTCCTGGGCCGTTCAGTGGCAAAAGCGAAGCATATGTCTGATGAGACTGCGCGTATCATCGATCAGGAAGTTAAATCCCTGATTGAACGCAACTATGCCCGTGCTCGCCAGTTGCTGAATGAGAACATGGATATTCTGCACACCATGAAAGACGCATTGATGAAGTATGAAACCATCGATGCCCCGCAGATTGACGACCTGATGGCGCGCCGTGAAGTTCGCCCGCCAGCGGGTTGGGAAGATGCGAGCAAAAACAGCAATAACTCTGACAACAACGGTACCCCGAATGCGCCACGTCCGGTTGATGAACCACGTACGCCAAATCCGGGCAACACGATGTCTGAGCAACTGGGCGACAAATAAGACGCTCACGGAGATGTTTTTGCAGTAATCTATAAACCCCGGGCCTGCCCCGGGGTTTTTGTTTTTGTACAGCCTAAGACGAACGCAAAGGAAGAAGAATGAAACTCACCGCGCAAGGCTCCACGCTGGATCTCTCGCATCCTCACGTCATGGGGATTTTAAACGTCACGCCGGACTCCTTTTCCGACGGTGGTCAGCACAATTCCCTGGTTGAGGCCCTCAAGCATGCAAATGCGATGATCAATGCCGGGGCGACAATCATCGATGTTGGCGGAGAGTCAACCCGGCCTGGCGCGGCAGAGGTGAGCACAGAAGAAGAACTTGAGCGCGTTATTCCGGTGGTCGAAGCGATTGCTCAACGGTTTGAAGTCTGGGTCTCAGTGGATACATCAAAAGCCGAAGTTATTCGCGAATCTGCACGAGTAGGGGCGCATCTTATCAACGATATTCGTTCCTTAACGGAGCCAGGTGCGCTAGCTGCCGCTGCGGAAACGGGGCTCCCTGTTTGCCTGATGCATATGCAGGGCGAACCGAAAACGATGCAACAGGCACCACAGTACGATGACGTATTTGCCGATGTGAATCGCTTTTTTGTGGAGCACATTGCCCGCTGTGAAGCCGCAGGGATTTCAAAAGATAAATTGCTGCTCGACCCGGGCTTTGGTTTCGGTAAGAATCTCTCCCACAATTATCAGTTATTGGCTCGCCTTTCGGAATTTCATCACTACGGTATGCCGCTACTGGTAGGCATGTCCCGTAAATCGATGGTCGGGCAACTGCTTAATGTTGGCCCGGATCAGCGCCTGAGCGGTAGCCTTGCCTGCGCGGTGATTGCTGCGATGCAGGGGGCTCAAATTCTTCGCGTTCATGACGTAAAAGAGACTGTTGAAGCTATGCGCGTGGTCGAAGCTACGCTTTCAGTGAAGGAAAACAAATACTATGAGTAACCGTAAATATTTTGGCACCGATGGTATCCGTGGTCGCGTGGGCGATGCACCTATTACCCCTGATTTTGTTCTGAAGCTTGGCTGGGCTGCGGGTAAAGTCCTGGCTCGTCATGGTTCGCGTAAGATTATTATCGGTAAGGACACGCGTATTTCCGGCTACATGCTGGAATCTGCACTGGAAGCAGGTCTGGCTGCAGCCGGGTTGTCTGCTTCATTTACTGGTCCAATGCCTACGCCTGCAGTTGCTTATTTAACTCGTACATTCCGCGCTGAAGCCGGGATTGTTATCTCCGCCTCACACAACCCGTTCTATGATAACGGTATAAAATTCTTCTCGATCGACGGGACTAAACTGCCGGATGAGGTCGAAGAAGCTATTGAAGCGGAGATGGAAAAAGAGATCACCTGTGTGGATTCGGCGGAGTTGGGTAAAGCCAGCCGTATTGTCGATGCAGCAGGGCGCTATATTGAATTCTGCAAAGGCACGTTCCCAAACGAACTGAGCCTTAATGGCCTTAAAATCGTCGTAGACTGCGCCAACGGCGCGACTTACCACATTGCCCCGAATGTATTGCGTGAACTGGGTGCAAAAGTCATTGCCATCGGCTGTGAGCCGGATGGGGTGAATATTAATGAAAAATGCGGTGCGACCGATGTGCGTATGCTGCAAGAGCGCGTGCTGGCGGAAAAAGCCGATCTAGGCATCGCGTTTGACGGCGACGGCGACCGGGTAATTATGGTGGATAACCAGGGCCTTAAAGTCGATGGCGATCAGATCCTTTATATCGTTGCCCGGGAAGGATTACGTCAGGGGCAGCTTCGCGGCGGTGCCGTGGGTACGCTAATGAGCAATATGGGACTTGAAGTCGCGCTGAAGCAGTTGGGTATTCCTTTTGCCCGCGCGAAAGTTGGCGACCGCTATGTTCTGGAAAAACTGCAGGAGAAAGGCTGGCGAATTGGGGCTGAAAACTCCGGTCACGTCATTCTGCTGGACCAAACCACCACCGGTGACGGCATAGTCGCAGGTTTGCAAGTGCTTACCGCAATGGTTCGTAACCATATGAGCCTGCACGATCTCTGCAGCGGAATGAAATTGTTCCCGCAGATTCTGGTTAACGTTCGCTTTACCGCAGGCAGCGGCGATCCGCTTGAAAACGAAGAGGTCAAGCGCGTTACGGCTGAAGTGGAAGCTGCATTGGGCAGCCGTGGCCGGGTGTTGCTGCGTAAATCCGGAACGGAGCCACTCATTCGCGTGATGGTCGAGGGTGAAGATGAAGCCCAGGTTACCGCGTTTGCTCATCAGATCGCAGACGCAGTGAAGGCCGTTTAATATTTTTTCTTCGCAAACTGATTGAAAAGGCGGCAGTTGCCGCCTGTTTCTTTGGTGGAAATTACTTGTTTGCTGTTTTTTTCCGCAGTCAGTGCATTGTTAATAAATTGCCCTTGCGCACCAGTCTGGCTTTGGTTAGTATTCTCACCCGCTTCAGTGGGTAATGACAAACGTATCCGCTTAACTGGTTTGAAGCAATTGGCGTGCGGTAACCCCGCAAGGAACAGGTTGATTATGTACGAAGCTCTTTTGGTTGTTTTCCTTATTGTAGCGTTGGGCCTTGTCGGTCTTATCATGCTGCAGCAAGGTAAAGGCGCTGATATGGGAGCCTCCTTCGGAGCAGGCGCTTCCGCTACGTTATTCGGTTCAAGTGGTTCTGGTAACTTCATGACCCGCATGACCGGTGTGCTCGCAACGTTGTTCTTTATTCTGAGCCTGGTTCTGGGTAACCTCAGCACCAACAAAACCAGTAAAGTAAGCGAGTGGGAAAATTTAAGTCAGCCAGCACAAACTGAGCAGACTGCGCCAGCGGCACCTACCAAGCCGAGCAGCGATATCCCGCAGTAAGTTTGTCAGCTTCAATGCGGTGACATGAAGGTTACCGTGTTCAAAGAGTGCCGAGGTGGTGGAATTGGTAGACACGCTACCTTGAGGTGGTAGTGCCCGATTGGGCTTACGGGTTCAAGTCCCGTCCTCGGTACCAAATCCTAGCAATTCTTGCATTTAATGCAATTCTGGCGTAGTATTTGCCACGTTTTCGGACGCGGGGTGGAGCAGCTTGGTAGCTCGTCGGGCTCATAACCCGAAGGTCGTCGGTTCAAATCCGGCCCCCGCAACCACTTTCCCTGAGAGTTCTTTTTCAAATATACTGTGAACACCAGTTTCGGTGCCTTCGCGAAGAATTTAGAAAAAAATTCTCCTGGACGGTGTCCGGGCCGCAGTTGCGGCATACAGGGTTCAGTTATATAAAGCCCCGATTTATCGGGGTTTTTTGTTATCTGACTTTAGAATAACTGGGCTATATGCCCTTTTTTTATGTCTTGGGGGTGGGCTTGTCCACATTAGAGCAAAAATTAACAGAGATGATTTCAGCACCGGTCGAAGCACTGGGCTATGAACTTGTAGGCATCGAATTCGTTCGGGGCCGCACGTCTACGCTGCGCATCTATATTGATAGTGAAGATGGCATCAATGTTGATGATTGTGCTGATGTCAGTCACCAGGTCAGTGCCGTACTGGATGTCGAAGATCCCATCACCGTGGCCTATAACCTGGAAGTGTCCTCACCTGGCCTCGATCGCCCAATGTTCACCGCAGAACACTACGTTCGTTTTACCGGCGAAGAAGTGAGCATTGTATTGCGTATGGCTGTGCAAAACCGCCGCAAATGGCAGGGTATTATTAAAGCCGTAGACGGTGAGATGATCACGGTAACGGTCGAAGGAAAAGACGAAGTGTTCGCGCTGAGCAACATCCAGAAAGCGAACCTGGTACCCCACTTTTAATAGTTTGGATTGAGGTGAAAACCCAGGATGAACAAAGAAATTTTGGCTGTTGTTGAAGCAGTTTCCAACGAAAAAGCGCTGCCGCGAGAGAAGATTTTCGAAGCGCTGGAAAGTGCGCTGGCAACGGCGACCAAGAAAAAATACGAGCAAGAAATTGACGTTCGCGTTGAGATCGATCGCAAAAGCGGTGATTTCGATACCTTCCGCCGTTGGGTTATCGTTGAAGAAGTCACTCAACCTACGCGTGAAATCACTCTCGAAGCGGCTCAGTTTGAAGATCCGGCTCTCGGCCTCGGCGATTACGTTGAAGACGAAATTGAGTCCGTCACCTTTGACCGTATCACCACTCAAACGGCGAAGCAGGTTATCGTGCAGAAGGTTCGCGAAGCCGAACGTGCGATGGTAGTAGATCAGTTCCGCGATCAGGAAGGTGAGATTGTTACCGGTGTAGTGAAAAAAGTTAACCGCGACAATATCTCCCTTGAACTGAAATCGGAAGGCATGTCCGGCAACGCTGAAGCTGTGATTCTGCGTGAAGATATGCTGCCACGTGAAAACTTCCGCCCAGGCGACCGCATTCGCGGCGTGCTTTACGCAGTACGTCCTGAAGCTCGCGGTGCGCAGTTGTTCGTTAGCCGTTCCAAACCTGAAATGCTGATCGAACTGTTCCGCATTGAAGTGCCGGAAATCGGTGAAGAAGTTATCGAAATTAAAGCCGCCGCACGCGATCCGGGCTCTCGGGCCAAAATCGCCGTGAAAACAAACGACAAACGTATCGACCCGGTCGGTGCTTGCGTTGGTATGCGCGGTGCGCGCGTTCAGGCGGTTTCTACTGAGTTAGGCGGTGAGCGTATTGATATCGTGCTGTGGGACGACAACCCGGCGCAGTTTGTTATCAACGCAATGGCACCGGCCGACGTAGCATCCATTGTTGTCGACGAAGACAAACATACGATGGATATCGCGGTAGAGGCAGGCAACCTGGCACAGGCCATTGGCCGTAACGGTCAGAACGTTCGCCTGGCATCACAGCTGAGCGGCTGGGAACTCAACGTTATGACCGTTGATGACCTGCAGGCTAAACATCAGGCTGAAGCGCATGCGGCTATTGATACCTTTACCAAATACCTCGATATTGACGAGGATTTCGCCACCGTGTTGGTCGAAGAAGGTTTCTCCACGCTTGAAGAACTGGCCTATGTGCCAATGAAAGAGCTGCTGGAAATCGACGGCCTTGATGAAGATACCGTGGAAGCATTACGCGATCGCGCTAAAAACGCGCTCACCACACTGGCTCTGGCACAAGAAGAGAGCCTTGGCGATAAAAAACCTACTGAGGATCTGCTGAACCTCGAAGGGATGGATCGCCCGCTGGCCTTTAAACTGGCTGCTCGTGGTGTTAGCTCGCTGGAAGACCTTGCCGAGCAAGGTGTTGACGACCTGTCTGATATCGAAGGCTTAACGGATGAGAAAGCCGGCGAGTTGATCATGGCAGCGCGTAACATTTGCTGGTTTGGCGGCGAAGCGTAATAAACTGTAGCAGGAAGGAACAGCATGACAGATGTAACCGTAAAAGCGCTGGCCGCAGAGATTCAGACCTCCGTGGACCGCCTGGTACAGCAATTTGCTGACGCAGGGATCCCGAAGTCTGCTGATGACTCCGTTTCGGCGCAAGAGAAACAAACGCTGCTGGCACACCTGAACCACGAACATGGTTCAGGCCCAGACAAGTTGACTTTACAGCGCAAAACGCGCAGTACTTTAAACATTCCAGGTACCGGTGGGAAAAGTAAATCGGTACAAATCGAAGTCCGCAAGAAGCGCACCTTTGTGAAACGTGATCCGCAAGAGGCAGAACGCCTTGCTGCGGAAGAACAGGCGCAGCGTGAAGCGGAAGAGCAAGCCCAGCGTGAGGCAGAGGAAGCTGCCAAACGTGCGGCACAAGAAAAAGCTAAGCGTGAAGCTGAAGAACAAGCTAAGCGCGAAGCCGCTGATAAAGCGAAACGTGAAGCTGCGGAAAAAGACAAAGTGAGCAATCAACAAACTGATGAAATGACGAAAGCCGCCCACGCCGAGAAGTCTCGCCGTGAAGCGGAAGCTGCTGAACTGAAGCGTAAAGCTGAAGAAGAAGCCCGTCGCAAACTCGAAGAAGATGCCCGTCGCGTGGCGGAAGAAGCCCGTAAAATGGCTGAAGCTAACGCTGGCGTTTGGGAAGAGCAGGAGAAGGTAGAAGACGATAAGTCTGACTATCACGTCACCACTTCCCAGCACGCTCGTCAGGCAGAAGACGAAAACGATCGTGAAGTTGAAGGCGGCCGTGGTCGTGGTCGTACTGCAGCTAAAGCGCCGCGTCAGAAAAAAGCTGGCGGTAAGCACGGCGAGTCTAAAGCTGACCGTGAAGAAGCTCGTGCAGCCGTTCGCGGTGGCAAAGGTAAGCGTAAGCCAAGCAGCCTGCAGCAGGGCTTCACCAAGCCAGCACAGGCCGTTAACCGTGACGTTGTGATTGGTGAAACCATCAGCGTTGCTGAACTGGCTAACAAAATGGCCGTTAAAGGCTCTCAGGTCATCAAAGCGATGATGAAGCTGGGCGCAATGGCGACCATCAACCAGGTTATCGATCAAGAAACCGCTCAGCTGGTTGCTGAAGAGATGGGCCACAAAGTTATCCTGCGTCGTGAGAACGAGCTGGAAGAAGCGGTAATGAGCGACCGTGACACCGGCGCTGCGGCAGAAACCCGTGCACCGGTTGTGACCATCATGGGTCACGTTGACCACGGTAAAACTTCTCTGCTGGACTACATCCGTTCTACTAAAGTTGCCTCCGGCGAAGCGGGTGGTATTACCCAGCACATCGGTGCTTACCACGTAGAAACCGACAACGGAATGGTTACCTTCCTGGATACCCCAGGTCACGCAGCATTTACTTCTATGCGTGCTCGTGGTGCTCAGGCAACGGATATCGTTGTTCTGGTTGTTGCTGCCGATGATGGCGTAATGCCACAGACTATCGAAGCTATCCAGCACGCAAAAGCGGCGCAGGTACCGGTAGTTGTCGCGGTGAACAAAATCGATAAGCCAGAAGCGGATCCGGATCGCGTTAAAAACGAACTGTCCCAGTATGGCATCATGCCGGAAGAGTGGGGCGGCGAAAGCCAGTTCATCCACGTTTCTGCAAAAGCCGGTACCGGTATCGACGACCTGCTGGATGCAATCCTGCTGCAGGCCGAAGTTCTGGAGCTGAAAGCTGTCCGTAAAGGTATGGCAAGCGGCGTGGTCATCGAATCCTTCCTGGATAAAGGCCGTGGTCCGGTTGCTACCGTTCTGGTACGTGAAGGTACCCTGAACAAAGGCGATATCGTTCTGTGTGGCTTCGAATATGGCCGCGTGCGTGCGATGCGTGACGAGATGGGGCGTGAAGTGACCGAAGCGGGTCCTTCTATTCCAGTTGAGATCCTCGGCCTGTCCGGCGTGCCTGCCGCGGGTGACGAAGTGACCGTTGTTCGTGACGAGAAGAAAGCTCGTGAAGTTGCTCTGTATCGTCAGGGTAAATTCCGTGAAGTGAAACTGGCTCGTCAGCAGAAATCCAAACTGGAAAACATGTTCGCCAACATGACCGAAGGCGAAGTGTCTGAAGTGAACATCGTGCTGAAGGCAGACGTTCAGGGTTCTGTGGAAGCAATCAGCGACTCCCTGCTGAAACTGTCTACCGATGAAGTTAAAGTTAAAATCATCGGTTCCGGCGTGGGTGGGATCACCGAAACTGACGCAACGCTGGCTGCAGCATCCAACGCCATTCTGGTTGGCTTCAACGTCCGTGCTGATGCGTCTGCGCGCCGCGTGATTGAAGCAGAAAGCCTGGATCTGCGTTACTACTCCGTCATCTATAACCTGATCGACGAAGTGAAAGCGGCGATGAGCGGTATGCTGTCTCCAGAGCTGAAACAGCAGATCATCGGCCTGGCTGAAGTTCGTGATGTCTTCAAATCACCGAAGTTTGGCGCGATTGCTGGCTGTATGGTTACCGAAGGTGTGGTGAAACGTCACAACCCAATCCGCGTACTGCGCGACAACGTGGTTATCTATGAAGGTGAGCTGGAATCCCTGCGCCGCTTCAAAGATGACGCAAGCGAAGTCCGTAACGGTATGGAATGTGGTATCGGCGTTAAGAACTACAACGACGTGCGCGTGGGCGATATGATCGAAGTCTTCGAAATTATCGAGATCAAGCGTACCATCTCCTGATAGCCGTACCGCATCAACTATCTTAGGGGGGCCGTGTGCCCCCCGTTTTGTCTGGAGAAATTATTATGGCGAAAGAATTTGGTCGCCCGCAGCGCGTTTCTCAGGAATTGCAGAAAGAAATTGCCATTATCCTGCAGCGTGAAATTAAAGACCCGCGTCTGGGCATGATGACCACCGTTTCTGGTGTTGAAGTCTCCCGTGACCTGGCGTATGCCAAAGTATTTGTGACCTTCCTGAACGACAAAGACGAAGATGCCATCAAAGAAGGCATCAAAGTTCTGCAGGACGCGTCGGGCTATATCCGAACTTTAGTTGGCAAGGCAATGCGTCTGCGCATCGTGCCTGAGCTGACCTTCTTCTACGATAACTCGCTGGTTGAAGGGATGCGCATGTCTAACCTGGTTTCCAATGTCATCCGTCATGATGACGAGCGTCGCGTGAATACGGACGACAGCAAGGAGGATTGATGAGTCGTCCTCGTCGTCGCGGTCGTGATATTCATGGTGTACTGTTGCTCGATAAGCCTCAGGGCCTTTCGTCCAACGACGCACTGCAAAAAGTAAAACGTCTTTATAACGCGAACCGCGCGGGTCATACCGGGGCGCTGGATCCGCTGGCGACCGGTATGCTGCCGATTTGCCTTGGTGAAGCAACGAAGTTCTCCCAGTACCTGCTGGACTCCGACAAACGTTATCGCGTGATTGCCAAACTTGGGCAGCGCACGGACACGTCAGATGCCGACGGCATTGTGGTTCAGGAGCGCCCGGTTAACTTTAGCACCGAGCAGCTTGCTGCCGCGCTGGAGAGCTTCCGCGGGGATACCGAGCAGGTTCCATCGATGTACTCTGCGCTTAAGCATCAGGGTAAGCCCCTGTACGAATACGCGCGCGCGGGGATTGAGGTTGAACGTGAAGCTCGCCCAATCACGGTGTACGAGCTGTTGTTTATTCGCCATGAAGGGGATGAACTGGAGCTGGAAGTCCATTGCTCTAAGGGAACGTACATTCGTACAATCGTTGACGATCTCGGTGAAAAACTTGGCTGTGGGGCGCATGTTATCTTCCTGCGTCGTCTGGCTGTAAGTAAATATCCGATTGAGCGGATGGTCACTCTGGAGCAGCTTAATGAGCTGGTAGAACAGGCACATCGGCAGGAGCGCGAGCCAGCGGAAATGCTGGATCCGCTGCTGATGCCGATGGACAGCCCAGCCTCCGATTTCCCGCTGGTGAATTTGCTGCCTGAAGTTGCCGTCTACTTTAAAAACGGTAATCCAGTTCGGGTGGCAGGCGTTCAGGCCGAAGGGTTGGTGCGCGTCACCGAAGGCGAAGAGAAGAAATTCATCGGTATGGGTGAAATCGATGGCGAGGGCCGGGTTGCTCCGCGTCGTCTGGTCGTCGAATATCCCGTCTGACTTTTGCCGCTACCTTGCGGTAAAAGGGCGCTACAGGTAAAATAGCGCGGCTTAACGGCTGGCCGATTGTTTAACAAACGGTTCAGACGTGCACTGGGGTTGCTGAATTAGAGATCGGCACCCTGTTTATTTATCTATAATGTTGGAGTTGAAAATGTCTCTAAGCGTTGAAGCTAAAGCTAAAATCGTTTCCGAGTTTGGTCGTGGTACTAACGACAGCGGTTCTACCGAAGTTCAGGTTGCACTGCTGACTGCACAGATTAACCACCTGCAGGGTCACTTTGCAGAGCACAAAAAAGATCACCACAGCCGTCGTGGTCTGCTGCGTATGGTTTCTCAGCGTCGTAAACTGCTCGACTACCTGAAACGTAAAGATGTAGCACGTTACACTGGCCTGATCGAGCGCCTGGGTCTGCGTCGCTAGTTCTTGCGAGTTTCAGAAAAAGGGGCCTGTAAGGGCCCCTTTTTTCAACCAGACGGCAGCAATTCTATGGAAACTAATGTATTGTTGCTGAGTGTGATCTTTATTGCAGAGGTTCGCGCGGCTAATGAGAGGCTTTACCCGTCAGAGCGGGTTAGGATTGTCATTAGTCGCGAGGATGCGATGAAGGTCGGGTACCAACGGCGGCGCGTGAAGCCACGTGCTGCCCGTCATTTTAAAGGATCTTATTTTGCTGAATCCGATCGTTCGTAAATTCCAGTATGGCCAGCATACGGTCACGCTTGAAACCGGCATGATGGCTCGCCAGGCTACCGCTGCTGTAATGGTAAGCATGGATGACACCGCGGTATTCGTTACCGTTGTTGGCCAGAAAAAAGCCAAGCCAGGCCAGGACTTCTTCCCGCTGACCGTTAACTATCAGGAGCGTACCTACGCTGCTGGTCGTATCCCAGGTAGCTTCTTCCGTCGTGAAGGCCGTCCAAGCGAAGGCGAAACCCTGATTGCGCGTCTGATTGACCGCCCGGTTCGCCCGCTGTTCCCTGAAGGTTTCGTCAACGAAGTGCAGGTTATCGCCACCGTTGTCTCCGTTAACCCGCAGGTTCACCCTGATATCGTAGCCATGATCGGTGCTTCTGCAGCACTGAGCCTGTCCGGTATTCCGTTTAACGGCCCAATCGGTGCCGCTCGTGTGGGTTACATCAATGACCAGTACGTGCTGAACCCGACCGCTGAAGAACTGAAAACCAGCAAGCTGGATCTGGTTGTTGCCGGTACCGAAAGCGCAGTGCTGATGGTTGAATCCGAAGCTGAACTGCTGAGCGAAGACCAGATGCTGGGTGCCGTTGTCTTCGGTCACGATCAGCAGCAGGTTGTTATCAAAGAAATCAACGCGCTGGTTGCCGAAGCCGGCAAACCACGTTGGGACTGGCAGCCTGAAGCGGTAAACGAAGCGCTGAATGCGCGCGTTGCCGCACTGGCTGAATCCCGTCTGAGCGATGCTTACCGCATCACTGAGAAGCAAGAGCGTTATGCACAGGTTGACGTCATCAAAGCTGACGTTATCGCGACGCTGACCGCAGAAGACGAATCTCTGGATGCCGCTGAACTGTCTGACATTCTGCACGCTATCGAGAAAAACGTTGTTCGTAGCCGTATCCTGGCTGGTGAACTGCGCATCGATGGCCGCGAAAAAGACATGATTCGTGGTCTGGACGTGCGTACTGGTGTTCTGCCGCGCACTCACGGTTCTGCACTGTTCACTCGTGGTGAAACTCAGGCGCTGGTTACCGCCACGCTGGGTACTGCACGTGACGCACAGACGCTGGACGAGCTGATGGGCGAGCGCACTGACAGCTTCCTGTTCCACTACAACTTCCCTCCGTACTCCGTAGGCGAGACCGGGATGGTAGGTTCGCCTAAGCGTCGTGAAATTGGTCACGGCCGTCTGGCGAAGCGTGGCGTTCTGGCCGTTATGCCAGAAGCTGACAAATTCCCGTACACCGTTCGTGTGGTTTCTGAAATCACCGAATCTAACGGTTCTTCTTCCATGGCCTCTGTGTGCGGTGCATCTCTGGCACTGATGGACGCTGGTGTGCCAATCAAAGCCGCCGTTGCGGGCATCGCGATGGGCCTGGTGAAAGAAGGCGACAACTTTGTTGTTCTGTCCGACATTCTGGGTGACGAAGATCACCTGGGTGACATGGACTTCAAAGTAGCCGGTAGCCGTGAAGGTATCTCTGCGCTGCAGATGGATATCAAAATCGAAGGTATCACCCGCGAAATCATGCAGGTGGCTCTGAACCAGGCTAAGGGTGCGCGTCTGCACATTCTGGGCGTGATGGAGCAGGCTATCGACGCACCGCGTGGCGATATTTCTGAGTTCGCACCACGTATTCACACCATTAAAATCAACCCAGACAAGATCAAAGACGTGATCGGTAAGGGTGGGGCTGTGATTCGTGCGCTGACTGAAGAAACCGGCACCACCATCGAAATCGAAGATGACGGTACCGTTAAAATCGCAGCGACCGACGGCGACAAAGCGAAACACGCTATCCGTCGTATCGAAGAGATCACCGCGGAAATCGAAGTGGGCCGTATCTATAACGGTAAAGTCACTCGTATCGTTGATTTCGGTGCGTTTGTTGCTATCGGCGGCGGTAAAGAAGGTCTGGTTCACATCTCTCAAATCGCCGACAAGCGCGTAGAGAAAGTGACTGACTATCTGCAGATGGGTCAGGAAGTTCCGGTGAAAGTACTGGAAGTTGACCGTCAGGGCCGCGTCCGTTTAAGCATTAAAGAAGCAACCGAGCAGTCTCCGGCAGAAGGTGCAGCACCAGCCGCGCCAGAAGCTGAGTAAGGTTTGCCAATTAAGCTCTCCATGGTGACATGGAGAGCTGTTTGTTACGGGACAGGATGTCTCGTTTGCAGCCGGGGGACAGGACGTTCATCCATTTGTTGTCTTCGGGAGTAGGAAATGAAGCCTTTTTTGCGCTGGTGTTTCGTTGCGACAGCTATCACGCTGGCCGGATGCAGCAACTCTGCCTGGCGTAAGAACGAAGTATTAGCGGTGCCATTGCAGCCTACGCTGCAGCAGGAAGTGATTCTGGCACGCATGGAACAAATACTTGCCAGTCGGGCTTTAACCGATGACGAACGCGCACAGCTTTTATATGAGCGCGGAGTGTTGTATGATAGCCTCGGTCTGAGGGCTCTGGCGCGGAATGATTTTTCACAAGCGCTGGCCATCCGTCCCGATATGCCTGAAGTATTCAATTACTTAGGCATTTATTTAACGCAGGCAGGCAATTTTGATGCTGCCTATGAAGCGTTTGATTCTGTACTTGAGCTTGATCCAACTTACAACTACGCGCACTTAAATCGCGGTATCGCCCTCTATTACGGTGGTCGTTATCGTTTAGCGCAAGATGATCTGCTGGCGTTTTATCAAGACGATCCCAACGATCCTTTCCGTAGCCTGTGGCTCTATATTGCTGAACGCAATTTGGACGAAAAACAGGCCAAAGTGGCGCTACAACAGCGTCTCGAGAAATCGGATAGAGAGCAATGGGGATGGAATATTGTCGAGTTCTACCTGGGCAACATTAGCGAAAAAGAGCTAATGGAACGCCTCAAGGCGGACGCAACGGATAACACCTCGCTCGCTGAGCATCTCAGTGAAACCAACTTCTATTTAGGTAAGTACTACCTAAGTCTGGGGGATAAGGACAGCGCCAAGGCACTGTTCAAGTTAGCGGTTGCTAACAACGTACACAACTACGTTGAGCATCGTTATGCATTGTTGGAATTAGCGCTCTTGGGCCAGGAGCAAGACGACCTGGCAGAATCGGACCAGCAATAGCTGACGAACAACGATCGTCCCATAAACTTTTTAACTAAAGTCATCACCTTCACGGGTGAGGGCGTTTTTGTTCGTTAATCAATCAAATTTGAGCCGGTTCACACTTTTCAATGAAAATTGCAGATCAATTTCACGATGAGTTACGTAGACTGGCCGCCATCAACGAGGCACATGTACTACATGACTGATATCATCGAAACCACTTTTTCTGATCTGGGGCTGCACGCCTCCATCATTCAGGCCCTGAACGATCTGGGCTACGAAAAGCCATCACCTATTCAGGCTGAGTGTATCCCACACCTGCTGAATGGCCGCGACGTTCTGGGTATGGCCCAGACCGGTAGTGGTAAAACCGCAGCGTTCTCTCTGCCGCTGCTGAACAACCTCGATCCTGAGCTGAAAGCACCGCAAATCCTGGTGCTGGCCCCGACCCGCGAACTGGCGGTTCAGGTTGCTGAAGCCATGACGGATTTCTCTAAACACATGCACGGCGTGAACGTTGTTGCCCTTTACGGCGGTCAGCGTTATGACGTGCAGCTGCGCGCTCTGCGTCAGGGACCACAGATTGTTGTGGGTACCCCAGGGCGTCTGCTTGACCACCTGAAACGCGGCACTCTGAACCTGTCCGGCCTGAAAGGTCTGGTCCTGGACGAAGCAGACGAAATGCTGCGTATGGGCTTCATCGAAGACGTTGAAACCATCATGGCGCAGATCCCGGCTGAACATCAGACCGCGCTGTTCTCTGCCACCATGCCGGAAGCGATTCGTCGTATTACCCGTCGCTTCATGAAAGATCCTCAGGAAGTGCGCATTCAATCCAGCGTGACTACTCGCCCGGACATCAGCCAGAGCTTCTGGTCTGTTTATGGCATGCGTAAAAACGAAGCGTTGGTTCGTTTCCTGGAAGCAGAAGACTTTGATGCGGCGATTATCTTCGTTCGTACCAAAAACGCGACTCTGGAAGTGGCTGAAGCGCTGGAGCGTAGCGGTTATAACAGCGCCGCGCTGAACGGTGACATGAACCAGGCGCTGCGTGAGCAGACCCTGGAGCGCCTGAAAGATGGTCGTCTGGATATCCTGATCGCCACCGACGTTGCGGCCCGTGGCCTGGACGTGGAGCGTATCAGCCTGGTTGTTAACTACGACATCCCGATGGACTCCGAGTCTTACGTTCACCGTATCGGCCGTACCGGTCGTGCTGGCCGTGCTGGCCGTGCGCTGCTGTTCGTTGAGAACCGCGAGCGTCGCCTGCTGCGCAACATCGAACGCACCATGAAGCTGACGATTCCTGAAGTAGAACTGCCAAACGCAGATCTGCTGGGTGAGCGTCGTCTGGCTAAATTCGCCGCTAAAGTTCAGCAGCAGCTGGAAAGCAGCGATCTGGATCTGTACCGTGGCCTGCTGGCAAAAATTCAGCCTTCCGCTGAAGAAGAGCTGGACATCGAAACGCTGGCTGCAGCATTGCTGAAAATGGCTCAGGGTGAACGTCCTCTGATCCTGCCACCAGATGCACCGATGCGCCCACGTCGCGAATTCAAAGAGCGTGACGATCGCTTCGAACGTCGCGGCGACCGTAATGACCGTGGCCCACGTGGCGACCGTCCAGAGCGTGGTGGTGAAGATCGTCCGCGTCGCGAACGTCGTGATGCTGGCGATATGGAACTGTACCGCATTGAAGTGGGCCGTGATGATGGTGTTGAAGTGCGTCACATCGTTGGCGCTATCGCTAACGAAGGCGACATCAGCAGCCGTTACATCGGTAACATCAAGCTGTTCGGGACCCACTCCACCATCGAGCTGCCGAAAGGCATGCCGGGTGAAGTTCTGCAGCACTTTACCCGCACTCGTATTCTGAACAAGCCGATGAATATGCAGCTGCTGGGTGACGCGCAGCCTCGTCCAGAGCGCAGTGGCGAACGCCGTGGCGGTCGTGACGGCGGTGGCCGTGGCTTCGGCGGCGAGCGTCGTGAAGGCGGTCGTGGTCCACGTCGCGAAGGCGCTGGTGCCGGTGCTGGCCGTAGCTTCAGCGGTGAACGCCGTGAAGGTGGTCGTGGCCCGCGTCGCGAAGACGGAGCTGCAACCGCACGCCGTCGTTTCGGTGATGCATAATTGACCTATAATCTGCCGTATTATTTTTAAACGGCAGTGATAAAAGCCCCGGTTATTGCAATCGGGGTTTTTTTTATCCCTTTTGTACTCATGTACTGGTACAATGAACCGCATAAGACAATTTCGTCGTGCTCAGTTTTTCAGGGATTCGATATGACAACGTTAACCGCCCCCGGCACAAAGCCTTCATTAATTGGCGGGGTGATGATCATCGGTGGGACAATCATTGGTGCAGGGATGTTTTCGCTCCCGGTGGTGATGTCGGGGGCCTGGTTCTTTTGGTCGCTGGCTGCGCTGGTCTTCACCTGGTTCTGCATGCTGCATTCCGGGCTGATGATCCTGGAGGCGAACCTGAACTACCGCATCGGCTCCAGCTTCGACACTATCACTAAAGATCTGCTGGGGCGCGGCTGGAACGCGATCAACGGCCTGTCGATTGCGTTTGTGCTTTATATCCTGACTTACGCCTATATTTCTGCCAGCGGCTCCATCCTGCATCATACGTTTTCAGAGATGTCGCTGGACGTGCCGGCTCGTCTGGCGGGGCTGGCTTTTGCGCTGGCTGTGGCGTTTATCGTCTGGCTGAGTACCAAAGCGGTTAGCCGCATGACGGCCATTGTGCTTGGTGCGAAAGTCATCACTTTCTTTCTGACCTTCGGCAGCCTGCTTGGGCACGTCACGCCAGTAACGCTATTTAACGTGGCGGAGAGCAATGCCTCCTACACGCCCTATTTATTAATGACGCTGCCGTTCTGCCTGGCCTCTTTTGGCTATCACGGCAATGTACCTAGCCTGATGAAGTATTACGGCAAAGATCCTCGCACCATTATTCGCTGCCTGGTTTACGGCACGCTGATGGCGCTGGGGCTGTATACTATCTGGCTGCTGGGAACGATGGGGAATATTCCACGCCCTGAGTTTATTGGCATCGCGGAGAAGGGCGGCAACATTGACGTGCTGGTGCAGGCGCTGAGCGGCGTGCTCAACAGCCGAAGCCTGGATTTGTTACTGGTGGTGTTCTCGAACTTTGCGGTGGCGAGCTCATTCCTCGGCGTCACGCTGGGGTTGTTCGATTACCTGGCGGATCTGTTTGGGTTTGACGATTCCTCACTGGGGCGTTTGAAAACGGCGCTGCTGACTTTCGTCCCGCCGATTGTCGGCGGCCTGCTGTGGCCGAACGGCTTCCTGTATGCGATTGGCTATGCGGGACTGGCGGCGACGATCTGGGCGGCCATTGTCCCTGCGCTGCTGGCGAGAAAATCACGTAAACGCTTCGGCAGCCCGAAATTCCGCGTCTGGGGTGGCAAGCCGATGATTGCCCTGATTCTGATCTTTGGCGTGGGTAATGCGCTGGTACACATCCTGTCTACCTTCGACGTCCTGCCGGTTTATAAATAAATACTAACGGGCCCTCCGAGCTGAGAGGGCCCCACACCACGTTAGCCTAAAAGCTCTTCTTTCACCTGCATGGCCAAATCGAACGAATGTAAGCGCGCCTGGTGATCGAAAATCTGGCCGTTAACCATAATTTCATCCGCTTCAGTTTCGCGCAGAACGGACTCCAGGCCGTGGCGCACCTTCGCTTTATCCCCCACCAGAGACATGCTCAGTGCCTGCTGAACCCCATATTGCTCAGAGGCAGACCAAAGCTGGTGCATATTCTCCACCGGTGGCGGAAGCTGCCCGGTTTCACCGCGACGGAGGCGAACAAAAGCCTGCTGCATGGAAGTAAACAGGAACTCGGCATCGCGGGTGCTGTCTGCCGCCACGATATTGATGCAGACCATCGCGTAAGGTTTTGCCAGCCGCTCGGACGGCTTGAAGTTTTCACGGTAGAGCTGCAGCGCCCGGAACAGCATATCTGGCGCAAAGTGCGAGGCAAAAGCAAACGGCAGGCCCAGCTGTGCCGCCAGTTGAGCGCCGTACAGGCTGGAGCCTAATAGCCAGACCGGTACCTTTTCGCCATAACCCGGCACGGGGCGTACATGCGGGTTCGGATCGCGGGCATCAAACCAGTCCACCAGCTCAGCAACATCCCGGGGGAAGTTATCCACGTCGCCGCTCATATGGCGTCGCAGCGCCCTCATGGTCGGCTGATCGCTGCCCGGCGCACGACCAAGTCCGAGATCGATACGCCCCGGATAAAGCGCATTGAGGGTACCGAACTGCTCGGCAATCACCAGCGGGGAATGGTTCGGCAGCATCACGCCGCCGGAACCTAAATGCAGCGTGGTGGTATTCGCGGCCAGGTAACCAATCAGCACCGAGGTTGCCGCGCTGGCAATACCGACCATATTGTGGTGTTCCGCCAGCCAGTAGCGGTGGTAGCCGCGTTTTTCGGCCAGCCGGGCGAGATCCAGAGAGTGGGAAAAAGCCTCCTGCGCCGACGAGCCTTGAGGGATCGGCGCTAAATCCAGCACCGAGAAAGCAACATTTTTGTCAGTCATAACCGCTCACTTTAGTTACAGCGTAGTCATCAGATTGAAGGTCTTCTTCCAGCCTGGCGCAGGAATACCGCGCCGGCCAGAAAAGCTGCACTTTTAATAGTGCATTAAACGATGACCAAATTTGTTAACAAAGTGAGCTATTATCAGGCCCGAAGCTCCAGCCCGGCGATGCGTCGCCAGTAGCCGTTACAGTCGCTGCGGTTGGCCAGCGGCAGCGGTGCGCTACCGTTCTCATTAGCGCGGAAGGCGTTCAAAATATCCAGCGTCCCTAAGCCCATGGGGGACAGCCGAACAATATCCACCAGCCCTTTCATCGACGTCAGCTCATTGCCGAGGTTATAGACATAGCCGCTCATGGTCTGAATGCCGTTCAGCACAAAGACCTGCTGCTGCTCCTGAGAGCGCATATCCCGGCCATTGGGGTACTTAATGCAGCACGTTTCGCATTCGTCCTTAGCGCGGTCTTCGGAGCGGGCGGTAAAGCAGCGGGCGGAATAAGCCAGCGGCAGATGGCCATAGCTCAGCACTTCCACTTCGAATTTGTCACGAATGCCGAGCTCATCGCACTGGTTGAGCATATTGGCTAACCAGTCGCGGGAAAGCTCGACCGGCATACACCAGCGCGTCATGCCCTGTTTTAATAACAGGCGCAGCGTCACGGCGTTGTAGCAGTTGAGCGCATGCCCGGCGACAAACGGCAGTTTGCGTTCGGCGGCCATATTCACGCTGCCGATATCATTGGCTTCAATCAGAAAGTCGCCGTTTTCTACATAGCGCTTCAGTTCCCCCAATTCTGACGGAGCCTGCACCAGCGCCAGCGTGGAAAGCACCACCTGCTTGCCCTGGCCTGCGAGCATTTTCGCCATATCCAGCCAGTCGCTAACTTTGGTTGCCCGGCGCTTGCTGCATACCGCTTCGCCCAGGTAAATCACATCGGCCCGGCTTTTCGCCGCGGCCTGATAAAACTTTTCCAGCGTCTCTTTTGGCCAATAGTAAAGCACCGGCCCTAATGAATATTTCATGCTTTTCCCTACTGCCATTTGCGGTGATAGGCACCAAGCGTTGTTTGCGTGCCTTCGGCCATAGATCCTAGGGTCTCCATCCAGGTAGGTTGGGCCTGGTAGCCTTTGGGATCGGCCATACAGCGATCGATAGCCTGGCGCCAGACTTTTGCCACCTGAGTCACATAAGCCGGACTGCGCTGGCGGCCCTCGATTTTCACCGACGCAATATTGGCGGCGAGCAGCTCCGGCAGCAGTTCGAGCGTGTTAAGGCTGGTGGGTTCTTCCAGCGCGTGGTAAGGCCTGTCGTCAACCAGATAACGCCCTTTGCAGAGGGTGGGATAGCCCGCATTTTCGCCGTCTTGATAGCGGTCAATCAGCACGTCGTTGAGACGGGACTCCAGCCCCTGGGACGTCTGCTGCCAGCGCACAAAGCGAGCGGGAGAGCAGGCACCCACGGTATTGGGCGACTCGCCGGTAAGGTAAGACGAAAGATAGCAACGCCCTTCCGCCATAATGCACAGGCTGCCAAAAGCGAAGACTTCCAGCGGTACCGGCGTGACGCGAGCGAGCTGTTTGACCTGATGAATAGAAAGCACGCGCGGGAGCACCACGCGGGCAACATCGAAGTGGCGATGATAAAACCGGATCGCTTCTTCATTGGTGGCCGAAGCCTGCACCGATACATGGCGCTCGATGTGTGGATAGCGCTCAGCGGCATATTCCAGCATGGCTAAATCTGCCAGGATCAGCGCATCGGCACCCAGTTGGGCGGCCATATCAACCGCCCGCTGCCAGCGGGAGTAGCCGTCCGGGTGGGCAAAAGTATTGATGGCAATATGCAGCTTACGGCCGCGAAGATGCACGTAGCTGACGGCTTCCTGCAGCTTTTTCTCGGTGAAATTAAGACCGGCAAAATGACGCGCATTGGTATCATCTTTCAGGCCGATGTACACCGCATCTGCACCGTTATCGATGGCCGCTTTCAACGCCGGAAGGTTTCCGGCCGGGCAAAGCAACTCCATATTTTATCCTGAATCATAGGGGGCATGAATACGTGCCCGCGCTGCACAGGGACGGGCAGCATAATTGTTAACGAACCGGAATTTTAGTTAACCTGTCGGCGACAATTTTTGATTTGGGGCAGAGAAAGGCGTATTGCTTAGTGTAGCCGCCGCCAATTCGGCCCCGCAGCAACCTGCGGAATTGTTGATTTGGCGCGCCATCGGGAATTGTCGTTATGGCAAAATAGCGACAAATCTTTTAAAGGAGTTAAACCCGTGTTCGAAAAACTGCGTTCTCGCCTGGTTCAGGCTGGTCCTTCTTTGCTGCGGGTTCCGGTCAAGCTAACCCCTTTTGCCGTTAAGCGTCAGGTCCTGGAGCAGGTGCTGGGCTGGCAGTTCCGTCAGGCGCTGCAGGATGGCGAGCTGGACTTTCTGGCAGGCCGCTGGCTAAGTATTGAAGTACGCGATCTGGGCCTGAAGTGGTTTACTTCCGTTGAGGACAATAAGCTGCTGGTGTGCGACGATGCACCTGCAGATGTGAGCTTTAGCGCTGAGGCCAACGATCTGTTGCTGATCGCCGCTCGCAAGCAGGATCCTGATACCCTGTTTTTCCAGCGTCGTCTGGTCATTGAAGGCGACACGGAACTCGGGTTATATGTGAAGAATCTAATGGATGCCATTGAGCTGGATGCCATGCCTAAACCGCTGCGCATCCTGCTATTACAGCTGGCTGATTTTGTTGAGGCGGGTTTGAAACACAACGCCGCCCCTGAAGGTAATTCGATAGGTGAGCCATGTTAATTCGTGTAGAAATTCCCATTGATGCACCCGGCATCGACGCGCTGCTGCGCCGTTCCTTTGAAGGTGAGGGTGAAGCTGAGCTGGTGAAAGCACTGCGGGAAGACGGGCTGTTAACGCTGGGTCTCGTCGCCACCGACGATGAAGGGCAGGTGATTGGCTACGTGGCCTTCAGCCCGGTCGCTGTAGAAGGCGAAGAGCTGCAGTGGGTGGGGCTTGCACCGCTGGCGGTAGATGAGTCGGTTCGCGGGCAGGGCATTGCCAAACAGCTGGTATACGAAGGGCTGGATTCTCTGAATGAGTTTGGCTATGCCGCCGTGGTCACGCTGGGTTCGCCGGAGATGTATGGTCATCTTGGCTTCCAGCCTGCGGCCCGTTACGATCTGCGCTGCCGCTGGCCTGGCACCGAAGCGGCATTCCAGGTTCATCCGCTGGCGGATGATGCCCTGAACGGCGTCAGTGGCCTGGTAGAATATTCTGACCACTTCAACACCGTTTAGCGAGTTTCCCCTTGAAGGCTTGTCAGCAGGTCTTCAAGGGCTACCTTGCCCACTACCAGCCGCTCTTTCTCGGCCTTGCTCAACTGTTTAATTCGGTATTCGGCCCGCAGCGCCAGCGACCGGTTGCCCACCACCTGACTAAATACCAGATCCAGCTCCCCCTTGCCGCGCAGCGCCTTGGCTCCTTTCCCTGACTGATGCTGGGCAAAGCGGCGAGCTACGTCGGTGGTGATGCCGGTATAAAGGCGGTTATCGGGGCAGCGAATTAAATAGAGATACCAGGGAGTCATAGGGCGGGCGCATAATTAACATTTGTCGCAGAGTAACACTGTTCAGGATGACGATGGAATCACTCAATGCCATCAGCCGCTGGCTGACAAAACAACATGTTCTCAGCTACTGCGTGGGCAGTGGGCACTCGCTTTGGTGCGCGAACGCGTTTTACGTTTTCGACCCTGAACGCGTGGCCTTTTATCTGTTGAGCGAGACTTCATCCCGCCACGGTGAGCTGATTGGGGAGCAGGCCCCGGTCGCCGGGACGATAAACGGCCAGCCCAAAACCGTGGCGCTTATCCGGGGCGTACAGTTCCGGGGGGAAATTCGTCTGCTGGCGGCAGAAGAAGCGGCTGACTTTCGTATTCGCTACCTGAAGCGTTTCCCGATAGCCAAAGTCATGTCGGCCCCGATGTGGGAAATTCGGCTCGATGAGATAAAAATGACGGACAACACGCTCGGCTTCGGGAAAAAGCTACACTGGCTACGTGACGAGTAAATTCATTCTCAGGAGGCAGTATGAGTCGTGTTCTGATCGTCGGCGCCACGGGGCTTGTGGGCGGCCATTTACTCCGCCTGCTTAGTCAGGACTCGCGCGTTACCTCGATTGTGGCACCCACCCGCCGTCCGCTGCCGGTAGCGCTGAACAAGGTTGTTAATCCACACGATCCACAGCTGTCAGACGCGTTCGCGCAGGTCACGGAACCGGTTGATACGGTCTTTTGCTGCCTGGGTACAACACTTCGCGAGGCCGGCAGCAAAGAGGCGTTTATCCTGGTCGATTACACACTTGTCGTGGACGCCGCTCTCACGGGCCAGCGGCTTGGGGCAAAACAGATGCTGGTGGTCAGCGCGCTGGGCGCGAACAGCCGCTCGCCGTTCTTCTACAACCGCGTGAAGGGTGAAATGGAAGATACGCTGATAGCGCAAACCTGGCCGCGTCTGACTATTGCCCGTCCCTCAATGCTGCTGGGACATCGCCAAACCCGTCGCTTAAACGAAGTCGTCATGCTGCCGATTTTTAAAATGCTGCCCGGCAATCTCAAAGCCATTGAATCGCTGGACGTGGCAAAAGCCCTGCTTTTTGAAGCGTTCAACCCCGTTCGGGAAGGAGTAACTATTGTTAATTCTGCCGAACTACGAGAACGCGCTCAGTACTATGCCGTGGAGTAATTGTTCCAGAGAGCTTATGTGGCATTATTTACGTTGGTTTTGTAAATAAAAGCCACATTATTACATGGCTTTTTAATAGCAAAGGCATGCCGCTCAATAAACTATTGAGAAGATAACTGTCAGGTGTTAAAGGCTAAATATTAAAAGGACTGCAGGTAATCAATATATCCTTTGGCGCTATTTTCCAGCTGCTGGGCGGAAACTTCATATTCAGCCCCATAAAATGCGTAGAAGGGCTGATAATCCGCTTCGACATATTTCGCGGTCATTTCAAACGGCAGAAGTATTTCCTGTAACGAATGCTGATAGCGCCCATCACGAGAAAAATCCTCCTCTTTGATACCGGCGCTTACCGCCAGCGCGAACTTACGGCCTCTGAGCTTATGCCCGCTGGTAGAGCCGTAGGCCCAGCCATAGGTAAAGACCTCATCCAGCCACTGCTTTAACAACGGTGGGCTGTTAAACCAGTACAGCGGGAATTGCAGAATAATTTTATCGTGCTGTTCAATCAGTTTCTGCTCCCTTTCCACATCAATAACACCATCTGGATAAGCCTGATAAAGATTGTGGATTGTATATAACTCTGGATGAGTTTCTAATTCGCTTACCCAACGCTTATTAATTTTAGACTCATTAATATTCGGATGAATAACAATAATTAACGTCTTCATGGTTTATTCCTCTTGAGGTGTTTGTCCGTTGGCATTTATTTGATGTTTGCATCATAGGAGGCTTTAAATTAAAGTACAATACTGTCATTGTTGATATGTACTATACCAAAGGATAGTGTTATGAGCGAAAAGGCTGTGCCGGATTCTTGCGCATTTATGGGCGACACGGGCTTTGCCTACACGCTGTCGCTGGTGAATGGGAAATATAAAATGATCATTCTCTATGCGCTGGCTGAGCATAAGCCGGTGATTCGCTTCAACGAGCTCAAGCGCAGCATTGAGACTATTTCGTTCAGAACCCTGAGCCTGACGCTGAAAGAGCTGGAGAATGACGGGTTGATTATCCGGAACGAATATCCGCAAATTCCACCCAAGGTAGAGTACAGCCTTTCAGAGCGTGGTAAGTCGCTGATCCCGGTTTTGGATATGATGTGTGAATGGGGAAACGTGCATCGTCATGATGTGCTGCAGTGAAGCTTCCCGCCGGCTATCGGGAAGCCTGATTTAACGCAGATGATGAACGACCTGGTTACTGCTGCCTCGCCAGATAAGCGCCGGGTCTTTTAAATCCTGAACAAACTTACCGTCCACCAGCACGTTGATTAACGCTACCACTTCCTGCTGTGCGGCGTTCAGTTCATCAATCTTATATCCCGTCCACACCCAGATGTCCTTGCCCGGGCATTCAGTACGCACGCGCTGCACCAGCTTTAGAATCTCGGGCACGTTCTGCGGATGCAGCGGATCGCCGCCCGAAAGCGAGATTCCCTGGCGCTTAACGCGGGTGTCGTTCAGGTCGGTAATAATGCGATCGGCCATTTCTGCGGTAAACGGCATGCCCGAATTTACGCGCCAGGTGCTTTTGTTGTAGCAGCCGGGGCATTCATGCACGCAGCCTGAGACAAACAGCGTGCAGCGAGTGCCGGGGCCATTGACGATGTCGACGGGGTAGTACTGGTGATAATTCATTTTCGCATCTCAATTGACGCCATAGCTGCCTCACTCACCCCGGCCCTCTGTCACAGGAGAGGGAGAAAACCAGCGCGCGGCGTAAGTATTTACACAGACAGTTCCCTCTCCCCTTAGGGGAGAGGGTTAGGGTGAGGGGAGTTCGCTTTATGGCTTAACCGATCTGCCCGTTGCCCAGGTGCTTCACGCGGCGCTTAACTTCTTCCTGCTTGCCGGCGTTAAACGGACGTGCGTCCGGGCTGCCGAGATAACCGCATACGCGGCGGGTAACCGACACGCGCGCCGCATCGTGGTTACCGCATTTCGGGCAGGTAAAGCCCTTGCTGGTACATTCGAACTCGCCGGTGTAGCCGCACTCGTAGCATTCATCGATTGGCGTATTGGTGCCGTAGTAAGGCACGTGCTTGTAGCTGTAATCCCACACATCTTCCAGCGCCCGCAGGTTGTGCTGGATGTTCGGGTACTCGCCGTAGCAAATGAAGCCGCCGTTAGCCAGAGGTGGGTAAGGTGCTTCGAAGTCGATTTTGTCGTAAGGATTCACCTTTTTCTCCACGTCGAGGTGGAAGCTGTTGGTGTAGTAGCCTTTGTCGGTAACGCCAGGAACGACGCCGAACTCAGCGGTATCCAGACGACAGAAGCGGTCGCACAGGTTCTCACTTGGCGTGCTGTAGAGGCTAAAGCCGTAGCCGGTTTCTGCCTTCCAGCTGTCGGTGGCTTCGCGCAGACGAGCCACGATAGCAACAGCTTTCTTACGCAGGGCTTCGCTGTCATACACGTGCTGATTACCGAACAGGGCGTTCACCGTTTCGTGGATGCCGATGTAGCCCAGGGAAATGGACGCCCGGCCATTTTTAAAGATCTCAGACACGTCGTCGTCGGCCTTCAGGCGCACGCCGCAGGCGCCTTCCATATAGAGGATCGGGGCCACTCGGGCTTTGACGCCTTCCAGGCGGGCAATGCGGGTCATCAGCGCTTTACGCGCCAGCAGTAAGCGTTCGTCCAGCAATTTCCAGAAGGTGGCTTCATCCCCTTTGGCTTCCAGCGCAATGCGCGGCAGGTTCAGGCTGATCACGCCGAGGTTGTTACGCCCGTCGTGGATCTGCTCGCCGTTTTCTTCGTATACGCCGAGGAAGCTGCGGCAGCCCATTGGCGTTTTAAACGAGCCGGTGACTTTCACCACCTGATCGTAGTTAAGGATGTCCGGGTACATGCGTTTGGACGCGCATTCCAGTGCCAGTTGCTTAATGTCGTAGTTGGCGTCGCCGAACTTATGGTTCAGACCGTCCTGGATCGCAAAGACCAGTTTTGGGAACACCGCGGTCTTGCGATTTTTACCCAGGCCGGCGATGCGGTTGCGCAGAATAGAAGTCTGGATCAGGCGTGATTCCCAACGGGTACCGAGGCCAAAACCAAAGGTGACAAACGGCGTCTGCCCGTTGGCGGTATGCAGGGTATTCACTTCGTATTCAAGGGACTGGAAGGCGTCGTAGCACTCCTTCTCGGTGCGGGAGTGAGCATATCCCTCCGCGTCGGGGATCTGCCACTCTTCAGCAATTTTACGGTGCTTGTTAAAGCTTTCGGTCACAAACGGGGCCAGCACTTCGTCAATGCGGTTGATGGTGGTTCCGCCGTAAATATGGCTGGCAACCTGGGCGATGATCTGCGCGGTAACCGCCGTTGCGGTAGAAATGGATTTTGGCGGTTCGATCTCGGCGTTACCCATTTTAAAGCCGTGGGTCAGCATACCTTTGAGATCGATAAGCATGCAGTTGAACATCGGGAAAAACGGAGAGTAGTCGAGATCGTGATAGTGAATATCGCCGCGCTCGTGCGCGAGCACCACGTCGCGCGGCAGCAGGTGCTGCTTGGCATAGTGCTTGGCGACGATCCCGGCCAGCAGGTCGCGCTGGGTAGGAATCACTTTACTGTCTTTGTTAGCGTTCTCGTTGAGCAGGGCGGAATTAGTCTGCTCAACCAGGCCACGAATTTCCTGGTTCAGGCGGCCACGCTTCTCGCGCTCAATATCGCGGTCATGGCGATACTCAATATAGGCGCGCGCCAGCTGCTTGTAGTTTCCGGCCATGAGCTGGTTTTCTACGGCGACCTGGATCTCGCCGATGTCGACCTGGCTGCGACCGGCCATCTGCTGACTGACGATATCTGCGACGGTGGCGCAATAGTCCGCGTCATCGACTCCCGCTGCTTTAGCTGCACGCAGAATGGCTTCTCTGATGCGCTCTGAAGTGAAAGGTACCTTGCACCCGTCTCTTTTCATCACATGCGGTGTCATGATTTCTCCGTTTATTTTTAGGTTATCCACAAATGTAGGGGGATCTCCGGGAGCTCGTAGCCAGTTGTCCTGTCAAAATTTCCCGAAAGTTGGCCCTTTTTATCCACAGATAATCCCCAAGCTTATCCTGAGGGCGTTGTCGTTATAATAGTCGATGAATACAACATGTAGGGCCGGGATGCATTCTAAGTTCTATATATAGTGATTTGCATCAAACATGTTTGCGATTTTATTGATTCAGAACAAAGTAAATCGGGGGCGGTAGAAACGGCGGGCGTTGTCTATGGGAGGGAAATTATCCGATTAATTTTTCGTATAAATATTCTACAAACACCCGAGTCTTTGGCGGGATTTTTCCTCCGGCATACTTCACCCAGAGCTGCTGCGGCTCGGGGGCTGAACCCTGCAAAATCGGCACTAACTTGCCTTCGGTGATGGGACGGGTGAGATACCAGTCGGCGAGATAAACGATCCCCATGCCGGACAGCGCGGCATCCATCAGAGAATCCGGCGAGGTGGAGATAAACCAGGCTGAAGGCTCATCAAACAGTGTTTCGTTATTCATCCATTGCTGAAGGCGCCCGGTGCCGGAGTTGCGGTGGATGAGGCAGCGATGCTTCGCGAGATCTTCCGGCGTTTGTGGCGTTCCGTGTTGAGCTAAATATGCCGGTGACGCCGCCGTAATCATTTTCGAGGTATACAGCTCGCGCGCCACCACGCGGTTATCTCTTACCGTGCGGTGGCCGATGGCCACGTCAATGCGCTCGCCAATGAGGTTGACGCTGCGGGCTTCCATCGACATCTCAAAGCGAATCAGCGGATAGCGCCGCTGGAATTCGGCCAGGATCGGCATCAGGCAGTGGCGGCCAAAGCCAGGGATCACGCTGACGCGCAGCAGCCCCGAAGGTTCCGCCCCCGGATTAACCAGCGCCTGGTTCAGCGCCTGCCACAGCGGAGCGACCTCTTCACGCAGCGCAGTCCCTTCTTCGGTCAGTACCACAAAGTGCGTATTGCGCACAAAGAGCACGATGCCCAGCCGCAGTTCAAGCTGACGTATGCTTTTGCTCACCGCCGCGGGCGTAATGCCCAACTGACGGGCTGCCTCGGAAAAACTCTGGCAGTCTGCCGCCGCCAGAAAAGCGGGAATGAGCCGATGAACGTCAGCGGAAAGCATCATACTTGTAACCTTTGGTTGAAACAGATGTGCCATGTTATGGACTACAGGTAAGCCCTGTCATCTGAAAAGATAGCCTCATCCCAAAAATGAGGTCTGAAAGATGAATAAAATATTAGTGCTGGCGGCACATCGTGCCCCTGAAGAATCCCGTATTAACCGCGCTGGCGTTACGGCCCTGAAAAGCATCGCAGGCGTCACCGTGCACGAACTTAAGCGTGAGTACCCGGATCATCAGATTGACGTTGAGCGTGAACAGGCGCTGCTGGTGGAACATGACGCGATTGTGCTGATGTTCCCGTTCTGGTGGTACAGCTCCCCGGCGATCCTCAAAGACTGGCAGGATCAGGTGCTAACCTTTGGCTTTGCCTATGGGACTAACGGCACCGCGCTGCACGGCAAAAAGCTGATGGTCATGACGTCGACGGGCGGCCAGGCGGAGGCTTATCGTGCAGAAGGTGCTAACCGCTACACGGTGGAAGAGCTGCTGCTGCCGTTCCACGCGATGGCGAATAAGACCGGTATGATCTGGCAGGCACCTGCGCTTATTCAGGGGGCGAATACAATTACGGAAGCGCTGATCGACGAAGGCGTCAACGGCTGGCTGAGCCGGGTTCAGGCGTTGAAAGGGTGATTTTTATTCTCACCCCGCAGGGGGGAAGGGGGATAAACAACGGGCAAAACAGTACTCAATCTATCCCCTCTCCCTTTAAGGGAGAGGGTTAGGGTAAGGGTCGGAAGCGGCATTGGGGATTAAGCCAGCGTCCTGGACTAACGCTTAATCCAGTACACCGCCTCAAACGGCCTCAGGCTCATCTCCGCAGGTTTAGGGGCGGCATCAGCGTAGTTACTCATCAGTACTTCCCATTCACCTTCGTGCCCTTCCAGCTGCAGCCATTGCGCCTCTGCGCTAAGGTTTGCGGCAACTACCAGCGTCTGGCCTTCATGTTGGCGGCTGTAACTCCACACCAGCGGGTGCTCCGGCAGCAGATCCTGATAATTCCCCCAGGTCAGCACCGGCTCTGCCTTACGCAGCTTGATCAACTGCTGGTAGGTATAGAAGACCGACTCTTTGTCCTCCAGCGCCGCTGCGGCGTTGACCGTCTGGTAGTTATCGCACAGGCCAATCCACGGCGTGCCTTCGCTAAAGCCGGCATTACTGCCCGCATCCCACTGCATCGGCGTGCGGCTGTTGTCGCGTGACTTACTGGCAAGAATAGCCATCAGCGTGTTGCTGTCGCGTCCAAGGGTTCGCAGCTCGGCAAACATATTCAGGCTTTCCACGTCGCGGTACTGATCGATGCTGGAGAAATGCGGATTGGTCATCCCAATCTCTTCCCCCTGATAGATGTACGGCGTGCCTTGCATGCCGTGCAGCACCATCGCCAGCATCTTCGCGGAGGTGGTTCGCAGCTCGCCTTCGTGACCAAAACGGGACACGATGCGCGGCTGGTCGTGGTTACACCAGAACAGCGCGTTCCATGCCACGTTGTGCATACCCTGCTGCCAGTGGTTGAAGATTGACTTCAGCTCCACGTAGTCAGGTTTTGCCAGCGTCCATTTCTCACCGCCAGGATAATCCACCTTGAGGTGATGGAAGTTAAAGGTCATCGACAGCTCGCTGCCGTCGAGAGCGCCATATTTCTGGCAGTTATCCAGCGAGGTGGAGGACATCTCGCCGACGGTCATCAGGCCGAGCGGCTTAAAGGCATCGCGGCTGAATTCCCGCAGGTACTCGTGAACCCGTGGGCCATCGGTGTAAAAACGACGTCCATCCCCGCCGTTCACGTCATTCGGGAACGTCTGGTCTTTTGAAACCAGGTTAATTACGTCGAGGCGCAGGCCGTCTACGCCGCGGTTGGCCCAGAACTCGCAAACCTGCTTCAGCTCGGCGCGAACCGTCGGGTTTTCCCAGTTAAGGTCTGCCTGCTCAGGCGCGAAAAGATGCAGATAGTATTGCCCGGTTTCCGCCTGCCACTGCCAGGCGTTGCCGCCAAACTTCGAACGCCAGTTATTCGGCAGAATATCCGGCGTGCCGTCGCGCCAGATATAGAACTCGCGGTACGGGCTGTGTTTATCCTGCGCCTGCTTGAACCAGTCGTGCTCCGTGGAGGTGTGGTTAAACACCATATCGAGCACCAGACGAATACCGCGCTGGTGGGCTTCGGCCACCAGCAAATCAAAATCTTCCAGCGTGCCGTAGGTCGGATCTATCGCGCAGTAGTCAGCGACGTCGTAGCCGTTATCTATCTGAGGCGACACATAAAACGGCGTCAGCCAAATGGCATCAACACCCAGCGTTTTGAGGTAATCCAGACGCCGAATCACGCCCTTCAGATCGCCGGTCCCGCTGCCGGTCGTGTCCTGGAAACTCTTCGGGTAAATCTGGTAGATGACGCCGTTCTGCCACCACGGAGGAGTGATATTCATAGCGAGTTCCTGCTAGCTGAAGGGGCGGAATTGCCCCATAAACTGATGACAAACTTCTGGCAGTAGAAAGAACCGTAAGTGCCATCAAAAATAAACAAGGAAAATCAACGGGCTGATTTTCAGCTGATAACCCACAAAGCGAGAAAAAGTCACTTTGCTCTGACGAAAAGGGGGCATTTCTGCCCCCGGTCTATCTCACTACACCACCAGCAGCGTGCCCTGGCGGAATTTACGCTTGTAGACGATGGAGGTCAGGATAATCGGCACAATCACCGCGATAACAATTGCAATGGCGTAGACGCCCCAGAACTTAGGCTGAATGGACAGGATGCCCGGCAGACCGCCGACGCCAATCCCGTTCGCCATCACGCCGTTCAGGCCGCACAGCAGGCCAGCCAGGCCGGAACCGACCATCGCGCACAGCATCGGGAAGTGGTACTTCAGGTTGATCCCGTACATAGCCGGTTCGGTGACGCCGAGGTAGGCAGAAATGGCCGCCGGGACGGAGATTTCACGTTCATTCTGCTTGCGGCTACAGATAATGATGCCGACAACCGCAGAAGCCTGCGCGATGTTAGACAGCGCAATCAGCGGCCAAACCGGTGTCCCGCCCAGGCTCTGGATCATCTGCATGTCGATGGCCAGCGTGGTCTGGTGAACGCCGGTAATCACCAATGGTGCATACAGGAAACCAAACAGCGCGGCGCCGATAGGGGCGAAGCTGCCGGTCATCAGGTGGCGAACCGCGAACGCCACGCCGTCGCCGATCATACGGCCAAACGGCCCGATGACGGTGTGCGCCAGGAAAACTGCCAGGATCAGCGAGCAAACCGGCACGATAACCAGATAAAGATAATCCGGCACGATGCGCTTCATACGAGTTTCGATGAAGCCGAGCGCCAGACCGGCCAGCAGCGCCGGGATAACCTGCGCCTGGTAACCGACTTTCTCAATAGTGAACCAGCCGAAGTTCCACACTTCCGGGATCTTGGTGCCCAGTTCGTAGGCGTTCATCAGCTGCGGGGAGACCAGCGTAACGCCCAGCACGATGCCGAGGATCGGCGTGCCGCCCATTTTCTTCACCGCAGACCAGCAAATGCCCACCGGCAGATAGAAGAAGATCGCTTCACCAATCAACCACAGGAAGTCATAGACGGTTTTCAGCGCCGGGTACATCTGGGCAAGGGTTTCCCCGTTGCTCATCGGCAGGTCGCCAATGACGTTACGGAAACCGAGGATCAGGCCTCCGCTGATAAGCGCAGGCAGCAGCGGGAAGAAGATCTCTGCGAAGTGGGAGATCAGCTGCTCGTGCCATTTCATATTTTGACGCGCCGCCGTCTTGGCCTGCTCTTTGTCGGCGGAGTCCAGCCCGGTCGTGGCGATCAGCGCTTTGTAGTAATCATCCACATCGGTACCGATAACCACCTGGAACTGGCCGGCATTGGTAAAGCAGCCTTTCACCATGGGCAGATTTTCGATCTCTTTAGGATGGGCATTTTCGGGATGGTTCAGCACAAAACGCAGTCGGGTAATGCAGTGGCTGACGGTGGCGATATTCTCGCGCCCGCCAACCAGTTCGATCAGTTTGTCGATGTCTTGTTGTTTTACTTTGCTCATAAGTAACACCCTGGGTAGGAGGTAATGACCTGTTGTAAGGGTAGCCAGGTTTCTATTTTGCGAAAATGGGAACGTTCCCGAAACCGGGCGAAGATCACAAAATCCCGATCAGGGGCGGTTTTATTGCAGGTGACTAGGGATGACGATTTGCCGCAGCTGTTGGCCCTGAGAAATCTGCCCGATCAGCTGTAAAGCCGCGGCACGACCGGCTTCGGCGTAGCCTGGGTCAACGGTAATGATTTCAGGATGCAAGAATTTCATCAGCGGCGTGTTCCCCACGCTCGCCAGTTGAATATCGCTGCGGTTTTGCTGCTGGAGATATTTGCTTGCGCCCAGCGCCAGGGTGTCAGTGGCGCACAGCAGGGCGGTGGTTTTCGGGGTCAGAACTTCAACCACATGCTCGTAGCCCTGCTTCATGGCAAGGCCGGGCAGGGCGGCATTTGGAACGATATCGTGGTCACGGCAAAAAGCGAGATACGCCTGGTGGCGGCGGTAACCGGTGGTGACGTCGCCGTGCGGTACGCCAAGGAAGCTGATGTCCCGGTGACCCTGCTGATAAAGCGTGGACATCAGGATGTGAATAGAGCCTTCATCGTCATAACACACCGAAGCGAAGCCGCTGGCGTCTCGCGCCATCAGCACCAGCGTGGAACGCCATGGCTGCAGCACTTTCTCGTTGATGCCGGTGAAGCCAAACAGAATCACGCCGTCGATGTTGCGGCGGCGCAGCATGCCAAGATGCTCCTCAACCATCTCTGGTGAGAACTGGCTTTCCATCATGATCGGATCGTAGCCCTGCTCGTAAAGGCAAGGCAGCATGGTTTGCACCGCCAGATTTTCCGACAGTGAGTCCAGGCGGGTCACGATAATGGCGACGACTTTATCGCTTTGGCCCCGCATCGCGCGCGCCGAGCGGGAGGGGGAAAACTCATGCTGCTGCATTACCGCTTCAACCCGTTCCCGCGTGCGGGCGCTGACGCCGCTTTCATTGTTCAATACGCGAGAAACGGTAGATTTCCCCACGCCGCTCAGGCGGGCAATATCTTTGATGGTAAGGCGACTTTGCATGGTTGTTCTTTTCCCTGGCGGTCACGGTGCAAATTGGTTGGTTAGACAATGGCGGCTAGCCCTGTTCCCTTTGGGACACGAATGCGGTGATTGTCACTCGTTTGCCACCAACCTGTAATCCGGATTATTTAGAATATACTTATCAGGAGTAAAGTTTTAACGCGCTATCCCGTTCCCGATATGGGCAAAATCTGGTTTACAGACGGTTTAGTTTTACGGGCGTAGTATACCTGGCATTCTCATTATGCCAGAAGGCGTAATGCTATTTTTCTTTCAACGCTACCGGAGATGACATGGAACCCGATCCCAGTCCTCACCTTGAAGTAACAGGAATTTTCCGGTAAGCCACAGGTTAACGCCCGCTGCCTTACCGGTTTTGTAAGGCAGTGACGACCGCTCTCTTTTACGTCCCTGCTTGTTGATGCTCTCCTGCCTGATGCAGCTTTGTTGCGCCTGCAGGAAACTTAGGTACCGCTCAAGACGGTGCTAAGGACGTTTATGCAATTCAAAAACCTCACGCGCCAGCTGATGTCCCAGCTGAGCCGCCATCTGCCGCGCCGCCTGGTGCAGCGCGATCCTATGCCTGACGGGAAAGTGGTGGCGAAGGCCGCCGATATTCCGGCGACGCTGACCCAGGCCTGCCTGAAATATGCCGCCGCCAGCGAAGAGCAGCTCTACGTTGAGTTTGGCAGCCACCCGGAAGGGCTGGACGCTCGCGAAGTCGAAAAGGCGCGCGAAACCCACGGTCTGAACCAGATCCCGGCGCAGCAGCCCGCGCCGTGGTTTGTGCATCTCTGGGTTTGTTACCGCAACCCGTTCAACCTGCTGCTGACGGCGCTGGGGATTTTCTCCTACGCAACGGAAGATGATCTGTTTGGCGCCAGCGTCATCGCGCTGATGGTGGTGATTTCCACGCTGCTGAACTTCATCCAGGAAACCCGCTCCACCCGCGCGGCGGATGCGCTGAAGGCGATGGTTAGCAACACTGCGACCGTGCTGCGTGTGATCAACGAACAGGGTGAATATGCCTACGTCGAAGTTCCGCTGGACCAGCTGGTGCCGGGGGATATCGTTAAGCTTGCCGCAGGTGACATGATCCCGGCGGATCTGCGCGTGATTCAGGCGCGTGACCTGTTTGTTGGCCAGGCGTCGCTGACCGGGGAATCTCTGCCAGTCGAGAAAGTTGCCGTCAGCCGCCAACATGACCAGCACAACCCGCTGGAGTGCGACAACCTCTGCTTTATGGGCACCAACGTGGTCAGCGGTACCGCGCTGGCGATGATTATCGCCACCGGCGGCAACACCTGGTTCGGCCAGCTTGCCGGACGTGTCACCCAGCAGGAAAGCGAACCTAACGCCTTCCAGCGGGGTATCAGCCGCGTAAGCTGGCTGCTGATCCGCTTCATGATGGTGATGGTGCCGGTGGTGCTGCTGATTAACGGCTTCACCAAGGGCGACTGGTGGGAAGCGGCGCTGTTCTCGCTCTCCGTTGCCGTCGGCCTGACGCCGGAAATGCTGCCCATGATTGTGACCTCTACGCTGGCGCGCGGGGCGGTCAAGCTGTCGAAGCAAAAAGTCATTGTGAAACACCTGGATGCTATCCAGAACTTTGGCGCGATGGACATCCTGTGTACCGATAAAACCGGCACCCTGACGCAGGACCGCATCGTGCTGGAAACCCACACCGATATCTTCGGCGAACAAAGCGATCGCGTGCTGCATACCGCCTGGCTGAATAGCCACTACCAGACCGGCCTGAAAAACCTGCTCGACGTGGCGGTACTGGAAGGCGTCGATGCCGATCACGCCCGCACGGCGGTTGCCCGCTGGCACAAAATAGATGAAATTCCTTTCGACTTTGACCGTCGCCGCATGTCGGTTGTGGTCTCCGAGCAGGCCGACGTGCATCAGCTAATCTGCAAAGGCGCGTTGCAGGAGATCCTCAACGTCTGTACCCACGTGCGCCACGGCGACGAAATCGTACCGCTCAGTGAAGGGATGCTGACGCGTATTCGCAGCGTAACCGACTCGCTAAACAGCCAGGGGCTGCGCGTCGTTGCCGTTGCCACCAAATTCCTGCCAGCCCGCAGCGCAGACTACAGCCGCGTGGATGAGTCCGATCTGATCCTCGAAGGCTACATTGCCTTCCTCGATCCGCCGAAAGAAACCACCGCTCCGGCGTTAAAAGCGCTGAAAGCCAGCGGCATCGCGGTGAAAATCCTGACCGGTGACAGCGAACTGGTCGCGGCGAAAGTATGCCGTGAAGTCGGCCTGGAAGTCGGCGACCTGATTATCGGCAGCGACATCGAAGAGATGAGCGATGACGAGCTGGCTCGTGTGGCGCTGCAAACCACGCTGTTTGCCCGCCTGACGCCGATGCACAAAGAGCGTATCGTTCGCCTGCTGCGCGGTGAAGGCCATGTGGTTGGCTTTATGGGCGACGGCATCAATGATGCTCCAGCGTTACGTGCGGCGGATATCGGTATTTCCGTTGATGGCGCGGTGGATATCGCCCGTGAAGCTGCCGACATCATCCTGCTGGAAAAAAGCCTGATGGTGCTGGAAGAGGGCGTGATTGAAGGCCGTCGTACCTTCGCCAACATGCTCAAGTACATCAAAATGACCGCCAGCTCCAACTTCGGCAACGTCTTCAGCGTGCTGGTGGCCAGTGCCTTCCTGCCGTTCCTGCCGATGCTGCCGATCCACTTACTGATTCAGAACCTGATGTACGATGTCTCGCAGGTCGCGATCCCGTTTGATAACGTCGATGATGAGCAAATCAAGCAGCCGCAGCGCTGGAATCCGGCCGACCTGGGCCGCTTTATGGTGTTCTTCGGGCCGCTCAGCTCCATCTTCGATATCGTGACCTTCGGCGTGATGTGGTGGATTTTCAAAGCCAATTCCCCGGAAGCGCAAACGCTGTTCCAGTCCGGCTGGTTCGTGGAAGGCCTGCTGTCGCAGACGCTGATTGTGCACATGATCCGTACCCGTCGCATTCCGTTCCTGCAAAGCCGTCCGGCCTGGCCGCTGATGGTGATGACGCTGCTGGTGATGGCGCTCGGGATTGCGCTGCCGTTCTCCCCGCTGGCGGAGTACCTCCACCTGCAGGCGCTGCCGCTGAGCTACTTCCCGCTGCTGGTGATCATCCTGGTAGGCTACATGATGCTGACTCAGGCGGTAAAAGGTTTCTATAGCCGCCGTTACGGCTGGCAGTAATCCAAATATTGACGAGATGTGATCCACGTCTCGCCACCGCCTTGCTGAAAAATCCTTCACGTGATAACAGATTGTTTTTGCTGTTTTCTGGCCCGTCACGTGAAAGGATTATCCATGTTCAAATCGCTTCGTTTCAGCCTGCTGGCCGCAGGTATCGCCGTTGCCTGCCAGGCGCAGGCCGCCCCGGCAGGGGATCTCCCGTTAATGCCCTGGCCGCAGCAGGTCGAACTCCCGGCCACGCAGGGCAGCCTGGCGCTGACTAACGCCGTGTCTATTGCCATTATCGGCGACAAGCTCGACGGCGCCATTGACCGCTGGCGGCAGCGTATCAGCCTGCAAACCGGCTGGCAGCTTCAGCCTGCGGCTGCACAGCCGGCCAAACCCACGATTGCTATTCAAATCAAACAAGCCGTTGATCCACTGCCTAAAGCTGACAGCGACGAAAGTTATGCCTTAAGCGTGACGGCGGACGGCGTGAAGCTCACCGCTAACACGCGATTTGGGGCAATGCGCGGCATGGAGACCTTGCTGCAGCTGATTCAAAATGGCCCGCAAAACACGTCGATTCCTTATGTAGAAATCAAAGATGTCCCGCGCTTCCCGTGGCGAGGGCTGCTGCTTGATTCGGCTCGCCACTTTATGCCGGTGAACGACATTCTCCGTCAGCTGGACGGGATGGCCGCCGCCAAGCTGAACGTCTTCCACTGGCACCTGACGGACGATCAGGGTTGGCGCTTTGCGTCGACTCATTATCCAAAGCTGCAGCAGCTGGCGAGCGACGGGCAGTTCTATACACAGGCGCAAATGAAACAGGTGGTACGCTATGCCACCTCGCTGGGCATTCGCGTGGTGCCGGAAATCGACCTGCCGGGCCACGGTTCAGCGCTGGCTGTCGCTTACCCTGAGCTGATGAGCGCGCCGGGGCCTTACCAAATGGAGCGCAACTGGGGCGTCCTGAAGCCGTTGCTAAACCCGGCAAACGAAGCGGCCTACAAATTTGTTGATACGCTGATTGGCGAAGTTACAGCCATTTTCCCGGACAGTTACTTGCATATCGGCGGCGATGAGGTGGATGACACCCAGTGGAAAGAAAACGCCGCCATCCAGCAATTTATGAAGCAGCACAACCTGGCGGACTCTCATGCGCTGCAAACGTACTTCAACCAGCGACTGGAGAAGATCCTCGAGAAACATAAGCGCCAGATGATGGGCTGGGATGAGATTTATCACCCGGATCTGCCGAAGAACATTTTGATCCAGTCCTGGCAGGGGCAGGATTCGCTGGGGGCGATTGCGGCCAAAGGCTACAAAGGCATTCTGTCCACGGGCTTTTACCTCGATCAGCCGCAGTCCACCGCCTACCATTACCGCAATGAAATCCTGCCGGTTGGGCTAAACGGGGTGGATCACATCCGCGAGGCCGACAGCGCACAGAGCTGGTTCTTCAACATGCCTCGCCTGAAAGGCAGTGCGGTAGAGGGCAGTTTTACGCTGGTGAAAAGTGACGGCGGCTGGCGCGGATTTATCGACTTCAAGGGCAAATCCCGCCGTGCAGTTCATGACGTAAAATGGCTGAACCCAACTCAGGTAACCTTTACGGTAGACACCTGGATGGGGGAAACGCGCCCGGTAGTCACGCTGGAAAACGACAAGCTTAATGGCTACTTCCTGGTGGGCAACGTGCGCTATCCGGCGACCGGGCAGAAGCTCGAGGGCATCCCGGATGGCAAACAGCCTGTGGTCCCAACCGAAGCGCAGATGAGCAATATCCTCGGCGGCGAAGCGGCGCTGTGGGCGGAAAACGTGATCTCCCCGCTGCTGGATATCAAGCTCTGGCCGCGGACTTTTGCCGTAGCCGAGCGGCTGTGGTCGGCTAAAGACGTCACAGACGTGGACAATATGTACCAGCGTATGCAGGCCATTGATGCCTGGTCCACGGTCTCCGTTGGCCTGCGTCAGCACACCGAGTCCGTTACGCAGCTCACTCGCCTCGCCGGTACACCGGAGATCATGCCTCTGCAAATCCTCGCCCAGGCCATTGAGCCGGCGCAGTACTACACGCGCCAGCATCTGAAATTCCAGGCCGGGAATTACAACCACTTTGAGCCGCTGAACCGCTTTGCCGATGCGCTTGGGGCCGAAAGTGGGCAGGTCAGGGCGATTAACGGTTGGGTGGACAAACTGATTGCCGACAGGGAAGACGGGAACAGTGCGGAAGCGTTGCGCCATATCTTCACTCGCTGGCAGAACAACACCCCGGATGTATTGGCGCTGATCGACGGCAACTACGTGCTAAAACCGCTCAAGCCGGTTGCTGAAGACGTGGACAAGCTCGCCGGGCTGGGCTTAAGGCTGACGGATTTGGTGGCGAAGCAAGGTTCGCTCAGCGATGACGAGCTGAAGGCCATTCAGGCTCAGCTGGATGCTGCGGCGCAGACTCGTGATGAAGTGGTGATTGCGGCGGTGTATCCGCTGGAGAAACTGCTGCGGGCTGCCGTGAAGTAAGAAAGAAATGGCCCCGTGAAAGCGGGGCCAGAAGCAAAGCGCGACGGCGAACTAGCGGCGAACGGCGATAGCTTCGATTTCGATTTTAACGTCTTTCGGCAGACGAGCCACTTCAACGCAAGAGCGAGCCGGGAAGGTCGCATTATGTTCGTTGAAGAAGGCTTCGTAGGTGGCGTTTACGGTCGCGAAATCGTTCAGGTCTTTCACAAACACGGTAGTTTTCACGATGTCGCCCACTTTCAGACCTGCGGACTCAACGATAGCCTTCACGTTTTCCAGGGACTGACGAGCCTGAGCGGCTACATCTTCCGGCACTTCGCCGGTTTTTGGGTTCACCGGGATCTGCCCGGAAGTGATGATCATGCTCCCGAGATCGACACCCTGAACATAAGGACCGATAGCGGCCGGTGCATTTTCCGTGCTAAGCGTACGTGACATACTTTCTCCTTAGTATTGGATATAAACTCCGCCCATTATAGGGACGGGAAATTGCTTGTCATTAGTGGTCGTTAATCTACCAGAACCACGTGGCGAGCGAACTCTTTCTCGCAATACTTGCACTTCAGGCTGATATCGTCGGCGCGCTGCTTCACGGCGAACGAAGAAGCCACCGGCTCGTTGTGGCTGATGCAGTTGGTGTTCGGGCACAGCAGCACTTTCTCGATGCGATCCGGCAGGCTTGGGGTGCTTTTGCCCACCACTTCGTATTCGTCGATGCGGTTCACCGTGGCGTGCGGGGCGTACAGCGCCAGCTGATTCACCTGCTCGTCGGTCAGGAAAGTATTTTCAATTTTGATCAGATCTTTGCGACCCAGCTCGCGGGACGGCAAATTCAGGCCGATGGTAATGCGCTGGTCGGTTTCGGTCAGTTGGAACAGGGTCAGCAGCTTAAAGCCAACCTGAGCCGGAATGTGGTCGATAACGGTGCCGCGCTTGATGGCTTCAACCTGTAATTTATTATCGTGCGTCATCTTCTTGTCCTCTCACTTAAACCAGTTCGCGATTCAACACCAGCGCCAGCAGCGCCTGGCGAGCAAAAATACCGTTCCCGGCCTGCTGGAAGTACCAGGCATGCGGCGTGCTGTCTACGTCGGTGGTGATCTCATCCACGCGCGGCAGCGGGTGCAGCACCTTCATGTTGCCGCGTGCGCCGGCCAGGTCGGCGGCGCGCAGGATAAACTGCGCCTTAACGTTGGCGTACTCAGACGGATCCAGACGCTCTTTCTGCACGCGGGTCATATACAGAATGTCCAGCTCGCCCACCACTTCGTCGATAGACTCGTGGCGGCTCCAGGCAATGCCTTTTTCATCCAGCATGTCGAGAATGTACTGCGGCATCGCCAGGGCATTTGGCGCGATGAAATAGAAGCGGTTGCCGTTGAACTTCGCCAGCGCCTGGGCCAGCGAATGCACGGTGCGGCCATATTTCAGGTCGCCGACCATGGCGATATTCAGATTCTCCAGGCGGCCCTGAGTTTCCTGAATGGTGAATAAATCCAGCAGGGTTTGGGTCGGGTGCTGGTTCGCGCCGTCACCGGCGTTCAGCACCGGGATCTCACCGGAAAACTCGGTGGCCAGGCGGGCCGCGCCTTCCTGCGGGTGGCGCATCACAATGGCGTCCACGTAGGTACTGATGACGGAGATGGTATCCGCCAGCGTCTCACCTTTCTTGCCCAGCGAAGTGTTGCTGCTGTCGGAGAAACCCACCACGGACGCGCCCAGACGGTGAATGGAGGTTTCAAACGAGAGGCGGGTTCGGGTCGACGCTTCAAAGAAGCAACTGGCGATAACTTTGTGCTTCAGCAACTCCGGCTGTGGATTAGCTTTTAGCTTTGCCGCGGTTGCCAGCACCAGTTCAAGTTCTTCACGACTGAGATCATTGATGGAAATGATGTGTTTTTTATAGAGCGGGTTAGTCATGCTTCTCTCCTGTTCTCGGGCCGACGGGCAAAAAAAAGGCCCCTCAACGAGGGGCCTTAGCAATTTGGGAATTTAGACATTCGACGGTGCAACGGGAAGAAAAACGCCCTGCCGCGTCTGCTTTCAGACGTCGAGCTGCGACATTTTTTTGAACACAGTAAACCATGCTTCCTCCCGGCAAATTGTGGCGCATTATACGCGCGTGGGTGTTCTCTGCAAGCGCTAAAATCACACTTTTTCATGGGCGCTGCAATCGGTTGCGGTGCATTCAGGCCTGGCCCAGCATACGCATGATGCGGCGATGCACCAGCGGCGTTTTTTGCACTTCACGCGGCGCAATCCAGACCACGCTGCTGCCGGCGACCACGCCCAAAATCTCTGCGATGGCGTGATGATCGAGAATTTTTGCTATCGCTTTGCCGTAACCTGACACCGTATGCACCATGACAAATTCGCTGTTGTGCTCAACGCTTAACACCATTTCGGCCACCGAACGCGCCGCGTTGGGCTGGGGCAAAGTCTGCGGGCTAAGAGCATAGATTTTTTGCCCTTTGGCATTGCGCAATTTGATAACGCCCAGCAGCTTGAGCAGGCGGGAGACGGTGGACTGACTGATGGCTTCGAAGCCGTGCTGTTTCAGGTCATGGCGCAGTTGCTCCTGGGAGTGATAACTCTTGTGGCTGATGAGCTGTTGGCACAGTTCAAGCTGGCGCTGCTCTTTCTCGAACGAGAGGCGGGATGTCCTCATGATCTCTATACACTCCTGTGATGGCCGGTGCGTTTTCATTGCACGGTGGATGAACGTAATTTATTGATAGAAATGATTTTTATTAATTTTATCTTTTTAAAATGTTGCCAATGGATGGAGATGAAGCGTTTAACGCCACAATCGTGGCGTTAATGGCGTCAGGCTATCTGTAAATTTCCACTTATGACCAGTTTTAATGTCCATGCGGCCAGAGCCAGAATGGCCACGGCGATCGCCAGTTCATAGCTTTTCAGCAGCGGCTGACCCTGGGTTTTTTTCTGCCACAGGAACACCAGAATGCCCGGCGTGAATAACAGCGAGCTCAGCAACATCGAATCGCCTGCGGCGTAGCAAAGCCAGAAGCCGTAAGCCGTGGCAATCAGGCCAAGCACGATGCCGCCGGTTCGTGATTCCCCCTGTCCATAGCGCTCCCCGGTCCAGGCCAGCTTCAGCCCGTAGGCTGCGCTGAACAGGTACGGAGGTAAAATGGCCGCCGTGGCAATGGAGAATAGCGCCTGGTAGCCGGCGGCGTAGAACAGGGTAAGGATCAGGAAGAGCTGAATTAAGCCATTGGTGATCCACAGTGAAAACGAAGGTGAATGACGGGCGTTCTCTTTGGCGAAAATTTTAGGGAAAATGCCGTCAATTGCCGCGACACGCGGTAATTCTGCGGCAAACAGCGTCCAGGCCAGCAGCGCGCCGGCTACGGACAGAATCACGCCTCCGGCAACGAACTTCGCTCCCCATGCCCCGACCACGCTTTCCAGCACGCCGGCCATCGACGGATTCTTCAGCCCGGCCAGGCTCGCCTGATCGAGGATCCCCATCGACAGCACGCTGACCAGCACGTAAATCGCCAGCGCGCCCAGCAGACCAATGACCGTTGCCTTACCGATATCCTCACGTTTTGCGGCCCGGGCAGAAACAACGGTTGCCCCTTCAATGCCGATAAACACCCAGGTAGTTACCAGCATGGTGTTTTTAACCTGGTCGAAAATTTCCGGGCGAGATCCTTCGACCAGCATCATGCGGCCCCAGAAATCCGCCGTGAACACGCCAATCCGAAAGGCAATCAGCACCGCGACAATAAAGACCAGCAGAATGATGACCTTGACCACGGTGAGGATGGTGTTGATGTAGGCGGCTTCTCGCACCCCGCGAAGTACCAGGGCATGAACTAACCAAAGCACGATGGAGGCGCCGATAATCGACGGCAGGTTATTCCCGTCGCCAAACACCGGAATGAAAAAGCTCATGGCGCTGAACAGCAGCACCGCGTAAGAGACGTTCCCGAGCCAGGCGGAGAACCAGTAGCCCCAGGCGGACTGAAAGCCAATAAAGTCGCCAAACCCGGCCCGGGCATAGCTGTAAACGCCGCCGTCAAGATCCGGGCAGCGAGCGCTGAGATTCTGATAAATAAACGCCAGGCAAAGCATGCCGACGCCGGTAATGGCCCAGCCGATCAGCAATGCGCCGGGGGACGCTACCGAAGCAAAGTTTTGCGGCAGGCTGAAAACGCCCCCGCCAATCATGGATCCTATAACCAGCGCCACCAGCGCGCTGAGTCCGAGTTTTCTTTCACTGCTTGTGGAGGTGTCTGCGGCACCTTCATGGGTAACATCGGCCATTTCCTTTTCTCCCGCTGCGCGAAGCAGCACAAGGGCAATACGGGCAGCGAGGGGTTCCCACTGCCCGACAGCGTTACGCGCCGAGCGTGGCGACCATCACGGCTTTAATGGTGTGCATGCGGTTTTCGGCTTCGTCGAAGACAATGGAGTGTGCTGACTCAAAGACTTCCTCGGTCACTTCCAGCCCCTTCAGGCCGTAGGTTTCTTCGATCTCTTTGCCGACTTTGGTGTGTTCGTTATGGAAGGCAGGCAGGCAATGCATGAACTTGACGTTCGGGTTGCCGGTCGCATTAAGAACGCTCTGGTTAATCTGGTAGGGCGTCATGATGCTTACGCGTTCAGCCCAGGCTTCTTTAGGCTCGCCCATCGAAACCCAAACGTCCGTGTAGAGGAAATCCACGCCCGCAACGCCTTCTTCCACGCTGTCCGTCAGCATGATGCGGCCGCCGGTTTCTTTGGCGATGGCGCGGCATTGCTCGACCAGCGCCGCTTCAGGCCAGAAGGCTTTCGGCGCGACAAGACGAATATCCATGCCCATTTTGGCTGCGCCCACCATCAGGGAATTGCCCATGTTGTTACGGGCATCGCCGAGATAAGCGAAGGAGAGATCCTGCAGTTTTTTACCCGGAGCGTGCTCCAGCATGGTCATCAGGTCGGCGAGGATCTGGGTCGGGTGAAATTCATTGGTTAGCCCGTTCCACACCGGCACGCCAGCGTATTCCCCCAGCTCTTCGACAATGTCCTGGCCATAGCCGCGGTATTCAATCCCGTCGTACATCCGCCCCAGCACGCGAGCGGTATCTTTCATGGATTCTTTATGGCCGATTTGCGAGCCGCTTGGCCCCAGATAGGTCACCAGCGCGCCCTGGTCAAACGCGCCAACCTCAAAGGCGCAGCGGGTACGGGTGGAGGTTTTCTCGAAGATCAGCGCGATGTTTTTACCGCATAGCGTTTTTTTCTCTGTTCCGGCCTGTTTGGCGGCCTTCAGTTCACGGGCCAGGTCGATGAGGTACTGAATTTCTGCCGGTTTGAAGTCGAGGAGTTTCAGGAAATTACGGTTTTTTAGGTTGATAGTCATTTTCGTTATCCTTTGAATGAGAAGTTTTTTTACCCTCACCCCGGCCCTCTCCCTGGAAGGGCGAGGGGGGAAATGCTGGTGATTCTGTTTCGTTTCCTGTCCCCTCTCCCCTGGGGGAGGAGGAAGTGCAGGCGGCTCGGTTTTATCCCCTCTCCCCCAGGGGATGTACAGTCCGGGGACATGGTAGACAGGTGTTCGCAGACATGGTGAACACTTTTTAACATCCTTTACCCATGGTGATCGACTTATTCTTCAGGTCGATCACCCCCACTTTCGTGCTGTACCACCACACTTCATAACATCCGTCTTCCATCGTCTCTTTCAGCCCCACATATTCTCCTCTGAACGCTTTACCTGCCTTCAGACTGCTGCCCCTGAAGCTCAGCTTTCCGCTGATATCTACCTTCCGTACCTCCACTCCCTCATCGTATTCCGGTGGCTTAACGTCTGCACTGTACTGCCGGGACGATGGCTGATATCGCGAAGCCGGTGCCTTCATCGCGAGTGCCTCGTGGGGCCGCTCCAGGTTATACACCGTCCGCCAGTGGTCGAAGGCCCGTTGCACCTGCTGGCTGTCCGTAAACCACTGGCCCTGCAGCACTTCCGCCTTCAGACTGCGGTGAAAACGCTCCAGCTTGCCCTGCGTCTGTGGGTGGTAAGGCCGGGAATGGCTCACCCGGATACTCTGGCGCATCAGCCACAGTTCCAGTGCTGTCCAGGTCCCGGTGGTATCTCCCCACGGCGCACCGTTATCCATCGTCATCCTCTCCGGCAGGCCATAACGTTCAAAGACATTAATCAGTTGGGTCTGCACGGTGACACGGCGTTCATCGGTACAGTGAGC
>AKXM01000005.1 GCA_000277545.1 Enterobacter sp. Ag1 | reverse complement strand
TGGCGGCCATCCGCCAGCAACACCCGATCTCGCTGCACGGCGTTTCGCTTTCACTGGCCGGTGACGAGCCACCGGACGCCCAACTGCTCGCGCAGCTAAAAGCGCTAGTGACTGACATCAAGCCAGCGCTTGTTTCCGAGCACCTCGCCTGGTCGCGCTGGAACGGGATTTATTATCCTGACCTGCTGCCGGTGCCGAGGACAACGCGGGTGATGCACCGCGTTATTGACAACATTAACCGCACGCAGGACACGCTGGGCTGCCAGATTTCACTGGAAAATCCCACGCACTATTTGCAGATGCCGGAACACGAATGGGATGAAATCGAATTTCTCGACGAAGTCAGCCGCCGGAGTGGGTGTGGCCTACTGCTGGATCTGAACAACGTCTGGCTCAGCGCCCACAACCTCGGCTTTGAGGCCGCAGCCTGGCTGAGCTGTTTCCCGGTCGAACGTGTGACTGAGATCCACCTGGCGGGCTTTAGCCCCGACGATGGGGGCAGCGATTTGCTGATCGACAGCCACGATCAGTCAATATCCGAGGAGGTCTGGCGGCTGTATACGCAACTGATTCAGCGGGCGGGAGCAAAACCCACGCTTATTGAACGGGATGACAACCTGCCTGTGTTTAACGTGTTGCTGGCCGAACAGCAGCGTGCCCAGCGCATCCTCGACACAATGGGAGCCGCCGTATGAGCACTCAGTTAAGCCGCTACCACGAGGCATTTATTGGCCTGTTATACGGTGAGGCTAGATCCGAGCTAAGCCATCTTCAGCATCAGCCCGGTATTGCCGTTTATCGCAACAGCGTGATCAAAGCCTGCGTTGACGCCCTGGACGCTAACTTCCCCAGCGTATCCAGGCTTACCGGAACCGATTTTTTCCGTGAAATGGCGCGCGGCTATGCGCTTGAACGCCCCCCATACGAAGGTGAACTGGTTCGCTATGGCGACGCCTTCCCCGCCTTTATTAGCGCTTATCCTCCGGCCAGAGAACTGACTTATTCAAGCGCCGTGGCCGAGCTGGACAAGCTGTGGCTGGAGGTGTTTTGTGCCCCGGCCTCGGCCCCGCTGGACGTGCATGCACTGGCAAGCACCACGGCGGATACCCTGGGCACCACATCATTACGGCTGCGGGACAGCGTTCGCTGGTACTGGCACCCCACGCTGCCGGTGTTCACGCTCTGGGCGTTCAACCGCGAACAAACCGCCGCGCCGGAGACGATTCACTGGCAGGGCGAAGGCGCTCTGCTGGTTCGCTGCCAGCAGCGCATTTTTGCCGAACCCTTAAGCCAGGGCGGATCGGTCTTCCTGACTGCCTGCCGCTTGGGGGCAACCCTCGATCAGGCTAGCGAACAGGCCCTGGCTGCCGAGCCAGCCCTCGCCCTCGGCCCTTTTTTCAGCAACCTGCTTAGTCGCGGCGTGTTCGCCGCATTTTAATCACACCTTTTGAGGCTAAATGATGAAAGTATCTGAACAACACCTGACAGAACAAGGCGTGAGAGCGCTATGGAATAGACTCTGGGATCGCATCGAGAGAGGCGTCGGCGACAACTTGCTGTTGCTGATAGCCCGCGTGGGCGTTGCCGCCGTGTTCTTCCTTTCTGGCCGCACAAAAGTCACGGGGTTTATGACGCTAAAACCGTCCACCTACGAGCTGTTCCGCACCGAATATGCGCTGCCGCTTATCCCCTATGATATCGCCGCGCACCTGGCCACGCTGGCCGAACATACTTTCCCTGTTCTGCTGGTGCTGGGATTATTTTCACGCTTCGCTGCAACGGGATTGCTGTTTATGACCCTGGTGATTGAAATTTTTGTCTACCCGGACGCATGGCCCACGCACCTGATCTGGGGCGGATTACTGCTGCTGGTTATCGCCCGTGGCGCTGGCCGCTGGTCGCTGGACAGGGTTCTGAGGCTGGTATGAGAAAAACAGGCGAGGCACTTCATCTATCGCGCCTCGCCTGCTGCCTGTACGGCAGTGAGCAAGAGCTTTTCACAGCTAACGCCTTGTTGAAACTGATAAAGCTGTCTCTTTTCTCCTTCCTGTCCTTTTTGGGACACGACTCTGCTGAATGGATAAATCAATGAGTTACGAAGTGGGCCAGGAAAAGGGTCTGCGCGTCTTCGGGCTTTGATGTCGCTGAACCAGAATAAAATCCGCTTATCACCAACGGCTCAGGAAGAGTATCTCAGCGCATCCACCAGCAGGGAGAACGCGGTCGTGTGCTGCTTACGGCTGGGGTAGTAAAGGTAATAACCTGGGAACGGTTTGCACCAGGACTCCAGAACCCGGACCAGCCGCCCTTCGGCAAGCTCATCGGAAACCGTGTCGCTCGGCACAAATGCCAGGCCGAGACCTTGCAGCGCGGCATCAATGCGCTGGCTCAGGCTGTTGAACGTTAGTTGCCCATCCACGCGAATTTTCAGCTCACGCCCGTCCTTTTCGAATTCCCACGCATACAGTCCTCCCAGGGTAGGCAGCCGCATATTGATGCAATTATGCTGCTGGAGATCCTGCGGCGTCGCCGGGTAGCCATGTTTCGCAAAATAGGTCGGAGAACCAATGACCGACATAGTAAGCTCCGGGCCAACGCGCACGGCCACCATATCTTTTGCCACCTGCTCGCCGAGACGAATCCCGGCGTCGAACTGCCCGCTGACAATATCGGTCAGGGCGTTATCCACGCTGATTTCTACATTGATGTCCGGGTAGTCGACCAGGAAAGTTTTCAACACCGGCCATAAAACCGACTGCAAGCTGTGTTCGGCCGCATTGAGTCGAATATTGCCCGCCGGCCGCGCACGCATTTCACTCAACGCAACCAGCTCGTTTTCAAGATCGGCAAAGCGAGGCGACAGGCTGGCAAGCAGCTTTTCACCGGCTTCAGTGGGCGCGACGCTGCGCGTGGTGCGGGTCAGTAAGCGCAGTTGAAGACGCTCCTCAAGACCACGAATCGCGTGGCTGAGCGCGGACTGGGACACGCCAAGCTTTGCCGCTGCTCGGGTAAAGCTGCGCTCGCGTGCCACTTCGATAAATGACATTAGATCGTTGAAGTTTTCTTTCAGCATGGCCGAAACAAGCCTCACTAAGGAACAGAATATTCCCAGTATAGCGAGATTAATGAACTGGATTCATAAGCTCTTGTACTTTTCCCTGGCTAGTTCTCTACAGCATTCGGGACTACCGTATGAGAACGAACGATGACCTTCTCGACTGGAGCATTTGATGAAAATTATCCACAGCGGTTCACAACCTTCACAGCAGGGCCCGGAAAGTTATTTCACCGGCACAGTACGCATTGATTCACCTTTTAGTGGCACTGAAAACGCCCGCGTTGGCGGAGCAATTGTCACCTTTGAGCCGGGGGCACGCACGGCCTGGCATACTCATCCCCTCGGCCAGACGCTGATAGTCACCCAGGGGCGAGGCTGGCTTCAGGCATGGGGCGAAGAAATTCAGGAGCTGAATCAGGGCGATATCGCATGGATACCTGAAGGCGTTAAACACTGGCATGGCGCATCGCCGGAGACGGCAATGACGCATATCGCCATAGCGGAGTCCTTAAACGGCAGCCCCGTTGAGTGGCTGGAAAAAGTCAGTGACGAGCAATACAAAAAATAAGCCGCAAAACCTGCGTTGTCATCCCCCCGGCAATCGCTTTCTCCCTTCACTGCTCTCCCGCCAGGAGAGCCGTTTTTTGGTCCTACCAATCTGACTAAAAACGTGCCCTTTTCTACAAAACGCTGATAAACACTCGTCGGGCCGTTGCCTTTCATTAACACAAGATTAACCATTAGCCATCATTTGCTCTACAAAGCAAAATTGGTCCTACCAATCTAATAAAAAACGATAAACGCCTCACCCTGGAGAACACCTGCATGCAAGTCTGGCCCCAACTCTACGACCCGCTCGGGAATATCTGGCTGTCGAGCCTGATTGCCGCGCTCCCTATTCTGTTTTTCTTCTTCGCGCTGATTAAGCTGCGGATGAAGGGCTACAAAGCGGCAACGATCACGGTATTTCTCGCCCTGCTGGTTGCCCTGTTTTTATACCGCATGCCGGTGGATCGCGCGCTTGCCTCGGTGGTGTACGGCTTCTTCTACGGCCTGTGGCCCATCGCCTGGATTATTGTGGCCGCGGTGTTTGTCTACAAAATTTCGGTCAAAACCGGGCAGTTCGACATTATTCGCTCCTCTATCCTGTCGATCACGCCGGACCAGCGCCTGCAAATGCTGATCGTCGGTTTCTCTTTCGGCGCCTTTCTGGAAGGGGCTGCCGGGTTTGGGGCGCCGGTTGCCATTACCGCAGCCTTGCTGGTCGGCCTCGGGTTTAAGCCGCTGTACGCCGCAGGTTTGTGCCTGATAGTGAACACCGCGCCGGTGGCCTTCGGCGCGATGGGGATCCCCATTATCGTTGCCGGGCAGGTTACCGGCCTGGACAGCTTCGAAATCGGCCAGATGGTAGGCCGCCAGCTGCCGTTCCTGACGATCATTGTGCTGTTCTGGATCATGGCGATTATGGACGGCTGGCGCGGAATCAAAGAGACCTGGCCGGCGGTAATCGTAGCAGGCGGCTCGTTTGCTATCGCCCAGTATCTCAGCTCTAACTTTATCGGCCCCGAGCTGCCGGACATTATCTCTTCGCTGGTGTCGCTGGTGTGCCTGACGGCGTTCCTGCGGGTCTGGAAGCCGGTGCGCATTTTCCGCTTTGATAGCGAGAACGCGGCTGCAACCGTGCAGGCGCAGACTGCGCAGAAATACACGACCGGGCAGATTGTCAAAGCCTGGATGCCGTTCCTGTTTTTAACGGCCACGGTTACGCTGTGGAGCATTCCGCCGTTTAAAGCGCTGTTCGCCAAAGGCGGCACGATGGCGGACTGGGTCTATAATTTCTCCGTGCCGTTCCTGGATAACCTTGTCGCCAAAATGCCGCCGGTCGTTACCGCCAGTGCGCCTTACGCCGCGGTGTTTAAGTTCGACTGGCTGTCAGCCACCGGCACGGCAATCCTGGTCGCGGCGCTGATCTCAATTGTTTACCTGCGCATGAAACCGAAAGCGGCGCTGGTTACTTTCGGTGAAACGCTCAAGGAGCTGGCGCTGCCGATTTACTCCATTGGCATGGTGCTGGCGTTTGCTTTTATCTCCAACTATTCCGGGCTGTCGGCGACGCTGGCCCTGGCGCTGGCGCATACCGGCCACGCCTTTACTTTCTTCTCGCCGTTCCTTGGCTGGCTGGGCGTGTTCCTCACCGGGTCGGACACCTCGTCTAACGCGCTGTTTGCCGCGCTGCAGGCCACGACCGCCCAGCAGATTGGCGTGTCGGACCTTCTGCTGGTGGCGGCCAATACTACCGGCGGCGTGACCGGGAAGATGATTTCACCGCAGTCGATAGCCATTGCCTGTGCGGCGGTGGGGCTGGTCGGGAAAGAGTCAGACCTGTTCCGCTTCACCGTGAAGCACAGCCTGATTTTCACCTGCATGGTGGGAGTGATTACCACGCTGCAGGCCTATGTTTTAACCTGGATGATCCCATGACCCAAGCTGTGCCGCGCCTTGCCGACCAGATGGTTGAGCGTGTTAAGGCGCTGATTGAAGAACGTAATCTGGAGGCGGGCATGCGGTTGCCCGCCGAACGCCAGCTGGCCGCCGAACTGGGCTGTTCGCGCTCGATTTTACGCGAGGCGATTCAAAAGCTGATTGGCGAAGGCGTGCTGGCCAGCCGGCGCGGCGGCGGCACTTATCTGCGCTACCAGACCGAACAATGGTCGGAACAGCGCATCGTACAGCCGCTGAAAACGCTGGTTGAGGGCGATCCCAATTACCAGTTGGATATCCTCGAAGCGAGGCACTCCATTGAAGGCAGTACGGCCTGGTACGCCGCCATGCGGGCGACGCAGGCCGACAAAGAAAAGCTGATCGCCTGCTTCGATGCCACGCTCAAATTTAAAGAGAGCGATGACCCGGATTTAGCCGCCCAGGCCGACGTCAGGTTTCACCTGGCGATTGCCGAAGCCTCCCACAATATCGTGCTGCTGCAGACCATGCGCGGGTTCTTCGACCTGCTGCAATCTTCGGTGCTGCACAGCCGCCAGCACATGTACACCGTCCCGGCCATTTTTGCCGGGCTAACCGAGCAGCATGACGAATTATTGCAGGCGATTCTGGCCGGAGACGCCGAGCGCGCAAGGCGAGCCGCCCAGTCGCACCTCGGCTACGTCCACACCACTATCAAAACTCTGCAGGAAGACGAAGCCCGTCAGGCACGCATTACCCGCCTCCCGGACGAAGCAAGTGATGAAATAAGGGAAAAGAAACGATGATTATTTCCGCAGCAACCGACTACCGTGCCGCCGCCGAGCGCATTCTGCCGCCTTTTTTATTCCACTACATTGACGGAGGAGCCTATGCCGAGCATACGCTGAAGCGCAACGTGGAAGATCTGGCGCAGGTGGCGCTGAAGCAGCGCGTGCTGAAAAACATGTCAGCGCTGAGCCTGGAAACCCGGTTGTTTAACGAAACGCTGTCTATGCCCGTCGCCCTCGGCCCTGTGGGGCTTTGCGGGATGTACGCCCGCCGGGGAGAAGTTCAGGCCGCAAAAGCTGCCGCAGCAAAAGGCATTCCTTTTACCCTGTCGACGGTGTCCGTTTGCCCGATTGAAGAAGTCGCACCGGCGATTAACCGCCCGATGTGGTTCCAGCTTTATGTTTTGAAAGATCGCGGTTTTATGCGCAACGCGCTGGAGAGAGCGAAAGCCGCTGGGTGCTCCACGCTGGTATTTACCGTCGATATGCCGACCCCTGGGGCGCGCTATCGTGACGCTCACTCAGGCATGAGCGGCCCTAATGCCGCGATGCGCCGCTATTTCCAGGCGATGACGCACCCGCAGTGGGCATGGGACGTTGGCCTAAATGGCCGCCCTCACGATTTGGGCAATATTTCCACCTATCTCGGTAAACCAACCGGGCTGGAGGATTATATTGGCTGGCTGGCCAATAACTTCGATCCGTCCATTTCATGGAAAGATCTGGAGTGGATCCGCGAATTCTGGGACGGCCCGATGGTGATTAAAGGGATCCTCGACCCGGAAGATGCTCGCGATGCGGTGCGCTTCGGCGCCGACGGGATCGTGGTGTCTAACCACGGTGGCCGCCAGTTGGACGGCGTGCTCTCTTCCGCCCGCGCCCTGCCCGCCATTGCCGACGCGGTAAAAGGCGATCTTACCATTCTGGCGGACAGCGGCATCCGCAATGGCCTGGACGTGGTACGTATGATTGCGCTTGGCGCTGACACTGTGCTGCTGGGGCGCGCTTTCCTGTATGCACTCGCCACTCATGGTGAGGCTGGCGTTAGCAATCTGCTGAACTTAATGGAGAAAGAGATGCGCGTGGCGATGACGCTCACCGGCGCGAAGTCCATTGCCGAAATCACCCCTGACCTGCTGGTTCGCCAGGGTTTATAGCGTACGGTCAGCCCGCAATCTCTGAAAAATGAATCCCCACCGCGTGCAGAACCTTTTTGGTGGTTTTGATGGTGGGGTTTCCACGCTCCGACAGCGTGCGGTACAGCGTTTCACGGTTTAGGTTTGCCGCTCTGGCAATCTCCGTAAAGCCACCTCTGGCTTCTACCAGCCGACGCATGGCAATGAGAAACACCGCTTCGCCGTCGTCACCGTCCAGCCCAATAAAAGCTTCTTTCAGGTACTCCACGGCGAAGGCACGATCGTCGCGGAGCATATCAATAACCGTTTGATCAAATTCGCTAAATTTCATTTTTTCTCCCTTGATGTTCAAGCCACCATTCTTTTGCACGTTCGATATCCGCCTGTTGATTGCGTTTATCTCCTCCCGCCAGTAGCAGCCAGACTGCTTTGCCGTCCTGGGCGTAGTACACCCTATAGCCAGGCCCTTCATCGATGCGCATTTCCCATACGCCCTGTCCACAGGGTTTATGATCGCCAGGGTTACCAAAGGAAAGTCGGTCGATCCTCATGACTATTTTGGTTTTTGCCCTCGCATCTTTTAACGCCTTTAGCCAGGCTTTGAACGGCGTTTTTCCTTCTGTCGTTTTGAAGAACGTAATCATGTACATCCTTGACTCCCTGAGTGTAGCTTTAAAGCAACGGGCAAGCACGAACAAAATTTAATCGCGCTTATTTTTCTCAGGGCAGGCTAACGAATTCTTGCTTGAGGTTGGTTGAAATCGTTCTTTGGTATGCAGGGTTTGCGGCACGGCTTCCGGGGAGTTATTCATCCTGGCGCGGGGCTTTCAAAAATATGCCTGAAAGCCCCTGGTTTATTTACTGCACAAATGCGGTCAGGCGGTTAAAGATACCTGGGTCATCGGCGTGGCGAATGATCTGCACCACATCCTCCAGCTTATCGACCTGACTGACCATCTGCTCCAGCCGCTGATCGTCTGCTACCTGCAGCCAGATGCGGCTCTGATCGCCTTCCGGCAGCGGTAAACAGAGAATGCCTTCCACGTTAAATGCGCGGCGGGCAAACAGGCCGCAGATATGTGACATCACGCCCGGGTGGTTGCGCACCGTGAGTTCCAGAATGACGGTGGATTGTTTAGTGATAGATTGCTGCATGACTTACTCTCCAATCATCTGAGTGTTGGCGGCACCCGGCGGCACCATTGGGTAGACTTTTTCATCGGCGTCGATACGCACGTGGATCAGGCAAGGCCCAGGGCGAGAAATCGCTTCCTGCAGCGCGGCCTGCGGATCTTCCGCCTGGTTCAGGTCGCAGGTTGCCAGGCCAAAGCCACGGGCGATGGTCAGGAAATCCGTCATGCCGGGGTAAGTCGCGGCGAAGATATTCTGCTGATAGAACAGCGTCTGCTGCTGGTGTACCAGCCCCAGCGCCTGGTTGTTCATCAGGATGATTTTTACATCCAGATTATTTTCCGCCGCCGTCGCCATCTCCTGGATATTCATCATCAGGCTGCCGTCGCCGGAGAAGCACAGCACTTTACGGCCAGGTTCGGCCAGCGCCGCGCCAACCGCAGCCGGTAAGCCAAAGCCCATGGTGCCCAGGCCGCCGGACGTCAGCCACTGGCGCGGACGGTTGAGCGGATAAGCCTGAGCCACCCACATCTGGTGCTGGCCTACGTCGGTGGTAACAATAGCCTCATCGTCTACGCAGGCCGCTGCGGCTTTGATCAGTCCATAAGGCATCAGCGGATTATCTGCTCCCGGCGTGGCAAATGGGAACTCACGCTGCAACTCGCTCACCGTCTGCAGCCACTCGCTGCGCCGGGCGTTTTTGGTCTGCGGAATAAGCTGACTCAGCACTTCACGTACGTCACCGCGAATCGCCACGTTGGCCTGCTTAATTTTGCCCAGCTCGGCACGATCGATGTCAACGTGGATAATTTTGGCATTCGGGCAAAACTCCTCGGTTTTACCAATGGCACGGTCGTCAAAGCGTGCGCCCAACACGATCAACAGATCGGCTTCGTGCAGAATAAAGTTGGTGCTCCGCGCGCCATGCATTCCCAGCATTCCCAGAGAGAGCGGATGTCGGGCGGGGATCGTCCCCAGTGCCATCAACGTCATGGTTGTCGGCAGCCCGGCACGCTCCGCCAGCTCTCGCGCCTGCTCCGCTGCACCCGCGCTGATAATGCCGCCGCCCAGATAAAGCACCGGGCGTTTGGCTTCGTTGATCATCGCTGCCGCACGGGCGATGTCCTGATGGTCAAAGGCCGGGGCAGCGGAAGGCGCGGCTACCGCAGGCAGTTCGGCAATGTCGATTTCAGCGGTCTGAATGTCTTTAGGAATATCGATCCAGACGGGCCCTGGGCGACCGGACTGTGCGATACGAAAAGCGTCGGTAATCACCTGCGGCAGCTCGTCAATGCTGCGCACCAGGTAGTTATGCTTGGTGATAGGAATCGAAATACCGTAGGTGTCCACTTCCTGGAAAGCATCGGCGCCAATCATTGAAGTGGGGACCTGGCCGGTGATACAAACCAGCGGAATAGAGTCGAGACGTGCGTCGGCAATGGCGGTGACAAGGTTTGTGGCCCCCGGCCCGCTGCAGGCGATGCAGACCGCCGGTTTGCCGCTGGTACGCGCCATGCCCTGCGCCATAAATCCCGCGCCCTGCTCGTGGCGAGCCAGAACGTGGCGAATGCGGGGGCTTTGGCTCAAGGCATTGTAGAGCGGCAGTACGGTGCCACCGGGAATGCCGCTAACCGTTGTAATGCCATGATGCTCCAACATTTTTACAATCAGCTGGGCGCCGGTGATGCGTTGTGCGGGTGTGTCCGAAATTGCCATGCTCCAGTCCTTCTAATTAGCCGGTTCGCTTCTGGGCAGGCACTTAAAACAAGAAACCCCGCCCGGTTTGCGCCGGCGGGGTTTGGAATCGATGCGTTGATTCAGTCCCTACGGCGTATTGCCGACGACCACCACCACACGCACGACGACCACCGCGGCTGGTAGCGCGGTAACTAGTAGGGTCGAAGTCTGCAGGGAATGAGTCATGGGTTTCCTGAATCAAGATTAAAAGTCGATATTGATAAAATCATACTCGCTGGTTTCGCACAACAGGATTTTTACCGTCAGCTAAAAAACGAGCTAAATGTCACATTTTTGTTAAATGCTAAGTCTCAGCAGCAGCGTCCGCCGCCTTTACCGCTGTAGCGGGCATCCTGCCGCTCGCGGAAAAATTCTTCATAGCTCATTGGCGTCTGCTCAGGGTGCGTCAGGCGCATGTGCTGCACGTAGTTGTCGTAGTCGGGTACGCCAATCATCAGCTTCGCGGCCTGACCGAGGTATTTCCCGGCTTTGGCTAGACTATCGAACATGGTACCTCCAGTGGGTTGCCCCTCGCCCCAGCCCTCTCCCCAAAGGGCAGAGGGGAAAAGATAAAAAAATGCGCCCTTCTCCGCTCAGAGCTAAGGTAAAACCCAATTTATCCCCTCTCCCTTTCAGGGAGAGGGTTAGGATGAGGGTAAAAATCAATGTACGCTCTTCGCCTGCGCCACGATCTGTTCGTAATTCTCAGGCATCGGCTCATACGGCGTTTCGCTCGACGTCGGTTGCTCAGACTTCAGCGCCTTAAGCGCAGTTTTCAGCGAGAACCAGCCGAGCACCACAACCACCACCATAAAGAAGATGGTCAGCCCCGCATCCAGGCGGTTGTTAAACACCAACTGGCTGAGCTGCGACTGCGTGTACTGCGCCGGAATATTACCGCTGTCGATCATCGCCTGGAACTTATTGGCGATGGCGAGGAAGCCCACTTTTGCATCCGAGCTGAACGCTTTCTGCCAGCCTGCGGTTAACGTGCACACCAGCAGCCAGGCGGTCGGCATCAGCGCCACCCAGGCATAGCGCTGCTTCTTCATTTTGAACAGCACAACGGCGCACAGCATGAGCGCCATGCCCGCCAGCATCTGGTTGGCGATACCGAACAGCGGCCACAGCGTGTTAATGCCGCCCAGCGGATCGACCACGCCCTGATGCAGGAAGTAACCCCAGGCGAGCACACAAAGCCCGGTGGCAAGCAGGTTGGCCGGCAGCGAATCCGTCCGTTTCAGTCCCGGAGAGATTACGCCCAGCAGATCCTGCAGCATAAAACGTGCCGCACGAGTCCCGGCATCCACCGCCGTCAGGATAAACAGCGCTTCAAACAGGATGGCAAAGTGGTACCAGAACGAGACGTCCATCAGCCCGCCGAGCGCGCCGTGCAGAATATATGCCATGCCAACGGCCAGCGTTGGTGCCCCACCGGCACGGGAGATGATGCTCTGTTCGCCCACTTCGTTGGCGATGTTGGTCAGCGTTTCCGGAGTGATATGGAAGCCCCACCCGCTCACCACCTGCGCGGCAGAAGCGACAACATCCGCCGTGCCAGCGGGCGCCAATACAGCCATCGGGCTGTTCATCGCGAAGTACACGCCCGGATCGATGATACAGGCTGCCACCAGCGCCATGATCGCGACGAAGGACTCCATCAACATGCCGCCGTAGCCAATGAAGCAGGCCTGATTTTCGTTCGCCAGCATTTTTGGCGTGGTGCCGGAAGCAATCAGCGCGTGGAAGCCGGAAACGGCCCCACAGGCGATGGTGATAAACAGGAACGGGAACAGATCCCCACTCCAGACCGGGCCGGTGCCATCAATGAATTTTGTTAATGATGGCATTTGCAGCGTCGGACGCATGATCAAAATGCCGATAGCCAGCCCGATGATGGTGCCGATTTTCAGGAAGGTGGAGAGGTAATCACGCGGGGCCAGCAGCAGCCACACCGGCAGCACCGAGGCCACAAAACCGTACCCTACCAGCATCCAGGTGAGCTGCACACCCGTAAAATCAAAGTACGGCGCCCAGGTCGGGCTCTCCGCTACCCAGCCGCCGGAAATAATGGCAAACACCAGCATCACCAGGCCAATCACCGACACTTCGCCGATACGCCCCGGGCGCAAATAGCGAATGTAGACGCCCATAAACAGCGCCAGCGGGATGGTAAAGGCCACGGTGTAAGTCCCCCACGGGCTATGGGTTAACGCCTTCACCACGATCATTGCCAGCACGGCCAGGATAATCACCATGATCATAAAGCAGGCGACCAGTGCGATAACCCCCGCAGTGTTGCCCATTTCTTCTTTAACTAACTCCCCCAGCGAACGCCCGTTGCGACGCGTGGAGACAAACAACACCATAAAGTCCTGCACGGCGCCCGCCAGCACCACGCCTGCCAGCAGCCAAAGCATGCCCGGCAGGTAACCCATTTGCGCGGCAAGCACCGGTCCCACCAGCGGCCCCGCCCCGGCGATGGCGGCAAAATGGTGGCCAAACAGCACTTTTTTATCCGTTGGGACGTAATCAAGGCCGTCATTGTTTCGCACGGCCGGCGTCATGCGCGTGGCATCCACCGTTAGCACGCGTTTAGCGATAAACAAACCGTAGTAACGATAGGCAATCAGGTAGATACAAACTGAGGCAATAACAATCCACAGCGCATTTATCTGTTCACCGCGATTCAGTGCGATGTAGCCGAGGGCGAATGCGCCGATCAAAGCGAGCACGACCCAGACGAGGTGTTTCCCAAATCTATCCATCAATTTTGTCCGTTTTCTAAGTGGATACCGAGAGTTGTTACATTTTGTTTCTAGCCTGGAATAGCGATTCTCACAATCGGAAGGGGGCAAAACACGGGGCATTTACCTCAGTTTGTTAATGAGATCACCTAAATATGTATCGGAACCGTAACAGCGGAAGGTCAATTGTGGAGCATCAGGTTAATGAATGATTGATACGGGGAGTAATAACCCAGGCTGATTAATTAGCGGCTTTAATAGATTGCAAAAATGCAATTGATAAAGACATTGATAATTGTTTTCATTTGCAATAGCGTGTTTCCGCACTTTCAACTCCAGGCACTTTTGCCGCGTCCCTCCTCGTTTGGGAAAGGAACTTAAGGGACGCAGGCGGTGACACTCAGGATAAATAATGAACAATACATTATCGTACTCCCTCGCCACACTGGTGAGTCTGGGCCTCTACGGCACCGCTTTTTCAGCGGCAGCAGCAGAGGTAACCCCCGCTGAAAACGAAGACACGCTCGTCGTCACCGCAGCCCAGCAAACGCTGCAGGCACCCGGCGTGTCGGTGATTACTTCCGAGGAATTAAAGAAGCACCCGGTCGCGCGCGATGTCTCTGAAATCATTCGTACCATGCCGGGAGTTAACCTGACCGGCAACTCCACCAGCGGGCAGCGCGGCAACGGCCGCCAGATCGACATTCGCGGTATGGGGCCAGAAAACACGCTGATCCTGGTTGACGGTAAACCCGTCACCAGCCGCAATTCAGTGCGCCTGGGCTGGCGCGGCGAGCGTGATACCCGCGGCGATGCCTCCTGGGTTCCACCGGAAATGATCGAACGCATTGAGGTCCTGCGCGGCCCGGCAGCAGCCCGCTACGGCAATGGGGCGGCTGGCGGCGTGGTGAACATCATCACCAAACGCAGCAGCAACGAATTCCACGGCAGCTGGAACACCTATTTCAATGCCCCGGAGCACAAAGATGAAGGCGCAACGAAACGCACCAACTTCAGCCTGACCGGGCCGCTCGGTGACGACGTGAGTTTCCGTCTCTACGGCAACCTCGATAAAACGCAGGCGGACGCCTGGGACATCAACCAGGGGCACCAGTCACTGCGCACCGGGTCTTACGCCAACACGCTGCCAGCGGGCCGAGAAGGCGTAATCCATAAAGACCTGAACGGAATGATCCGCTGGGAATTTGCCCCGATGCAGGCGCTGGAGTTTGAAACCGGCTACAGTCGCCAGGGGAATCTCTATTCAGGTGATACACAGAATACGAATACCAGCCAGTTGGTGAAGGACAACTACGGCAAAGAGACCAATCGTCTCTACCGCCAGACCTATTCCGTGACCTGGACCGGCGGCTGGGATAACGGCGTCACCACCAACACTTATGCGCAATACGAACACACCCGTAACTCGCGCATGAATGAGGGCCTGGCGGGCGGCACGGAGGGGATTTTCTCCAACAACCAGTTCTCAGATATCGATCTCAGCGATGTCATGCTGCACAGCGAAGCAAGCATTCCGTTTACCCTGCTGGTGAATCAAAACCTCACCGTCGGTAGCGAATGGAATCAGCAGCGCATGAAAGACGGCACCTCCAACACCCAGTCGTTAAGCGAAGGCGGGCCGATTCCGGGGCTCTCATCCACCGGCCGAAGCCCTTATTCCAAAGCGGAGATCTTCTCTCTGTTTGCCGAAAACAATATGGAGCTAACCAGCAGCACCATGCTGACGCCGGGTCTTCGGTTCGATCATCACTCCATCGTGGGGGATAACTGGAGCCCGTCGCTGAATCTGAGCCAGGAATTGGTGGAAGACTTGACGCTGAAGCTCGGTATTGCCCGGGCTTATAAAGCGCCAAGTCTGTATCAGACCAACCCGAACTACATCCTTTACAGCCGCGGTCAGGGCTGTGCAGCCAGCGGCGGGGCGTGTTATCTGATGGGGAATGAGGATCTGAAAGCCGAAACCAGCGTCAACAAAGAAATTGGCCTGGAGTTCAAGCGTGACGGCTATCAGGCAGGGATCACCTGGTTCCGGAACGACTATCGCAACAAAATTGAATCCGGCTATTCACCTATTGCCTCTAACAGCAAGAAAACCGACATCTACCAGTGGGGCAACGTGCCTAAAGCGGTGGTGGAAGGTCTTGAAGGTACGATTAATCTGCCGCTGACGGAGACCGTAAGCTGGAATAACAACCTGACTTACATGCTGCAAAGTAAAAATAAGGAAACCGGCGATCGCCTGTCGATCATCCCTGAATACACGCTTAACTCCACGCTTAGCTGGCAGGTTCGCCCGGACATTTCGCTGCAAAGCACCCTGACGTGGTACGGCAAACAGGCACCGAAGAAGTACAACTATAAGGGAGTTCCTGTCACCGGCAGCGACACCAACGAGGTCAGCCCTTATAGCATCCTTGGCATGAGCGCGACCTGGGACGCGACCAAAAACGTCAGCTTCACCGCCGGGATCGACAACCTGCTGGATAAGCGCCACTGGCGCGCAGGTAACGCCCAGACCACCGGGAATGACACGACCAAATCCTACATGTACGGCGCTGGCGCGGAGACCTACAACGAGCCTGGCCGCACGTACTACATGAGCGTCAATACACACTTCTAAGCTCGGTTCGGGAGGCTAATAAGCCTCCCAAATTGATCGCCAACGGCCGAAAAACAGAGAAGACAATTTATTGTCTGTTATTAGACCGAAATTTAGATTTTTTTAGGGTTAATAGCCCGACTAAACGCTTCCCTTCTTTATTGCCTTTCCGGTGAAAAAATCGCTTGATGCCCGTTCATAAGAAAATGTTATAGTCGAAAAATCACCCAAAAAAAGACAGACAACATAATTTTCAACAAGGAGTTACCTCTGATGGCTCAAGCATTATCCCTCGAAGGCTTTTTAACCTCAGTACAGTCCCGCGATCCGCACCAGGTAGAATTCGCTCAGGCGGTTCGCGAAGTGATGAGCACGCTGTGGCCGTTTCTGGAAAACAATCCGCAATACCGCCAGCAGGCGCTGCTCGAACGTCTGGTTGAGCCAGAGCGCGTGATTCAGTTCCGCGTCGCCTGGGTGGACGACAACAATCAGGTGCAGGTGAACCGGGCCTGGCGCGTGCAGTTCAACTCGGCCATTGGCCCGTTCAAAGGCGGCATGCGCTTCCACCCTTCCGTTAATCTGTCGATCCTCAAATTTCTCGGCTTTGAGCAGACCTTTAAAAACGCCCTCACCACGCTACCAATGGGCGGCGGCAAAGGCGGCAGCGACTTTAATCCGAAGGGCAAAAGCGAAGGCGAAATCATGCGCTTTTGCCAGGCGCTGATGCTGGAGCTTTATCGCCACCTTGGCCCGGACACCGATGTTCCGGCAGGGGATATCGGCGTTGGTGGCCGCGAAGTCGGCTACATGGCGGGGATGATGAAAAAGCTCTCCAACAACACCGCCTGCGTGTTTACCGGCAAAGGGCTGTCGTTCGGCGGCAGTCTGATCCGCCCTGAAGCGACCGGCTACGGCCTGATCTACTTCACCGATGCCATGCTGCAGCGCCACGGCCTGGGCTTTGAAGGCCTGCGCGTGGCGGTTTCCGGCTCCGGGAACGTCGCTCAGTATGCGATTGAAAAAGCCATGTCGCTCGGCGCTCGCGTGGTCACGGCGTCTGACTCCAACGGCACCGTGGTAGATGAAGCAGGCTTTAACGCAGAGAAACTGGCCCGCCTGTGCAAAATCAAAGCCAGCCGCGATGGCCGCGTCGCCGACTATGCCCGAGAGTTTGGCCTGACTTATCTGGAAGGCCAGCAGCCGTGGAGCGTGCCGGTCGATATCGCTCTGCCTTGTGCTACACAGAACGAGCTGGACGTCGATGCTGCCCAAACGCTTATCGCCAACGGCGTGAAAGCGGTAGCCGAAGGGGCAAATATGCCAACCACGATTGCTGCGACGGACCTGTTTGTGGAAGCTGGCGTGCTGTTCGCGCCGGGTAAAGCGGCAAACGCAGGCGGTGTAGCAACGTCCGGGCTGGAAATGGCGCAGAATGCGGCCCGTCTGAGCTGGAAGGCCGAAAAAGTAGATATTCGCCTGCACCACATCATGCTTGATATTCATCAGGCCTGCGTGGATTACGGTGGCGAAGGAAAACAAACCCAGTACGTTCGAGGCGCGAACATCGCCGGGTTCGTAAAAGTTGCGGACGCGATGCTGGCTCAGGGCGTGCTGTAACTTGCAGGGTGAGGGCCTTCGCCCTCACCTTCTCTGCCTACAAGGTAAGCTTCATCTCGTATTGCCGAATCTTATCCAGGGTAAAGCCGCTCCCTAAAAACACCGGCGAAACGGTTTCGGGCAGGCTGGGAATAGCCACTAATCGGGGGAACTGGCGCTGAAGTAAAGCCAGCAGCTTTTTTGCCTTACCGGATCGTCGCGCAGACGGCTCAACAAACAGCCCTCTGAGCTTCGGTATTTCGCCGGGAACGACCATCGCATAAGCCACTTCATCCAGTACAAAAGCCTTACCGGGCAGCTTATACAGCGTTTCAGCCGCGCAAAGCCACGGCAGCGGCGCATCGTTAGCGGCCATCATTCTATGGGTCATTTGCAGCGGATCGATTTCCAGCAGTTCGCCGTCGGCCTCGCCTTCAGGAACACCTGCAGACTGGAAGCCCACCAGCGTTTGCTGGGGCACAAAGCCCATTCGCTCATAGAGCGCCAGCCCGCCTTCGTTGCCTAAAATCACTTCCAGATAAAATTGCTTATCCCCGCGCTCGCGCGCGGCATCAATAAGCTGCTGAATGAAGATCTTGCCTAAACCCTGCCCGCGCAGTTCCGGGCGAATCGCAAACGCGGCCAGGCGGCAGGTTTGCCCGCGTCGGGTCACCAGCGCCATTGCTTTGGGCTCTCCACGGTAAAGCCAGATAGGGCTGTCGCCTGGGAAAAGATCTTCTGAGGCAAAACGCCAGCCGAACGTTTCCCCTTCCAGACGAAAAGGCACCACGTACTGTTCAAAACAGTGGGTTAATATCTCTGCCAGCTGAAAGCTGTTCCAGTTCAGCGCGGGTTTACTCACAATCTCGTGCCGCATACTCTCTCCCGTTTTAAGCAATTATTATTCTCCGGAAGATAATGTTTAGCACAGCTACGGCATCAGAATGTAGCTTCCTGTGCAGGAGTCGCTGTGTTATTCAACGGCTTAACGCGAAACCACGGCAGGCAAAGCTGAATGAGAGGCCCGATAGCTAACGCATAAAGCACGGTGCCCACGCCAAAACTACCGCCCATCAGCCAGCCGGAGATCAGTACGGTCACTTCGATGGCGGTACGTACGCTGCGCACCGACCAGCCCGTTCTGGCATGGATCCCGGTCATCAGCCCATCTCGCGGCCCGGCACCAAAACCAGCGCCGATATACATGCCTGTCGCAAGGGCATTCACTATCAAAGCACCGACCAGCAAAACGGATCGCGCAAAAAGCGATTCCAGCAGCGGCATTAGCGCCAGCGTGGCATCCGCCGCCAGCCCCAACACAATCACGTTGCTAATGGTGCCAAGGCCTGGACGCTGACGCAGCGGGATCCACAGCAGCAACACCAGCGCCCCCACAATAATCATCACCAGCCCGAGGTTGAGCGAAAAAAGCCTGGCCACGCCGAGGTGGAAAACGTTCCACGGGTCCGCGCCCAGATCGGCACGCACGAACATAGCGGTTGAAATGCCGTAAAAGACCAGGCCGGTATAAAGCTGCAGCAGGCGACGAGCCATCATGACAAAGATCCTCAGTGTGTTTTTATGGCTATACCCTCTCGCAAAATGGACCTAGTATTAAGGTCCAGTTATCAGAAAGTGGACTGCTATGACGCTGCGCAGAATCGGAATTTCATCTTTAACACGCCTGCTGGGCCACTGGCATCAGGCCTCATCCCGCTCGCCTGTCTATCGGCAACTGGCGGACGGGCTACGGCTGCTGATCCTGGATGGCCGCTTACCACTCGACAGCAGGCTGCCAGGGGAAAGAGAGCTTTCTGGCGCGCTGGGCGTGAGCCGCACCACGGTGGCCTCTGCGCTGGCGCAGCTCCGGGAGGAAGGGTATCTGCTGAGCCGCCAGGGCTCAGGCTCTGTCACCATGCTGCCCGAAAGCAGCCCGGCCATTTCCCCCTTGCCCGGCAATGCTCCGGTACTGGATCTCTCCACCGCCGCCCTCAGCGCCGGGCCGGAAATTCATCGGGCATACTCCACCGCGCTCACTTTCCTGCCGGAACATTTGTCCTCAACCGGCTATGACAGCCAGGGCTTGCCGGAGCTGAGAGAAGCAATTGCGCGGCATTATGCGTCACGGGGATTACCCACGACGCCTGACCAAATCATGGTGGTCAACGGTGCCGTCAGCGGACTGGGGCTAATACTTAGACTGTTCACCGGCCCGGGCGATCGCGTAGTCGTAGACCATCCCACTTACCCGATGGCGTTGGCGGCGATTCGCGGCGCCTCCTGCCGCCCCGTGCCGGTCAGCCTGCCCGCAAGCGGTTGGGATGTTGACGGTTTAGCGGCGACTATCGCCCAGACTTCTCCCCGGCTAGCTTACTTGATTCCAGATTTCCATAACCCAACTGGCCGCTGTATGGATGCGGCCACGCGCCAAAGGGTGAACGAGATAGCCGCCCGCAGCCACACCACGCTGGTTGTGGACGAAACGATGGCCGATCTCTGGTTTGATGCCCCTCCTCCTCCTCCCCTGGCGGCTTTTGGCCCGGAAGAACACACTATCTCGCTCGGCTCCGCCGGGAAAAGTTTCTGGGGCGGGCTGCGCCTCGGCTGGATAAGGGCTTCAGGCAAAACCATCAGTTCGCTGATACAAATCCGCAATACCTTTGATTTAGGGACACCTCTGCTGGAGCAACTGGCTGCCACGCAGTTGTTTGCCGACGCGGCGCAGTTCTTGCCACAGCGCAGAGAGATGCTGCGCCAACGCTGCGAAACCAGCTTCGCCGCGATGCAAGCGCTGTTCCCGGACTGGCAAACATCGCCCCCGGAAGGCGGCCTGTCGTGGTGGGTGGAATTACCGAAACCGCTGGCCACGATTTTTGCCGCCGCCGCCGAGAGTCAGGGCATTCGGATCGGTGCCGGGCCAAGGTTTGGGGTCGATGGGGCTTTTGAGCGCTTTTTACGCCTTCCCTTCAGCCTTGAACCCGCAGAGATGCAGCTTGCCCTGCAGCGGCTACAGCCGCTTTGGCATCACCTGGCGGCAACAAGAAATGAAAGTCTGCGGGGAATGGTATTTTAGAAAGCGAAATATTTCCCTCTAAAATAAAAGAGGGAAATATTATTCTGCAAGCACAGCAATAAGGCGATGCAATAAATTAGTTTTGTGAAATTCTGGGAATAGCGAACCCTTTTAGGGTGATGGTGAAATGTTCACCCTCTTTTTTAATACTGGCCCCGGTATCGCACCAGTCTGAAGCAATGCGGAAAAACTCATCGCTGCCAATATTCCAGCCAAGCTTCACTTTTTTCAGGTAACCTGAACGCAATAACTCACAGGCTTGCTGATAGCTGTAGGCGGTACTGTCCGTACCGGCGTTCATTTTTTCTTCTTCAACAGTTTACGCAATGCCTTGATCTCACGATCGTTTAATGGCGTCACGCGGGCCTCAGAAGTATGCTGACTGTCCACATCATCTTCATCGACGCCCACGTCGCTGTCGAGCTCGTCAAAGGCTTTGGACAGAAGTCGTTCCGTTACGCTTGCCAGGGTTTCACTATTCTCTTCCGCATAGTGACGAATCTTCTCTTTTAACTCGATGCTTATTTTTACGTTCAGCGTAGCCGTCGTCATTGCAAATCCTTAGTGCTTAAACAGAGGTTGGTGTTTAATACTATAGAGAATAAATAAGATCCAGCCAGTGAGATAAATTTAATATTTCTGTCATAATTCAAATACCCGGAAAATATATCAGGTTTATTTATTTACAAAGGCGGCAGCCTGCGTTTCACCGGCGTGCTTTTGACGATAGACGTATTGCACTGGGCAAACTCAGCCAGCTCATCAAGAATTTCATCAAGTTGCTCAATAGAGCGGATCACCAGCCGGATGATGAAGCAATCTTCACCGGTGATTTTGTCGCATTCTATACACTCGGGAATCGCCTGAATCATCTTCTCCACTTTATGCAGCATGCCCGGTAACGGTTTCATGCGAACCAGTCCCTGCAGGGTGTAACCCAGAGCCGTGAGATTGGCGTTCATGGTGTAGCCGTTAATCACGCCGCGTTCCTCCAGCCGCTTTACTCGTTCTGCCGTGCTCGGTGAAGAGAGACCAATTTTTCCACTAAGCACTTTCAGGGAGATACGCGCATCCGCCGCAAGAATAGTCAGAATATGCCTGTCGATATCATCGGGAAGGTAATCACTCATTTTTATCTCATTTATAAAGGCAAAAGTATCTTATAACCTAATTTTTACACTTCAACGAGTTCGCCGCAGTGCGCAGAATAAAGTTCTTTATTCTGGAGAGACAAAATGATTCGCGAGATAAGAACCGGCAGCCTGCAAATGATTGTGGCGATGCTCATCTCCGGCACCATCGGCGCCCTCGTAGTAATATCTCAGCAGCCTATCGCCAACGTCGTTTTCTGGCGCTGCGTGTTTGCGACTATTACGCTGTTCATATTGGGCCTGATGAGCGGTAACTGGCGCAGCCATCTGACCCGCAGGGTCGTTGCGATATCCGCCCTCGGCGGCGTGGCGCTGGTCGTCAACTGGCTGCTGCTGTTCGCCGCCTATTCACGAACGTCCATTGGGCTTGCCACGGTCCTGTACAATACGCAGCCGCTGATGCTGGTCGGGATGGGCGTTTTTATCCTGAAAGAGAAAGTCAGCCGCAGCAAGTGGCTTTGGCTGGGAGCATCCTTTATCGGCATGCTGCTTGTGCTCTCAAGCGGGCTAAATCATGACGGGAATGGTGGCTGGCTTTTGGGCATCGTGCTGGCGCTGGGCGCAGCGTTCTTTTATGCCCTGACGGCGCTTATCACACGCCAGTTGAGGGGCATTCCTCCACAGCAAATCGCACTCGTTCAGGTGGCCGTCGGCACGCTGCTACTGCTGCCACTGGTAGATTTCCAGTCGCATATGACATTCACGCATTGGGGAATTGTCGCCACGCTGGGCATAGTGCATACCGGCATTATGTACCAGTTGCTGTATGGCGCGATCCAAAAGCTGCCGACGTCGATTACCGCCTCACTCTCGTTTATCTACCCCATCGTGGCGGTGATCGTGGATCGCTTCGTCTTCCATCACAGTCTGAGCCCGATTCAGTTTATCGGTGGCGTGATGATTTTGCTGGCAGCGGCTGGGATCAACTTAGGATGGGGAGAAAAGCGCATGACTAAAACATTGCTGGCTAAGGGGTAGCCAGAATTGGGTGGGGGCCCTGCCAGCTACATCCCGGCACACACGTCGCCTGCTGCGGCTGCTTCCTTCCGGACCTGACCGAGTTCACAAGTTAGTGTTGCGGGAGAACCAACAGGGCCCCCATTGAGAGCGTTGTTATCCAACGCGCTGGCGCATTATCCACATCCCCCCCGCGAATTGCAAGCCAGCGGCGGTCAGGTGTTGGTTTATTGCGCACCAACGGTTTAACTTGGTGCTTTCTCCGTCGCCGATTATCCTTAGAAGCGATTTTTCCAGGAGTTCTCTATGGATAAGCACGATTCCTTTCCACAGCGCGTTTACCAAATTGTTGCCGCCATTCCCGAAGGTTGCGTGACCACCTACGGCGAAATTGCCGCGCTTGCCGGGTCGCCCCGGGCTGCCCGCCAGGTGGGTGGCGTACTCAAGCGTCTGCCCGAAGGCAGCCGTTTACCGTGGCATCGGGTGGTGAACCGGCAGGGTGTGATTTCATTGACAGGACCCGATCTCCAGCGTCAGCGGCAGGCGCTGCTTTCTGAAGGAGTGATGGTGTCAGGCGACGGTCATATTGATATGCTGCGTTACCGCTGGAAATATTAAAACGCCCCCAATTTGGGGGCGTTTCGCTTTAGTAAGTTGTTGGCGCAGGCACCGCTGAAGATGGCGTCACCTGAGTCGGCGAGGTGGATGGCACCGTTGTTGCCGCCCCACCGCCTTGCTGAACTGGAATCGCCGTATTTTGTACCGGCACCAGCGTCAGATCTGCCTTCGTCCCGCCCTGGTTGATCACCGGCTGGAAGGTATCGGTGATAAACATCAGCTTACCGTCCACGGTGATGGCGGCACTCAGCAGGATACGCGCGTTCGGCTGAATGTCAGCCGGGTTGAACGGAATCACGAAGCTGAAAGGCGCCTGTTTACCTTCGGTACGCGTAACTTTCTGGGCAATGACTTTGGAAGGGGCATCGGCCAGCGAAGCGTCGGAGACGGTCACCGTCAGCACGGCATCTGGCGGCAGAGCAACCCGCTGACGGATCCATGCCGTACCGGATACGTTAGGCATTGCGATGTTAGATTGCTGGGCAGATGCGGCCCCGGCGGATGCACTCGGCGCAGGAGTAGGCACATCAGCACTCTTGTGTGCGCAACCTGCAACAGCAACCGCGATAGCCAAAGCACTTAACATAGGCACAAGTTTCATTGATTTTTTCTCCTTATTATCAATGTCGCGCCGGGGACTAACCCCGTTGAAAAACGCGCTTAACGGCTTAAGTGTGGCACAGATCACTGAATTCTGCTGAAAACCAGGAATGTTCCCAGCGGCAGTGCATCAAATACGCTGTTTACGGGCATGTTATAATCGAGAAAATTTGCCGCATTCCCTTTTATTGAGGACATTTTATGAGTCAGGCGCTCAGCAATTTATTGGCGTTACTTAACCTGGAAAAAATTGAAGAGGGATTGTTCCGTGGCCAAAGCGAGGATTTAGGCCTGCGTCAGGTGTTTGGTGGGCAAGTGGTCGGCCAGGCGCTTTACGCAGCTAAAGAAACCGTACCGGAAGAGCGCCTTGTTCACTCTTTCCACAGCTATTTTTTACGCCCGGGCGACAGCCAAAAGCCCATTGTTTATGACGTAGAAACCCTGCGCGACGGCAACAGTTTTAGCGCCCGCCGCGTTGCTGCGGTGCAGAACGGCAAGCCGATTTTCTATATGACCGCGTCATTCCAGGCCCCTGAATCTGGCTATGAGCACCAGAAAGAGATGCCCCCAGCGCCAAAACCGGATGGCCTACCGTCCGAAACGGACATCGCCCGCTCGCTGGAAAAATTCCTCCCGCCGCATGCGAAAGAGAAGTTTCTTAGCGAAAAGCCGCTGGAAATTCGCCCGGCCGTATTCCACAACCCGCTGAAAGGCCATGTCGATCAACCTTCCCGCCAGGTCTGGATCCGCGCGAACGGCAACATGCCGCAGGATCTGCGCGTGCATCAGTATCTGCTCGGCTATGCCTCAGATTTCAATTTCTTGCCAGTCGCCCTACAGCCGCATGGCGTAGGTTTCCTGGAACCGGGGATGCAGGTCGCGACTATCGATCACTCAATGTGGTTCCATCGTCCGTTCGACATGAACGAATGGCTGCTGTACAGCGTGGAAAGCACCTCCGCGTCGAGCGCTCGCGGCTTTGTCCGTGGAGAGTTTTATACGCAGGATGGCGTGCTGGTCGCGTCGACGGTTCAGGAAGGCGTCATGCGCCATCGCGGGTAGTTAACGCTGAAATAAAAAAACCACCTGCGTGACAGGTGGCATTCTGAGAGAAGTAAAACCTCGTCCAACCGGGCGAGGTTTTGATAACGAATCAGTTGTTGTACGCGTTTTCGCCGTGGCTGTTCACATCCAGGCCTTCGCGTTCCTGCTCTTCTGGAACACGCAGACCTACGGTCAGGTCAGCAATCTTGAACGCGATGAACGCCACCACGCCGGACCAGACAATGGTAATTGCCACGCTTTCAAGCTGAACCAGAAGCTGATGCCCCATAGTCACGCCTTCTGCATAACCCACGCCGCCCAGAGAAGTTGCCGCAAAGATACCGGTCATGATGCACCCGATGATGCCGCAGACGCCGTGCACGCCGAACACATCACATGGGTCATCCACGTTCAGCCATTTTTTCAGCGTCGTCACGCCCCACAGCCCAGCCAGACCAACAACCAGACCAATCAGCAGCGCACCGCCCACGCCAACGTAGCCACACGCCGGGGTAATACCCACCAGACCCGCGATAGCACCGGAACAGGCACCCAGCAGAGAAGGTTTACCGCGCAGCGCCCACTCGCCAAAGACCCAGGAGAGAATCGCCGCCGCAGTGGCGACAACGGTGTTCACGAACGCCAGTGCAGCGATTTCGTTGGCCGCACTTGCAGAACCGGCGTTGAAACCGAACCAGCCGAAGTAGAGGATTGCGGTGCCGATAAACACCATTGGCAGGTTGTGCGGCTTGAACGCTTCTTTGCCGAAGCCAACGCGTTTACCCACCAGGTAAGCACCTACTAAACCAGCAACAGCGGCGTTAATGTGCACCACGGTACCGCCCGCGAAGTCCAGCGCGCCGTGCGTAGCCAGAATACCGCCGCCCCAGACCATGTGCGCAATCGGCACATAAGAGAGCGTCAGCCAGACGGCAGCAAAAATTACCACTGCAGAGAAGCGCACGCGTTCGGAGAGAGACCCTACCACCAGTCCAACGGTAATACAGGCGAAAGAACCCTGGAACGCCACATGAATATACTGATAGAAAGTGCCCATCAGCGCTTTCAGCTGGATATTTTTCAGCATCACCCAGTCAAAGCTGCCGAAGAAGTTATTGCCGGTGCCAAACGCCAGGCTATAGCCATACACGACCCACAGCACGCAAACCAGGGCGAAGGTGACGGAGATTTGCGTCAGCATCGACAGCACGTTTTTAGAGCGAATCAGACCGCCGTAAAACAGCGCAAGGCCAGGGATGGTCATAAACAGCACCAGCGCGGTGCATATCATCATAAAGGCGTTGTCGGCTTTGTCCGCGACCGCAGGCGCGTCCGCAGCGAAGGCGAGCGTCGGCAGTAATGCCAGGGCGCCTAAACCAAGGAGTGCAGCTAATTTTTTCATTTTTCCCATCCCAATCAAGGCTTGCCAGCAGTTACAGAGCGGCTTCGTCGGCTTCGCCGGTACGAATACGAATAACGCGTTGCAGTTCTGCAACGAAGATTTTCCCATCACCGATTTTGCCGGTGTAGGCGGCTTTGCTGATCACGTCGATAACTTCATCGAGCTGGTCGTCAGCAATAGCAACATCGATTTTTACTTTCGGCAGAAAGTTGACGCTGTACTCGGCGCCACGGTAAAGCTCCGCATGGCCTTTCTGGCGGCCGAAACCTTTCACTTCGGTCACGGTAAGCCCCTGAATACCGATTGAAGAGAGCGCTTCACGCACGTCTTCAAGCTTGAACGGTTTGATTACCACGGTTACCAGCTTCATAAATTCTCTCCACTCAGAATTAGGTCGTTACCTGCACGTAGAGAGCAAAGCAAAGCCCATGCCAGGAATAAAAAAACAGGGTTATTCAGCACGTTTTCAGGCTTCAGGCGGGTTACCGGAAAGCCAGATGAAGGCGTCGGATCGGGCGGGATTAGTCTGAAAAGAAAAAACGCACCACTGCAGTGCAGGATGCGTTTTTGTTTTGCACCAACGCGGAGAAGCGAAGGTTTTTATGCGACGCGTTGCATGGTTGTGGTGCATCAGGCCGTGAGCGATTCTTCCTGCGCGGCGGCGGCCAGTTCCTCACCGGCTAACTGAAGCTGATACATCTGCCAGTAGCGGCCCTGCTGCGCCAGAAGTTCACTGTGCGTACCGCGCTCCACGGCCTGCCCGCGATGCAGCACCAGAATCGTGTCGGCATCGGTGATGGTAGACAAACGGTGGGCAATCACCACCAGGGTTGTGTGCTGACGAACTGCCGCCAGCGCCCGCTGAATAGCCTGCTCGGTGCCGGAGTCGATATTCGCCGTGGCTTCGTCGAGGATCAGGATCTGCGGGGCTTCAACCAGCACGCGCGCCAGAGCAAGCAGCTGCTTCTGGCCAACGGAGAGATTGTTCCCCTGCTCGCCCAGGCGGGTATGGATACCTTCCGGCAGCGCTCGCGCCAGTTCGGCCAACTGAACCGTCTCCAGCGCCTGCCAGACCCTCTCTTCGCTGATGTCCCGCCCCAGGGTTACGTTGGCAAAGAACGAATCGGCCATCACTACCGGATCCTGCTGCACCATCGCCACGCCGCGGCGCAGCGTTTCATGGCTGAGGGAGTCCAGCGGCCGGCCATCGAGGCGTATTTCGCCTTTCATTAACGGGTAATAGCCCATCAGCAGGTTGGCCAGGGTGCTTTTTCCGCTGCCGGTATGCCCGACCAGGGCAATAAAGCTCCGCGAAGGCACTTCCAGATTAATGTCCTGCAGCACCAGGCGATCGCCACGGTAGGCAAATGAGACGTTGTCGACGCTGATCGCGCCGCTGGCGAGGGGCCGGTTGTCATTGCCGTAATCCTGACGTTTGCCGTCCATCAGCTCAAACACGCGTTCCCCGGCCACCACCGCCTGTTGCAGAATGGATTGCTGGGTGGTCAGCTCAATCAGCGGTTCGTTCAGGCGGCCAAGGTAGTTAATAAAGGCATATAGCACGCCAACTTCGATGGTGCCGCGCGAGGTAAAGCCGAACAGCATCAGCAGGCCACACAGAATCATCGCCGAAAACAGGCTAAGCAGCGGCCGCAGAAGCCAGCCATCAAGCCGCAGGGTTTGCATCCGCGCCAGGTAGTGAGAGCGGCTTGCCTGCCCCATGCGTTCGCCGAAGCGGGCCTGCTGTCGGAACTGCTGAATCACGCTCATGCCGTTGATGACTTCATTAAAACCGTCGTTGATGTCCGCCAGATAGCTGCGCACCCGGCGCACAATCGGCGTGCTGTAGCGCTGGTAGATAAACATCACGGCGATAACCGCTGGGAAGATGGTGATCGCCACCAGCGCCATGCGCCAGTCGAGCGTGAACATCGCCACCAGCATAGCGCCGATCAGTGCCGCGCTGCGCAGCACCGTTGCCACAACGGTGACATACAGGTCCCGGATCACTTCGGTGTCGTTTGTTACGCGCGAGATCAATTGCCCTACCGGCTGCGTGTCAAACGCACTCAGCGGCTGGCGCAGCGCAGCGTCCATGACATCGGTACGCAGTTTTTGCACCACACCTACCGCCGCGCGGTTAAACAGCAGCGCCTGAAGGTAGTGCAGCCCGGCAGCGCTAATCGACAACAGGATATAAGCCACCGCCAGTCCGGCCGCCAGGCCAAGCGGCATCTGGTTTTTCGCCACCAGGTTATCAATAAAATAGCTCACCAGCACCGGGCCACAAACCTCAGCGGCAGCCGCAACCCAGAGCATCAGCATCGCCCCACCCAGCGGTTTGCGCCACGGCGATCCGTAAGCCAGCAGGCGTTTAATGGTAGGCCACTGTTGTTTACGACTCATTGGCGCTCTCCCTGACATCTTCCTGCTCCGGGGCTTCGTCCAGCGCGGCCTCCAGCTGTTGATAGCGGTACATATCCCGATACCAGCCCGGCTGAGACGCGAGCGCATCATGGCTGCCACGCTGGGCGATATGCCCGTGCTGCATCACCAGGATCTCGCTAGCTTCCGTTAATGCAGACAGGCGGTGGGCGCTGATAATGACCGTGCGGTGTTCACCCCACTCGCGCAGGTTGTGCAGAATTTGGTGCTCGGTGCGGCCATCTACTGCGGAAAGCGCGTCATCCAGAATCAGGATTTCGGCATCAAGCAGCAGCGCCCTCGCAATAGAGATACGCTGTTTTTGCCCGCCGGAAAGCATGACCCCACGCTCACCCACTTCGGTGTCGTACCCTTGCGGCAAGCGCAGGATATCCTCATGAACGCTGGCCAGGCGAGCGACACGCTCAATGTCCTCCTGGGTGGCACCCGGTTTACCCAGCGCAATGTTGCTGGCCACGGTGTCAGAAAACAGGAACGGCGTCTGGTTCACGATAGCCAGACGGCTTCTCCAGCCGTCAATTTTCAGCGCCGTGAGCGGAATATCGTGGTAGCGAATATCGCCCTCTTCCACGTCGAAATGACGCTGGATCAGCGCGAGAATCGTGCTTTTACCGGACCCCGTTGGCCCGCACAGGCCAAGCATTTCACCCGGCTTAAGGGTGAAGTTGACGTTTTGCAGCGTCGGCTGAGCGGTCTGCGGGTAGTGGAACTGGCGAATCGAAGCCACCAGTTCAGCCCGCCCTTCCGGCAGCATTTTATCACCGTCGACCACGCCCGGCTCTTCTTCCAGCATCGCGCGGATACGGCTGTAGGCCGCACTTCCTCGTTCGACAATATTGAACATCCAGGCCAGCGCCAGCATCGGCCAGATCATCAGGCCGAGGTACATCACAAAACTGGTGAGCTGCCCCAGGGTAAGCGAGCCCTCGATAACCATCCAGCTTCCGCCGCCGATGGCTAAAAGGTTTGCGGCCCCAATTGCCACATAAATGATGGGGTCAAAGCGGGCATCAATGCGCGCGACGCGCATGTTTTTCGCCCCGGCATCCTGAGCTTCTGCGGCAAACAGCGCCGACTGCCTGTCTTCAAGGCCGAACGCCTTGATCATGCGGATGCTGGTCATGCTTTCCTGAGTACGATCGTTTAAGGCTGAGAATGCCGCCTGCGCCACTTTGAAGCGATCGTGCAAACGCGCGCCGTCACGTTTAATCACCACGGCCATAATCGGCATCGGCAGAAGCGCCAGCAATGTGAGCTCCCAGCTGATTTGGGTGGACATGACTATCAGCACCGCCAACCCCATGACCAGCGAGTCCACCAGCGTTAGCACCCCTTCCCCCGCGGCGAATACCACGCGATCGACATCGTTAGTCGCGCGCGCCATGAGGTCGCCGGTACGGTGACGGAGATAAAATTCAGGATGGTGGCGGCTTAGCTGGCGGTAATAGTTTTCCCGCAACTCAACCGCAAGCTGGTAAGACGCCCCGAACAGCAGGACGCGCCAGACGTAGCGCACCAGATAAACTACCACAGCAATAAGCAGCATCAGGCCAATCCACATCAGCACCTGCTGAGAGGAGAGACTCTGCTGCACCACGCCATCCACAATCACGCCCACCACTTTTGGCGGCACGAGCTGCAAAATAGCGATGATAATAAGCAATGCCACCGCGCCGAGGTAGCGTCGCCACTCGCGGGTGAAGTACCAGCTTAATTGAGCAAATAATCGCACGAAGTTTAGATCCTGAAATGCTGCCTGCCGGCCAGGGCAAAAGAGTAGAGGCTACTGTTCCGCACATTGCGGAATCAGGAAGTTAGAGGTAATGCTGTGGTGTATTTTATCTGTTCCATGGCAAAACTCGAAGTGACATCGCTTAATCCCGGGATGCCGTTCACCAGCCGCTTATAAAAGTCGTCGTACCGCTTCATGTCGGCGACCTGAACCCGAATCAGATAGTCATATTCGCCGGCCATGCGCCAGAACCCCAGAACTTCGGGCATGGCTTCCACCACCGAAACAAATTTGCAGTACCACTCGCTGCTGTGCTGCTGGGTTTTAATCAGCACAAACGCCGTCAGGCCCAGGCCGAGTTTTTCCGGGTCCAGCAGCGCCACTTTGCCGCGAATATAGCCTTCGTCTTCCAGACGTTTTAAGCGTTTCCAGCACGGGGTGGTGGTCAGATTAACGGCATCCGCCAGCGCCTGCAAAGACAGGGTACAGTCCTGCTGCAGCATCTCAAGCAGCTTTTGGTCAATTTTATCTATCATGAGACCACCGGAGAGAATTATTTTCTCTAATGGAAGCGCTAAACAGGCAAAATGGCAACTTTTTTATCCTGACTTTGGATTACGCTAAGCACAAATTGATAAATGAGAATTTTCCATGACCAGTACCTGGGTGACCAACGCCATCAGCGAGATCAACGCCGATTATCAACGCTCTGCGGATACGCATCTGATCCGCCTGGCTTTGCCCGCATTTCCGGGTATTCAGCTGTATCTGAAGGATGAGAGCACTCACCCGACCGGCAGCCTGAAGCACCGCCTCGCGCGCTCCCTGTTCCTGTACGGGCTGTGTAACGGCTGGATTAAAGAAGGCACCACGATTATCGAAGCCTCCTCTGGCTCAACGGCGGTGTCAGAAGCCTATTTTGCTCGTCTGCTTGGCCTGCCGTTTATTGCCGTAATGCCCGCCAGCACCGCAAAACGCAAAATTGAACAGATCGAATTCTACGGCGGCCGCTGCCACTTTGTAGACAGCGCCTGCGAAATTTACGCCGCTTCGGAAATGCTTGCCCGCGAGCTGAACGGCCATTATATGGATCAGTTCACCTACGCTGAGCGGGCAACCGACTGGCGCGGGAACAACAATATCGCCGACAGTATTTTCCGCCAGATGACCCATGAGCCGAATCCGGTACCGGATTACATTGTGATGAGCGCGGGGACCGGCGGCACCTCAGCCACCATTGGTCGTTATCTTCGCTTCCAGGGCCACGACACAAAGCTGGTCGTCGTCGATCCGCAGAACTCAGTATTTCTTGAATACTGGCAGCAGCGCGACTGTGGCCTGAAAAGCGCAGTGGGCAGCAAAATCGAAGGAATTGGTCGCCCGCGCTGCGAGCCTTCGTTTATTCCCGATGTGATTGACGAGATGATGCGCGTGCCGGACGCCGCCAGCGTCGCCACCATGCAATGGCTGGAATCCCAGCTTGGCCGCAAAGTGGGGGCCTCAACCGGCACCAATATGTGGGGCGTATTGCAGCTTGCCGCGAGAATGCGTGAGGAAGGCCGGAGTGGTTCTATCGTGACGCTGCTTTGCGACAGCGGCGAACGCTACCTTGAGTCCTACTACAATTCAGCCTGGGTCAACGATCATATCGGCGATCTCTCACCGTTTAAGGCTGAGATTGGCCGTCTGATTAAATAAAAAAACCGGGCGAAATGCCCGGCGCTGTAAGGTCTCAATATTCGGGGGAATAGGTGAGATGTGGAGTGTCCAGCCAGTGCGTCAAATAGTGCGAGACCGCCTGGTTACGGCAGTGGCCGATAACCGGCAGATGGGGTAAATCCGCTTTTAGCTGCGGCATGGCGTTGCCCATAATCAGGCCGTGCCCAACCGCCGAGAGCATTTCGCGGTCGTTCATCGCGTCGCCAAATGCCATGCAATCCTGCAGAGTCAAACCTAAGTGGGCGCTCAGTACATCAAGCGCTGCGCCCTTGTTGCTGCCCACCGGCAGCACTTCCAGGCAGTCCATTGCCGAGAAGCAAAGAAAGGCGCGATCGCCCAGCGCTTCATTGAGCTGAATGCGCAGGCGGCACAGATCGTCATGATCGCCGCAGAAGCAGATCTTGGTGACCTCGTGAGCCGGTAAACGACGAAGATCGACGATATGTGGCCGGAAACCGCTGTATACGTGTGCATGAAGCATTTCCGGGATTTCATGGCTGGTTAGCCAACCTGAATCGTTAAAGGCATGCATGCTCGCTTCGGTATCCCAGTGGCCGTGTAGCACCGTCTCTACCGCCCACGGCGAGAGATCGTTGCGGTGCATTAGCTCACCTTCCATGCTGTGAATGCGCGTGCCGTTGCCGGTGATCAGGAAAGCGTCGAGATCGATCTTGCCGAGAATATGGCGCATCTCCAGCTCGTGGCGGCCGGTTGCAAAAGCCAGGGTTATCTGGCGCTCTTCACGCAGGCGCTTCAGCGTATTCAGGGTTGCTTCCCCAAGGTTATGGTCGGGCAGCAGCAGCGTGCCGTCCATATCAAATGCAGCCAGACGAGCCATGGTTACTCCAGAAGTGATCGTGACAGGCAAAAGTATCCTCTGGAATATGCGGAACTAATAGTGAATACTTGGAAAAAAATGTTCCGAGTTTATTATGCGACTTCTGAATCGGCTCAATCAATTCCAGCGTTTATGGCAGCCTTCCGGCGGGGAACCGCAGCAGGTGACCGTTGCCGAGCTGGCCGAGCGCTGTTTTTGTAGCGATCGCCACGTCAGGACGCTGCTTAATCAGCTTGAAGACGCGGGCTGGCTGCGCTGGCGTGCACAGTCTGGCCGCGGTAAACGCGGTGACCTGACGTTTCTGGTTTCGCCGGAAAACGTGCGTTCCGGCATGATGGAGCAGGTTCTGGATAAGGGCCAGCATCAGAATGCGCTGGAGCTGGCTCAGCTTGCGCCGGAACAGCTTCGCCAGTTATTACAGCCGTTCCTCGGCGGCCAGTGGCAAAATGACGTCCCCACGCTGCGTATTCCTTATTATCGACCTCTCGATCCCGTTGCCCCTGGTTTTCTGCCGGGTAGAGCCGAGCAGCATCTCGCCGGGCAGGTGTTTTCCGGCCTCACGCGCTTTACCCGTGAAAGCCCGGAGCCCCAGCCTGACCTCGCCCACCACTGGCAAATATCAAACAATGGCCTGTGCTGGGACTTTTTTATTCGCTCAACCCTGCACTGGCACAACGGTGAGCCCGTAGAAACCCATCAGCTTCAACAGCGGCTGATGATGCTGCTCGAGCTGCCCGCCCTGCGGCGGCTGTTTATCAGCGTCAAGCGTATTGAGATCCCTCACGCGCAGTGCCTGCGCTTTATTTTGCATCGGCCGGACTATTGGCTCGCGCATCGCCTGGCGAGCTACTGCAGCCGCCTGGCCCATCCGCAGGATACACAACTGGGCTGCGGCCCATTCCGCATTGTCAGCTTCAAGCCGAACCTGGTGCGGCTGGAAAGCTTTGAAAGTTATCATCTGAAACACCCGCTGCTGAAAGCCATCGAATACTGGATAACCCCGCAGCTCTTCGAAACCACGCTCGGCACAAGCTGCCTGCATCCGGTGCAAATCGCCATCGGCCAGCAGGATGAGCTGGAGAACCTGCGCCCGGTCAGTAATAGCATCAGCCTGGGCTTTTGCTATTTAGGCATCAGGCCACAGGGAAGGCTCAGCGCAGAGCAGGCCAGAACAATCATGCAGATTGTCCGGGAGCCAGAGATGATAGGCTCGCTGCCGCTTAACAGTGAGCTGATCACGCCCAATAGGGAGATGATCCCTGGCTGGCAGATTCCAGGCTGGGATGCGCACACAGCCGTCACGTTACCGAAAAAACTGACCCTGGTTTACCATTTGCCGGTCGAGCTTCATGCGATGGCTCTTCAGCTCAGGCACTATCTGGCAGAGCGCGGCTGCGAACTGACGGTCATTTTTCACGACGCTAAAACCTGGGCTGGCTGCGAAAATTTAGCCCAGGCCGATATCGTGATGGGCGACAGGCTGATTGGCGAAGCGCCGGAATACACCCTGGAACAATGGCTGCGCAGCGATGTATTGTGGCCCAATTTATTGAGCGCCGGCCATTATGCCCATCTGCAGGCCACGCTGGATGCCGTGCAGGCTTCCCCTCCTTCTTATGAACGCAATGAAGGGCTGAAAGACGTTTTTCATGGCCTGATGCGGGATGCCGTGGTCACACCGCTGTTTAATTATCGCTACCAGATAAGCGCCCCACCCGGCGTGAACGGCATTGAACTGAATGCCTGGGGCTGGTTTGATTTTTGCGAAGCCTGGCTCCCGCCGCCGGGAATGACGTGAAGAAGCTGGCTCACGCCCTGGCGGGACGTTACCATAGCCTTTTCCAGACACCCTAATGAACGACAGGATAGAGAATGAAACGTACAGTCGTGGTTTTCAGCGGCGGACAGGACTCCACCACTTGCCTGATTCAGGCCTTACAGCAATACGATGAAGTCCACTGTGTGACCTTTGATTATGGTCAGCGCCATCGGGCAGAAATTGAGGTGGCCCAAAAGCTCTCGCTGAAGCTTGGCGCCCGTGCGCATAAAGTCCTGGACGTTACCCTGCTGAACGAACTGGCGGTGAGCAGCCTGACGCGAGACAGCATTCCGGTGCCGGGTTACAACCCGGAGGACAAAGGCATCCCAAGCACTTTCGTCCCAGGCCGCAATATCCTGTTCCTGACCCTGGCGGCGATTTACGCTTATCAGGTTGAAGCAGAATCCGTGATAACCGGCGTCTGCGAAACGGACTTCTCTGGCTACCCGGACTGCCGCGACGAGTTTGTCAAAGCACTTAACCATGCGGTAAGCCTCGGGATGGCAAGAGATATCCGGTTTGAAACGCCGCTGATGTGGCTGGACAAAGCGGAAACCTGGGCGCTGGCCGATTACTGGCAGAGCCTGGAAACGGTCCGCCTGGAGACGCTGACCTGCTACAACGGCATCCAGGGCGACGGCTGTGGCGAATGCGCCGCCTGTAATCTGCGAGCTAAGGGCCTGAACCACTATCTGGCCAATAAACCCGCAGTCATGGCCGCAATGAAGCAAAAAACAGGCCTCAAATAAAACATAACGGCGTGGTCACAAGCCTCTGTCGATAGAAGAAATACCGGACAGTTCGTAAAAAGACCGGAAAATCAATTCATTGATTTTCTGCTGATGATAACAAAGAGGGAAAACCAGGCTTTTCCCTCTTTGTCGGCGATTTTAGGCACTCATCATCTGTTCCAGTTTCTCACGCAGTTCACCTTCCAGCGGAACGGCCTTTTGCGTCTTTAAATCAATGCAGACGAAGGTCAGCAGCGCGTCGGCCACGGCTTCGCCTTCAGGCTCCAGCGTCACCACCTGGCTCAACACACCGCTTTTACCGTTAATCTGCTGGAGTTTGCTGTCAATGCGCAGCAGATCCCCAAGTACCGCCGGACGGCGGTAGCTAATATTGATGTTAACCACGATAAAAGCGATGTTGTGTTCCGTCATCCACTGGAAGCCCGTCGTTTTTTCCAGCCCTTCCCAGCGGGCCTCCTCGAGGAACTCAAGATAACGGGCGTTGTTAACGTGTTGATAGACGTCCATGTGGTATCCACGAACTTTGATATGTGTCTGCATAGCGCGAAGCCCTTGTTCTGTTCTTGTTGTCATCAGGTGAAGGTAAGCGAGGCCATACCCCGACAACTGGTATGACCTCTAACTCAGCGTAGCAAACTTTTCTCTTCAGGTGGAAGCCTGAGCACGTAAACTCAAAGTTTTATGCGAGCCAGATTACGTTCTACCAGCGATGCGCCAATGCCCGGGACCTCCTGCAGCTGATCTAGCGTTTTAAACGGGCCGAACTCGTCACGGTAGCTGACGATGGCCTGCGCCTTTTTCAATCCCACGCCATTCATTTTCTGGGCAAGTTCTTCCGCCGGGGCGCTATTGATACTCACCAGCCCCTCCCCTTGCTCTGCCGTTTTGGCGGAGGCGGCTTTAGGCTGCGTCGCTGCCGAGCTGACCGAGGCCGAACCGGCTTTTTCTGCGGCGGCATGTGCCGGGGCGCAGCCAAGTAAACCAGCCAGAACGAGGGAAAGTGAAAATGCTTTAATGCCTGATGTCATGCTGTGTCCTCCATGTATGTTGACAGCCCGGTCACCATAGCGAGGATAAAAATCAGGAACAAACGCCGGATTTAAAATGTGGAAAAGGCCGCGAAAGCGGCCTTCAGGTATTACACTGCGTTGCAAAAATTTGCGAGGATTACTGCTGTTGGTCGATGCTATCGCCCAGTTTGATCTTCGCTTCTTTGCGCAGGTTGGACATCAGCGCTTCGAAAGCAATCTGGGCATTGTTCTGGGTGATCCCCTGCACCATCGCTTTTTTCTGCTCGTCCGGCATAGAGCCTGCTTTCACTTCATCCAGAGACAGCAGCACAACGTTGCCCTGCATATCATTGGCGACGCCATAGCTCGGCTTGTCTTTCGCCGGCAGAGGCAGCCCAAAGGCGGCCTGGCTGATCGGATCCTGCCCGGTACGGCTCAGGGTTTTCGCTTCGCCGAAGCTCAGGCCCGCTGCTTTCAGTTCGTCACTGCCTTTGCCCAGTTTCAGCGCGTTCAGCAGTTTGTCAGCATCCAGCTTCGCCTGCTGCTCCGCTTTCTGCTGCTTCACGGCGGCAATCACCTGGTCACGCACTTCGGTGAGTGGTTTAACCGCTTCAGCTTTGTGCTCGGAAACACGCAGGACGAAAGCGCGATCGCCATCGACGGTGATAATGTCTGAGTTGCTGCCCGGCGAACCGTTTTCACCCACCAGACCACCGCTGAAGATAGCGTCGGCAACCGGTTTGAAGTTCAGCTCTTCCGGCAGGTTGTCGTGGCCGAACCAGCCAGTTTCAACCGCTTTAACCCCGGCGACTTTCTCAGCGCTTGCCAGAGATTCGTTGTCGTTGCTCGCGGCATCGCTCACTTTCTGCTGCAGCGCATAGTAAGCATCAACGGCTTTTTCCTGCTTCACTTTAGCCACGATGCCATCGCGAACTTCCGCCAGCGGCTTCACAACGGCAGGCTGGATGTCATCCAGGCGAACGATCAGGAAACCAACGGAAGATTTAACGACGCCGGACAGCTGACCTTTTTCTTTCAGGCCGGCATTTTTCAGTTCGTCAGGCGTGGTAGAGGCTTCCAGCCAGCCCATATCACCGCCGTTGCGGGCAGAGATGATGTCAGCAGACTTAGCCTTCGCCAGTGCAGCAAAATCGCCGCCCTTGTTCAGCTCGTCGAGAATCGCTTTCGCTTCATCTTCGGTTTTCGTCTGAATCACGCTGTAGCGGTTACGCTGCGGCTGGGTGAATTCGTCTTTGTGCTGGTCGTAGTAAGCCTGAACGTCCGCATCACTGGCCTCTTCCTGCATGGAAGCCGCATCCAGCTTGATGTAGCTAACCTTAAACTGTTCAGGGGTGATGTAGCGGTTTTTGTTCTGCTCGTAGTTGGCGTTGATTTCCTGCTCGGAAGCGTTTTGCTTCGCGGCCAGCGCTTTCACGTCGATTGTGGCTTCACGCACGACGCGCTGCTGGGAGACCAATGCCGCCAGCTCGTCGGTTTCACCGGTGAGCATAAAGTCGGTGCCGACCACGGCTTTGATCAGCTGGTCGGTGGTGAGCTGATTGCGCAGCGCCTGTGCATATTGGTCGGCAGTTAATCCCATGTTGCCGATGATGGCGTTATAGCGAGCGTTATCGAACTTACCGTTAGTCTGGAAGGCAGGCTGGCTGAAGATAGCCATTTTTACCTGCTCGTCGCTGATACCGAGGCCCAGATGTTTGGCGTACTGGTCAAGCAGCGATTCATCAATCAGCTGGTTGAGAACCTGCTGGCGCATTTGCTTCATATAGCCTTCGTTACCGGCAAGAACGGAAAACTGGTCGCCCAGCTGCTGCTGCTGACGATTACGTTCGTTCGCTACGGCATTTTCGAACTGGCCACGGCCAATCTCCTGGCCATTTACTTTTGCGGCATAATTATTGTTACCGCCAGTCAGGTAGCTACCCACGCCAGTCAGAACGAATGACAAGATAATCAAACCCAGAATGATCTTGAGCACGACATGGTTAGCCGCCGCTCGTAAATTGTCCATCATGGTGTAACAACACTCCGCTGTAGTATGACTTGGTAAACCTGCGCAGGCGCTAAGCTGGCATCCTTAATGACTCAAGCTGCCCTGTGCTGCGCGCAAGGGCGTATTGTGACAAGAAACCCGCTGCAAATCATCAACACCTGCGTAAAATTCGGCTTCAGGCAATAAAAAAGGCACATCAAATGATGCGCCCCTGCGATACCTGACACCATCTACCCCAGTCAGTCGGGGCCAATAAATCAGTTAACAGCGTCTTTCAGCGCTTTACCAGCACGGAAGCCTGGTACTTTTGCTGCGGCGATGGTGATTTCTTTACCGGTTTGAGGGTTGCGGCCAGTACGGGCAGCACGCTCTTTAACAGCAAAGGTACCAAAACCTACCAGTGCTACGTCTTCCCCGGACTGCAGAGATTCAGTAACAGAAGCAATAACAGCATCTAATGCACGTCCAGCCGCGGCTTTAGAAATATCAGCACCTGCGGCAATTTTGTCTATCAGTTGAGATTTATTCACTCTTCTCTTCCTCTCTTTATAATTTATATCGCACCTGATATCCCTCAGGCGCGACCGCGCAGCAGTTATAACAGGCTCGTCATGCCCTTACAACAGGAGTTGTGGACGATAAGCTCAGCCAGCAACTAAATTAGCGACACAAAAAAAAGCTGGCAAGTGACAATTCACTTACCAGCCCTAATTTTATTGACTGTATTTGCGTCAGGTCACTATTTTGCGGTGACCACCTGCATGCCGGAAGGCTCATTCTGCAGCGCGAGGGCCAGAACTTCCTCAATACGCTTCACAGGATGAATCGTCAGGTCTGCAATCACGTTGTCCGGAATTTCTTCCAGATCGCGCTTGTTGTCGTCCGGGATCAGCACGGTTTTGATGCCGCCACGATGCGCTGCCAGCAGTTTCTCTTTCAGGCCACCAATCGGCAATACCTGGCCACGCAGGGTAATTTCACCGGTCATTGCCACATCGGCACGAACCGGGTTCCCTGTCAGGCAGGAAACCAGCGCGGTACACATTGCGATACCGGCGCTTGGGCCGTCTTTTGGCGTTGCCCCTTCCGGCACGTGAACGTGAATATCACGTTTTTCGTAGAAGTCACCGTTGATACCCAGTTTTTCAGCACGAGCACGGACAACGGTCAGCGCCGCCTGGATAGACTCCTGCATAACTTCACCGAGGGAGCCGGTATAAGTCAGCTTGCCTTTACCCGGTACGCAGGCGGTTTCGATGGTCAGCAAATCGCCGCCCACTTCCGTCCACGCCAGCCCGGTCACCTGGCCTACGCGGTTTTCGCTGTCGGCACGGCCGTAATCAAAGCGTTGCACCCCAAGGTAATCCTTCAGGTTGTCGCCGTTGATTTCGATGTGCTTGAGCGATTTATCCAGCAGCAGCTGCTTCACCGCTTTACGGCACAGTTTGGAGATTTCACGCTCCAGGCTACGGACGCCCGCTTCACGAGTGTAGTAGCGAATAATGCCCACAATGGCGCTGTCATCCACTTTCAGCTCGCCTTTTTTCAGGGCGTTGCGCTCAATTTGCTTCGGGAGCAGGTGCTGTTTGGCAATGTTCAGTTTTTCGTCTTCGGTATAGCCAGACAGGCGAATCACTTCCATACGATCCAGCAGCGGCGCCGGAATGTTCATGGAGTTAGAGGTCGCCACAAACATCACGTCGCTGAGATCGTAGTCCACTTCCAGGTAATGATCGTTAAACGTCACGTTCTGTTCTGGATCAAGGACTTCCAGCAGCGCAGATGCAGGATCGCCGCGCATGTCGGAAGACATTTTGTCGATTTCATCCAGCAGGAACAGCGGGTTTTTGACGCCGACTTTGGCCATCTTCTGAATCAGTTTACCCGGCATAGAGCCGATGTAGGTCCGGCGGTGACCACGGATTTCCGCTTCGTCACGCACCCCGCCCAGCGCCATACGCACGTATTTACGACCCGTGGCTTTAGCGATGGACTGGCCCAGAGAGGTTTTACCTACCCCCGGCGGCCCAACCAGGCAAAGAATTGGCCCTTTCAGCTTGTTGACACGGCTTTGGACTGCGAGGTATTCCAGAATGCGATCTTTCACACGTTCCAGACCGTAATGGTCGGTATCGAGGATTTCCTGCGCCTGACGCAGATCTTTTTTGACCTTGCTACGCGCGTTCCAAGGAACCTGAACCATCCAGTCGATATAGCCGCGCACGACGGTAGCTTCCGCAGACATCGGCGACATCATTTTCAGCTTCTGCAGCTCGGCTTCGGTTTTCTCGCGCGCTTCTTTCGGCATTTTTGCCGCGTCAATTTTGCGCTTCAGCGCTTCATTTTCATCAGGCGCGTCGTCCATTTCGCCCAGTTCTTTCTGAATCGCCTTCATTTGCTCATTCAGATAGTACTCGCGCTGGCTTTTTTCCATCTGCTTTTTAACGCGGTTGCGAATGCGTTTCTCCACCTGCAGCAGATCGATTTCCGACTCCATCATCGCCATCAGGTATTCCAGACGCTCGTTGATATCGGACATCTCAAGCACAGATTGCTTGTCCGACAGCTTAAGCGGCATATGGGCGGCAATGGTATCGGCCAGACGTGCAGGATCGTCGATGCTGTTCAGCGACGTCAGCACTTCTGGTGGAATTTTTTTGTTCAGCTTGATGTAGCCTTCAAACTGATTAATTGCGGTGCGAACCAGCACTTCCTGCTCGCGCTCTTCAATCGCCGGCGAGTTCAGGTACTCCGCCTGCGCAGAGAAGTGGTCGCCGTTGTCAGACAGCGTGGTGATACGCGCGCGCTGAAGCCCTTCTACCAGTACTTTTACCGTACCGTCGGGCAGTTTCAGCATCTGCAGAATTGAAGCAACGGTACCTACAGTGAACAGGTCGTTAACACCTGGCTCATCCGTCGAAGCCTCTTTCTGCGCCACCAGCATGATTTTCTTATCATGGTCCATTGCAGCTTCCAGGCAGCGAATGGATTTTTCACGCCCGACAAACAGTGGAATAACCATGTGCGGATAAACCACCACATCGCGCAGCGGCAATACGGGGATTTCAATGCGTTCAGAACGCTCAGGATTCATAGAGCTCTCTCTTAGTTTAATGTCCGCCAGGTGATTTGGTGAACGCTTCCGCTCCACCAACAAGTAAATCAGTATATGGGGCTGTTTCCCGGACATTCAACTGTGGGAATGCAGGAAAAATAAATGGGGGATAAAATCCCCCATTTTCTTATTAACTGACTGGTTATTCTGGCGAATTATTCACCGGATGCCTGCTGAGCTTCCGGCTTACCATAAATTAATAGCGGCTTGGACTGGCCAGCGATGACGGACTCGTCAATCACCACTTTTTCCACGTCGTCCAGAGATGGCAGATCGTACATGGTGTCCAGCAGCGCGCCTTCCACGATGGAACGCAAGCCACGAGCACCGGTTTTACGGATCATCGCTTTCTTCGCAATCGCGTCGAGCGCTTCATCACGGAATTCCAGCTCTACGCCTTCCAGGTTGAACAATGCCTGATACTGTTTGGTAAGCGCATTTTTCGGCTCTTTCAGGATCTGGATCAGCGCGTCTTCGCTCAGTTCGCTTAAGGTTGCGACCACCGGCAGACGACCGATAAACTCAGGGATCAAACCAAATTTGATCAGATCTTCTGGTTCTACCTGGCCAAGCAGTTGGCCTTCGCTGGCTTTCTCAGACTTCGCTTTTACCGTTGCGCCAAAGCCGATACCAGAACCCGTTTCCACGCGGTTGGCGATCACTTTATCCAGGCCTGCAAATGCGCCGCCGCAGATAAACAGAATCTTGGAGGTATCAACCTGCAGGAATTCCTGCTGCGGATGCTTACGGCCACCCTGAGGTGGAACGGCAGCCACGGTGCCTTCAATCAGCTTCAGCAGCGCCTGCTGTACACCTTCACCGGACACGTCACGGGTGATGGACGGGTTATCAGATTTGCGGGAGATTTTATCGATCTCATCGATATACACGATGCCGCGCTGGGCTTTCTGTACGTCGTAGTCGCATTTCTGCAGCAGCTTCTGAATGATGTTTTCAACGTCTTCGCCCACGTAACCTGCTTCGGTCAGCGTGGTTGCATCGGCCATGGTAAATGGCACATCCAGCAGGCGAGCCAGCGTTTCTGCCAGCAGCGTTTTACCGCTACCTGTCGGGCCGATCAGCAGGATGTTGCTTTTACCCAGCTCAACGCCGTTGGACGTGTCGCTGTTGCGCAGACGTTTGTAGTGGTTGTAAACCGCAACCGCCAGCACTTTCTTCGCCTGCTCCTGGCCGATAACATAATCGTCAAGATGGTGGCGAATTTCGTGCGGCGTTGGCAACGCACTGCGTTCACGGTGCGGCGCAACTTCTTTAATCTCTTCGCGAATGATGTCGTTACATAAATCGACACACTCATCGCAGATATACACTGACGGCCCGGCAATCAGCTTGCGCACTTCATGCTGGCTTTTGCCGCAAAAAGAGCAGTACAGCAGTTTGCCTGAACCGTCTTTGCGCTTATCTGTCATCAGTAAAACCTCTTCTCTGTTTCTGTGTGCTACCACCGGTAGCACAAGTGCCATTCTACGGCGCAGCCGATAGTGAAGCGTTAAGTCAGGCCGCGACGTTGACTATAGTATAGCGGCCTAAAGCTTCGGGCATTAGTTACGGTGAGTCAGGATCGAATCGACTAAACCGTACTCTACCGCTTCGCTTGCGGAGAGGAAACGATCGCGCTCGGTGTCTTTCTCGATTTGTTCAAGCGATTTGCCCGTATGTTCCGCCATCAGCTCGTTCATACGTGCTTTCACTTTCAGGATCTCTTTAGCGTGGATTTCGATATCCGTCGCCTGGCCCTGATAGCCGCCCAGCGGCTGGTGAATCATGACGCGGGAGTTCGGCAGGCAGAAACGCTTACCTTTTGCCCCAGCGGTCAGCAGGAATGCGCCCATCGAGCAAGCCTGGCCCATACAAATGGTGCTGACGTCAGGCTTAATAAACTTCATGGTGTCGTAAATCGACATCCCGGCCGTAATTACGCCACCCGGAGAGTTGATGTAAAGATAGATATCTTTTTCCGGGTTTTCTGCTTCCAGAAACAGCATCTGCGCCACAATCAGGTTAGCCATATGATCTTCTACCTGACCGGTCAGGAAGATGACGCGCTCCTTAAGCAGACGAGAATAGATATCGTATGAACGTTCGCCGCGGGATGTTTGTTCAACAACCATCGGCACCAGGGCCATATGGGGTGCTAATTGATCTCGTTCGCCACTGTATGACATGTCCGTCTCCTGGAGTAATTAAGCCTACTGTACTGATTCTACTTGAGACGCAGGATATTGACTATGTTCCTTGCGCCGATTCTGGACGGAGTCAGTCAGGGATTGTTAATGGAACCTCACCCGAATAATGGGGATGATTTGCCCTGTTTCAAGCATAACAACCTTTTGTTGTTACGCTAACCCTGAAATGGGGTTTTATTGATGGCTTATCGTGTGATTTAGCAATAAAAAAGCCCGTCACCAAAAGGTGACGGGCCCGATGCTGCGTTTTTTGGCTAATCAGCCAAAAAGCACTTACGCCTGCTGGTTCATCAGCTCGCTGAAAGTGGTCGCTTTTTCGGACACTTTCGCTTTAGCCAGAACGGCTTCAACAGCCTGCTCTTCCAGCGCAACGTTGCGCATGTTGTCCATCAGCTCTTTGTTTTTACCGTAGAACTCGATGACTTCAGTCGGATCTTCGTAGGCAGAAGCCATTTCTTCGATCAGACCTTTAACACGCTCTTCGTCAGCTTTCAGCTCGTGGGTACGAATCACTTCGCCCAGCAGCAGACCAACAACAACGCGACGTTTAGCCTGCTCTTCGAACAGTTCACGCGGCAGTTCCAGAGCCTGTTTCTCGTTGCCACCGAAACGCTGTGCAGCCTGGCGACGCAGAACGTCGATTTCGCCGTCGATCAGCGCAGCTGGCACGTCGATGTTGTTAGCGTTAACCAGACCGTCGATTGCCTGAGACTTGATGCGGTTACGCACGGCGCCTTTCAGTTCGCGATCCATGTTTTTACGCACTTCGGTACGCAGGCCAGCCACGGAACCATCTTCAACGCCGAAACGCTTGATGAACTCTTCGGTGAATTCTGGCAGCTCGCGCGCTTCAACTTTCTTCAGCACGATGTCGAACTTCGCCGCTTTCCCTTTCAGGTTTTCAGCGTGATATTCTTCCGGGAAGGTTACTTCGATAGTGAACTCTTCGCCCGCTTTGTGGCCAACGATGCCGTCTTCGAAGCCAGGGATCATACGACCCTGACCCATTGCCAGCACGAAGTCAGAGGCTTTGCCGCCTTCGAACACTTCGCCGTCAACGGAACCGGTGAAATCGATGGTAACGCGATCTTCTGCAGTCGCTGCAGCGTCGCTGTCTTTCCAGGTCGCCTGCTGCTTGCGCAGGGTGTCCAGCATCGCATCAACGTCTTCGTCGGTCACATCAACAACCGGTTTTTCAACTTCGATGGCTTCCAGACCCTGCAGCTCAACTTCTGGGTACACTTCAAACTCTACCGCGTAGGTGAAGTCTTCGCCCAGTTTGTATTCGCCCGGCACATAGTTAGGTGCGCCAGCCGGATTGATCTTCTCTTTGATGATCGCATCAATAAAGTTGCGGCTCATCAGCTCGCCCAGCACGTCCTGACGAACGGAAGCACCGTAGCGCTGCTCAACGACGGTCATCGGCACTTTGCCTTTACGGAAGCCATCGATACGTACTTTTTTAGCTACGTTGACCAGCTCGCTTTTTACAGCGGTTTCGATGCTGTCTGCAGCGATAGTAATCGTGAGACGGCGGCCAAGGCCCTGAGTGGTTTCAACTGAAACTTGCATCTTGTTACCTCAAAAAATCACAGTGCTCGGTCAACTCTGGAAGCCCTGGTGGCTTCACAGAACCAGGATGTTCTCTGAATCAGAAACACATTCCCTGTCGTCAGAATCATCCCGAAGACATTCAAAAAATAAGACGCAGCATTATAGCGGCATCACAGGGGTGAGTCGAGAACGGCAATAGCGCTCGGCTGCGGCCTTTTTCACACTTCTTTGTCATTTATTCTTCTTTGCCCGCTCCCTTAAAGAGACGGACAAAACAAAACGGCCCGCAGGCCGTTTTGGGAAACGCAGTATACATACCGCAACATAACGGAAAAGTTCCCTTAGTTGCAAACGCTTAGCGGTTAATCAGGCAATGCTGCCCGCGCCACGGCAGTTCGGGGAGGCAAACACCGTGTCCTGCAGCCCTTCCCACTCTTTGACGGTGTAAGTGTGCAGCGCCAGCGCGTGTACCGGGCCTGCCAGTTCCTCGCTTAATGTGCCATAAATCATGCGGTGGCGGTTTAAAAAACGCTCGCCGGTAAAACGATCGCTAACCAGCACCACCTTAAAATGGCTTTCGGAGCCCGCCGGGACATTGTGACGATAGCTTTCATCCACGACTTCCAGGTACGCGGGGGTAAAGGCGGCTTTTAACTTCTCTTCTATCTGCTCGCGTATCAGCATGAACTTTCTCCTCGACAACGTAGAGATGCCACTCATCCCTTTAAATGTTAGCCGCTTTTAGCCAGATTTTACTTTGAACACAACAAAAATTTAACTTTCTCGGGCCTTTCTTCACCCGGTTATCAGAACGTTCATAGGGTTAAGGCACTAAACCGAATGAAAAGTGTCAGAAGGTTTTGCTGAAGCCCAGAAAAATGGCAACGCGATGAAATTCCGTGCGTTAAGCACTTCCCCTGCACGACCGCAGTGTTATGATGGCGTGATTTTTATCAGCCTGCCCTTTGAGTACATTGAGAAAGCGAACATGTTAAAAAAATTACTTTTCCCGCTGGTTGCCATGTTTATGCTGGCCAGCTGCGCAACACCGCCAACCACCATTGAAGTGTCACCAAAGATCACCCTGCCACAGCAGGATCCAAGCCTGATGGGCGTGACGCTAAGCATCAACGGTGCCGATCAGCGTACCAGCCAGGCGCTGGCGAAGGTGACCCGCGACAATCAGCTAGTCACGCTGACGCCATCCCGCGATCTGCGCTTCCTGCTGCAGGAAGTGCTGGAGAAACAGATGACCGCCCGCGGTTATATGATTGGGCCAAACAGCCCGGTTGATCTGCAGATCATCGTTAACCAGCTGTATGCAGACGTTTCCCAGGGTAACGTGCGCTACAACATCGCCACTAAAGCGGATATCTCCATCATTGCTACCGCGAAGAACGGTAACAAGATGACCAAGAACTACCGCTCCAGCTATAACGTTGAAGGCGCGTTCCAGGCTACCAATAAAAATATCGCTGACGCGGTTAACTCCGTGCTGACCGATACCATTGCGGATATGGCTCAGGACACCAGCGTTCACGACTTCGTTAAGCAGAACGCTCGTTAATTTTTACCCCGTTGGCCTGCTCACGCGGGCCAACAACAGAGTTTGTACAATTCCCCTATGTCCAATCATTATCTGCGCATCTTTCAGCAGCCAAAATCAGCCATTTTACTGATTCTGGGCTTTGCGTCCGGCCTGCCTCTAGCCCTGACTTCAGGTACGCTTCAGGCCTGGATGACCGTCGAAAACATCGACCTGAAAACCATCGGTTTCTTCTCGCTTGTGGGCCAGGCCTACGTCTTTAAGTTTCTTTGGTCGCCGGTAATGGACCGCTATACCCCGCCGCTGCTCGGGCGTCGTCGTGGCTGGCTGTTAATCACGCAAATTCTGTTGTTGGTGGCAATCGCCGCCATGGGGTTCCTTGAACCCTCCTCGCAGCTGCGCTGGATGGCTGCCCTGGCGGTGATCATCGCCTTCTGTTCTGCCTCCCAGGATATCGTCTTTGATGCCTGGAAAACTGACGTTCTGTCTGCCGAGGAACGCGGGACCGGTGCAGCCATCAGCGTGCTGGGCTACCGCCTGGCAATGCTGGTTTCCGGCGGTCTCGCGCTCTGGCTGGCGGACCGCTATTTAGGCTGGCAGGCCACCTACTGGCTGATGGCAGCCCTGCTTGTGCCCTGTATTATCGCCACGCTTTTGGCGCCAGAGCCTACAGATGCCGTCCCCGTCCCTAAAAGCCTGGAGCGCGCCGTCGTTGAACCGCTGCGTGACTTCTTTGGCCGCAACAATGCCTGGCTGATTTTGCTGCTGATTGTGCTTTATAAGCTGGGCGATGCCTTCGCCATGAGCCTGACCACCACGTTCCTGATCCGTGGCGTTGGCTTTGATGCCGGTGAAGTCGGCGTGGTGAATAAAACGCTGGGGCTGTGCGCCACCATTTTCGGCGCGCTGCTTGGCGGAATGCTGATGCAAAAGCTGACGCTGTTCCGCGCCTTGCTGATCTTCGGCATTTTGCAGGGCGTGTCCAACGCCGGTTACTGGCTGCTGTCGGTAACGGATAAAGACATGATTACCATGGCAAGCGCGGTGTTCTTCGAGAACCTCTGCGGCGGCATGGGCACTGCAGCCTTCGTGGCGCTGCTGATGACGCTGTGCAACAAGTCATTCTCAGCCACCCAGTTTGCGCTGCTTTCCGCGCTTTCCGCCGTGGGCCGCGTGTATGTCGGCCCGATTGCCGGCTGGTTCGTGGAAGCCCACGGCTGGCCGACGTTCTACCTGTTCTCCGTAGTCGCCGCTGTACCGGGGATCCTATTATTACTGGTCTGTAAGCGCACGCTGGAGTTCACCCAGCAAAACGAAACCTTCATGACGCGCAGTGAATTTGCTCCGGCTTACCGCCTGGCGCTGCGTATTCTGGGCTTTGGCTGCCTGCTACTGGCGGCGTGGCTGCTGGTTATTATCAGCAATGCGCTTGGGCTGACCGAATGGGCATTTGGTTTACAGCTGCTGGAATGGGGCGCTTTGTTCGCCATCGGTGGGATTCTGTTTGGCGGCCTGCTGGACTTCCTCGCCCTGCGCAAAACGTCACTTATCTGATAAGAATAAAAAAACCGGGCGGATAAACGCCCGGTCTGAGAAAGCCGGCAGGGTCACCCTGCCGGCTTTTTTATCGCCTTAAGCCAGCGCGTGTGCTGCCGCGTTTTGCCCGGCAAGTGTACCAAAGATGATGATATCGGCGACGGCGTTGCCGCCGATGCGGTTTGCACCGTGAATGCCGCCCACCACTTCACCTGCGGCCCAGACGCCCTGAATCACCTGATGCTGTTCGGTTACCACTTCTGCGCTGGTGTTAATAGTGACACCGCCCATCGTGTGGTGAACCCCTGGCGCAATGCGGATCGCGTAGTATGGCCCGGTGTCCAGTGGGAAACGCATCCCGGTGGTACGCCCAAAGTCTTCGTCCTTTTTCTGCTTCACAAAGCCGTTGTAGCGATCCAGCGTTTGCTGCAGCGCGTGCGCATCCATATTCAGCTTCACCGCCAGCTCTTCCGCCGTTGGCGCGCTGATCACAAACCCACGGGCAATATATTCATCCGCCGCTTTGTTGTTCTGGCGTACCTGCTCATCAAACAGGATCCAGGCACTTTTCTCCGGCAGAGCGATAATCTCTGCGGAAACCTTGTCACGGGTTTCCAGCTCATTGAAGAAGCGCTGCCCTTCCTGACTGACCAGAATAGCCCCGCCGCCGCGAATGGACTCGGAGATCAGATAAGAAGTCGTTTGCTCCACGGTCGGGTGGATCTGGATCTGATCCATGTCCACCGTACCGGCGCCGATCTTCTCCAGCAGGGCAATACCGCTCCCGGTCGCACCTTTATGGTTGGTGGTCACAAAACCTTTCAGCTCAGGGCGGTAGTGAACCACCATTTTACGGTTGGCGCTGAAGCCACCGGTAGCCACAACCACGCTTTTCGCCAGCAGAATATGGTGTTCGTTATATTCGTTCGCAACCTTAACCCCGGTTACCACGCCGTTTTCATGCAGAATCTCTTCCACGGTGGTATCCAGCAGTACGTCGATGCTGCGCTGGTTGACGTTGTTGACCAGGCCGCTTATCAGGAAGCCACCAACGGCCGAGCGGTCTGCCGGGCGGTGTGTACGGTCAATGCTCATCCCGCCGGTGATGGTAATGTCGTTCAGGACGATATCCAGGCTTGCCAGCCAGTCAATGGCGCCTGGCGCGCGCTCGACGAACTCTTTCAGCAGCTCGGTATTGTTTCTGAATTTACCGCCTTTCAGGGTCTCATCGTAGAACAGCTCTTTGCTGTCTTTGATGCCCTTCATCGCCTGGAAGCGCGTTTCCGCGGCGTTCATGCCCACGGAGGCTTTGATGGTGTTGCCGCCGATGGTTGGCATCTTCTCGATGATTACCACGCGGGCACCGGCATCGGAAGCACGAATAGCCGCCGCCAGGCCTGCACCGCCGCTGCCGATCACCGCCACATCGTAGCTTTGAGGTGCATCCGGGTTGCCGCCTTCTTCAATCACATGTTCTTTGCTGGAGGTGGTCATCGCGCGGGAGACCGCTTTCTTCAGGGCCTCACTTTGTGCCGTTGCCCCGGTCACCGCATCCACATACGGGCTGTTGGCCACCAGCATACGCGAGCGCAAAATTTCGAAACTTGGGGTGAAATCGACATCCACCGAATCGTCCTGCACCAGAGTAATGTCGGTGATACGGTCAGTGTCGAGCGTGACGCTGATTTTGAGCTTGAGCGCTTCGGCCTCCACTTTTTCCTGGAAGACCCCGGCTTTGTATTTGCGGCCAGTGGTGCTGGTATCGCGGATCATGGCATCGACCAGCGAGAAGCGCCACAGCGGCTCAGGGATCAGCAGCTCTTCACGCTTGGTGCTGTCAATGAACAGATCCAGCGTTTCATTTTTTAAAATGCGATCGGCCCAGTCCGGGTAGGCAATACAGGCTTTCCCGACGGCAATCAGGTCGTACCCGAGGCCCAGCGCTTCTTCGGCATCAGTGCGATTAACGACCCCACCCACCCCGATAACCGGCACTTTCGCCAGCGTTTCAGACCGCATCGCCAGATACTTGTTGATCAACATGGTCGGATCCTTGGTATCGACAATCGACAAACGCTTGAAGTAGCCCACGGAGAAGTGCACGTAATCAACGCCCCTTTCCGCCAGCTTTTCCAGCAGGTACATGGTGTCGTCGAAGCGGATGCCCGGCACCTCAATCTCTTCCGGCGAGAAACGGTAGCCGATAATAAAGGAAGCATCGGCGAAGCGGCTGGCCATTTTGTGGGTGATTTCGAGCACTTCCAGCGGGAACCTGGCGCGGTTGTCGCGGCTGCCGCCCCACTTATCGTCACGCTGGTTAGAGTTTGGCGAATAGAACTGCTGAATCAGGTAAGTGTTTGCGCCGTGGATCTCCACGCCGTCGAATCCGGCTTTGATTGCACGGTTCACGGCATCGCCAAACTTGGTGATCATCACATCCACTTCTTCGGCGGTCAGGGCTTCTGGCGTGGTGGCCCCTTCACGCGGTGCGGCAATGGCGCTCGGCGCGACGGGCTTCTTGCCGCCAATCAGCTCCGGCTCAACCATTCGGCCGCCGTGATAAATCTGCAGAATGGCTTTAGAGCCGCGGGATTTAATCGCGCTGGCAATTCGCGCCAGGCCAGGAATTTTGTTGTCACTGTCGATAGCCAGAGCACCGGGGAAAGCGGGGCCTTTAGGATCGATAAAGCAGCATTCGACGATAACGGTGCCGATGGTGCCCGCGCGTTCGCGGTAATACTCAACCAAATCGCTGGGCACGCTGCCGTCGTAAAAACCGGTACAGGTGGTCATCGGCGCCATGATCAGGCGGTTTTTCAGCACCGCGCCGTTGGGCAAGGTGAGTGGCTTCAGGATCGGAGTTTTGGAGTTCATTCTTTATCATTCCAGCAGGTGAGGTCGACATTGTCCGGCACTCAATGAATAGCCCCGGCAGGCAACACAATTATCAGGGAGTAACGTAATTTGAATTAGAGAACAGAAACGGCAATTTTGCGGAATATATTTTTCGAATGTTAGTCAACGCCTTAAAAAAAGCAAATACAAATAATAACCATAAATAACAAAAGGTTTTATATCACTTTGCTTCTACTGAATAGTCGATGGCAATCAGCGAAGCGGCTTATTTACATCAGGTTACGATTTAATCTTTAACCGCTTAAAGACTATGGATATAAATGAAGCGGATTTTTTTAGTTAAATAAAATCGTTGGCTTTTTGCTATACAGAAACCAAAATCAAATACCTGACACGGTCAGCAGGAGCGCAAAAGAAGGGATAATCCCCCATTGTTTCAGTATGATGAAGGATTCGAGAAACAATCGCTTATCACTCAATAAATATGAGGTTAAATGGAGGCAGGGAGCAGGTGCGATGGGCGGTCAGATTTGCACCGGTTAAAAAAACTATCATGAATGTATAAAATTCTGCCTATAAAAGATGAGGTGGAAATAAAAGTCGGGAAACAGGTTTTGCAGGGAATATTAATCGAATTCATCATGATAACTTTAAGGCACAGGCTATGACTAACACCTCACCAATAAGCGCGACAGCGAAAGCATCGCCCCCGGACGCGGGGAATAAAAAGCGCTTGATATTGCTATTTTTACCTATCCTTATCAGCATCATTATATTACTGCTTCCGGTTCCGGCCGGATTAGAGCCCTACGCATGGCACTTCTTCGCCATCTTCGTCGGGGTGATTGTCGGGCTAATCTTCGAACCCTTACCAGGCGCAGTTATCGGGCTGACAGGCATCGTGGTTATCGCGCTGTTCAGCCAGTGGCTATTGTTTAGCCCGGCCGAGCTGGCAGACCCTAAATTTAAGCTGGCGAGCCAGTCCTTCCAGTGGGCGGTCAGCGGCTTTAGCAACTCCACCGTTTGGCTGATCTTCGGCGCCTTTATGTTTGCCGCCGGCTACGACAAAACGCAGTTTGGCCGCCGTCTGGCGCTGATCCTGGTGAAATACCTGGGCCGACGCAGCCTGACGCTGGGTTACGCGATCACCTTCGCCGACCTGCTTCTCGCCCCGTTCACTCCGTCTAACACCGCGCGCAGTGGGGGCACGATTTACCCGATTATTGCTAACCTGCCGCCGCTGTATGGCTCTCTGCCCAATGACCCAAGCTCGCGCAGAATTGGCTCTTACCTGATGTGGGTGGCGATCAGCGCCGCCTGTATCACCAGCTCGATGTTCCTCTCCGCGCTGGCACCGAACCTGCTGGCGCTGGCGCTGGTGAAAAGCATCATCGGCTTTGAGATCTCCTGGGGCATGTGGTTCCTGGCCTTCCTGCCGCTGGGCGTGCTGCTGATCCTCACCATGCCGCTGCTGGCTTATTGGTTCTATCCGCCGGAAGTAAAGGTGAATGACGAAGTGCCGAAATGGGCTGCCGCAGAGCTGGAAAAACTGGGCAAACTGTCGCGCAAAGAAATCCTGCTGCTGCTGTTTGTCTGTAGCGCCCTGCTGATGTGGATTTTTGCCGCCGCATGGATTGAGCCTGCCATGGCCGCTCTGCTGGTTATTATCCTGATGCTGTGGACCGGCGTGCTGAACTGGAACGACATTATCAGCAATAAACCGGCCTGGAATACCTTTGCCTGGTTTGCCACCCTGGTGGCGCTGGCCGATGGCCTCGCTCGCGTGGGCTTTATTGCCTGGCTGGGTAAAGAAGGTGCCGCGCTGCTGCACGGCTTCGACCCGCAGGTATCGGCGGTGATGCTGCTGGTGGCGTTCTACCTGCTGCACTATCTGTTTGCCAGCACCACGGCGCACACCACCGCGCTGCTGCCGGCCACGCTGACCATCGCCGCATCCATTCCGGGTATCAATATGCCTGTCTTCTGCCTGATGATGGTGACTTCACTCGGCGTGATGGGGATCATCACCCCTTACGGCACCGGTCCAAGCCCGATTTACTACGGCAGCGGCTACCTGCCAACCAAAGATTACTGGCGAATGGGTACCATCTTTGGCGCTATCTTCCTCTGTTCGCTGATGCTTATCAGCTACCCGTGGATGGTGCTGATGTTCTGATGCACAACGTTTGATGCAAAAGCCCCCGGCATAAACCGGGGGCTTTTTTATTTTATGAAGTAAACCATTTCGATGGTGATGCCATAAAGCATAGGCAGCAATATCATGCCCAATAGATTCACCAGGGGAGGAAGCTGACGGATAAATAAAACAGGGAACATCAGGACAACAACCACAATCCTGACAGGTAAGTTACGCCAGTCGCCACGTCTTTGCCAAAGCGCCCATCCCACCGGGATAACAAGGAAGAGCAGGATAACCAGCGCCCGCATCGTTATGACATCTTTTCCCTGCCATGCGCTCGCTCCACGCCATGCGCTATAAAATGCCATCGCAAGAAGCAGCCACGATGCCAGCCAGAAAACAGTATGGACGCATTTGCTTGCCGCTCCTCCGGATTTAAATCGGCGTTCAAGAAACGGATATCCCCAGAGAAAAGTCGCCACTACGGCCAGCATGACACCTGACTGAAACGCGGCTTTCGGTGACTCATGGCCCGTTAGCCAGGCCGTATACCCCCAGAAAACTACGGCAATGATGGCTCCCCAGCTTAGGGCCAGGGTTGGTTTTTGCAGCACCTCAAGGAGTGAAGGATTAAGGCGCTCCAACAATGCGGGCGACTGCTGGCGTAATTCCCCCACCTGCTTCGCCAGCTGCGACAGCAGATCGGGAACCAGCCTTACCCACCCTGGAATCGCCATCCCTTTTTCCGTCAGCAGTCGCCATTTCAACTGAGCATAACGATTGCCTCCATATTGCCTGGCCAGATACTGCCAGTAGTTCTCCCGGTTAGTTATCGCAATCTGCTGTTCGAGGGCATGTACCAGCCAGTCAAGAAGTTGAGATGAGCGGTAGCTGTCAATCTGCCAGTCCATCACCGCAGAGACTTCATTTAACAGGCTGCGGTTAAGCCACTTCTGCTCGCTTAGTGCTTCGGCGAGCATCAGGCTAAACACGTGTCGGGCTTCAAGTGCATCGGGGATTTCATTATCAAGGTAACGATGCAGCGTCCCCAATCCTTCAAGTTCATCCCTGATTAACAGAGTCGAAACTGACTGCGCCTGTTCCCAGAGTTCATTTTTGCTCCAGAGTGTTTGTGGCTGAGAGGTCTGCTCCTGCATCAGTTCCCGAACATAATCCATCATCGGCGTAGGTTCAGGTTTATCCGGGAAATGCTCATCTTCGTCGTTCAGAACAACCGTCGAACTGGCATAGCGTTTGGCGCTATCAAACGCCTCGCGCAACGCCTGAAACCCCTTCGGGTCTTTGTCCGGCCGCCGTAGCTTTAGCTCCCGGGCATAAGCCCGACGAATTTCGCTTTCATCTCTTGTAGGCTCAATGCCCAGCACATCCCATATCGTCGCCATCTTTACAGTCCGTCGTTAAGCTGGTCTAACACCCGACGCAGGTCGTCCCGCGCGGCAGCAATAACACGCAGATCCTGGCGGTCCAGCGCCTGTTCAAACTGCGTCGCATAATGATCGATAATCTGGCGTCTGTCTCCCAGCGTCTGCTCATAGCGTTTTGCCGCTTCGGCAGCCAATTGGCGATTTTCAGGCACGTCCCGGGGATGTTGTTTGAGCGCGTCCAGCTGTTTTAAGCGGTTTGCAATATCCTCAGCGCTGAACATGCCCGGCGATTTCTCGATCACCATTGTGGATGCGGTTTGCTCGCCGCTGACCCTGCATTCCACTTCCAGGATGCCGTCAAGGGTATAGGTGAAACGCACGTCCACGCTAACTTCCCCCGCTTTGCGCGGCGGGATCTGAATCGACATGCTGTCCAGGCGCAGGTTGTCGCTGACTTTGCGGGATTCTCCCTGATAAACCTCAATATCGATCTTGAGCTGGTTATCATTCATGGTGCTGAAGGTCTGCATCACGCTAACCGGCACGAAGGCGTTGCGCTCAATCAGCGGCGAGAAAAAGCCTTCTTCTATTTTGTCCCCGTGCCGGCGGGCCACTTCGATCCCCAATGAATAAGGCATCACATCGGTGAGCACCACGTCGTCCAGCGCTTTGTCTTCCGCTATAAGTCCGGCCTGAACGCCAGCGCCCAGCGCCACCACTTCGTCAGGATTCAGTTCATTACGAGGGAAGCGACCAAACATGCGGGTCACCAGTTGACGAACCAGCGGCATACGGGTTGCGCCGCCCACCAAAATAACGTGGTCGAGTTGCGCAACGTCAAATTGCGCATCCTGTAACGCCTGAACCACCGGTTTTTTCAGGCGGGACAGCAGCCCACTGCAACATTCCTGGAAAGCCTCTTCGGTCATATCCCAGCCGTATTCCTCACCACCGCAGGTCAGTTTCGCAGTGGCTTTTTCCTGATTGCTGAGCTGGCGTTTTAACGATTCTGCCTGGCGGGTCAGTTCTGCGGCAAACGCCGGGTCATCAAGCGTTAGCTGGGGATAGTGGCTTAGCATCCACTGGCGGATTGCTTCGGTAAAATCATCGCCCCCCAGCCAGGCATCGCCGCTGCTGGCGCGCACCTCTATGACGCCTTCAAACATATCGACGATGGAGACATCAAACGTTCCGCCGCCTAAGTCGAAGACCAGGAATTTTTGCTCACGGCTGTCGGCCAGTCCGTAGGCCAGCGCGGCTGCGGTGGGCTCATTAAGAAGGCGCTCAACGTCCAGGCCGGCCATCTGCCCGGCAGCTTTCACCGCTTTACGCTGGGTATCGTTGAAGTAAGCCGGTACGGTAATGGCCGCACGCGTGACGCTGCAGCCAAGCGTAACCTCGGCATCCGCTTTTAATTTTCTCAGCACTAACGCGGCAAGCTCTTCAGCACGAAATGACTGCTGGCCAAGAGTGAAGGTTTTATCGGTGCCCATATAACGCTTGAAACTGGCGACAGTGAGATGAGGATGACTAACCAGTCGGGCCTTTGCCGCCTCGCCAACCAGCAGATGCCCATCGTCATCCAGCCCGACAACGGAAGGGGTTAAACGCTCACCGCGGCGGCCCAAAATTAACGTTGTCCCCGCAGCACCAAACCAGGCCACGGCGCTATTGGATGTGCCGAGATCGATACCAATAATGGGTGAAATATGTCCTGCCATGATCTTATCCCTGATTATAAAGTGGCTACTTAACGCCCTTAACCCTGTCGTTTTCACCTGCTTTGTGATTAAGAAAATGTAATTAATACCGGATAGTTACTTTTTTTGTCTATTAATTACCCAGGCCATAAAGTGTTACCGTCGAGGACTATTTATCGTAATTAAATACAGTTTTCTTTAATTACTTTGTTCAATAAGCATTAAAAGATTATCCTTAACGATTCAGCCCGGTGAGAAATTAATATTTGTTGGAAACATGTGACAAATGCTGCTGCATTGTTAATTAAATGTATTTTAATTTGACTGGTTATACTCATTTCCCCGGACTATTTCCGCCAACATAGGTTTTCGTTATAACCTGCGGAGCCCGCGCACCAACGCTAGATTTTACAGTTTGTTGCATTCTGTGTGACATCGTAGGCAGAACCCGGTAACACCCTACTGACACTGCGCCATTCATGTTTACAGTAATGTAACCTTCCCGTAAAATGCCGGCACACTTTAAACGACAATAGAGCTCCCTGGAATTGAGGTCGTTAAATGAGACTCAGGAAATACAATAAAAGTTTGGGATGGTTGTCATTAATCGCAGGCGCTTTTTTACTCAGTGGCTGTGATTCTGCACTCCTGGATCCCAAAGGACAGATCGGACTGGAACAACGTTCACTGATACTGACGGCCATCGGCCTGATGTTGATTGTCGTTATCCCTGCAATTGCAATGGCTATCGGTTTTGCCTGGAAGTATCGGGCATCCAACAAAGACGCCAAATACAGCCCTAACTGGTCGCACTCGAACAAAGTGGAAGCTGTAGTCTGGACGATTCCTATCCTTATCGTTATCTTCCTCGCGGTACTGACCTGGAAAACCACTCACTCTCTTGAACCTAGCCGCCCGCTGGAACATGAAGCGAAGCCGGTGACCATCGAAGTTATCGCCATGGACTGGAAATGGTTCTTCATCTATCCGGAGCAGGGTATCGCTACGGTGAATGAAATCGCCTTCCCGGCCAATACCCCAGTGGAATTCAAAATCACCTCTAACTCGGTGATGAACTCCTTCTTTATTCCCCGCCTGGGTAGCCAAATCTACGCAATGGCAGGTATGCAGACCAAACTGCACCTGATTGCCGATGAAGCCGGCACCTACGACGGTATTTCGTCAAACTACAGCGGTAAAGGTTTCTCCGGCATGAAGTTCAAGGCTATCGCCACGCCGGACATGGACACCTTTAACCAATGGGTTGCTAAAGCGAAACAGTCTCCTGAAGTCATGAACGATATGGCGACCTACGAGAAACTGGCCGCGCCAAGCGAATACAACAAAGTCGAATACTTCTCCAGTGTTAAACCTGATTTGTTTAAAGACGTGATTAACAAATTTATGGGACACGGGAGCATGCACATGACCAAGCCGGAAGGTGAACAGGCTTCCCATGACGATATGAAAGGCATGGAAGGTATGGAAGGCATGGACATGAGTCACGCGGAAACCTCTCACTAAGGGGCCGAGGAATAATACGATGTTCGGAAAACTTACACTGGATGCAATCCCGTACCATGAGCCAATTGTCATGGTTACGGTTGCGGCAATCATCGTCGGGGGACTGGCGCTGCTTGCGGCTATCACTTACTTCGGTAAGTGGGAATATTTATGGAAAGAGTGGCTAACCTCCGTTGACCACAAACGCCTCGGCGTGATGTACATTATCGTCGCTATCGTCATGCTGCTGCGCGGCTTTGCCGATGCGGTAATGATGCGTAGCCAGCAGGTACTGGCCTCCGCCGGCGAAGCAGGCTTCCTGCCGCCTCACCACTACGATCAGATCTTTACCGCCCACGGCGTTATCATGATCTTCTTCGTAGCGATGCCATTTGTTATCGGCCTGATGAACATCGTTGTGCCTTTACAGATTGGCGCGCGTGACGTTGCCTTCCCATTCCTGAACAACCTGAGCTTCTGGTTCACCGTTGTCGGCGTGGTGCTGGTTAACCTGTCACTGGGCGTGGGCGAATTCGCTCAGACCGGCTGGGTAGCTTATCCACCGCTATCGGGGATTGAGTACAGTCCGGGCGTCGGGGTCGATTACTGGATCTGGAGTCTCCAGCTGTCCGGTATCGGTACGACACTGACCGGTATTAACTTCTTCGTGACCATTCTGAACATGCGTACCCCGGGTATGACCATGTTCAAAATGCCGGTGTTCACCTGGGCTTCGCTGTGTACTAACGTACTGATTATCGCCGCGTTCCCAATCTTCACCGTGACCGTCGCGCTGCTGACCCTTGACCGCTACCTTGGCACCCATTTCTTTACCAACGATATGGGTGGCAACATGATGATGTACATCAACCTCATCTGGGCATGGGGCCACCCGGAAGTTTATATCCTGGTGCTGCCGGTGTTTGGTGTGTTCTCTGAGGTGGTTGCAACCTTCTCTAAAAAGCGTCTGTTCGGTTACACCTCCCTGGTGTGGGCGACCATCGCGATTACCGTTCTGTCGTTCATCGTTTGGCTGCACCACTTCTTCACCATGGGCAGCGGGGCGAACGTAAACGCCTTCTTCGGTATTGCCACCATGATTATCGCCATCCCGACCGGGGTGAAGATCTTCAACTGGCTGTTCACCGTGTATCAGGGCCGCATCGTCTTTAACTCCGCGATGCTGTGGACCATTGGCTTCATCGTCACCTTCTCTATCGGTGGGATGACCGGTGTTCTGCTGGCGGTGCCGGGCGCGGACTTCGTGCTGCACAACAGCCTGTTCCTGATTGCACACTTCCACAACGTTATCATCGGCGGCGTGGTCTTCGGTTGCTTCGCAGGTCTGACCTACTGGTGGCCAAAAGCGTTCGGCTTCACGCTGAACGAAACCTGGGGCAAACGCGCCTTCTGGTTCTGGATTATCGGTTTCTTCGTGGCATTTATGCCGCTGTACGTGCTGGGCTTCATGGGCATGACCCGTCGTCTGAGCCAGCAGATCGATCCACAGTTCCACACCCTGCTGGTTGTTGCAGCCTGTGGTGCGGCGCTGATCGCTCTGGGCATTCTGTGCCAGCTGATTCAGTTCTACGTTTCTATCCGTGACCGCGAGCAGAACCGCGATCTGACCGGTGACCCATGGGGTGGCCGTACGCTGGAGTGGGCAACGTCTTCCCCACCTCCGTTCTATAACTTCGCCCACCTGCCGCACGTTCACGAGCGTGATGCATTCTGGGAGATGAAAGAGAAAGGTGAAGCGTACAAGCAGCCTGCGCACTATGAAGAGATTCATATGCCGCGTAACAGCGCAGCCGGTATCATCATCGCTGCATTCAGCACCGTGTTTGGCTTTGCCATGATCTGGCACATCTGGTGGCTGGCGATTGTTGGCTTTGCCGGCATCGTTATCACCTGGATTGCGAAAAGCTTCGACGAAGATGTGGATTACTATGTTCCGGTGGCTGAAGTCGAAAAACTGGAAAATCAGCATTTCGAAGAACTCACCAAAGCAGGGCTGAAAAATGGCAACTGAGACTGTAAATAACGCCCACGCCGCGGAGCACGGGCACCACGATGCGGGAACCAATAAGGTCTTTGGTTTCTGGATCTACCTGATGAGCGACTGCATTCTGTTCTGTTGCTTGTTCGCGACCTATGCCGTTCTGGTGAACGGCACCGCAGGTGGCCCGGCAGGGAAAGACATCTTCGAGCTGCCGTTCGTGGCCGTTGAAACTGCCCTGCTGCTGGTGAGCTCCATCACCTACGGCATGGCGATCATCGCCATGAATAAAGGCAACAAAAGTCAGGTTATCTCCTGGCTGGCGCTGACCTTCCTGTGCGGTGCAGGCTTCGTTGGGATGGAAATCTATGAATTCCATCACCTGATCAAAGAAGGCTTCGGCCCGGATCGCAGCGGCTTCCTGTCAGCGTTCTTCGCGCTGGTCGGTACCCACGGTCTGCACGTCACTTCCGGTCTGGTGTGGATGGCATTCATGATGATTCATGTTTCCCGCCGCGGCCTGACCAGCACCAACCGTGCGCGTCTGATGTGCCTGAGCCTGTTCTGGCACTTCCTTGACGTGGTTTGGATCTGCGTATTCTCTGTAGTCTATCTGATGGGGGCAATGTAATGAGTCATTCAACTGAACATAGCGGCGCCCACCACGGTAGCGTGAAGACCTACATGACAGGTTTTATCCTGTCTATCATCCTGACGGCTATTCCGTTCTGGATTGTAATGGAAGGCACGGCCTCTCACGGCACCATGCTTGCCGTGATCCTGGTGACTGCAGTCGTCCAGATTCTGGTGCACCTCGTGTGCTTCCTGCATCTGAACACCTCGTCGAGTGAGCGCTGGAACCTGGTGGCCTTCGCCTTTACGGTGCTGATTATTGCCATTCTGGTGATTGGCTCGATCTGGATTATGTGGAACCTCAACCTGAACATGATGGTTCACTAAGAGCGGCATGTATGATTAAGCAATACCTGCAAGTAACGAAACCAGGAATTATTTTCGGTAATTTAATTTCTGTCATTGGGGGATTTTTACTGGCCTCGAAGGGCAGCATTAATTACCCGCTGTTCCTCTATACGCTGGTTGGCGTATCACTGGTGGTCGCATCAGGTTGTGTTTACAACAACTTTATCGACCGCGATATCGACCAGAAGATGGAGAGAACGAAAAATCGGGTGCTGGTTAAAGGCCTGATTTCACCGAAAATTTCGCTGGTGTACGCCACCGTGTTGGGTATTGCTGGCTTCATGCTGCTGTGGTTTGGTGCAAATCCGCTGGCGATGTGGCTGGCCGTGATGGGCTTCGTGGTGTATGTCGGGGTGTATAGCCTCTACATGAAACGCCACTCGGTCTACGGCACGCTCATCGGCAGCTTGTCCGGTGCGGCTCCTCCGGTTATCGGCTACTGCGCCGTGACCAACGAGTTCGACACCGGCGCCGCTATCCTGCTGGCTATCTTTAGCCTGTGGCAGATGCCGCACTCCTATGCGATTGCCATCTTCCGCTTTAAAGATTACCAGGCCGCCAATATTCCGGTTCTGCCGGTGGTAAAAGGCATTTCCGTCGCCAAGAACCACATCACGCTGTACATCATCGCTTTTGCGGTGGCGACGCTGATGCTTTCTCTGGGCGGCTATGCCGGATACAAATATCTGATCGTCGCCGCGGCGGTCAGCGTCTGGTGGCTGGGTATGGCGCTGCGGGGCTATAAAGTGGAAGACGATAAGGTCTGGGCGCGCAAGCTGTTCATCTTCTCTATCGTGGCCATTACCTCGCTGAGCGTCATGATGTCGGTCGATTTCATGGTGCCAGACTCACATAATCTGCTGACTTACGTCTGGTAAGTCGCGAAAAGCATAAAAGGGCACCTCGGTGCCCTTTTTTATCAGTATCATCAAAGCACCTGCCCTGTAATATCTGCTAAATAACTAACGATTTACCCTCCCCTGCCCTCGCACTACACTAAGGCCGACTTTTTATCTGAGGTGGTAATGAACGATTACAAAATGACGCCCGTCGAGCTGCGTGCGACGTGGGGTTTAGGCACTGTCTTTTCCCTGCGTATGCTGGGTATGTTTATGGTATTGCCGGTTCTTACCACCTGGGGTATGGCGCTGCAGGGCGCAAGCGAAGCGCTCATCGGCCTGGCAATCGGCATTTATGGCCTGGCGCAAGCCGTCTTCCAGATCCCTTTCGGCCTGCTTTCTGACCGTATTGGCCGCAAGCCGCTTATCGTTGGCGGGCTGGCTATCTTTGTGCTCGGCAGCGTTATTGCCGCCCTGAGCGACTCCATTTGGGGCGTCATTTTAGGCCGTGCGCTGCAGGGCTCCGGCGCAATCGCCGCCGCTGTTATGGCGTTACTCTCCGATCTAACCCGTGAACAGAACCGAACCAAAGCGATGGCCTTTATCGGCGTCAGCTTCGGGGTAACCTTCGCCATCGCGATGGTGCTCGGCCCGATCATTACTCAGGCGCTTGGCCTGCAGGCGCTGTTCTGGATGATTGCCGTCTTAGCCAGCTGCGGCATTCTGATTACGATTTGGCTGGTCCCGAATAGCAAAACGCACGTGCTTAACCGCGAGTCGGGAATGGTCAAAGGCTGCTTCCGCAAAGTGATGATGGAGCCAAAGCTGCTGAAGCTGAATTTCGGCATCATGTGCCTGCACATCATGCTGATGTCCACCTTTGTCGCCCTACCGGGCCAGCTTGAACAAGCGGGGTTTCCAGCGGCTCAGCACTGGAAAGTCTATCTCTGCACCATGCTGATTTCGTTTGTTTCGGTCGTACCCTTCATTATTTATGCCGAAGTTAAACGCCGCATGAAGCACGTCTTTGTGGGCTGCGTGGCGGTACTTCTGATTGCCGAGATCGTGCTTTGGGGCGCGGGCCCGCACTTCTGGGATCTGGTGATTGGCGTGCAGCTGTTCTTCCTCGCCTTTAACCTGATGGAAGCGATTCTGCCTTCACTTATCAGCAAAGAATCTCCGGCGGGCTACAAAGGCACCGCCATGGGCATCTACTCCACCAGCCAGTTTATCGGCGTAGCCATCGGCGGCTCGCTAGGCGGCTGGCTGAACGGGCTGTTTGATTCGCAAACCGTCTTCCTGGCAGGCGCGGTGCTGGCGATGGTCTGGCTATTCGTCAGCTGGACAATGCAGGAGCCGCCTTACGTTAGCAGCCTGCGCATTGAGCTGCCGGAAAGCAGTGCGAACGACGAATATTTGCGTGAAAGGCTGCTGGCTCAGCCAGGCGTGAGTGAAGCAAACATCATTCCAGAAGAACGCAGCGCGTATGTGAAAATCGACAGCAAGCTGACGAACAGATATGAGATTGAGCAGGTGGTGAAAGGATAGAACATCCCTCACCTGATGCGGTGAGGGATTAAGCAGCATGCCCTCTCATGTTTCAGCAGAGGGCGTGAATCAGTCGCGGAAGTTCTTAAACTGGAACGGCTGCCCCAGATTGCCGCCACGAATCAGCGCCATTACGGCCTGTAAATCATCGCGAGCTTTACCCGTCACGCGGATCTCTTCGCCCTGAATCTGGGTCTGAACCTTCAGCTTGCTGTCTTTAATCAGCTTAATGATTTTCTTCGCAACGCTTGCTTCAATACCCTGTTTCAGCTTAGCTTCCACGCTCCAGGTTTTGCCGCTGTGAACAAACTCTTCAGGCACATCAATAGAGCTGCCTTCGATGCCGCGCTTAAGCAGCTTGGCGCGCAGGATATCCAGCAGCTGGTTTACCTGGAAGTCAGATTCGCTGGCAACTTTGATGGTCTGATTTTTTTCATTCAGTTCAAAGCTTGCCGGCACGTTACGGAAGTCAAAACGGGTCGCCAGCTCGCGCTCGGCGTTCTCTACCGCGTTGTTTACTTCCTGCAGGTCGATTTCAGAAACGATATCAAAAGATGGCATGTGTTTTCTCCCTCTCTGGTTTGCGTTGCATAATACCCGCTGGGCTGCGCAAAACAACCTGTTAAAGAGCCGGGAAGCCGATAACGCTATAATAGAAAGTAAGTTTAGCATTCGCGCAGTGTGCGAATGGGGGAGGCAATAATGAAAATCACCGTGCTGGGTTGCGGTGCGCTGGGTCAGCTCTGGTTGACCGCACTTCACAAGCAAGGGCATGAGCTTCAGGGCTGGCTGCGTGTGCCGCAGCCGTATTGCCACGTCAATCTGCTCGATACCACCGATGGTAGCGTCTTTAACGAGTCCTTCACGGCTAACGATCCCGAATTTCTCGCCACCAGCGACCTCCTGCTGGTGGCGCTCAAAGCGTGGCAGGTTTCTGATGCCGTGCGCACTTTGGCAGCCCAACTGCCTTCGAGCTGCCCGATATTGTTGCTGCATAACGGGATGGGGACGCTGGATGAGCTAAACGGATTGCCCCAACCTTTGTTGCTCGGATTAACCACTCAGGCCGCGAAAAGAGACGGAAACGTGATTGTGCACGTCGCTTCCGGCATCACTCACGTTGGCCCGGGGAACGCTAAAGCCAGCGACTTTAGCTACCTTGCAGATACACTCCATGCCGCGCTGCCCGATGTGGCCTGGCATAACAATATCCAGCCGGCGAGCTGGAACAAACTCGCGGTAAACTGCGTGATAAACCCGCTGACCGCGCTGTACAACTGCACTAACGGCGAATTGAAGAATCATCTCGATGAGGTGACCAGCATTTGTGAAGAAGTCGCCCAGGTAATGACGCGCGAGGGCCACCACACCTCACCCGAAAACCTGCTGGATTATGTCGGGCAGGTGATAGAAAGCACGGCAGAAAATACCTCATCGATGCTGCAGGACATCCGCCTGGAGCGCCACACGGAAATTGACTATATCACCGGCTACCTGCTGCGCAGAGCGAGAGCTCACGGCGTCCCTGTGCCTGTGAATGCCCGGCTCTATGAGCAGGTTAAACGTAAGGAGAATGAATATGAGCGCACAAGCGCTGGTCTGCCTGGCACCTGGCACTGAAGAGACCGAAGCGGTTACCACTATCGATCTGCTGGTCCGCGCCGGGATCAAGGTGACGACGGCGAGCGTTGCTCCCGATGGCGACCTGAAAATTGTTTGCTCACGCGGTGTGAAATTACTGGCGGATGCACCGCTGGTTGAAGTGGCCGACGGCGATTTTGACATCGTGGTGCTCCCCGGCGGCCTGAAAGGTGCTGAATGCTTCCGCGACAGCCCGCTGCTGGTCGAGACCGTGCGCCAGTTTCATCTGTCAGGCCGCATCGTTGCCGCCATTTGTGCGGCGGCAGGCACTGTTCTGGTCCCGCACGAGCTGTTCCCGATAGGCAACATGACCGGTTTTCCAGGCCTGAAGGACACCATTCCCGAAGGGCAATGGCAGGATAAACGCGTTGTCTGGGACCCACGGGTTAACCTGCTCACCAGCCAGGGGCCAGGAACCGCGATTGATTTTGCACTGAAGATTATCGATTTGCTGGTGAGCCGCGAAAAAGCTCATGAGGTGTCGCAGCAGCTGGTGCTGGCGGCGGGGATTTATAGCTTCAGGGATTATCAGTAAGAACCCCTCACCCTAACCCTCTCCCCAGAGGGGCGAGGGAACCAGGACGGTGCACTCCCTCTTCTTTCGAGAAATCGAGGTAACCAGAACTCTCTCCCTTTTAGGAAGAGAGTTTTAACAAGAATTCTTCCTCTCCCTTTTAGAGAGAGAACACTCCCTCAGATTTCTTCCTCTTCCTTTTAGGGAAAGAACACTCCCCCTGAATTCTCCCTCTCCCTTTTAGGGAGAGGGCCGGGGTGAGGGTCAGTCCTTTATGGGCGGTAAACCTTAATATTCTTAAAGCCCTGCTCGCTCAGATACAGAGCCTGCAGGCGGCTCATCACGCCACGCTCGCACCACAGCAGGTAAGTTTTGCTCTGATCGAGATCGCCGAACTTAGTGCTCAGCTTGTAGAACGGCAGCGCCACAACCTCAACGCCTTCCAGCGCGAAAGGTTTCTCGTCCACTTCGTCGTTGGAGCGAATGTCCAGCAATACCTCGTTGGCGCCAAACGCATTAACCGTTTCGACTTCCACGACGTCCTGCTTCGTCTGGGTCGCAATATCGCGGATATCGATATTGGTCGCCTCGGCAACCACGCGATCCAGAATCGAGAAGTCAAACTTCTGCTCTTCTTCCTCAATCTTCGCCTTCACAGCTTTCACGGTCGGGCTTTTCGAGATCACGCCGCAGTATTCTGGCATGGTGCGAGCGAAATCAGCGGTACCGATTTCACGGGCCAGATCGATAATGTGCTCTTTGTCGTGAGAGATCAGCGGACGCAGGATCAGCGTATCGGAAACGTTGTCGATCAGGCGCAGGTTGGTCAGCGTCTGGCTGGACACCTGGCCTAACGCTTCGCCGGTCACCAGTGCCTGAACGCCATAGCGCTCGGCAACCTGAGAGGCGGCGCGCACAAACATACGTTTCAGCACCACGCCCATCTGTCCGTCTTCCACTTTCTCCAGGATCTCGCCGACCACTGGCTCAAAGTTAATGGCAACAAAACGCACACGGTGAGAGCTGCCGAAGCGGTTCCACAGATAATGTGCCACCTGCTTCACGCCGATTTCATGAGCAGCGCCGCCCAGGTTGAAGAAGCAATAATGCACGCGGCAGCCGCGACGCATCAGCATGTAGCTGGACACGCCGGAGTCGAAACCACCGGAAATCAGCGACAGTACGTCTTCCTGAGTCCCGATTGGGAAACCGCCGATGCCTTCGTAACGGCCTTTAACCAGCAGCAGACGATCGTTTTCGATCTCAAGGTTAACCGTCACGTCCGGATCGTTGAGCTTAACGCGCGCGGATTCGATGTGCTGATTCAGGCCGCCGCCAACGTAGCGCTCAACTTCAATGGAGCTAAATTCGTGTTTGCCACGGCGTTTTACGCGCACGCAGAAGCTCTTACCTTCCAGCTTGTCGCGGTACAGCTCCAGCGCCTGCTCAAAGATATTGTGCATGTCGGTGTACGGCACATCTTCAACTTCAAGAATGTGGTGGATACCCGGAATGCGGGTCAGCGCTTCACGAATGGCGATACGCTGGTTTTCATCTTTGGCGCGAACTTCAATGTTGTCCCAGTGGCGAACAACCGCCAGGCTCTCATCGTAGTGTTTTAAAACGTTACGAATATTCCCGGTGAGCATCTTAATAAAGCGTATGCGCACAGATTGGCTCTTGATGGTGATTTCCGGGAACAATTTAATGATAAACTTCATGGCGGTAAGGGTTCGTTTAGTCAGCCGGGCTGGCTGCGCAGCACGCGGGCATAGAAAGAAGTACTTGCAGCGGCGTCATGCCACCTGCATCCGAGGCGCGCAAGTATATCACCATCCCACAAAGACTGCGCACCTTAACCGACTTGAACGAGCTAGCTTGATAATCACATTGACTCCGCTACCATGTCGGCGTCGAATTAAAACAGAGTCAGACATTCACCATGCCGAAAAAAACCGAATCTCCGGCCAGCTTCGAAACCGCACTGGTCGAACTGGAGCAAATAGTTACTCGTCTGGAAAGCGGCGATCTTGCCCTTGAAGAGGCGTTAAACGAATTTGAGCGCGGCGTGCAGCTGGCTCGCCAGGGACAAGTGAAACTCCAGCAGGCAGAGCAGCGCGTACAGATCTTACTGAGCGACAGCGAAGACGCCCCTCTGACTACCTTTACCCCGGACGCCGAGTAATATGGATTTTAATCAACAGCTTCAGGCCCACGTTGTACGGGTTAACGACGCTATTGCGCGCTTTCTGGCGCCGCTGCCGTTTCAGAACAGTCCACTGGTTGAAGCGATGCACTATGGCGCACTATTGGGCGGTAAACGCCTGCGCCCGTTCCTGGTGTACGCCACCGGCGAAATGTTTGGCGTCGCCGACGAAGCGCTCGACGCGCCTGCTGCGGCAGTGGAATGCATTCACGCCTACTCCCTGATTCACGATGATTTACCGGCCATGGATAACGACGATTTACGTCGTGGGCAGCCGACCTGCCACATAAAATTTGGCGAAGAGAACGCCATTCTGGCCGGAGACGCCCTGCAAACGCTGGCGTTTTCTATACTGAGTGATGCGCCAATGCCCGGCGTTGATATTGCCGATCGCTTAGCCATGGTTTCGGAATTAGCCACCGCCAGCGGTGTGGCAGGTATGTGTGGCGGCCAGGCGCTGGATTTAGAAGCCGAAGGCAAGCAAGTTGACCTGGCTTCCCTGGAGCGCATTCACCGCCATAAAACCGGGGCATTGATTCGCGCCGCCGTTCGCCTGGGCACGCTGAGCGCCGGTGAAGCAGGCCGAAAAGCTCTGCCAATTCTGGACCGCTATGCTGCAAGCATCGGCCTCGCTTTCCAGGTTCAGGATGACATCCTGGACGTTGTCGGCGATACCGCTACGATAGGCAAACGCCAGGGTGCCGACCAGCAGTTAGGCAAAAGTACCTATCCGGCGCTGCTGGGGCTTGAACAGGCGCAGGCAAAAGCGCAGGATCTCTATCAGGAAGCACTGCAGGCTCTGGCCGAACTTGCCGAGCTGTCGCTGGACACGGTGGCACTGGAAGCGTTAGCCAACTACATTATCCACCGTGATAAATAACGTATAACAACGATGAGTTTAGATTTCTGATGAGTTTTGATATCGCCAAATACCCGACCCTCGCTCTGGTGGATGCCAGCCCGGATCTGCGAGTGCTGCCTAAAGAGAGCTTACCTAAGCTTTGCGATGAGCTGCGCCGTTACCTGCTCGACAGCGTAAGCCGCTCCAGCGGGCACTTTGCCTCCGGCCTCGGCACGGTCGAACTGACCGTGGCGCTGCACTACGTCTATAACACGCCGTTCGATCAACTCATCTGGGACGTCGGCCACCAGGCCTACCCGCACAAAATTCTGACTGGCCGCCGCGATAAAATTGGCACCATTCGCCAGAAAGGCGGCCTGCATCCGTTCCCATGGCGCGCGGAAAGCGAGTACGACGTGCTGAGCGTGGGCCACTCTTCCACCTCCATTAGCGCGGGTATCGGGATCGCCGTTGCCGCTGAAAAGGAAGGGAAAGACCGGAAAACCGTTTGCGTGATTGGCGATGGCGCAATTACCGCCGGGATGGCCTTCGAAGCGATGAACCATGCCGGCGATATCCGCCCGGACATGCTGGTCGTGCTTAACGACAATGAAATGTCGATTTCCGAGAATGTCGGCGCGCTGAACAACCATCTGGCGCAGCTGCTTTCCGGCAAGCTTTATTCGACACTGCGCGAAGGTGGCAAGAAAGTCTTCTCCGGCGTGCCGCCAATCAAAGAGCTGCTGAAGCGTACCGAAGAACACATCAAAGGCATGGTGGTGCCGGGCACGCTGTTTGAAGAGCTAGGCTTTAACTACATCGGGCCAATTGATGGCCACGACGTGATTGGTCTGGTCAATACGCTGAAGAACATGCGCAGCCTGAAAGGCCCGCAGTTCCTGCATATCATGACTAAAAAAGGACGCGGTTACGCGCCAGCGGAAAAAGATCCGATCAGCTTCCACGCGGTACCTAAGTTCGATCCGCAGAGCGGGACGCTGCCGAAAAGCACCGGAGGCCTGCCAGGTTACTCGAAGATTTTCGGCAACTGGCTGTGCGAAACCGCAGCCCACGATGACAAGCTGATGGCAATCACGCCTGCCATGCGTGAAGGCTCCGGCATGGTGGAATTCTCGCGCCAATATCCTGACCAGTACTTTGATGTGGCGATTGCCGAGCAGCACGCCGTGACCTTCGCGGCGGGCCTGGCGATTGGCGGCTATAAGCCAGTGGTTGCGATCTATTCCACCTTCCTGCAGCGCGCTTACGACCAGGTGATTCACGACGTAGCGATTCAGAAGCTACCGGTGATGTTTGCCATCGATCGCGCAGGCATTGTCGGCGCTGACGGCCAGACGCACCAGGGCGCTTTTGATATCTCCTTCCTGCGCTGCATCCCGGACATGGTTATCATGACGCCAAGCGACGAAAACGAATGCCGCCAGATGCTGCACACGGGTTACCACTACAGCGCAGGCCCAAGCGCCGTGCGTTACCCGCGTGGGACCGGAACAGGCGCAGAGCTGGAACCGCTCGTGGAGCTGCCGATAGGTAAAGGCGTTGTGAAACGCGAAGGCGAAAAAATTGCGCTGCTCAACTTCGGCACTTTGCTGCCGGAAGCCGCAGCGGTAGTCGAAGCGCTGAATGCCACGCTGGTCGATATGCGTTTTGTTAAGCCACTGGATGAAGCCCTGATTCTGGAACTTGCCGCCAGCCACGACTCTCTGGTGACGATTGAAGAGAACGCCATTATGGGCGGGGCCGGGAGCGGCGTAAACGAAGTGCTGATGGCTCACCGTAAACCGGTTCCGGTGCTTAACCTCGGCCTGCCTGATTTCTTCATTCCTCAGGGCACCCAGGAAGAAGCACGTGCGGCGATTGGCCTTGATGCGGCCGGGATCGAAGCTAAGATTCGGAGCTGGGTGGGTTAACTTCATCCGTACACTAAATAATTCAACCCACAGCACAACGGCAAGTGAGCATATCCCGATGAGCTTACTCAGGTAAGTGATTCGGGTATGAGAGCGCCGCCGACACCGCAGTGGTTTGAAGGATGACGTGTACGGCCTGCTATGCTTTTAGGATAACCCTACAACATCAGCAGGAGCGATATCATGCAATACAATCCTTTAGGTACCACCGACCTTAACGTCTCCCGCCTTTGCCTCGGCTGTATGACCTTTGGCGAACCGGACCGCGGCAGCCATGCCTGGACGCTTCCCGAAGAGAGCAGCCGGGAAATAATCCGCCGCGCGCTGGAAAACGGCATCAATTTCTTCGACACCTCAAATAACTACTCCGACGGCAGCAGCGAAGAGATTTTAGGCCGCGCGCTGCGCGACTTCGCTCGCCGCCAGGACGTTGTGGTTGCCACTAAGGTTTACAACAAAGTTGGCGATCTGCCTCAGGGCCTCTCCCGCCCACAGATCCTGCGTTCGATCGACGAAAGCCTGACACGACTCGGCACCGACTACGTCGATTTGCTACAAATCCACCGCTGGGACTACAGCACGCCTATTGAAGAGACGCTAGAGGCACTTAACGACGTGGTTAAGGCCGGGAAAGCACGTTATATCGGCGCCTCTTCAATGCGCAGCGATCAGTTTGCTCAGGCCCTGGCTTTGCAGTCTCAGGCCGGCTGGGCAAGATTCGTTACCATGCAGGATCACTACAACCTGATTTACCGTGAAGAAGAGCTGGAGATGCTCCCGCTGTGCTACAAAGAAAAAATTGCGGTGATCCCCTGGAGTCCGCTCGCACGCGGCAAACTGACTCGTCCATGGGGAGATACCACAGCAAGATCTGTCTCGGATGAAGTGGGCAAATCGCTGTACCAGACCAATAACGAAAACGACGCGCTTATCGCCGAGCGGCTGGCAAATATCGCCGCAGATAAGGGCGTTTCACGCGCGCAGGTAGCGCTGGCCTGGCTGCTTAGCAAACCGGGTATTACCGCACCAATTATTGGCCCATCAAGGCAGGAACAGCTGGACGACCTGCTTGGTGCGGTAGATTTTACGTTGAAACCCGAGGAGATTGCCGAGCTGGAGACGCCATATCAACGGCATCCCGTGGCGGGATATAAATAATCGTCCTCGCAGGTTCACTCTTTCGACTTTGGGTTTTGCTCCCTCTCCCTTTTAGGGAGAGGGTTGGCGTGAGGGTCATGACCAGCTACCAGGAAAAGTGATCGTAACCCTTCATATCCAGCGTCACAGGCTTCCCTTCACGGGTAAACTGCAGTCCTTCAGAGGCAGAAACAATCTGCCCGATACAGGTATAAGGCACGCCCAGATTGCCGATAGCCACTTCCAGCGCCCCGCGATTTAGCTCCGGCACGGTGAAGCACAGCTCATAGTCTTCGCCGCCGGACATCGCCCATTTCAGCGCCTGCTCTGGCTCAACGTGCTCGCGCAACGCTTCGGAATACGGCAGCAAATCGAGATCGATACGTGCCCCGCAGTCGCTGGCCTTCAGGATATGACCGAGATCGGAAATCAACCCGTCTGAAAGATCGATGGCACTGTTGGCCAGATCGCGCAGCGCCTGCCCGTGTAAAACACGCGGCGTTGGGCGCAGGTGCCGCTTAAGCAGATAATCCGCATGCTGTGTATTCGCAACATGCAGACGCTTCTGCAGAATTGCCAGACCAGCCGCGCTGTCGCCCGGCGTGCCGGTGACATAGATCCAGTCCCCTGCTTTTGCACCGCTGCGCTTCAGCGCCCGGCCAGCCGGGATCATGCCGTGAATACCCAGCGTCAAAGAGAGCGGGCCACGGGTTGTGTCGCCGCCAATCAACTGCATATCGTAATAATCCAGCTGTTCAAACAGGCTGTCGCTGAATGCCTCCAGCCACGCTTCATCCACTTCCGGGAGCGTGATCGCCAGCGTCAGCCAGGCCGGATCTGCGCCCATTGCGGCCAGATCGCTTAAATTCACCGCCAGCGCTTTGTAGCCCAAATCACGCGGGTCGATATCCGGCAGGAAGTGATTACCGCTCACCAGCGTATCGGTGCTGATCGCCAGCAGTTGTTTTTCGGGTACCGACAGCAACGCACAGTCGTCGCCAATACCGGCTTCCACATCACGACGAGAACTTGTAACGCGATCGAAGTAACGGGCAATCAGGGAAAACTCACCGCATGCCATGCGTGATACCTCAGGAATGTCAGTTGCAGGAAAAAAGAAGGCCGGGAAAACCCGGCCAGGAGATTACTTCTTGTGGGGACGAATAGCGGGAGCAGCTTTGTCGAGAACGCCGTTAACGAACTTATGGCTGTCTTCGGCACCGAAGGTTTTCGCCAGCTCAATCGCTTCGTTGATGGCCACTTTGTATGGCACATCATCACGTTTGGACAGTTCAAACAGCGCAATGCGCAGTACCGCTTTTTCCACCTGGCCCAGCTCTTCAAGCAGACGGGACAGGTAAGGCTTCATCAGCCCATCCAGATACGCGCTGTTGGTAGCCACGCCGCTCAGCAGCTCGCGGAAATAGACAACGTCAACGTCTTTGACGTCCTGTTCCGCCAGGAACTGGTATTCAACATCAGCGATGTCGTTTTTAGACAACTGCCAGGAGTAGAGCGCCTGGACGGCACACTCACGGGCGCGGCGACGAGCAGCAGGTTTCACGGATTTCCCCTTACAAAAATCAGGCCTTGATGGCTTTCAATACATTAATCATTTCAAGCGCGGTCAGTGCAGCTTCTGCACCTTTGTTACCGGCTTTGGTGCCAGCACGTTCGATGGCTTGTTCAATGCTTTCAGTGGTCAGCACGCCGAAGGCAACGGGAATACCGCTGTCCTGGCCTACGCTTAACAGACCGTTGCTGGCACCGCCGGCAACGTATTCGAAGTGTGCAGTGCCTCCGCGAATCACGGTACCCAGCGCGATAACAGCATCGTATTTACCGGTTTTAGCCAGTGCATCAGCGGCCAGCGGCAGCTCGTAAGCGCCCGGCACCCAAACTACGGTGATGTTTTTGTCTTTCACCTGACCAATGCGTTTCAGGGCGTCGATAGCACCTTCCAGCAGGCTGTCATTGATGAAGTTGTTAAAACGCGCGATGGTGATGGCGACGCGAGCGTCAGGAGTAGCAACAGCAGCTTCAATAATGTTCATAATCTTCCTTTACGGGTTCTGTTTAGCCCCGCAGGGGGGCGGATTTTATCATAATCTTTTCGTGACTGCTTACGTTTTACTGGCGTCCGTAAATGGGCGTCAAATGCAGGCACAAATCGGGGCCAACCTGGCGGACTTCGCTAAAGCTGAACGCCGGCGCATCAGCAAGTTTTTCAAGGCCAGGAAGCTCGCACAAACCGCGGGCATCATTGCCTAATAATTTTGGCGCGACATAGACAATCAGCTCATCCACCAGGCCTGCCTGTAACAGCGCCCCGGCAAGCGTTGCCCCGGCCTCAACCCAGACAGAATTCACCTGGCGTTTGCCAAGCTGCATCATTAACACGACCAAATCAAGATGCCCATTATGTTCAGGCACCAGCAGTTGCTCGACGTCCTCCGGCCAGGATTGTTCATCCGCCTGGCTGCGGGCAAGCCAGGTTTGCCCCGGATTGGCAATAATTTGGTGCTGTGGCGTTACCCGGTTTTGACGATCCAGCACAATGCGAATCGGCTGACGTAAATCCTGTTGGGAATAAATAGCCTGGCTGGCGCTATCCAGCTCATCCCAACGAACCGTTAATGACGGGTTATCTGCCAATACGGTCGCGTCGCTGGAAAGAATCGCGGCACTTTGCGCGCGCTGGCGCTGCACATCGCGACGCGCCTGGGGAGAGGTAATCCATTTGCTCTCTCCGCTTGCCATCGCGGTACGGCCGTCCAGCGAAGCACCAAGCTTAAGCTGGATAAATGGAAAACCCGTGCGCATACGCTTGAGGAACCCGCGGTTCAGCGCTTCAGCTTCGTTCATCATCAGGCCGTGGCTGACTTCAATGCCAGCCTGCTGCAAGCGGTAGAGGCCGCGGCCGGCAACCTGCGGGTTAGGATCCTGCATGGCGGCTACCACGCGAGAAACGCCTGCGGCAATCAAGGCATCACAGCACGGTGGCGTGCGGCCATGGTGGCTGCAGGGTTCGAGCGTGACATAGGCCGTTGCGCCCCGGGCCTGTTCGCCTGCCATGCGCAAAGCGTGAACTTCCGCATGAGGTTCCCCGGCGCGAAAGTGGAACCCTTCCCCCACAATATTGCCGTCTTTAACTATCACGCAGCCGACATTCGGGTTCGGTGCAGTGGTAAAACGCCCGCGCTTAGCCAGCTCAAGCGCTCGAGCCATAAACTGTTCATCAAGGGACATCGGCATTAATCCTGTAAACGGGCGATTTCTTCACCAAATTCTTTGATATCTTCAAAGCTACGGTAGACCGAAGCAAAGCGAATATAGGCGACTTTATCCAGCTTTTTGAGCTGCTCCATCACCAGGTTACCGATGAGTTTACTCGGGATTTCGCGTTCGCCGGTTGCTCGAAGGTGCGACTTAATATGGCTGATGGCCATTTCCACGTCGTCAGAATTGACCGGACGTTTTTCCAGCGCTTTCAGGATGCCGCTGCGCAGTTTGTCTTCGTTAAACGGCTCGCGCACCTCATTACTCTTCACCACTCTCGGCATCACCAGCTCCGCAACCTCGAAAGTCGTGAAGCGTTCGTGACAGACCAGACACTGGCGCCGACGGCGTACGGAGGAACCTTCACCCACCAGGCGAGAGTCAATAACTTTGGTGTCCACGGCGAAACAGAATGGGCAATGCATAGCGTTTCCTGCTGGGATTATAAAGATGAACAATAGTTTACCGCGAAGTTGCGGGAGTACAAAGACAGCGCCGACACTGCAACATCAAATATGACTTTTCAAGCGCGAAGAACTACGCTTAAATCAGCGAACCTTAGCAAGGAAAAACTAACCATGACAAAGACTTACTTAAGAATTATCCTGGTTTCAAGCCTGATAAGCCTGACCGCTTGTGCCCAGCAAACTGAAGTGCGTCAGATGCGCAGTCAAATTGGTTCGTTAAATCAGGAAATGACTAAACTTAGCCAGCAAACGGTGAAGCTGACCCAGCAGAATGCCCTGAACGCGAAGTCGACCAGCGGCGTTTATCTGCTACCGGGTTCAAACACGGCAGCGCGCCTCAACAGCCAGATAGGTAACCTGAAAATGTCGCTGACAAACGTTGCGGCTGAAGCCAACGGCACCCGCGCCACGCTGCTGATTCAGGGAGAATCCAACGATCCGCTGCCGGCATTTAGCGGCAAAGTAGAATGGGGGCAGATCCAGGGCACCACCGACAGTTTCCAGGAAGTTAATGTGCAAACGCAGTCCATAGACGCCCCGGCCAGCATTCTCGCCCCAAGCGACGTGTCGATTCCGCTTCGCCTGTCCGGTATCACGCCCGATCAATTAGGGTTTGTGCGCGTCCATGATATCCAGCCAGTTTCTTCCGCGCAGCCAGCACCCGCGCAATAATTCTTTCGCCCCCTTATCCGCCGCTCGCTTCAACCACAGCTTCGCTTCTTACCCTCCCCCTGGCCCTCTCCCTAAAAGGGAGAGGGAATAAATCATCGGCAGTTTTCCCCCTCTTCCTCCGGGAGAGGGCCGGGGTGAGGGCTGAAGTCACCCCACTCATCCGCAAAAATGTGAAAGCAAAAGATGACTAAGAGACATTTTCCGGCGAGGCGCGCCTGTCACACTCTTTCACACCCCCCGCACAATATGTGAAGCAAACCCCCTGTTATCATCTCGTCTTTATAGTGATCCATATCACACTTACATGTAACAACTGGGCATACGTTTGCGTAATTTGTCGAAGCAGGTACAATCACGCCGTTTTTAATGTGCGCAAACGTGAACGCAATCGATTACGCATATGAGAAGAATGTGAAATAGAACATATTTTTGTGAGCAGGGATTTCTATAATAGTCGCGCTGCAAAGGTCCTTCCCTGAGACCGGCGGCCAGGGATGACATCTCACATCCGCATCGCACCAAAACTACGTAAACAGTGGCTAAAAATATGAAAAAAATTATTCTGGCAGCCGGCACCGTTCTGGCACTTTCCAGCTCTTTCTCTGCCAGCGCAGAAGAAGCAAAAAACAGCGAATACCTCTCCGACTGGTGGCACCAGAGCGTTAACGTTGTCGGCAGCTATCACACCCGTTTCGGGCCGCAGCTGCGCAACGATACCTACCTGGAATATGAAGCGTTCGCCAAAAAAGACTGGTTCGATTTCTACGGCTACGTGGATGCGCCAGTCTTCTTCGGCGGCAACACTCAGGCGAAAGGGATCTGGAACCACGGCTCCCCACTGTTTATGGAAATCGAACCTCGCTTCTCCATCGACAAGCTGACCGGGACCGACCTGAGCTTTGGTCCGTTCAAAGAGTGGTACTTCGCGAACAACTACATTTACGACATGGGTCGTAACCAGGCTAATCGCCAGAGCACCTGGTACATGGGTCTGGGTACCGACATCGATACCGGCCTGCCAATGAGCCTGTCGATGAACGTGTATGCCAAGTACCAGTGGCAGAACTACGGTGCGTCTAACGAAAACGAGTGGGATGGCTACCGCTTCAAGGTGAAATACTTCGTGCCGATTACCTCCCTGTGGGGCGGTAAGCTGAGCTATATCGGTTTCACCAACGTTGACTGGGACTCTGACCTGGGCAACGAGCAGTACCGTACCAATAACTCCGTTGCGTCCAGCCACATCCTGTCGCTGAACTACGATCACCTGCACTACTCCTTCGTGGCCCGTTACTTCCATAACGGCGGCCAGTGGAAAGATGGCGAGCAGCCGTTCTTCATGAACGAACGCGTGAAGTCGACCGGCTTCGGCTACTACGTGGTTGTCGGTTACAACTTCTAATCGCCACCACTTGTAAAAAACCGGCCCGCTGGCCGGTTTTTTTATTTCTCAGGCAGGTAACCTTTGGCCTTCTGAAGGGCAATAAAAGCCTGCAGAGAACGATCGTGTCGCTCCTGAAACACATTTCCTGTTAAATGAATATCCCGGCAGCGATCCAGCCTGAAGCTACGATAATCATTCCGAGCCTCGCACCAGGCCACCAGCAGCCAGACCTCTCCCCAAAATGACAGCCCCAGAGGGTGAATATCCCGCTCCGTCAATTCCCCTTTTTCATCCTCATACAGCAAATGAACAACCTGGCATTTGTCGATGGCGGAATGAAACAGATCGAACCGGGCTTTCACCTGCGGAAACTTGTTAAAATTTGGCGAGATAATACGGCTGCGTTCGGCAACCCGACGCTTTTCCGGGGTGAGCACTGCGAGAAGCTTTTCATGCACGGACTCGGCAGATTTCGCCAGCGTTTCTCCGCTCCAGGTTTGCACCATTCTTAACGCCGCAATCACCGCCTCCACCTCTCCGGTCGTCAGCATCAGCGGTGGAAGATCGTACCCGGCCAGCAGGCGATAGCCGCAGCCAGCCTCCCCTTCTATCGGCACGCCGGAGAGAGAAAGATCCTGAATGTCGCGGTAGACAGTCCGCTCTGAGACTTCCAGCCGTTCGGCAAGTTGTGCAGCCGTCGTCAGGCGCCTGCCGCGTAGGATTTGCACTATCTGAAATAATCGATCGGCTCTTCGGCTCATGGATATTCCGGAAAAAATAAGGCCTGCCCGAGCGGCAGGCTTTAGCGTCAGTATTGAGGCTTAAACAGGCTGATGCAACCCAACGCGATTGCCTTCGCTGTCGATCATTAACGCAATCGTGCCGATATCATAGGGCAGCACCTGAGGACCAAAGTCCAGCTGGCCTCCCGCCATCTCTACCTGCTGTAATGCTTTAACAATATCGGGAGTATAAAGATAAATCACCGCGCCTGTCGCAGAAGGCACAAACCGCTCCCCTTTCACTAAAGAGCCACCGGTGGCCGGTTGGTTATACGAAAATACAGCATTCTCCACGCCGGCTATCGTTTCGCGACGAAATTCAGCGTTCAGTACTCGTTGGTAAAAAGCGACCGCTCGCGCCATATCGGTAACGGGGATCTCAAACCAGTTGATGAGTGTGCTCATTGTTTTTCTCCTGTGTTGTCAGTAACCACGAGTCTACTGACCCCCTCCTGACACCATACTGTCAGGAGAAAATCACCGGACGAAAAAAAACCGCAGCTCGAAGGCTGCGGTTTTATCAAACGCTTAACGCTATTACGGCAGAATGGACGGCTGATCCGCCCCTTCTTTCTCTACCTTTTGCTGCAGCATGTGCTCGCGCTTCATGCCCAGTTTCAACGCCAGCGCAGAGGCGACGTAGATAGAAGACACGGTACCGATGGTGACACCGATAAGCATCGTCAGGGAGAAGCCTTTCAGCAGCGCCCCACCGAACAGATACAGCATCAGGATAACCACTAAGGTGGTACCGGATGTGATCAAGGTCCTTTGCAGCGTCTGGGTCAGGGAGACGTTAAAGATCTCGTAAGGCGTCCCGCGGCGGATCTTGCGGAAGTTTTCACGAATACGGTCCGAAACCACGATGCTGTCGTTCAGCGAGTAGCCGATAACCGACATCAACGACGCGACGATGGTCAGGTCAATCTCAATGTGGAACAGCGACAGCACGCCCATGGTAATTACCACGTCGTGCGCCAGCTTGATAACCACACCGGCAGCCAGACGCCACTCGAAGCGGAACCCAACGTACACCAGAATCGACAACAGCGCGACGAGCAGCGCCATCGCACCGTTTTGAGCCAGATCCGCTCCCACGCTTGGGCCGACAAACTCAATACGCTTCACTGCCGCATTCTGACTGGTCGCTTCGTTAATCACGCTCACAACCTTGCTGCCGAGCACCTGGCCGCCAGTTTCGCCTTTAGCAGGCGGCATGCGCACCATGATGTCACGGCTGCTGCCAAAGTTCTGCACCAGCGGCTCTTCAAAGCCCGCCTTCTGCAGCGCGGCGCGCATGGTGTCCAGCTCGGCTGGTTTTTCCAGCCCGATTTCGATAACCGTACCGCCGGTAAAGTCCAGGCCCCAGTTGAAGCCTTTCACGCCGATAATCGCGACGGAAAGGATCAGCAGGATGCCGGAGATGCCGAAGGCCCAGTTGTCCCAGCGCATAAAGTCATAGACTTTACGGCCGTGGTTCAATTGTTCAACAGTATATTCCTGTGCCACAACGCACTCCTTAGATAGACAGCTTGTTGATGCGTTTGCCGCCGTACAACAGGTTCACGATGGCACGGGTGCCGACGATTGCGGTAAACATCGAGGTCGCAACGCCAATACCGGTGGTAATAGCAAACCCTTTGATCGCCCCGGTGCCCACGGCATACAGGATGATAACTTTGATAAGCGTGGTGATGTTGGCATCGAAAATGGAGCTGAACGCGCCTTTGTAGCCTTCATCAATTGCCTGCTGTACCGAACGTCCGTTTCGCAGTTCTTCTTTGATACGTTCGTTAATCAGTACGTTGGCATCCACCGCTACCGCAAGGGTTAAGACGACACCCGCAATACCCGGCATGGTCAGCGTCGCCCCCGGCAGCAGGGACATGATCCCCACAATCAGCACCAGGTTAGCCAGCAGCGCAGAGGTCGCAATCAGGCCAAACTTCTTATAGAAGAAGATCATGAAGATGATGGAGACCACCAGACCCGCCAGACACGCTTCCAGGCCCTGCTTGATGTTTTCCAGGCCCAGGGTTGGACCGATGGTACGTTCTTCAACAATCTGAATCGGCGCAATCAGCGCACCAGCACGCAGCAGCAGAGAAAGCTGGCGAGCTTCATTCGGGTTGCTGATCCCGGTGATGCGGAAGCTGTTACCCAGGCGAGACTGAATGTTCGCCACGTTGATAACTTCTTCTTCTTTCATCAGGACGGAACGGCCATTCGCGTCTTTCTTACCGCTGTCCTTGTACTCCACAAAGAGGGTTGCCATCGGCTTGCCGATGTTGTCTTTAGTGAAGTTAGACATGATGTTACCGCCAGCGCTGTCCAGGGAAATGTTTACCTGAGGCTGGTTGTATTCATCCATGCTGGACGTGGAGTCAGTGATGTGGTCCCCGGTCAGAATCACGCGCTTGTACAGCACAACCGGCTGACCTTCGCGAGTTTGCTTCACTTCGGAGTCACCCGGCACGCGGCCAGAGGCTGCCGCAGAGGCATCCACGTTGGTGTTCACCAGGCGGAATTCCAGCGTAGCGGTCGCCCCCAGGATTTCTTTCGCACGTGCGGTGTCCTGAATACCCGGCAGCTCAACCACGATACGGTCAGCACCCTGACGCTGCACCAGTGGTTCGGCGACGCCAAGCTGGTTTACACGGTTACGCAGGATATTGATGTTCTGCTGGACCGCGTACTCACGCGCTTCGCTCAGGCGAGCATCGCTCATCACGGCACGCAGCGTATTGCTCCCCTGGTTGGAGAACACCAGATCGCGATGGCGGGAGGAGAGGTAATCTCTTGCTGAGTCGCGCGCGCTTGAATCACGGAAGACGATGTCTACGCCGTAATTGTCGGCTTTACGCACGTTGGTGTAAGCAATGCCCTTGTCACGCAGGTCGCTGCGCAGGCCATCGATATTTTGTTCCTGGAGCTTGCCCAGCGCTGTGTCCATATCGACTTCCATCAGGAAGTGGACGCCGCCGCGCAGATCAAGGCCGAGCTTCATCGGGTTCGCACCGATAGTCGACATCCAGCGAGGGGTAGCAGGAGCAAGGTTAAGCGCCACGACATAGTTGTCGCCCATCACGCTCATCAACGCTTCACGCGCACGGAGCTGGGTATCGGTAGAGTCGAAGCGAGCGAGAATAGCGCCCTCTTCCAGCGCCACAGACTTAGCGGTGATATTTTCTTGTTTTAAGGTGTTTTCGACCTGGATCAGCGTTTGTTCACTGGCGGCGGCACCGCGCACGCCAGTTAACTGAACTGCCGGATCCTCACCATACAGGTTGGGAAGCGCATACAGCAGGCCAATCGCCAGCACGGCGATCAGCATGATGTACTTCCACAAAGGATAACGGTTTAACACGTGTAGTTCCCTTAGGGAAAACGAAAATTACAGCGCCTTCATGGTGCCTTTCGGCAGAACGGCAGCTACGAAATCACGTTTGATAACCACTTCGGTGGTATCGTTCAGCGCGATAGCAATGTAGCCAGTTTCAGCTACTTTGGTTACGCGGCCAACAAGGCCACCGTTGGTCAGCACTTCATCACCCTTGGAGATGGAGTCCATCAGTTTTTTATGCTCTTTGGTACGCTTTTGCTGCGGACGCAGGATCATAAAATAGAAAATCAGGCCAAACACCACCAACATTGGAATCAAAGTCCATTGACTCTGTCCTGGAGCAGCACCCGCAGAAGCGACAGCATCAGAAATGAAAAAGCTCATTAAAATTCCCTCATTATTAAATTAATCAACGTTCAAAGGTGGAACCGGCTTACCTGTCCGCTCGTAAAAATCCGTCACGAAGTGGTCTAATTTACCCTCTTCAATGGCCTGGCGTAAACCAGCCATTAAACGCTGGTAATAGTGCAGGTTATGAATGGTATTGAGACGCGCGCCCAGTATTTCGTTGCAACGGTCGAGATGATGCAAGTAGGCACGTGAATAATTGCGACACGTATAGCAATCACACTCGGCATCGAGCGGGGCGGTGTCATCTTTATGCTTAGCATTGCGGATTTTCACTACGCCGTCCGTCACGAAGAGGTGACCGTTACGCGCATTACGAGTTGGCATGACGCAGTCGAACATGTCGATACCGCGACGAACCCCTTCAACCAGGTCTTCCGGTTTACCTACGCCCATCAGGTAACGTGGTTTGTCGGCAGGGATTTGCGGGCAAACGTGCTCCAGAATACGGTGCATGTCTTCCTTCGGCTCGCCTACCGCCAGGCCGCCGACAGCGTAGCCATCAAAGCCAATCTCTACCAGACCTTTTACCGAGATATCTCGTAAATCTTCGTAAACACTGCCCTGGATAATGCCGAACAGCGCATTTTTATTTCCAAGGGAATCAAAGCGATCGCGGCTACGCTGCGCCCAACGCAGGGACATTTCCATGGAGCGTTTAGCGTAATCCCAGTCCGCCGGGTACGGCGTACATTCGTCGAAGATCATGACGATATCGGACCCCAGATCGTACTGAATTTCCATGGATTTTTCAGGATCGAGGAAAATAGGATCGCCGTTGATCGGGTTGCGGAAATGCACGCCCGCTTCGGTGATCTTACGGATATCGCCCAGGCTGAATACCTGGAAACCACCGGAGTCCGTCAGGATTGGGCCTTTCCACTGCATAAAATCATGCAGGTCGCCGTGCAGTTTCATGATTTCCTGGCCAGGACGCAGCCATAAATGGAAGGTATTGCCCAGGATAATCTGCGCGCCCGTGGCTTCAACTTCTTCCGGCGTCATCCCTTTTACGGTGCCGTAAGTACCAACCGGCATAAAGGCCGGGGTTTCGACGGTTCCACGTTCAAAGACCAGGCGACCGCGTCGTGCGCGTCCGTCGGTGGTATCTAATTCAAATTTCACATTTCCTCCAGCACCAGAGAAACAGTCTGGTGAGTCAATTAACGCCGTGGGCGGTGCTCACGGCGGAATAAGCGGGGGTGGGTTACCCTCACCCCGGCCCTCTCACTGGAAGGGAGAGGGAGAATACTTTCTCTGTTACCCAATACTCTCACGAGGGAGAGAGGATACATCCCTTATTATCCCCTTTCCCCGCGGGGAGAGGGCCAGGGTGAGGGGCAATCACGCCCCCGGGCGTTCGTTTATCGCCTGCGGATTACAGGTAATGAACATCGCATCGCCGTAGCTAAAGAAGCGATATTCCGCTTTCACCGCCTCGTGGTAAGCGTGCATTGTGTTTTTATAACCGGCAAACGCGGAGACCAGCATAATCAGCGTAGACTCCGGCAGGTGGAAGTTCGTCACCAGCGCGTCGATCACTTTGTACTGATAGCCCGGATAGATAAAGATTTGGGTATCGCCGAAGAACGGCTCGATCAGGTCGTTCTGCGCAGCCTGAGCGGCGCTTTCCAGGGAGCGTACCGACGTAGTTCCGACCGCAATAACGCGATTGCCACGCGCTTTACAGGCCAGCACTGCGTCCACAACGTCCTGAGGCACTTCGGCATACTCAGAGTGCATGATGTGGTCTTCGATGCTGTCCACGCGCACCGGCTGGAACGTCCCCGCCCCGACGTGCAGCGTGACGAACGCCATATCGACACCTTTATTGCGCAGTTTTTCCAGCAGCGGCTCGTCAAAGTGCAGACCTGCTGTCGGCGCAGCAACCGCCCCCGGCTTCTGGCTATAAACCGTTTGATAAAGCTCGCGGTCGGCTTCTTCATCCGGGCGGTCGATGTACGGTGGCAGCGGCATATGGCCGATGTTATTTAAGATATCCAGTACGGCGCGCTCGTCGTTAAACTCGACCTCAAACAGCGCATCGTGGCGCGCAACCATGGTGGCGTGTACGCTTTCATCATCGCCCAACAGCAGCTCGGCGCCGGGTTTTGGCGCTTTAGAGGCGCGAATATGTGCCAGAATGCGTTTATCATCCAGCATACGCTCGACCAGTACTTCAATTTTCCCGCCGCTGGCTTTACGGCCAAACAGGCGAGCCGGGATTACGCGGGTGTTATTGAACACCAGCAGGTCGCCGGGGTTGAGCTTGTCGAGCAAATCGGTGAAAGTGCCATGCGCCAATGCGCCCGTCGGCCCGTCAAGTGACAGCAAGCGGCAGCTGCTGCGCTCGGCTTGCGGATAATGAGCAATCAGGGATTCAGGCAGTTCAAAGGAAAAATCAGCAACGCGCATGGTATAGCACTCAGACTTAAAAACAGGCGGCTTAGTCTAGTGGCAGGGGGCTTTCCCTGCAACACGTTTACCCTGCTCAGGCCGTTTTAACGCCATAAATGGAATAACTATTCGATGAATTTTCTCGCCCACCTGCATTTGGCACATCTGGCCCAAAGTTCACTGCTGGGAAATTTGCTGGCGGATTTCGTGCGCGGCAGCCCGGACGACAGCTTTTCGCCCGAGGTCGTGGCCGGCATTTATATGCACCGCAGAGTCGATGTCCTGACGGACGGACTGCCGGAGGTGGCTCTAGCGCGCGGCTGGTTCAGCCCAGAGACGCGGCGAGTGTCGCCGATTTCTCTGGATGTCATGTGGGACCACTTCCTGTCGCGCCACTGGCATAAAGTCTGCCCGGATATCGGGCTCGAGGATTTTATCGCCTATGCTCGCGGGCAGATTGTGCCCAAGCTTAACGACACGCCGCCGCGCTTCATTAACCTTAATAACTATTTATGGCGTGAACGCTGGCTGGAGCGTTATCAGGATATGGATTTTATTGCTAACGTTCTCAATGGGATGGCAAGCCGTAGACCAAAACTTGATGCCCTGCGAGCCTCCTGGCACGATCTCGACGCCCATTATGACCAGTTGGAGGAGTTGTTCTGGCAGTTCTACCCACGCATGATGGTGATGGCGGAACAAAAAAGTTTGTGATCGTTCCCGGTTCACGTTAGAACAACTTGCCCTTTTCGAAAAAAGGGCTATCTTGGTTATCGGCATCAAGATATGCGTCTTTTTGATAGCCAAAACCTATCTGATTGATTGGCAAGATGCCATTGAGCTACATGGAATGGAGCCCCTATACTCCCCCCGTTGCGTTAACATTCACTTTAACAAAATTAACAGGAGTACATATGGTCCTGGTTACTCGTCCAGCCCCTGACTTTACCGCTGCTGCCGTTCTGGGCAATGGCGAAATCGTTGAAAACTTCAACTTCAAAAAACACACCAACGGTAAAGCAACCGTTGTGTTCTTCTGGCCGATGGACTTCACCTTCGTTTGCCCGTCTGAACTGATCGCGTTCGACAAGCGTTACGAAGAATTCCAGAAACGTGGCGTAGAAGTCGTTGGTGTATCTTTTGACTCCGAGTTCGTTCACAACGCATGGCGTAAAACCCCGGTTGATAAAGGCGGCATCGGCGAAGTGAAATACGCGATGGTTGCTGATATCAAACGTGAAATCCAGCAAGCCTACGGCATCGAACACCCGGAAGCGGGCGTTGCGCTGCGCGGTTCCTTCCTGATCGACAAAGCCGGTATCGTTCGCCACCAGGTTGTGAACGATCTGCCGCTGGGTCGTAACATCGACGAAATGCTGCGTATGGTTGACGCGCTGCAGTTCCACGAAGAGCACGGCGAAGTGTGCCCGGCTCAGTGGGAAAAAGGGAAAGAAGGCATGAACGCGTCTCCGGACGGCGTTGCTAAGTACCTGAGCGAGAACGTTGCTAAGCTGTAATCGCTAAGCAAGTTCGAAGAAAAGGCCGCGATTGCGGCCTTTTTTGTTTTTGTCAGAAGGCGAAGCAGGAACAGCCCATCACGCCCCAGAACGCCGTCTCATCGCCGATGGGAATCGAGGAATTACGCGCCACATCATGCTGATGCCCGTGAACGTTACAGCTCCCGCAGCACTGATGCACCGATGCCATCATCCCCACTTTTGCCGCCGCTGGTGGCGCGGAGCGGTAATGCCCCGGCACGTTCACCACAGGCGACCAGTCAGGCACAACGGGAATGGCTGGCGGTGCCAGAGGCGTAAAGGCTCCGGTGGCATAAACCACTTTTCCATCCACCACGGTCATCACCGATTCAATACCCTTGATAGCCTCTTCCGCCACGCTGAAGTAGTCCTGAGACAGCACAACCAGGTCAGCCAGTTGCCCCGCCTGAATCCGCCCTTTCTTGCCCTGCTCGTTAGAGAACCAGGCGCTGCCTGCGGTCCATAGCTCAAGGGCGACATCGCGGGACATACGGTTATTCTCGTCGTACATCTGCATACCGCCCACAGTGCGCCCGGACACCAGCCAGTAAAGCGCCGTCCACGGGTTGTAGCTCGCCACGCGCGTGGCGTCGGTGCCTAACCCCACGGGCACACCTGCGGCTAGCATTTTCGCCACCGGCGGCGTTTGTTTCACCGCCTCAATCCCGTAGCGCTCCGCATAGTATTCGCCCTGGAAAGCCATGCGGTGCTGAACCGCAATCCCACCGCCCAGCGCCTTAACCCGGTCGATATTGCGTTCGGTAATCGTCTCTGCGTGGTCAAACAGCCAGTGCAGACCGTTGAACGGAATATCGCGATTGACCTTTTCGAACACGTCCAGCATGCGGCTGATGGACTCGTTGTAGGTGGCATGCAGCCGGAACGGCCAGCGGTGTTCAACCAGATGGCGCACCACACGCTCCAGCTCCTGTTCCATGCCGTCCGGCAAATCCGGGCGTGGCTGCAGGAAGTCTTCAAAGTCTGCAGCCGAGAACACCAGCATTTCACCGGCCCCGTTGGCGCGGTAGAAGTCGGTGCCCTGCCCCGGCGTCAGCATGTCGGTCCATTTTTCAAAATCTTCCAGCTCATGCTGAGGGCGCTGGGTAAACAGGTTATAGGCAATGCGCACCGTCATCTGCTTTTTACTGTGCAGCTCGTCGATAACCTGGTAATCCTCAGGGTAGTTCTGGAAACCACCGCCCGCGTCAATCGCGCTGGTCACGCCCAGGCGGTTCAGCTCTCGCATAAACTGCCGCGTTGAGTTCACCTGCATCTCCAGCGGCAGTTTCGGCCCTTTTGCCAGCGTGGAATAAAGGATCATCGCGTTAGGCTTCGCCACCAGCATTCCGGTCGGATTCCCGTTGCCGTCACGGACAATCTCGCCACCCGGCGGGTTTGGCGTCTCTTTGGTATAGCCCACCGCTTTCAGCGCGGCGCGGTTGAGCAAAGCTCTGTCGTACAGATGCAGAACGAATACCGGCGTATCGGGCGCGGCCTCGTTAAGTTCTTCGATGGTAGGCATGCGGCGTTCGGCAAACTGGAACTCTGTCCAGCCCCCCACCACGCGTACCCACTGCGGAGACGGCGTGCGCAGCGCCTGTTCTTTTAGCATGCGCAGGGCATCGGCCAGTGAAGGCACGCCTTCCCAGCGCAGCTCAAGGTTGTAGTTCAGCCCGCCGCGAATCAGGTGCAGGTGCGAATCGTTCAGGCCGGGGATCACCGTGTGGCCTTTCAAATCGACGACCTGGCTACCTTCTCCGGCAAAGCTCATCGCATAGGCGGTGCTGCCCGCTGCCAGAATTGTACCGTCTTTAATCGCTACCGCTTCTGCAAGCGGATTCTCTTTATCCAGCGTGTGAAACTGGCCATGAGTTAAAATCAGTGAGGCATGTTGAGACATAATCAGGGACTCCTGAGAAATCATGCTTTTTTTAGCCAACCGGCAAACAGCTTCGTCACCATCGGCATCCAGAGCCAGACCACCAGCGCTACCACGCAGGCATCGTTAAGCAAGTGCCCGGGAAGCGTGCCGCGTAAACCTGGGAACAACATGCCCGTCAGCCACGGCACAAGGTTGGTACTGGGGAAGATTACCAGCAGCGTGATCAGGAACTGCTTCCACTGCGGCGGGCGTTTCACCGTCGCGCTTTCCGGGGTAAACCAGAAGGCCGTTTCGGTGTGCACCTGCACTTTGTCGTCATCGGCAAGAGAGGATTTGATCTCTGCCACAAGGCGATGGCGTTCAGGGGAGTCAGTCCAGGCATTGAGATGCTCGAGCGTGTCGAAGCGAATCACCACGTTATAGGTGTCGTTCCCGGCCGTGGGGCGAATCACATGCACCCCAAGGTGACCGGGGAAACGAGCGGCGGTCGGCATGATCTTTTCCAGCCATTGTTCGTAGCGAGCGGCCTCGCCTGGCCGGATTGCGTGGGTGATCACCAGCGTAACGGTATTGTTGTCGGCCATGCCGCAATTCCTGAGTCAGAATAGGGAGGAAAAACGGAGCGGCGAACCCGCCCCGAGTGTGATCCATCAGGCTTTACGTTCCGGCGCGCCGTGAACCATCGTATAAGCGTAGTCGACGCCCATGCCGTAAGCCCCGCTGTGCTCACGAACCAGGTTCATCACCGCGTCATAAGTTTCTTTGCGTGACCAGTCGCGCTGGTACTCCAGCAGAACCTGCTGCCAGGTCACCGGCACGGCACCGGCCTGCACCATCCGGTCAATGGCGCGTTCGTGGGCATCCACAGAAGTCCCGCCGGAAGTGTCGGTCACCACATACACTTCAAAGCCTTCTTCCAGCGCCATCAGCGCCGGGAAGGTCAGGCACACTTCGGTCCACAGCGCTGAAATAATCAGTTTTTTACGGCCCGTCGCCTTCACCGCCTCAACAAAGGCTTTATCTTCCCAGGAGTTCATGGAAGTACGCTCAATGGGCTTAATGTCAGGATGAACGGCTAATAATTCAGGCCAGATATAGCCGCTGAAGCTTTTGGTTTCGACGGAGGTATAAATCGTCGGCACCTTAAATATTTTGCCCGCCTTTGCCAGCGCCACAGTGTTATTTTTCAGGGTCTGGCGATCGATATTCGCCACGCCGAAAGCCATTTGCGGCTGGTGATCGATAAAAATAAGGGCGGAGTTAGTTGGGTCAATCAGTTCACGAATAGACATTTTATTCCCTCAGCTATCAATGAGTTATTAAGGTATCCATCTCTGGATGACGCCTTTATTTTCTGCATACTGCCGCAGGGTTGATAGCCGGAATTTTCTAACGTCTTATTTAATTTTTTGGTGATAGACTTTTGCAAGGCCAAAGCCCGAACGGATTATCACTATGCGTGTAAATTTAGATGTGCTGCTCATTCTTGATGCCTTAGATAAGCACGGCAGTTTTGCCGCCGCCGCTGAATCGCTGTTTAAAACGCCTGCGGCGCTGAGTTATATGGTGCAGAAGCTAGAAAACGATCTGAATATTAAACTGCTGGATCGCTCAGGCCATCGGGCAAAATTTACCGACACCGGCAGGATTGTGCTGGAAAAAGGGCGGATGGTGCTCAGCGCCGCGAAGGATCTGGAAAGCCAGGCTTTACGCTCCACCTCCGGCTGGGAAAAAACGCTGACTATTGCGCTGGACGGTTCATTTCCCTTCCATCTGCTGCTGCCGCTGATGGAGGAGTTCTACGCCCTCGACCAGCAAACCACGCTTAATTTTACCCACCATACGCTGGCAGGTGCCTGGGAAGAGCTGACCCACAACGGCGCGAACATTATTCTCGGCGCCATTAACGAGCCGCCGACGTCATCCGAATACGCCTACAAGATGCTGGGCACGCTGGACAACGTGTTTGTCGTCTCCCCCAAGCACGCGCTGGCAAAAGCGGAACATGTGCTTTCCAGTGACGAAGTTTGCCGCCATCGTGCGGCCATCATAGGCGATACGGCACGTTACTGCCAGCCAATCAACACCAATTACATTGAAGAGCAAGAACGCGTGGTGGTGTTCGACTTCCCTAGCAAGGTCGCTATTTTAGTCTCGGGCCTGGCCTGCGGATTTTTACCCCGCCACATCGCCCAGCCACTCCTGAGCAGCGGCAAATTAATTGAAAAACCGGTTGTATCGTTCCGCCAGACGGACGTGACCTACATCGGCTGGCATAACCGGGGTGAAGGCCTGGCCGCACGCTGGTGGCGAGAAAAGATCATTGAAGGGGATTTGGTCAACGCCCTTTATCAGCCCCCGGCGGAGAGCTAAACCTCTTCCCGCCGGGTTACCGACCTAAAGACTGCGCCAGACCGCGGCGCTGACGGCAGGCAAGCTCAGCTCGCGGTTATTGAGCGACGCCTCGCCTTCGATCTGCGTCCAAGCTCTGCCGCTCAGCAAGGCATCCCACGGGAGCGTGGCCTGAACCTCGCTGCCGCGATTGATGGCCACCAGAACACGTTCGTTTTGATAAGCACGCACGAACACTACGACATCCTGCTCAGCGTAGATGACCCGGCAACCACCGTGACGAAGCGCCCGGCTTTGCTTGCGCAGCTTGCCGAGCCGCTGATAAAGCGCCAGCAGATCTAAATCCTGATCCTGTTTCTGCCACGGGAAAGGCTTGCGGCAGAAAGGATCGTTGTTGCCATCCAGCCCCACCTCATCGCCGTAATAAATACAGGGCACGCCGGGCCAGGCGTACAGCCAGATGACGGCCAGCGGCAAGCGGGCAACATCTTTACCAAGAATCGACTTAAAACGGGCGGTATCGTGGCTGTCGAGCTGGTTAAACATGCGCAGCTGCTGCTGATGGGAAAGTGCCGAGCGGTACTCTTCCATCCATGCTATACAGGTTTGGGCGTCAATATCCTGCGGCTCGTAAGAGATATCGGTGTTTGCCAAAAATCCCCACAGCGGGAAAGTAAAACCGCGATAGTTCATGGCGGCATCTTCGGCATCGGCCTGCAGCCACTGCCGGGCATCGCCAAAGTGCTCGCCGAGGACGTAAGCATTCTGTTTGGTTTCTTTTGCCGCCTGGGTAATGCCGCTGACGTGCAGAAGATTATTTTTCGCCCCGCCTTCCTCTCCCAGCATATGCACTACGTCCAGCCGCCAGCCGTCAATGCCCCAGGGCTCCCGCAGCCAGTGCCGCACAATGCTTTGCTCGCCGCGATAGATCTCATCCACCAGCGTGGCCGAGCGATAATCCAGCTTAGGCAGGCTGGAATAGCCCAACCAGTCCAGCGCCAACCCTTCGTCAGAAAAGCTGTACCAGTCGCGCCACGGAGACTGTGGGTGATGGCAGGCGCCATTCTCACCGTTCTGATGCCTGTCAAACCAGCCGTGCGTATCGCCGCTGTGGTTAAAAACGCCGTCCAGCATCAGCTTCATCCCCTGCCGGCGCGTATTTTCCCTCAGCCGCAGGAAAGCGGCATTACCGCCAAACTGCTCGTCTACCTGCCGGTAATCCTGAGTGTCGTACTTATGCACGCTGGGCGCGGTAAAAATAGGGTTCAGATAAAGTGCCGTCACGCCGAGCTTTTTCAGGTACGGCAGCTTTTCACTGATCCCGTCCAGATCGCCGCCGTAAAACGTCGATCCTCCGGCTTCCCCGGTTAAAGGCTCATGCCACTCCCGGCGGACGATATCCCGCCCGGCCGCATGATGAAAATAAACGTTATCCTGCACCGGCTGGCGATTAGCCCCGCGCGCAAAACGATCCGGGAAGATCTGATAGAACACCTGGTCCTGCACCCAATCCGGGCCGTCATCCGGCGTATCAAAAGCGAACTGTTCCAGCCGGGCCGGCGGCGTTGTCTGGAAGCCCTGAGGTGTGTACCAGCGCTGCCTGTCCTGCCAGAGTAGCTTAAAGCTGTAGCGACGGCGCGGCTGCCCTTCGGCGGTATCGAGGGTGACTTTCCAGGCGACAACGCCCTCAAGGGGAGCCTGTTTCTGGCGCACCATGCCCAGAGAAATCTCTTCGTTATCTTTTTCGCCGCGCAGAATCACTTTTTCCGGCAAGTCATCCCCCGCCAGCCACAGGGTAATGACAAGACTGCGTTCCCGCGTCTGGATAAACGGCGCCACCGGCAGGTGCCAGGCATTCAACATAGTAACTTTCCCATCGCTTAAAAATGACGCCACCTTGCCACAGCATAAGGCTTTATCACTCATCATTCCGGGTTAATTTAGGGGAGGACAGGAGGGGTGGAGACGGGAGAAATTATTCCCCTCACCCCGGCCCTCTCCCCAAAGGGGCGAGGGGGAAAAACGAATGAGGAGAACGCTATTTATCCCCTCTCCCTGCCAGGGAGAGGGTCAGGGTGAGGGTAAAACCAGATACCGCGTTCTAACCGAATCAGCCACTACACTGGCAACGACTGCGCCTTAACCCGGCGCTTAACAACCCAGCCAATAAGCAGCAGCGCAATCCAGCCGCAGCCCACGTACAGCGAAATACGGGTATCCGGGTGGTAACCAATCAGCCCGATAATAAACACCAGGAACACCAGGCCCACGACGGTCGTCGCTACGCCACCGGGGATCGGGAATTTCAGCGCTTTCGCCTCTTCCGGCGACAGGCGGCGGCGGAAGGCAATCTGCGACAGCAGGATCATTATCCAGACCCAAACGGTGGCGAACGTTGCCAGCGATGCAATCACCAGGAAGACGTTTTCCGGCATGATGTAGTTCAGGTAAACCGCCAGCAGCAGCGCGCAGGCCATCACCACAACTGTGACCCACGGAATACCGTTGCGGGAAGTCCTGGCGAAGATTTTAGGCGCGCTACCCTGCTCGGCCATGCCGTGCAGCATGCGGCCCACGCCAAACACATCGCTGTTAATTGCCGAGAGCGAAGCCGTGATAACCACAAAGTTCAGAATACCGGCTGCAGCGGTAATGCCCATATGCTGGAAGGTCATCACAAACGGACTGCCCTCGGTGCCCACCTGGTTCCAGGGATAAATGGACATGATGACAAACAGCGTCCCCACGTAGAACACCAGAATACGCAGCGGCACGGAGTTTATTGCGCGCGGAATGGATTTTTGCGGATCTTTCGCTTCGCCTGCGGTGATGCCGATAATCTCAATCCCGCCGTAGGCAAACATCACCATCTGCAGAGACATGATCATGCCCAGCCAGCCGTTGCTGAAGAAGCCACCGTTGCTCCACAGGTTATGGATACCGGTCGCCTGGCCGCCGTTGCCAATCCCCCACACGATAATGCCGATCCCGGCAATAATCATGATGATGATGGTGGCGACTTTAAAGAATGAGAACCAGAACTCCAGCTCGCCGAACACCTTCACGCTCATCAGGTTGATGGCGCAGATAATCAGCACCACGCTCAGCACCCAGACCCAGTGCGGCACCGCCGGGAACCAGATACCCATGTAGATGCCGAACGCGGTCACGTCGGCGATGGCAACAATCAAAATCTCAAAGCAGTAGGTCCAGCCGGTAATATAGCCAGCCAGCGGCCCAAGGTTGTCCTGAGCATAGCGAGAAAACGAGCTGGCAGAGGGATTGTGCACCGACATTTCGCCCAGCGCGCGCATAATAATATAGGCCGCCACGCCGCCGATGATATACGCCAGCAGAACGCTCGGCCCCGCCATTTTGATGGCGTCCGCCGAACCGTAAAACAGCCCTGTGCCAATCGCCGACCCCAGCGCCATAAATCGAATGTGCCGGGTGCTCAAACCGCGCTTGAGCTTGTTGGTGTTTTCCATGAATCCAGGTTCCACGCTTTACAATAAAAAAACCACGGAGGACGACTCCGTGGTTACTTAGCAATCAAAAAATTAGTGGGCGGCGGAGGTGACCTGACGCCCCGCTGCTTTGTCCCAGATAGCGGTGATCACTACCATCGCAACGGTCGGCAGCAGCCAGGCAAGTCCCTGATCCGCCAGCGGCAGTTTCGCCGCCCAGCCAGGCAGCATGTCGCTGATGGCCGATGCCTTAATGCCGTCAATCATACCAAACAGCAGGCTTATCAGCATCGCCGGGGCAATCACGCGGGTGGAGTTGTTCCACCACGGACGGGTGAAGCTCAGCACCACCAGGGCAATACAAGGTGGATAGATTGCCGTCAGTACCGGGATCGAAATCTGAATCAGGTGGCTCAGGCCCAGGTTAGATACCACCATCGAGAACAGGCCGAGGATAAATACCAGCGAGCGGTAAGAGAGCGGCAGATACTGGCTAAAGAACTCCGCGCAGGCACAGGTCAGGCCCACGGCGGTAACCAGACAAGCCAGGAAGATCAGCGCCGCCAGGAAGAAGCTACCGGCCCCGCCAAAGGTATGCGCCACATAAGCGTGCAGAATAGCCGCGCCGTTGGCTTTCTGATCGACCAGGTTCGCGCTATCGGAACCGAGGTGGAACAGTGCCAGGTAGATAACCGTCAGGCCGATACCGGCAATCAGGCCAGCCCAAATCGTGTAGCGGGTCAGCAGGCGAGATTCGGTCACACCGCGAGAGCGCGCGGCATTCACGATAACAATCCCGAACACCAGCGAAGCCAGCGTGTCCATCGTCAGGTAGCCGTTCACGAAGCCGTTAGAAAACGCCGCGTTCTGGTAGGCTTCAGTCGCCGTGCTCAGGCCACCGGCTGGCCACAGCACCGCCCCGGCCGCCAGGATCAGCAGCGCGATGATTTTCACCGGCGCCAGCACGTGGCCCACGGTGTCCAGCAGCTTACCCGGATACAGAGAAATCCCGATCACCAGCGCAAAGTACACCAGGCTGTAAATAAACAGCGGCATATCGCCCATGCCGGTCAGCGGAGCAATCCCCACTTCAAAGGAAACGGTGGTGGTACGCGGCGTGGCAAACAGCGGCCCTACGGCGAGGTAGCAGACGGTCGCCAGCAAAATACCGGCGCGGCGGCCAATCGGCGAGCTAAGGCTGTCAATACCTCCGCCGACGCGGGCAATCGCCACGATAGTCAGAACGGGTAAACCTACCGCCGTGACCAGGAAGCCAAGCGCCGCCGTCCAGACGTGCTCGCCCGCCTGTAAGCCAACCATAGGAGGGAAAATAATGTTGCCCGCGCCGACAAACAGCGCAAAGGTCATAAAGCCCAGAGCGATGATGTCACGAGATTTCAAATGATAGGTCATAAAATAAAGCAGCCTGTGGATGTGTGGTGTTGAAAATGCTCAAATTTTTAAACCGACGTTCAGTCCAAATAACGTTCGGTAAAAACGCGGTTATTACCGGTAACGACAGCGGAATATGCTTCTCCGGATCGGTGGCGAAGAATAGTTAGTCGAATTACCACGCAATTTCAGTCGGTCTGGTAATAACAGGGGGGCAATTAAAACGCTTATAGCGTTTGAAGACAAGAAGGGATCGGGAAACCAGAAATATATCCTTTAAAAATACGCATAACCAGTGAATAAAGTTGATTATACGCTTTTGTTATGGCTTATCATGCGGACAAAAAAGCATCAATTCGATATTCATCGCTTAACGAGTGGTGAAAATACAAACAAAAAGGCCAGAAAACTGGCCTGTGGAAAGTGTACTTGACGGTTGCGGTGAATTAATGTGCAGCCACCGCTGACTCAGGGGCGATTAAGCGCTCGGGCAGGATGAACGAAAACGTCGAGCCCTGCCCCGGTACGCTTTCGATATCCAGCCGCGCATCATGATGGCTAAGGGCATGCTTCACGATGGCCAGCCCCAGCCCGCTGCCTCCGGTCTGCCGGGAACGCGCTTTGTCTACTCGGTAGAAACGCTCCGTCAGGCGCGGAATGTGCTCGGCGGAGATCCCCGGCCCGGTATCCTTCACGCTGAACGCTACGCCGTGAGGCAGCCTGCGCCAGGTGACGGTGATGTGCGTCCCGGCAGGCGTGTGATTCACCGCGTTATACACCAGGTTAGAGATCGCGCTGCGCAGCTGCTCTTCGTTGCCGTAAACCTGCAGCCCTGGCTCAACGTTAAAAGTGAGCGTTTGCTTCTGCTGGCTCAACGTCTGCGCCTCTCGTTCCACCACGCGCAGCATCAGCGGCACGTCGATTTTCTCATTCATCGACAGCGTGGGCGCAGCTTCGATGCGCGACAGCGTTAACAATTGCCTCACCAGCCCTTCCATGCGCGAAGTTTGCTCGCGCATGGTATGCAGCGCTTTATCCCGCAGCGGCCCTTCCAGAGCCTGATCCTGCATCATCTCCAGGTAACCCTGTAACACGGTCAGCGGCGTGCGCAGCTCATGGCTAACGTTGGCAAAGAAATTGCGGCGAGCGCCTTCAAGCTGGTGCATCTGCGTGACGTCTCGCGCCACCATCAGCCACTGCCCGTCGGCGTAGGGCATCACGCGGAACTCAAGATGACGGCCATTGTTGAGTATCAGCGTCAGCGGGCGACCAAACTGCTGCTTCGCCACGTATTGCGAGAATTCAGGGTAACGCAGCAGGTTGAGGATATTTTGGCCGCTGTCGTCAGGCCAGCGCAGGCCAAGCAGCTGTTGCGCCAGGCCGTTACACCAAAAAATGGTGCCTTCTTCGGTGGTCAGCACCACCGCATCGGGCAGCGATTCGGCTCCGCTTCGGAAGCGTTTGATCAGGTTGCCCAACTCTTTGCGGCGCTTTTTATTACGCAGCTGCATCTGGTGCAGCCCGTACAGCAGAGGTTCCCAGCTTCCCCGCCCGGGCGGCGGGGTCATGCTGCGGTCAACCCACAGCCACCAGGAAAGACGAAGTAAATTCCAGAAATGCCAGCTTAACAGGGCGGTCACCGCCGCCAGTAAAAACCACGGCAGGTGGCCAAAAATCAATCCGAGAATTGCCGCTGGCATACAACAGAGCACCAGCTCCAGTACCAGCCTTTTCCATGACAGCCGTTCCAGCACGCGTCACGCTCCTGTCAGCATATTAAAAACGGGTTGAAAAACGATAACCCGTGCCGCGAACTGTTTGCACCATTTTGTCATGACCACTTGTTTCCAACGCTTTACGCAGGCGACGAATATGCACGTCTACGGTACGGTCTTCAACGTAAACGTTCGTTCCCCACACGTTATTGAGCAGCTGTTCACGGCTGTAAACGCGCTCCGGGTGGGTCATAAAGAAGTGTAACAGCTTAAATTCAGTTGGCCCCATGTCGAGCGGATCTTCGCCGGTCATCACGCGGTGTGAGGACGGGTCAAGGCTCAGCCCCTGCATCTCAATCACTTCTTCCACCGCCATCGGGGAAATACGGCGCATCACCGCTTTAATACGCGCCACCAGCTCTTTAGGCGAGAACGGCTTAGTGATGTAATCATCGGCACCGACTTCAAGGCCACGCACGCGATCTTCTTCTTCGCCACGCGCGGTCAGCATCATCACCGGGATTTCGCGGGTCAGCGCTTCACGCTTCAGGTGCTTGATAAACTGGATCCCGGAACCGCCTGGCAGCATCCAGTCCAGCAGGATCAGGTCGGGGAAAGGTTCAATCAGCAGGTTAACCGCGCTGTCATAATCTTCCGCCTCTACCGACTGGAAGCCATTTTGCTCGAGCACAAAGCTCACCATTTCACGAATCGGAGCTTCATCTTCTACGACTAAAATGCGTCTCGCCATGATTTACCCTGTTGAAAAGAGACCATCTCTTATTAATTGTGCGCCAGTATGCGTCAGATTTGTGACAGATTTATGAAAAAGATGACGGCAAGATATTTCACCTTTTTGAATTATGACAGCCATGGATTTTTACTGGCGGTTACGCTGCCAGCTCAATAGCTTATAATCGGTAATTCGCCTCTTTGCCATGGGACAGGTTATGCGCATTCTCCACACATCAGACTGGCACCTCGGCCAAAACTTCTATACCAAAAGCCGGGTTTCTGAACATCAGGCCTTTCTCGACTGGCTATTAAACGCCGCGGTCGAGCATCAGGTGGATGCGATCCTCGTCGCGGGAGATATCTTTGATACCGGCTCGCCGCCGAGCTACGCCCGTGAAATGTATAACCGTTTTGTCGTGCAGCTGCAGGGCACCGGCTGCCAGCTCGTGGTGCTGGCGGGGAATCACGATTCCGTAGCTACCCTGAATGAATCCCGGGAGCTGCTGGCCTGCCTGAACACCCGCGTCATTGCCAGCGCCCGCCATAACAAAGACGAACAGGCGCTGCTGCTCAATCAAAAAGACGGCACGCCGGGGGCGATTCTCTGCCCAATTCCTTTCCTGCGTCCTCGCGACATTCAAAGCAGCCAGGCGGGGCTGTCCGGCCATGAAAAACAGCGCTCTTTAATGGAAGCCATCAGCGAACATTACCAGCAATGTTATGCCGCCGCCGTGGCGCTTCGCGGTGACCAGCCGCTGCCGATAATTGCCACCGGGCACCTGACCACGGTAGGCGTCACGAAATCCGATGCGGTGCGTGACATTTATATTGGCACGCTGGATGCCTTCCCGGCGCAGCACTTCCCGCCCGCCGACTACATTGCGCTCGGGCACATTCATCGCGCGCAAAAAATTGGCGGCACGGAGCATATTCGCTACAGCGGCTCGCCGATTCCGCTGAGCTTCGACGAAACCGGCAAAGCAAAAACCGTTTTTCTGGTGACATTCAGCGGCGGAGCGCTAACCAGCGTCGAGCCTCTGGAAGTCCCCATCAGCCAGCCGCTGGCCATCGTGAAAGGGTCGCTGAGTGAAATCGAGCGGCAGCTAGAGCAGTGGCGAAACGCGCCTGCTGAACCCAAAGTCTGGCTGGATATCGAAATCGCCACCGACGAATATCTGCACGACATGCAGCGCCAGGTGCAGGCGCTCACAGACGATTTGCCGGTTGAAGTCGTTCTGCTGCGCCGCAGCCGCGAACAGCGCGAGCGGGTGATTGCCAGCCAGCATAAAGAGACGCTGAGCGAGTTAAGCGTTGAAGAAGTTTTTGAGCGGCGGCTGAGTCAGGAAGAAACCAGCGAGGAGCGCGCCGCCAGGCTAAGAACGCTGTTTGCCCAAACCCTTTCAGATTTGCACCAGCGGGAGGAACAGGCATGAAGATCCTCAGCCTGCGGTTAAAAAACATTAACTCCCTGAAAGGCGAGTGGAAAATTGATTTCACCCAGGAGCCTTTCGCCAGCAACGGGCTGTTTGCCATCACCGGCCCCACGGGCGCGGGCAAAACCACCCTGCTGGATGCCATTTGCCTGGCGCTGTACCACAAGACACCGCGCCTCAGCACCGTGTCGCAGTCGCAAAATGACTTGATGACCCGCGACACCGCAGAATGCCTGGCCGAAGTCGAGTTTGAGGTAAAAGGTACGGGCTATCGCGCCTTCTGGAGCCAGAACCGCGCCCGCAACGCGGCAAACGGCAACCTTCAGGCGCCGCGCGTGGAGCTGGCTCAAATCAGCGACGGCAAAATCCTGGCGGATAAAATCAAAGACAAGCTGGAGATTATCGCCGCGCTCACCGGGCTGGACTACGACCGTTTCACCCGCTCAATGATGCTCTCCCAGGGGCAGTTCGCCGCCTTTTTAAACGCCGATGCCAACGACCGCGCCTCGCTGCTTGAAGAGCTGACCGGCACGGAGATTTACGGCACCGTTTCCGCCGCGGTGTTTGAAAATCATAAGCAAATCAAAAGCCGCCTTGAAAACCTGCTGGCTCAGGCTTCCGGCGTCGCGCTACTAACCGCTGAGCAGCAACAGCAGCTTACCGAGAGTTTGCAGGCGCTCACTCTGGAAGAGAAAAAGCTTTCCGTGGAGCACCAACAGCAGCAGCAGCACCAGCAATGGCTCGCTCAGCTAACCCGGCTTTCTGCCGACAAAGCCCAAAAGCAGCAGGCGCTGGGCACAGCCAGTCAGGCGGTCAAAGACGCAGAGCCCATGCTGGCGAAACTGACTCGAGCTTTGCCCGCCGAAAAACTTCGCCCTGACTGGCAGCGGCTGCAGGAAAAGCAGCAGTCGCTGAAGCAAAACAGCGAGGCGGCGGAGAAAGTGAATACCCGCTTACAGCAGCTTTCCGTCCGCCGGCAGCAAACCCGAATGCTGGCCGCCGAACAGGCTCAGCGGCTGAAGAGAGAAGCTCAGCAGGTCGAAGACTGGCTCGCGGCGAATGACCGTTATCGACTTTGGTCTGCCGAACTGACGGGCTGGCGCATGGCATTCACGCAGCAGCAGCGCGACGAAAAACAGCTTACTGAGCTAAAGCAGGCGCTCGAGGCCAGTCGGCAAAAGCTGCAGGCGCTGCCGGAGCCAAAGCTTAGCCTTTCTCCTGATGAAGTGAGCGCTCATTTACAGCGGATGCTGGCAACCCGGCCTGCTCGCCAGCTGTTGGCTACTTTGCAGCCGCAGTTTGCCACGCTGGAGAAACGCAAAACCGAGCAACGGCGCGAGCTTGCCGAGCTGGAGAAACAGATTGCCGAGCGAGACGTTGACCTGGGGCAAAAGCGCCAGCAGTACAAAGACAAACGCCAGCACGAAGCGGATCTGGAAAAAGTCGTCGAACAGGAAAAGCGCATCCAAAGCCTTGAAGCCGAGCGCGCACGCCTGCAGCCTGACTCGCCGTGTCCGCTTTGCGGCTCAACCCAACACCCGGCTGTAGAGGCGTATAAGGCTCTCGAACCAGGGGAGAACCAACAGCGCCTGGCCGCCCTTAAGCAAGAAGTGGCTAAACTCGCAGAGCTTGGCTTTGCCCTTAAAGGTCAGCTTGATACCCAGCGCCAGCAGCGCGAAAAACTGGCGCAGGCCAGCACCGCCATTGAGGCAGAAAAAACTGTACTGTCAGCCCGCTGGCAGCAGCAGTGCGCGGAACTTGCCATCGCTTTAACGCCTCAGGACGATCTCAGCGCCTGGCTTGACGAGCAGGAACAGCGCGAGCTACAGATGCGCCAGCTTGGCGAGCGGCAGGCGCTGGAGGCGCAATATCAACGCGACAGCCAGCAGCATGAAAAACTGAAAGCAGACTACCTGGCACAGCGCGCGTCGCTGCAAGCGGGGCTGGAGCAGGCCGGTCTCCAGCATCCTGAGCCTGGCGAAGAGCAAACCTGGCTGGAGGCTCGCCAAAGGGAATCTCAGCAATGGCAGCACCAGCAGGACAAACTGCCGCAGCTTCGCCAGCAGCTCTCCGCTCTCGACATGCTGCTCTCAACCCTTGCGGACGATGGCTCCGCCCCGCAGCCGCTGGATGAACACGAGCACCAGGCGGCGCTGCAAAACTGGCAGGCGCTGCATAACGATTGCAACCTGCTGGAAGGGCAGCGCCAGTCCCTGCAACAGCAGCTGAAGCAAAGCGAAGAAGAAACCACGGAGGCGCAGACACAGTTCAGGAATGCGCTTTCGGCCAGCCAGTTCAGCGACGAAGCCGATTTCCGCCGCGCTCTGCTGGAAGAGACCGAGCGCCTTGAGCTGGAACAGCGTAAACAGCTTCTGGAGCGCCAGCATCAGCAGCAAGTCACTCTGCTGGAACAGGCGGAAAGTGCGTTGACTCAACACTTATCGGCGCGGCCAGACAATCTGCACGAAGAAACAGATCCTGGCGCACTGGAGGCGCAAATCTCGGCGCTTGCCCTCCAGCTGCGTGAGAATGCTTCACAACAGGGTCAAATTACCCAGCAGCTGCGGCACGACGAGGAAAACCGGGTTCGCCAGCAAACGCTGATGCAGGAAATAAAAGCCTGTGAAGCACAGGCGGAAGACTGGGGCTACCTCAACGCGCTTATCGGCTCCAAAGAAGGGGATAAATTCCGCAAATTTGCACAAGGTCTGACGCTGGATAACCTCGTCTGGCTGGCAAACAATCAGCTCAATCGCCTGCACGGGCGCTACTTGCTGCAGCGTAAAGACAGCGAAGCGCTTGAATTACAGGTGGTCGATACCTGGCAGGCCGATGCGGTACGTGACACCCGCACGCTTTCCGGCGGCGAAAGCTTCCTGGTAAGCCTGGCGCTGGCGCTGGCGTTATCCGACCTGGTCAGCCATAAAACCCGCATTGACTCTCTGTTCCTGGATGAAGGTTTTGGCACCCTGGACGCGCAGACGCTGGATACCGCACTCGACGCGCTGGATACGCTGAACGCCAGCGGCAAAACCATCGGCGTGATCAGTCACGTTGAGGCGATGAAGGAGCGGATCCCGGTGCAGATTAAGGTGAAGAAGATTAACGGGTTAGGTGTCAGCCGGCTGGATAAGGCTTTCGCGGTGGAGTGATCCTTGCCAGGCTCTCACCAGAGGGAACGCTCTTTAAGTCACAAGTACGCTTATGAAGGAACGGTTAAGGTTCCGTTCACTTCCAGTTCGGTTTCATATGTCACCACCGCATCGGTGAACGTCTCAGGGGAATCACCGTCATTCCCCTGAGAACCCGGACTCCCGGCCAAATAAATCGACCGCTGAAGCGGCAGACCTCCGTTTTATCTCCCAGTCCTGGGTCGGCTGAGATGCGTTCCCGACGCTCTCAGCCTCCGGCCGTTCCCGACGTCCGGACCCTGGCCAGTCGGAGAGAAAACGAAGGCGATTTAAGCCGGAACCGTGTTTCGCTTTAAACCCGGTACTAACTTCAACTACGCTGTCGCTTCTGGTTTTTCCCTTCCCCCTACTCCTCTCCCAGAGGCATAGGGAAAAAACCACGTTTCCGGCATCTGTTTTCCGCCTCTCCCCTTTGGGGAGAGGGCTGGGGTGAGGGGCGATTTACTTCTCTATCGGCCACAGCCACGCCGCACCTCGAACGCCGCTGGAATCCCCGTGTACCGCTTTGCGAACGGGCGTTTCACACTCGCCGCCAAACACCCACGGTTTGATCAGCTGCGGCACCGTCCGGTATAAACGCTCCACGTTGCTCATCCCGCCGCCCAGCACGATCACGTCCGGATCGAGAATGTTGACGATATGCGCCAGCGACTTCGCCAGACGCGTCTCATAGCGGCTGATAGCCAGCTCTGCCAATGGATCCTGCTGCTCTGCCAGGCTGATGATTTCGTGCCCTTTCAGCGTTTTCCCGCTCAGGCGCTGGTAGTCCGTGCCGAATCCGGTGCCGGAAATAAAAGTCTCAATACAGCCCTGTTTGCCGCAGTAGCACGGCACCTCTTTCCGAAAACGCAGTTCGTCTTCATCCATCCACGGCAGCGAGTTATGCCCCCACTCGCCCGCGGTGCCGTTGCCACCGATCGAACTTCGGCCATTGATCGCCACGCCCGCGCCGCAGCCGGTGCCGATGATCACCGCGAAGACGATCGGCGCCCCTGCGGCAGCGCCGTCAATCGCTTCCGACACCGCCAGGCAGTTAGCATCGTTCGCCAGCCTGACTTCGCGCTTGAGCGCCACGCTAAGATCCTTGTCAAACGGCTGCCCGTTCAGCCAGGTTGAGTTCGCATTTTTCACCACTCGGGTATAAGGGGAGATCGATCCCGGGATCCCAAGCCCTACCGTACCGGTCTCGCCCGTGGCTTCTTCCGCCAGCCGCACCAGCTCAACAATGTTTTTGATGGTGGCCTGGTAGTCGTTTTTTGGCGTGGGCAAACGGTGGCGATAAAGTTGTTTACCGTCGTCTGCCAGCGCGATCACTTCTGTTTTAGTCCCACCGAGATCGATACCTATGCGCACAAGAACTTCCTCATTTGGTGATAATTATCAACTACCTAAAATGCAGGCCAAGCAAAGACAATGAAACGAGGCCGTCAATTCGTTATCATGCCCGCTGCGTTTAACTGACAACCTGGGACAGAATCATGCTGTGGTTTAAAAATTTAATGGTTTACCGTTTAAGCCGTGACATCACGCTGACGGCGGATGCAATGGAAAAACAGTTAGCCGCCTTCACCTTCACCCCTTGCGGCAGCCAGGACATGGCCAAAACCGGCTGGGTGTCGCCGATGGGCTCGCACAGCGATGCATTAACCCATGTTGCCAACGGCCAGATTGTGATTTGCGCCCGTAAAGAAGAAAAAATTCTGCCCGCTCCGGTCATCAAACAGGCTCTTGAAGCCAAAATCAATAAGCTCGAAGCGGAACAGGCCCGCAAGCTGAAGAAGACCGAGAAAGATTCCCTCAAAGACGAAGTGCTGCACTCCCTGCTGCCGCGCGCTTTCAGCCGCTTTAGCCAGACTATGATGTGGATAGACACCGTCAACGGCCTGATCATGGTTGACTGCGCCAGCGCCAAAAAAGCGGAAGATACGCTGGCCCTGCTGCGTAAAAGCCTGGGTTCTCTGCCGGTGGTCCCGCTGGCGCTGGAAAACCCTATCGAACTGACGCTGACCGAGTGGGTACGTTCAGGGGATGTTCCGGCAGGCTTTGCGCTAATGGACGAAGCTGAGCTCAAGGCAATCCTTGAAGGCGGCGGCGTGATCCGCTGCAAGCAGCAAGAGCTGGTGTGCGATGAAATCGCCGCGCACATTGAAACCGGCAAAGTGGTCACCAAGCTGGCGCTGGACTGGCAGGAGCGTATTCAGTTCGTGCTGGCGGACGATGGCTCAGTCAAACGCCTGAAGTTTGCCGATATCCTGCGCGAACAGAACGACGATATCGACCGGGAAGATTTTGGCGGGCGTTTCGACGCCGATTTTATTCTGATGACCGGCGAGCTGTCGGCGCTGATTACCAACCTGGTGGAAGCCCTCGGCGGAGAAGCACAGCGTTAATTGCCGTGGCTGACGCATAAAAAAAGCCCCTCGCGGTGAAACGAGGGGCCTGAAAGTCAGTTATTTATCGGCCAGGTAGCGGCAAAGGTAGGACGTTGGCTCAGCAACCTGCAGATGAAACTCGCTGTGGCCCGGAACGTTAAAGACTTCGCCCGCAGCATAGGTTTTCCACTCTGTTTCCCCCGGCAGCAAAACGTGCAAAGCGCCGCTCACTACGGTCATCTCTTCCGGCTGGGCGGTCCCGAAGGTGTATTCCCCCTCCGCCATCACCCCAACGCTCGCACGGCCAGTGCTGCTGCTGGTAAAACCGATGGATTTTACTTTCCCGGAGAAGTACTCGTTACTCTGAAGCATGGACAGGCCCTTTATCGACATTAGTGAAAAAACCACTATAGAGGCGAACTCTCCGGCCTGTCACGCAAATTGTTAATTCCGTTCAGATAAGCAATTCTGCGGCTAATCTGGCCACCAGTACGTTGGATAAGAGCACCGGCACATCCAGCTGCTTTTGCAGTAAATCCCGGTGTTTTTGATGGTAGCCAAGGCAGTCGAGAACCAGAACATCCGCCCCTTCAGCCATCAGTTTTTTTCCGGCCTCCAGCAGCTCGGCTTCGCTACCGTGGATCGGGTTCGCAAGCGAATAAAGCGGCGGATGGGTCAGCTTGCGCCACTTCAGCTCCTGAAACTTAATCATTTCTGCAACCGGCAGAATGATCCCTACCTGATGACCATCCACAATCGACGCTACCAGCGGAGGAATGATGCGCTCAGGCTCCAGCAGAATGGCATTGCGGGCGCTTAACCCCGTCAGCGGCATCGTGCTCATCAGCAGGATAACTTCGTAGCCCTGATTATCCAGCTGTTCGATGATGCCCTGCATCGCAATGGAGATTTTGTCCCGCCCGACTGACGTAATGGTGTTATCCGCCAATAGCGTGAGCAGCGTTTCTTCACCGGGGGACGGGGAAAACTGACGGCGAACCTCATCGGGGGAGAGATTGCCCAACAGGCTGACCTGAGAGATTTGTTGTTCAGAGATATGTTCAGTTAAAAAAGGTAAAACCTCACTGACTGACACTTTGCCGACGGTGAGAATGGCTACAGTTGGTTTCATGCTTCGCTCCGCTATTACTCAGTTACCGCCCTCTTCGCTGCATTGCTCCACGTCCGCTATGAAATAACTCCGCCGGGTCGATCGTTTTTTGATCGCCACAATCCGCAGCATACAACCAGAGCGACATCGAAATCCTTAACGAAACATCAACTACTGAGCAACATCTCTAAGGAATATATTTTAGCTAAATGAATGAGATAAAAGTTTCTCTTAGGAAGAAGGTCGCACGCGCGGCGTACGCCTGATCCTGCCGGTCAGGCTCTCGACGAAAAGTGGCTGAATGGCCATCGCTCGTCCTTAATTTCTTATGGATGAGCGTTAAGTATAGGCTAACTGGCGCGGGCCATTTGTAACGCGCTGAGGATTGCTTCCACTACCGCATCAGGAGAGCGAGTGGCGTCCACAATGTGGCGGGCAACCTGCCGGTAGAGCCCTTCGCGAGCGGCGAGCACGTCAACGATTTCATCGGTCACGCCTTTCCCTGTGAGCGTTGGGCGTTGCCCTTCTTCCGGAGAGGCGGTCAGGCGTGAAGCCAGAACCTGCGCCGGGGCATGTAACCAAACGGGGATGCCGTTTTCCTGCATAAACTGCCGATTGCCCTCTGCCAGCACCATGCCACCACCGGTTGCCACCACGGTCGCCGGGGCCGTCACGCGCTGCAGCGCATCGGATTCACGAGCCCGAAACCCTTCCCAACCCTCTTCGGCCACAATCTCCGCCACGCTCTTGCCGGTGTGGTTCAGCAGAAAACTATCGGTATCGACAAAGGCGTAACCCAGCGTTCTCGCCAATGCCTGACCGACGGTCGTCTTACCACAGCCGCGAGCGCCGACTAAGAATAGGGGTTGAGTCATCAAAGATAATCCTCGGAAATGCGGGCCTGAGGCCACAAGGGGTAAAAGCAGGAAAACAGAATGCGATAATACCACTAAACTAGTACGCGACAAGTGTAAACCTATGATTACAAAAAATGAAACCTGTCGCTTAAAGCCCAGCTATAACGGCATTAACTGATGCGTAACAAGTGTAAACTAAATCCACCACCTGCTAACTGCGCCACAATACTTTAAACGCCAGGCCAATGACAACCCTTAATCTGAGATTCGGTAACACATTTATGGTTAGCTTTACGATTAAGGCGTTTCACCTACGCTGAATGTGATCCAGACTCGTTTTAAGATTTCATCATGACAGAGGTATGAACCATGCAAGCTGAAGAGCAGCGTCTTATTGACGGGCTTTTTGACCGTCTGAAACAGGCCGAAAGCCAAAGTGCCACCCGCGATGCGGCCGCCGAACAGCGGATTGCGCAACACCTCAGCCAGCAGCCGGGTGCCGCCTACTACATGACGCAGACGATCCTTATCCAGGAAGCGGCCATGAAGCAGCTGAATGGCAAAATTCAGGCCCTGGAAGCGCAGGTGAGCGAGCTGGAGCAGAAATCTCGCCAGCAGCAAAGCAGCGGCGGTTTCCTTGCCGGGTTGTTCGGCGGCGGCAGCAGCAGTAATAATACTGCTCGTGGCTCCGATCCGATTCCGGGTAGCCAGAACTATGGCACCTCTTCTGCGCCAGGCTACGGCGCGCCACAACAGGGCGGATATGGTGCACCACAGCAACAGGCTGCCCCGGCCAGCGCCCCACGTGCCGGAGGCGGGTTCTTATCTGGCGCGCTGCAAACCGCAGCGGGCGTAGCCGGTGGTGTCGTGGTGGCAGAAATGCTGACCAGCATGTTCCACCGCAGCCAGCCGGAAGAGATCGTCAATATTATCAATGAACCGGCGCCGACCTTCGACAACAGCTCATTCGACTCGGTCAACGACTACAGCCAGGTCGATGACCGTCAGTTCCAGAACCAGGGCGGCTGGCAGTCGCAGGACAATACCGATTACGGTAACGATGATTTTGGCGGCGACGATTACGGCGACGACGACGACGACAGCTTTATCTAAGACTTTTGCGCCCGCGCGACCTTCAGCAGCCACTTTTCCAGCTCATTGGCAAACTGCTGGCGGTCGCGCTGGCTCAGGCTGTCCGGCCCGCCGGTTTGCACGCCGCTGGCGCGCAGAGTATCCATAAAGTCACGCATCGTCAGGCGTTCACGAATGGTTGCAGGGGTATAAAGCTCGCCCCGGGGATTCAGCGCCACCGCCCCTTTCTCCAGCACGTCTGCCGCCAGCGGAATATCGGCGGTGATAACCAAATCGTCTTTCTCGCAGCGACGCACAATTTCGTTATCCGCCACGTCAAATCCAGAGGCAACCTGCAGGCTGCGAATAAACCGCGACGGCGGCGTTTTCATCCCCTGATTAGCCACCAGCGTGACCATAACCTGAGCGCGATCTGCCGCGCGAAACAGCACCTCTTTGATGACTTTTGGACACGCATCGGCATCCACCCAAATTTGCATTATGGCTCCTGACTTTCGGTGGGAATGGGGGCGATTTTGCCGTGCTTTTGCCGAATGACAAAATTTATCTGTTTCCACCCCGGCCGTTCGCCGTTGCGTGCAAACATAGCCTAAGCGGTAAAAAGCGCGTTAAGAGATTGCTGACAAAGAGGGAAAAAGCGTGGTTTTCCCTCTTTGTGGTTATCAGCCGAAAATCAATGAATTGATTTTCCAGTTTATTTTTATGGCGACACATTGCAGAATTTTATCCCCATTAGATTTGTCAGAAGTCTGGTTAAGCTATTACCATCAAATAACAAAACACATCACCATGGAGTCATGCTATGGACAAGAAAATAGGGTTTATTGGCTGCGGTAACATGGGCAAAGCCATCCTCGGCGGCCTGATTTCCAGCGGCCTTGTGCCTGCCGGCAATATCTGGATCTACACCCCGTCGCCGGACAAAGTTCAGGCCCTGTGCGAAGAATACGGCATTAACCCGGCGCAGAGCGCGCAGGAAGTTGCGCAGATAGCCGACATCGTCTTTGGTGCCGTGAAGCCAAACATCATGCTTAAGGTGCTGAGTGAAGTTAACTCCGACCTGAACAAAGACACCGTGATTATCTCCATTGCCGCGGGTATCACTCTGGAAACCCTGGCCAAAGTGCTGGGCCATGACCGGAAAATTATCCGTGCAATGCCGAATACCCCTGCACTGGTGAACGCGGGCATGACGTCGGTCACGCCAAACGCGCTAGTCACGCCGGAAGACATTGCCGATGCGGTGAGCATTTTCCGCAGCTTTGGCCAGGCCGAAGTCGTAAGCGAAGCGATGATCCACCCGGTCGTGGGCGTCAGCGGATCTGCCCCGGCTTATGTATTTATGTTTATCGAAGCCATGGCCGATGCCGCCGTGCTGGGCGGTATGCCGCGCAAACAGGCCTATCAGTTTGCCGCTCAGGCGGTGATGGGCTCGGCGAAGATGGTGCTGGAAACCGGTACCCATCCGGGTGAGCTGAAAGACATGGTTTGTTCCCCTGGCGGCACCACCATTGAAGCGGTCAAAGTGCTGGAAGAGAAAGGTTTCCGCGCTGCCGTGATGGAAGCGATGGTGAAGTGTATGGCGAAGTCAGAGCTGCTCGGGAAGTCCTGATTTTGATATAGCCCCTCACCCTAACCCTTTCCCCGCGGGGGAGAGGGACGGGGTGAGGGCCATTCAAAACAACTTATTTTTTCTTCAGGCAATTACTCATAAAGGTTTTTCTGGCGTCGCCCTTCAGCGATTGCTTCGCCGCGTCCGCATTACAGTCCTTCATTTTTTGTTGCTGAGGCGTCAGGGTTTTCCCCGCCGCGGCAGGCGCTTCCCCTTTGAGACAGCTGCTCATGTAGCTCTTACGCTGGTCCCCTTTCAGAGACTGCGAAGCCGCCTGCTGATTACAGGTCGTCATACGCTGCTGCTGCGGCGTCATCGTTTTATCCGCCGCCGTTGCTGACCCAACCAGCCCTACCAGTAACACCGCTAATAATGAAAATTTCATACCTTATTCCTTTTTTATTGTGACGTTTAAAGTCTGGCCTAAGGCAAAAAAAATGCGACGTTTCCGCCGCATTTTTTTCTTACCTGTTACGCAAGCTCACCTTTACTCCAGCGCCATCGCTGATTTCATGGTGTAGAACAGGTCGGTCTGATCGGTCAGCCCCACCACATTGGCTGCATGTGGGCCATAGGCCGCCACGCGTAGCTGGGTGCCGGTGTGCTCCTGAGATTCACCCTCGGAGTTGCCGTAGCTGATGACCATCACCGCGCCATCTTTGGTGTTCAGCGCCTGAGTCAGGCCAGGCGCTTTGGTGTCCGGCGCCACAATCTGGCTGGAATGGGCGTGGTCTGCGGTGACAACAACCAGGGTATTGCCATCTTTACGGGCAAACTCCAGCGCTTTTTGCACGGCTTCATCGAGATCGACCGTCTCGCCAATCTGCCCGCATGGGTTAGCGGCGTGATCCTGTTTATCAATAGAAGCGCCTTCGACCTGAAGGAAGAAGCCTTTCTCGTTTCCTTTCAGCAGGTCGATAGCTTTTTCGGTCATCTGCGCCAGGGTCGGCACGCTGCTGTCGCGCTTCGGATTAGGCGTACAGGTCACGGCTGGCTGATCGATATTCCCGTGGTAAGTGGCCTTCGGCCCTTCCCAACGCACAGGCATATTGCCGTCGGCGAACATACCGATCAGCGGTTTTTGCTGGTTAGCTTCTGTCACCGACGCAAGGCCGGCGGCGTTATCCACCCACTGATAGCCACGGGCATCGGCCTGCTCGCGCAGCGTTTTCCCGTTCCATTCACCGGCTTTTGCCGTTTCACTAAAGGTTTTTGCCCCACCACCAAGCGTCACGTCGGCGCGGGTATTCAGCAGTTGCTCGGTAATGGAGCCTTTGCCCCCGTTTTCCAGCGCGTTAGTGGCACATTTTTCGCTGGTGGCGCTTGGGCCATAGCATTTACGCCCCGTCACGTGGGAAACCAGCGCCGCTGGCGTGGCATCCTGAATTTCCGCCGTGGATACGTTACCCGTCGCCTTACCGGCCGCCTTCGCCAGTTCGAGGATGGTGACGTGATCTTTCCCGTCGACGTCCACGCCCAGCGCGCCGTTATAGGTTTTCACGCCGGTACTCCACGCCGTGGCGGAAGCCGCAGAATCGGTGACGTAATCCGGCTTTTTCGTTTTCTTGTCTAAAGAATAATGGGTGTATTGCCCGGTCAGCGGTAAGGCATCAATTCCTTTAAAGAAACCACCAGCCCCTTCGGCATAGTTTCTGGCGGCGGTAATTTCCGAATCGCCCATTCCGTCGCCAATCAGCAGAATAATGTTCTTCGCTGTTTTATTGTTGAGCGAGGCACGGATCGCTTCAGTTTGATCGCCTGTAATACGGCGAGCACCGCCCGGCTGAGTTAAATCTCCCTGAGCGGCGCGATTTTCCAGAGGGGAAGAGGATGTTTCTTGTGATTTTGATGGGGCGCTGGCAAGCAGCAAAGGCAGCAGGCTGGCGATAATTACGCTCTGTTTCACTTTATTTTCTCCATGTAGTAACTACTGAATATAAATAAAAACAGAGCGAGTATAAAAATGACTTATGACACTAATATGACAGTAAAATTTGATTCAACTACGAGGATAGATAAGGAGCTTTTTTAAATATTGTCGGAGTAATTCGGTATCCTGGACCGGCACTGCCGTCTTTGGGGAGGCATCATCTAACGCCCCTTCAATGCTGGCAACCAGCGCCGAACGTTCTCCCTGTTCAAGGCGTCTCAATAAGGCTGTGACCACTATTTCCAGCGCTTCAACCTGAGCAACCAACTCTTTCGATTCTTCTTCCTTTTCGGCGAGCTTAACCAATAACTCAGCAATAAGATTTTTCATTTTCTCAGTCCCTGCGGGGTTAAGGCATGACGTTAACACTCAGATCCACCTGAGAGCAATATCTCAGGTTAAATATGTGCGTCACAGCAAATAGCAGCAATATTAAAATGATTCCGTCTGATAATAATCCCGACAACGAATTTTTTGCACCACAAAAAAAGAATAATGGAATATTATTCTCTAAATCTGTGGTAGCGACTAAATGAATAATAAGTCGAAATCAATCTTCATATTTTGCTCAATAATATCCCACACAGAGAAACTGGCTGGCGGCTAAGTGCTTTTACTGGCCAGCGCCTGACGGGCATTCTTGCGCTTAAAAGCCACCGCCAGCTGCCAGACATTGAGCAGCACAACCACGGCGGTTGCCGCAAAAACGTAACGAAAACCGGCCATTGCGGAAACCCCTGCCCCCATTAAAGGCCCGGCGACATTCCCCAAATACATAAACGACTGGTTATAACCGAAGATACGCCCGGTGACCTGGTCGCTGCAGTATTTGAGCAACAGCGTTTGCACCGCCGGTAACATTGCCCCGTCGGCAAAACCCAGCAAAAAGCGCAAGATGCCAAGCTGCATCGGCGAGGTGACAAAGGACATGGCAAGGAATAACACCACGGCGCAGCACAGCGTCGCCATCAAAATACGTTCAGTGCCAATCCTGTCGCCCAGTTTGCCCAATTTAGGTGCGGCAAAGAGCGCGGATATGCCCGGCAAGGCGGCGATAAATCCGCTCATAAACGCAATATTGTTGCTGTCCGGGGCCAGCTGTTTAATAAACAGCGCCAAAATCGGGCCAATCGAGCCGTTACAGAGCTGGATCACCAGCGTGGTGATAAACAGACTGAGGATCAGCCAGGGGTAAGGCAGCGTGGCGAAAACTTCTTTCCCGGTCAGGCGCTCATCTTTGCTGATTTTCGGGCGAGCGCCCTCTTTTATCAGCAGCAGCGTCACCAGGAAACTGACCATCAGCAGCCCCGCGGTGGCAAAGAATACCGGCCTTAGCCCAAGGTGATCCGCCATAAAACCGCCGAGCAGCGGGCCCACAATCACACCGCTGATTTGCCCGGTTGAGAGCGTACTGATAGCCCAGCCGCTGCGCTCGCGTGGCACCTGAGAGGCAATCAGCGCCATTGCATTAGGAATATAACCCGACGTTAACCCCATTACCGCGCGCAACAGGAACAGCTGCCAGACGTTGGTGGCAAAGGCCTGGAGAAGAATCGCCACCGCCATACCAAACGAGGCGCGAAGCAACATCAGCTTGCGCCCTTTGCGGTCGGCCAGGCTGCCCCACATCGGCGAAACGATAGCCGAAACCAAAAACGTGACGCTGAACGTCAGGCCGGACCAAAGGGAAAGGGCTTCGTGGGAAGTGACGCCAAGCTGCTCAACGTAGAGCGGAAGAAAAGGCAAAATTTGGCTGATCGCAAGGCCGGTAAAAAAACAGCCGAACCAGACCGAAATGAGATTGACCTTCCAGGACTCCATAGCGCGCTTTTTCAAAGGGGATGCAACCAGAATAGAACGATTTCTGGAAAGCTTATCACACTAATGAATATTGCCGTCAGCGCCCCGGCGCTGTCATTACGATCCAGACATGATTGCTTACTAAAGCACATATCCTGCCCGACCGGACAGGTTGTTGCAGGAACCACATGAATCCCCGGAATGAGCGTGCTATGTTGTCCTCTTTCGTAAAGTTTATGGGTGGATTAAAGGCATGGCAAAACTGCGGGTTGGTATCGTGTTTGGTGGAAAATCGGCAGAACACGAGGTGTCGCTGCAGTCGGCAAAAAATATCGTCGACGCCATTGATAAGTCGAAGTTTGATGTTGTGCTGCTGGGGATTGATAAACAGGGCCAGTGGCATATCAACGATGCGTCCAGCTACCTGCTGAACGCCAACAATCCGGCGCTTATCGCCCTGAACCGGTCAGAGAAAAACGTGGCGCTGGTCCCCGGCCAGACCGAACACCAGCTGATTGAAACCAGCACCGCAGAACAGCTTTCCCAAATTGACGTGATTTTCCCGATTGTGCACGGCACGCTGGGCGAAGACGGTTCCCTGCAGGGCATGCTCCGCGTCGCCAATCTGCCGTTCGTCGGCTCCGGCGTGCTGGGCTCAGCGGTCAGCATGGATAAAGACGTCGCCAAACGCCTGCTGCGCGATGCGGGCCTGAACGTGGCTCCGTTCATCACGCTAACCCGCGCTAACCGCGCCAAAATCAGCTTCGCCGAGGTTGAAAAACAGCTGGGTCTGCCGCTGTTTGTCAAGCCAGCCAACCAGGGTTCCTCCGTCGGCGTCAGCAAAGCCAGCACCGAAGAGCAATATCACGCGGCGGTGGCGTTAGCCTTTGAGTTTGACCATAAAGTGGTGGTTGAAACCGGTATTAAAGGCCGTGAAATCGAGTGCGCCGTGCTGGGGAATGATTACCCGCAGGCCAGCACCTGCGGCGAGATCGTGGTGAACAGCGAGTTCTATTCGTACGACACCAAGTACATTGATGAGCAGGCGGCACAGGTTGTCGTTCCGGCGGCGCTCGACGCCGACGTTAACGACAAAATCCGTAAAATTGCGGTTCGTGCCTATCAGGCGCTGGAATGTAGCGGCATGGCCCGCGTCGACGTGTTCCTGACGGAAACTAACGACGTGATCATCAATGAGATCAACACGCTGCCGGGCTTTACCAACATCAGCATGTATCCCAAGCTGTGGCAGGCCAGCGGTATCAGCTACCAGGAGTTGATAACCCGCCTGATTGAGCTTGCCCTTGAGCGCCACCAGCAGGATTGCGCGCTGAAAAGCTCGATCACTTCGTAATCCTTAAGGCTCCGCCGTGCCCGACTCTTCCCGGGGACGGCGGATAATAAAGCCCGCAAGCCAAAAACCGATCGCCCAGGTCACCAGCCCCACCGCATAGCTCTGCCAGCCCTTCGTTTCCAGGCCCAGCAGGCCGACCACGCCATTCAGAATAAAAATCAGCCCAATCGCCACCGCATAGTAGTGCCAGTCCCGACGCATTTTCAGGGTTAACATAGCCGCCTCACGCATTCAAAAATAAGCCTGCTGGCATTGTCGCACATCGGCGGCAGAGAAACGCGCGGTTGCCACGCACTCCGCTAGCATAATGTTAACGAGATTTACCTTAGGTTACGAAAATGTGAACTTGAGCAAAAAATGCAAATCCAGGAGGATTCTGGCCTCCAAATTACCAGCAATCTGATATTGACAACGCTTATCACCTGCCAAAATTCACGCCATGAGATGCCACACATTCGGTTCAGATTGCGTTTTTACGGGAGGTCGTGATGCCTGATATTTCATTGTCGAAAGCCGTTATTCCGGCTACTCGGGTCATAATGACAGCAAAATCAGAAAGATCGGTGCCGGGCAATATCGCCTATGCGCTGTTCGTTCTCTTTTGCTTCTGGGTGGCCACCCAAATGCTGAATCTTATTGTGCAGGCGCCCGGCCTGCTGGAATACCTGGCGCAAGGCAACGATGCCAGCCGCCCGCGCATTGAGATGGGCCTGGCGGTCAGCACCGTGTTCGGGCTGATTCCCTTCCTGCTTGGCGCTGTCTCCATCGGCATTGTCGCCCTGACGATACGCCTGAGAAACCGCCGCCACTCCGCCTGGTATTACTGATCAAAAAGGCGGAAGCTATGCCGCTTCCGCCCGCCATCGTCACCTCTGCATACAGCTTGCCCGCCTGTCGTCCACGCGTTTTGCAAACCAGGCCGTGGTCAAATTACGGGTGATTTTAGGGCTTTCAAGCACGATCCCCGGCAGCACTTCTCTGGCCAGCGGCTGCCCCGCTTTTTTCTCCGCTATCGCGAAGACCTGCTTGTAAAGACTGGTTTTTTCAAACCCAATGCTGTCGCCTTTTTGTAGCGCCCGGCGGATTTCGCTGTCGCTCATATCCAGCTGTTTCGACAGCTTACGTACCGCCATTTCGGTGCTGCTCGGTTTATCGCTGGTGTAAAGGATCAGATCCCCGTCCAGCGCCAGCTTCACGCCCGTCGCCTTACTCACTGCGCTCTGGAAAGCCGCATTGCGGCTGGCGTACCAGCCCGCGTTGTAGTCGGCGAAGCGATAAAGCGGTTTCGTATAGTTAGCCGGGTAATTCAGCAAGTGGTAAGTCCCGAACCAAAGCCCACCGCGGCGGGTGAAAACTTCCTGCCTCACCGTCCCCTCTATTTTCCACGGGTAGCCATCGGTATGTTTCTCGGCAAACGCCACGCTGACCTGCATCGTGCCACCGGTACGTACCGGGTTAAAGCTGCCGAACAGCTTTTGCCCCATCGGCACCATCGTCAGGAAATCATCGAAAATAGCGCTGAGCTGCCCTTCGGTTTTGACGTTATCCAGCCGCTCGCTATAGCTTTTGCCGTTGGGGGAGTTAATGCGCAGCGCGGTGTGCACCAGCAGCGGCGGGATGTGCATTTTTTCCGCGCGGCGGTCGATCTCTTTCCAGGCAATTTTATTCAACCCCGGCACCGCCGGATCGGCCTGCAAATTAGACTCCTGCAGCGCCACCGCCAGCACCGAACAGATATTCTCTTCGCTCTGCTCGAGGTTCTGACTTTTCAGGGTCGTCAGCAGATCTTTTGCCAGCCCCGCGCGGTCCTTCACCCCGTCAGGGATTTTGCGCTGGGCCAGGGTTTCGATATCTACCGGTTTTGCCGCCGTTGTCGTGGTACCCGGCGTTGTGGTTTTAGTTGTACAGCCGGCCAGCACAAGCAGCGCCAGCAGCCCCGGCACGGCAAGCCGCCGGGCCGGAGAGAGAGAACCCACCATGTTAATATCCTTTCCCTTTCATCATCAACCGCACCACCCTGCCTGTTTTTCAGTTTGTGCGCTACTGGAAATCACCGATTGACAACTAGATGCCTGGTCAGTAATTTCATTTGCAACTACTGACCAGGCAAATATCATGAGTAATACTACGGGTAATCCCTATTCCAAACTGCACCTTGGCCTGCTGATTCACCTGTCGAACCAGTTCAAAGACCAGCTCATCACCCAGTACTTTTCGCCGATGGGCATCACCGGTGCGCAATTTAAAGTCTTGATAAGCATCTTTAAGGGCTTTAACAGCCCGGTAGAAGTCAGCAAAAACCTGGTGATGGATACCGGCGCCATGAGCCGCATGCTTGAACGAATGGTGAAGCGAGATCTGATCGTGCGAAACGTGAATCCCGAAGATAAACGCCAGGTCATTCTGGCGCTGACTGAGAAAGGGCAAGAGCTGTGCGAAGCTTTCCAGAACGATGCGCTGGCGTCGATCATCGGCACCCTTACCGAGCGCCTGACGCCTGAAGAAGCAAAGCAGCTCAATGAACTGCTGATCAAAATGCTGCCGGATGAGATCACCGAGCGCCACCTCTAAGCTTTCTGATTAAGGCCACATACAAAATGCAAACCTCTACCGAGCAGGTTGAACGCGCGCCGAGCAAGCGCAAGCGTAACTTCGCCATTTTTCTCATTATCCTGCTGCTGATAGGCGCCGGTTGCGTGGCGTGGTACATGCTTTACGCGCGCTACTACGAAACCACCGACGACGCCTACGTCAACGGCAACCAGGTCACGCTGACGCCGCAAATCGGCGGCACGGTAACGCAGGTCAGCGTCGATGAAGGAGACTACGTCGAAAAAGGGCAGCCGCTGGTACAGCTCGACCCAAGCGACACCGAAATCGCGCTCCAGCAGGCAGAAGCCAACCTGGCGAATACCGTGCGTCAGGTACGTGGACTTTACAGCACCGCGGATAACTACCGGGCTCAGGTCGCCGCGAAGCAGGTGGCACTGCAAACGGCACAGAGCGACTACGCTCGCCGCCAGAAGATTTTTGCCACCGGGGCTATCGCCGCTGAAGACCTGTCCCATTACCGCGATGCCGTGACCAGCGCGCAAAGCGATCTCACCGCCGCCCAGCAGGCATTACGCACTAATTTAGCGATGGTGGATGACACGGTTATCGACAGCCATCCGGAAATTAAAAGCGCCGTAGCCACGCTGCGCCAGCGCTTCCTCGATAACGCCCGCAGCACCATCGTTGCGCCGGTGAGCGGCTTTGTCGCTAAACGCGCCGTTCAGCTGGGAATGCGCGTTGATTCCGGCACCACCCTGCTGGCGATTGTGCCGCTGGACCAGGTCTGGGTTGACGCCAACTTCAAAGAGAGCCAGATGCAGGACATGCGCCTGGGGCAGAAGGTAACGCTCACCGCCGATCTCTATGGGGACGACGTGGAGTATCACGGCACCATTGAAAGCCTCGGCATCGGCACCGGCAGCGCCTTCTCGCTGTTACCGGCCCAGAACGCCAGCGGGAACTGGATCAAAATCGTTCAGCGTCTGCCGGTGCGCATCACGCTTGATCCGCACGACATGCAGAAACACCCGCTGCGGGTAGGCCTGTCGATGTTCGCTCGCGTTGATATTCGCAATGCAGACGGCCACCTGCTGCCGCAAAAAACCGTCGCCGCGCCGCGCTTTACCACCGACGTTTACCAGAACGCGCTGGACGAAGCCGACCAACTGGTCACCAAAATCCTTCATGACAACAGCCAGCCGGTAGCGTCAGCCAACCGCTAAGAGAGACGTTATGCAAGATAAGGCGGCGTTTACGCCCCCCAGCCTGCTGCTGGCGACGATCGCGCTGTCGCTGGCGACGTTTATGCAGGTGCTGGACTCCACCATCGCTAACGTGGCGCTGCCGACGATCGCCGGTAATCTCGGCGTCAGCGCCGACCAGGGTACCTGGGTTATCACTTCGTTCGCGGTGTGTAACGCCATTGCCCTGCCGCTGACCGGCTGGTTTACCCGCCGGTTCGGGCAGCTCAAGCTGTTTGTGGGTTCTGTGGCGCTGTTCACCCTCACCTCGTTCCTGTGCGGCTTTGCCCACAGCATGACCGAGCTGATTATCTTCCGCGCGCTGCAGGGCTTTTTCGCCGGGCCAATGTTCCCGATGTGCCAGACGCTGTTGCTGATTATCTTCCCGTCCAGCAAGCGGAGTATGGCGCTGGCGCTGCTGTCGATGGTGACGGTTGTCGCGCCGATTGTCGGGCCGATCACCGGCGGCTGGATCACCGATAACTATTCCTGGCCGTGGATCTTCTACATCAACGTGCCGATCGGGATCTTTGCCGCCATCGTGGTCTGGACGCAGCTGCGCGAGCGTGAAGAAACGACCACCATCGCCCCTATCGACTACATCGGGATTGCGCTGCTGGTGCTGGGCGTGGGGCTGCTTCAGGTGGTGCTGGATAAAGGGAACGATCTCGACTGGTTCGCCTCGCCGGAGATCATCACCATGTCGGTAATCTCCGCGGTTTCACTGGTGTCGTTTGTCATTTGGGAGCTTGGCGAGCGTCACCCAATAGTCAACCTGCGGCTGTTCGCCGACCGCAACTTCGCCATCGGCACGCTGTCGCTGACGCTGGGCTACGCCGCGTTCTTCGCCATCAACATTATTCTGCCGCAGTGGCTGCAAACCCAGATGGGCTACACCGCCATCTGGGCCGGGCTGGCCGCCGCGCCGATGGGTGTGTTACCGCTGTTGCTGACGCCGATTGTCGGGCGCTACGCCAATAAGGTTGATATGCGCCTGCTGGCCACGCTGTCGTTCCTGACCATGGGCGCTTCGTGCCTGCTGCGCGCGCAGTTTAATACCAACGTGGATTTCCGCACCATCGCCGAAGTGCAGCTGTTTATGGGGATCGGCGTGGCGTTCTTCTTCATGCCGATCACCACCATTGTGCTGTCGAACCTGCACGGCGTTGAGGTCGCGGAAGGCTCCGGGCTGGCAACCTTCTTCCGCGTGCTTGGCGGGTCGTTTGCTTCGTCCCTGACCACCTGGATTTGGTCGCGCCGCGAGGTTTATCACCATGCCAACCTGACGGAGAGCGTCTCAGCCTACAATCCGTCGGCGGTGGATTACCTGCACAAGATGGGCGGCGCCACGCAGCAGCACCTGGCCGTGGTGGATAAAACCATTGAGCAGCAGGCCTATATGATGTCGACCATCGACTACTTCTGGCTGCTGGGCTGGGGCTTTATGGCGCTGATTGTCGTGATTTGGTTTGCCCGTCCGCCGTTTATACGGGCTGGAGCGCCGGGTGCCCCTTCCGCAGGGCATTGATCAGAAAGAACCAGTAAAAAGGGATGGCATTACGCCATCCCTTTTCTTTTCGCCTCAGACGGCTTCTTCGGTGCCCGGCACCGGCACATCCTGCAGCGTTCGCTCGAAGCTGCGCAGACGTTTGTAGATAGACATCAATTCAACCAGCGTGGTCCAGGAACTGATCAAGTACTGGAACGAGCCGCGCACCTGGCCAAAAGCGTTGGTGATCTGTTGCATCAGCCCCAGGGTAATCGCGCCTGCGGCAATAGAAGGGAACAGCAGGAAAAGACCAAACACGTTGTCTATCTGCAGATAAAGAATCCGCACAATATTAAAGTAGGTGTAGTGGAAGTAGAGACGGAAATAGTTATGCCGCACGTCGCCAAACAGCGCTTTAACCGTTGGCGGCGTAGCACGGCTGCCGTCGTCTTCCCCGTAAACCAGCTCTTTACGGTAGGCGGCCTCAACTTTTTGGTTATTAAACTGCAGCCCCGGCAGCTTTATCCCGACCGCGGCCAGCAGGCCGGTTCCCATTAGCGACCAGATAATCGCCGCAATCACCAGGCCATAAGGCACCGCCCCGACAATCGGCAATTCTTTCACGTGTGGAGACAGCGCGACAAGAATCGGCAGGAAAGCAATCAGCGTCATCACCGACTGCAGCAGGCTCACACCCATATCCTCAAGCGTTGAGGCAAAGCGCATGGTGTCTTCCTGCACACGCTGGGCAGCCCCTTCGATATGGCGCAGCTTCTGCCAGTGCTCCATATAGTAGTCGTTCATCGCCGTGCGCCAGCGAAACACATAATGGCTGATAAAGAAGCTGTTCAGCACGCCGACGGTGACATAAATCAGCGCGATACCAAGAAACACGCCGGTTTCGCTATAGAATCGCTGCAGCGGGACTTTATTCGGGGACGCTAACGCGGTTTGGATAAGGTCAAAGAACGGTGCATACCAGGCGTTGATCGCCACGCCCAGTTCGACCATAAACCAGGTCACAAAGACGATAAGCGAAGAGCCGAGAATTGACCAGCGCTGCCACGGATGCGGACTCACCAGTGCCCATACACCGGCAAAAAGGCCCACACTGACAGCATAAAAAGCATAAAAAACAAATGCTTTTAACGTCCAAAAACGTGCCGCACTGATCGGTATTTGCTGGCTGGCACCCGCAAGGTTTTCCAACCAGAGGCCGCCGCCGGCCTGCCAAAATATGACTGCGAGTAGTCCCCATATTGCCGCCGAAAGAAAAAACAGCTTCGGCGACGGGAAGAAAGATTTGAACATGACAACACTCCTGGGACGACTTTTTGTTGTTATATCTGCCGGTTATAGCGAACGTTCTACGATAATGCTTGCAGAATGTTGTATCAAGGAGTGAGAGAGGCTTACATAAGCTGGCGCCAGCCCTGGAGACAGGCCTCGGCCGTTTTTATGCGGGGGCCAGGAGACCGTTGTGCCCCTTCCCCGCTACCACAAGGCGGGGTTCAGGCCTGCCAACGCACTTCAAAAACGTGGCACGCCTGCCTGAAGATTAAATCGTGTAAAGCCTGGCGTGGCCAAAAGGCCGGGTTTTAAAACGGCGGTGCAGCCACAGATACTGCTCCGGCGCGCGCATAATTTCGTGCTCAATTTTACGGTTCATATAGGCTGCGGCGGCCTGCTCATCTTCGCCGGGATAATCACAGAACTCCGGCTCGATGACCAGCTGGTAGCCCGTCCCACAGGGCTTGCGGATCAAAACCGTGGTCAGAATGGCGGGTTTTGCCAGACGGGCAATAGTAAAGGTACCGTTGGTTGTCGCGGCCTGTTGAACCGCGAAGAAAGGCGCAAAAGAACTGCCTTTCGGACCATAGTCCTGATCCGGGGCGAACCACACCGCCTCGCCGGATTTCAGCGCTTTCACCATTCCCTTCAGGTTACGCCTGTCGAGCATCGCTTTGTTGGAGCGCGAGCGCCCACGGGTTTGCACATATTCCATGACTTTGTTGTTGTGCGGCCGATACATCGCCATCATCGGGCGACACAGCCCCATGACGCGCCCGCCCAGTTCCAGCGACATAAAATGCACGCCGATAACCATCACGCCTTTGCCTTTGTCGCAGGCGGCATTGATGTGCTCCAGGCCACGAACATCAAACCATTTTTGCACTCTCTCATCCGGCCAGAACCAGGCCATACCGGTTTCAATCAGTCCCATGCCGAGGGAGGCAAAGTTTTGCCGCACGGTGGCCTCAACCTGCGCTTCGCTGTAGTGCGGGAAGCAAAGGTGAAGATTCTGGCGGGCAATGGTGACCCGGCGCTTGAGAAAATGCATCGAGAAACGGCCAATCAGGTCGCCCATTTTCATCAATACCGGGTACGGAAGCTGAACCCACAGCCAAAGCACACCCAGCCCAAACCAGGTCAGCCAATAGCGAGGATGCAGGAGGCACTTATAAAACAGCGGTTTAGTAGACATATTCACTTCTTTAATGCGAGGGGATGATGTATCGCATAAAGAATTGAATCAATCGCGGTACGCCTTAAGCCGTTACTAAGATTCCGGGGTTCAGAAATAGTTGCACTCAGACCGTTAATAACGAGCAGGATAATACGCACTTTTTGCTAAAGCAGCGTAGCGAAATCATCGGTCTTTAATCTTATTTAAGATCTTTCTTTATGGTCGCCGGGCAACAGCGCCAGCCTGAGTGTAAAAACAGGCAAAAAATGCTTTATTAAACCGCAACTGACAAACTTTTGTGCGTCATCTGGTGATGTAACGCACGGTTACGCTTTTCAGGCCGTAAAGGCTGAATTGACGCTTTGCATAAGGGCGCGGAGTAGTATAAATACCTGCTATACCGCCTTATTTTTTAAACTGGATTTTTGCGTTGAAAACTCGTCTTCCTCGTCTTCTTTTGCTGGCCGCTGCGCTGCTGCCGGCGCTCAGTTTTGCGCAACCGTCTCCGGCACCTGAATTTGCCGCCGACGTTGTCGATCGCTATGCCAACCATATTTATTACGGCAGCGGAGCCACCGGCATGGCTATCGTGGTGATTGACGGTAACCAGCGGGTGTTTCGCAGCTTCGGCGATACCCGGCCAGGCAATAACGTTCGCCCGCAGCTGGATTCCGTGATCCGCATCGCCTCACTGACAAAGCTGATGACCAGCGAAATGCTGGTAAAAATGCTCGATCAGGGGAAGGTTCAGCTCAACGATCCGCTCAGCAAATATGCGCCTCCCGGCGCCCGGGTGCCGACCTTTAACGGCCAGCCGATTACGCTGATTAACCTGGCCACTCATACCAGTTCCCTGCCGCGCGAACAGCCCGGCGGCGCAGCGCACCGCACGGTGTTCACCTGGCCGACGCGGGATCAGCGCTGGAACTGGCTCTCGCAGGCCACGCTGAAAGCCGCCCCGGGTACCGTGGCCGCCTATTCAAACCTGGCGTTTGACCTGCTGGCTGATGCCCTGTCCCGTGCAACCGGCAGGCCATATGCCGACCTGTTCGATGAGCAAATCGCTCGCCCGCTGGGGATGAAAGACACCACCTTTACCCCGTCACCAGACCAGTGCAAGCGCCTGATGATTGCCGAGAAAGGCGCCAGCCCTTGCGATAACACGCTGGCGGCGGTGGGCAGCGGCGGCGTCTATTCTACCCCCGGCGATATGATGCGCTGGATGCAGCAATTCCTCTCTTCCGACTTCCATCATCGCGGCGGCCAGGCAGACAGAATGCAAACGCTGATTTATCAGCGCAGCCAGCTGCATAAGGTCATTGGCATGGATGTGCCGGGAAAAGCCGACGCGCTGGGCATGGGCTGGGTCTGGATGTCACCGAAAGAGGGCCGCCCGGGCATTATTCAGAAAACCGGCGGCGGCGGCGGCTTCATTACCTATATGGCGATGGTGCCGCAGAATAACGTGGGCGTTTTTGTGGTGGTCACACGCTCGCCGCTGACTCGCTTCGTTAACATGAGCGACGGCGTGAACGATCTGGTGACTGAACTTAGCGGTAATAAGGCTGTAGTAACACCGGCATCCTGAGGATTGCGCGCGGCGTTTAGCTTACCGCCGCGCCATTTTTACGGCGCTTCTTATCCACATACATAAGCGTGTCCGCCTCGCGTATCGCATCGTCCGGCGTGATAGTAGCCGGATTCACGGCGATAGCCCCGATGCTGGGCCCCGCATAATCAATCACGCAGGATTTTAGCTGGTACTCGCCGCTCAGCAGCTCTGCCAGTCTGGCACGAAAAGCCATGGTCGCTCGCAGAGCTTCGCTGTATTCCGTAGGCCCCGCACCGGCAACGATAAACTCATCGCCGCCCAGGCGACCTAATATTTCGTCCCCCCTCACGCCCTCTTTCAGCCGCTGGCCGATGGCGCAAAGGAAATCGTCCCCGGTTTCATGCCCGTGCAGATCGTTTATCTGTTTAAATCCATCCAGATCGGCAAAGGCCACCAGCACGTAGCGGGCGTCATCTTTGGCGCGCGAGAACAAACGAGGCAGCTGATCGAAGACCGCGCGGCGGTTAGGCAACCCGGTTAATTCATCGGTGTAGCTGGCGGTCGTCAGCGCGACGTTGGCCTGCTGAAGCTTTTTCAATAGCTGCTCATTCTGAATCTGCTGTGCAATCAGCTGAGAAAACAGCTGCAAGACCTGTTCGCTATGATCGGTCAGCTCGCGCTGTTCAGAACTGGCGGCGCAGAGCGTGCCGTAGAGCGAACCATCGGCAAGGGTCACGGGCGTGCTGACGTAGGTCACAATCCCCAGCGCCTTTGCCGCTTCAGAGTCACCCCATACTTTTGCGACATCGCAGGTATAGCGGCGGCCTTCGTCTAAAGCGCGTTTACATAGCGTGTCTTCCCAGGGCACGGAAAGCCCTTCGGGAATATTCATCGCCTTGGTATTGCGGGAGAAAACAATTTGCTGCTGGCTACCCTCCGCATCAATGCGGGTCAGGTAGGTGGATTCCATGTTAGTCACCAGCTCCAGCATTTCCAGCAGCTGTCTGACCAAACCTTCCAGGGTGTATTCGGCGTCTAAAGCGGAAGAGATTCGCTCAATCAGATTATCAATCATCACACTGAAATACCTTTATCGGAGGTGCAGACTTGCGCCGGGAAGCGCACTTTTTACCGTATCACAACGGCAACTTCTACCCCTCAAAATATGATATTTCTGCCGGTAATTAAACCTTGCAAAATGTAGCGACTTAGTGTGAATGCAGCTTGCCCCGGAAATCCAGAGAGATAAGCACCACCGAAGAGATAATCAGCAGCGACCCCAGCCAGTCCGGCAGCGTAAAGCTAATGCCCAGCAGCAGCACCGAGAGCAATGCGCTGCTCAGCGGCTCCGCGCAGCTAAGAATGCTGGCCTTTGGCCCGCCAATCATTTGCGCCCCTGTCAGGTAGAGGCTGAAAGTGATCGCCGTGCCGACTATCACCAGGTAGAAGAAGGCCAGCAGCGTGCCGCCGGTGGCGGTGAAACTGCCGATCTGGCTGGCGTAAAACGGCAGCAGCGCCGCGCCGCCCAGCAGCATACTCCAGCCCACAACGGGCAGTGTGCCGTAGCGAGCAATCAGCTTCGAGGGATAGGTCGTGTAAAACGCTGCGGCAAACGCGGAGGCGATACCCCAGAACAACGCGCTGCCGGAAATGGTAATCGACGCTGGGTTGCCATGAGTCACCAGCACAAACGTCCCGATTAACGAGGTGCCAATCGCGGCATAAACCAGTTTGCCGGAACGCTTTTTCCGCACAAAGGCAAACCAGGCCACGATAATGGTCGGCGAAAGGAATTGCAGCACCGTTGCTGTCGCGGCGTTTGACTGTTCGATGGTCAAAAGGAAGGTCAGCTGCACCGTCAACGCGCCGCAGAGGGTAAAAATCAGCAGGGAAATCAGGTCGTTTCGTTGCTTAAACACGGCGAAGATTTTGTCCCCGTGCATAAACGACAGCATCAGCAGAATCAGGCCGGAGAACAGCAGTCGGAGCATGGTCAGTGACGCCGAGGAAATATGGCTTTGCTCCATGATGTACTGCGCACAAACCCCGGAGCTTCCCCACAGCACCGCTGCAAACAACACATACAGCATCCCTTTCCGACTAACGCTCATTCCCCTGCCCTTTTAACACCCGTTTCTTTAGCGCAGCATGATAGCGTAAATCAGGGAGGATTAGTTGCCGAACGTTGCTGTTGTCCACCTCCGGCCTGGCATAATCAGCGGCTATCGTAGATTGTAAATGACACTTACCTGAATGAATTTTTTTTCTCGTGGTGTGCAACCGTAATCGTCTCCTCGGGATCGCTTCCTTTCCAGCACGTTCCATCGATAAAACAATCATCCTGTTTTGTATATCCTTTTTCCTCCAGATAAAGATCAACTTTGCTGGAGTCATCAATATCATAAAAGCTGACTGCATGGATAAATGCGGCAGGTCCGGTAATATTCACATAATTAAAGTCGTAGCGGGGGGAAATACGCGGCATTTGTCGCAGGATATCGGGGGTATAAAATTTATATTTCCGCTTGTCCTGTTCGGTGTAATGGGCGCTACCCTCAAAGCTCATCTCTATATAGGGCCAGGCCCAGATCAGCCCGGCGGTAATCACCACAGCGACCGCGATAAGCACTTTTAAAGCGTTACGCATAAGGCAACGTCCCTCCCTTTGCTTTATCGATATATGAGCCATCGGCGCTGACGACCCTGACAATGCCTGTACGGAAATCGTTCCACGGCCTGGCGGTTTGCATAAAGTTATCCTAAATCCGGGAAGGAGACGGACGTTGCTATCGGCAACTTCCGGTACAGCAAAAGTAGCGGCAATCAGTAGTCATAAATGACGGCGATCTGGATAATATTTTTTTCTGCCAAATGGCTTACTGTGATCGTCTCCTCGGGATCGCTCCCCTGCCAGCAAGCAGCTTCTATAAAGCAATCATTTTGTTTTACATACCCTTTTACATCCAGATAGGTATCTATTCTGCTGGAGTCAGCAACATCATAGAATCGGATCGCATGAATAAATGCCCCAGGCCCGGTAACGTTCACATAGTCAAAGTCGTACCGGGGGGAAATCCGCGGCATTTCTCGCAGAATATCGGGGGTATAAAATTTATATTCCCGTTTGTCCTGCTCGGTGTAATGGGCGCTACCCGCGAACTCCATTGTTATATAAGGCCACGCCCACACCAGCCCGGCGGCAATCACCACAACGACCGCGGTAAAAATTTTTAAAGCGTTACGCATAAGGTAGTACCCCGTTTCTTCCATTATCGATATATGAGCCATCGGCGCTGACGACCCTGACAATACCTGAGCGGAAGTCGCTCCACGGCCTGACGGTTTGCATAAAGTTAGGCAAGTTGCCCTTGTAAGGTCTGGCGTTGGGGAAGATATCGGGGTCGGGAAACAGCAGCGGCCGGAACGATTCGTTTTTCCAGCCGCCAATTTTGCCGTAATGATCCCAGCGTTTAAGCGCTTTTTCTCGGCTGACTACACGTAACATGCCAAATGGCTTTGGGATAGAAACAACCCGATAGAACCCCAGCAAATTTGACACCAGATCCTCGCCGCTAAATCCGCTGTCCGTCACCAGGCTAACGGGGAATGACGCCTGCAGCCCTTCGAACTTGCGCGCCAACGACATCATCATTGCCAGCGCAATACTTCTGCGCTCAAGTGGGGTGCGGCCACGTTTAATCCGCCATTTAATAAATTTGCCCATTTTAATCAGTCGGCCCGGGCTGGTCATAGCCTGTGAATAAGCTACATCGTAATACTCCTTTTCCTGCCTTTCCCCCGAGTCAATGTCCCGCAACAAATTTCGTATATCGGTCCCCTGAGCGTGGCCCAAATCGACCCATCCCAGTACTTCTGTATAAATAAGACCATGGGAGATATCAACAGCAACCTCTCCACCAATTATATCACTCCGCTTGCTCATCGCTTTACACTCCTTGTTCAATAGATGAGATTTAATTTATGCAGTCACCTGTTTCATTCATCATAATTATATTACCCAGACATCACATCATTAAATATAATAACTCATAAAACAAACCCCTCTCGATTATATATAATCTCTCAAACCAGGAGATAAATTGCCACTGGAGAATATAAAATAAAAACTTAATTAATATTTAATTATAAATAACGCCAACCCGATTAAAAGCAGCTGGCGTTATTGGGGGGGACTTTAGTGGGTTTTACGGCGCAGCAGCTTAAAGGCAATAAAGAGGAACACTATCCAGGCCGGCAGCAGCATGGCAGACACGCGCATCCCGTCAATGGTACACATCAGCCCCAGCACCATCATCATAAAGGCGATGCACAGGTAGTTACCGAACGGGTAAAGCAGCGCCTTGAAGCGGGTTTCATGCCCCTGACGGCGCATCGCGCGACGGAACTTGATGTGCGCCAGCGAAATCATGATCCAGTTCAGCAGCAGCGTTGCCACCACCAGCGCCATCAGCAGGCCAAAGGCGTCATGCGGCAGCACATAGTTGAGGACGACAACCAGCGAAGTGATCGCGCCAGACAGCAGCAGTGAATTCACCGGCACGCCACCGCGGCTGACTTTCGCCAGGAATTTTGGCGCATTGCGCTGCACGGAGAGGCCGAACAGCATCCGGCTGTTGGAATACACGCCGCTGTTATAAACCGACAGCGAAGCCACCAGAATCACGAAGTTGAGCGCCGAGGCAACCACATTGCTGTTCAGCTCGTGGAAAATCATCACAAACGGACTGCTGTTGGACTTGATCTCCAGCCACGGGTAGAGCGAAAGCAGCACCACCAGCGAGCCGATATAAAACAGCAGAATGCGATACACCACCTGGTTCACCGCTTTCGGGATGGTGGTTTGTGGCGAACGCGCCTCGGCCGCCGTAATACCGATAAGCTCCAGCCCGCCGAACGAGAACATAATCACCGCGAGGGACAAAATCAGCCCGTGCCAGCCCGTGGCGAGGAAGCCGCCGTGCTGCCAGAGGTTGCTCACGCCCGCGCGCTCGCCGCCGTGGCCGGAAGCCAGCAGCCAGATGCCGAAGCCAATCATGCCGACAATCGCCAGCACCTTAATCAGCGCAAACCAGAACTCCATCTCGCCATAAAGGCGCACGTTCACGAGGTTCGCGGCGTTAATCACCACGAAGAACAGCGCCACCCAGGTCCAGGTCGGCACGTCCGGGAACCAGTACTGCATATAAATGCCGCCGGCGGTCAGCTCTGCCATGCCGACCAGCACGAACATCACCCAGTAGTTCCAGCCGGACAGGAAGCCGGCAAACGGCCCCCAATATTTATAGGCAAAATGCGAAAACGAACCAGAAACCGGCTCTTCAACCACCATTTCACCGAGCTGGCGCATGATCAGAAATGCAATGATCCCCGCCACGCCGTAGCCCAGCAGGACCGCAGGCCCCGCCATTTGGATCGCCGGGCCAATGCCGAGAAAGAGTCCGGTGCCGATCGCACCGCCCAGCGCAATCAGCTGAATATGGCGATTCTGCAAGCCGCGCTGTAATTGATGGCCATCCTCCGGCCCCGCACTCTGGCCCTGTGGCTCAGAGGCGACTGACGTGTTTTTCACGCCCTGCTCCTTTGTGATTTGTCAAAGGGGCACCTTTTAACACCTGAAGCTAAGAGTGGCAAGGAATGGTTACACTTCGGAAATAATCCTTGGTGAATGTTATGCTCACGCCCGTTTATCACCGGAGGAAAGGAGCAGGCATTGAAAACGCAAAAACGGGCGCTGGGCTGCGTGGCTATCGTCGTGGATGATTACGACAAGGCGATTGAATACTACACCCAAAAACTGGGCTTCACGCTCGTGGAGGACACGCCTCAAGAGGGAAAACGCTGGGTTGTGGTCACGCCAAACCCGGAAAGTGATTGCCACCTGCTGTTAGCCAAAGCCACCAACGAACGCCAGCAGGCTTCTATTGGCGATCAGTGCGGCGGCAGGGTTTTCCTTTTCCTTCACACCGATGATTTTTGGCGCGATCACGCCATGATGACGGCCAACGGCGTGCATTTCTGCGAAGTTCCACGAGAGGAAGAATACGGCACGGTTGCCGTCTTTGAAGATCTCTACGGCAACCGCTGGGACTTGCTCCAGCACAACTAATACGCTTTGTACGGGCTACGGAAGTAAAAAGTTAAATACTCTAAATAATTCAAGCTACAACAAGGCGGCAAGGCCAGTCATCCCCAGGAGCATAGCTAAACTATGTGACTGGGGTGACAAATCCGTCGGGAACGGATTTGAACGCTGCTCGCAGCGGCCCTTTAGGGTGAGGCTCATGGATAAGCCGAATAACAGGTGCGGTCAACGCGGGTATAGCTTGAAGAATGACGAGTATAAGGCATAGCGTTTCGTTATTAGACAGGCAAGATCTGGGCTTTTATCTTTCGTCATGATTTGTAAATTTTACAGCAAAAAATCTTGAGGGAATGCTATTGGCCAGGTTACTTGACGCATTACAAACAAAACCCACGCGCTTTCGCCTGGCCTTACAGGCAGCCCTGATTAGCAGCGTGGTGGCTTTCTCCGGCGCGGCGGCGGCCGATGACCTCTTAAAAGAGGGCATCACGCCCGCCACCGACGCCAGTCAAATCCCGGCCACGGCCAAGCTGCGCAAAGACACCGTGGTCGCCGGGATTTCCGAACCTCAGGGGATCTTCAACCCTTACTTCTTCGTTAACGGCTGGGATGAAAACGTCACCAACGTCATTTTCTCACGCCTGATCGACTGGGACAGCCATGGCAATCTGGTCCCTGGCCTCGCCGAAAGCTGGACGGTCAGCCCGGATGGCAAAGTCTATACCATCAAACTGCGCCCTGGCCTGACCTTTAGCGACGGTTCCCCGCTGACCGCCGAAGACGTCGCGTTCACGCTCACCGTGCTGTATGACCCGAAATATGATGGCGATACCGACATCACGCTCGCCAACATCGCGGGCGGTGCCGAATACAAAGCCGGGAAAGCCGACAGCGTCAGCGGCCTGAAGGTGATTGACCCGCTCACGCTGCAGGTCACCACCACCCAGCCGGGTGCGACCACGCCAGGCAAAATCGGCGGCCCCGTGCTATCGAAGGCGTACTACGGCAAAGGCTACCAGCGCGGCAACCTGGATTACCTGCGTACCCTGCACGGCAAACCGCTGGGCAACGGCCCGTATGTGTATGAGAAATACATCCCAGGGCAGGAAATTCGCTTCCACGCCAACACCCATTTCTATCGCGGCACCCCGCCAACGCCGCGCTTTATTTACCGCGTGACTAACCCGTCCACCAACTTCCAGCTGTTCCAGACCGGCGAGACGGATTACGACGCCTTTACTTCCCGCCCGGATGATATTGAGCAGCTAAAACTACTGGGCTTCGCCAATATCAACCTTTACGGCTCCAGCGACTACAGCAAGGTCGAATTCAACGTTCGCCGCCCGGCGCTGCAGGACGTAAAAGTTCGCCAGGCGCTGATCTACGGTCTGGATCGCCAAAAACTGATCGACGTGGTCTACCAGGGCTACGGCACGGTCGCCAACGAGCCGATCTCGCCGATTTCCTGGGCTTATAACCCGGAGGGCGTGAACCCGTATAAATTCGATCAGGCGCAGGCGAAAAAACTACTGGATGAAGCAGGCTGGAAGCCTGGCCCGGACGGCATCCGCGTGAAGGACGGCAAGCGCCTGGAGCTGACGCTGCTGGTCAGCAAAAAAGTGCTGAACGACGCGCTGATCCCTATCGCCAAAGAGAACTGGCAGCAGATCGGCGTGCTGCTGAAGCCGCAGGTTGTCGACTTCAATGCCCTGATGGCGCAGCGTAAAGCGGGCAACTACGATCTGGCCTCCTTTAGCACCAGCACGCTGAACGATCCGCACGACGGCGTGTGGGATTACTACAGCACCGAAGCCAAAGAATCCGGCTATAACAATCCGCAGGTGGACAAGCTGATTAACGAAGGCAATGCCATCCTCGACGAAGAAAAGCGCAAGGCAATCTACCACGAGCTGTATAAAGTACTGGCGGCAGATCCCCCGGCGATTCTGCTCGGCAACCGCAAAATCCTGTCCGCCAGCAGCGCCCGCGTCACCGGCTTTAAGCCAGACATCTACAACGGCCTGACCGGCAGCCTGCCGGATGTGAAAATCGTTAAGTAACGCAGTAACCCTTGCCGCCACCCTTTCACCGGGGCGGCGGCAGTGAGAACGTGATGAAAAATTTTATTCTGCGCCGCCTGCTGCAAACCCTGCCGATGCTGCTGCTCGCCTCGTTTATTATCTTTATGCTGTTTGCAAAAACGCCCGGGGATTTTATCGACGGCAATATTACGCTGACCGCCGCCCGCGCTGCCGAGCTCAAAGCAATTTACGGCCTCGACCAGCCGCTGTTCACCCGCTACCTTCACTGGCTTGGGCAACTGCTGACGGGAGACCTGGGCTTCTCTCTGCAATATCAAATCCCCGTTAGCCAATTGCTGAACCAGTACATCTGGAACTCTTTCCTGCTGGCCGCCATTGCGCTGGTGTTTTACTGGGGGATTGGTCTGGCGGTGGGGATTGTTTCGGCCATGAGACCCAATTCGCTGTTTGATCATCTGGTCAGCGTGCTGGTGTTCGCCGCCATGTCTTTCCCGACCTTTTTCCTCTGCCTGCTGCTGATCAAGTGGTTCGCGGTAGACCTGCACTGGCTGCCAGTCGGCGGCATGACCAACACCGGCAGCGACGCCACCGGCTGGGCCTACGTCGTGCAGGTTGCCGCCCACCTTGTGCTGCCCGTACTCGCGCTGGTGATGCTGCAGGCGGGCAGCCTGACGCGCTACTTCCGCGCCAGTATGCTCGACGTGGTGAAAATGGACTTTATCCGCACCGCCCGCGCCAAGGGGCTGCGCGAGCATACCGTTATTCTTAAACACGCCCTGCGCAATGCGCTGCTGCCGATCATCACCCTGCTGGGCTTTGAGCTGCCGGGGCTGTTCTCCGGGGCAATCATTACCGAAAAGGTCTTTAACTGGCCGGGCGCCGGCCACATTCATATTGATTCCCTCGCCGCCCGTGACTACCCGGTTCTGATGGGCTTCACGCTGTTTCTGGCGGTACTGACCATCCTCGGCAACCTGATTGCCGACGTGCTTTACGCGTGGGCCGACCCGCGCATTCGGGTGAGGTCGTGATGCTCAGTTCTCTGTTTTCTACCAATCGCCGCCTGCGCAAAGCCGAAATTCCGGCGCTGGCACAGGTGACGCCTTCCCCGTGGCATCAGGCCTGGCAGGCGCTGAGGCGCAACCGCCTGGCGATGTTCTGCCTGATTCTGCTGATAGTGATGGCAATCTGGTGCGCCCTGGGGCCGCTCTGGTCGCCGTGGAAGGACGACGCCACCGACGCCCTGATGATCAACAAGCCGCCTGGCGAAATCCACTGGCTGGGCACCGACTTCCTCGGGCGCGATGTCTACACCCGCCTGCTGCTGGCCGGGCGCATCTCATTAATTATCGGCCTGCTGACCATGCTGCTCTCGGTTACCCTCGGCTACCTGCTCGGCGCGATTTCCGGCTATCTCGGCGGCTGGACCGACAAACTGATTATGCGCCTGGCGGATCTGGTGATGACCATTCCCAGCCTGCCGCTGCTGATCGTCGCGGGCGCGATGCTGTCGGAGCTCGACTTCTCGCCGGACTCGCGCATTTACATGGTGGTTATCATGCTGAGCCTGCTAGAGTGGCCGAAGCTGGCGCGCCTGGTGCGCGGGCAAATTCTCTCCCTGCGTGAGCGCGATTTTATGCTGGCGACCCGCGTATTAGGCCTTTCCGCCCGCCGCCGCCTGTTCGGGCACTTGCTGCCGAACACCATTCCAATTCTGGTGGTGATGGCGACGATGGCGGTGGCCAACGCCATTCTGATGGAGTCCGCGCTGAGCTACCTCGGCCTCGGCGTCGTGCCGCCCACGCCTTCGTGGGGCAACATGATGGACAGCGCCAACAGCCTGATCGACTTCCAGCGCCGCCCGTGGCTGTGGATGCCGCCGGGTATCGCCATTTTTATCACCGTGATCGCCATTAACGTGCTGGGCGACGGCCTGCGCGATGCGCTGGATCCGAAAATGAAGCGAGGCGCGAAATGAACGAAGCGCTGATTGAGTTCAATAACCTTTCCCTCTCCTTCGCCGGAGAGCATGGGCGCGTGCGTGCCGTGCAGGACGTGTCGTTTACCGTTCGCGCCGGGCAAACCGTCGGCGTCGTCGGCGAGTCAGGCTGCGGCAAAAGCGTGACCGCCATGTCGCTGATGGGGCTGCTGCCTCCGCAGGCGGCACGTATCGACGGCGGCGAAATCCTGTTTCAGGGGAAAAATCTGCTGGGCCTGAAGCCCGCGCAGATGGCAGATTTGCGCGGCAACGAACTGGCGATGATTTTCCAGGAGCCGATGACCGCCCTGAACCCGGTGCTGACTATCGGCGACCAGCTTTGCGAGCCGCTGATCCGCCACCGGGGCGAAACGCCCAAGGCCGCCTGGCAGCTGGCGACACAAATGCTGACCGACGTCGGGCTGGCGCGAGCGGAAAGCCTGATGGCCTGCTACCCGCACCAGCTTTCCGGCGGGATGTTACAGCGCGTGATGATCGCCATGGCGCTGAGCTGCAGGCCAAAGCTGCTGATCGCCGATGAGCCGACGACGGCGCTGGACGTCACCGTTCAGGCGCAGATCCTGCGTCTATTGCGGGATCAGGCTCGCCAGCACCGTATGGCGCTGATGCTGATCACCCACGATCTCGGCGTTATCGCCCAGATGGCCGAACACGTCGTGGTGATGTATGCCGGGCGCATCGTTGAGCAGGGGCCAACGGCGGAGGTGCTCCGCAATCCGCTGCACCCTTATACCAAAGGCCTGATTTCTTCCCGGCCTGTTCCCGGCGAACGCCGCCGCAGGCTCTATTCGATCCCCGGCCAGGTGCCCGATTTAGCCGCCCTGCCGCCCTACTGCGCCTTTACCGATCGCTGTGAACGCGCCACCGATCGCTGCCGCCAGGGCATTCCGTCGCTGCTCGGCCAGCAGCGCCAGGCCGCCTGTTTTTACAGTGAGTTAGCGGAGTCCGCATCGTGAACACTCAGTACGTTATTGAAGTCGAAGGGCTCAAAAAACACTTCCCGCTGCGCGACGGGCTTTTTGGCCAACAAACTGGTGAGCTGCGCGCGGTCGACGGCGTCAGCTTCAACATTCGCCAGGGCACGATTTTCGGCCTCGTGGGCGAGTCCGGCAGCGGAAAAACCACCGTTGGCCGCACCCTGCTTGGCCTGTATGACAAAACCGCCGGTAGCGTGAAGTATCGCGGCAAAGAATTGAGTGAGTTGAGCGCCAAAGAATCGCGGGCGCTGCGCCCCCAAATCCAGCTGGTATTTCAGGATCCTTACAGCTCTTTAAACCCGCGCATCCGCGTGGGCGATGCCATCGGGGAAGCGATGCTGGAGCACAAGCTGTGCACCCGCGCCGAACTGCGGGACAAGGTGCTGGAAGTGATGAAGATTTGCGGGCTGGCACCGCAGCATTACACCCGTTTCCCGCATGAGTTTTCCGGCGGCCAGCGCCAGCGCATCGGTATTGCCCGCGCGCTGATCCTTAACCCCGATTTTATTATTGCGGACGAACCGATCTCGGCGCTCGACGTCTCCATTCAGGCGCAGATCATCAACCTGTTTTCCGATCTGCGCGACGAACGCGGCGTGACGTTTCTGTTTATCTCGCACGATCTCGGCGTGGTGGAGCACCTCTGCGACGACGTCGCGGTGATGTATCTCGGCCAACTGGTGGAAACCGCCAGCCGCGACACGCTGTTCAGCCGACCACTGCACCCGTATACGCAGGCGCTGTTAGCCGCGGTTCCGACGCTGGATCCGGACAGCGAGCCGGTGGCCGCCATTCAGGGCGAAATCCCAGATCCTTCTCGCCCGCCTTCCGGCTGCCGCTTCTCCTCGCGCTGCCCGCTGGTCACCGACCGCTGCCGCCAGGAGGTCCCGGCGCTGCGGGAAGTGGGCGATGCTCATCGCGTCGCGTGTCATTTGGTGTAACTCTGTGATTCAGGCAGACAGTGGCCTGAATACGCTGTCTGCCACCACCTGCCCTGACTCCAGCTTGATCAGCCTGTCCGCCAGCGGGAAATAGCGGTCGTCGTGGGTAATGGCGAGCACCGTTTTGCCTTCCGCTTTCAGCATCGGCAGCAGCACTTTGTAGAACACCTCTTTAAAACCGGGATCCTGATCCGCCGCCCATTCGTCAAACAGATAAAAAGGCCGATTCTCCAGCCACGCCTGCAGCAGCGCGAGACGTTTACGCTGCCCCTGAGAAAGCGCGGTGGTCGAGAAACGCCCGCGCCGGAAGGCCACTTTGTGGTCGAGCTTCAGCAGATGCAGCAGCTTGTTCACCTGGTCCGCCGTGCGCTCGTGGACGTTATCCACGTCATCGAACAGGAAGAAATCATTGAATACCACGGCAAAATGCTGGCGGTAGATCTCACGCTGCTCGGGCGTTATCAGCCTGCCGTTTAGTCGGAGGTCGCCGCTGTCCGGCGGGTAAAGGCCCACCAGCAGATTGGCCAGCGTGGTTTTCCCGCTGCCGTTGCCGCCCACCAGAAAGACCAGCTCGCCCTGAGTGAAACGAAGATTAAGCGGCCCGAGAGTAAAACGTTCCCCCTCTTCGCCCTGATATTCGTAGCGAATATCGGCCAGCTCAAGGCCGTCAAAACGCGGCGGGCTTTTCAGCGGCAGCAGCTTTTCCTGCGGCAGATCGGTTTTAAGCTGGGCGATTCGCTGGAGCGCGATGCGGGCGCTGGTCACCGTCGGCAGCGCCGACAAAACGCCTTCCACCGGCACAATCATGTACAGAAAAATCATCGTGTAGCCGGTCATCACCGCCGAACTCAGCGCCAGCGACTCCCGCAGCCAGTAAAGCACCACGCCGATAAACGCGAAGAACAGCACGCTACCCCAGCTCTTCGCCAGGCCGTAAAACACATACCCACGAGTGCGTTCGATGCGCACCGCCTCGATATTCTCGCTCAGTGGTCCGTCGACAAAATGCCGCCTGCGCGACGGGTTCAGGCGAAACTCGCGCCCGCCATCGAACAGTTTTTTACACTGGGCAATCAGCGTATCTTCCCGCTGCCGCGAGCTACGCAACAGCCCCAACGCTTTACCGTGGGCGGCGCGGTAGCCCATCGCCCCCAGGCCAAGCACCAGCAGCGCCAGCAGCAGGACCTGCCACGACAGCGTGCCGAGGTAAATCAGGCAGCCGACAATCGCCGCCCCATAGATAAGCAGCCCCGGCAGGCTGACGAAAAAGACCACCAGCGTGTCGAGATCCTGAGTCAGAATGGACACCGCTTTTGCCATGCCGGTTTTCTCCAGCTGCGCCCAGGCGGTTTCGCTGACGTGATCCACCACGTCTTTGCGCAGCGTGGCCTTCACTTTTTGCCCGAGCCACATAAACAGCGTTTCGGCCAGCACGCGGGTGCCCAGCATTAACGCGGCCAGCAACACAAACTTCAGCGCCACGTCGGCCAGCCCGCCGGGCGGCAGCGTCAGGCTATGGTTGATCACCGCCAGCAGCGAGGCGTTGCTTAACCCGCTGACCACGCTGGCAAACGCCGCCAGCACCAGCCAGCCGCCCACCAGGCGGAACAGCATCATTAACAGAGACATTGTTACTTCCTTTTCGACATTACTCTGCCGGCGCTATTGTTGATGTGTATGCGCCCGGCTACGGATCAGCGGCCATACCAGCAGCGGTACGCCGACCAGCGACGCCACCAGCCCCACGGGCAGCTGACGCGGATAGAGAAAATTGCGGCCCATCCAGTCCGCCAGCACCATAATCAGCGCGGACAGCAGCGCAGCGGTGAACAGCTGCGCCATCGGGCGTTTCGCGCCGGCTTTTCTCGCCAGATGCGGCCCCAGCAGCCCGACAAACGACACCGGCCCGACGATCAGCGTGGCCAGCCCGGTCATCAATGCGGCCAGCGCCAGCACGCTAATCCTCGCCCTGGCGACATTCACGCCCAGCGAACCGCTCACCTGCCCGAGCGGCAGCAGCAGTAGCCAGCGTTTGCACAGCGGAGAAACCGCCAACAGCAGCAACATGGCGAAGAACACGCCGATGGCGATGCCGTTATTGACGTAGTAGGTGCTGCCGGTCATCAGCTGCAGCAGCATCGAACTGGCCTGGCGGTTATTCAGCATCACAATGCTGGCGATGGCCTGGAACAGCGCGTTCAGCGCCAGACCGTTCAGCAGCACCCGCTGCGGGTTAAAGGCGCTCTGGCGGCTGCTCCACAGCGTTACCAGCAGGCTGATCAGCGCCCCGGTGGCGCTGCTGAGGATCATCAGCCCCGTTCCGCCCATGGGGAACAGCAGCAGAAATGCCGTCACGCCCATCGCCGCCCCGCCGCCAATGCCGAGGATCTCCGGGCTTGCCAGCGGGTTACCGCTGACGCGCTGCATCAACACGCCCGCCGCCGCCAGCAAAGCCCCGGCGCTCAATGCCGCCAGCAGGCGCGGCAGGCGCATCGGCAGCAAAGCGGGTTGCTCCGCAAGGGTCGTCCAGTGCCAGCCGTGCAGCCCCTGGCCGACAAACAGCGACAGCACAACAGCCACCAGCAGCAGCGCAGAAGCCATGCCCGCCGGGAAGCGCACGCCGCCCGCTTCGCCTTCGTAAGCTGAAGGCGTGGTATCCAGTACCTGGTGCCGGGCCTTGCCCGCCAGCAGGATTAGCAGCGGGCCGCCGGTCAGGGCAGTTAACATCCCCACCGGCAGCAGCTGCCCGTCCAGCAGCGTGATACGGCTGACGCACAGGTCGGTGAACCACAGCAAACCGGCCCCAATAAGCAGCGAGTGGCTGAGCATTTGCCGGGTGGTACGCGCCCCACCTAAGCGCGCCAGGTGCGGGGCGGCCAGGCCGATAAAACCAATCACCCCGACGCTGTTAATGATTAAGGCGCTCATCACCAGCGCCAGCGCCATCGCTACCGAACGGATCAGCAGCGGAGAAGCCCCCAGGCTGCTCACCATCGCCTCCGGGAGCCTGAGCAGCGCCAGCGGGCGCAGCAACAACAGCAAAGCCAGGCCGCACAGCCCGAGCCAGGGCAGAATCGCCGTCACGCCGCTCCAGTCCTGCTGCGCCAGCGAACCGCCGCCCCACATCAGCACCGTCAGCAGAAAACGGTCGTTGATCACCGCCATGATCATCGTCAGCGAGCCGCACCACAGGTTGACCAACATCCCCGCCTGAATCATCACCAGCGGCGACAGGCGCTGCCGCCAGGAAAGCAGCAACACCAGCAGCAAAGCGACAACTTCCCCGGTAATCACTATGCCGGTTCGTGCAGAGAGCAGCGTCGCCGGGAACCACATCGACGCCACACCCAAAGCCAGCGTTGCGCCGGAAGTCATGCCGAGGGTAATCGGTTCCGCCAGCGGATTGCGCAGCGCCCGCTGCATCAGCCAGCCGCAAAGGGCCAGTACGGCGCCGCCGAGTAAAGCCATCACCTGGCGTGGGAACCACATGGAGTGCAGGATCACCGCCTGCGCGTCGGCCATTTTCGAGCTAAACAGCACGTTCAGGCCGTGCAGAAGCCCGTCGTGCTGCGCGACGTTTTGCAGCGCCATGACGATGCTCGCCAGCCAAAGCCCGGCGATCAGCAGCCAGGAAGCCGTCGTTTTTCCCGTCTCAGCCATGCTGCCACCCCGCCACGATTTGCCCCAATGCTTCGGCAATGCGCGTGGCCGTCACCAGCGCACCACCGGAATTGAATTTTTGCGCCGGGAACGCCAACTGAGTCTGAGAAGTGAGCGGCAGGCGCTGCCAGAGCAGTGAACTCTGCCAGCGTTGGATCTGCGGCCATTGCCCGTCCTCCGGCAAAAGAATCAGCCCGGCATTGTCTGTCCCAATGCGCGTCAGCTCGACCATAGCCTCGCCCTGCGCGTTAACGCCGCCGCGCCAGGCATTGCTGAAACCGCAGCGCGACAGCACATCTCCGGCAAGGCTGCCCGCGCCGTAAAGCCGCATATGCAGCGCGTCTACCGGCGTGGCGATAAACAGCGGACGTTGATAAGCAGAAGCGGATTCTCTGGCACGAATCGCAGCCTGCTCAAAAGCCGCCGTGACCGCACGAGCCTGCGCCTGGCGCTGGAGTACAACAGCCAGCTTATCGAGGGAAATTTGCCATTCGGCGAGACTGCCGGTTGGCAGCGTCAGCGTGGGCGCAATACGATCCAACTGAGGCTTAAGAAGCGCGTGACCCGGCGTGATAACGATCAGATCGGGCTTTAGCGCATACAGGGTTTCGAGGTTTGGCTGAAACAGCAGGCCGATATCCACCACGCTGGCGGGCAGTTCCGGCGTGCCTATCAGCTTGCGATACCAGTCGGGGGCAGATACCGACTGCGGCCTCACGCCAAGCGCCAGAATCAGCTCAGTCAGCCCCCAGTCCAGCACGGCCAGGCGCTGCGGAGGCCCGGAAACGGCACCAGCCGCCCCGATAAACGGGGCGGCCAGCGCAAAGGTCAGTAAACGTCTGCGGGAGAGCATTCGCTTACCACTGGTAGCTTAACGTTGCCACGTACTGACGCTTAACCGCGTACTCACAGCCGTTGTTTTGGCAGGCTGCAAGGTAGGTTTTGTTCGTCAGGTTAGCGGCGTTAAGGGCAACCTGCCACTGGCGGTACTGCCAGCCGATGCGGGCGTCATACACCGTGGCGCCCGGCACCTGCAGCGAGTTATCCGTTGTCGCATAGCTTGGGCCGACATAGCGCACGCCGCCGCCGAGGGAGAAACCATCCAGCGGGCCGCTGAACGCGTACTGGCTCCAGAGCTTGGCCAGGTTGCGGGAAATGCCCATCGGGTGTTTGCCTTCGCTGCCGTCGTTCGCCTGCAGCACTTCCGGGTCGGTCAGCGAGTAGGATGCGAGGATCTGCCAGGCTGGCGTGACGTTCACTTTACCTTCCAGTTCGATCCCACGGGAGCGGATCTCTCCGGTCTGCACGCTGTAATTCACATGATCGGGATCCGGCGTGGCGACGTTGGTTTGACGCAGATCGAACAGCGCCAGAGTAAACAGCGCGTCCATTCCGACCGGATCGTACTTCAGCCCAACTTCGGTCTGCTTGCCTTTGGTTGGCTTAAACGCATTGCCGTTAAACCCGGTACCCGCGCTTGGCACAAACGAGGTGGAATAGCTGATGTACGGCGCAATGCCGTTATCAAAGTGGTACAACAGCCCCGCACGGCCGGTGGTGGCGTAGTCATTGCGCGTCTGGTGAGAACCGTCCAGCAGGTTGGTCGCTTTGGTTTGCGCGCTGTCATACCGCCCGGCGAGGCTCATCACCCAGTTGTCCAGCGTCAGCTGATCCTGCAGGTAAAGCCCCGTTTGATCCATCGTCGAATGGCTGTTGCTGGTAAACGCCGGGATCTCGACCGGCGTGCTGTAGTCCGGGTTGAGGTAATTCAGCGGCACAGCGTCGCCGTAGCCCGCCTGGCTGCGCACCGAGGAGTGCATCACATCCACGCCGAGCAGCGCGGTGTGCGACACTGGCCCGGTATCAAAGCGGAACTCGCCCTGGTTATCCGCCGCAAAGTTACTCATCGTTTCGGTAAGGTTCATGGAGTAGCGGTCAACCAGCGGCTGGGTTGGGTACGTCCCGAACGGGTACACCATGCGGTAATCGGCGCTGCTGCTGATGTAACGCACGTTCTGGCGCAGCGTAATGTTATCGTTCAATTCGGTACGGAACTGATAGCCGATGCTGCCCTGCCTGCGGGTGTAGGTATCAAAGCCCGGCTGGCCGCCGTAGAAGTGGGTGCCAATATTACCGTTCGGGTTGTTCACCAGCGTGCCTTTGACCGGCAGCATGTTGTAGAAACCGGTGTCAGGATCCTGACGTAGCTGGGCCAGCAGCGTCAGGCTGGTGCGATCGTTTGGCTGCCAGGTCACGGACGGCGCAATGTCGTAGTGCTGGTAGCGGGTATGATCGACCTGCGTTTTGGTGTCGAAGAAGGTGCCCGCCACGCGGCCAAGCCACTCTTTGCTGTCGGTTAGCGGGCCGGTGACGTCAAAGCCGGTGCCAAACTGGCTGTTATTCCCGGCGCTGACGTAAACCTGGCCGCCCGGCTGGGCCTGCGGCGTTTTGCTGACAAGATTCACTACGCCGCCGGGGTTGGCCTGGCCGTAGAGCACCGAAGCCGGACCTTTGACCACTTCAATGCGGGAGAGCAGGAACGGATCCCACGCCGGGCGGCTCCACCAAGCTTCGCGCGGCAGGCGCAGGCCGTCCAGATATTCGTCGGCTTCAAAGCCACGCACCATGATGGTGTCAAAGCGGGTATCCGGGCCGGCATCTTCCGAGGAGACGCCCGCGACGTAGCGCAGCGTCTGGGGAATGTTTTTTGCCGCCATGGCCGCGATTTGCGCCTGTGTCACCACCGAAATACTCTGCGGCGTGCGGCTAATCAGCGAGCTGGATTTGGTGCCAGCCACCGCCTCATGTGCCACCACATTGGTTTCATCTTCCTGCCCGGAAGAAGAAGGTGCCGTGGCCGTAACAACCATCGTGCTGTCCTGTGCCGCCGGTTTGTCCGCTGCATGGGCAAAGCCCGCGCACGCCGCAAAGACCGCACAACTTAACGCCTTTAAAGGCATGTTCCCGTTTACCCATCCGCCCTGTTTCATATCGACCGTATCATGTTATAAGAAGAGGATCGAAATGATAATTATTCACCTTTAAAAGAGAAGAGCACCCGTGGCAGAATAGCTCGATCGGTTGACGGGATATCGCAAAGCGGACAGAGATTGTCTTAACGCGCTACTGCATCATGAAATGGCGAGAATCGGACGAACGGCAGGCAACAAATGATAAAGCAATTCACACAGCAGAGTCCGCAGGAAGCGTTTCTGGAAGTACGAGAACTCCATTATAGCGCAGGAAGCCAGGAGCCGTTTCACGCCCACGAGCAGGGCCAGCTGATTTACCCGGTCAGCGGCGTGGCAAAAATCCGCAGCGAGCAAAACGTCTGGGTCGTCGCCCCTGGCCACGCGCTTTGGCTGCCGGGGCGCCTGCCTCACGGCCTGGAAGCCATCGGCAACGTGGTCACCCACAATCTCTACATGACGCCAGCGGCCTCTGCCGCGTTCAGCCGCCACAGCCGCAGCCTGGCCGTCACGCCGCTGTTTCAGTCCCTGACCGTCGCTGGCCTGGAAAAACCCGCCGACCCGCAGCGAAGCCAGCTATTGCACGACCTGCTGCACAACGAGCTGCTGGGCCTGCAGGATATTGCCCTGTGCCATATCACCCTCCCCCACGACAGGCGTATTCGCCAGCTTTGCGATGCGCTGTGCAGCGACCTTTCCCAGCGGGAAACCCTGGCCTGGTGGGGAAAACGGGTCGGCGCAAGCGAAAGAACCCTGGCGAGGCTGTTCCGGGAAGAGACGCAGCTCAGCTTTACCGAATGGCGGCAGCAAATGCACCTGGTGGAAGCCGTCTGCCACCTTGCGCGCGGCACCACCATCAGCAATCTTTCCAGCACGCTCGGCTACGCCAGCAGCAGCGCGTTTATCGCTATGTTCAGGAAAAAGCTGGGCGTTTCCCCGCAGAGGTATATTGGCCGCTATCTCTGACACGGCTTTTACAATCCGGTTCCATCGGCGATAATCACCGTTTGCGCCCCGGACCGGAACAACCATGAGCGACACGAAGCCCCCGCAAACGACGGCCAAGCGCCCGATGAAACTCAGCACCTCGGTGACGCTGATGCTGTGCGCCGTTATCGGCTCGGTGCTGCTTGTGGTTTACGCCCTGTATTTTATCCAGATCAGCAACGCCACCCGCAGCGGCCTGAAAGACACCGCGCTGGCGGTGGCGAGAACCCTGGCCGACGATCCGACGATCAAATACGGCCTGACGCAGCCCCACAGTAAGGACATTATTCCGCCGGTAGCCACCCGCGTGCAGGAGCGTAACGACCTGCTGTTCGTGGTAGTGACCGACATGAACGGCATTCGCTATTCGCATCCCCAACCCGGCAATATTGGCTCGCATTTTATTGGCGACGACATTTTCCCGGCGCTGGAAGGCAAAGAGAATGTGTCGATCAACCACGGTGTGCTGGCGGAAGCCCTGCGCGTCTTTACGCCGGTCTATAACGAACAGCATAAGCAGATAGGCGTGGTCGCCATCGGCATCTCGCTGAGCAAAGTGGACGAGCAGATCAGCAAGAGCCGCTGGAGCGTGCTCTGGACGGTGTTGTTCAGCGCCCTGTTCGGCTCGCTCGGCACCTGGGTGCTGGTGCGGGTGCTGAAACGCATTCTGTTCGGCTTTGAGCCGTATGAAATCTCCGCGCTATTCGAGCAGCGCCAGGCTATGCTGCAGTCCGTTAAAGAGGGCATTATCGCCGTTGACCGCGAAGGCCGCGTGACGCTTATCAACCACGCGGCGCGCAAAATGCTGCTCTCCCCGGACGATTTCCGCCTCGGTAAAACCGTGCCGCCGGGGCCGCTGGTGGCCACGCTGTGCGAAGTGCTGCACACCGGCACGCCGATTCAGGATCGGCAAATCATCAGCTATGGCCGCCTGGTCTTGTGTAATGCGGTGCCAATTCGTATAAATAATCAGGTGATCGGCGCCATCAGTACCTTCCGAGACAAGACTGAAATCAATTTGTTGACCCAGCGTGTAGACGGCATGGTGAATTATGTCGACGCGCTGCGCGAGCGCTCGCACGAATTTATGAATAAGCTGCACGTCATTCTTGGCCTGCTGCAGCTTAAGCATTACGACAAGCTTGAAGAGTACATTCTGCAAACCGCCAGCAATTACCAGACGGAAATTGGCACGCTGCAGAGCAAAATTAAGTCGCCGGTGATTGCCGGGTTCCTGATTGGCAAGATTAACCGCGCGCGGGAAGCGGGCCACCATCTGGCGCTTGCCGACGAATGCCAGCTGCCGGACAACCCGAACGAACTTCAGGTGATGGCGCTGATTACCGCGCTGGGCAACCTGATTGAAAACGCGCTGGACGCGATGGGCGACCAGCCTGATGGCGAAGTAGGCGTGCTGCTGCACTACCAGAACGGCGTGCTAAGCGTGGAAGTCAGCGACGACGGACCGGGTATAGAGCCGGACCATATTCAGTCTATTTTTGACAAAGGCTACTCCACCAAAGGCGAGCAGCGTGGCGTGGGGCTGTTCCTTGCCAGGCAGCAGCTTGAGCGCCTTGGCGGCAGTATTCAGGTGGAGTCAGAACCCGGCGTCTTCACCCAATTCTTTGTGCAGTTACCCTGGGATAGTGAAAGGAACAATGCGTGATTAATGTCTTAATTGTTGATGATGATGCGATGGTTGCGGAGCTTAACCGCGCCTACGTCAGCCAAATCCCGGGCTTTAGCTGCTGCGGTTCCGCCTCCACGCTGAAACAGGCGCGGGAGATGGTCAGCAACCCGGAGCTAAAAATAGATCTGATCCTGCTGGATGTGTATATGCAGCAGGACAACGGCCTGGATCTGCTGCCGACGCTGCGTGAAGCGGGAAAAACCATCGATGTGATCGTTATCTCCTCGGCGGCGGACGCGGCGACTATCCAGAAGTCGATGCACTACGGCGTGGTGGATTACCTGATCAAACCGTTCCAGTTCCCGCGCTTTGAAGAAGCGTTAACCAACTGGCGCGAAAAGAAAAACCTGATGGGCACCCACAAATATTACGAGCAGGCGGACGTTGACCGACTGCTGCACGGTGGCTCCCCGGTGGTGGCGGACGCCAAGCGCCTGCCGAAAGGGCTGACGCCGCAAACGCTGCGCACCATTTGCCAGTGGATCGACACCCACCCGACGGAAGAGTTCTCCACCGACGAACTGGCGGCGGCGGTGAATATCTCTCGCGTGTCATGCCGTAAGTATCTGATCTGGCTGGCGCAGATCAATATCCTGTTCACCAGCATTCATTACGGCATGACCGGCCGCCCGGTGTACCGCTATCGCCTGCAGGCCGAACAGCTTGGCCTGCTCAAGCAGTACTGCCAGTAATCAGCCGGTAGCTGTCATCCAGTAACGTAAATCGGAACTGGCTGGCGGAAGAGAGAATAATCTCTCGCTGTTTGGTGACAAAAATCGCCTCGATATCGGGGCGATTCGCCAGCACGGCGCCGCCCTTTTCTAATCCCATCCCGTAAATCAACGTCGTCCAGATGTCCCCATCCAGCGAGTCAGTCGAGACGATCGTCACGCTATCCAGGTCGTTATCCAGCGGGTAGCCCGTGCGCGGGTCGAGAATATGGTGATAGCGTTTGCCGTCCAGCTCGAAATAGCGCTCGTAAACGCCGGATGTCACCACCGATTTGTTCGCCACCTCAATCACGCCCAGCATCTCTTCCGGGCCGCTAAACGGCTTTTTCAGCCCGATGGACCAGCCGCCTTCCGGCGAGCCCAGCGTCTGCACGTTGCCGCCGAGGTTAATCAGCCCCTGCGCCACGCCCTGCCGCTGCAGGAAGTCGCGTACCCGGTCGGCAATGTAGCCCTTGGCTATCGCGCCCAGGTCTATTTCCATCCCGCTATGTGCCAGATAAACGCTGCCTTCGGCTTCGTCCAGCACCACCTGATGCGGCTGCGTGCGCGGCAGCAGCGCGGCGATGTCTTCTGCCGGCGGAACGCTATCGCCCTTGAAACCAATCTTCCACCGCTTCACCAGCGGGCCAATGGCGAGATTAAAAATACTGTCGGGGAACAGGCTGGCGGCTTTGGCGCATTTGATAAGCTCGAACACCGGACGGCTGACGGCAACCGGATGTTTGCCCGCCGCGTGATTAATGCTCATCACCTGGGATTCGGCCCGGTTCACGGTAAGCAGATCTTCGTATTGTTTGATCAGGCGGAACACCTGAGAGGCGAGAGTTTCGTTGGGTTCGAACAGCTTGAGGAGAATGGGCGAGCCCATTAAAACGGCAGAGTAGCCATAAACACCTTCGGGTTGCGACATAGCGGGCTCCTTTTGCTGAAAAGGTTGCGCCCCGGCGAGGGCCGGAGCGCAGTTGGGCTTAGCGTTTTGCCCAGCTTGCCGCCTGATGGCCCGCCAGGGTACCAAAGACAATAATATCCGCCACCGCGTTACCGCCGATGCGGTTGCCGCCGTGAATACCACCGGCCACTTCACCCGCCGCGAACGCGCCAGGGATAACCTGATGCTGTTTATCCAGCACTTCGGTTTCGGCGTTGATGGTCACGCCGCCCATGGTGTGGTGCACCCCAGGGGCGATGCGGATGGCGTGGAACGGGCCATCTTTAATCGGGTTGCGCAGCGCGGTTTTACGGCCAAAATCTTCGTCGTACTGATTTTCCACGAAGCCGTTGTAACGCTCAAGCGTGGCGAGGAAGGTGTGGTAATCCATTCCCAGTTTCTCCGCCAGTTCGCGAGGCCCTTCGGCGCTGACCACAAAGCCTTTGGCGATGTACTCATCTGCCGCTTTGTTTTTAGTGCGAACGTTCTCGTCGAACACGATGTAAGCGTATTTCTCCGGCAGCGCGATAATCTGCGCCGACACTTTATCGCGGGTTTCCATTTCGTTGAAGAAGCGGCTGCCTTTTTGGTTCACAAGGATGGCACCGCCGCCGCGAATGGACTCGGAAATCAGGTACGAGGTGGTTTGCTCCACGGTTGGGTGAATCTGTATTTCGCCCATATCCACGGTGCCTGCGCCCAGTTTTTCCAGCAGCGCGATACCGCCGCCCGTGGCGCCTTTGTGGTTAGTGGTGACAAAGCCTTCCAGATCCGGGCGGTATTTCACCACCATCGAGCTGTTGGCGCTGAAGCCGCCGGTCGCCACGATCACGCTTTTCGCGTGGATGGTCAGCGCTTCGTTTTCGTCCGTCAGCAGCGCCACGCCGCTGACTGCGCCCTGGTCAAACAGGATTTCCGTTACCGCCGTTTCCATCAGCACGTCGATGCTGCGTTTGTTGATGTTACGCAGCAGGCCGCTGATCAGGTAGCCGCCGACCGCCGATCCGTCACGTGGGCGGTGGGTGCGGTCAATGCTCATCCCGCCGGTGGTGGTGATGTCGTTCAGCATGATGCCGCGATCCGCCAGCCACTCAATGGCCTGTGGGGCGTTTTCCACAAAGCGGTGCAGCAGCTCTGGGTTATTTTTGTTGTAGCCGCCTTTCAGGGTTTCGGCATAGAACAGCTCTTTGCTGTCGAAGATACCTTTGACGCGCTGGAAGCGGGTTTCCGCCGCGTTCATCCCGGCAGATGCCTTAACGGTGTTCCCGCCGATGGACGGCATTTTCTCAACGATCAGCACGCTGGCACCTTCGTCGTGGGCCTGAATCGCCGCCGCCAGACCTGCACCGCCGCTGCCGACCACAACCACGTCGTAGCTCTGCGGGGCGCTAACGCCGCCGCTTTCTTCAAACGCCTGCTGCTTGCTGGATTTCACCATCGCTTTAGAAACGGCTTTTTTCACCGCTTCGCTCTGGGAAGTCGCGCCGGAAATGGCATCCACAAACGGCGAGTTGGCGGTCAGGATACGGGTACGAATTTCTTCGAAGTTAGTGGTGAACTCCACGTCGTCCTGCGGGCCAGCGGCCAGCGCGATATCGGCGATGCGATCGCTGTCGAGGCTGACGTTAATCACCAGTTGGTTGACGTCATCGCTGACGGTTTCTTCGAAGATCCCCGGTTTAAATTTAGAGGCACCGCCCATGCTCATGTCACGGATCATCGCCTCGACCAGCGAGAAGCGCCACAGCGGCTCAGGGATGGTCAATTCTTCGCGTTTGGTGCTGTCGATAAACAGCTCCAGCACTTCGCCGTTGGCGATGCGGGCAGTCCAGTCCGGGTAGGCAATGCAGGCGCGGCCAACGGCCACCAGGTCATACCCGTGCTCCAGCGCGGTTTCCACGTCGGAAGCATTCACGATGCCGCCCACGCCCATCACCGGGATCTGCGCCAGCGCGTCGGAGCGCATTGCACAGTATTTGTTGATCAGCGGCGTCGGGTCGGTGGTGTCGTTAATGGACGGACGCAGCGAGTAACCCAGAGAGAAGTGCAGGTAGTCCAGGCCTCGCTCGGCCAGTTTTTCCAGCAGGTACATGGTGTCGTCGAAACGAATCCCAGGCACTTCAAGCTCTTCCGGGGAGAAACGGTAGCCGATGATGAATGCATCGTCAGCAAACTGACGCACCATCTGATGGGTGATATCCAGCACGGCAAGCGGGAACTTAGCGCGGTTGTCACGGCTACCGCCCCATTCGTCATCACGCTGGTTTGAGTTCGGGGAGTAGAACTGTTGAATCAGATAGGTGTTCGCGCCGTGGATTTCCACACCGTCGAAACCAGCCTGAATGGCGCGGCGAACGGCCTCACCAAATTTAGTCACCATGCCCGCCACTTCTTCTGTGGTCAGGGCACGCGGTGTTGCAGCACCGTCGCGTGGTGCGGCCAGCGCGCTTGGGCCAACCGGCGTGCGGCCACCGATGAGTTTAGGGTCGACCATGCGGCCGCCGTGGTAAATCTGCAGCAGGGCTCTGGAGCCTTCAGCTTTAATCGCGGCGGCGATTTTCGCCAGGCCAGCAATTTTTTCGTCGGTGTCTATCCCGATAGCGCCAGGGAAGGCCAGGCCTAAATCGTCAATAAAGCAGCATTCCACCACGATGGTACCGATGCTCCCGGCGCGGACGCGGTAGTACTCCACCAGCTCTTCGGTCACGGTGCCATCAAAATACCCGGTACAGGTAGTCATCGGTGCCATTAGCAGACGATTTTTTAACGCCGTACCGTTAGGTAAAGTAAATGGGCTTAACATGTTTTTGTCGGTGCTCATAATGTCGACTCCAAACTTTAAAATTTAAAACTGAGAATTCGGTTGCTGGCACTATTTTCGTTCTGGTTATTGGCCATTTCGCATGTCAACAATATAAGACTATTTTTAGTTACCAAACTATTTACGTTAGTTTAAAAACTATTGAAGAACCGTAATAACACAATTACCCACAACGTGTTATTAATTAAAATATAAAAGATAACAGCTTATTAAATTAATATAACATTTTAGTTACCTACCGGATGCACGCCGTGAACACGCGCCAGACCATGCGGCAAGCGGAATCGAGTCAGCAAAAAACATCAAAAATGACCTGAGCGCCGCTTTTTTAATGATCAAACTGATAACTTTTCGCCGTAAATAACCCTGCTAAAACACGAACTATTATTTTTTACGAAAAGAATAACCAGAATCTGTTTTTTTGATCTCGATCAATTGTCATATACCCCGAAAGCGCAATATATAACTATCCATAAAATTTAATTCACCGCCGATAAAAAGCGATGAATACCTATTTCCGCAACCGCTAACCAAGAGCGTTTAATTAATAAAGTAAGTTTAAAAACTAAAGTAAGCGGAAATATAAAACGAATCCTTAACTCCTTATAACGGTGTCATTATGAGTGTAATAACCACCAATCTACCGCCGCTCAAAGAGAGCAATAAAAAAGCAGGCAACAACAAACGTTGGCTGATGATGGCCCTGCCCATCATTGTGGCGCTGTTGCTGATGCTGGTTCCGGTCCCAGACGGCCTGCCGCCGTACGCCTGGCACTTCTTCGCTGTCTTCGTCGGCGTTATCGTTGGGCTTATCTTCGAACCGCTGCCGGGCGCCGTTATCGGCCTGACCGGGATCGTCGTCATTTCGCTCGGCAGTCAGTGGCTGCTGTTCAGCCCGGAGCAAATGGCCGACCCGAAATTCAAGCTGGCGGGAGCCTCCTTTAAATGGGCGGTCAGCGGCTTCGGGAACTCCACCGTCTGGCTTATCTTCGGCGCATTTATGTTTGCTGCCGGTTACGATAAGACCCAGTTTGGCCGCCGACTGGCGCTGATTCTGGTGAAATACCTTGGCCGCCGCAGCCTGACGCTGGGCTACGCCATTGCTTTCGCCGACCTGCTGCTGGCACCGTTTACCCCGTCCAACACCGCACGCAGCGGCGGGACCATCTACCCGATTATCGCTAACCTGCCGCCGCTGTATGGCTCAAAACCTAACGACCCAAGCGCGCGTAAAATCGGTTCTTACCTGATGTGGGTGGCTATCACCGCAGCCTGTATCACCAGCTCAATGTTCCTCTCTGCGCTGGCCCCTAACCTGCTGGCACTGGCTTTGGTGAAAAGCATCGTTGGCATCAACATCTCCTGGGGCATGTGGTTCCTCGCCTTCCTGCCGCTGGGCCTGCTGTTACTGCTGACCATGCCGCTGCTGGCTTACTGGCTCTACCCGCCTGAAGTGAAAGTGAACGACGAAGTGCCAAAATGGGCGAGCCGTGAACTGGAAAAACTGGGCAAACTGTCCCGCAACGAAATCCTGCTGCTGGTGTTCGTCTGCTCCGCGCTGGTGATGTGGATCTTCGCGGCAAGCTGGATTGAACCTGCGCTTGCGGCCCTGCTGGTTATCGTGCTGATGCTGTGGACCGGCGTTCTGAACTGGAACGACATCACCAATAACAAAGCGGCGTGGAACACCTTCGTCTGGTTCGCCACCCTGGTTGCCCTGGCCGATGGCCTGTCTTCTACCGGCTTCATCTCCTGGCTGGGTAAAGAAGGCGGCGCGCTGATGACCGGTATCGCCCCAGGCACCGCGACCATTGTCCTGCTGCTGGCGTTCTACCTGCTGCACTACCTGTTTGCGAGCACCACCGCGCACACCACCGCGCTGCTGCCAGCGATGCTGACCATCGCCTCCACCATTCCGGGCATGAATATGGAAGTGTTCTGTCTGCTGATGGTGACCTCGCTGGGTATCATGGGCATCATCACTCCATACGGCACCGGCCCAAGCCCTATCTACTACGGTAGCGGCTACCTGCCAACTAAAGATTACTGGCGCCTGGGCACCATCTTCGGTGGCCTGTTCCTGGCCGCGCTGCTGGTGATTGGTTATCCGTGGATGTCCCTGATGTTCTGATTTAAAGCCGCTGGAGGGCAACCTCCGGCGGTTTATTTTTATGGAGTAACGAGCTATGTCGAACAAACCTTTTGTTTACCAAAATCCCTTCCCGCTGGCGCATGACGACACCGAATATTACCTGTTAACCCGCGACCACGTTTCCGTCAGCGAATTTGAAGGCCAGTCCATCCTTAAAGTTGAGCCACAGGCGCTGACCCTGCTCGCTCAGCAGGCGTTTCACGATGCGGCGTTTATGCTGCGTCCGGCGCACCAGCAGCAGGTGGCGGATATCCTGAGCGACCCGGAAGCCAGCGAAAACGATAAGTACGTCGCGCTGCAGTTCCTGCGTAACTCAGACATCTCGGCCAAGGGCATTCTGCCGACCTGCCAGGATACCGGCACCGCCATCATCATGGGCAAAAAAGGCCAGCGCGTCTGGACCGGCGGTGGCGATGAAGCGGCGCTGTCTCAGGGCGTGTACAACACCTACATCGAAGATAACCTGCGCTACTCCCAGAACGCCGCGCTGGATATGTACAAAGAGGTGAACACCGGCACCAACCTGCCTGCACAAATTGACCTCTACAGCGTGGACGGCGATGAATATAAATTCCTGTGCGTCGCCAAAGGCGGCGGTTCTGCCAACAAAACCTATCTGTATCAGGAAACTAAAGCACTGATCACCCCGGCGAAGCTGAAAAATTACCTGGTGGAGAAAATGCGCACGCTGGGCACCGCAGCCTGTCCGCCGTATCACGTCGCGTTTGTGATTGGCGGCACCTCCGCAGAATCCACGCTGAAAACCGTGAAGCTGGCGTCGACCCACTACTACGACGGCCTGCCAACCGAAGGTAACGAGCACGGCCAGGCGTTCCGCGACGTGCAGCTTGAGCAAGAGCTGCTGAAAGAAGCGCAGGAGCTTGGCCTGGGCGCGCAGTTCGGCGGCAAATACTTCGCCCACGATATCCGCGTCGTTCGTCTGCCACGCCACGGCGCATCCTGCCCAATCGGCATGGGCGTCTCCTGCTCCGCCGACCGCAACATCAAGGCGAAAATCAACAAAGACGGCATCTGGATTGAGAAGCTGGAAAGCAATCCGGGCAAATACATCCCGGAAGAGCTGCGCCAGGCCGGAGAAGGCGAAGCGGTGAAAGTGAACCTGAACCGCCCGATGAAAGAGATCCTCGCGCAGCTGTCCGACTTCCCGGTGTCCACTCGCCTGTCGCTTAGCGGCACCATCATCGTGGCACGCGACATCGCCCACGCGAAGCTCAAAGAACGCCTCGATAACGGCGAAGCGCTGCCGCAGTACGTGAAAGATCACCCGATCTACTACGCTGGCCCGGCTAAAACGCCGGAAGGTTACGCTTCCGGTTCCCTGGGCCCAACCACGGCAGGCCGCATGGACTCCTACGTGGACCAGCTGCAGGCCAACGGCGGCAGCATGATCATGCTGGCCAAAGGCAACCGCAGCAAGCCAGTGACCGACGCCTGCCACAAACACGGCGGCTTCTACCTCGGCAGCATCGGTGGCCCGGCGGCGGTGCTGGCGCAAAACAGCATCAAGAGCCTTGAACTGGTGGAATACCCTGAGCTGGGTATGGAAGCTATCTGGAAAATCGAAGTGGAAGACTTCCCGGCGTTTATCCTGGTGGATGACAAAGGCAACGACTTCTTCCAGCAGATCCAGAACAAACAGTGCGCGGGCTGTAACAAGCACTGATTTCAGTGAATACTGATAATAAGGCGGGCGCTACGGTGCCCGCTTTTTTTTGCCCCAAAGTTACCCCATACTGAGGCCACATTTCAGCCAACGCCAACGCAAGGACTTCACATGTTAAGGATAATCAGCTGGCTACTGCTCACGCTGCTTAGCTGTGCGGGACTTGGCGCCTGGTTTTTACAGCAGCAGTACGAAGATAAATCCGCCGACTTCCGCATTCTTTACCGCGAAATCACGGTTAAGCTGTCCCAGCACGATGCCATCATTCCTCTGCTGCCCGTCAGCCAAAACGCCGTTGAGGTGCAGCACATTCTGCCGCAGATCGTCGAGTGGCGACGGCATGACAACCCGGAGCCTCGCCTGGCGATTGTGCCAGAAGCCAATGGCCGCTACTGGCTGAACCGCCCTAACCTCTCGCTGCTGATCGATCTCCCGACGCTGCTCGACACGCTGGGCGAGAAAAAGACGTTTCAACACCTCAGCATCAGCTGGAATAACACTCTTCTTTGCGAACAGGGCACCGCCAACAAGGGTTACTGGCAGTGGGATAAAACCGTCGCCAGCCCGACGCAGCCGTTTTTAGTTTCGGCCAGCGACAGCCCGGCATGGGCGAAACTGCCCTGGTGGCTGATAGCATCCCCGGCGCTGTTTTGGGCGCTGGCGATCTACTTGCTGACGCAATATCAGGCCAACAAACGCCGCCGGGACATTGCCGACCTGCGCGCCCGCTACGCCGAACTGACGCGCCTCAATACCATGGGAGAATTGGCGGCCGGCATGGTGCACGAGCTGAACCAGCCGCTGAGCGCCATCATGAGCTATAACCAGGCAGCAGTACGGCTGATTAAACAGGATAATCCGGCTCAGGTACCAGAACTGCTGGACGCCGCCGTGCTGCAGATAAAGCGCATCGACGGCCTGCTTAGCCAATTTCGCCAGAAGCTCACCAGCGAACGCGCCGAGCACCAGCGGGTCGATCTCCCGTCGCTCTGGCAGCGCGTGTGCAAACTGTTGGATAACGAACTGAGCCACAGCAAAATCCGCGTCACCAGCCATTTTGCCGACGACCTGCCGCCGCTCATCGCCCCGCCGCTGTGGGTTGAGCAAATCCTGCATAACATCGCCAGCAACGCGATTCAGGCACAAACCAACGGCGCAGGCTGGGTACACCTGGAGGCAAGCTCGGATAATAACGGCATCGCGCTGACGGTAACCGACGGCGGGCCGGGGCTTTCTCCTGAGGCGCTGGAACAGGTCTTTATTCCGTTCTTCACCACCCGAGCGCAGGGCGTCGGGCTGGGGATGGCGCTCGCCGACACGCTGGTACAGCGCCTGAACGGCACCATTGAGGCCGGCAACACATCAGCGGGCGGAGCCTGCTTCCGCCTGTGGTTCCCGCTTAAGGATGAGGAGAAATAATGGCACCATGTATCTGGCTGATTGACGATGACGCCGCCATTCGTGACTCGCTGAGTCTGCTGCTTGCCACCGTCGGTTGGCAAACCCTGGCTTTTGACAGCGCCCAGGCGTTTCAGCAAAACACCGGTGACTTAAGCCAGCTCGACGGCTGTATGCTGCTCGATATCCGCATGCCAGGGAAAACCGGGCTGACGCTGCTGGAGGAGTGGACGCAGCAGGGCCTGGCGCTGCCGGTGATTATCATGACCGGACACGGCAACATCGATTTATGCCGCCGCGCCTTTAAGAACGGTGCCTTTGAGTTCCTGACCAAGCCGGTTGATGCCGATCTGCTGTTCGAGGTCGTGGGTACCGCAATGGAACAACAGAAAGCGAAAGTTGAAGCCCGGCAGCAATGGCAGCCGCTACAGGAAAAGCTAGCCACGCTCACCGCGCGGGAAAAAGAGATGCTGAAGCAGCTTATTCAGGGCTATTCCAGTAAGGAGATCGCGCAGCTGTGTTCGCTGTCGCCGCGCACCGTGGAAGCGCACCGCGCCAATATTTTCTCCAAACTGGAAGTCAACTCGCTGCCCAAACTGCTGAAAACCTACGGCGACATCGCCAGAGAGACTAAGTAAAACTACCTGGAAAGTTAGGTGTTCGCGCCAATTTCCCGCTATCTCCGCGTTGCATAGTATTGCCCCATAGCCAACAACTCTGGAGCAACATCATGAAACGTCTTCTGTTAAGCGCCCTGCTGCTGGGCGGTCTTGTCTCCACGGCCAGCGCCGCCACCGGCGTACTGAGCCAAAAAAACATCTCCCTCGACCTCGCCGATAAGCTGGCGCAAAACGTCCTTCAGGCCTGTGCCAAAGACAACTACAACGTGGCGGTCACCGTAGTCGATCGTTCAGGCACGCCGCTGGTGATGAAGCGCATGGACAACGCCGGGCCGCATACCGTGGAAGCCAGCCGCATGAAGGCCTTCACCTCGCTGACCACCAAAAACCCAACCGACAACGTGATGAAGGGTTCCCAGTCCAATGCGGGCGCGGCCAACCTGCGTGATATTCCAGGCTTCCTGCTGCTGGCGGGCGGCGTGCCGGTGAAGTCGGGTGAACAGGTGATTGGCGCGGTCGGCGTCGGCGGCGCACCGGGCGGCCATCTGGATCAGGCCTGTGCCCTGGCAGGCTTAAACAATATTGAGAAAGAACTGAACGCGGGATAACACCACAAGGAGCAGGACATGCATGACAAGAAAAGCTTACTGACGCTGGCGCTTCTGCTGAGCGCAGGCCATGCCGCCGCAGCCACCAGCGATGAAGGCTACTACGCTTCGGCGAAATATGTACACAGCGAGCAGCGCGCCAGTGACCAGGACACCAGCAGCCGTCCCGGCGTCGGCCAGTTTGTTGGCGGTAAAGAGAAAGACAGGCTCGGCGGCGCGTCACTGGCGGCTGGCTACCAGTACGGCAACGGCTGGCGCACCGAAGGAGAATACACTTTCCGCCAGAAAACTGAATTTACCAGCGGCTCAACCGCCTTCCCGACCAGCCTGAACCACCTGAAGCTGAACACCGAGCGGCTGATGCTGAACGTCTATCGCGATTACGACATTGGCTATGGCTTGTCGCTGTTTGGCACCGCTGGCTTAGGTATTGCGAAAGTGAAGGCCGGTGGCTGGCAGGGCAACGCCGCCCGTGAATACGCCGACAGCACGCAAAACAATCTCGCTTATTCGTTGGGCGCGGGCATCAGCTACTCACCGATCGCTCGCCTGAGTTTCGACGTGGGCTATCGCTACGTGGATATGGGGAAAGTGGAAAGCGGCTATAACACCTTCGGGAACGTGCGCGGCCTGAAGGATGAGCAGATGAAAGCTCGCCTGGCCTCCAGCGAGTTCACTCTGGGTGCTCGCTACCTGTTCTAACAATAAGGCGGCCACCGGGCCGCCCTTTTACATTGTTAGTGATGCAGCATCTCGTCCACAACCTGCGCTTTGGTCATGTTGTACGGGTAATACGTCGGCCAGTTGTCCATCTCTTTCAGCAAAGCATCTTGTGATTCGCTCCCCATAAAGATATGGAAATGCTGCGACTGGCGCTGGGCGATGATGTGGTCGCTAAACTGCACGAACTTTGGCGCTTTGGACTGCGCATCTTTGCACTCAAACAGGTAGCGAACGCCCTTCTTTCCCGAGGCATAGGTCAGGATTTTATGCCCGGCGTAGTCGTAATGACAGCTTTGCACCGCTTTGCCGACGTGAAACTCGATGACATTATTTTCAATCCCTATCATCTCCACGTCAGTCGCATAGCCCTTTTGATAATACGCCCGATACTCCGCCACACTTTTGCCGCTCTTTTTGGCTTTTTTCTCCAGCACCGGATCGAGGTCGCCGCTGAGCAGCAGGGGATTGACCGACTGCCAGATCCCGTCCCAGTCGGACAGCGCGCGATCTTTCACGTTAACGTCGTCAAAGATCCCTTCGCTCGCCTTTTGTTCCACTTCCGTGAGCGGTTTGCCGTGATGGTGGCCGTGCGCCAGCGCCTGATGGCTCGCCAGTAACACGCCCATGCCCAGAATAAACGCCGATTTTTTCATGATCATACTGTTCCCCTGTGTATTCCTTACACGAAAAAGAAAACGTTATAACATAACAAATCACGAAATCAACTACAGCCTGCGGTGAGCGTGCCCGGCGCCTGCCGAAGACGCACTCTTTCGCTGTAAAGCGCCAGCAGCATACCGGCCAGGCAAAGCGCGCCCATCAGCAAAAATATCCCTCTGTCCAGCCCGGCCATCAGCCCTAAAGAGAACACCATTGGCCCCAGGCTACTGCCCAGTGAGGAGAGATTTTGTGCCCCATAATAGCTGGCCTTCAGCGCCTCAGGCGCGATGTCGTCGATGTAGATGTATTCACTGGGGATCAGAATAATTTCACCCAGGCTGAAAACAAACATCGCCACACACAGCCCCGGCAGCGTATCCAGCTCGCCCATCGCAGTAATAGCGGCCGCCAGCAGGGCAAAGCCCACCACAATCAGTTTAATTAACAGCCTGCGATGCAGCAGCCAGAGGCTGACAGGATATTGAAGCAGTATCACCGTCAGAGAATTACAGCTAATGAGCACCGAAACAAAGCGCATTGCTTCGGGCTTGCCCATGCTGGTTAAGAACCAGAGCGGCAGGTAGTCAGAGAAACGCCCCATCACCACCCACGCAAATACGGTACTCAGGGTAAACCAGATTAAGACACGATCTCTTGCCAGCACGGACAGCGTCTTTAAAAATGATTCAGGCCGGTTGCCTGTGGATGCATTCTTAAAACGAGGCTGGAATAACACCCCCAGCAACGAGCAGACTCCCGCGGCCAAATAGACACTTTCAACATTCGGGGATAATACAAACGTGGTCAATAACGGGCCTGTCGCCCAGGCGACATTAATTAAGGTATAGCGAAGAGAAAATACTTTGGTTCTTTCGCCCTGAGGAACCAAATCGCTCAGGGAAGCCTTTACGCCAATGGCATAAAACGTATTCGCGACCTCGCTCAGGGTCAATACGAACAGCACGCCAGCCAGACTTTCCATCCAGCCAAGCAGCAGCCAGCCAACGGCCATCACCAAACCACAAAGCCTTAAAATAAGCGAGCGTGACAGCCTGTCCAGCCAGTATCCGCCATACACGCCCAGCCCGGAAGAAACCAGCAGCGCGCCGCCGAGCAGAAGTCCCGCAGATTCGAATGAAATATGTAAATTCTTACCGAGCGTAAGTACTAAAACAGGGGCAATCATCGCCCGGGAAATAGAGGATAAAAAAGAGGACGCCAGAAGAAAATAAACGGTTAAAACCCGACCTGACATTTTTTTAATTCCGTTGACGGCTAAAGAGGAATTCACTATAGATAAAAAAGAGGAACACAAAAATGGATGAATAAAGGTGAAATTCATTCCTCTTTTTAGAGAAAAGTCATGGCGCTGATCGATAAATTCAACGTGTTATACCGACGCTTCGGGGATGCACCGGCCCAGCCGGGATTAGAGCAACTGGCAGACTTACTGCATTGCAGCGAACGCTATGCCCGTATCCAGCTGACTAAAATGCGCGAGCTGGGCTGGATTGACTGGCAGCCCGGTATCGGGCGAGGAAAACGCTCGACGCTACGGCTGGTGACCAGCCCGGAGCAAATTGAATGGTTACGGCTCAGGGATCTGGTCGCCAAAGGGCAGCTGGAAGCCGCCTTCGCGCACCTGACGTCGCCGCAGAGAAACCGGCTACTTGCCGATCTGAGCAGCCATCTTGGCGTGGTGGGCAAAGAGGTCAGAATCGCCATTCCAACCCTGCCAGCTACCCTGGATCCCCGGCGCATCAAAAACAGGATTGAGTCATATCTGGTCCGGCAAATTTACGACAGGCTCGTGGATTACGATGAAATAAACCAGCGAATAACCGGCGCCCTTGCCCACCACTTCGAAACAAATGCTCAGGCCACGGCCTGGACATTTTGGCTGAGGCCCGGCGTCACGTTTCACACCGGAGAGCGCCTGGACGCAAGTATCGTCGCGCAAAGCCTGCTGCGGCTGAAAGAGCCGCCGGGACACTATGCCGGCCTTTTTCAGTCGTTAGATCGTGTTGAAGTTCTGAGCAGCGAGGTACTGACTTGCCATCTCACGCACACCGACTGGCTGTGGCCCCACAAACTGGCGACGGCGACCGCCTCTATCACGCTTCCTTCGTCCCGGCACGGACGGCCCATCGGCAGCGGTCCATTCCAAATGGAGCAACAGAGCAAGCAGCGCATTGTGCTGCGGGCGTTCGATCGCTACTACGGCACACGCGCTTTAATTGAAAAAGTTGAGTTTTGGTCCCTGCCGGAATCCCCCGATCCCGTAACAGACATTACCTTTGATCCGGGGGCTGCAACTCAGCAAACCGATGTTCAGAACGGGTGCACCTATCTGATAGTGAGCACCCGCAGTCAGCTCATCCCAGTGGGAGAACGCCAGGCGATACTGGGGTTACTGAGCAACGCGCTTCCACCGGCAAACAACGCGGAACGAACGCCAGCCCTCAGCATTATCCCCGGCTGGGAAAGCCCACGTTCTTTGAGGCAAAATTCGCCGCCAGACATAACCGGCACGCTAAAAATCTACTCTTACGATCTGCCGTGCTTCACTACGCTGTTTGCCCGCCTGCAGCAGGTTCTTACCGCCGCAGGCATAAGGGCTGAACATATCATCCTTGGAAGCGAGGCTTTTCTTCGCCCGGAAGAGTGGCTCAGTGAGGCCGACCTGATCATGGGGAGTGAAATCCTCTACCACCGCAGTGCCTACGACATTTACGAGTGGCTCCACAGCTCAAAGCTGTTGAACGCGGGCATGACTAAGACGGAGCACGAACGCCTGCATGACAGGCTCGCGCAGATAAGAACCGATCCCCACGAGCAATCCAGGCAGGAAAAGTGCAAAGCGCTGGCGGACTGGCTGATTACCGAAGGCATCTTGCTGCCTTTGTCCCATGAGCGAGTGGGCTACACGGCAAACCATCGCCTGCACGGCACCGGGCTGGCAGGCTATGGCTGGGTCGACCTCGCCCGCATCTGGATTAAAAATAATGAACTGAGTGTGTCCTGATGTGATACGCGTGGGGCAGAAATAAAAATAACGATCCCCCGAACTTTATACAGGCTCACGTACAGGCTTATAGGAATGAAGGGCAAAAATAGAAGACAGCAGGTTAGAAACTCAGCCTCTATCATCCAGACGTTGGGCTATAGATTTACAACCTGATTCCACCAGGCTAAATACTTCTGCCGAGAATGTATAAAGTGCTGGTCTGCGTGGCGCTGGAAAACGTCTCGTTTGTTAAGTGGCGCATGCCCGGGCCTCATAAAAGCGCCGGGCGCCTTCGTTCCCTTCCAGAACCTGTAGCCACAGATAATGCTGTTCTCGCCGCTGCGCCAGCCGAAGCATTTCTTCGAAAATCAGCTTGCCGTAGTTTTTCCCCGTCTCACCTGGGGCAAGGTAGAGCTTATTAAGCAGGGCGCCGGAAAACGAATGCTCAGGCACCGGCAGGTTCCAGCTGATTTTGGCAAATCCCACCGGCTTTTCTACCTCAGCAATAAACCAGCTGACCCCAGGGCAGGCCAGGCTCTCGGCCAGCGTCTGCGGAGCGTATTCCTCTTCAATAAAAGCCTGAAGCTCCTCAGCAGAAACCCAGTGTCGCTCAAAGTGATGGCGATAACTTTCGCTCCCCAACGCAGCTAAGAGCGGCACATCTTCCAGCCTTGCTTTACGTATTTTCATACTCATGCCTTTCCCCCAACAAAGAAGATTTTTGCCATCAAAATTTGAATTTAAGCGATAGCGTCTAATAACTTAACCTTAAAGTAGAGCTCAGCGAAGCTTTTCACCTGGAGCTTACTCATTGCTGAACGCTTATGGAGGCTGATCTGCCGAATCGTTATGTTGAGAGAGTCTGCAATCATGGCGGGCCTATAGCCTTTTAACAAAAAGCGAATAACATTTATTTCATCGCAGTCTAAACGGCAGTACGGGCAGGAAGGCACGATACGCTGCCTTTTAGGGTACAGTATTTTCGCAATGGCTGAGTTGATTTTTCCGCCGATCGTATAACAATCATCGCTCAACGAAATAAAATAGATTTCTTCCCTGTACCAAATATCCTGAAGGAAAGTCTTCGCCCGGTCGGAACAAAATATGATCGACGGCGAAGGTATTCGGTGTCGAAACGCGCTGTTATAAAGCGCGTAGGCGTTATTTTCTGTAAAAATAAAAAACGGGATAAAACGCTGTCCGGTGATCCAGATACCCCATTCGGTGTAGTCGAGATGCATTCTTTCTAACAGCGTTAACAATCCGTCCAGATAAAAACATTCCTTTGCAACGATTCTCATATCCGTCATCACCTCAACCCATAAAAAGCATTCGGGCAGGCGCTAACCTGCCCGAATTTAAGGGCTTAGAAATTGTATTTCATACCAAACATCGCCGCAGCGTCGCTGTAGCCCGCATCCCCTATCTGCACGCCGACATTACCCCACAGATTCACCTGGGCGCTGATCTGCCCCTCGAGCCCAACTTTGGCTTCTGCAATATTGGTCGCGCCATTCTGGCCGATGCGAACCTCATCGAGGGTTGTTGCAAAACTGCGCGTGTTGTGCAGCCAGTTCAGCTCAACAAAGGGCTGGAACTCACGCTGCTTATGGCCATCGCGTGCGTGGTGGCTTTTGAGCCAGGTTTTAACCCCTAAGCGGGTCAGCACATTGCCGTCCCCCTCCTGACGGACGCGGGTGCCGTTCTCTTCCTGATGCTTGTCTGCGCGAACGCCCATCCAGACCGCCTGGGCGTGTGGCTGCACAAACCATTCGTTGACGGTACCCTGGCTGCCCCAAAACTGGCCCAGTTTCCAGGCGTAACCTGCTTCCAGCGAGGCGGTTATCCCATGCGACTTATAGGCTTCCGTCGCAAGGCTATCGCCCTTCACTTCGTTATTAAACCAGCCGTACTGAAGCCAGCTGTCCAGCCATGCGCCGGTGCGATCCTCTTCGTTAGCGTACCAGGTGCCGTAGCCGCCAATACTGTAGCCGTCCACCGTGCCTTTCGAACGATAGCCGCTGGATCTATTCTCCGTCGTGCTGCTGTTTTTCCCGTAACCCGCCATAACCCCAACATGCCAGCGGTCGGTGCCGTCCGTGCTCCAGCGAGCCACGTCGCCGCCCATCTGCGTCAGGTAACGGTTACTTTGTGTTTTTAGCTGCCCGCTGCCATCGCGCCAGACATTGTGGCCGCCAACCTGGCGTAGCCAAAGACTGGTCACCTCCCGCTGGCCGGTTAACGCATCAATAAATTGCGTCTCTCCGAGTCGGTCATGCAGGGTCATGATAAACAGGTTATTCGCTGCCGCGAGGTTAGCCGTATAGCTCCCGCCCTCAGGTCGAACGATAGGATCGACTTTCGGTTCGGGTGTAGGTGCAGGATCTGGCCCGGGTGTAGGTTCAGGATCTGGCTCGGGTGTAGGTTCGGGATCCACCGGGGTAAGCTGGCTGGTGAGATACCAGCTGTCGTTTTTCCGAACCAGATCGTAGTCGTAGGCTCCCGCAACAATACGGCCCGCCTTAACGAAGCTGCCTTGGGACGTTCCCTGCACATCAACCAGTTCGATGCCTTCCACGGTACTGGCCCCGTGTCCCCCCAAATTATTCACGCTAACGTGCGTTGTGCCGGGCAAGACGTCGCCCTGAACTATCAGCTTATTCGCCGGAGAATTATCGCCGCCAAGCACGCTGTTCATCACCATCTGCCCGCCATCACCGGCGTAATCGCCTGCTACGGTAAGCGAGTCAAAATTGTTCTCGTCGGTAAAAACGAGCGTGCCATTATTGGTCAGTTGCCCAACGACAGAGCGGTTATTGATATTCCAGCGGCTGCTCTCGTCGAGCATCAGCGAGGATGCATGGGTCACGGCTCCCGTCAGCACGGAGCCGGATGTCAGATTTACCGCCACGCTATTGGCCGGATCGTCCACCACAATGTCACCTTTCAGCGCGCTGCTGGCGGCATTAAATGTCACCTTGCTGTAGACGTTGTTGACGCCGCTGGCCCCGTCATCATAGTGCTGCACCGACATCAGTTGGCCGTTGCCACCGCTGATGTCGGAATCCTTGACGTTCAGCAGCAGTTCGGTCGCCGTAACGTCAATGGCCCGAGCCTGGGCAGCATTCAGCCCCACATTTTCCAGCGTCACGGTGTTACTGATTGCCGTTGACGATGAGCTGCCATTCACATAGAGGCCGCTCGCGTCCTCTCCTGTGGTAAAAATCGTGCTGTGCCTGACGTCAAGCTCTCCCCCCTGGCTCCAGAGGCCAAAACTTGTTTTTCCCGTGGTTTCGATCTGCACATGGTCCGCTTTGATTTGCGCATTGGGGTAGGCCAGCAGGCCCGGGGCAAGCTCGCCCGACGTCAAGATATGGCTATTTGTTAAGCTGCCTTGCCCACCGCGTGCGGTAAACATGCCCACGCTGCCTTTGCCCGAAGTGGTGACAGACAGGTTATCGCCGGTAATCAGGTATTCGCTGTACAAACCGTGGGCATTATCCCCCAACGTTTCAATGGTACTGCGGGTCATCCGGGCCTCACCCCGCTGGGCATTAACGGCAATAGCGTTATCCCCTTTTGTGGTGATTTTCGCGTTGTTCACTGCGACGGAGGAGTCCCTGGATGCCACCCAGACGGCATCGCTGTATGCGCCTTCGGTAGTGAAAGTGCCGCCTTCAATCGCAATTTTTGCGGCTAAATTCGCGTTAACCGCATAGCTGTGATCGCCCTCAGTACTGGCAGAGACGTTATTCAGCGTCAGCTCCCCGGCCATCACCCTGATAGCATCGCCGCCCCGTGTGGCGATCGCCCCATTGGATGCCTGCACCACCGACGTTCCCTGGTTTGCCGTCCAGTAACCGTCCAGTACCAGACCCAGCGCGTTGTCCTGCCCGGTAATGTTAAATTTATCTAATGTTCCAAGGCTGTCATTGGCAAAGTAAACCCCGCTGCCGCCCTTGCCGGTCACGTTGACCTGCAAATCCTGCACGTTGAATTCGCTATTATCTATCCATGCGCCTCCCCCATTCTTTCCGGAACTATTAAGAACCAATTGAGAGGCGGAGACGGTCGCATTATTTCGCGCCTGGACAATAAAATTGCCTGTAACCTCATTATTTAACGTCGTGTTGCTTAGGGTGCTATTACCGCCGTTGATAATAATCGTGTCATTATTGGCCGCCCACGCGGGCGAACAGCCAGCCGCAAGTACGCTTAAAATACACAGCCGTTGGGGCAGTAAGGGGTTTAATCTCCATTTGATGTATATTTTATACTTCATTTTCAATTCCTTTTAAGTTGATCATTGCCTCACAGGCAAAGGGTGTTTCTTTCATCACGTCCGCAGCGGGCAATAAATGATGCGAACCGATAAAATTCGGCTCTATTTGCCGCCCCCATTTTTCGGCTGGCGTTACGATAATGCGTGCTAATGGTTTTTCTTGAGCGATTAAGGATCCTTGAAATATCGGTGCTGTTGTACCCCCGACCAATCAGAATCATTACATTATTTTCAGTATCAGAGAGCTGTGCATATTTCTTTAGCCCCAGGCTCCAGTAGGCCTCTTCCTTGTTGATGAGCAGGTTATAATCCGAACGCGCAATCGCAAGTATCTTGCCGATCTTCATGGATATGTCGTTAAGCGTTTGGTTTCTGGTTAAAAATGGAACATGGACAATTATTTTTTCATTCTCCTTGTATCCGCCATCAAACGAAACTTCATTATTCCGTTGGTTATTAATTTGAATCGTTACTCTGTCATCCTGAAAGATAATGTTAGCGATGTCATAACTCATTTCTTCGGACGGTAATAAAAAACAGACCTCACCGAGGCTTTCATCAGCAAGTTGGTTAGTAATTAAGAGGCTCAGTCCCGATGTCTGGTAATAGTTAGAATCCAATAATAATATGTTCAACATACTTCACACCCATGTGTTGCGATTCCCATCCAAGTTGCAGCTACTCCAGGGCATACGAAATGCTTGTCAGAAAAGACAAAGTGAGCGAATAGAAACAACTTATGGTAAGTTAAGCCATTCAGACATAACCTATCCGGCCCCTGACGTAATGCCTTCCTTAAATATTTTCCTCCATACGAAGATGAGAAAGATTAAGCTAACATACTGTTAAAGATAGAAAAACAGCCTATGTGATTAAACCAACCAGAGATAGAGACTAATTTTAATGAGACACAAAAATTGGTGCAGGAGGATAAACGCCCCTCCTATTCTTAGATTAAGACTTTGTTGGAAGTCGGACTTAAGTTTACCCTCAACCCATAAAACGATCAAATATATCATTAACATGCGTTTTTTCAAAATTATCGTCTAGATAATAGGCTAAAATATAGTATTTTAAACTACAAACAATAAAAACAGCCGCGCACATTAATATAATGCGCAGCAATTTATTACACAGGAAGCATGGGGATTTAGCTAATGAGGATATTTTGAGATAAGTAGCCAGGAAAAAAGCCCGACCACATTTCTTAAAGATAAGAACACCCAGAAATGGGCATACCCCAAAGAGTAAATCTGTGATGCACTTATAGCAACTTCAAATCGACTTTTTCAGACTCAAAGTCATAACGCCCGCTCATGCACAAATCAACCGGCCTGGGCTGCCAGTATATGAGCCCGCGGATTTCGAACGGTATAACGGCATGCCGGGCTACACCCTCCTTATCCTGCAGTGAGCGGACGATAAGCGTCTCAGGAATAATTCTTGGCTCAAAGCGTAAAATAGTGTTACGAATCGTTTTTTCTATAACACTCCAATTCTTGTGATTTTCCTGGGTGCCTATCAAGGCCGGCACCCCATAATTGAGAACAGAAGCCATAATTAGCTTATGTTGCTGCTCATTTAGTCTATCTTCTATATTGGTATGATTAATAAGATCAACAATCTCCTTTTGAACCAGACTCCGCATCCCCTTTATGTCAATTAATCTCGCGCGATCGTGAGGACTTTTGGGTTCATCGTCCTGCAGGCGCTGTAGCAGCGTGGGAAGATATTGCTGCTTTCGTTCTGAGGGATTATTCGAAAACAATGTCGCCAACTTCCATTATTGAACGATCGCTAATATCGGTCACCAGCACTTTACGCCCGGTACCCGCCGAAAGATCTTCAGACAGCGTTATCCACTCTGTTTTCAGTCCCAGTTTTTTTTGCTGATCGTCCTGAGGTTCTACGGGGTAACGGGCAGGGATATACCCGTGGTATACCTCATCGGCAACCTTGATGGTTGCAGGCAGCCAAATCAGATCAAGCAAATCGCCAGGGGTGGAAACGCTGAGCGTTTGTATTGAGGCAAACGGCAGCCAACGATAGCCTCCTGCACAAATAAATTCGCAGACCGGCCCCAGGCGGCCATCGCTGTCGGCTATCCACTTGAATGCCGCCAGCGTGTCGCTTTGCCCTGCGCTTTCAGGCGCAAGCTCAAAAGCCTCATCGCGAGAAAGCGCCGCCAGTCGGGTCTGCCCCTGATAATGCTCGACGTTCGCCTGATGGAGCTTTTCCATCCATAACGGCATTTCTCCCTGCAGCGTCGCAGCCTGCCGCTCACCGGTTAAAACCTGCAAACGCTGCATTTCGCTGAAGACCAGATTTTTATACAGCTCTGTCTGCTTGTGCAGGGCATCGTCCAGCAGCGCCAGGGTTTGCAGCTGCAACAGCGCCTTGTCCCAGCTCCCCTCGACGCAGTAGAGCTTAAACAGCACTTCACGAGCTTTAAGATCCTGTGGATTCGTTTTAACCTGCGCCAGCACCTGCTCTAGCAGCGCATTCAATGACGCGTTTTTAAGCGCCTGGGTAAGTGAAGTGAAATCCTGCATCATGACAATTCCTTTAATTAGTAATAAGAGTCCAGACCCACTTTATTGAAGTCCTGAAATACCAGCTCAGGCACCGTATTTTTTCCTTTGGCCGCAATGTGCTCGGGCGACAGGGCAAGCAGCAAGTCGGTTTTTTCCTCCTCGCTAAAAATGTCATCCGCCGCTTCGCCGCGTTCCAGCTCTGGCCACACCTTCTCCATGAGAAAATCTTTAGCAACAATACATTCGGTCAGCGTCTTGCCTTTGATCTGCGCGTTGACATCATCAAATCGAAGATCCGTTTTGATGATGTAATCGGCATGCTGAGCCATTCCACCTGAATAGCCGCCATCCTGCTCGCGCCAGATGAGAAAACGCTTGTATTCAACCTCAAGCGTTTTCAGCACATCATTGCCCCTGGCCTGCGCGAGGATAACGTCATTGAAATAGCGTAAGTCGTTGATGTAATGCCCGCCGTTGGGCAGGATATCTTCAACCTCAGGCACCTTATCCGCAGACTGCCATGCACCGCCGGGGTAAATCAGCCGATAGAAAGTTTGCTCATCGACGTCAGTGCTGTCCTGGCTGACAAAGCCCAGTTTGAAGTGGCCTAGCTGCAGCTGGCTTTTATCGTTCAGCGGCTGGCTGCACCCATAGGCCACTTCGCAGCCATCAAGCAGGCACACATGGTGCAAGCAAAGGCTTAACATCACCGGTCTTGCCAGATGCCAGTAGAAGATGACGGCATCCTGCCCGGAATGGGCGTTATGGATGCCGAAACAGCCACTGGCTACATCAAACACGGCAGCCGTCTCGGCCGTCAGGTTTCTGGGCAGCGCGACAGGCGGGCGTGAAGCAGGCCATTCAAAGTGAATATTCACGGCTTAGCCTATGTAGACATCGCCGGAACCGGTGGCGACAACCGCGCCGCAGCCGGTCACGTCCCCCAGGCGTGCTGCCGGTAAACCGTTGATAAAGACCGACCCGGAGCCTGTCGCTACGGGGGCTGCCCCGTGCCCCAAAGCACAAGGCGCGACGCTCATACCAGCCATTGCCGCCGGCAATCCGTTGATATAAACATCACCCGATCCACTGCATAATGCTCCGCCATGCGCGGTCGCATCGCCTACTCGTCCTGCGTTTTGCATCGTTCGCACTCCTTAATAAAACAGTCAGGGCGGAGGCAAACAAACCACCGCCGTAATCATTTGAATGTTAAGGCTCTATTGTTTCACTTCCGGTCGGCGTCTCCGTTGGCGTTTCCGTCGGTGTCTCCGTTGGTGTCTCCGTTGGTGTCTCCGTTGGTGTCTCCGTTGGTGTCTCCGTTGGTGTCTCCGTTGGCGTCTCCGTCGGTGTCTCCGTTGGCGTTTCCGTTGGCGTTTCCGTTGGCGTCTCCGTCGGCGTCTCCGTCGGCGTCTCCGTCGGTGTCTCCGTTGGCGTTTCCGTCGGTGTCTCCGTTGGCGTTTCCGTTGGCGTCTCCGTCGGCGTTTCCGTCGGCGTTTCCGTCGGCGTTTCCGTCGGCGTTTCCGTCGGTGTCTCCGTCGGTGTCTCCGTTGGCGTCTCCGTCGGTGTCTCCGTCGGTGTCTCCGTCGGTGTTTCCGTCGGTGTTTCCGTCGGTGTTTCCGTTGGGGTTTCCGTCGGCGTCTCCGTTGGCGTTTCCGTCGGTGTTTCCGTCGGTGTTTCCGTCGGTGTTTCCGTTGGGGTTTCCGTTGGGGTTTCCGTTGGCGTTTCCGTCGGTGTCTCCGTTGGCGTTTCCGTCGGTGTCTCCGTCGGCGTTTCCGTCGGCGGTTGAGTTGGCGTTATCGTAGGCGGCGGCTCTGGCGTTGGCAGCGGTGGTAAAGGAATAACCACACCAAACAGAGCCGTAATAGCCGGCAGCCCCGGCAAACCAATCATACCGCCACCGCCGCCACCGCCACCGCCGCCTCCGCAGTTGTCACCGCAGTCGCCAGGGTTAATATCCACTTCGCCGCCCTGGATAATCACCTGGTCTGATCCGACGATTTTGATTTTCTTCGCGGAAATAACCAGCTCGCCCCCCGCGGAAAGCGTCATCGCCCCGCCGGCCACCATGGTGCTCGCGCCCCCCACGGCCAGGGAATGGTAACCGCCTACGTTGACCTGATGTGCGCCCCCAACGGAAAGCGAATGGTAGCCCCCAACGGCAGTCATAAATGCGCCGCCGACGTTGATGCCTTTTGCCCCTAAAACATTGTCGCTTTGGCTGCCGCCCACCTGGATTGCCAGCGCCGCACCGATAATGGCGCTGCTGTTCCCGATAACGTCAGACATGTAGTTGGCCCCGACAAAGAGGTTGCGCGACAGGCCAACATTCACGTTAGAGTTCATGCCTATGGTCTGGTCTTCGTTCTGTTTCGTCAGGCGACTCATGTTGCGTTCAGCCTGCTCCCAGTACTGCTCCAGCCCCGGCTTATCCTCAAAACGGATCCCGTTAAAGTTGCTGCGACCGCCGCCTACGGTCCGGCTAACCAGCCCGCTCTGGGTGGCGTTAACCGGGAGATCCCAGGGCGGCATGGTGACGTTGTTGTAGAGGCTGCCGGTGATAAGCGGCCTGTCAGGATCGCCATTGATAAAATCAACAATCACTTCGTGACCAATGCGGGGAATGTAAATCCCACCGAAATTGTTGCCGGCCCAGGCCTGGCTCACTCGCAGCCAGCAGGAGTCCGATTCACGGTTTTTGCCGTAGCGATCCCAAAGAAAACGGACTTTTACCCGGCCATATTCATCGGTCCAGATCTCTTCCCCCGGAGGGCCAACGACGATAGCCGTTTGTGGACCGCTGGTTTTTGGCCTCGCCACCGTCATCGGGTGACGATAAATCTTGGTCGTCGGCTGAACGGTAAAGTTACAGCTATAAAGGAATTCATCGTGCGACGAGAGCTGATCGATTTCCTCAACCAGCAAATGGCTACGCAGCACCATGTACTCACGGTTGGCCTTTTCAACGGGATAGTTAACAAGCTCAAAGTCGCAGCCGCAGACAATCCCACGAAGTTCACCGGAACCTTCACAGCGGGAGCCTAAGGCGCCACGCTCTTCCATGCGGACGCGCGCAAGCTGCTCCCCGATGCTCGGCTGTTCGTAATCTCCCGGCCAGTGGAAGATCTCCATCTGGTTGAAGCTGGTCTTCCGAGGTTTGCTGTCCAGCGCCATGATATCGGCGCGTGATTTGGTGAAGTCGTAGTCATTCGTTACCCATTTCCCGGAAGTAATGGTCTCCTGGAAATGGAACTGGCTGACGTATTCCTGATCCATTTTTGGACGGTCTGAAGCGTACTGAATAACGTGATAAGCCTCGCTGGAGAATCGCTTATGCGCGCCCACGTTATCCACGAGGATCAGCTTATGACTGCCCTCGCTATGCTCGAAGAACCAATAGATCCCCCACTCTTCCATCAGGCGTTCAATAAAATTGAAATCCGTCTCGCCATACTGGACCTGGAAATCGAGAAGCGGATAATTCCCTGCAAGGCGCTTCTCAAACGGGAAGTTATAGTCGCCCAGCACCTCATCGATAATGGTCACCACCGATTTTTGCTGGAAAATTTTAAAGTCAGCCGTCAGCTCAGCGAGGTGCAGCCAGGGGCGAATAATAACTTCATACAACGCCTGATAGCCGTCGCGGCCAACATAGCGGGCACGCTGAACCATGCCGGAAATTTCACGAATCTCCTGACCGACACCGTGAACGTCTCCCAACCCATTCCCGTCGAGTTCAATATGAACCGTCATCTCTTTACCAATCAGCGACTTCAGGTCGACATTAGAAGCTGACTGCCAGGGTATTTGGGGATTGGCTGGCGTTTTAGCGGTAATCACGTAGCTGTAGAGGGAGGAAAGTGACTCTTCCCCTTCCAGCTTCGAGATAACCAGCGCGGGTTCCCCAAGCAGCACAGGCATCGCCGGGCTGCTTAATCTAATAGTGCGTGACATGTAATCACCCGATGCGTTGTCAATAACTTAGAAGGATGCGTCGGGCGGTTTAGCCTCAGCGCGTCGTAAAGGGATCCTCTGAGAATCCACTATTTTTCTGTGCCGGCTTTGCCGCCAAATCCAGATACCCGCCTCCTGCTCAATACAGTCGGGCCAGTTCTTCCACGGCATAGCCTCAACACCATCACGGTTATGAATGCGATAATCTTCCTGTGACCCCTCCCTGAGTAACACCTGAGAATGATTTTTGAACTGCCAGGCTGGCGTCAGCACCAGCTTCTCCCAGAGCGGCGAATACGCTCGCCTCAGCGCTTTAACCCACTGCCACAGCGGGCGCCAGTTTTGCCCGGCCACGTCGCTATCGGGCACATTGTTTAAAATCCTTGATGCCCAAAAGGGCAGTGGACATTCATCCTGCAAATTTTTCTTCAGCCATGGCCAGGGCGCTTCGCCATAAATAATGACCAGCGAGGGAACGCCTCCTTTTCCAGGCCGCAGCATAAAAGCACCGCAATAAGCGTCGTGCCCTCGCGACGAAGGTGACGAAATAACAAACGACCACGGATAGTGCTCAGGTAAATAGTCGTCCGGTAATGAGGAGCCAATGCCCGGCAGAATCTGTTGGGTAATAATGGAGCGCACCTCTCGCTGCTTTTTCCCTCTTCTGCGAAACAGGCCAGCCCGCGACTCATCAACAAGTAAATACAGGCGTAGCAACATATTTTCCTCTGGCGAATGGTGGAGACGGCTATGCGTCTCCGGGGCAGCGAAACGCTTTTAAGAGATCCCGGACGGGGATGTCTTTATAGGTCAGGCCTGAAACCTGAATATTTGCCCGTCGCGAATCCAGCTTATAAACCAGCACCGTGTCATCACCTTCGCTGGCCACCATATCGTCGGCGCTGTCCATCCAGCGGAACAATGCCCACGGCCCGCTGAAGCTCAGGGACGAGGTGCCCGCCGTCACGCGCGGAGTCGCATTGATGCTGACCCTTGACGTCATGCGCGAGGCAGGCCAGACGAGAGAAACAGGGGCAACCGGCCAGTGGGCATAGCTCACCTGTTTGCCGTCAAAATTCATGTTCAGCTGCGTAATGGCCGGATCCAAATAAGGCACCGCAATGTCGAAGGTGAGGGAAAGTTTGCGCCCGCCTTCAGACTGGAAGAACGCGTCGCGAATCTCAGCGGCCTGCTCAAGCACCTCCAGAGTGTCTTCGTTGCCCTCGACGTCACCCTTAAAGCGCCACGGATGCGAAGAGGTATCCACCTTGTCCGCCAGGTTCTTTTTGAAGTACTCATCCACCAGGCCACCCGCGGCAAAGAAGCGTTCGAAATCAGACGGTTTTACGTCACGCTGGCTCCAGGCAAACGGGTAACGCCCCTGCAAAGTTGCGCGGCAAACGCGCCCCAGGTTTTCATCTATCCCTTCGCTGCTTTTGGCGATGGCTTCCTGGTTGGCCCGCGTCCATGCCCCGTCCAGCAGAGGGGCAATCACATTGGGTAACGGATCGGGCCAGGTTTGCGACTCTGCGCCAATTTTTCTGGCCGTGCCGGATAACGCCACGGCATTACCGTTCTTCAGCGCATCATCGTAAATAACGAACAGCGTGTACTGCTCGCTTAACGCGCCAAGCAGCTTGCTCAGCTCCGCCCCCGGCCCCGCGTTACGCTCTCCTTCAGCTGGTTCACGGCTGCCGGTCACAAACTCGCGTAGTGGAGAAAAGTGGTCATCCACCCGCTCCCGCAGCAGCTTTTTTTCCATCGCGGCATAGGCCAGGCTGACCTTAGCGGCGGCATTCAGGATCCGTCCTTTATTCGGGACGTTATCGAGCAGCGATTTATCCTCTTTCCCGACCAGCGTCGTTTCCCGCACCGCCCGGGTCACCAGGCTTGCCAGCGGAGAATCAGAGGCGCTCAGCGCCCGCAGCATATAAATATCTGCCGCCACTCCCGCGCTGCCGTAGCCCAGCGGCAGTACGTCCGTTTTGATACGAATATTGCTGAGAAAATCCTGCCAGTGCCGCGTGTACTCATCGAGATAGAGCGCCAGAACCTGCTGCTGTATGGGATTAACCAGCACGCCGTTGCCGGCCATTTTTACCTGCGGCTTTGCCTCCTGGCTGCCCTGCTCTTCCCCATTCCCGGACACCCAGGCATCCTCACGCTCCAGCCACATCAGGCCTGGATCCATTTTTTTTTTAAACACGTCGTAGTAACCCGAACGGGTAAATAGACCGGGAATGGCGATTTCAGCGTGTTCATCAATCACGGAGAAAAGCTCACCGCTGCGTGACTTCGCCATGTCACTGAGCGTTAAATCAGCAGGCGCATCCTGAGCGGCGGCGTCTTTGAGACGCTCATACAGCCGACTGGCCAGGTCCTGACGCTGCAGTATGGCGCGTGCATATTTCACCAGCCCGTCGTCAGCGGGCTGGCCATAGCGGCGCCACTCTGGAGAAGAAAGCAGATTTCTCAGATGGGAAACAAAGATCTGGCGCTCCTCGTAAGGCTGAAGCTTGCCGCGAGCCTCCCACAGGTTAGTGATGCTCTCCGTCAGAGACTGACGATCGAATTTGCCCTGTCCAAAAACCTGCAGATACAGCTTCAGTTGGTCATAGATACGTTCAGGTTTTCCGCCATCAACCGCTTCCTGTAACGCCAGCGTGGCCTGCTGTTCAATCTGCGGCAGCAGCAGACGCTGCAGGAAATACTGGTACAGCGAACCAGAGGCCTCAACCACATCCGTGCCGGTGTACAGGCCATAGCGCCAGTCGAGGGTCGGGTTAAAGACGTCGAGAGAGCCATACTCCGGCAGAGACTGCGCCAGCATTAAGGTACGCGGCAGCAAATTATCGTTTGCCGAACTGACGAATCGATTGACCTCGCCGCCCAAAACGGCAACCCGGGTCTTCACCTCGGCGAGGTATTCGCTGTTGTTCCCGTAGCTGTTGTAGAAGCCATTCAGCAGAATAAAGGCGATAACAACGCTAAGCGTGTGGCCCAGCAAACGCTGTAAACGGAACTTCGATTCATTCGCCAGGTTATGGCGCGCCAGGTCTTTGTCTTTAACGATCACGTCACTGAACAACTGCTTAAGGAAGTACTGACGCCCGTATGAAACGTCGCTTATCAGGAAGTCCCTGTCTTTTGGCTGCGCAATCAGGGTGGCCATCACCGGCGGCGTTTTATGCTCCACGTAGTTGAACCACTTGCGCATGATGCTTTGGTTATTCACCAGGCTAAAGTCGACCGGCTGATGGCTGCTACAGAAATAGATCCCGCGCAGCAGGGTATAGCTCTGCGACTCGTTGTAGCGGGAGGCAAAGAAGATGTTATGCACCACATCCGCCACCAGGCCGGAGAGCAAATGGAAGTCCTGCGGCAGGGCATACATTTTTTTGCGATCGCGGTTGTCGTACTCTTCCTGCTGACGAACGATCATGTCACGCTCGATCCTCTCTTCCAGCAGGGCCAGCTCGTCTCTGATTTGCCCGCTCAGCTCGGATACAGGCTCGGTGCGCGCCTCGCCGTAAGGGAAAGTCACGCCCCAGACCTGCTCACGCTCCTGCTCGGTCAGGATCCTGAAATACTCGGCAAAACCGGGAAGCTGATCGAGTTTGGTGACGAGGACATAAACCGGGAAACGCACGCCCAGCGTCTGGCGCAGATCCTCAATTCGGGCACGCAGGCTCGCCGCCAGCTCAAAAAGTTCGGCGGTGCTTCGCCCCAGGAGATCGGCGGCGGAAAAAGTAACGACGGCGCCATTCAGCGCTTTGACCGGCCTGTGTTTTTTTAACGCTTTGAGTATGGCCCGCCACTCACTAAGGCTTTGCTCAGGATCACTAACGTACTTGCCTGCGGTATCCACATAGATGGCGTCATTGGCGAACCAGCATTTGCAGTTACGCGTCTGCACGGCGGATTTGCCCACTTGATTAAGCTGCTCCGGCACCGGGAAGTTCTGTCCGGAAGCCAGAATCGCCGAAGTTTTCCCGGCATCATCAGTGCCGAGCACCATGTACCACGGCAGCAGATCGAGCGGCTTACGCGCTAAAATCACACGCTGGAAAAAAGAGAGCGTACTGCGATTTTTGTTCACATAGTCGACGGCGTTGCCAATGGCGGCAGCCGCTTCTGACGTATCATTTTCGACCGTAGACGTCTTGCCGCGGGTGAGTTTATCCAGCAGTTTTGGGTTGTCTTTCAGCGCCAGCAGCAGCAACCACAGGCCGTAAAGCAGCGCCAAAAACAGCATAACTGCAATGACCATCAGCCTGATGCTCACCGGCTCCAGCGGATGTTTTTCGCCCACCAGGAGGAACGGCCCCAGCACCCAGACCACCACGCAAAGTGCCGCAATCACCATGATGAAGACCGGCCAGCGTAGCCAGATCCCGGCGAGGCAAAATGCCGCCAGCAGGATAAAAATAATGCGTGACTCAACGCTAAGCAGCGGGCGCGACTCACCGAATCCAAAGAACGGCCCCAGGAACCATATAGCGGCAACCAATAGCCCGATACAGCACATAATCAGCAGCGTCTTCAAAAACCGCGCCGCGAAGACTCTATTCAAATAAGACATTGTCGCTCTCGTTAATACGTGACAAAAAACTCTACGCGGCGATTCTTCGCCCGTCCCTGAGCGGTAGCATCAGAGGCCACCGGCTGGCTGCTGCCCACCCCTTCAACTTTCACTTTGCTCTCCGGCACGCCCGCCTCAATAAAGTAGCGGGCCACTTCGGCGGCTCGTTTTTCTGAAAGCACTACGTTGTTGGGTAAGCCCGGCCGGCTGATCGGCGTGGCGTCGGTGTGGCCGACAATCACCAGATCGCCGTTAACGCGACGGACTTCACGGGCCACGCGTTCAATCACGTTGATCATCTCAGGCTGGACTTTGGTTGAGCCGGATAAGAACAGGGAATCGCCCTTCAACACGACTTTGCTTTGCTTTTGCGTTTCATCGACGCTAAGCAGCTGCCGTTGAATTTCATTGCGGAGCAAAACGCTCAGCCTGAGCCGCATTTTCACCGGCGGCGCGCTGACCTTAATGTTCTTCATCGCATTGATATCGCTGATGATTCTCGTGCTATTCACCAGCAACGAGTACTTACACCAGATAAAGGCCGAGGCCACCAGAATGCCCGCGCAAAGCGCGGTCAGCCGGACAGGTACAATCAGCCTTTCCCGCCGGGCCGGGCCATGAGGCTGAAGTCCGTGCGGTGACAATGCAGGCGGCGTGGTGTTGCGCGTGCTTTGTACCAGGGTCAGCAGACGCTGGCGGATCTTGGTGAGCTGGCGATCCCCGTCCTCAATGATGCTGTATCGCCCCTCGAAGCCGAGGCCAAGGATGCGCAGCAGGACCTCAAGGACGTCAGCAAACTCGGTCGGGTTCATCGACAGGCGACCGATGAGCAGGAAGAACTTGTTCCCGCCATCGTTATCCCCTTCAAAGTGGTTGAGCAGGTTGCTTTGAGACCAGCCCGCCTCGAGCCCCCACGGCGCGGTGTGTGCCGCTTCATCCAGCGCGGTGCACAGGCAATAGCGAACTATCGCCATTTTTTTCCACGGGATGTTCACTTCATCGCAGACGATGCCGAAGAGATTAATCTGGCTCTTAAGCGTATTTTTCAGGATCTCAACGTGCGTTAAATCGCCAATCTGCTCCGGCATATCGCTCAGCGCACGCAGCAGCGGCTGAGCGGCTTCAAGCAGCGGATTCTCAGCGGCGCTGACCTTGATCATGCGCTGCTGAACGCTTTCGCTTCTTAACGCCCGGTCATCGCCTGTCCTGGTCTCGCTATTTTCCCCGGCGCGGCCCTGATCAGTCGGCGTGGCTTCCGGCTCCTGGATCCAGTCCCCCTGCTCATCAAGAAGAAAACGGCCCAGCGCCTGAGGAGAGGTATCGTCATCCTGCATGCCCCCCGGCGTTGGCGTAGCGTGCTGATTAATCTCGTCTTTCATCAGGTCCGGATTCCCCAAAGTTCCATTTTCAGGCCAGGGAACTCACCGGCAACGTGCAGCGCCAGCGCGCCGGTTGCCGAGATTTTTTCCCAGAAAGGTCCGTTTTTAAGCAACTCGAAATACACGTACCCGGTGCTGTAGGGAATCTGCCGCGGCGGTACCGGCAGCCCCTGCAGAACCAGCCCCGGCAGGTGGGAGCGCACCAGCTCGTGCAGCTGCTGTGGCGCGCTGATTTTGGCCTGGGCCTGGAACTGCTGATGCAGCACATCCATCGGCAGCTGCGCGTGAACGGCCAGCACCAGGTTAGAGAAGGAACGCAGCTCGTTCGGCAGCACGGAAGCCGCCCATACGCCGTTGCCTTTCGCCTGCAGGTCAATGAGCTGGCCCGCACGAACCAGAATCTGGTTCAGCAAATCGTGTACATCATCGACCAGAGGACGGATCGAAGGATAAAGCCGCGCATGATCGTATCCCGGCGCAGGTTTTGGCCGACGCGTTTTGGTTCGAACAAAGGTCGAAAGCTCCCCTGCCAGCTTGGCCAGCTCTTCGTAAAGCACAATGGGCGGTAGCTCGGGTATGTGGCGTAAATGGTCGAGAATCGGCTCGTACTTGTTGAAGATCTGCAGCAGCAGGTAATCAACAATTTCGGCGCTGGCGCTGGCTTTGCCGTCGGAGGAGGAGAGGCGATTAGCCAGCATGCCGGCACGCATTTTTACCAGACCATTAAGGTGCGTCAGCCATTCCCCCAGCAAAGGATTCGCCGCATAGCCGGTCACCGGCGGGATGTAGTCATCCGTGTGAAGCAGCACGCTCCCGTCTGGCTGAATCGCTTTCACCCGCGTCAGCGGAAGACCAATCCAGGATTCGGTCATTTCAGTTTCAGAGACCAGCTTGAGCCTCAGTTGGGCAATCTGTACGGGTTTTGGCCCCTGGCGAATGGCGTTGGTATCGCAGAGTTCGGCTTCCTGAGCGCGGAAACGCGCCAGCGAGCTGGCGTCATGCTGGCTGAAGATCGTTTCATCGCTGTTATCCAGACGCAGCGGCACCGCCAGATAGATCATTTTGCCCAGATGTTCAGGCAGGATCGTCAGCGGCTCAGGTAAATCGGCATGATCGGGGACATCGAACGGCGTGCCGTCGGGCAGGACGCCGCGCGCGGTGCGCAGCACCAGTTTGCCGTATGACAATGCCTCACGATCGATTTCGTACTGAGAGAACCCCCAAAAGAAAGGGCTGAGCGTCGACGCTCTTTTGTGGGCAAAATATTCAAAGTAGCGTTCTTGCTGTTGAAATAGCTGCGGGCGCAAAAACAGCCCTTCACTCCAGACGACTTTATTTGTTCTCATGGTTTAATCCATTTTTTTAATTGTAATTGCTGTTTTTTGGAAATGTGCCTGCAGGGTCAGCGAGTCGTCGCTGAACATGTTCCGCCACCACGATGTTTCCTTTTCCGGTCGCGTCCATGTCGCCAGCCAGATAGCATTATTTAGGTCACGATAAGCACCAATAAACCCCAGGGTTCTGCCGTCACCATCAGGCTTAATTGTGACGCTACGCGACTCACCCGGCTGAAGGATGGCCTCGTACTCTTTTGATATAGCGGTTTGCAGGGTTTTATTATTTCCTTCTACAATTTCAAAAAAATCGGCATTGGTGAAAACATCCCGCTCTTTGACGTTATAAATAAATATGTTGAGCGGTGCCGGATGGCCGCCATCGTTAGGATTAATATCTTTGTCTGCAACCAGATTAATTTTTATTTCACTGCCAGCAGGCTGCTTATCGTTACTGCTGCTGCAGGAAAATAACAAAGTCCCCAGCCCAATAATCAGCAGACACTTCACAAGCGCTACCCGGCAATTCTTTATTTCTGTTTTGCAAAACATATCCCTATCCACGCACTTTATTTCCTGAACGATGTGTATCGAATTAACGCGCGACCCGCGCAGGGAGCGACATATCCCGCTCCCCCGCCTGGAGAAAGTTTTGCCGCCGAAGCGGCAAAACCCTTGATAACCCGGCAGTATTAGCTGCGCAGGTTAGCTTTAACGTCGTAGCTGGTAGAAATAACGCCGGATTTAGCGCCTTCTGCATTCTGCATCACGTAGTCCTGAGTGAGTTTGGTGAAGGCGAAGGTCACCTTCTCACGTGGACGCGTTTCGTCTTCGCTGGAGCCCGCAGTTTCAACGTGAGTAATAATCACATCGGTGAATTTCAGCGTCAGGTATTCCAGCGGATCGCCACCGGCTTTACGAATAACAAACTGAATGTCTTTGATGTGCTTACCGGACAGGCAGTAGCTCAGCAGGTTGGTGCTGGCCTTGTCGACATAGTGCTCGAAGCAGAAATCGTCCACCGTAGCTTTACCGGAACCGCCGCCGGAGCCGCTGTGCATATTTGAGTGCTGTGAGCTGGCCCAACGCCATGCGAGCACTTCAATTTCATTTTTATGGGTAGCATCCAGAGACTCGCCTTCGATGCCATCAATTTTAATAAACATATCCTGAGCCATAATATTTCCTTTTCAGCTCTCATTTAAGAGTGTCACACAGTGTGCAACGTTAAAATTAAGTCGTAGAAGCAATTTCATTATGATGAAAATTCTCTACAACATTTTCGGCGCGCAAGAATCCCCGGCGCGGCCGCACCTTTAAAGAATAATGAAGTGATTATTCTTTATTTAAATTGCCTGAATCAGACAACCATTTTTAAATTGCCTTATCAGGCAACGTCTTTCAGCGAAGGTAATTTGGCTACCATACGCAGTGACACCGTCAAACCTTCCAGCTGGAAGTGTGGACGGAGGAAGAACTTCGCCTGGTAATAACCCGGGTTGCCTTCAACATCCTCAACCACCACTTCGGCCGCGGCCAGAGGGCGGCGAGCTTTCGTTTCCTGAGAAGAGTTTGCCGGGTCACCGTCCACATAGTTCATTACCCAGTTGTTCAACCAGCGCTGCATATCTTCACGCTCTTTGAAGGAGCCGATCTTGTCGCGCACGATACACTTCAGGTAATGCGCAAAACGCGAGCAGGCGAACAGGTAAGGCAGACGTGCGGACAAATTGGCGTTCGCCGTTGCGTCCGGATCGTAATATTCGGAAGGTTTCTGCAGCGACTGGGCGCCAATAAAGGCCGCATAGTCAGTATTTTTGCGATGCACCAGCGGAATAAAACCGTTTTTGGCCAGCTCGGCCTCACGACGGTCAGAGATAGCAATTTCGGTTGGGCACTTCATGTCCACGCCGCCATCATCGGTCGGGAAGGTGTGGCACGGAAGATCCTCCACCACGCCGCCGCTTTCTACGCCGCGGATCATGGTGCACCAGCCGTAATGTTTGAATGAACGGTTGATGTTCACCGCCATCGCATAAGCGGCGTTAGACCACACATATTTGCCGTGATCGGCCCCGTCGGTGGTTTCTTCGAAGTTAAAATCATCCACCGGATTGGTATTGATGCCGTAAGGCAAACGCGCCAGGAAGCGCGGCATCGCCAGGCCAATGTAACGAGAATCTTCCGACTGGCGCAGCGAGTTCCAGGCCGCATATTCCAGGTTTTGGGTGAAGATTTTCGTCAGATCGCGCGGGTTAGCCAGTTCCTGCCAGGAATCCATCTGCATAACGGACGGCGCCGCGCCGGTAATAAATGGCATATGGGCGGAAGCCGCCACTTTACCGATGGACGAGAGCAGATCTACGTCCGGCGCGCTGTGGTCGAAATGGTAATCCGCCACCAGGCAGCCGTAGGGCTCGCCGCCAAGCTGGCCATACTCTTCTTCGTAAATTTGCTTGAACAGCGGGCTCTGATCCCAGGCAATCCCTTTGTAACGCTTCATGTTGCGGCGCAGATCGTTTTTAGAGATGTCCATAAAGCGCAGTTTCAGCTTTTCATCCGTCTCCGTGTTGTAGACGAGATAATGCAAACCGCGCCATGCGCTTTCGAGGCGCTGAAACTCTTCGTGATGCAGAATCAGGTTGATCTGCTCGGAGAGTTTCATGTCGATCTCGGCGATGATCGCGGCAATGTTTTTATAGGCGTCATCGGCCATGGTGATCGAGGTGCTTAGCGCCTGCTCAGCCAGGGTTTTTACGGCAATTTCGACCGCGGTTTTCGCCTGATCGGACTTTGGTTTAAATTCACGGGTCAGCAAAGCGTTAAAGTCGCTTTGGGTGGCGGCCTGCGGGGCTGCCTGTTTATTTGTTTCTGCTTGAGTAGCCATTATTATCTCTCTTCATCACTTTTGGGACGCGGCTTCATCAGCCTGTTTTGGCTTTGGCGACGAAGCCAGCGTGTTCAGCAGCGACTTATCGTTCAACACTTTCATCACCAGGCTTTCCGCCCCGGCTTTACCGTCCATATAGGTTTGCAGGTTGGCAAGCTGGGTTCTGGCTTCAAGCAGCTGGGATAACGAATCGACTTTGCGTGCAATGGCGTCGGGGGCAAAATCGTCCATGCTGTCAAAGGTCATATCAACCATCAGCTGCCCTTCGCCCGTCAGGGTATTCGGGACTGCAAACGCCACGCGCGGGCGCATAGCCTTCATACGCTCGTCAAAGTTATCGATGTCGATGCTGAGGAACTTTCTGTCGGCGACCGGGGGAAGCGGCTCAAGTGGCTTGCCGGACAAGTCCGCCAGAACGCCCATAACAAACGGCAGTTCAATCTTCTTTTCACTGCCATAAATTTCCACGTCGTACTCAATCTGTACGCGCGGAGCACGGTTTCGTGCGATGAATTTTTGCGAGTTGCTTTTGCTCATAGTAGTCAATACTCTTTAATAACCGTTTATGGATAAACCGTCGCTTGTCGGATGGTCAACGTTCAAATAATCAGCAAGCCTCCCTGTTATTTATAAACAAGCTCGACCCCCGCCACGGCGTGAACCTGGCCCGCGGTGACGGTCGAGTTCCCTTTTGCGTAATAGCTCGCTGTAAATCTGTGGCTCAATGGTTCGGCCGTGGCGGAAATAACGTAATCCTGCCCTGAATCAGCACTATCAATAATGACCTGCGAACTATTTTCTTTACGCAATCTAATTTGAACGCCGCGGCTTAAGTCCGTTCCGCTGCTATTCACTAAGTTTCCCGTTTCGGTATCAGCTGCAGAAATGGTGCTATTAAAAAATACCGTTATCGTTCTGCTGGCCGGGCAATCCTTGAGCGTAATATCGAACGGAACGCTGCCGGCCTCATTGCCGTCGCGGCTAAGCGAGGCCACGGCGACACGTGGGAGCGTCACAATTTCATTGCTGCTGGCGTTATTGATCGCCACACTGCAGGTTTCATCGGTGTAATTACCGGTAAAGAAAACATCTATCGAACAATTCGTTGAGCAGGCGTTCGCCGCGGCGAAAAACTGAGCGCCCACCAGGGCCGCATAGCACAGGCCACGGAAAGTGCCTCGCCCGCCGGCAAGAGTATTCATCAATGACATAAGACCTCTACCTGAGTAATAGAGCCACGCGCGCCCTTCATTTTATTTGCAATATTGCTATCGGAATAAATAGTGCAAAGTCGCTGACCGGAAGCACTTTTTAAATACAGATTATTTTTCTCAGCCTGCCAGCCACGAATAAAGGCCATGCCTCCCTGACCAATAATACCGAGGCTGGCGTCACGCTCATCGTAAACATCCATCCCGATTGGCAGCGGCTCACCCTTGCTATCTTTCACAATCAATACAACCGGCTCACCGACGAGCGTTTTCACATTCACTTTTACCGCCGCACCCATGCGCGGGATGACCGTGCTCTCGCTTTCCAGGACGTCTACCGTGTCCGGCAGGCCGCGGGTATTCACCGCCACAATATTTTCCCGGTAAGGCGTCAGCGAAGGCACAATGGCGAACCCATTGCCATCAATTTGCGACCCATAGCCATTCAGCATTCTCGCGCCTTTGGCGCCTTCCGCCTCAACGAGGGCAAACGGATAGTCGCCCAGGCGAGGCCCGGCAGTGATCCCGCCCTGGTGCGCCACCAGGCTGCCGTTGGCCGAGAACGAGAGCTGGTTCGATTTATTCCCGACGGAGGCCGTTGATCCGAACTGGCCAAACGGCGAGTTGTAGTTCACGTTGCCGTTGAACGCGCTGCGCGTCCCCGCGTTTCTCGCTTTGTTAACGGAAGTCCCGACGCCGTAGCTCAGTTCGTTTTGCTCGCCCTGGCTGCCAATGGCGTTCATCTGTACCGCACTGCCGCCCTGGTTATCGTGGCTGACCGAGGAATAAAGTGAGTTAAACAGCGGTTTGCTGGTCATGCTCGCTCGGCCCAGCGGCACGCTGACGGACAGCATCACGCTATCGATATTCTCCCCGTCGCTGTTATAGGCCCGGGACGCAGACACCGCCCAGGAGAAATAGCGCTCGGATTTGTTGTACGACAGCATGTACTGGCTGGTGGAAGACCTGTCGTCCCAGTAGCTATAGAAGTTGCCGGACAAATTCAGCCTGGCGCCATTCCACAGCGGCTGCCCGACGTTCACGGTAAAGCGCTCTTTGGTCCGGTAATCGACGATAAAATTATCGCTTTTGGCCCCATAGCGATCTAACGCCGCGTCCCTCAGGCTATAGAACCCTTTCGAAGAGTAGCGGTAAGCCGCAAGCGTAACGTCGGTAGACGTCGTATCCAGATATTTACTGAAGCCAACGTTATAGCTATTCCCGGTGGAGACTCTGCCATTACCAAGCTCACTGCGTGCGCGGGTAATATCCATCGAAACCCCGCCCAGCGGCGTGTTGAAGGCATGACCAATCCCCAGCGCGCTGTAGTTATCGGCCAGCTGCCCGCCGCCGTATAACGTGTACATGTTGCCGATGCCGTACTGGTAAAATCCCTGCGCCAGCCCCGGCTCTTCTTTCAGCGAGTCATCCTTCAATTTGCCCACGGTGACGTCGAAGCGTGATACGCCATCGTGAAGCAGCATCGGCGGTGAGGAAAACGGTACGAGCTGGGTTCTCTGGCGCCCGTCAGCCTCGGTTACGGTAACCTGCAGATCGCCGCCATAGCCCATAGCCCCGATATCGCTCAGTTCAAACGCGCCAGGTGGCACGGTCGTTTCATACAGGACCTGGCCTCGCTGCCTGACCTGAACTTTGGCGTTGGTCTCCGCAAAGCCACGCACCAGCGGGGTGTAATAGCGAAGCCCATCCGGCAGCATACGATCGTCGGACTGGAGCTGGACGCCTCTCACCGTCATGCTGTCAAACAGATCGCCGCTGGTTGTGCTGTCGCCCAGCGTGAGCTGGCTTTTTAACACCGGGATATCGCGCTGAAGATACGTAAACAGGGACTGGCTGTGGGACGATTGATCGTTGCTCCAGCTGGTATTGAACCGTTTACGCAGCCGCCAGTCGAAAAAGTTAAGTCCCGCCAGCATGCCAAGATTACCGCTTACGGAATGCCCGTCTTTGCTGTCAAACCGGTTGTTAGTCTGCTGCACATAGACGTTGGAGTTGTAATCCAACAATCCAATGGGTACGCCAGAATCCCACGTATTGGGGTCGGTATAGCCCCTTGGGTACTGAACCGTGGAGGCCTGGGGAACCGTCAAATCGAGATAGAAGTCGCCGGGCTGATAGCTGGCGCTGGCTCCGTCAACCCAGCGGTCAAGCGTGGCGCACTGTTTGTCTCCGTCATCTCCGGCGGTATGCGCCGCGCCGTCGAGCGGGTTATGTGACACTTTAATGCCCATTCGACCCAGCTGCTCCTGGCTAAAACAGGGCACAGCCCCGACGCTGCCGTTTACGTCCTTGAACAGAACCTTGTACTGGCCCCGCCCTTCTCCATTGACCGCAACCTGTACGCTGTATTCTCCGGCTGGTGCAGGGTTTCCTTCAAAATACCGAGAGACATCAACGCTCTGCCCATGGATAAAGGCGCTGTTAAATTTCACGCTTTCCGGGCGAGAACTCTGTTCATTTCTGGTCGGCAGGCTGGCGGTATTTCCCTGAGCCAGTACGGAAAAGCTAGCTCCTAAAGAAGCCATAAGGATATGGCGAACAGCAAACGCGACTTTCGATTCGCGCGTGACTCGTCGTGCATATTTCTTGCTTTCTTTTAGTCTCACGTCCCTGACTCCCTGACCACAAAGCGTGGCTATCCGGCCTTAAATAAAAAGCATTTCTGGCTCAGTTGAAAAACCGATGAAATTTATTGCAACTTTCTTTCTATTGTTAAGGTATTTCCCGAGGCGGGAATTAAGCGATATTCAATTACGCTGCCATAATCATTAATGACACGAACGACTGCACCGCTAATAGCCCCCGATACAGAACCTTTATTTTCTGGTAAAAACACTTTGCTGCTAAAGGGCGCGATCATATCCACTGCCAATGGCTGCTTTACCGTCCCGGACATCAGCGATGCGCTATCAAAAGAGAAATGGTAAGGCGTAGGATTGTTCACTTTTATGCCTTTTCCTGCCCCCAGATTTTCCCAGGTCAATTTACCAATCTCCTGAGAGCTGCTGCTCTTCAAGACCGACGGACGGTAAAATATTTTAATTCGGGTGCGGAAGGCCAGCTCCAGATGGTCCGTTTCTTTGGCCCCCTCTTTCATTGGCGGGATCTCTAACATATTGAACCAAAATACAGATTCTCGATCCTGAGGCAGATTCATGCCATTGTATATCAGACGGATACTTTGCCCTTTGCCCGGATCAACGCGATACACGGGCGGCGTAGTGGTAAAAGGAACTTTTATCTTATTAATGTCGTCATTTTTACCACCATCATCGACCCAAACCTGTACCAGCAAAGGCGACGGGCCTTTATTTGTCGTACGCACCGTCTGCTCTCTTTCACCGCCGGGAAATATAATCCGGGTACCGGATATCGTCATCCCGGAAAACGCCGACTGGGAGACGGCCAGCAGGAGAATAAATAAAGCTGTCAGTTTTGAGAATATTGCATATTGATATTTCATAGCACGGCCCTGCGCGTATAACATCTACCTGATAATGAAAGCAGGTTTTAAGAATGGGGCGATTGCTCGCCCCGCACTTCATTTAGAAGCAAACCTGTTATGGGTATGCCAGGGTGTAGCTAGCTTTCGCCTGAACCAAACCTGCGGTGGTGGCATCGGTCGCATAGTAACCACCGTAGTAACGCATAGTCGCTTTACCGCCAGTTACAGGGGCAGGAGCACCGGTTTCGCCCAGCTTCAGCTGCTGCTCGTCGGAGTTGTACAGACGAACTTCAACTTTGGTTGCGGCACCGGTGGTCGCGCTGTTGGTCAGGTTACCGGTCTGGCTGTTTACGCCGCTGCTGCCGACGGCTTCGAAGTGCGCAGCCACCTGAGTGATGCCGGTAGGGCAGTTTTCAACGTTCAGATCAAAACCTTTAGAACCCGCGGTTGTGCCGGAGGCATTCAGGGTCTGGATAGACACCTTTGGCAGCTGAACCTGGCGATCGACAGAATCGCTGGCGATGGTGCAAGTTTCGGCAATCAGTTGACCGTTGAAGGTGACGGTCCCCTGCGTTTCATCCGCCGCCAGGGCAGAAGTTGATACCGCAGCCAAAGCCATGGCGCACAGCGTCATTTTAAAATTGCGCATGATATAATTCCCTATATTTCAGTAAGTAAAAACTTTATAAACAGTAGATACATAATTCCTGGTGCAACTTTCTTAAATTACGTCGTCGGCAATTCCTCCGTTTGATGGATAAGTTCAATGCCTTTCTCATGTGAATAAGCCACACGCATGGCCACATTTTTATTTTGTGTAGCAGCTGCGCCAGTCGAATTTAAGATAGCTACGCCAACTTTCGGCAAAATGTTTTTCTCAATAAAGCGGATTAGCATCCTTGCCCCGGTTTCCGCCACCGGGCACTGCTCCACAACGTGCTGCACCAGTTCTTCGCTGAAGCTTAATTCAAGGTCATAATTCGCCTTAGCACGCTCGGCAATACGATTAAGATGAATATTAACAATGCGCTGGAGTGAAGACGTTGCCAGCGGTAAATAAGGTATTACGGTAACTCGACCTAAAAATGCTGCCGGGAAGACTTTCAGCAAAGCAGGCTGAATAACCTTCAGCAAACTTTCTTCGCCCGGCAGGGTTTCAGGATCCGCACAAGCGCTGCTAATAATGTCGCTCCCCGTATTACTTGTTAGCAATATAATGGTATTACGGAAGTCGATTTGCCGCCCTTCACCGTCTTCCATCGATCCTTTATCAAAGACCTGGAAAAACAATTCGTGCACGTCTGAGTGCGCCTTTTCCACTTCATCCAGCAGAATGACGCTGTAGGGTTTACGCCTGACGGCCTCGGTTAATACGCCCCCCTCGCCGTAGCCCACGTAGCCCGGAGGTGAGCCCTTCAGGGAAGAGACGGTGTGGGCTTCCTGGTATTCGCTCATGTTAATGGTGATAAGGTTTTGCTCACCGCCATACAGCTGGCTGGCAATGGCCAAAGCCGTTTCGGTTTTCCCCACCCCGGAAGGCCCCACCAGCATAAAGACGCCAAACGGTTTTTTCGGATCCGCCAGTCCTGCGCGAGCGGTCTGAATGCTCTGGCTCAGGCAGTCCAGCGCGTACTGCTGCCCGATAACGCGCTCGGCCAAACGCTGCGGCAGCTCCATCACCGCGCTGACGTCATCTTTAAGCACCTGCCCGACCGGGATCCCCGTCCAGTTCGCCACAATCGAAGCCACCACGTCGGCATTCACTTCGGCCTGCACCAGCGGCTGCTCGCCGCGAATTTCGCTCAGCGTGGTTTCAAGCTCTCCTAAACGCTGCTGCAGATAGGCCACCTTTTCCGTTTCTGATACTTCGGTATCTTCAACCGTGGCCGCAAGAAGCTGCTGACGCGTGTCGATAATGCTGGAGACTAACTCGCATTCCTGGCTCCAGCGGCTGTCCAGAACCTTAGCGTTTTCGGCATGTTCAGAAATCGCGTTCTGGATAGGCTCTCTGCGCTTATCGTCCTCTTTGCCAAAGCCGATGGCTTTTTCCAGCAGCGACAGCTCGGCCTGGGCCGACTCGCTGTGGAACTTCAGCATCTGCAGCTCGGCCGGCGGCGCGTGCTGTGCCACGGCAACCCTGGCACAGGCGGTATCCAGCAGGCTAATCGCTTTATCTGGCAGCTGGCGGGCCGGAATATACCGGTGTGAGAGCCTGACGGCGGCGCGAATAGCTTCATCCATGATCCACACGCCGTGATGCTTCTCCAGCACCGGCAGCAGGCCTCGCACCATCGCAATCGCCAGCGCTTCTGACGGTTCTTCAACCTGCAGAACCTGGAAGCGGCGCGTCAGCGCAGGATCTTTCTCAATATGACGCTTGAATTCGCTCCAGGTCGTCGCGCCAATAGTGCGCAGCTGACCACGGGCCAGCATCGGCTTCATCAGGTTCGCGGCGTCGCCGGTTCCGGCGTTACCGCCAGCCCCCACCAGCGTATGAACTTCGTCAATAAACAGGATGACGGGCTCAGCCGAATTGACCGCTTCTTCCAGCACCGCTTTCAGGCGAGCTTCAAACTCACCTTTCATGCTGGCGCCTGCGGAAAGGGCAACCACATCCAGCGTAAGCAGGCGAACTTTTTGCAGGGAAGGCGGCACATCCCCGGCCGCAATCGCCAGAGCAAGCCCCTCCACAACCGCCGTTTTACCTACCCCGGCCTCACCGGTGAGCAGCGGGTTATTCTGGCGACGGCGCAGCAGGATATCGACCATGGTGTTGATCTCTTTATCGCGCCCCAGCACAGGATCAATTTTTCCTTCCCGCGCCAGCGCCGTCAGATCGGTAGAATACTGCGCCAGCCCACCGCCCTGAGCGCTGCCCATTGCGTGGCTGGCTTCGCCAGGCACCCCGGCCCCGTCGGACACCGCTGCGCCACCGGCTAAATCATTTTGTTCCGCCGACTCACGGGTGATGTACCCGAGATCCTTACTTAAATGTTCGAGAGGGATTTTTTCAAACGCCGGAGAGATAGCGAACAGCGCGCGGCGCAGCTCCATCGTCGTCAGCAGGGCAATCAGCAAATGGCCGCTGCGGATGCAAGTGTTATGGCATTCCAGGCTGGCAAATACCCACGAGCGCTCAATGGCCAGCTCAATGTGATAGGAGAAATCAGAGATAGCGCTGGCCCCGGCAGGCAGGCGAGTCAGCGCCTGAGAAAAATCACGCTCCAGCATTTCCGCATCAAGCTCAAAGTGCCGAATGATGTGCCGAATATCGCTATCCTGCTGCTGATATATCTGATTTAACCAGTGCACCAGTTCAACATAAGGGTTACCGCGTAATTTACACAGCGTTGTGGCGCTCTCTACGCCTTTAAACAAGATGGTATTTAGCTTACCGAATAGGTTTTTTCTGGTTATCGCCACGATAAAACTCGCCCTGTTTTAATTCGATTATTCGATTGTTTTATTCATCCACTTATCCACGTGGATCAGAGAGCCGAAACAACGCATTAAGCGCATCACGGAACGTTACCTGGAGGGCATAGTAATTAACAAAAATTGAAATAAAAACCCTTGCTGGCCAACATCACGGGTTTTAAGAATTACGCCCGGAAGTCATTCTTAAATTCTCTAAAACGCATGATGCAGGCATACGAAAATTTAACGTTTACTTTTAGAATCGGGTTCATAAACAGAAGAACGCCTCCGACAAAAAAGATTTTTTCTGTCTTCAAATATTTATCTCCAGCATGGCAAAAACATATTTGCTGTAATAATTGACAGGGTGACAAGTGGAACACAACTTTCTGGATTACTACAACCGGGAGCTAACTTTCGTCAGAGAAATGGCGCAAGAGTTCGCCGAACGTCATCCCAAGATTGCCGGGCGCCTGGGGATGAACGGCATTGAGATTGCCGATCCTTACGTTGAGCGTTTAATCGAGGCGTTTTGCTTCTTATCCGCCAGAACGCAGATAAAGCTGGACGCTGAGTTTCCCAAATTTACCCAGCGCCTGCTGGACATTGTCTATCCGAACTATAACTCCCCAACCCCCTCGATGGGGGTGGTGCAGTTGGAGCCTAACCTCAGCGAGGGCGATCTCACCCAGGGCTACAGGATCCCAAAACAAAGCGCCTTTTATAGCCGCATTTTGCCCGGTGAGATGACCCGCTGCGAGTTCAGAAATAACCAGGATGTGACGCTTTGGCCGCTGGAAATTGCCGAGGTACGCCTGACCTCAATCCCCCCGGATATCCCTAACCTTGAACATTACCGCATTAAGCATCATCAATTAAAAGGTGCTTTGCGAATTAAACTAAAGCTGCAGGGAGAGCTGGTTTTTTCTGAACTGAAGGGGCTGAATGAACTGCCGATATATATCCAGGGCGATGAGCGTATCGTCTCTCATACGTTCGAACTGCTTCACGGCAGTCACGTTGCGATGGTGGTGCGCAGCGGAGAACGGGAAAAAAACCGTTATCATGTCATCAATGAACAGCCGCTGAAATTTGAAGGCATGGCGCCAGATCAGAGCTTATTGCCGCTACAGTGGAATATGTTTCATGGTCATACGCTGATTCAGGAATATATTTCCTGCCGTGAAAGATTTTATTTTTTCTCACTCACGCAGCTGGCTGAATCCTTTGCGGATAATAATACCAATGAAGTAGAGATAATTATCCTGTTGAATAAGTTACCGCAGGATTTAGTCGCCCACCTGGACGCATCGCGCTTTCTGCTGTTCTGCACGCCCGTCATTAACCTTTTCCCTAAACGTGTCGACAGGATTGAGGTCAACCGGGCGCTCAATAACTTTCATATCGTGCCGGACCGCAGCCGTCCTCTCGACTATGAGGTGTTCTCGGTCAATAAAGTGTTTGGTCTGCAGGCCGAAACCAGCGAAGAGCTGACCTTTAACCCGCTCTATCAGACCCGCCATAGCGATACCGGCAACTTTGGCCGCTATTTTTCCGTCAACCGCACGGTGAGAACCAAAGAGTCCAGCAGCCGAAAATACGATACCCGCACGCCCTACAGCGGGACTGAAATCTTTATCTCGCTGGTTGATCAGCAAGAAGCACCTTACGGCGAGCATATTCGCTATCTGCTGGTCGATGCGATGGTCACCAATCGTGATTTGCCCCGCCTGCTGACCAGCAGCGGCAGCCTCGATCTGACAATGTCGGACTCGGTTCCCATTCACGGCGCGCGCTTTGTCAGTTCGCCCAGCGCGCCCCGCTCACCGTTTGCTCTCGGTGAAACGGCCTGGCGCCTGATTCGTCAGCTGAGCTTCAACTATCTGCCGCTGTCGGATATGGACCATGCTCAAGGGGGCGAGGCGCTGCGTAATATGCTGCGGCTGTTCACTACCGCCTCCGATCTGGAGTCCATGGCGCAAATTAACAGTCTCGTGGGCTGCCAGACCCGCCCGGTGGTTCGCCGCCTCTCGGATGAGGGCTTGCTGGTTTACGGGCGCGGCGTGAACTGTAGCCTGACGGTTGACGAAGAAGGGTTCTCCGGGGTCAGCCCTTATCTGTTTGGGCTGATTATGGAGAACTATTTGTCGCGGCATGCCGCCATCAATATTTTTACCGAAACTGAGCTGCACTCGATGCAGCGAGGCCTTGTCGCACGCTGGAAAGCGCGCCCGGGCAGGCGAGGCGCGCTATGACCCTCCCGAAGTTGCCACAGGCCTCGTCATTACCGCCAGGGCTGGAAAACTGGTTCGATCCCAGCGCCCCCTGGGATGCGGGATTTATCAGCATTATGCGGGCTATTGCCGCCCGCACGCCGTCCCTGCCGCCGCCGGGTAAGGCCGCTCTCCCCTCTCAGGAGCGGTTCAGGCTCGGCCAGATCTCCAGCATGGCCTTCTCCCCTCGAGAGATAGCGGCCATCCATCAGCAGGACGACAAAATCAAACTGCAGCTTTTTGGGCTGGGGATCTGGGGCGCCCAGGGGGCAATGCCGCTGCACCTCTCTGAGCTGGCTTATTCCCGCTACGAACAGCACGACCCGACGCTGATTGATTTCGTGGATATCTTCCACCACCGGGCGCTGAGCCAGTTTTATCGGGCCTGGTTCTTATCGCAGGACACCGCCTCGCTCGATCGTAAAGAAGACGAGCGTTTTTCATTTTACGTGGGCAGCCTGGTGGGGCTGGATCCCTCCGAGCTCGATCCCGCCCCGCTGCCGATTCACGCCCGCCTGGCGTCATCCGCACACCTGATTCGAGAAGCACGTAACCCTGATGGCCTGCTAGGCGCCATGGAGTACTACTTCCAGGTTCCGGTGCAGATGGAAGAGTTTGAGCTGCAGTGGATTTTCCTTGAGGGAAAAGATCAAACCGCTTTGGGCGACGACCGCTACGCCGCGCTGCTGGGCGACGGGGCCATCCTCGGGAATACCGTCCTCGACCGGCAGCATAAATTCAAGCTGATGATGGGCCCGCTCACGCTGGCTCAGTACATGCTGTTCAGCCCCTGGGGCAGCGATATGGCGGTGCTGCGCGAGCTGGTTCGAAGTTTTATCGGCTTTGAGTATGCCTGGGATGTGCAGCTGGTGCTTGCCGCCGATCAGGTGCCCCGGGCCACGTTAGACGGCAGCCACCAGCTGGGTTATGCGAGCTGGCTGGAAAGAGAGGCCAGCGAAACCCCCGTTTTCGGGATGAGCTTTGAGCCCGAGATGTACCGCCGGTAGCCCTTCGCCTGGAAGAGAACGTAACCATGGATGAAAAGACACGCACATGAATCAATACGAAAGCCTGACCTGCTCGGACTATTACCAGTCATTGATGCAGCCCTTTCAGGGCGACTCGCCCTGCGGCGAAGCGCTCGATTACGATCCTGCTTTTATCATGCTGCAGTCGCGCCTGCAGCCAAAGCTTGGGGCCGAATACGGCGACTTCGTTGAAGCCGCTGAGCCGGTGAACTGGACGGAAACCGAACGCGACTGCCAGGCCCTGCTGCAAAAAAGCAAAGATGTTCGCCTGGTGGTTATTTTGATGCGCTGCCGCCTGCGTAAGCGCGGGCTGTCTGCGCTGGCCGAAGGCGCGGAGGCGCTGCTTGCCCTGCTACAAAGCTGGCCGGACGACCTTCATCCACAGCTGCTTGACGAAGGGGAGTTCGAGCCAATGCTGCGGGCAAACGCCTTCGCCGAGCTGGAGGATATTGGTGGTCTGCTGACGGATCTGCGCAACCAACCGCTGCCCAAAGCCTCCGGGCTGCAAATTACCGTTAAAGAATTTGAAAAAGCCCATCAGCTGCCGAGAGAAGAAGGTGCGCTGTCGGACGAGGCCGTCGCCGCCATCATTCGCGAATGGCACACCAGCGCACGAGAAGAGATTCGCCCGCTAACGCAGGCCCATTACTTTGTGCAGCAGATAAAACAGATCCTGGCGGAGACGCTGGGACACGAGGCACCTGAGCTGCCGCTGTTGTCCGGCATTCTTGGCATGTTTAGCCGCGAGTTTGGCAGCGAAATGCCCGCCAGAGATCTCCCTTTGGAAAAAGCCCCCGAAAGCGTGCCGGAGCCTGTGCCCACGCAGCCCCCTGGTCAGGTAGCCGTCCCGGCTGACGAAGCGGCCTGGCAGCCTCCTGTCCCGGTGCCTCGTCCTGCGCGGCATGAACCGCAAAAAGGGGTTAATACGCGCGCGCAAGCGCTCCAGCGCCTGCAGGAAATCCGCAGTTGGTTTGCCGTGGCAGAGCCAAGCAGCCCGCTGGTGCCGGTGCTGAAATACGCGGAGGAAAGCATAGGCAAGAGCTTCGCCGAGCTGCAAAAAATGTATCCCCCAGAAGTTATCGCAATGCTGAACCAGGAAAAGGAATAAACAATGTTAAGGATACTCACCCTTCTGATTTCCGGGCTGCTGATGTCGCCTGGCGCATGGGCCGTTTGTACGCTGGCGCGCGGGACTCCCACGCCGCTCACCATTGACGCTAAGACAATCATTATTTCCGCTGATGCGCCGGTGAGTACTTCTACGCCAATAGCCCAATATGACAGCCCGACGGTAGGCGGCGCTGGCGTAGGTTATGACGACTGTATAAAGGGAACAGAGTACGGCAAACGCGCCGTGTCGCTGTCCGGGCAGGATACATCCACAAAAATTTATGCGACCAACATTCCGGGCATTGGCATCAAAATGCTGGCGAGCAACGGCTCGGCGTTTGGTAATTTCCCGTCGACCAGTTATCTGACTTTCTCAAATGGCAGCTCGGTTGGTTCACTCGATATTCCACCGCAGTCTTTTTATCGAATTGAGTTTTATAAACTCAGCAATAACCTGCGCCTGGCCAATGCCGCGACGGGGGATACCATCCTTCCCGCCGGACAAATTGGCTACAACTATATCCTGTCAGATAACCCCGCGTCGTTCACCCATAGCCTCTCTATCGGGGAAATGAAAATTATCAGTACCCCGGCCTGCACTGCGGATAACGCTAAAACTATCGACTTTAACGACGTGACGCCCACGCTGCTAAAAGCCGGGGTTACCCGCAGCCTGGACTTCGCCATCGTCTGTAAGAGTGACTATGGATCCTACTCGGCCTCCGCGTCGATGATTACCGATACCCCTACGGCAGACGGCGGTTTTATTCGTATCAAAGACTCTGACGGCAATATGGATCGCTTGAAAATCCGCATCACCGACGGCGACAACAAAACCATGAAAGTCGATGGATCCACCTCTGAATCCTCACGGGTTATCACCAGCCAGGGTCCGGCTGAATTTGCCTGGAAAGCGACGCTGCTCCAGGGCAACGGTACGGCACCTGCCGGTGGCCTGTTCACGGCAAAAGCAGAAATTATTTTTAGTATTCAGTAAGCCAGGGAATAAGGAAATATGGGCAACCCCGCAACAATTTTTATCAGCATTGCCAGCTATCGGGATCCGCAGCTGATCCCGACGCTTCAGGATATGCTGCGCCACGCCAGCCAGCCTGAAAGGCTGCACATTGCCGTGTGCTGGCAGGACGATGAGGATCTCAGCCTCTTTACGCGACACGGCTTCGTCCCCATGGGCAGCCGGCACGTTGCCGGACATGAGGCGTTTATTTTCAGTTTCCAGCAGGCCCGAATCGAACTCATCAGCGTGCACTACTATGCCAGCCAGGGGGCCTGCTGGGCGCGGAGCCTCGCGGAATCGCTATTTGAGGCAGCAGACTATTTTCTGCAAATTGATTCCCACTGCCGGTTTATCCCCGGCTGGGATAACGAAATGATAACCACGCTGCGCCAGCTAGCGGCGACATCTCCCCGGCCAGTGCTCTCCTCCTACCCGCCTGCGTTTGTTCCCGGAGAAGACGAAGAAGCCAGTAAAAAACGTTATGTGAGCCGCTTAATCTTCCGGGAGTTCAACCCGCAGGGGCTCCCGATGTTCAGCTCCACGCCTTTTGAATCTCCCGAGCCCGTCAGGGGCAGCTACCTGGCCGGAGGATTTATTTTTACCCGCGGGGACTTCGTAAAAGAGATCCCCAACGACCCACAGATTTTCTTCGCCGGTGAGGAAATAGCCATGGCCGTGCGCGCGTTTAGCCACGGCTACGATATCTACCATCCCCATAAGCCTCTGCTATGGCACTACTATCAGCGCAAAGAGCACAGCAAAGTCTGGGGCGACCACACGAATCAGGCCAAAGAACAGGGCTCCGTTGAGAAGGCCTGGTGGGAGCGCGATGCCGCGTCGAAAAAGCGAGTCAGAACCGTGCTGGGTCTGGAGAGCGAGCCCGAAGGCGGCCTGGCCCCCTATGGGCTGGGAAAGATCAGAACGCTGGCACAGTTTGAATATCAGGCCGGTATTTGCCTGAAAAACGGCACAGTTTTACCGGAAGTCATGGCCGAGAATAAAGTGAATTTCTTCTCCGATCCGCCCGCCGACCATGCCGAATGGCTACGTCGGCAATATGCCTGGCATAAGAAGACCCTTACGCTGAGCAAGACTGATTATGAAGCAGACAACGGCGACGTAAGCGCACTGCATATCAGCGTCTATACCCAACAGAACGAGTTGTTCCACAGGCAAACGCTCACCCGCAGCGAACTGCATGAACTACGCCAAAAAACGTCCTCGGAAGACATCTCGCTTCCAGTGGAATTTAAAACCACCAGCCTAAGTAAACCAGGCTCGATCAGGCTGTGCACCTGGTCAGACAGCCTGGGCTGGGGCACCGTCACGGAGAAGACATGGTGAAAAGTGAAGCCCTTTTTTGTCGATTAGTCAGCGTGGATACCCTGTTTTCTTTTGACGGCATTATTCCCTCTGCGCCGGACTTTCAGCTCAGGCTGATCTCGCTGATTGAGCAGTTCAACAAGGCGCTGCTGGTGGAAAACCAGGCGCCTGAAGAAAGCGAGGCGCTGTGCCGGGCGCTGTGTGATTATTTTGATAAGCGCTTGAGCAGCAATGCCCAAAACAACTCTCTGTCCTGGCAACGCTACTCGCTGGTGCAGTATTTCTATGGCTTTGTTGACAGCGAGGAAGCGCTCCCCCTTTCCGCCCGGCTGGATGCCCTGCTCAACGCCGACAGCGAGATCATTTTTCGCTACGCCTGGAAGCTGCTGACGCTGGTGATGCAAATTGAAGGCAGTACCGATGCCCTGGTCTCGCTGCGGGCGGCTAAACGCGCCCGCTATTTTTCACGCGCCCGGGCAGAGACGCCTCCTTCGGAACACGCAACGGCATCCTGGGTGAGCCCGCGGGCCGGGGCGGCAGGATCCCCGCGCTTGATGATCTTCGTCATCGGGCCCTTTGCTGGAAAATGGTTCAGCCAGTCAAACCTGTCATCCGGCAGCGAGCATGGGATCCTGTGGGTGATTGAGGAGAACGCCAACGGCCTGGCCAAACGGATGGCGTATTTAAAGAAAAATAACATCGCCCTTGCTACGATGGCTTATTTCCCGCTGCTTGCCGACGGCTTTGAAAGCAGTAGCATCATGATCGAGCAAATTACCGCCTGGCAATACGCCTTTTCATCCATCCGCCTTTCTGAGCCTTTACCCTGCATGCTGGGGCTCTACACCCGGCTCAGCCAGCAGCGCTCCGCCCACGATCCGGATCGGGCTATCTGGACCGGCGGGCTTGCCGAGCCGCCTTACGGCCACCTCAAGCTTGAGCATCAGTGGGCGAGCCTGCTGGCAGAGCTGGAAGCTAATGACGACGGGAAAGATCTCTACGCCATTCAGCGCCACGCGGTAGCCAGCACGCTGCTCTCCTGGCTGGCTGAAAGCCGTATCATGAACGTGTTACAGACCCTGTTTGACAGCACCCAGCTCGACTTTGCCGGCATCACTCTCGCCGATCACGGCCAGGGATTCACCCGGCATGGGGCCTGGTCCCTGTGGCTTTCAGAGCGATACGGTATTTTGCCAGGCCTGTCGGCTTCTATCGCCCTGCCTCCGCTGCCGGAGATTCCCCTGCCGCCGGTTGAAGAGCCGCCTCCTACCCCCTCTCCTGCGCCGATTCCACTGCCGGTGGAGATCCCACGCCGCCGACGCTGGCCTAAAGCACTCGCCGCCCTGCTGCTGCTGTGCCTCGCGGGCGGCATTGGCTACGCCATACAGCAGGATGCGGTGGAAATTCGCGGCCAGATTAGCCAGATAAAGCCGATCCAAAGGCTACTGGGAATAAATGACAAACCCGATGCATCGGCATTCCTGCAGCTCGTGAACAACGCGCCTTTATTTGAGAACGGCAGCAGTAACCTGATGCCGGAAAGCCAGCACATTCTGACGCAGCTGGTGCCTGAGATGGCGCGCAATCCGCTGCAGATGTATCTGATCATCGGCCATTCTGACAACACCGGCTCTGCCACTGTCAACATGGCCCTGTCCACAGAGCGCGCTCGCGTTATCCGCGACTGGCTGGTGGAACACTCGGGCCTGGCCGCCAGCCAGTTTATCGTTGAAGGCGCGGGCAACTCTCGCCCGATAGCCAGTAACGCCACCCAGGAAGGACGCGCGCAAAACCGCCGCGTCGAAATCATTCCGTTATCTATGCAAGACTACAAGGATTGAGAGAGTCGCTTATGAGTAACAAACCTGTGACCTACCCCCTCAATGAGGGCAGTTTCGTGACGTTGAATCCGCAGGAGGATCAGTCGATCAATATCCTTCGCTACATGGATGAGGATCACAATCCCTATAACATCTTGATCAACCGCACCACCCTCGAAGAAGAGCAGACCGTTGATCAGTTCTGTGAAAAACAGTGGGATAAAATGAAACGCTTCGTCCCGGGATTCGAGGTCGAAGGGAAGAACCTCAGGCATGAGATCGGGCCTGCCAAACTGCCGGTCCTGCAAACCGCGAATAAGTTTCTCGAGGACGGCACCTGGATCCGCCAGGTCTCGTCTATCATTACGCTTCCGGGGCACCCGGTGCTGAACCCGAATAAACGTAAGCTGCTGGTGTTTACCCTGGCCGTAAATAATGATTTCACCGAAGCACAGCGTAAACATTATGTCCGGATTATTAACAGCTTTGTTCCTCTGGAAGCGCCCCTCGGCGAAAGCGAATAACCCTCCCGCTGAAGCATCCCTTCTTTTCGGGGGCTGATGCTTCAGCCCCTTCATTCTTCGCCAGGATTAAAATGAGCCGTAGCGTTTAATGTCTTCAATTGGCCGTTTAAAATACTCTCGTCTGTCCATGACCGTATTTTCTATATCACTGAGCCCGGGCCGCTGATGCCCGATGCAGGGATATACGCCGTACCAGTTTCCCTGAGCCATCAGTTTTAACCAGTTGGTATCCAGTCCAGCTTTATTGCGCGCTTCGCCCTGCTCCATTCGATAAATGGCCCGAGAATAATTGTGCATCAGCGTTCGATAATAAGGCCTGTTCACCAGATAACTGTTTGCCAGAAAAGCGAACTCGACTTTATAAAAAGCGGAACTCACCTTTTTAATGATGTAATAGCTGGCCGAAAGAAACCCCACATCCCAGTCAGTGCGTGCTAACTCACCCAGAAAAATATTAGCTCTTTCAATAGATTGGGGATCCTCATCGAACACCATATCATCTTCAAGAATCAGGACGTTGTTCCAGCCATTTATTTGCGCCATGATCAGGACATTCAGGTGGGACTTTGCGCAGCCCAGCGCGCCCTCTTCTTCCTCAATGGCCTGAAAATGGATAATTTTTTCTTCCGGAGCCTGAACCTTCTTTAACTCCGCGATAATTTCAGCCTTTCTATCCTGACGCTTCGCCAGATTGATATAGACAATTTTATCAATAAAATCCCAGTTAATTACGCACATATTCAGCCATTCCAAATAATTGCCAGCTTGTATTTTATCGCAAACTCCATGCCCTTACGGGCAACAGGTCTATTTTAGGATTATGGCTTTATTTTTCTTTCAAGATACTGTCATTGAATCTTTCTTGCCGATAGCCCTGCCGGGGGAAGTTTTTATATTCAGTTCAAATTCTGCGCTCACTCAGGAGCGCGAGATTATTTTCATCAAGAGCGTACTGAGTCATCCGCTACTTTTAACGAAAGGCAGAGGAAATTCCCAAACGTGGCGGGATGTTGACAGAAAAATACCTGACGTAAGTCCATAAGCCTACTTGGCCTGGCCATACAACTTCCCCCGTCATCAAAGCGTAGCGGGAATTATTACAATACGTACTTCGTTGTACATACCGTTACACAGCAACGCTCATCATCGGTGAAAGGCTGGTATATAGTGCAGCGATGCACAGGGATGATTTGTTGTGTTGATAAAAAATAACAAATTTTAAACAAATGGTAGTCATGTAACCTCATATTAATAATGAAAATCAAGAATACTCTCTGCCTACATATCCTGATGGCGCTGCTTGCCGTTCTGGTCTTATGCGTTCCGGCCCTGGTGACGGGCTTGTTCACGCCGCTAACATTCCAGCCGCTGATTAAAAGCATGGACGGTACAGCGAAAGAGCAATCAGAGAAAATAGCGACAATTTCCCATGCATTACAGGGTAATGCATTATTTTTCCTCGGCGCTTCTGAGGTGTCGACATCGGAAGATGAACATTACGCTGTATATAATTACTTTAATAAGCAATTACATCAGCCGGTGGTGGCTTACGGGGATAGTTATGTCGATAACATCACACAATTCCTGCTGCTCTCACGTTTTAAAAACGATATAAATGCCAACAGTAAAATTGTTCTGCTGTTTGCCCCGGACAGTTTTTATTTTGACACTATTCCTCCGGCTATTTTTGCCGATCATTTCCCGGCCGCTATTTTTAACCCACTGATGGCGGATGAAAAAGCCCGTCCTTTCCTGGTCAATTACTTACACCATATTGATGAAGAGGACATCAGCCATTTAACCCTGGGCGAAATGAAAATATATGGCTGGCGGCCAAAAGTAATTTGGCAGTCTATTAATTATGAGTTTGCTAACTTCTGCACCCTGGTAAAAAACCATTGGCTGGCGTGGCTGCGCATTGCGCCTGAACCTCACCGCCCATGGCCCGCTCCCGCTGATAAGTACGCCGCACCAGACTGGAACGAACAGCTGGCCCATGCCCGCGTATTGAATCAGGTTCGCCAGCAAAGTGCCGCCACGTTGTGGATGGACAAAAGCGTTTATGAAGACGGAAAAACGGCGGAAGAGTGGTATGAAACGCCGGTGGTAAACCGCCAGATGGAAGCCTTCAAGGCCACCATCGATCTGCTCAAATCTCACCATGCCCAGTTCGTGGTGATCGTCGATCCGCTTAACCCGTGGGCGCTGAAAAACACGCAAAAATTCCAGCCCGTTGACCGCCAGGTCAGGGCGTATCTCGAGCAAAACCAGGTGCGCTATTTCGATATGTACGCCCAGCCTTATCAAAACGGCTGGAACTGGGATCGCCTGCATCCCACCGAGCTGGCGTGGGTTGCTATGGACCGCTTTATTGCCGAGAGCTTTACACGATGAAAACTGCCGTTCGCCTGTTTGTGCTTTACCTCTTGCTGGCCATCACGGTGATCGCATGGTCTTCCGTGGACGACAGCATGAGTATCAAAGTGCATTTTGAATATCAAAAATTCTGAAGGATGAATGATGTATAGCTCCGGGGCATTTTTTTTCTTTCTGTTTTCATCGGCGCTGCTATTTGCGCTGGTTAACCGCGTACTGCATTACCGGCTGACCTATTTAGCAGCATTCTCCGTGCTGGCGGCGCTGGCATGGGGATATATTTTCCAGGGCGATTACCTGGTTCCGGTGGCGGTATTCTTTGCGTTTTATCTTCTTGTCACCCTGAAAGAGAAAGGCTGGTTAAAAACCTGGCAAGCGGTCACCCTCACGCTGCTCCCGCTATTGCTGGTGAAATTACACCTGAATAATCACTGGGGCATGATTGGCCTGTCGTTTATGACCTTCCGCGCCATTGACGTGCTGCTTTACCGCAGCAAAAAAGATGGCCAGAACTTTTTGCATTATTTCTGCTATCTGTTTATGCCGTTTATTATTCTCGCCGGCCCGATGTACCGCTGGCGAACCTGGGTCGGCGATATTAATAAGCCGGTATTCAGGCTGAGCCGCGAACAGTTTTTACTGGCCGTGGAGCAAATCGTCACCGGCGTCGTGCAAAAGTTTTTGTTTGCGATGCTTATCGACAATCTGGTGATTGAGTCCTGGAGCCACCGGCCGTTCACGCTCACCGTCGGCGTGGTGATGTCGGTCGCCTACAGCGCCTATCTCTACTTTGATTTTGCGGGCTACAGCAACATGGCTATCGGCGCCGGGCGGCTGTTTGGCCTGAATATTCCGGCCAACTTCAATATGCCAATTCTGGCCAAAAACCCGCAGGACTTCTGGCGCCGGTTCCACATCAGCCTGTCTGAGTGGCTGCGCGACGTGGTCTTTATGCCGATTTACATGAATCTGATGAAGCTCGATTTCTTCCGTCAAAACAAAACCCTGGCACAGAACGTGGGCATCTTCTGCACGCTCTTTTGCATGGGGGCCTGGAACGGGCTTGAACGACACTACGTCATCAGCGGCGCGCTGTTCGGCGCCATTTCCGTTGCCCATAACATGCTGCTTTGGTCAGCCAAACGCAGCCCGGCCTTGAGTAACGGCTTACGCCATCCGGTTATCGCGTTTTTTGGACGAATTCTGACGCTGGCTAGCGCCGCGGTCTCCCTCTACATCTTTAGTGGAATGTCACCTCTATGAACCTTCATCCAGAGCTTCAGGAACTGCAGGATTTTCTGCGTGCGGCATTACTCGACCCCGCGCGCCCCAGCCAGTTAGCCATCAGCGGCAGCGATACCGCCCTGACCTGGCAACAGCTTTCCGTCGCCGCAACCGACTGGGCGCAGCGCTACGCGCAGTGCGAACAACCCGCCAGCACGCCGGTGGTTTTATACGGGCATCAGCAGGCCGAATTTGCCGTGGCAATTTACAGCTGCCTGCTGCACAACATCCCGTATATTCCGGTGGACTGCATCTACCCGCAGGAGCGGCTGAAAGAGATCTGCCAGCTAGCCAGCGCCCCTTATTACTACGACGTCGTGGCGAAGCAATTTGTGGCGACCGGCGAAACCGGCAGCGTGCTGGCCGAGCCCGATCTGGCTTACATCATGTTTACCTCAGGCAGCACCGGGAAACCGAAAGGCGTGCAGATTGGCCGCGAGAGCCTATGGCACTTCATGAAGTGGGTGCGCAATGACTTTGCGCTGCCGGACGTGCCGGTATTAATGAACCACGCGGTGTTCAGCTTCGACCTGTCTCTTATTCCTTTGCTGGCGAATCTCGCCACCGGCGGGCACATCGTGCTGAACGCCAAGGAAGATATTGCCGCTGAAAACTGGCTCGATCGCCTGAAAACCAACGAAGTTTCGGCCTGGGTTTCCACGCCCTCTTTTGCCTACCAGAAGCTGCTTTCCCCGCAGTTCAGCGCCGAGTATTTGCCCACGCTGAGCGTGTTTGTGTTTATTGGTGAAGTGCTGAACAAAGCGCTGGTCAGGCAACTGCGCCGCCGTTTCCCGCAGGCCAAAATCCTGAACTCCTATGGTCCAACGGAAGCCACCATCGCCACCACGGTGATTGAAATCACCGACGAGATCCTGCACAGCGAAAACGACGTGCTGCCGGTGGGCACCATGATGCCGGAATCCCACATGGAGATTACCTCCGAAGGTGAGCTGATTATCTGGGGGAAAAACGTCATGCGCGGTTATCTCGGCCTGCCGCAGGAAAACGCCGCTAAGTTGCTGCACCGCGAAAGCGAACAATACCGCGGCTACCGCACCGGCGATCTCGGCTACGAAGACGGGCTGCTGTATTGCCAGGGCCGTAACGACAGCCAGATCAAGCTGAACGGCTACCGCATTGAAATCAACGAAATTGAAAACCGCCTGCTGGCGATGTCCGGTATTAGCGAAGCCGTGGTACTGCCGCTGATGAAGTCCGGCGGTGGCGTGCTGCGCATTGCAGCGTTCTGCGTCACTGGCCTTGCCCCGGAGGCGATCAAGACTTCGCTCGCGAAGGTGATCCCGCCTTATATGGTGCCTTCACAAATCATTATTAAAGACGCTTTGCCGCTGAACCCTAACGGCAAAATCGACCGCAAGCTGCTGGATACCCAGGCTCGCACGAATTAATGACCCAGGAAAATAAGATGGAACAAGAAATTCTCGCCCTGTTTGAAAAAGTGTTATCCCGTAAGGTCGGTTTTAACGATGAACTGATCGAGTCCGACATTCTCGACTCTATTCTGGCCGTTGATTTGGTGCTGGAAGTGCAGGATGTGTACGGCTGCATGATCCCGCCGACGGAAGTCGCCACCGTGCTGAAAACCCCGGCGGATCTGGCGCGTTATATTGAAGAGAATCGCTAGTCACGGTTATTAGCGGTCTCACTCAAACATACGGGAACAGTTCAACCCCTCACCCCGGCCCTCTCCCCAAAGGGGATAGGGGGAAAAGGCCAGGCAGGGAACGTGATTTATCTCCTCTCCCTTCCAGAGAGAGGAGATAAATAGCGTCGTATATTTTTCCCTCTCCCTTCCAGGGAGAGGGAAATAGCGCTCATTCAGGCTATAGGCTGCACCGTCTCTCTTTTTTTCAAAGCCGCGATCATTTGCCGCAGTTCAAACTTAAAAACGGGCTGAGAGATACTGAACCCCTGGAAGAGATGCACCCCGGATGCCAGCAGCAGCCTTAATTTCTCGCGGCTATCAATCCCCTCGGCAACGCAGTAACTTCCCGTTAATTCACAGTAGTACGCCAGGCTTTTGATCAGCGCCAGCGCGTGAGGTTCATACTGCGCGTCGGCCACGACTTTGCGATCCAGTTTGTAATCGTTGAACCGCACCGCCCGCACCGGGAAATAAACGCTGCTCTGCGAAAAGCAGTCATCAAGCATCACCCGGTATCCCTGGTGCTGAAGCTGGGTAATAAAGAATCGACTCTCCTGATGCTGATTCAAATTCAGATCTTCTGAGATTTCCAGCACCAGCCTGTCCGTCCAGAATGGATTTATCAGTCGGGTACTCAGCTGTTTAATAATGCCGAACAGACTTTCACTGTTTGAAACCGCGGCCGGAATATTCACCGCGAAATAATACTCCCCCTGGTACTGATTAATGCCGCCCACCGCCTCTTGCAGCATAAAGGCCGTTAACAGCCGCCACGTATAGCTGGAGCGGATCTGCGGCAGAAACTCTGCGGGCTGTAGGGTTTGCCCATTTCGATGCCAGCGGGCCAGGATTTCCAGCCCTTTGAGCTGCAGCCCACCGTTCACAATAGGCTGGAATACCGGGTAAATCTGGCGGTTGTGGATGGCATAAACAAGCTCCCTTTCAAACGGTGAAAGGGCAGCCAGCATCCCCGCCGAGTCTCCTTTTTTCTGCTGATTACTCGCCATCGGCGCCTTCTCATGCAGCAGCGGATGAACCATTTTTTTTAACCCGGATATTCGCTGCACATACAGCGTCTTATGGCTGACACCGCGCTGTTTCGCCTGCTCCTGAATCGTCTGCCCGGCGAGAGAGTCCACCAGCACATCCAGCTCTTTTCGGGTCAAACCTTCGGGCCGGATCTGGCTCACCAGCTCCTCTTCAAGGGCGTGTTTTTTGAGGCTGACGCTGTTATCCCAGTCCCCGTGCAGCAGCGCGGCCAGGCTGGCGCAGGGCAGATCGGACGGCACCACCCGCACGCCGCCAAGATAACCGTCTTTTTTCACTAATTTCTGCAGCGAACGCCAGATCCATGAGGCTGAACTTCGGCTCAAAATGAGCATGGGGAGTTGGCCATCATGGCGATCGAGCAGCTGCGCTACCTGCCGCAAGACGACAAGCAGCCAGTAAGGTTGATCGGGCAGATAGACCACAAACCGCGCCCCGCTCTCTTCCTGCAATCTTTCTTCCCCTGAGCCTGGGAAAAATACCGCCCGGGTTTGACCTGCGGCTAACAGATTCTCAAGCCCGCACGCCATCATGTTGCAGGGCGAGAGAATGTAGGTCACACGCTCGCTTATTTTTCTAGGTGTGCCGCTACTGGTAAACAAACGTCACCCCAACGATCGACTGCACATTACCCGCCGTAACCTGCCCGGTCGTTCTCGCGTAGGTCGCAGTCAGCCCCAGACTAACGGGGGTCGTCCCTACCGTTCCCAGCGAAACGGTGTTAGCGCTGCCGGCCCCCAAAGCGGCACCATTTCGCAAAAGCTGAACGCCAATTCCCTGAGCAGGCGAGCTGGAAGACGTATTAGTGAAAATGGAGTTATCGCTGCCCAGCGTGTTGCCTGACAAAAAGTAACCGATTCTCTGATTCTGCGCACAGCGCACGGTGACGGGCGCAGGCGCCGTGCCAGGGTAATCCGGCAGATTCACCGTCACGTTACGGGCGGACACGTCACAGCCCCCGGTTGGCACCACAACATCGTTGTTCGCGTAGATATTCCAGTTGATGATCTGGCGATTCCCGTTAATGGAATCTTCTTTTTCCAGAATAAGCTGGGCAATCATGGTGTTGGCTTTAACCACTACGCCGCTGGCGGTGCTGATAGGCGTTAAATACAGCACCGCCTGCCAGCCACGATAATCCCCCCAGGTATGGTTCACCCAGGCGGTTTCCGTTGTGGTCGGGAAAGGATATTGCACCCCGAAGTAACCTAATGATCCTCTGAAAGCAGAGAGCACGCCCTGATACGCCGAGCCGGACCGGATCCTTACCGGATCGGTATATTGGCTTGGGGCATCGTTTTTGCACTGAATCGACTGGGAAAGATCGACCACTAAGTTTTGCCCTGCCGAAATGGACGGCACAAGATTAACATTGACGTTCACGGTGCCGGAGCCGCTGATGGATGTCCCCAGCGACTGGCAGGTAAAGGCCTGGCCTGCGGTTGACCATCCCAGCCCGGCCAGAGTGGCCAATAACGCGATGATTTTCTTCATTCCATCCTCCTTGCGATCAGGACCAGGTGTAAGTGACATTGATCACCGCCTGAATGGTTCCCTGGGTAGTCCCGCCGTTGACCGTTATCGCTCTGACCTGCAGAGGAAAACTCGTCGCCTGACTGCCGGCATCCACCTGAACAGTTTTATTGGCACCGTTATTCAGCGTTGCCCCGCCGTTGTCCCGCAGCTGGAGCTGGAGGTTGCGCGCCGTGCCCTGGTTGGCGTAATACCCCGTCGCATCCGCCGTGCCGCTGAACGTTGCGGTCACTTTAGAGGTCCCGACCGGGCAGTTGGTCAAGCTCAGGACAACATCATGCCAGGCGGATGAAGCACCGGCCTGCACCAGGCTAAAGGTATAGAGATCGCCCAGATCGACCGTGGCCGTTGGGGTCGAGATCGTGCAGGGCTTCGCCACTACTCTGCCGTTCACGGTAATGGTGACGTCATCCGCCTTTGCCGTGGCAGAGAGCACCAGCAGCACTCCGGCAAGCACCCTTCCGGGTAGAATCCATTTCATGTCCGCCTCCGGTTACTGAAATTCAAGTGTGAATATTGCGGTCGCATTTACGTGCCCGGCGGTGACCGGCAGCTGCGTTGCCATCAGGCGCGCATAAAAACCCAACACGTTGGTCTGGCCGGGCACCAGCGTGGTCCACTGAATTGCCGACGATCCCGCGTTGATCGGCATCGGCGTCCGGGCGCTGTTCAGGATTTGTATCCCCATGCCTGCAGCCGCTGCCGCGCCGCTATCCAGCTTTAATAAACTGGTGTTGACGCTATCCGCCACGCCGGTAAAGCCCACTTTCACCGCGGTAGCCAGGCCGCCACACGGGGAAAGCACGATGCGAAAAGGCACCAGCGCGGTGGTGGCTCCCACCGCAGAAAACTGTTTGGCCGGGTTATTCATCAGGTCGACGGTGAAATCTTTCGACTCCGCCGCAACCGCGCAGGCGTTGTCCCGAACATTGCCACTAATAGTAATGGTGCTGTCTGCCGCATCCGTAGCGGCGGCGAACAGTGACAGGGCGATGCCAACGATATAAAGAGATTTAGTCATGCTTATTCCTTAGCGACACAGCGCCGAAAGCGAGCTCAGCATCTGCTTCTGGCTCTCTTCACCCAGACGGTAGTCCGCCACGCAGCTGGCACCCGGCCCGTCTCCCCATTTGGCCAGCACCTTGCCCACCAGCGGCATTCCGCTCAGGTACACCTGCCCGCCGTCGGCCACAATACTGCTCACCTGCAGGCCTTCGGCGGTCACAACCGCCCCGAAAGGCAGAGGCTTGCCGTTGTGGGTCAGCGTCATGAGCATTTTCACCCCAACCTGTGGCTTGAATTCCGCGCGCACCACGGCGCCGTGGGTGGGCACCACGTTGGCGACCGCATCCTGAAGGTCTACGTTGTCAGCCAGCGTGTTGGTGTCCAGCGCGATCCTGTTTTCGCGGTAATCGCTGGCATACGGGAGCACGGCATAACCGCGCCAGTCAGTACGAACCCCGGTTTGGTTTTCGACTTTGACGTCCCCGGCTCCGGGGGCTTTCACCAGCACGACCGTGCTGTTCAGCGGCTGGCTGAAGGTCACACCATCCGCATGCGCCAGTACGCCACCGCTCGCGCCGTAGTAAACCTGTTTCATGCCGTCGCTGCGGCTGTAGCCCACGTTCGCGTTGCCGTATCCGCCGCGGTAGTTCAGTGCGGCATAACCTGTACTGCTGCTATTCCCGTGCCCGCCGCCCGCATAGCCGGTCTGCACGCTATAGCTCAGGTTATTGTCCTCCAGCAGCGTGCCGTACAGCCCTGCCAGGTTGGTCATCCGGCCATTAAGATCGTGTGAGGCGCTGTAGCTGGCGTTGGCATTACGCCAGACGGATTTGCTGTCGGAACGCAGCCAGTGGCTGAACGGGATATTGACGTTTACCGCCAGCATCTGATCACGCCCTTCCTGCCAGGCGTTTTTCGTCAGGCTGTAGCTGACCGTCCAGTTGATGTCATCCACGGCGGTGTTTAACCCCACCTGCATCTGTTCGTCGGCGCTGCTGCTGTTCCAGTAAGTCTGGTGGCTGCCGCTGAGATAAAGCGTTGTTGTTCTGCCCAACTGTTGGGTCAGGCTCAGCTGCACCCTGCCGCGCTTGTTGTAGGCGAGGTTGTAGTAGTCGGTAAACTTAGGTTTAACCTGAATGACGCCGTCCTGCGTTTCCACGCGGTAACCGCTCATCCGGCTGTAGGCACTGTCGGCGAGGGTAAAATAGCCGCTGGTTGAATACCGGTAGCCCACCAGTTGGATGTTGGTGCCCAGTTCATTCAGCGATTTGTTATAGAGGAAACGCAGCGATTGCCCTTGGTGTTCGCTGTCATCGGCGAGCCTGGCGTTGGCCTGAGTGACGTCCATCGACAGCGCCCCCAGCGCCCCCATGTTTTTCCCTACGCCCAGGTTGAAGCTGCGGTAACGGTCAGCCAGCTGGCTGCCGCCATAAAGCGTCCAGCCATCGGGCAAACCATGCAGCACCGTGCCCTGGAAGAACTTAGGCTCTTCCTGCTGGCGGTTGCCGCTGCGATATTCCCCGGCCGTCAGTGAAAAACGCGTGCGTCCTTCGCGCTGTAAAACAGGCACGGATGACCACGGCACGCTGAAGATCTGGCTGCTGCCGTCGGTTTCTTTGATAGTGACCTGCAGATCGCCGCCGCTAGTGGCAGCGTAGAGATCGTTAATCGTGAACGGGCCTGGCGGAACGGTGCCCTGATAGATTTCATAGCCATTTTGTTTGACGATGACGTGCGCCGTGCCCCGGGCAATACCGCGAATCACCGGCGCAAAGCCTTTCATGCTGTCGGGCAGCATATTATCGTCGGAGGCTAATTGAGCCCCCCGGAAATTGATCCCGTCAAAAATATCGCTGTCGGTATAGCTGTCGCCCAGCGTTAACCGGGAGCGCAGGGAAATAATATCGCGCTCAAGCCAGGTGTTGACGTGCTGCCATTTGTTTTCGTTCGCTGAACTTCCGCCGCCGCTGTTGTAGCTCCAGGTGGTGTTGTCGCGCAGTCGCCATGCTCCGAGATTGATCCCGCTCTGAAGATTCAGCCAGGCATAATTGCTGTTACCACCGCGATCGTTTTGCACGCTATTGCCGGTAAAGTTGTAATTCAGCAGGCCGGCGTTAATGCCGTTATCCCAGCGTTCAGGCGGGATATAGCCTCTGGCCCGGTTGCCCATAAACGCCTGCGGCACCGTCAGGTTGAGCCTTTGGAGACCAACATCAAACCCGGCGGTCGCCTCAGGAATAAGTTCAGTCATCGGGACGCAGGCGTCCGACGCCAGGGCGTTCATGCCGGCAATGGCCGCCACGTCGACGCCCATTCCGGCCCATTGCTCACGCGTCAGGCAGGGAGCAAGGCCGCTGCTGCTCTTTGCCGCATCAAATTTAACGTCCCGCGTGGCGACAAATCCCTCGTTGAGATAAATATCGACGCGATAGGTCCCCGGCGGCGCTTCCTGCCCACTTTCGAAGCTGGACAAATCAGCCACCGCGGAGGGATCGTCGGCTAAAAAGCGCGGGTTAAAATAGAGATCCGCATGGGCGGAACAGGCTTGCATAGCAATGAAAAGCGCCAGCGGAGTTTGTACCAGAGTAAAAAAAGAAGCTAATTTGCGCCGCGGACGACGGAAGCCGAAACGCGCTAATCCATATTTTAGATGTGACATTATCCCTCCGGTCAGCATTCGCCCGGCAGTCAGTTCTTCGTTGTTATTTAACGCAGGACGGCCTGTCCTGAATTACTGCATAACGCCCTGCATCCGTGGCGTTAGCGCCCCGTAGTCGTTAATGGTCTGGTAAGTGATGTTGGTCCCGGCATCGGCCGGTAGCTTCACGGAGGTTTTTCCCATCGGTGGGACAAGCGCATTGTCCAGCACGCGGGTGCCGGCATTTATATCCGTCACCGTCAGGTAATACGGGGTGGGATTGTTTACTGTCAGCTGGCCGTTGCTGCGGCTAAAGGTCAGCTTTTCTGCCGCTTTCTCCGGGGCCAGCGCCAGGTTATCCGGGCGGTAATAAAGTTTAATTCGGCTGATGATCGCCAGCTGGAGCGTGTTCTCATTCAGCTTTGATTTTTCCATGGATGGAATGGCTTTCACGTTCAGCCAGAACAGGCTCTCCCGATCCTTCGGCAGCTGGTTATTGGTCGCATCTAAAATGCGTAACGTGGTTTCTTTTTTCCCTTTGATGGCAAACAGCGGCGGGGTAATCACGAACCGGCTGTCTTTATCGCCATTAGCGTTTTCTACCCACGACTGAATAAGGTAAGTACTTTTTTCATCGTTGCTGGTTACCGCCAGCTGAACCTGCTTTTGCCCTTCAGGATAAATAACGCGAGTCGCCCCTAACGCTACCCCCGCCTCTGCAGGAGCCATAAAGCCGATTGTCGCAGCTATCATCATCGCCGCCAGTAAACCGCGACCTCTTAGTAAGCTTTTTGTCACGCTCGCACCTTTGTCCTTGTCGTTGTTGTTTGTGTCCACTACGCCCTCATTCTGGCTACAGGTAGGTCAAAGAAAACCAGGCCTGGGCATTAGCCAGCCCGCCGGTAACCTGATGCCCGGTGGCGCGATATTTGGCGATAAAATGGAGAGTGTTTGGCCCGGCGTATATCCGGGTCCAGGCCTTTGCAGGGGCATTCAATGGGATTTGGCGCTCCTCGGCATCAAAAAGGGCAACGCCCACGCCTTCAGCTATGCCCGGTCCCTCGCCCACCGAAAGTACCGCCGGATTTTTACCGTCGGCCACGCCCATAAACGCCACGCCAACGTGCCGGCTAACGTTGGTATTACAGTCCTGAAGGTGGAGCGCGAAAGGCACCGGGTCGCTGTCTTCGCCTGGCGCGTGGAAGCGATTGCTGCTGATCCTGCCCATTTCAACCGTCATTTGGCGGTCGCCCGCTTCCACGCGGCAGGATTCGGCAACGATCGTGCCCTGGAAGCGCATATTGCCGCCCGGCAGCATCACATGCGTTCGGTTACCGGCCAGCGCCAGGGATGGCAGGAGAACGCTCAATAGAATCAGCTTGATTCCTCTCATCATTATCACCTTCAAATCCGTAGTAGATGACGGGCCGTCCCTGGCCCCGAGTGATTTCCCTGTATGACTGACTGATTACTCGTACTGAACTTTAAAGGTCGCGTCCGCGTTAGCGGTACCGGCCGTAGCCGCACCCAGCGCGATGTAACGGGCCTGCAGAGGAATAATATTGGTGCCATCGTTCAGCGTGGTTTTGGCGCTGAAGGTTGCCCCATCCAGTGCCAGCGGTGTGCTGGTGTTGTCGAGAATTTGAATCCCCACATTAGTCGCACTGCCCGCCGCAGGGCCCTGAATTGCCAGCGTGTCGGTCTTGCCGGTGACGGCAACGCCAGAGAACGCAACGGAGGCTTTGGTGGAAACAGTGGTATCGCAATCGTTCAGTTGGATGTTGAAACCTACTGCAGAACTGGTGCTACCTGCCGCAGCCAGTCGGGCAGAACGAACCTGGCCCAGTTGAACAGTCTGGTCCACCGACCCCGCATCAACGGCACAGGCTGCGTTAACAATTTCACCTTTGAAATGAACGGTGCCACCGTTAACCGTCACGGCATAAGCCGCACCCGAGCTCAAAGAGAGGGCTGACAGTGCAACGAGAGCCAGATTTTTGATTTTCATAATTTATTCCTTTAAACAATTTCACTAAAACGAATCAGAACCGGCAGTCGCTATGCCTTCCATAAGACCTATGTTTCAGCTTCACGAAACGATCGCCTATTCACATAAGCTCGCCCCTAAGAGAGCTACCCTCTCAATATTGGTGGGAGCCGGGGTGAAATATTAATAAAGTATCCCGAGTCGTCTTTGAAATTATATTTAACAAAACATCAATATCATCACATTGCATTGATTTTAAATGTTTTTTATATTTCATCCTATTAGGATTTTTCCCTAAATTTATTCTCAATAGCGCTTTTGAAATTAATTTCTATTGACATTCCACACGTTGTAAAGAAACTAGAGAAGAAACAGGAATGTTGACTAAAAATTCAAAAAAAAGACTACACATAAAAAACAACAGGGATAATTTCGCTTAAAATAATTATAAAACATTCATTGCATTGAATTTATCATTAATATTACAGACGAATAATCATCCAGAATTTATTAAAAGGAACTTAATATGCAGCGTTAATCTGGCATCAGCCGCAAATCTTAGTTTGCACATTTAAAAAGTAATACCTGACGCAAACATCTTTCATGCTGCGTAGGCCGGGCTTTCACATATCAAAAAAACCTCTGGCGAGGATATACCACGCAATAAAACCTATTGCATCGGGTATAGAAAATAATGACTAATGGACAATTGATATGAATATAACCTCACCGTTATTGCCTGTGCCACCTCAACATTCCCACGTTGAGTTTGTTTATCATATACTTTCTGCCTGTCATTTTTCCGCAACGGGTCTTTCTGAGTTGCTTCATGAAAAGGGAATGAATACAAAACTGATTAGCCCCGAGAAAAGCAGCCAACTTATTTCTAAAAATAATGAAAACGATGAATTTAACCATCTGATAGTTTTTATTCCTGAAGATCCCTTTCAGATGCTGATGACGCTGAAGAGCCTGATATCGCTATTACAAATGCATCACCATAAGATAAATGTCCTGATCATAAGTGGGCTATCGTCGTCCTGGCTGTTTAGTTATTTTAAAAATGTGATGCCGCGAAAATCGAATCTCAGTACCATCAGAGTAGTCAGCATATTTACCAGCGTGGTTAAACTCAGAAATACGCTGCATAAAGACCTTAAAAACATTCCCACGCTTGTCTCGCTTGCCAGACAGGAAGAACGCAACGGCGGTTTGCGCCACGAAGGCCTCACTATCCATGAGGTCAATACGCTGCTGGAGCTTTTTAGCCCGTCCGGCCATGAAGATACCGCGGCAATAAAAAGCTTCAGTACTAAAACGCTCTATAACCTGCGTTCAAGTGGGTTAAAAAAGCTGGCGGCCATTCACCCGATGATGTCCAGACTGCTGCCGGGCCGGCATCGCAAAGCACAGCGCCAGTCGAAGCCCAGGGGATTAACGACCAGAATGCTCAGCAGCGAGGAGAGGAAAATTACCCATGCCCTGCAGCATGGCCTGATCTTCCCCGTTTTCCAGCCCATTGTAGACGGCGAGATGCAGATAGCGGGCTTTGAGATATTTTGCCGCTGGTACACTAACGGCAACGTATTGTTGCCGAGAGACTTTTTCCATGAGATCAGGACGCGAGAAACGTGGATCATGCTCACGGCCTACATCATCAGAGAAGCCGTGGTGAATATAAATAACTATGCGGGGAAATTGGAATTTTCGGTCAATATCCCACGGGTTCTCACCGAGAGTGCTGCTCTGTTTAAAATAGTTGAGACGGCCAAAGCTCAGCTGCTTGATCCGACCTGGATAAGCCGCCTGGTGCTGGATATTAACGAAAATGTGGATTTAAGCTACGAGTCTAAAACGGTCACGGTATTAAATCAGCTTGCCGGGCTGGGCATAAAGCTTGCGCTGGATGATTGCTTCGCTAAAAATAGCGTCACGTTTCCAGTCAGGCAGCTAAAATTTAATAGCTATAAGCTGGACCGCTATATCGTAGAAAACTTTACGAGCAATCTCGATGATAAACATCTCATTGATGGCTTAATCTATTATGCGAGCGTAACAGGCAGCCAGTGCGTGGCGGAAGGTGTCGACAACCCGCAAAAATTCCTCATGCTAAAGCAAATGGGCGTCAGTTTATTTCAAGGGTATTATATTTCGAAGCCGGTGCTCCGCGAGGAGTTAGATGCGTTAGTTTTTCGTGGACTTCAACAACCCCAGACATAAAATGTCATTCGATTTATAAAAATGATTCTATTATTCGCATTATTTGCGGACAGGAATAGAACATTCTGTCTCAGATCCCTTATTTTTTGGCAGACTGGGAATTAACAAACCCCTGCCGCATGCATATATTATGCATAAATAAGCAATGCGGAGTATTCATTCATTACGACAGAGCTATTCAAATTAACTACGCCCTGTCCCGAATGGATCTCGTGAGTGGCGCTTACCCTGAGAACCGGAGCTAAGATTTACAAGAATAATAGGTTTAGAAACCAGAGCTAAAAGTGCGATTAAAGCCCGTTTCAATGGGCTTTATCCTACTGAAAGGCCTACTTTTTGAGATACAGCGCTGAGTCAAAAAGTGTTTTTTGCTCCTTCAAGAAGGCATCCACAGATTCAACAGATTTGGCGTACAGATGCGTGCCAACCGGTAAATCAACCGTTTTCGTCCCAAGCACCAGGGTGAATACCGGCTGGTACTCGCGGCGGTACCTTACTGTAGTGGTAATTTTTAATTAGGCCGCCGCCGTCAGAGACTGGCTCTCTGCCGTCGTATTATCTTCTTTTTTGCTGCCCTTATTAACTAAATATGCCAGCTCGGTGAGCTGGTCTTTAAAGGCGACTTTATAATCATCCGCATTAGCCTGCGCCAAAAACTCCTGATTCGAGACGTTGTCACCAAAAATCAGTTCGCAGAGACGACTTTGTGCTCATCGTAGATGTTACCGAGTTTCACTGCATCGCCGGTGACGGAAATAATATTTTCACTCTTAAATAAAACCGGACCGGAAGTAATTAAGGATGAAACGTTAAGCGCAGCCCAACGATGGCGCTGCCAGCAAGAATTGACCTCATTATAAATTCCCTGAGGTATTTTTAATGCCGGGATTATAGAGCACCCGAGCCGTTATTTAATAACAATATAATCTTGTTGCTTAAGTCAACGGCACTCACTAAATTAACGGCATTCATGTTAGTTCCCCCTTTTACTACGAATATGGACTGTCGGTAATGAAACGCAAATACCTCGCCTTTGCTCTATTCCTTAGCCTGCCTGCCATAGCGGCTAAGCCTTCGCTCATTGTCTGCGAGCCACAAGATAAGAGCTCAACGACTTCCTCTGAGATTTGGCCCGCACCTTATCTGGATAACAGCCAGCTGTGTTTCAATATGCAGGCAGATAAAGGCAGCACTTGCGTGGGTAACGGCCAGACAACCCAGTGGATGACCGAAGCGGTGATCGTGGACATCGGCGGTGAACCGCAGGGCCGCGACGATACCTGGTTCCGGGTAGTGCAGCCGGTCGTCAATGACAAAGAGATCGCCTATAAAATCGAAGGTTCACGGGACCAAAAAACCTGGGGCCTGGTTTCCAATGTGGAAATCAACCGCCTTACAGGTGGCGCGGTTGACTGGTTTGTGGCCGAACACGGCGGCACCGCGTACCAATGCCACCTGGAAGGCCCGAAGATTTAATGTCTAGCTGAGGTATAGCGGTCGAATTAAACGCTATGCCTCTGGTTGTCTTATAGGCTGTGCAAACGCATTAATTTCTGTCGTTCGATAAGGTTGCCCATTTTGTCGTAATAGCGGCTAAGCCAGATCTCCGATGGCACCCTACCTGACGCCTCGACAATAATATGCTCGCCTTTAATCCCACAGTCAGACACAGCGCACACAAAGCTTTAAATAAGCGGTGGCAGATATTTATGCACTTTCTAACACTGTCTTACAGCCGTAAGACAGTGTGTATTCAGGGTAAGATGCTATGGATTCACCTTAGGCAACGAGATAGTCAGCTCAGCCTGCTTCGCCCTGGAAACACAGGGTGTCATACAGCTTTTTCGCTCGCTTTGGCTTAACACCGAATCCCGGTGATCGACTTCACCGTCATAATCTACCCTGCACTTGCCGCAGACGCCGGTTTCACAGGCAGATTCCAGCTGAATGCCGTGATTTCTGAGCGCATGGAGCATAGTTTCCTGCGGCTCCACCTGAATTTTTTGCCCCGTTTCTCTGACGGTGACGACAAAAGCGCTCTCCCCGCTTTGCTCTTCGGCGGCGAAGTTTTCAAAATGGACATAGTCAGCATGCCAGTGGCTGGCACTCTCTCTCACTCGCTGCACAAAAGCTGGGCTTCCGCAGGTATAAACGTGCGTCCCTCTCGCGTGAGTGTCCAGCAGCTGGTTGATGTCCAGCGGGTTATCGAGCGAGTAAATCAGAACATGTTCTACATATTTTTCCAGCTGCGGCCTGAAGGCAAAGCTGCCCACATCACTCACACAATAGTGAAGCTCAAAGGTTTCTTCCCGGGCCAGGGCTTCCTCTATCATCGGAATAAATGGCGTGATACCAATCCCGGCGGCAATAAAAATATGGTGTTTATCCCGGGCCATGCTGAAACAGTTCGCGGGCTCAGAGACCGTTAAAATATCCCCTGGCCTGGCGGTTTGATGTAAATACTGAGAGCCGCCGCGGCTATTCGGGGCGTGATTGACCGCAATATGGTATTCGTTTTCAGCCCATGATTCACACAGGGAATAGGCTCTCGACAGGCCGTTGGGGAGCTGGAGAATAATATGCGCCCCCGCCGAATATTCAGGTAAAGCCCCATCGTCAACGCGGCTCAGAATAAAACGCTTAATCCCTTTAAACTCATCCACAATGTTGATGATGCGCATTTCAAGCCCGCCGCTGCGGCCCGACAGCCTTCCTCCCCAATCCTCAACGTCATTATTTTCAAGGCGGCGCTGAAAGACGCTTTTGACTTCGTTTCCCAGCGGCTCCAGCTTCGCCAGCTGCCCGGTTACCGCCAGGTTGTCAGTTTCGGTATAGAGGTAGTGCAGTATTTGCGCGATGCTCCACTGCGGCCAGGCACGCACGATCACCTCGATGGGATCGCCGGCATGAATCGTCCCTTCTTTCAGGACGCGGTAAAACCAGCCTGTTTTGCCGTTATCCTGCACAAATCGGGAGAGCGTAGGTTGTTTAAAGCGGTGATTAAGTTTAAAGCAGGGCTGCCTTGGCTGAGTGACCTGGAGGATTGCCGTCCCGGCCCGAACAATATCCCCGACGCACATATTGCTTTCATTCATTCCGCTGGTGACCAGATTTTCACCAAATCCGCCCGGAACAAACAACGAACCGGAACCCGGGAATCGGCTGGCCAGAGAAGCATAATGCGCAGAGTCATAGTGCAGAATTGCCCGCTCTTCCCCGCCATGGAAGGTTTCGGCCTGTTGGTCGCCGCTAAAACCGGTCAGGGTGACCTGAACACTGTTCGTCGGGTGCTTATCAATCCCGGTCTTGACCGAGAATAACTCTTTGACTTCACCTTGCCGTAATTCATCAATGATTGTGCCAGGGTACACGGACATGCCTTTAATGTTGCCGGATTAATTCCCCCAGTGTACTGACTCAGGCGCCGTAAAAATTTAGAACAACTGACTAATAATTGCTAAAAACGGTCAAATGAAATCAGAGGGCGGTCGTCAAGCCTGGCCGATATAGCGCTTCGGAGACTTCCCCAGCGCCTTTTTGAACATGGTGATAAACGCGCTCACGGATTCATAGCCCAGCTGCTCAGAGACGGACTGCACGCTGCCCCCCGCCAGCAAACGCTGAAGCGACACAACAATATGCAGCTGCCGCCGCCACAGGCCAAATGTCAGCCCGGTTTCTTTCACCACCAGCCGTGTGAACGTTCTTTCACTCAGGGCAAGAAAAGCGGCCCATTCCCTGGCGGTTCTTCTGTCGGCGGGGTCGGCCAGCAGCATGCTCGCCACTTGCCTGAGCCTGGCGTCTTTGGACAGCGGAAAGTTCAGCCGCTCGGCTGGCATTTGCGCCATCATGGAAAACAGCAGATTAACCAACTGACGCGTCTGCTCTTGCCCCGCCTCTGCCGGTGATCTCCTGGCTAAGTGAAGGATCATTTCCCGTATCAGGGGACTGACCGCGAGCGTGCAGCTTTTTTCCGGCATGGCGGCCCGCGACGTTTCAATAAACACAAAGCAGAACGTGGCTGAAGCAGCCGGGGTATTCCTGTGCGGCAGACCGGCGGGGATCCACATGGCTGACTCGCTGGGCACCATCCATATTTCATCCTCGACTTCGCAGGTCATTGACCCGGTCACCGGCATAACCAGCTGGCCGCGCCGGTGAGAATGCAGCGGCACGTCGAATGCTAAATCTGGTGCGGTGAGAAACAGGACATCGATCGGCGCCCCGGACGAGTCAGGGTCAAAATAATCCATATCATTCATATTTCAGGCGCCCATTAAATCCAGTTCGCAGAGATCTTACCCGTTGTTACCGGCGCACCTGGTACTCTGGTTATCATTTTTTTTCAATAAACTCGATGACGTTCCCTGCCCCCACCTTGAGCAACAGGGCCACACACACCGCAAACACCAAAGTAACGGGCTAAAGCCGTTGTAGACGGCTTTACGTTTATTTCGTGAGGTCAGGAAAGAGGTCGAGAGAGTGCGGGAATATTACAGGGAAAAACCGCCGTCACCCACTTGCGCTACGGCATACCATTTCATCAGCTCAGCCGCTCCCGGCTCGTTTTCAGCGGGTGCCCATGGGGCCATATCTTGTTCAGCTACGGGCTGGTACGCCCCCTGTTTTACCTCAAAAATTACCCCACCTTTATCCAGTGATAACACCGCATGCCAGGTCCCGGCATCCGTCTCCAGCACCTTGCAGTCTTCACCTAACACTGCGCGCTGGGTCACGTTGCCATTCTCATCAAAATGCAATACCAAAAAGCGCCCACTAAGGGGTGTCAGCAGCTCAAACGTGTGCGGATGGCGGTGAGGGCGAACATAGGTCCCCGGTTCCATAGCAATAGCCAGGCGCTGAACAGGATCGCTCAATTCAGGATGGAGATTACGATTGGCACGTAAGCGAGGGGAGTTTGCAGCCTGCTCGCTTTGTTTTTGTAGATCGCTGAACGTAATTTGTTTCATATTAACCTTTGTGAATGTAGGTCGCTCGCGGCACCGGGAGCCCGGATGCCGCAAGGTTGTATGCTATCTCAACGGACGATTAGCCACGGCATTCGCGGCACAAATCTCTGCCCGGATTATAGACGCTGGGGCTAAAGTCCTGTATGAACCGGTCACATGGGTTACAGAACTGACCGGTCACATGGGTTACACCTTTCTCTCAATCTAACCTCAGGATACGGTGATTGATTCTGTCGTAATGCGCCAGTATCAGTTCACCAAATCCTATTTCGTCGCATTGCTCATTCAACGGTTTCATCCAGACCCACTCATTTCGTAGCGCTTCACTCAGAAATATTCGGGTACTGTTGAACCATAAATCTCCTCTCTGCGCGACTCTCAACATTCTGGCATTATCCGGGACAGGCATTTCTGTTCGTGGCCCCGTAAACTGTCTTTCCGAAGGTTTCCAGACCGAGGCCGGCGTTTTACCCTGAAGCGCTTTATGCGGCCTTATCTCGTTGAATTCCTTTCGCCATCTGTCAAACCATTGTTGCTGTTCTTCCAGAGAAGAAAATGAGCAATGTTGGTTGAGCGCTTCCTTCATTGTCCGGTGCATTCTTTCGTGACGCCCGTTTTCAGTCGGTTTACCTGGCCGGATACGTTCAGGAATAATGCCACATTTTAATAACCAGACGGACATGACACTCAACCCCCACACCCCATGTCCGGCAAAGGGTGCACCGTTATCAGTCCGTAATAATTGGGGCATGCCGTTTTCAATAAAAATGCG
>AKXM01000004.1 GCA_000277545.1 Enterobacter sp. Ag1 | reverse complement strand
GGCGGGCGGCACGCCGCAAGAAAACCGTGACATTCTGACTCGCCTGCTACAAGGTAAAGGTGAGACCGCGCACGAGTCTGCCGTCGCGGCTAACGTTGCGATGCTGATGCGATTGCACGGCCATGAAGACTTGAAGGCTAACGCCAAAAAAGTGCTGGATGTATTGCGCAGCGGGGCCGCATATGACCGCGTCACCGCGCTCGCAGGAAGAGGATAAGGGAATGCAGGAGACCGTTTTAAACCGCATCGTGGCTGACAAAGCGCTGTGGGTCGAAGCCCGCAAACAGCAGCAGCCGCTGGCGAGCTTCCAGAATGACATTGTGCCCACCACGCGGAACTTCTATGACGCGCTGCAGGGGGCCCGCACCGTCTTTATTCTTGAATGCAAAAAGGCATCCCCGTCCAAAGGGACGATCCGCGATGACTTCGACCCGGCTCATATCGCCGGTGTTTATAAGCATTATGCCTCTGCCGTGTCGGTGCTGACCGACGAGAAATACTTCCAGGGCAGCTTCGATTTTCTGCCGATCGTCAGCGGCATTGTCAGCCAGCCGGTGCTGTGCAAAGACTTTATTATCGACGCCTACCAGATTCATCTGGCGCGCTTTTACCAGGCGGACGCCTGCCTGCTGATGCTTTCGGTGCTGGACGATGAACAGTATCGCCAGCTGGCCGCCGTGGCCCACAGCCTGAACATGGGCGTGCTGACCGAAGTCAGCAACGAAGAAGAGCTGGAGCGCGCCATCGCGCTCGGGGCCAAAGTGGTCGGCATCAACAACCGCGACCTGCGCGATCTGTCCATTGACCTGGACCGCACTCGCCAGCTGGCCCCGCGTCTGACCCACGGCGTCACGGTAATCAGCGAATCGGGCATTAATCATTACGCTCAGGTTCGCGAACTCAGCCACTTCGCCAACGGATTCCTGATTGGCTCGGCGTTGATGAGCGAGGATGACCTGAGCGCCGCGGTACGCCGCGTGTTGCTGGGTGAAAACAAAGTTTGCGGCCTGACGCGGGGGGAAGATGCTCGTGCGGCTCAGGAAGCCGGAGCTATTTACGGTGGCCTGATCTTCGTTCCGACTTCGCCGCGTTTTGTCAGCGATGAGAAAGCCGCCGCAGTCATTGCCTCCGCGCCGCTTCGCTACGTGGGTGTATTCAGAAATACGCCGATAACAGAAGTTGTGCAGAAAGTAGAGACGTTCTCACTGAGCGCAGTTCAGCTTCACGGCGCTGAAACCCAGGCATACATTACTGAGCTGCGAGCGCTGCTGCCGGAGAAAACACAAATCTGGAAAGCGTTGAGCGTAGCCGACACGCTTCCTGAGCGGAATCTGCAGCACGTTGACAAATACGTGTTCGATAACGGCCAGGGCGGCACCGGGCAAAGCTTTGACTGGCGACTGTTAGCCGGACAAAAGCTGGACAACGTGATTCTGGCGGGCGGCCTCGGAGCGGATAACTGCGTGGAAGCGGCTAAAGCCGGCTGCGCGGGACTGGATTTCAACTCTGGCGTGGAAAGTGCGCCGGGAATAAAAGATGCTAACAAGCTGGCTGCGGTCTTCCGGACCCTGCGGGCTTACTAAGGAAGAGATACCATGACTTTACTGAACCCTTATTTTGGTGAATTTGGCGGGATGTACGTGCCGCAGATCCTGATGCCTGCTTTGCGCCAGCTCGAAGAAGCTTTTGTGGCGGCGCAAAGTGACGCTGAGTTCCAGGCGGAGTTTACCGACCTGCTGAAGAACTACGCGGGCCGTCCAACGGCGCTGACTAAATGCAAAAATCTCACCGCAGGCACCAACACCACCCTGTACCTCAAGCGTGAAGATCTGCTTCACGGCGGCGCGCACAAAACTAACCAGGTGCTGGGCCAGGCGCTGCTTGCCAAGCGTATGGGCAAAACCGAAATCATCGCCGAAACCGGCGCGGGTCAGCACGGCGTAGCTTCTGCCCTCGCCAGCGCCCTGCTCGGCCTGAAATGCCGTATTTATATGGGAGCCAAAGACGTCGAGCGCCAGTCGCCAAACGTCTTCCGTATGCGCCTGATGGGGGCCGAAGTCATTCCGGTGCACAGCGGCTCATCCACCCTGAAAGATGCCTGTAACGAGGCGCTGCGCGACTGGTCTGCAAGCTATGAAACCGCGCACTACATGCTCGGCACCGCCGCAGGTCCGCACCCGTTCCCGACCATCGTGCGTGAATTCCAGCGCATGATCGGCGAAGAAACCAAAGCACAGATTCTGGAAAAAGAAGGTCGCCTGCCTGACGCGGTAATCGCCTGCGTGGGCGGTGGCTCTAACGCCATCGGCATGTTTGCCGACTTTATCGATGAAACCAGCGTGGGCCTGATTGGCGTTGAGCCAGCCGGGCACGGGATTGAAACCGGCGAACACGGGGCGCCGCTGAAACATGGCCGCGTGGGGATCTACTTCGGCATGAAGTCGCCGATGATGCAAACCGACGAAGGGCAAATCGAAGAGTCTTACTCTATTTCTGCCGGGCTGGACTTCCCGTCCGTGGGGCCGCAGCACGCGTACCTGAACAGCACCGGCCGCGCCGATTACGTCTCCATTACCGATGACGAAGCGCTGGATGCCTTTAAAGCACTGTGCCGCAGCGAAGGGATTATTCCCGCGCTGGAGTCCTCACACGCCCTCGCCCATGCCTTAAAAATGATGCGCGAGAACCCTGAAAAAGAGCAGCTGTTGGTAGTGAACCTCTCTGGCCGCGGCGACAAAGACATCTTCACCGTCCACGATATTCTGAAAGCACGAGGGGAAATGTAATGGAACGTTATCATCATCTGTTTGAACAGCTGCAGGCCCGCAAGGAAGGCGCATTCGTTCCCTTTGTGACGCTGGGCGACCCAACCCCTGAGCTTTCGCTGAAAATTATTGATGCGCTGGTTGAAGGCGGCGCGGATGCGCTCGAACTGGGCATTCCGTTCTCCGATCCGCTGGCGGATGGCCCAACCATCCAGGGCGCGGCGCTGCGGGCTTTCGCCTCTGACGTGACGCCAACCCAGTGCTTTGAAATGCTGGCGACGATCCGCCAAAAATACCCGGAGATCCCGATTGGTCTGCTGATGTATGCCAACCTGGTCTTTAACCGTGGCATCGACGAATTTTATGCGCTGTGCGCCAAAGTGGGCGTGGATTCTGTGCTGGTTGCCGACGTGCCGGTGGAAGAGTCCGCTGAATTCCGCCATGCCGCAATGCGCCACAACGTTGCGCCTATTTTCATCTGCCCGCCAAACGCCGACGAAACGCTGCTGCGCGAAATTTCGGCTCATGGCCGGGGTTACACTTACCTGCTTTCCCGTGCAGGCGTTACCGGCACCGAAACGCGCGCTCAGCTTCCGCTGCATCATTTAATTGAGAAACTGGGTGAGTATCAGGCCGCGCCGCCTCTGCAAGGCTTTGGTATTTCCGAACCGTCTCAGGTACGCGATGCCATTGCCGCCGGTGCTGCAGGCGCGATTTCAGGTTCTGCGGTGGTGAAAATCATCGAAAAGAACCTGGCACAGCCTGAAGTAATGCTCAGCGAACTGAAACAGTTCGTGCAGAACATGAAAGCCGCCACGCGGGGTTAAGGTAAACAAAAACGGCGGCCGACCGGTTTAGTCCCCCGACCTGCCGCCGTATTAACAGAAATTGTGGTTATGTTAACTGGCTGCTTTATTTTCCAGCTCTTCCTGATATTCAAAAAAGCGCTGTCTGAATCTCATTGGATCTTTAATAAAACGAATCGGCGCGTGACCAGCCCCGGAATCACTGATCACCAGAGAACCATAACCCAGCATGCGACCAATAATCCCTTGTCGAACCTGAAGGCTGGATATTTTCTTAATCGGGATTTCAACGGTATCACGCTTAATTAAGCCCGATTTAGCAATCAGTCGCTTATTGGTAATAGCCGCTTCATTGGAGCGTACAACAAAATACCCCAATGGAATCAGGATAAAACCAACGATGGTCATGAACCCTAAAATGATTCCCCAAAGGATCCAGGGCAGCCATGCCCACAGAGTCACCTGCCCACGATATAAAACTTCTTCATTGCCAATTAAGTTGGAGTCGATATATGCCATTTTTCTACCCATTAAAAGAAGACGGGGAATAATAGCATCTCGTTTCAGAATATGACTAATTGAAATTTAATGTACGCACTCAAAGAAACTGGCCATTAAACAGCCAGTTTCTTCCGATGAAGAGAGACTTAAAAACGGTAGCCCGCAGAGAACATAAACACCCACGGGTCGATGCGCGTCTTGATGCTCTGCTGGTCTTCCCCGGCTTTAAATTTCACCGTGGTGTCGATGTCCATATACCAGACGGACATGTTCAGCAGCCAGTCTTCGTTCACCAGATAATCCAGCCCGACCTGACCCGCAGCGCCCCACGAATCTTTCACTTTCAGATCGCTCAGGCCCGCGCTTTTGCCGGTGTCGTTGAAGCTTGCATCAAAGAAAGTGGTGTAGTTTACGCCGACGCCCACGTAAGGCCGCACTTTGCTACCCGCATCGCCAAAGTACCACTGCGCCATCAGCGTAGGTGGCAGCTGGTGCACGGTGGCAAGATCGCCGGTTGGCCCAAGCCCGACCTTGTGACGGAACGGCGTCGCCGCCAGCAGCTCAATCCCGATGTTATCGGTGACCATATAGTCGAAGGTCAGCCCCAGCTGCGTATTGTTATCAACTTTAAAGCCGCCCATTTTGAGCACGTCATCCGAGCCCGCGGTGGGTCGAACCGTCGCGGTACCCGCGCGCATAAAGAATTCCCCCGCCTGATGCGCCGACGCCGCACCGGACAGACATCCCATCGCCAGTAATGCCAGTGTGAGTTTTTTCATAGCCCTTCCCTTGTTATGGTTTTTAACAGCGGGCTGAATATACTCAGAAAGAAGTACAAAGTGATCTAACACCGATCACACTTTATCCTCTAATTTAACATTCAATGATCTGGATTAATTTTTGGTAGCGCGGTGAAAAACAACAAACCGAAACCAGATCAACTTTGTGAATAATCACATCCTGAAAATTCTTCCCCATCCGCCTCTTGCAAAAAGCCCTGCTCTGGCTAATTTGGGTGTTCTCCTCAACCGTTGAAACGTGAAATCAGAAGTTGCAGGTGCAAGATGAGCGATAACCCTTGTATGACTTGTGGTGCCTGTTGTGCTTACTTTCGTGTCTCTTTCTACTGGGCTGAAGCCGACGACGCCGGCGGCCTGGTCCCTTCGCATTTAACCGAGCCGGTTACCCCTTTTCTGCGCTGCATGAGCGGCACTAACCAGCGCAACAGCCGCTGCGTAGCGCTGGAGGGCGAGCCAGGTCAGCGGGTCAGATGCAGCATTTATGAAAATCGCCCTTCGCCGTGCCGCGAGTTTACGATGTCCGGGGAAGACGGCGTCACCCACGATGCCTGCAACCGGGCACGAGCCCGCTACGGCCTGGTGCCGCTGTACGGAACTGACGCTATTCAACCGCTTATAGAAAGTCTTTGTGGTGCCACGGCAGCCTCATCCAGGGTACAATTGCCCCCAGATTGATAACCGCTAGCAACATCAAGGAGAGTGCATGTCTATCACGGCAGGTTCCGTATACCGTGACACGGGGAATTTTTTGCGTAATCAGTTTGTTACCATATTGCTGATTGCGTTACTTTGCGCCTTAATTTCGGTGATTATTGGCCGCGCGTTCTCGCCCAGCGAAGAACAAATGGCGATTCTGAGTGAGGGAGATAACCTGGCGGGCAGCGTCGGGCTGTTTGATTTAGTGCAGAATATGTCGCTGGAACAGCAGCAAGTGTTACTGAAAGCGTCTGCGGCCTCCACGTTTTCGGGCCTGATTGGCAACGCTATTCTGGCGGCCAGCATGATGGTGCTGATGCAAATCGTTTCTGCAGGCCAGCGCGTAAGCGCCCTGCGCGCGATTGGTGCCTCTGCGCCCATGCTGCCCAAAATGTTCATTCTGATCTTCCTGACCACGCTGCTGGTGCAAATCGGCATTATGCTTGTGGTTGTGCCTGGCGTGCTGCTGGCTATCCTGCTTTCGCTTGCGCCAGTGATGCTGGTGCAGGATAAAATCGGGATTTTCCGCTCTATGCGCAGCAGCCTGCGCCTTGTATGGGCGAACATGCGCCTTGTTGCCCCCGCGGTCGTCGCCTGGCTGGCGGCCAAAACGGCGTTACTGCTGCTGGCATCCAGCTTTGCTGCGCTGTCGCCGGAAGCCGGGGCCGTGATTGCGAATACCATAAGCAACCTGATTTCAGCCGTGCTGCTGATCTACTTATTCCGCCTGTACATGTTGATACGTCAATAACCTTCCCCGACTCCTGACCGCGCGTTATAGTCAGGAGTCACCTCTTTACGGAACAGATTATGAAGCAGTTTCTCGACTTCCTGCCCCTGATTGTCTTCTTTGCTTTTTATAAGATGTACGACATTTTTGTCGGCACCTGGGCGCTGATCATCGCCACCGCCCTCGCCCTGGTTTATAGCTGGGTCAAGTACCGCAAGGTGGAAAAGACCACGCTGGTCACCTTCGTGATGGTTGCCGTCTTTGGCGGCCTGACCATTTACTTCCACAACGCGGAATTCATTAAGTGGAAAGTCACGCTGATTTACGGCCTGTTTGCGGCGGCGCTGCTGGTGATGCAGTTCGGCATGAACAAGCTGCTGATTCAGAGCATGCTGGGCAAAGAAATCACTTTGCCAACCGAAGTGTGGTTTCGCCTGAATATCGCCTGGGCGCTGTTCTTCATCGCCTGTGGTTTATTGAATATTTACGTGGCGTTCTGGCTCCCGGAAAGTGTCTGGATTAACTTTAAAGTGTTCGGGCTGACCGCCATCACTCTGGTCTTTACCCTGCTGAGCGGCGTCTACATCTACCGTCATATGCCAAAGGAAGAGCAGTAATGCCGAACGAATTACCGCAAGGTGAATTAGTGCTGCGCACTCTGGCGATGCCAGCGGACACCAACGCCAACGGCGATATTTTTGGCGGCTGGCTGATGTCGCAGATGGACATGGGCGGCGCCATTCAGGCCAAAGAAATCGCTCATGGCCGCGTCGTGACCGTGCGTGTGGACGGCATGACCTTCCTGAAGCCAGTGGCAGTGGGAGACGTAGTGTGCTGTTACGCCCGCTGCGTTAAGCGCGGGACAACGTCCATCACCATCAACGTGGAAGTCTGGGTGAAAAAGGTCTCTTCCGAGCCTATCGGCCAGCGCTACAAAGCCACCGAGGCGATATTTATCTATGTCGCCGTGGATAAAGAAGGCAAGCCTCGCGCGATACCTCAAGCCGAGTAACTCTCCTGCCCGGTTACGCCGGGCAGTTTATTTTCCCTTCACGCGACCGACCGCTTTTCCCCCATTTCCTGCAGAAGATAATCAATAAACAGGCGCGTTTTGGCCGGAATCAATCTACCCGGCGGCATAATGCCGTAGACGCCGCCCCGATCCTGGCCTTTCCAGGCCGGCAACACCCGAACCAGCTGCCCACAAGCAAGCTCGGTCGTGATAAGCCAGTCGGGCACCAGGGCAATCCCCACCCCATCCACCGCCGCCTGCAACAGAGCTTCTGAATTGTCCGTCTGCAGCGGGCCCTTAATTCTCACGGTGGCTTTGCTGTCGCCGTTCACCAGAATCCAGTCTGGCCAGCTGGCATGACTCACCAGCCCCAGGCAATGATGCTCGCTGAGGTCCGCGGGGGAAGCGATCTCGCGCTGTCCCAGCCAGGCCGGGGAAGCGACAAGCTGGTATTCAAACTGCCCCAGCGTGCGGGCAATCAACGCGCTGTCGGTCAGACGCCCGACGCGGATGGCCACATCGTAGCCCTCGGCCACCAGATCCACCAGCCTGTCGGTAAACCTGACGTCCAGGTGAATGCCGGGATACTGGGCTAAAAAGGCCGACAGTTTGGGGGTAATCCAGCGTCGGCCAAAGGTCAGCGGCAGAGAAATTTTAAGGTTTCCAACCGGGGCAGCCGTAAATTCACTGACTTCCAGCTGAGCATTGTGTAATTCATCCAGGATGCCCCGCACGCGGCGGTAAAAAAGCTCCCCGGCCTCGGTCAGCGCAACATGACGTGTGGAACGAGCCAGCAGCCGGGTACCCAACCGGGATTCAAGGTGCTGAATTCTTCTGGATATCACGGTAGCGTTACGGTCCAGCACGCGCGCGGCTCCGGCAAAACCGTTGTTTTCCACCACCGCGGCAAAGGCGGCCAGCTCGTCAATTTTAAGATGTTCGCTGAATTCCTGCATATTTTGCATTAAGCAATTGCTCCAGTGAGTGATTATCTACATTTATGCAGATGATACAGTGCTCGCGAACTTATTGAGGAGTAAATAATGAAAACTTTTCTTAGCATTGGGGCCGGGCCGGGGATCGGCTATGCCACGGCGGAACGCTTCGCCCGTGAAGGTTTTGTGGTGATTTTAGCCGCAAGGAATGCATCGAAACTTGGCGAACTTGCGGCGCGCCTCGCCAGCAAAGGCTTCCAGGCGCACGCTAAGGTTGTCGATGCCGCCGATGCCAATGCCGTTGCAGCTTTAATACAAGAGACTGAGACCGAATTCGGCACGCTCGACGTGGTGCACTACAACGCGGCGCATCTGCACCCGGGGTCAGTGCTCGACCAGCAGAGCGCCACCTTTAACACCGACCTTGCGGTCAATATCGGCGGAGCGCTGGCCGCCTCCCAGGGCGCATTGAAAACCATGTTTGCCCGAGGGCGCGGCGCCCTGTTGTTCACCGGCGGCGGCTGGGGAGTGCACCCCAACCCGGAATACATCTCGATCAGCATTGGCAAAGCAGGCGTTCGCGCCCTGACGCTGGGGCTCTTCCCATATGCCAGAGCGCATGGCGTACACGTAGGATCCGTCACGGTAGCAGCGCTGATTGAGCCGGACTCCGCCGAGGCCACCGGCGTGGCCGATACGTTCTGGGCGCTGTACCAGCAGCCCGAAGCCGAATGGGTGGCAGAGATGACGTTTAGCGGATGAAGTTTTAGCCGGGTTTCACATCCACGAAGCGATTTTTATCTGCGTGGATGTGAATAGCTTCGCCCGTTATCTTAAAGGGATTAATGCCAGAGAAGCCCCCGGCTAGCGGGTTTTCTCTGTCGGCCTGAGCGTATGTTACCCATTCAACTCTCACAGCCACAGCTTGCCCGTATGGCCTGTTGTTTCAGCGTATTAATTCAACTTTCCATATCATCATTGCTGATGGGCTCGCCTTCATCAACATCATAACGATTGAACGCCTGGACTATTTTTGAGTGTTAAATTTATCTATCAAATTGAAAACTATTGTAGCCGATGTAATCGCTATCCCTGCGATGAATCCAAAAACAATAGCTCTCTTTATCTGTCCATCAGGAATCAGAAAGTATCCATTCTTAATGTATATAAGGAACGATGTTCCAGCCCCTAAAAGAAAGCAAAAAAGTATACAAAAAATGCAAGAATAAATTAACAATTTGATATACGAAATCATTTTTCACGCTCTTTTTCTTTTTCAGGTTTTTTTGCACTGCCGGTTTGTAAGTATCCCGGCAAAACGGACCATTCATATTTAGAGATCTTCCGGCATACTGATTACGTCCCCGGAGGAGCTCACCATGCGCAAAGCACTATTCACCGAACACCAGATCATCGCCGTTCTGAAGTCCGTCGAAGCCGGACGCACCGTTAAGGATGTGTGCCGCGAGGCCGGGATCTCCGAAGCCTCGTACTACAACTGAAAAGCGAAGTTCGGCGGCATGGAAGCCTCTGATATCAAAAAGAGTTACAGCAGGCACTTCCCGGCAACGAGTTTTATGATCGGGAGCGGTACGAATATCTACCACTTCAGGGCAAGTGGATATCATTTCCAAGCATCTCCCCTTCTCTGAGTTGAGGACAAATATTACCCATTTTTCAAATAATAGGAAAACTCAAGCATATATCACTGCGTCCGTGATATCATAATCACTGTCTAAATCCTTTCATACAACACCCTTTTCAACAGCTACAAAGAATCATGGTGGAAATATTCATGTTGCATCATGAACTTGCATTGATATATCACCTAGCAAAGTGAAACATGACCGTAATCGTATCTGGACTGGATTATTCCCCTGCACTCAAATTCGCATACTCTGAAATCTTCAATGATTAATTTATCTTCACTCTCTAATATCGTGACTTCTCCGTTGAAGCGGAGAGCTAAATCATCAGTAAAATGAATGATAAACCCATCTTCCAGTTCTTTAACTTCATCAACATAATATTGATTATCAAATGGCCGTCCATAAGGGCCATTGGGTAAAAAAAAGCAAATGGAACATCTTTTTTTTAGCCATTCGTTAACTCGTTCAGTCTGTTTCATTTCTTAGTTATCCAGCTCTGCATAAAAATAAACTATCGTATTTCTAATCTGTAATGCAACGTTGCACTCTATCGTATTATTTTTAGAAGACACCTCGCAAGATTGTATATAGCCAGTGAATCAGGCTCTGTGTTTTTGTACAGCATGATATAATACCCAAGTGTTGAAGCGAATGGTTTACAGAAGAGAAGTATAACATAGGAAATTAATTATGAATTAGCGCGACATAAAGGTGTCTCACCACCTCCATGTCGCTGACCACATGCAACTAAAGAGGAGTTGAACATGGCTGCGAAGAATTTTAAGCCAGAAGTCACTATTTCCAAAACAAAATCAACCGCACCGGAAAATAACGCTGAATACTGCGATTCGGCACGCAATAAACCAGATAAGTGCTTGCCACCGGCCCCACCTTCACGCACTGAGTTTTACGATCGGGTTCGGTACGACTATCTGCCGCTTCAGGGCACGTGGATTTCACAGGCCGGGTTTACACCGGGTATGCCGATAAAAATCCGGGTGATGCCGGACTGCATTGTGATCACCACCCAGAACAGCCGCGAACTTTGGGGCTGTGCCGAGGGGTTAAGCGTCACACATTTCAACAAGAAGAAGATGCAGCAGTGGATCAAAAGCTTTCCTGGAGCATTGAACGATACCGGCGATATCCCGGTTATCAGACGGGAATCGCCCCGCTATGACGGCCTGAAGCGGGGTAAGAACTGAGACTTAACGTGAAAATCCCAACCGCGAGAGGTTGGGATTTTTGTAATTTCAATGTTTGATAACTTAATTCTATGTTGATTGATTGCAGAACATTCGACACCTGTTCTAAAAAAGAAATCGCCTCTCCTGCAGGATCATATTTGAAATAAATATCTATAATTTTAAGCTCTGTATCTTTTGATGCAGGAAATGCTTCATATATCTCTCCGCTTTCAATAAAATCAATATAAGCATTTATTTTTTCTTGAAGCTTATACAAATGTTCGCCAATAGAATCATCCCAAGTTAAATGATCCGATATACCCAGACTAACCGTGTTACGGTTATCGTTAGGTATACTAATCGAGTCAATTTTCTCACATCCTCTACTGACATATTTATCCCTTTGTCTTCTTCTCTGGTCTGATGATATCAATTTTTGTCGGTGGTTTAAGAGTATTCCATTGCCAAGCCATCTCCAATCACCGCAAAATTAGGCAAGTGACTGACTGGCATATAAACTAAAACATCAACAATGAAGGTATGCGATTTATTTTATTATGGGCCAATCCACGTTAATTTAGATTTCAAATCGCCAGGAACCATATTAAATAACTCTTTTATATACGTAATATGTTGATTGTAATTTGGCGATATATCTTCATTACATTTTTCAAAGTAAGCTTTTGCTTGGTGATTCAAAAACCATATGTCGTGATCCGTAAAGTTTTTATCTAGGATGGTAACCGTCAAATTATGAACAAGATCAGTTTCCAGATAGCAAGATAAATTCAGAATTTTTTCTTTCTTTTCCAGTTGTAGTAGGTTTCGTATGTAAGGCAGCGCAAGCCCTAGCATTCTCACGTATACTTCATTTTTATACACGCAGCCCCCTTCATTAATATTCATAAAATTCATCATTTTCTTGTCGGCATAGAAGAAGCGCCAGCCGGAGCATTTTTAGTCTGAGTCCATGAGCCATTTTGTATAAGTTTTTCTATATATGAAGCATCTCCTGTTTTTTTGTATATTTCCTGGGCAGCCACCATCCTATGGTTGCCTTCAGATATATAATAATTACCTTTGCTATCAACATATCCAGCAATACGCCCCTCGGGTGCAGTAAATCTGTAATTACCACTCGTCATATCTTTTTTAAGCTCATCCACATATTGTGGATTACGTAATCCAACTTGCATACTTTTTATTGCAAATGGTGCTCCGCCTTGGGATAAGTTGGTTATAGTAGCCTTTGTTAGTTGCACTAAACTTTTTGCCAGTAACCCACCCGAAACTAACATGGCCTGGTTTTCTGGATCTGAGGCAAATACCGCAAACTTCGTCCAGGTCGGGCTGTTAACATCAATATTAGCCAGATCCTGACCATTCCACTGCTGCACGTAAGCTTTAGCCTCATCACTGGTCATTACATCTGCACCAATGTTACTCAGCCAGCCTGGACGTTCTGCCATATCATAGCCGCCCTGAGCAACTTCCTTATCCATCACTCGGGCCGCTAGCGGATCGTCTTTCAGCTTCTGGTCTGTTTCGGCGCTTTGCTTGTCGCTAACCTGTTTCCACTTATCAATCACTGCCTGGCAGTCACTGCCGGATTTTCGGCAGTCCGACAGCTCTTTATCAAAGGTCAGTGCTTGAGTGCTACTTAACCCATTATTCTCAACAGCATTCTTCCCGGCCTGCGCGCCCGTGGTCGCCGCTGCGGTGCTATTCCCCACCACGCCGCCGGCGATCCCTGCCGCCATGGTGCCCAGCAAACTAACGAGCTGTTTCTGGTCCTGATTCAAATCCCCAGGTTTTGTATCCGGGAACATCTCGGCGGCGATATGCCTTGCGGCCAGCTCGCCGCTGAATGCGCCCGCCGCGCCTGCCGCTGCATTGCCGCCTGAAAGCTGCGCCGCCAGAGCGCCCCAGACCGCGTGCGCCATCAGATTGGCAGGTTCATTGACTTCGTCACCCCTGGTAGTGGCCCCTTTAATAACCTGCGCCATCACCGGGTTCAGGCCACCCGCCAGGGCTTTATTGAAATCGCCCCCGGCGGCGCCCGCCAGAATGCCGCTCACCGACTGCGCCACCATCTGGTATTTACCGCCGATGCCGTAGTCGCCAAAGGCTTTTTGGTAGTCTTCCGTATTACGCAGTTCTGCAGCGCTCATGCTGGCGTATTTGCTATCTTTGGCACGCACGGCATCCAGCGCCTGCAGATCGCCATAGGTGGCCACCACGCCGGTCATCTGGCCGCCGATCTCACCCACCAGCTGCGCCGTCTGCAGGCGTTTTTGCTCTTCCTCTTTGTTAAAGATCTGCCCGATGCTGCCGTTGGCATGTTCGGTGTCGCGACTCAGCGCAGCAACGTCCTGCTGCTGATTTGCCCTGTCACGAATTGTGATATTACCATCTGCCACGGCGGATTGCGTGGTGCCTTCGGCGTGGCCTTTCCCGTTAATCCCGGCCAGCAGCGTACCAACGTTCGCGAGGCCGTTAGCGGCCAGCATTGATCCAGGGGACATATTCGTGCCACCGGACAGGCTGATGCCGCTGTGGCTGACTTTATAGTCGGCTTTGTTGCCGATATCAGAGAAGCCCAGTGTCCCGGTATCGAGGCTGTTTTTATCCGCCCCGGCCCGGCTGGCGATCACCGCCCCGTTCAACTGAGTATGGTTGCCCACGGTAATGTTAAAGCCGCCGTTTCCGGCAAAAATACCGCTTTGCTCCAGCACCGAGTCATAGGTGCTCTTCATCTTGTCCTGGCTGAGGCTGATATAGCCAGAACCACCACCGCCTCCGAAGGTGTAGCTCCCGCCTGCAGCCATGCTGGTTTGCTTGCTGTCGTAGCTATTCGAGTCCTGCTGGCTGCCGATCAGCAGATCCCGGCCAATATCGGCGACAACTTTATCGCCGTTGACCTGGGCCCCGTTCAGAATGGCGTCCCGGCCGCTGGTGAGCGACACCGCGCCCCCGCTGTCGAGCGTGGTTTCCGTCCAGCTGGTGCCGTTCCCTTTGTCCTTACCGTTGGCGGCGTTGACGTTGGCAAAGACGCTGAGCCCCGCCGAGCCGCTGTTCACGCCGAAACCAACGCCAATACCTCCGCCGCTGCTGCTGTTTTTGCCGGTCGTCAGCTGCGTATTGGCCGCCCCGCCCAGGACAATATCCTGGCTCGCAGAAAGCGATGTATCGCCGCCCGCTTTAAGCTGGCTGCCGCCAATCAGGATATTGCCGCTGTCCGCACTGTTTCCTTTTCCGGTGGCGGTGATGCTCAGATCATTCCCGGCCGTCAGGGTCGAGCCTTTGACCACATCCGACTCGGCGTGCTGCTCTGATTTCGATTTTTGCGTGGTCAGGGAGACGCTTACCCGGATACCGTTATCAGGATCTTTTTCTGCCCCCGCTTTCTGGGCGTTCAGATACGCCTGGCCCCCGGCCAGCGCCGTTTTCGTGGCCTGCAGGGCAGCCAGTCTGCCGTCACTTTCATTTTTGGTTGTTTGCGCGGTCTCTACCGCGCTGTTGACAGCGTCGCCTACCGCCCCGGACAGCGCCACGGTCAGCCCGGTGCTCTTCTGCTCAAATTTCTCATCGCGGGTACGTTTGTCGTGCCCCGGCTCAATGAGAACACTATCGCCGGCGACCGACAGGTCCTTACTTGCGACCAGATCGGCACCGCCAATATGCGCCGTTCCCCCGGCGTTCACGCTGACGTTGCCGGCGGTAGATCCCACGGTACTGATGCTCTGGCTCTGGGTGGTGCCTTGTTCACGCAGGTCGTGGGTACTTTTGCTGCTGCCGATGGTAAAGCCGATGCCGCCGGTGCCCATCAGGCCGCTCTTTTTGGTCTCCTTAAAGTGCCAGGCGGTGTCCGTTTCCGTCGCGGCCACGATATCGACGTTATTACCCGCGTTCAGCGCGACATTGCCATCGCCCACCACGGATGAGCCCTTCACCAGCAGATCGTTGCCCGCTTTCAGCGTCACGTTGTCGCCGCTCAGCAGCGTTCCGGCTTCGCGAGTCGAACTGGTTTCATTGATGGTGTGCGTGGTTTTGCTGCTGAGGAAACCTTTTTTGGTTTTGGTTTCTTCGTCGTAGTGGTAGTCGCTCTCGGTGGCCGTGGCCAGGTTGATATCCCGCCCTGCGCCCACGCCGATATCCCCGTGGGCCGTTACCTGCGCGGCCTGGGTGTTCACATCGCGCCCGGCAATAATTGTGGTGTTCCCGCCGCTGGCGATCTCCGTGCCCTGCTGGCGCACGGATTCGTTGATATCGACTTTTTTCTTCGCGGTGTACTTATCGCTGTGAGTAGATTCCGCCGCATCTAAGTTAACGTCCCTGCCGGCCTGTAAGCCGACGTTATCTTCTGCTGCCAGTGCCGCGCCAATGCTGCTCAAGTCTCGCCCTGCCGCCAGGGAGAGATCCTTCCCGGCGCTAATGGTCGTGCGGGTATTGCTGGTATCAAGGATGTCCATATTGCTGGTCTGGCTATGGCGGCTGTTCTTCGCCACATCCAGCGTCAGGTCGTTCCCTGCCCATAGCGCGGCGCTGCCCCCGGCATTGAGGTTGCTGCCGGTGACGGTCAGATCGCGCCCGGCCTGCAGGCTCAAGTTCCCCCCACTGTTGACGTTACTGCCCTGGCTGGTGATGGATTCATTGATGTTGCGGCCACGCTGGTCGCGCTCCACAAGCTGGTTGCCCGTAAGGGAAATGTTATCCAGCGCCTTGAGCAGCATGTCGCCACCTGCGCTGAGATTGGCGCCGGTATTGAGGATATCTTTACCCGCGCTGAGGCTCAGGCCGTCGGCGGCGGTAATCGATGCCAGTGGGCCCAGGTCAGTTTGAGTGAAGGCTACATCCATCCCATTCCAGCCGCCGGTTTTGCCGGAGGCATTCCATTGGCTGGTCAGCGTCTGGTTAATAATGCTGCCGCCCACGCTCTCGAGGCTCACTTTCTGCCCGGCAATGGTGGAGCCTATGTTGTTGATATCGCCCAGGGCGCTGAGCTGCAGGCTGCCGCCCGAGTTAATGGCCCCGCCGTTAATATTGCTGATGGCGTTCTGGCTGCTGGCGCTCAGCAGCGCTTTGCCCTGCAATGTACTGCCGTCGTTGGTGATATTCCCGGCGTTAAGGATCGTCTGATTCCCGGCGATGACGCTGCCGTTATTCACCGCAACATCCTTCGGCGAGATATACAGTTTAGGCACGAGGACGTTTTGCCCGTCGATTACCGCGTTTTCCCACCACAGGATGCTGGAGTCCAGGGCCGCGACCTGATCGGCAGACAGGCTGACGCCCAGTTTAAGACCCAGTTTGTCACGAGCCTGAGCGGCATGGTCAATCAGGTACTGCATCTGCTCCAGATCAGAGCCGACGCCGTTCACGTAGCGGTTGCCGGTCTGATTCAGGATCTGATTACTGACATAGCGGGTATCAAAAGCCGCATCCCCGAGGAAGCGGTAGTCATAGTCCGGGCGCAGGTTCAGTCGAGCCAGGAAATAATCCGAGCCCAGGAATTTATTGGTATCGGTATAAGTGGCGCGCGTTTCCTGCGGTGCGGTTGGTCCGGCCATCCCGGCAAGCTTATAGATATCGTTAAACAGGCTGTTGTCCAGCTGTCCAAGACTATCCAGCTTGGGATTGGTGACGATCAGATACGGGCTTTTGGGATCTTTATTCGTAACAAAATAGCCGTTATCGCTGGCAGGCAGCGGATAATCGCTGAGCTTAACTGGCGACCCGCTGGCCGTCAGCTTCGAGGTAATATCCGAGATGTTCGTCAGTTCAATGGGGCGATAATCATAGCCCGGCGGAGGCGGTGTTTTCCCCCCGCTGGATTGCGCTATCACCTGAGCGGCAGCGGCGGCAATATCATCATTTTTATGACGAGAGGGCTCGCCCGATTGCTGTTTGGTCAGCTCAACGGTCTCACCGTTTACAGGCGTTAGATTGCCACCATTCGCCTTCGAATCCGCCAGTCCCGTCGCGTTGCCCGCTAAATCAATATCAGGCCCGCCCTGCTGGCCTAGGTTGACATCGGCGATCTTACCGCCGGCCTGACCATAGTCCGCGCCATTCTGCGGCCGACTATTCACGGCGGCTAATCCGCCGCTTCCGATTGGGTTTTCGATGTTACCAATCCCGGTTCCAGACAAATTGATCGTTGCCTGCGGTGCGGTCACAGTATTATTGGTGCCCGTCTTTAGATCGGTGGCCTGCGCGCCGCCAGTTACACCAGGACCACCGGCTAAATTAAGCCCCGGAGCACTTAGTCCTGGGGTATAGCCGGGGGTATTGGCTGAGACAGAGGTATTGCTGATATTGTTGCTAAAGTTGGCGACGACTGCGCCTCCGGCCTGAATGACCGAACGATAAATTTCACCCGGCTCATACTGAGTATCATGCCCAGTGAGGTTAAATTGCGCACCATTACCCTTTATTTCGGCGCCAAGCGGAGCCTCTTTAATATTCGCAAATCGAGGCTTACGCGTACCAGGATCGGCGTATTGGTAAACTAAAAAGTCGTAGTTTGTGCCTGCCTGCCAGCTTTGGTTATTTAACTGTGTTCCGGTGAATATAATATTGCTACCCGCAAGAATATTACTCGCCTGGTTTTCGAGATTATCAATACTACCGTTAATGCTACCCGCAGCAGCAATCCTGCCGCTTCCACCATTTGTAGCAACAGTTATATTTGTTTGTGAAACTGCGAATTTTTGCGTAGCAAAATCTTTGAAGGGGGCATAATGGTAATATGTGTGGTGCACGTAATTACACGCCCCGTGGCCATTACATGAACCAACTTGAACAACCTCATCAGTGGTAAAATACCCCATTGCGCCGCCAGGTAATTGCTCTGGTTTAACAAAAATGGAAGCACTCCCAATACCCGCCACAGTCGAATTATTTGTTGTAGTTTGCTGAATACTAAGGCCATTGCGGGTATTCAATAAATGCAAGGTGCGAATAGAAATATCACCATTCTGCGTTTCAATACTTCCGGAGGTGTTCATCACTTCGGCGTTGGCATTGCCCGCCGCATCACGCTGCATCCACAGGCTGTTGCCCGCCAGAATATCGCCGCGATAGTTGCGAATGCTGTTGGCAAACAGACTCATGTTATTGCCCGCATACAGCAGGGCGCTGTTGAGCAGCGTCCCGCCCGCGCTGGCAATTAAATCACCGGCGGTGCCGACGAAGCCCGCGTTGTTGATGCCGTTCTGGCTGGTCAGGCGCAGCGTCCCACCCGCCTGCACGCTACCTGCGCCGTTCAGATTCAGCTGCCCGGCATTGAGGTGGCTTTCGCCGTAGCCCGCCCGGACCTGCCCGTTATTATTCAACGTGCCTGCGGCAGAGAGCTGCACGCCTTGGCCCTGCAGCAGGCCATTGACGTTAATATCGCCCTGACTGCTGACCGCCAGCGTATTGCCAGCCGCCAGCGTGGTCAGCTGGTTGTAGCTGCCCTGACTGTTAAGCGACAGGTTGCCCAGCGCCGCCACCTGCCCCTGCAGGCTGGTATTCCCGGCGTTGATCCCCATGTTGCCCTGGCTAAGCAGCCGCGCCCCGGCAGCGCTGTTAACCTGGCTGGCCGTGATGCCCAGGCTCTGTGTGGCGTACACGGTGCCGTTGTTATCCAGTTGCCCTGGGTTAACGGTTAAATTGCCCCCCTGCAGCATGCCGTTATTCAGGATATAGCTGCCGCCGATCGTTCCCTGCTGCTGTGCCCGCCGCTGATAAACCATTTATCAGCCAGCCCAAGCGGATTATTGGCGGTCAGCGAGGCGGTGATCTGCCCGGTGCCGGTGCTTTTTTGCCCGCTGTTATCAAACCCGACTGCTGCGGAAAATGGAAATTCAGGCGTGGCCGTGAGATTGACAATCGATTCCCCGGCCTTCTCGCCCGGTAATATTTCAATTTGTACCGGCGTGGTGCGTAACCGGTTTATTTGCTCCATCCCCTGCTCAATATCGCGCAGGTTAAGTATTTTCCCTTCCAGTCCCGGAAACGCCATTTTTAGCTGGCGTGAAGGAGCCCCTTCAATACGAATAGCCTGCAGCCTGCCCTCCAGCACGGCAATATGCAGCGTTCCCCCAGAAAGATCCTGCTCGGTCAAAAATGCCCGGCTGGTGATATATCCGCGGCTAATATACCAGTCAGATATATCCCGGGTTAGCTGATTGATCTTCGCCATGCCGAGGCAACGATCAATATAGGGCGTAATTAGGCGATTCCGGGCCGGGTCGGAAAGCAGCGTGGCATTTTCAATATCAATATGGCGAATGGTGAAGCAGGGTCCCAGGTCAGGTTGGGCCACAGGGCTTGCCAGTCGGGGCTGGAGGCTACGCTGGATCTCCTCTCGCTGCTGCCTGTTCTGCAACAGCAAATCCTGCTGCTGCTGGAGAATAGTGTCCCGGTCGGCAGGCGTCAGCGGCGCAGCATAGTTTAAGTCGGAGTAAAAAAGCACGCACAAAAAGGCGGCCTTATAATAATGTCGCATAAAGGAAGAGTCTATTTTTGTCATTTCCTTTTAGTATGCCAGCGCAGCAATAAATAAGAAAAGTCTTAAATAAACACCCTATTAATATTAGTAGTTAATTTACCTTAAGTTTGATTATTGAATTTAGGATAAGGAATGAAATAACTCATTTATTATTTTTCTGGAATCGTTTAACTGATGAATATTTAAACAATGATTGTCCTGCAACATTAGGCAAAACAGGTCACGAAATAAAAAAGCCACGTATTCTCATACGTGGCTTTTTTAAAAGGTGGGTGATGATTATTAATCCATGCTTGCGCCGCCGCTAATGCGGAATTTGATGTTGACGGTAATGCCCTGCCCTGGCTTCCCGCTCTCATAGCGCCACTTCTTCATCGCCTGCTTAACTTCACGTTCAAACATGTTTGCAGGCTGGGCGGAGAGGATCTCAACGTTATTCACCCGGCCATCGTCATCGACATCAAACTTCACGCGAACGTTGCCGTCCATACGCAATGCAAAAGCTCGCGTTGGGTACTGCGGCCTGTCGCGGCTGATCGCTCGCGGCCCGGTGTTCACCGATGGTGCAGGCGATGCAGGAGCTGGTTTCGCCGCTGCCGTTGGCGCAGGCTGCACGGGCGCATTGTTTTCAAACGGAGAAGTCTGACGAGGCTCAACCGGCTTAACGTCTCGCTTCGGCTGCTCAACCTTTTTCACCGGTTTAGGCTTCGGTTTTGGCTTAGGCTCAGGCTTGTGAATAACAACGGGCGCCTCTTTCGGCGGCTCGGGTATCGGCTCTGGCTCCGGTTCGGGTTCCGCGACCGGCTGTGGCGGAGGCTGAACAACCTGAGGCTGAGGAGGCTCAAGATCAGCAGGCGCAACCATCGTGACGCTGATCGGCTGCGAAGGTGCTGGGGACTCAATAACCTGATGTACCGAGGTGTAGAGCAACCCGGCCACAACGGCACCATGAATCCCGACGGAGAGAAGAGTCGGCCACGGAAAGCGGCGAGGTAATTCCAGGGTCATTGACGTCATAATGGTTTCAGTGTCTTTCAAGAGACGACAATTTTAAATGCAAATAACAATCATATTCAACAACGCATTGCCCAAAGGTGCACTTTTTCCTGCTGTCTGCGCGAGTTTCCCGCTATTTTCTCAAGGATTTAACATCCTGTTTATCTTTCAATTGCAGTCTGCCCGAGGTTCACTTACCGTGGTTTACAACCCAACATCAAGAAGGAAGTGTGCCCGTGCTGTACGTCATTTATGCCCAAGATATTGCCGATTCACTGGAAAAGCGCCTGTCCGTTCGCCCTGCCCACCTGGCTCGCCTTCAGGTGCTGCGTGACGAAGGTCGTCTGCTGACCGCAGGCCCGATGCCGGCGGTTGACAGCAACGATCCTGGCAGCGCCGGCTTTACCGGTTCCACGGTGATTGCCGAGTTTGCGTCTCTGGAAGAAGCGAAAGCCTGGGCTGATGCAGACCCGTATATCGCCGCAGGCGTGTACGCTAAAGTTGAAGTAAAACCGTACAAGAAAGTATTCTGATTTGCCTTCAGACGAGCCTGCAGGCTGCAGGCTCATTAGCGTGTTACTCTGTCAGCTGTAAATGCTTCTGGCGAAAACTGTCCTGGTTCAGGGGCCGTGAGAAAAGATAACCTTGCGCCAGCCTGACATTGCTATTGAACAGCACTTGCATCTGCGAAAAGGTTTCTACCCCTTCCGCAATAACATCCACCTCTTTCTCCTGAGCACCGCGTATAATATTGAGCGTTTCTTCGCCGGATGTGGCCCTAAAGCAGGCACGGTCGAGCTTTACGAAGTCTGTTTCTACCTGAGCCAGTCTGCTTTGAAGCTGTTCAACGCTGTGAATATCATCCCACGCCAGTAAAAAACCGGCGTCACGAAGGCGAGTGGCGTTTTCGCGCCCGGTATCATCTAGCAGAATGTTGTTGTCGGTTATCTCAAAGACAATGCGTTGCACTGGCACAGGACGCTGAGCCACCAGCTCGACTATCCGATCGGCAAAACCAGCATCATTCAATTGAACTGGCGAAAGATTGAGGTGCAATAAATAACTCCCGTTATGCGGCACGATGACGTCCGTCATATAGCTAAATGCCGAGGAGATAACATGTTCGCCCAGCGACACAATCCCTCCGTTTTCTTCCAGCCGATTAATAAACACGTCTGGGGAGACGAGTGCCCGCCGATGCACGCCTCGAATGAGCATCTCGGCGCCGACACAGGTAAAACCTGATGTGTCGAAAATCGGCTGCAGTAACGACTCAAAAGCCATGCCGAAGTTATTCTTCATCACCCGATTAACGATAAACTCAGCGCTTTTCTCCATGTAACTACTCCTTTTGGCAGGCTTCCTTAGCTGGTCAAGATCACGACTTTATTTTTTCCGCTGGATTTCGCCTTGTAGAGCAACCTGTCGGCTTTCTCAATCAGCGCTTCATAATCCTCACCTCGCCATGGGCAAACACCGCCGCTAAAGGTGACGACTAATCCTTGTTCACGCCAGAGTTTACTTTCGACCGCTTTACGCCAGCCTTCCATAATTTCCATAGCTTTAACCTGATTGTCGGAAAAATAAATAAAGGCAATTTCCTCTCCACCGTAGCGATAAAGCTTGGCGCGATCGTCCAGTAAACCCATGCCCATATCGGCAATGACCTTTAGCACCGTGTCACCGACCAGATGCCCGTAGTCATCGTTTATTTTTTTAAAGTTATCAATATCAATGATGCCAAGACTAAAAGGTGCTTCCCGGGCTAATAGGTAATTAATGTCATTATCAAAGCTACGGCGATTAAGCAACCCTGTGAGACCATCCGTTAGCGAAGCATTTTTTGCACTTTTTATTTGCTGACTGCTTGCGTTTATTTCATGCATAATTTGTTTATCGACGCCGCCTTTCATATCCAGACGGCCAAAACGCATCATCGAAATAATATCAATCACCATCGACTTTATCGATTGATGCATAAAGAACCATAATAATAGATAAATTGTCAGGCAAAAAACGAATCCGCCCAAAATGATCCAGATATAATATAAAACGGCATCATCAATGATTCTGTCTTTTACAGCATAAACAACAAACCAGTCCGGGTTTGAAAAGGAGTAGTAGTAATACTGCCTGTGACTTGCTTTATCGTGAAATGAACCCAGGCCATTTGTCATACATTGCACCACCGCCGGCGAGACAACCTCCGTGCCGATGGCATCGCTGTCTGCGTCAAGCACCGCTCTTCCCTGACGGTCAACAATCGAGAAGTGCCCTGGATTCGGACTCTCCAACTGTCGTAGCGGATAGCTCATATTGATCAAATTCAGATCCATGGCGAACATCCCGTACCGCTCGCCTTTATCGTCGTGCAGCAGTTTGGCAATGGTCACTACCGGTGATTTATCAACTGTATTAGCATAAATATTCGAATAGTTCACAAAAGAACTTTTTACGCTGAGGCTTTCGTACCAGTTTCGTCCTGACAGGTCCAGACGATTATCAACATAGGAATTTGGTATGCTATTATACTTTCCATCACGTGTGGCAATGATATAACCTGAAACAGCTGGCAACACCGCAATAGATGTTGTGAGCTGTTTCTCCAAAACTTCATTTTCAGCATTAACCAGAGTATCAACGTTTTTATTATTTAATAGGGTAGCGCTTTGCCACAATGCATTCTCTAAAGTTTTCAGCAGCTGCTCGATATAGAACATCGCAATATTATGAACAAAACCTTCGTTTTCATCATCCAACGTGTTTTTTTGATGATTATAGTTTATCCAGGCCAGCACCGAGCTAAACATCACCAGCACGGCAAGAATAATGACAAACAGAAAATTTATTCTCCTGGTATAAGAAAAATCCTTTTTAATTAAATCGCTAATCACTTATTGCGGCACCCTGTCAAGGTAAGAAAATTCCGTGAATTATGCCGTCCATTTTAATTAAAATGATGATCGCGATCATTTTAAAAACAAACTTCCGCCCTTTGGAAATATAAATTCAGGGTAAAGGGAAGGTTTATTTCCTAATGGATTTAATGGGCACCGCACGCGGTGCCCGGATCTTATGCCCAGCGATCGTGGATGGCAAACAGCAATGAATTACGCTGCTGGTTAACCAGGCACTTACGAATAGCATGAATGCGCATATTGCGCCGTGACTGGCTTTCCAGCCAACGCGCCCTGCGCTTCTGCGTTTGACGCTGCATACGCCAACGCCCAACTTCCGTTCTGCTACGTCTCATGTCTACGACTCAATTTCCTAAAAAAGACGCGCCATTATAGAACCTTCTGCCGGGCAAACCATCCGTTTTGCGTATACTTTTAGTGTTAAGCAGTGAAAGTTCTGCGTACACTCTCAACTCTTCGGTTTCAAAAGGATTTTTAAGGCATGACAACCTTCTATACCGTGGTGAGCTGGCTGGTCATTCTCGGCTACTGGCTGCTTATCGCCGGCGTTACGCTGCGTATATTGATGAAACGCCGCGCCGTCCCTTCGGCAATGGCCTGGCTATTGATCATCTATATTCTGCCGCTGGTCGGGATTATTGCCTATCTCTCCGTGGGAGAACTGCATCTCGGTAAACGCCGGGCAGAGCGCGCGCGCGCCATGTGGCCTTCTACCGCTAAGTGGCTTAAAGAGCTGAAAAACTGTAAGCATATTTTTGCCTCAGAAACCAGCGAGGTTGCCAGCTCGCTGTTCCAGCTTTGCGAGCGCCGCCAGGGGATTGCCGGCGTGAAGGGCAATCAGCTCCAGCTGCTAACCAGTTCGGATGACACCATGCAGGCGCTGATCCGCGATATCCAACTGGCACGCCATAACATCGAGATGGTGTTTTATATCTGGCAACCCGGCGGCATGGCCGACCAGGTGGCAGAATCATTGATGGCGGCAGCGCGACGCGGCATTCATTGCCGTTTGATGCTCGACTCCGCGGGTAGCGTCGCCTTCTTCCGCAGCCCGTGGGCCAATATGATGCGTAACGCGGGCATCGAAGTAGTCGAAGCACTGAAGGTTAACCTGATGCGTGTTTTCCTGCGTCGAATGGACCTGCGCCAGCACCGTAAGATGGTGATGATCGATAACTATATTGCCTATACCGGTAGCATGAACATGGTTGACCCCCGTTTCTTCAAGCAGGATGCGAATGTGGGTCAGTGGGTCGATTTGATGGCGCGTATGGAAGGCCCGGTCGCCACCGCAATGGGCATCGTATACTCCTGCGACTGGGAGATAGAGACCGGGAAACGTATTCTTCCGCCGCCGCCGGATGAGAATATCATGCCGTTCGAAGAGGCCAGCGGCCACACCATTCATACTATCGCTTCAGGGCCAGGGTTCCCGGAAGATCTGATTCATCAGGCGTTGCTGACCTCCGTTTATGCCGCACGTGAATACCTGATCATGACGACCCCCTACTTCGTACCGAGCGATGATTTGCTCCACGCCATTTGCACGGCAGCGCAGCGCGGCGTGGACGTGAGTATCATCGTGCCGCGTAAAAACGATTCTTTACTGGTGGGCTGGGCAAGCCGCGCGTTCTTCACTGAACTGCTTGCCGCTGGCGTGAAAATTTACCAGTTTGAAGGCGGGCTGCTGCACACCAAAAGCGTGCTGGTCGATGGGCAACTCAGCCTGGTCGGCACGGTTAACCTGGACATGCGCAGCCTGTGGCTGAATTTTGAGATTACGCTGGTCATCGATGATGAAGGTTTTGCCGGTGATTTAGCTGCGGTGCAGGACGACTATATCTCACGCTCGCGGCTGCTGGACGCGCATTTATGGTTAAAACGCCCGCTCTGGCAGCGAATGACCGAGCGACTGTTTTACTTCTTTAGTCCGTTGCTGTAAAACGTGGCGCATCAGCACTCGATAAGTGGATGTAGAGATGGAAATGGATCTGAATAACCGCCTGACCGAAGACGAGACTTTAGAACAGGCGTACGATATTTTTCTCGAGCTGGCGGGCGATAATCTCGATCCTGCTGACATTATTCTTTTCAATCTGCAGTTCGAGGAGCGCGGCGGTGCGGAGCTGTTTGACCCGGCCGAAGACTGGCAGGAGCACGTCGATTTCGACCTGAACCCTGACTTCTTTGCAGAAGTCGTTATCGGGCTGGCGGATACCGACGGCGGCGAGCTGAACGATATCTTCGCTCGCGTCCTGCTGTGCCGCGAGAAAGACCACAAGCTGTGCCACATCCTGTGGCGTGAGTAATCCTCCCTGCGCGGCCCTCAGGCCGCGCTGTGACTACTTCTCATTGGGCGGGAGATGCTCCCCGCAGGTTTTGCAGTAATGCGCGTTGCTGGCATGATCCTGCTGATGACAGCGCGTACATTCCCTTACTGACCGCCTTCTTTGCATATCCTGCGACATTTGCGCCGTTAAAATCCCGGTGGGGATGGCTATCACCGAATAACCAATCAGGATCAGCAGCGAGGCCACGAAACGCCCCAGCGCAGTATGCGGCACAATGTCGCCATAGCCGACAGTGGTGACAGTTACAACCGCCCAGTAAACCGCTACGCCAAGGCTGGTAAAGCCGTTGGCCTTCCCTTCTATGCCGTACATCAGCGCTCCCGCCGCGACCATTACGATGGCAATAAACGAATAGAACAGGATCAGCTGATTGCTGGCGTTAATCAGGCTGCGCCACAGACTTTTAAGCGCGGGCATGTAGCGCAGAAGTTTGAGGATACGCAGCACGCGAATGGCGCGCATTGCCCGCCAGGCAAAATAGTAGTGAATAGCAAACTCAGGCCAAAGCCACAGGACATACAGCGGCAGCATGGTCGCCAGGTCAATAATGCCCCAGAAGCTAAACACGTAGCGGATGGGCTGCGGCCACGTTAGCACTCGCAGCAGATATTCACAGGTGAACAGCAGCGTGAAGATGATTTCCAGCCAGATAAACAGCTGCCATTCGCCGTAGGTTAGCCGGGGATCGCTCCCGACGCTGGATTCGGTAAAAACAACGGCCACGCTGAGCAGCGCCAGCAGGCCGCAAAACGCCTCGAACCGGCGCCCTGAGCGGGTATTTTGATCGAACAGAAAGCGGTAAAGCAGCGCACGAAGTGATGAAATGTTGCCTGGCACGGTGATCCTCGCAAAAAGAAAGGGCCAGCGCGGTGCTGGCCCCAGGCGAGATTATAGCGGGTCAACCTTCAGACAGGAAACCGCATGGCGGAAACTGCCTTCCAGCACCGGACGCGTTTTGGCGCATTCCGGGCCGGCAATCGGGCAGCGGGTGCGGAACACGCAGCCTGATGGCGGATTGATGGGCGACGGCAGCTCCCCTTCCAGCAGCTGGATAGTTTTGTTCTTCTCCAGATCCGGATCGGGGATCGGCACCGCCGACATCAGCGCTTTGGTATAAGGGTGCAGAGGATTGTGGTACACCTCATCGTAGGTGCCCAGCTCCACTGCATGGCCCAGATACATGACCAGCACGCGATCGGAGATGTGCTTCACCACCGCGAGATCGTGGGCGATGAAGATTAACGACAGCCCCATTTCGCGCTGCAGTTTCTGTAGCAGGTTAACCACCTGCGCCTGAATGGACACGTCCAGCGCGGAGACCGGCTCATCACAGATGATGAGTTTTGGCTCAAGAATCAGCGCGCGTGCGATACCGATACGCTGGCACTGGCCGCCGGAGAACTCATGCGGGTAGCGGTTGACCAGGTTTGGCAGCAGGCCGACCTTCATCATCATCGCCTTCACGCGGTCGCGAACTTCCTGCTTAGGCATTTTTGGATGATAGGTCAGCAGCGGCTCGGCGATGATATCGCCGATGTTCATACGCGGGTTCAGCGATGCCAGAGGATCCTGGAAAATCATCTGAATATCGCTGCGCACATCGCGCCACTCTTCCTGTTTCATGCCCAGAAGATCTTTCCCCAGCCACGCTACTCGGCCATCGGTCGCTTTCACCAGGCCAATGATGGCGCGGGCAAAGGTCGATTTACCGCAGCCGGACTCGCCCACCACGCCGAGGGTTTCCCCTTCGTACAGGCGCAGCGTCACGCCATCCACGGCTTTCAGGGTTTTGGAAGGCTGCCAGAACCACTGTTTGCCATCTTTGATGTCAAAATGCACCTTCAGGTCAGCGATTTCTAACAGAACTTTTCTCTCTTCTGCAACGGTGCTCATGCTAATTCCTCCACCGGTCTAAAGCAGGCACGCAGGCGGCCATCACCAAACTGCTCCAGTGGCGGAGCACTATTACACGCTTCCATCGCAAACTGGCAGCGAGGCTGGAACGGGCACTCCTGCGGCAGGCGCAGCAGGTTCGGCGGGTTGCCTGGAATGGTCAGCAGAGATTCACCTTCCGCATCCAGACGCGGCACCGCGTTCAACAGGCCAATGGAGTAAGGGTGTACCGGCTTGTAGAAGACGTCGCGCGCGTTGCCGTATTCCATCGTACGCCCGGCGTACATCACCAGCACTTTGTCGCAGATCCCGGCCACAACGCCCAGGTCGTGGGTGATCATGATGATCGCCGTGTTGAACTCACGCTTCAGCTCGTTCAGCAGCGTCATGATCTGCGCCTGAACGGTAACGTCCAGTGCGGTAGTCGGTTCGTCAGCAATCAGCAGTTTTGGCCGACACAGCAGCGCCATGGCAATCATCACGCGCTGGCGCATCCCGCCGGAGAACTCGTGCGGGAACATGCGCATACGCTTCCGCGCTTCAGGCATTTTTACCGCATCCAGCATCCGCACAGACTCTTCAAACGCTTCCGCCTTACCGAGTTTTTTGTGCAGCATCAGCACTTCCATCAGCTGATCGCCCACACGCATGTACGGGTTCAGCGAGGTCATCGGATCCTGGAAAATCATCGAGATTTGCTCGGCGCGCAGGCGGTTAAGCTGCGACTCCGGCAGGTTCAGGATCTCTTTGCCGTTGAATTTTGCAGAGCCGCCGATACGACCATTGGCCGCCAGCAGGCCCATCAGCGCGAAGGCCGTTTGGGATTTGCCCGAGCCGGACTCACCGACAATGCCAAGGGTTTCACCGGCACGCAGGCTAAAGTTGAGGTCGTTTACTGCCGTGACGTCGCCGTCGGGTGTGCCAAAGGTCACACGCAGGTCTTTAACGTCCAGCAGGACCTCAGATTTGTTCAGTGGAGCGGCCACCGGAGAGGTTTCAATAGTACTCATGGAGGGACTCCTTAACGATCTTTCGGGTCGAGGGCATCACGCAGGCCATCGCCGATAAAGTTAAAACAGAACAGCGTAACCACCAGGAAGCCTGCCGGGAACAGCAGAAGCCACGGTGATACCTCCATGGAGTTTGCACCGTCGCTTAACAGCGCTCCCCAGCTGCTCAGAGGCTCCTGCGTGCCTAGGCCCAGGAAACTCAGGAAAGATTCGAACAGGATCATGCTAGGTACCAGCAGTGAGGCGTAAACCACCACCACGCCCAACACGTTCGGCACTATATGGCGCAGAACGATGTTAATGGTCGAAACACCGCCTACGTGTGCCGCTTCGATGAACTCTTTGCGTTTCAGGCTCAGGGTCTGGCCGCGCACGATACGCGCCATGTCCAGCCAGGACACCATGCCGATAGCCACGAAGATCAGCAGGATGTTTTGCCCGAAGAAGGTCACCAGCAGGATCACGAAGAACATGAACGGGAAGGAGTTCAGGATCTCCAGCAAACGCATCATCACGGAGTCGATTTTGCCGCCGAGATAGCCGGCCAGGCAGCCGTACAGCGTCCCGACAATAACCGCCACCAGCGCAGCAGAAATACCTACCATAAGGGAGATACGTCCCCCAATGGCAACACGCACCAGCAGATCGCGACCTGACGAATCGGTCCCGAAATAGTGACCGGATGCCATATCAGGGGCCGCCGACATCATGCCCCAGTCGGTATCAAAGTAGGTAAACTGCGACAGAACTGGCGCAAAAGCCACGAACAGCGCAATCAGAGCCAGGACAAACAGGCTGGTGATCGCCGCGCGGTTATGGATAAAACGGCGACGCGCATCCTGCCACAGGCTGCGACCTTCAACTTCCAGTTTTTCACTGAAGTTTTCCAGCGCCTCGCTGTTTTTCTTAGTCAACATTATGGCCACTCCAGCTTAGTAACGGATTTTCGGGTCGATAACGGCATACAGCACGTCAACTACCGCGTTGAACAGAATCGTCAGCGCGCCGACCAAAATGGTCAGGCTGAGAACCAGTGAGTAGTCACGGTTCAGCGCCCCGTTAACAAACAGCTGACCGATGCCCGGCAGGCCATAAATTGTTTCAATCACCATGGAGCCCGTGATGATGCCCACAAACGCTGGTCCGAGGTATGACAGGACCGGCAGCAGCGCAGGCTTCAGGGCATGGCGCAGCACGATACGACGCATCGGCAGGCCTTTGGCACGTGCGGTGCGGATAAAGTTAGAGTGCAGGACTTCAATCATTGAGCCGCGGGTAATACGCGCGATGCTCGCGATGTACGCCAAAGACAGGGCTATCATCGGCAGTATCATGTACTTCGGCGCCCCCCCGTTCCAGCCGCCACCGGGCAGCCATTTAAGGGTGATAGCGAAGATCAGTACCAGCAACGGCGCCACCACGAAGCTGGGGATAACCACCCCCGTCATGGCAAAGCCCATTACCGTGTAATCCCATTTGGTGTTTTGATTCAGCGCCGCAACCACGCCCGCCGTCACACCCAGCACAATGGCAAAGATGAAAGCCGCTGCACCTAATTTTGCGGATACCGGGAAGCTGGAGGCCACCAGGTCATTGACCGAATAGTCTTTGTATTTAAACGACGGCCCAAAATCCCCATGCGCCAGCTGTTTTAAATAGCTGAAATACTGCGTGGTGATCGGATCGTTAAGGTGATACTTCGCTTCGATGTTCGCCATGACTTCTGGCGGCAGCGTACGTTCGCCGGTAAAAGGACTCCCCGGTGCGAGACGCATCATAAAGAAGGAAATAGTGATAAGAATAAAGAGTGTCGGAATTGCTTCCAGACAACGACGTAGAATAAATTTCAACATTGCCCGTACCTTCTGGCCTGTGCCTTTGCAGTGCGATGTAAATAAGACACGATGGGGCAGAATCTATCCACCGGCCGAAACCAGTGGGTCCTGCCCCACGAATTGCCATTAATGTTTGATAATGTACAAGTCTCTTACGTAGACATTATCCATCGGGTCTTTACCGGTGTAACCACCCACCCACGGCTTAACCAGACGGGCGTTAACGTAGTAGTAAACCGGGACGATGGCTGAGTCTTTATCAAGCTGCTGCTCAGCTTTCTCATACAGCGCGGTACGCTGGGCTTCGTCGGTCACTTTCAGGGTGTCGGCAATAATCTTGTCGAACGCCGGGCTCTTATAGTGCGCGGTGTTGTTAGAGCTGTCGGACAGCATGGTGTTCAGGAAGGAAGTCGGTTCGTTATAGTCCGCACACCAGCCCGCACGCGCCACGTCGAAGGTCCCCTGATGACGGGTATCCAGGAAGGTTTTCCACTCCTGGTTCTCCAGCTTGACGTTCACGCCCAGGTTTTTCTGCCAGATAGACGCCACGGCGATAGCCAGCTTCTTGTGCAGATCGGAGGTGTTGTACAGCAGGTTGAAGGTCAGCGGCTTGTCTTTGGTGTAACCTGCTTCAGCCAGCAGTTTTTTGGCTTCTTCGTTACGCTTGTCCTGAGACCAGGTGAACCACTCTGGCGGGGTCAGTTTCGCGCCATCGGTATACGGCGGGGTATAACCATAAGCCGGCAGATCGCCCTGGTTTTTCACTTTGTTCACGATGATGTCGCGATCCAGGCCCAGTTTCAGCGCCGCACGAACGCGAGGATCGGTAAATGGTGCTTTCTGGTTGTTGATCTCGTAGTAATAAGTACACAGGTACGGATCGGCGTGAACTTCAGTTGGAATTTCTTTTTTCAGTTTCTGGAACAGCTCAATCGGCAGGTTGTTATACGTCATGTCGATTTCACCGCTGCGGTAGCGGTTAACGTCTGTTACTTCAGAAGAGATTGGCAGGTAGGTCACCTGGTTAATCACGGTTTTCGCGTTATTCCAGTAGTTGGTGTTACGCACCAGAACGATACGCTCGTTCACCACCCAATCTTTTAATTTGTAAGCACCGTTGGTCACGATGTTGGCAGGCTGGGTCCACTTGTCGCCGAATTTCTCAACGGTCGCTTTCGGTACCGGAGAAACGGATGGGTGAACCAGCAGCTTGTAGAAGTACGGCACCGGCTCGCTCAGGGTGACTTCCAGAGTGTGGTCATCGATGGCTTTCACGCCCAGATCGCTGGTCGGCTTTTTACCGGCAATGATATCGTCGATATTGGTCAGGTGACCGTATTGCAGGTAGCTGGAATAAGGAGAGGCGGTTTTCGGGTCAGCCAGGCGCTGCCAGCTGTAAACAAAGTCCTGCGCGGTGACAGGTTCGCCGTTGGACCATTTCGCGTCTTTACGCAGGTGGAAAGTCCAGACTTTAAAATCTTTATTGTCCCAGGACTCTGCGACACCCGGAGACGGGTGGCCCTGCAGATCGCTTACCAGCAGACCTTCGAACAGGTCACGGCTGATATTGGACTCTGGCACGCCTTCGATTTTGTGCGGATCAAGAGATTGAGGTTCTGAGCCGTTGTTACGAACCAGATCTTGTTTCTCTGCCAATTGCACACCCGCCGGAACATCTGCCGCCATCGCGACATTGCCAGCAATCAGCGCAGTTAAAATGCCCGCTGCAATCAGGCTTTTTTTAGTGATATTTGTCATTGTGTTGGTACTCCACTCATTATAATTACCGACCCGAAAGTCGGCCTCTTCCCCTCAGGGGTCCCTTACAGCGCAGGAGCGTTAAACGTCCGTACGGGATACTGCTTTCCTTACTACTTCGCTATCACCGACTTTATTTTCGGGCCGCTCGATCGGCGACCTCATTACGTCGATTCTTTCTACCGCCGATTGCGTGGTCGACGGCCATGATTTAGTGGTTCGCAGGACATGATTACGCTGCGAAATCATTCTCATCTAGAAAAGAAACATTTTTCAGCGAATTGTTTTGCCCGGAAAGTATCAAAAGCTTCAGATACCCGCCAATACAATTTGCAAATTTGTTAACCATTTCTCTTTTATGGAGAGATTGTGGGGAGCGTCATGCAGGAAGGATGTTTATAAAAACCCAATCATAATCTTTATTATCATGGGGTTAGTATACTATCACTGCATTAGAGAGGAGGTCGGTTTATCGCCTGCTTCATCACTCACAAAAAATTAACAATTGATTATTTTTTAGCACATTCCTCTGCGGGAAGGCATGAATTACTAATATCATCTCAATAAACCCGCAGCAAGCCTGATTGCATAACGGATGCTAAATATCATTTCGATCGCCACTTTTCTGTACAGCTTGTTACAACGTCAACCTCTAATACACGGTTTTCCAAAGCATTTTCTTATGAAAGATTCGCATTTACTTTTGCAATAATGAGGATAGCGGGCAGGTAAAATTTTCTTCTACGGAAAGAAAAAAAGCAGAATAGAGATTCTGCTTTTTCATTTGAAAGCGGCAGCGGAATTAACTTGTCAGGCCCGGGAAGATAGCCCTGACCCCGGTGACAATAAATTCGATCCCCAGAGACATCAGAAGCAGGCCCATAATACGGGTAATCACGTTGATCCCGGTTTGCCCCAGTATGCGCACCAGCCACGGTGCAATGCGGAACAGCAGCCAACAGCAAAATGCAAACAGCGCAATGGCCAGGGAGAATCCCAGCAGGTGCCCCCAGCTGTGATAGCGACTTCCCCAGACAATCGTTGAACTGATGGCACCCGGCCCCGCCATCAACGGCAATGCCAAGGGAACAACCCCCACGCTTTCGCGTATCGCGCTCTCCGATTTCTCTTGCTTATTCTGTTTATCTTCACCCAGCTTGCCGCTGATCATTGACATAGCAATGGTCACCACAAGAATGCCGCCGGCAATGCGGAATGAATCAATTGAAATACCAAAAACTTGCAGAATACCGTCACCCAAAAAAAGTGAGGTCCAGAGAATAATCGCCACCGAGAGGTTGGCCGTGAGGTTGGTTTTATTTCTTGCGGCGGCACTCTGGTAACTGGTCATACTAATAAATACGGGAATGATCCCTACCGGGTTGACCAGAGCAAACATCCCGATAAAAAACTTAATATAGGTTGGCAGGTCGAAAAAGGATTGAGCCACACAAAACTCCGCAAATGAACAAAGCAAAAGCAGGCGTAATGTAATGGAAAAACACCCCTGCCGCTACGCTATTTCCCTGCTTAATCGATGCCTGCAACAACTTATTTTAGCATCATGACGAACTGTTACCCGAATGTTGAATTTGTGATACTTTGTTTTGACATTGCTGTGACTAAATTTTTAAAGATTTATCAATCACCTGGATAGCGCCTGCTGAATGGTGTCAGCATCGATTAGTTGTGATTTAGATCACGAAAAACCTACTCAGAAGTGAGTACTCTTGGACACATCTGAAAAGCAGGTTTCTCCACTAACACGGCTTATTCAGATGAGGCTCTTTTAGTAAATCAGCGCATGAATCCAGGTCATTTTTATGACAGTTTTTTGTCTTAAACACGCATTCGGTGGCTGCTGACTATACTGTCGACTCGCGCAGCTTATTTACTAAAAGAGTTTAACATTATCAGGAGAGCATTATGGCTGTAACTAATGTCGCGGAACTGAACGCCCTCGTAGAGCGCGTAAAGAAAGCCCAGCGTGAATATGCCAACTTTACTCAAGAGCAAGTCGATAAGATTTTCCGTGCTGCCGCCCTGGCCGCTGCCGACGCTCGAATCCCCCTGGCTAAATTAGCCGTCGCTGAATCCGGTATGGGTATCGTCGAAGATAAAGTGATTAAAAACCACTTCGCTTCTGAATATATCTATAACGCTTATAAAGATGAGAAAACCTGCGGTGTGCTGTCTGAAGACGACACCTTCGGTACCATCACGATTGCCGAACCTGTCGGTATCATCTGCGGTATCGTGCCAACCACTAACCCAACTTCAACCGCCATTTTCAAATCGCTGATCAGCCTGAAAACCCGTAACGCGATCATCTTCTCCCCGCACCCACGCGCTAAAGATGCAACCAACAAAGCAGCAGACATTGTTCTGCAGGCTGCAATCGCGGCGGGCGCACCAAAAGATCTGATCGGCTGGATTGATCAACCTTCCGTCGAGCTGTCTAACGCCCTGATGCACCACCCGGACATCAACATGATTCTGGCGACCGGTGGCCCTGGCATGGTTAAAGCGGCTTACAGCTCCGGTAAACCGGCTATCGGCGTAGGCGCAGGTAACACACCTGTAGTGGTAGACGAAACTGCCGACGTTAAACGTGCTGTCGCGTCTATTTTGATGTCAAAAACCTTCGACAACGGCGTTATCTGTGCGTCTGAACAGTCCGTCATCGTTGTTGATTCTGTATACAACGCCGTTCGCGAACGTTTCGCCAGCCACGGCGGTTACCTGCTGCAGGGCAAAGAGCTGAAAGCCGTTCAGGACATCATCCTGAAGAATGGCGCGCTTAACGCCGCGATTGTGGGCCAGCCGGCAGCCAAAATTGCAGAACTTGCAGGCTTCACCGTACCAGCAGACACCAAAATCCTGATCGGTGAAGTGTCTGCAGTCGATGAGTCCGAGCCGTTTGCTCATGAAAAACTGTCCCCTACTCTTGCCATGTATCGCGCTAAAAACTTTGAAGACGCGGTAGTAAAAGCGGAGAAACTGGTTGAGATGGGCGGTATCGGCCATACCTCTTGCCTTTATACCGACCAGGACAACCAGCCTGCGCGCGTTAAGTTCTTCGGCGATAAAATGAAGACCGCACGTATCCTGATTAACACTCCGGCTTCTCAGGGGGGTATCGGTGACCTGTATAACTTCAAACTTGCGCCGTCTCTGACGCTGGGTTGTGGTTCATGGGGCGGTAACTCCATCTCCGAAAACGTGGGTCCTAAGCACCTGATCAACAAGAAAACCGTTGCTAAGCGAGCTGAGAACATGCTGTGGCATAAACTTCCGAAATCTATCTACTTCCGCCGTGGCTCTCTGCCAATTGCGCTGGATGAAGTGATTACTGATGGCCACAAACGTGCGCTGATTGTGACCGACCGTTTCCTGTTCAATAATGGCTATGCCGATCAGATCACCTCCGTGCTGAAAGCCGCTGGCGTAGAAACCGAAGTCTTCTTCGAAGTTGAAGCTGACCCTACGCTAACCGTTGTTCGCAAGGGTGCTGAACTGGCAAACTCCTTCAAACCAGACGTGATCATTGCGCTGGGCGGCGGCTCCCCAATGGATGCAGCCAAAATCATGTGGGTCATGTACGAACACCCAGAAACCCACTTCGAAGAACTGGCGCTGCGCTTTATGGATATCCGTAAACGTATCTACAAGTTCCCGAAAATGGGCGTGAAAGCGAAGATGATTGCGGTCACTACCACGTCCGGTACCGGTTCTGAAGTTACACCGTTTGCGGTTGTTACCGACGATGCAACCGGCCAGAAATACCCGCTGGCTGACTACGCGCTGACCCCGGACATGGCAATTGTTGATGCTAACCTGGTGATGGATATGCCTAAGTCGCTCTGCGCCTTTGGTGGTCTGGATGCCGTGACCCACGCGCTAGAAGCTTACGTTTCCGTCCTGGCAAGCGAATTCTCTGACGGCCAGGCTCTGCAGGCACTCAAACTGCTGAAAGAAAACCTGCCAGCTTCCTATAATGAAGGGTCTAAAAATCCGGTTGCACGTGAACGTGTTCACAACGCAGCGACTATCGCCGGTATCGCGTTTGCTAACGCCTTCCTGGGCGTGTGCCACTCCATGGCTCACAAACTGGGTTCTCAGTTCCACATTCCTCACGGTCTGGCGAACGCCCTGCTTATCTCCAACGTTATTCGCTATAACGCGAACGACAACCCAACCAAGCAGACGGCTTTCAGCCAGTACGACCGCCCACAGGCTCGTCGCCGCTACGCTGAAATCGCCGACCACCTGGGTCTGACCGCAGCGGGCGACCGTACCGCGGCTAAGATTGAGAAACTGCTGGCATGGCTGGAATCAATCAAAGCTGAACTGGGTATTCCTAAGTCCATCCGCGAAGCAGGCGTGCAGGAAGCAGACTTCCTGGCCCACGTGGATAAACTGTCCGAAGATGCCTTTGATGACCAGTGCACCGGCGCTAACCCACGCTATCCGCTGATTTCTGAACTGAAACAGATTCTGCTGGATACCTACTACGGCCGTCCGTTTGTTGAAGGTGCTGCGGCTAAAGAAGCGGCACCAGCGGCAAAAGCTGACAAAAAAGCCAAGAAAACGGCTTAATCGGTAGCCCTTAAAATGCAAAACCCGCCTTTTGGCGGGTTTTTTTATGTCTGAATACGTCACTCAGGCCTGCACAGCATGTTTAATGTAGAAACGTTACAGGAAGTTATGGTCGGTGAATCAGTTGCCCTGAATGGCCTGTAGAGAGCCTTTAAGCAAGGCTTCTTTGTAATGCTTACGGCAGACCGAAACATAGCGCTCATTCCCGCCTATCACCACCTGTTCACCCTCATTATAAGGCCGACCTTCCTGATCGAGACGCAGTACCATACTGGCTTTACGGCCACAGAAACAAATCGTTTTCAGCTCAACCAATTTGTCTGACAGCGCCAACAGGTACTGACTTCCGCTGAATAACTCCCCGCGAAAATCCGTTCGCAGCCCGTAGCATAAAACAGGAATATCCAGCTCATCGACAACATCAGATAAAGCATAAACCTGCTCTTTAGATAAAAATTGGCTCTCGTCCACCAGAACGCAGTGTATCGGGGCAGATTTCTGTTCGGCGCGGATGTCGGCCAGCAGGTCCGTTGTCGGATTATAAAGCCGGGCCGGGGAAGACAGACCAATACGCGAACTGACCTTACCCACACCAAAGCGATTATCAATTTCGGCGGTGTAGACCAGCGTACGCATCCCTCTTTCCTGGTAATTCCAGGATGACTGAAGTAGCGCCGTCGATTTTCCCGCATTCATTGCTGAGTAGTAAAAATAGAGTTGAGCCATTGCACCCGTTGCCTGAATCAAAAGTGTAAATTATGTTTCGGCGGATTGTACCACACTGTAACGTGCGGTGGATGGCGGATTACCTCGCTAAACATCAAGGTTAATTGTATCCGATATATTAATAAATCACGCTTATACATTGAGTAATAGCGGTATGCCGGATACATGAAACGGCTATGACGGATCGCCGATCCAGACGGGATATCGCCTCTAATGAAATGCTTCACCTGCTCAATTATTATAAATTGTAAACGACCGCTATCCATCCTATGCCTAAATACCCGCGCTTGATATTTGATGATTAATGCGAAATTTTTATCTTTCCCTCATCATGACAAACCCTTTTGATGGCAGGGTTGTTGTCTAAAAATTGAGTCTTGAAGTGCCATTTCACGTGGTTTAGCGGCCAGGAATTAAGTTAACAGTATTTAAACTGCCACTTATATATCAGCAAATTTTGAATTACTTACATTCACGGCTATTGCAGAACCTAATATAACGCTCTATTATTAGCTCAAACGTCACCCCCCAATAATAAGTTTGAGATTACTACAATGAGCGAAGCACTTAAAATTCTGAACAACATCCGTACTCTTCGTGCCCAGGCAAGAGAATGCACCCTGGAAACTCTGGAAGAGATGCTGGAGAAATTAGAAGTTGTCGTTAACGAACGTCGTGAAGAAGAAAACGCGGCGGCGGCTGAAGTTGAAGAGCGCACTCGTAAACTGCAGCAATACCGTGAAATGCTGATTGCTGACGGCATCGACCCTAACGAACTGCTGAACAGCATTGCTGCTGTTAAATCTGCAGGTAAAGCGAAGCGCGCTGCGCGTCCTGCTAAATACCAGTACATCGACGAAAACGGCGAAACTAAAACCTGGACTGGCCAGGGCCGTACGCCAGCAGTTATCAAGAAAGCAATGGATGAGCAAGGTAAGAAACTGGAAGACTTCCTGCTGTAATCCCCTCAGTGCTGCTTATTAAGATCCCGCTCCGGCGGGATTTTTTATTTGTGACGCACTTCATTTTAATGCCCCCGGCATGAACCACTTTAGTAAAACAATCCTATAACAGCTTACGTTTCTTTATTAATGAATCGTATTTAATATCTTTAGATACAATACCTGTCCTTTAGTACAGTTAATTTCTCCCGCTAATCATCAGGTTAAGCCTGACGCAGATTTATCTGGCGTTAAGGTAATCCATTTCTCGGTTGATATACTCCATAAGCGTTATCAACTAAAAATGTGGCGTTACTACATAGAGTTGAATCCTTGCCTGAACAAAGTGGGGAATCCTGCCTGAAGATCTCATGCCGAGAGATTATTGAGTATCCCATACGTTGCATTTATCTCGCTGACGCCGAGACTGGTTCGCCCCACATACGCGCCGTGAAGTATATTACTGCCACTTTTATCGCTCATATTTACACGGCCCATTGTTATCAGCGTTTAGTCGCTCGCTTATCTTTCTGCTTCAGATGCACCCTAATGTTCAAATAACGAACACAACCCTTTACCTTAACCCCTATAAAGGTTTTGTCCGTCGAGCACGGCAGAATATTGCAGGAACACGGCTGAAAAGCCCTGTAGGAGCCTAATAGCGGGGATTTAAAATCTTAGGGTGGTGCGAAGAAGGAGAACGTGACCGGCAGCGTACAGGCTCTCTGGTGCGCTGTCGTGCCGGTCACGATAAATAACAACAGACGGGCGTTATTTAAACAATATTAATGGAAGCACCGCGGCCGATTGCGTAATAAACAAAACCACGCTTATTCAGTCTTTCTGGATCATACAGATTACGACCATCGAAGATGACCGGCTGCTTCAGGGATTTCTTCATCAGATCGAAATCCGGAGCCTTAAAGCTCTGCCACTCGGTACAAACCACAAGCGCATCAGCGCCCTGCAGGGCCGCTTCTTTGGTTCCCATCAGCCTTAAATCACTGCGGTGGCCGTAAATACGCTGAGTTTCATCCATGGCTTCTGGATCGAAAGCCTGAATCTCTGCGCCTCGTTTCCACAGTGCCTCAATCAGCACCCGACTGGAGGCTTCACGCATATCGTCTGTATTAGGCTTGAAAGACAGTCCCCAAAGCGCAAAGGTTTTGCCTTTCAGATCCTGGCCAAAGTGGCGGGTCACGAATTCAGGCAGTTTTTGCTTCTGAGCATAGTTAACCTCTTCGACCGCCTGCAGAATTTTTGGCGTGTAGCCAATCTGCTCTGCGGTGCGAATCAGCGCCTGAACATCTTTCGGGAAGCAGGAGCCACCGTAGCCGCAGCCTGGATAGATGAAACTGTAGCCAATCCGGGAATCAGACCCGATACCCATTCGCACTTTCTCGATGTCAGCCCCGAGACGTTCGGCCAGGTTAGCAATCTCGTTCATGAAGCTGATTTTGGTCGCCAGCATGCAGTTAGCGGCGTATTTAGTCAGCTCGGCGCTGCGGATATCCATCAGAATCATGCGATCGTGATTACGGTTGAACGGCTCGTACAGCTCACGAAGCAGGTCAATAACCTCTTCGTTATCCGTCCCGATGACGATACGCTCAGGGCGCATGCAGTCGGTAACCGCGGCACCTTCTTTCAGGAACTCGGGGTTAGAAACCACATCAAAGTTAATCTCCAGACCGCGAGATTTCAGGGTTTCTTCCATCACCGCACGGACTTTATCTGCCGTGCCAACGGGTACCGTTGACTTGTCGATGACGACTTTATGTGAATCCATGTACTGCGCAATGGTACGCGCAACGGAAGTCACGTATTTCAGGTCAGCGGAACCGTCTTCATCCGGCGGAGTCCCCACGGCGATATAGTGCATTTCGCCATGGTTGACGCCCTCTTCAGCATTGGTGCTGAACTGCAGGCGCCCTTCTTCATAATTTTTCTTCACCAACGGCGCAAGGCCTGGCTCAAAGATAGGGATTTCACCTTTTTTCAGGTTTTCCACTTTCTTTGCGTCTACGTCGATGCACATGACGTCATGCCCAACATCAGCGAGCACAGCGGCCTGGACTAAACCAACGTAGCCAATACCAAATACGGTAACTTTCATCTTACCATCCTGCGTTGAATTAACTTATTTCTTCGCGCCAACGGTGGCTTCAAGCCAGGTTTTAAAGTCTGCACCCAGCGTGTTATGACGAATACCGTACTCAACAAACGCCTGCATATAGCCCAGCTTGTTGCCGCAGTCGTGGCTCACGCCTTTCATGTGGTAGGCTTCAACGGTCTCTTTTTCCATCAGCATGGCGATAGAATCGGTGAGCTGAATTTCATCCCCGGCACCTGGAGGGGTTTTCGCCAGCAGCGGCCAGATATCCGCGCTCAGCACATAGCGTCCGACAACGGCCAGATTGGATGGCGCAACGTCAGCTTTAGGTTTCTCAACAATCCCGACCATTGGCACGCTGTCGCCCGCAGAAAGCGCAGCGCCTTTGCAGTCAACCACGCCATAAGCGGTTACATCCGCAACAGGTTCAACCATGATTTGGCTGTGTCCGGTTTCGTCAAAGCGGCGGATCATTTCGGCCAAGTTGTCCTGAGAAAGGTCGGATTCGAACTCATCCAGAATCACGTCCGGCAGGATCACCGCAACCGGCTCATCACCGACGACAGGATGCGCGCACATCACGGCGTGGCCCAGCCCTTTCGCCAGCCCCTGACGCACCTGCATAATGGTGACGTGCGGCGGGCAAATAGACTGCACTTCTTCCAGAAGCTGACGCTTAACGCGCTTCTCAAGCATGGCTTCCAGTTCAAAACTGGTGTCGAAGTGGTTCTCGATGGAATTTTTAGAAGAGTGGGTAACCAGCACAATCTCGGTAATACCGGCAGCGATACACTCATTAACGACATACTGAATCAGCGGTTTATCAACCAGCGGCAGCATCTCTTTTGGAATTGCCTTTGTTGCCGGCAACATACGCGTTCCCAACCCCGCAACCGGGATAACAGCTTTTCTTACTTTAGAATTAATGGCAGCCATTGAAAAAACCTCCAGGACTGTTCAAGTTTCACACTTGTCGTCAATTTAAAAACGCGGTTGAGTATATCAGCTTAAAAACGAAAACCGCCCCCCGTTTACTCCGGCAGCGGCTAATTTAAGACAAATACGATTAGGTTGGTCGCGATATTACCACCGCCCGAGTTCCAGGAAAAAAGCTAAATGTAATCAGTTGTTCCGTTGTTTATTCTGCAGACAACATCAGCCGTAAACGCCCACCGGAGCCCCACACCTGGCATTGCCAGGCTTCGCACCGCTGGCTGATTTGATTGAGGTAGGCATTGCCCAGCGTCCCCAACGGCACGCCGTTGCTGACCTGGATTTGGTGCTCGCCGGTATTTAATGTGGCATTAAGCCCGGCGGAGACCAGAATGAGGTTTTTTAATCCGCTGTGATAATAACCCACAATGAGCGGAAATTGTCCGTTCAGGTTTGCCTGACGCAATAGTTGATTGACCTGTTTTAGTAAATTACCCAGTTCAGGTAAACGCTGGCCCTGATGCGAAAGTTGTTCCTGTAATAATCCGTTGAATAACGCTCTGAGCAACAGCGCGGCTAATACACCGTTATCGCCAGCACGGGTAACGTCTAAACAATAAAAAGCCAGATCATTATCTGAAAGTGGCGCAATATCGAGCACCAGACCAGGCTGATCGACGGCAATTAACTGGCGATAATTTATTCGGCAGCGCGACATAACCTGCTGGACCGGCGGCTGCAGTTCTTGCAGCAGCTTGGATGCAGCCTGAGGATCCCGTGCCAGCGCATCCCAATCCTGAAACAGCCGCTCCTCCTCTTCTACCCGGGAATTAAACATTGTGGGGTAGATACAGGACAATACGGTCTCTTTTAATCGATTAAGATCTTTAATGGGTTTCAGCAACACATCCTGCACACCGAGCCGTAAAGCCTGGGCTATGTCAGACATATTTTCCGTCGCTGAAATAACTAAAATGGGCGTTTGATTACCTTCGTTACGGATATGCTCCACCAGTTCAAGACCATTCATTCGTGGCATCGCCAGGTCACAAATCAGCAGATCCGGCGTAAATTGCCCCAGCTTCTCAAGCGCATCCATGCCGTCCCAGGCAAGCAGCGTGCCCGCGCCAAGCGACGTCAAATAGCTGTCCAGCAGAGAGCGGAAAACGGGCTCGTCTTCAACAATGAGGATCTGCTTTCCTTCCAGCGGGTAACTCATGCGCTTTCCTCTGCCTGGCAATATTTCAATAGTGGCACGGTATCGCAACGAGCGCCTGTCAGAAACGGGTTAAGTATTAACTTAATCATGAGTACGAACCAGCGGCAGTAGCTCATCCATTTTTTTCTCAACCGCAAGGTAGCCTGCCGCGATAGCTTCGGACGCACGATGAAAGTCGAGGGTGGAAATTTGCGGGCAAAAGGGCTGCAGAAGAATATCGGGAGGATCGCCCGCCATGCGGTTACGCTTGAGGCGGTTTTCCAGCACCTGAATCGAGGTCGTCATAATTTCCATCGCCGTCGGCGTAACAGTGGCCCGGCGGTGGGTCATTTTTCCCAAACGCTCCCGTAAACGACTGCGCCAGGACGCAGGCTGCGCCAGATTCTCCTCCCCGGCAGGCGTCATATTCACCGACAGCAGATCCTGCTGCATCAGGTGCGCATCGTGCTGCAAGTCGACCGCAATGACGATATCCGCCCCCAGCGCACGAGTGAGCGAGATCGGCACCGGATTGACAATTGCGCCATCCACCAGCCAGTAGCCGTTGTGTGCAACGGGAGACAGCAGCCCCGGCATGCTGCAGGAAGCGCGAATAGCCTGATGGAGGTCGCCGTCGGTAAACCACAGCTCTCGCCCGGTACTCAGGTTGGTGGCCACGGCACCAAATCTCATGCCACAGCCCTCAATAGCGGTTTCTGGAATGATTTTGCGAATATTGTTAAACACGCGTTCACCGCGGAGCAGCCCGCCGCGACGCCAGGAAAGATCCATCAGACGCAGGACATCCCAGTAGCTGAATGATCGCACCCATCGCTCCATCACCGGCAACCGCTGGCTGGCATAGGCGGCACCGACCAGCGCGCCGACGGAACACCCTGCCACGATATCAATCTGAATCCCTGCTTTTTTTAACGCATTGATAACGCCAATGTGCGCCCATCCTTTGGCCGCACCCGACCCTAATGCCAGGCCGATCTTTACCTGTCTCATCACGCCTCGGTCAATCTTCCCCGGTAATCACTCCGTGACGCCAACGCCACCGCTCAGTTAACATAAGTGCTGCCGTCGTATTATTGGCGTCGTTTATTTTTCCTGGAGATATTATGTTGCAACTTTGTCCCTGTGGCAGCGGTTTGGAGTATAGCTTATGTTGCCAGCCTTACCTAAGCGCGGCCCAGCATCCGCAACGCCCGTCACAGCTTATGCGCTCTCGTTACACCGCTTTTGTGAAGCAGGATGCGGATTATCTTGTTGCAAGCTGGCATGAGAGCTGCCGCCGTCCGTCGTTAAAATCAGAAATATCCAGCGGCTTCGGCGACACGGAATGGCTCGGCCTGACGATATATGAAGAAGCCGAAGGCAAAGATGTCAACGAAGGATTTGTCAGCTTTGTGGCCCGTTTTCAGGAAAACGGCAAGCAAAGCGCGATACTCGAACGCTCTCGTTTCGTCAGGGAAAGCGGTCAATGGTACTATATCGACGGCCTCCGCTCGCAGTTCGGTCGTAATGACCCCTGCCCTTGCGGTTCTGGAAAAAAATATAAAAAATGCTGCGGATGATAGCCTTCGCCGCATAACAGCATTATTGTTTCGCAAACACCGTTCAACAGGATTTATCTCTTCATGCAGGCATTACAACGTAAAGTTCTCCGCACAATCTGCCCCGATCAGAAGGGTCTCATCGCGCGAATCACTAACATTTGCTACAAACACGAACTCAATATTGTTCAGAACAACGAATTTGTCGATCATCGTACCGGCCGCTTCTTTATGCGTACCGAGCTTGAAGGCATTTTTAACGACACCACGCTGATGGCCGACCTGGACAGCGCGCTGCCGGAGGGCTCAATTCGTGAATTGACGCCTGCGGGCCGCCGTCGCATTGTTATTCTGGTCACCAAAGAAGCCCATTGCCTCGGCGATTTGCTGATGAAATCCACCTATGGCGGCCTGGACGTAGAAATCGCTGCCGTCATCGGCAATCACGAAACCCTACGTACCTTAGTGGAGCGTTTCGACATTCCGTTCCAGTTAGTCAGCCACGAAGGGATGACGCGCGAAGAGCACGACATGCAAATGGCCGATGCTATCGAAGCACATAAACCAGACTACGTCGTGCTGGCCAAATACATGCGCGTATTGACGCCTGAGTTTGTCGCCCGCTTCCCGAACCAGATAATCAACATCCACCACTCGTTCCTGCCGGCGTTTATCGGCGCACGCCCTTACCACCAGGCCTACGAACGCGGCGTGAAGATTATCGGCGCCACCGCGCATTATGTTAATGATAATCTGGACGAAGGCCCGATCATCATGCAGGACGTGATCCACGTCGATCACACCTACACCGCCGACGATATGATGCGTGCCGGGCGTGACGTAGAGAAAAATGTGCTAAGCCGGGCGCTCTACGAAGTGCTGGCCCAGCGAGTCTTCGTTTACGGCAACCGTACGATTATTCTCTAATCACTCAGAAAATGAATTGGTTAGCTTTGCGGCGCTCAGCGTAAAAAAACGGCAAACGATTCATTTTCCTCAAGTGAATGCTTTACAGCGGCGCTTCATTTGATATGATGCGCCCCGCTTCCACAGCGAAGCAGGCCAGTAACAAGCATTACCCCGTGGTGGGGTTCCCGAGCGGCCAAAGGGAGCAGACTGTAAATCTGCCGTCATCGACTTCGAAGGTTCGAATCCTTCCCCCACCACCATCTCAAAATTCAAAGCATTAACCCCTGGCGGGGTTCCCGAGCGGCCAAAGGGAGCAGACTGTAAATCTGCCGTCATCGACTTCGAAGGTTCGAATCCTTCCCCCGCCACCATCTTCCTGAATAAATCCCAACTTCAGAACTCGCACAATCATCCAGATTCCCGTTGGGGAAGGACGAGACGCTTCGATTAAGGTTCGACTCACGTCAGTGAGAACGCGCTTGTGCGGTCATCCTTCCCCCGCCTCCCTATTCCTGGCACTCGGGCTAATACTCTTATAAAACGCCTTTCGCTGTTGTTCTCTAAGAATAAAAAAGGCGAGCCAAACTCAGGCCCGCCGGTTGCACAGCCCTATTACATCACTGCATTTATGACAAAGAAACCGACCGCGGTCATTAACAGTGAACCCAGTACGTGAGCGAAAACGGACGCCATCGCCCAGGCATAATTCCCCCCCTGCAGCAGCGAAAACAGCTCAACAGAGAACGTTGAAAAAGTACTCATGCCGCCGCACAGGCCGGTGGTAATCAACAACTTCCAGCCGGGATCGAGCTGCGGCTGACGCAGAAAGAAAGCCATTGCGCCACCGATAATCAACCCGGCCAACAGGTTGACCGCCAGCGTACCGAGGGGCAAATGAGGGAAAAGGCCATTCAGACGTAACGCAAGGAGCCAGCGAATAACACACCCAGCCGAGCCGCCAACAATAACTGCAAACAGTGGTTTAACCATATTTCCCTCAAAAAGATCTAAACGATACGGTGTTGTTAAATAAGAACTTTGCTTTTAGCTTTTATGAATAAAAGCGCTACGTCCGGCAAAATGTGCATCTGCGCCTAGCGCCTGTTCAATTCGCATCAACTGATTATATTTTTCTACCCTTTCGCCCCGACAAGGCGCGCCGGTTTTCAGGTGTCCCGCACGCAGGGCAACCGTCATGTCCGCAATAAAGCTGTCCGTCGTTTCACCGCTGCGGTGCGAAATAAACGTTCCCCAGCCGTGCTGCTGGCAAAGTGCCACCGCGTCGAAGGTTTCGCTCAGGGTGCCTATCTGGTTCAGCTTGATCAGCGCCGCGTTAGCCAGGTTCTCTTCTATGCCACGTCGGATGTATTTCACGTTAGTCACGAAGAGATCGTCGCCCACCAGCTCGACCCTGTTGCCCAATTTTTGGTTCAGGTGCTTCCAGCCTGCCCAGTCATTCTCGGCCAGCCCATCTTCAAGCAGCACAATAGGAAACTGGCCCAGCAGATCGGCATAATAGCCCGTCATCTCTTCGGCGCTAAGCGTGCTTTTTTCCGTTCTTAGGTGGTATTTACCCTCGGTATAGAATTCGCTGGAAGCGGGATCGATACAGATGCTGATATCTTCCCCTGGCCGGTAGCCCGCTTTCTCAATCGCCTGCACGATAAACTGCAAAGGTTGTTTATTAGAGGACACCACCGGGGCAAATCCGCCTTCATCACCCACGGCTGTAGAAAGATTGTTATCCAGCAGGATCTGGCGAAGCGCCTGGTAGACTTCGCTCCCCTGGCGCACGGCTTCGGTCAGGCTGGCCGCACCATGTGGCGCAATCATAAACTCCTGAAAATCCGCTCCCTGCCCCCGGGCATGCACCCCGCCGTTAACAATATTCATGCAGGGAACCGGCAGCAGGTTCGCCCTCAGCCCACCGAGATAGCGAAACAGCGGCTGGCCGGCTACCTGAGCAGCAAGCCGCGCGACGGCCAAAGAAACACCGAGAATGGCGTTAGACCCCAACCGTGCCTTGTTTTCCGTGCCGTCCAGCGCCAGCAGAATATCATCCACCCGCCGCTGTTCACGGGCATCAACGCCCACAAGTGCCTGATGAATCTCGGTATTGATCGAATGCACTGCGTTCTGCACCCCCTTACCGTTGTAGCGCTGTTTATCGCCATCCCGTCGCTCTATGGCCTCCCTTGAACCCGTGCTGGCACCGGACGGAACCGAGGCCCGGGCCATAACCCCCTCTGTGGTATAAGCATCAACTTCAACGGTTGGGTTCCCACGAGAATCCAAAATTTCACGAGCAACTATTTTATCCAGCGTAAAATTCATGGTGATTACCTCATTGTTTGCCATCGATATGTTTAATCAGCACGTCAACATTCAGATGATTAACGTATTCCATCGAGTCAGAAGCAATCTGCCCCAGCCAGCGGTTGCGGTGCCCGGCCAGCACCAGGTCCACATCCAGTGAAGAAATGCATTTTTCAACGTCTTCAAATCGGTTCAACGTCACCAGCTCCCGCGTTTTTACCGGCACGTTGACCGAGCGCACCAGCTCGCTAAACAACGCTTTCGCCTGAATCAGGTCGGCAGAAACGTTGTCATCCATTCGCGCATCGGAGACGTAATTCATCTCCCGGTAGTCTTCGCTGATGTGGACGAGGGTGATTTGGACGGGCAGCGCCCCGGCAAGGCGAGCGGCATGTTGAATCAGCACCTGTCCGTCGGTCTTGCCCTGAATAAGTACGAGAACGTGGGAGTAGAGGTTCATAGCGGGCTCCTTGCGGGATTGAGCTGGCTTTGCAGCCAGGGGAGAAGCTGTTTTTTGCGACTCATCATGCCCGGCATCACGCAGGGCTGCGCCCCAGGCATCAATGAAGAGGTGGAGAAATAGAGTTCAGATGCACAAGCATTAATATCGGTCACCATCAACACGACAAGATCGACATCGGCGTCGGCCGCATGCAGATTCATTTCTTCCAGCAGAGCATCCAGTTGAGGAGCAAGTTGCGTTAGAGAGTAGAGTTCCAGCTGCGCAATTTTTAGCCGAACACCGTTGATGTCAAAACGCTTGAGATCTTTGTGCAGCAGCTCCCTCGCGCTCAGCCCGGCCACAGAGGTCTTAGCCGTGAGCAGGTCGGCAATAAACTCTTCATAATCGATACCGATGCGCCCGGCCAGCTCATCCGCCGCCAGCCTATCCTCAGGTGTGGTCGTGGGCGAACGCAGCGCGACGGTGTCACTGAGCAGCGCGCCCAGGAGCAAAATAGCCTCGCTGGCAGAGATCCCGGCCCGAAGTCGGGCGTCCATAAGCTGCCAGATCACCGTGGCCGTGCTGCCTACGGGTTTGATGCACACCTCCGGCGGCAACCGGGTAATCAGCCCGCCCAAACGGTGATGATCGATGATCCCAACAATATTGCCGGTGATAAGCGAGTCTGGCCCTTGCCCCGGCTCGTTAAAATCCACCAGCCAGATGTCTTTGTTGCTCAGAGAAGACGAGAGAAGCCCGGGCAGAGGAAGAGCGGCACGGGAGAAAATTAGTTCAGTTTCACGGTTAACCTCGCCGCAGCGCCACGCCTGTGCCGTGCGGCCCCGCAGCGTTAACCAGCGAGCAACCATCACGGCGCTGCAAACGGCATCGCTGTCGGGATGAAGGTGACCAATAACATGTATCATGGCTCGAGCCCCGTTAAGGGAAGCATTCAGAGCCGGTGGGTAAACGTTGACCAGCCTGACATGCCTCTTGGATTAAAAGAGTCATACCAGGCGTCATCAGCCTCTGAACGAGGCGGTTGGGGAAGGTGGAACGCCATCACCTTGCGAAGTATTCTGACCCCTTCCTCTCAGGGTTTCAAGCGGGTTTTACGGTTTCAAGCGCTGGCCCTGCTCATCCACAACCGGCTCGCCGTCCTCTTTACTGAACGCGCCCTGCTGCGCTTCAGGCAGGATATCCAGCACGCGTTCCGAAGGGCGGCAAAGTCTCGTCCCCCGCTCAGTCACCATAATCGGGCGGTTAATTAGCAGCGGGTACTGCACCATCAACTCAATGAGTTGCTCCTCGCTGAATTGCCCTTTCTCCAGCCCTAAAACTTCATAAGGCTCAACGTTTTTGCGCAGCAGTTCACGGGCGCTGATTGCCATGAAGAAATAGCGTTCCTGCTAAAAACATGCTCACTCCCGCTTCAGTAAAACCAAGCCATCATATGTGATAAAACGAATATATTTAGTTAAATTTTTTTTACTGGCAAAGCGCCATAGCCCCACTCGCCTCGATGCGTTTCAAACGCTCTAGCACTTCATGGCCCTGGCTTTGCCAGGCCTGCTCAATGACCGCCGCCGCCCACGCGGGCATGTGGGGTGAAAGGCGATAATAAACCCATTTCCCCTCTCTTCTGTCCTGCAGCAAACCACCCTCGCGCAGCATCGCCAAATGCCGGGAGACCTTAGGCTGCGGCAGGTCCAGCACAGCAGTTAGTTCGCAGACGCAAAGCTCGCTTTTCGCTCTTAGCAGCAGAGTGATAGCCAGCCGGGTTTCTTCCGACAAATGTTTAAAAAGCTGTAAAGGCGTCAGGGCAGTCATGGTGAGATCTCTTGAATAGACGCTGCCATAGTAAAGCTCACGGCGTTAAAGTCAACTTTCATATCCGAAAAAACGAATTTGTTTATTGTGTAAAAAGCCCGGCATATACCGGGCTTGTGATCGTTCATGCAGACTAGCGGCGAGCGCGAACAATCTGGTATTTGCGTGTCAGGTATTCCACCGGCGCGCTCCAGATATGCACGAGGCGCGAGAACGGGAACAGCAGGAACAGCGTCATGCCCAGCACCAGATGAACGCGGAAAATAAACGCCACGCCGTCGAGGTAGTCAGATGCGCCACCGCGGAAGGTGACCACGTGCTGCGCCCAGTTCACCAGCTTCATCATTTCGCTGCCGTCCATATGCTGGGCGGAGAACGGAATAGTGCCGAGGCCCAGCGCACACTGGAGCATCAGCAGGCTAAGGATCAGGATATCGGCCCCAGTGGTGGTGGCGCGCACGCGTGGGCTGAACAGGCGACGCTTCAGCAGCAGCAGGCCGCCCACCAGCGTCATCACGCCGCTGGCTCCCCCGGCAAACATGGCCATTTTCTGTTTAATTTCTAGCGGCAAAAACGCCTCGTACATCCAGTGCGGCGTCAGCATGCCAAGGAAGTGCCCGGCAAAGATCCCAAGAATACCGAAATGAAACAGGTTTGAGGCCAGGTTCATGCCCTTGCGATCCAGCATCTGGCTGGACGCTGCGCGCCAGGTGTACTGCCCGTAGTCATAGCGCAGCCAGCTGCCAATCAGGAACACGGCACCGCAAAGGTACGGGTAGATATCAAAGAAGAAGACGTTGAGAAAATGCATTATTTCCCTCCTGCTATATTCAGGTACTGCGGAGCCACCGCCCCGGCAAAACGGCGCTGGTGTGCGGTAATGTCGGTCTCTCCGCAGCTGTCATCAGCCATGAATTTCACCTGCTCCTCTTCCCACACCGCATCCAGCGCCTGAGGCGTGTCGTCGCGCGCTTCGTTGGCAATTTGCTGGCGGACCGTTTCGACGCTGACGTCGCTTTCAGCCAGAGCAATCAGCAGGTCGAAGAGTAGCGCATAGTCGCTCTCACGCTGTTTCAGACGCGCGCTGAGCAAAGCCAGGATCGGCGCGATGTCCTGCAGCCCGCCCTGCGCTTCTGCCCGCGTGCGCTGGGACAGGTATTCCAGATAAAGCGGCAGATGGTCCGGCAGCTCGCGGCTGTCAATTTCCAGCCCGGCCTGTTGATACTGGTTCATCAGGTTAACCATCGCCTGGCCCCGATCGCGCGATTCACCGTGAACGTGCTCGAAGAGCAACAGCGAAGTGGCTCTGCCCCGGTCGAATAGCTCGCTGTAGCTGGATTGCGCGTCCAGCAGCTCCCGCTGGCAGAGTGAGTCGATAAACCCATCCAGACTGGCGCGCTGCATTTTCGTCAATGTCTCGCTTTGGGCCAGCGCCTCATGCAGCTCCTGATGATGCTGCCACAGGGCTGCATCCGGGTACTCCAGCAGGCGGGAGATAATCAGTAGTTCAATCATGGATGCGGCTCCGTTTTGCTCGAGACGTCGATAGCGTCAATCCGACGGCTGTTAAACAGATTGAATTTGGTGTCGCTGCCGTGACAGCCGTCGCCAAAGCTAAAGCCGCAGCCGCTGTGCTCAGGGAAAGAGTTCTCAGCCAGTTCGCGATGGCTGGTCGGCACCACAAAACGATCTTCGTAGTTAGCGATAGCCAGGTAGCGGTACATCTCCTGCGCCTGAGCTTCGGTTAGCCCCACCTCTTCCAGCGCGCGCGTGTCGATCACGCCTTCAACAGTTTCAGCACGTTTGTAGTGACGCATCGCCATCATGCGCTTCAGTGCCCGCAGCACCGGCGCGGTGTCCCCGGCGGTCAGCAGGTTGGCCAGGTACTCCACCGGAATACGCAGGCTTTCGACATCAGGCAGAATACCGGTGTGCGGCAGCTGGCCCGCATCGCTCGCGGATTGAATCGGCGACAGCGGCGGCACGTACCAGACCATCGGCAGAGTGCGATATTCCGGGTGCAGCGGCAGAGCCAGCTTCCAGTCCATCGCCATTTTGTACACCGGCGACTGCTGAGCCGCCGTAATCACTCCCTGCGGGATACCGTCTTTCAGCGCTTGCGCAATGACCGCCGGATCGTTCGGATCCAGGAATACGTCCAGCTGGCGCTGATACAGATCTTTCTCGTTTTCCGTGCTGGCCGCCTGCTCAATCGCATCGGCGTCATACAGCAGCACGCCGAGGTAGCGAATACGTCCTACGCAGGTTTCTGAGCAGACCGTCGGCATCCCCGCTTCAATGCGCGGGTAGCAGAAGATGCACTTCTCGGACTTTCCGCTTTTCCAGTTGAAGTAGATTTTTTTGTACGGGCAGCCGGTGATGCACATCCGCCAGCCGCGGCATTTATCCTGATCAATCAGCACAATGCCGTCTTCTTCGCGCTTGTAGATGGCCCCGCTCGGACAGGTGGCGACGCAGGCCGGGTTCAGGCAGTGCTCGCACAGGCGCGGCAGGTACATCATGAAGGTGTTTTCGAACTGGCCGTACATCGCCTTTTGCATATTGACGAAGTTCTGGTCCTGCGCGCGTTTTTCAAATTCGCCGCCAAGCAGCTCTTCCCAGTTCGGGCCAGCTTCGATTTTGTTCATCCGCTGGCCGGTAATCAGCGAGCGAGGCCGGGCCACGGGCTGCGCTTTGCTGCCCTCCGGCGCGGTGTGCAGGTTCTGGTAGTCGTAGTCAAACGGCTCGTAATAATCATCGATCCCCGGTAAATGCGGATTAGCGAAGATTTTACCCAGCAGCATCGCGCGGTTGCCCATGCGGGGCTGCAGCTTGCCGTTGATTTTGCGGATCCAGCCCCCCTTCCATTTGTCCTGGTTTTCCCAGTCGTTTGGGTAGCCCAGGCCAGGCTTGGTTTCCACGTTGTTAAACCACGCGTATTCCGTTCCTTCGCGGCTGGTCCAGACGTTTTTGCAGGTCACCGAGCAGGTATGGCAGCCGATGCATTTGTCCAGATTCAGCACCATGCCAATTTGTGAACGAATTTTCATTTTACGCTCTCCTGTACCTGGTCATTGCCTTCGCCGTCTAACCAGTTAATCTCTTTCATTTTGCGAACCACCACGAACTCATCGCGGTTAGAGCCGACCGTGCCGTAATAGTTAAAGCTGTAGGCCAGCTGGGCGTAGCCGCCAATCATGTGGGTTGGCTTCAGCGTGATGCGGGTCACCGAGTTATGAATGCCGCCGCGCTGGCCGGTGATTTCAGAGCCCGGCAGGTTCATGATGCGTTCCTGCGCGTGGTACATCATCGTCATCCCGGCCGGAACGCGCTGGCTCACTACCGCGCGCGCCGTCAGCGCCCCGTTTTTGTTAAACACTTCAACCCAGTCGTTATCGGCGATGCCGATTTCTTTGGCGTCTGCTTCACACAGCCAGATAATTGGCCCCCCGCGCCCCAGCGTCAGCATCAACAGGTTGTCGCTGTAGGTGGAGTGGATGCCCCACTTCTGATGCGGGGTCAGGAAGTTAAGCGCTTTTTCCGGGTTGCCGTTAGACTTGTGGCCCATCATGCCGTCCACGGAACGGGTATCAATCGGCGGACGGTACACCACGAGGCTCTCGCCAAAGTCGCGCATCCACTGGTGATCCTGATAAAGCTGCTGGCGCCCAGACAGGGTGCGCCACGGGATCAGCTCGTGCACGTTGGTGTAACCTGCGTTATAAGAGACATGTTCGTCCTCCAGGCCGGACCAGGTCGGGCTGGAGATAATTTTGCGCGGCTGAACCTGAATGTCGCGGAAGCGAATCTTCTCTTCTTCTTTCGGCAATGCGAGGTGCGTGTGATCGCGACCGGTAAATTCACCGAGCGCGGCCCAGGCTTTCACCGCCACCTGGCCGTTGGTTTCCGGCGCCAGGCTGAGCACAACCTCGGCGGCATCAATGGCCGTGTTGATCATAGGCTGACCTTTCGCCGGGCCGTCGGTCTTCACGTAGTTGAGCTTGCGCAGGAACTCGACTTCTTTTTCGGTATTCCAGCTAATGCCTTTCCCGCCGTTGCCCATTTTCTCCAACAGCGGTCCGACGGAGGTAAAGCGTTCGTACGTCGCCGGATAGTCGCGCTCAACGGCAATAATGTGCGGCGCGGTTTTGCCTGGGATCAGGTCACATTCGCCTTTCTTCCAGTCCATCACGCCATACGGCTGAGCCAGTTCGGCGGCCGAGTCGTGCTGAATCGGCAGCGTCACAACATCGGTCTCTTTACCGAGGTGGCCAACGCAAACTTCGGAGAACTTCTTCGCGATGCTTTTGTAGATTTCCCAGTCGCTTTTCGATTCCCAGCAAGGATCCACGGCGGCGGAGAACGGGTGAATAAACGGATGCATATCCGAAGTGTTCAGATCTTCTTTCTCATACCAGGTGGCGGTCGGCAGCACAATGTCGGAATACAGGCAGGTGCTAGACAGGCGGAAGTCCAGGGTGACCACCAGATCCAGCTTGCCGTCCAGGCCGTTATCGACCCATTCCACCTCCTCCGGCATCAGCCCGCCTTCCTGGCCGAGATCTTTCCCCTGAATGCCGTGCTCGGTGCCCAGCAGGTATTTGAGCATAAATTCATGCCCCTTCCCGGAAGAGCCCAGCAGGTTCGAACGCCAGATAAACATGTTGCGCGGGTGGTTATAGCCGGAGTCCGGCTGCTCCGCCGCAAAGCGGATGCCGCCGGATTTAAGTTGTTCAACGGTGTAATCCACCGGAGACATTCCGGCCTCTTTCGCCCGGTCAGCAATGCGCAGCGGGTTAGTGCCAAGCTGCGGTGCAGACGGCAGCCAGCCCATGCGTTCGGCGCGCACGTTGAAGTCGATCAGGTGGCCGGTGTAGCGGGACTTATCCGCCAGCGGCGACAGGAACTCATCCGCCGTCACCGTCTCATAGCGCCACTGGCTGGAGTGGTTATAGAAGTAGGAGGTGCTGTTCATGTGGCGCGGCGGGCGCTGCCAGTCGAGGGCAAACGCCAGCGGCATCCAGCCGGTCTGCGGACGCAGTTTTTCCTGACCGACGTAGTGGCCCCAGCCGCCGCCGCTCTGCCCGATGCTGCCGCAGAAGATCAGCATATTGATAAGCCCACGGTAGGCCATATCCATATGGAACCAGTGGTTCACGCCTGCGCCAACGATAATCATCGAGCGGCCGTGGGTTTTGTCCGCGTTATCCGCGAACTCACGGGCAATGCGCACGATATCCTGGCGAGGCACACCGGTGATCTGCTCGGCCCAGGCTGGTGTATAAGCCTTCATTTCATCGTAGCTGCTGGCGCAGTTATCATCGTTCAGGCCGCGATCCAGGCCGTAGTTAGCCAGGGTGAGATCGTAGACCGTTGCCACCAGCACGCTTGAGCCGTCCGCCAGCTGCAGGCGTTTAACCGGCAGCTTATGCAGCAGTACGTCTTTCAGTTTGACGTTGTCGAAATGCTCGGTGCTCTCACCGCCAAAGTACGGGAACCCCACCTCGGCAACTTCATCGTGGCTGCCCAGCAGGCTCAGGCGCAGCGCGGTTTCTTCCCCGGTGCTGCCGTTACGCTGCTCGAGGTTCCACTTGCCTTTTTCACCCCAGCGGAAGCCAATGGATCCGTTAGGTGCAACCAGCTCGCCGGACTGATCAGCCAGCGCCACGGTTTTCCACTGCGGATTATTTTCCTGGCCGAGACTGTCGACCAGGTCTGCCGCACGCAGCAAATTCGCCGGGGCATAGAAGCCGTCACGGGCTTCCAGCGTCACTAGCATCGGCATATCGGTGTAGCGACGAACGTAGTCGGTGAAGTACTGGCTTGGTTTGTCGAGATGGAATTCCCGCAGCATAACGTGGCCCATTGCCATCGCCATCGCGGCATCCGTCCCCTGCTTCGGCGCCAGCCACTGGTCGCACAGCTTGGAGATTTCCGCATAGTCCGGCGTGACGGCAACCGTTTTGGTGCCTTTGTAGCGGACTTCGGTGAAGAAGTGGGCGTCCGGAGTACGCGTCTGCGGGACGTTAGAGCCCCAGGCGATGATGTAACCGGCGTTGTACCAGTCCGCGGACTCCGGTACGTCAGTCTGCTCGCCCCAGGTTTGCGGAGACGCTGGCGGCAGGTCGCAGTACCAGTCGTAGAAGCTCATGCAGGTGCCGCCGATAAGCGACAGATAGCGGGTGCCTGCGGCGTAAGAAACCATCGACATGGCCGGGATCGGCGAGAAGCCGGTGATGCGGTCCGGGCCGTAGGTTTTTGCGGTATAGACGTTCGCCGCCGCGATCAGCTCGTTAACCTCTTCCCAGGTCGAACGAACAAATCCCCCGCGGCCACGCGCCTGTTTGTAACTTTTGGCTTTGTCGGGATCGTTAATGATCGATGCCCATGCTTCAACCGGATCGTTATGCTGCGTTTTCGCTTCGCGCCACAGCTTGATCAGACGTTTACGCATCTGCGGGTACTTCAGACGGTTGGCGCTGTAGAGATACCATGAGTAGCTTGCCCCGCGCGGGCAGCCGCGAGGTTCGTGGTTTGGCATATCCGGACGGGTACGCGGGTAGTCCGTTTGCTGGGTTTCCCAGGTCACCAGGCCGCTTTTGACATAAATCTTCCAGCTGCAGGAGCCGGTACAGTTCACGCCGTGCGTGGAGCGCACCACTTTGTCATGCTGCCAGCGCTGGCGATACCCTTCTTCCCAGTCGCGATTGGTATCGAGTAGCTGGCCGTGTCCATTGGCGAAGGTTTCTCCCTTCTGCCTGAAATAACGAAACCGGTCGAGGAACTTGCTCATCGGGATACTCCTGATGTGGAGCCTGGTGGCTCTTCTGGTGAAATCGACATTGCTTGATGCCCGAGACGGTAACGCCTCGAAAGCTGGGGATTTTTGATAACGATCAACTGCTTCTGGTGTGGTTTTTGGGCACCCGGCGGCCACTACCACCAAAGTGTAAGGTCTTAAAAATTACTAACTAACTGAATATAAATACAAAAAAATCAAAACCTATCGGGGAAGGGGTAGCGACAAGCCGGGTTTGGGTATTAAGGGGTAGGCGGCGAATTAACCAGCGCTGAAAACGTAATGGGCAAAAAAAAGCGCGGACGAAGCCGCGCAAAGGGATAACCAAAAAGGTCAATGCATTAGCGAGAGGATTTCCGGCCATAAACGGCCCAGGTAATAACCACACACACAATGTAAAAGACGAGGAACAGCTTCATCGCCCCGGCAGGCGAGCCGGTCAACGCCAGGGAAGTGCCGAAGGCTTTAGGGATAAAGAACCCCCCGATGGCGCCAATGGCCGAAATAAAGCCCAGCGCTGCGGCGGTATCCGTGGCGGCCTCGCGCAGGGCGACTTCATCGCTGCCACCGGCGGCTTTTACTCTGTCCATTGTCAGCTTACGGAAAATCACGGAAATCATCTGGAAGGTCGAGCCACTGCCCAGCCCCGCCGTCAGGAACAGCATCAGGAACACCCCAAAGAAGGCGATGAAGTTCCCGCCCTGTCCGTTCGTTGGCAGCGTGGTGAACAGCAGCGCGCTGAAAATGGCCATCAGCATGAAGTTATACAGCGAAACTCGGGTGCCGCCCCAGCGGTCGGAAATCGCCCCACCTGCAGAACGTGCCAGGGCGCCAAACAGCGGGCCAAAGAAGGCAAAATGCAGAATGTTGACGTCCGGGAACTGGGTTTTAGACAGCATCGCAAACCCGGCAGAAAAGCCGATGAACGAGCCAAATGTCGCCAGGTAGAGCAGCCCCAGAATCCAGAGATGGCCGCGCTTAAGCACCGGCAGCTGCTCACGCAGGGAGGCTTTCGACGCCGAGAGATCGTTCATTCCGAACCAGGCCGCTAAGGTGAATACCGCCAGAAACGGCACCCAGATCCACGCGGCATTTTCCAGGAACAGCATCGTGCCGTCGCCCTGTGCCACGCCTTTGCCGCCAAAAATGGCAAACATCGACAGGGAGATAGCCAGCGGGGCCACCAGCTGCATCACGCTCACACCCATATTCCCCAGCCCGCCGTTAATCCCCAGCGCACCGCCCTGCTTTGCCTTCGGGAAGAAGAAGCTGATGTTTGCCATGCTGGAGGCAAAGTTCGCCCCGGCAAAGCCGCACAGCAGAGAGATACAGATGAAGGTATTAAACGAGGTGCTGGTATCCTGCACGGCAAAGCCCAGCCAGACGCATGGAATAATCAAGATCCCCGTGCTGAACGCCGTCCAGCGGCGGCCGCCAAAGACCGGCACCATGAACGAATACGGGACGCGCAGCAGCGCGCCGGAAACGGAAGGTAACGCCGTGAGCATAAACAGCTGATCGGTGGTGAAGGTAAAGCCGACCTTATTCAAATTCACCGCCACCGCGCTGAACAGCATCCAGACGCAGAAGGCCAGCAGCAGGCTTGGGACGGAAATCCACAGGTTGCGGCTGGCGATCCGATGACCTTGTTGCTGCCAGAACTGCGGATCTTCCGGCCGCCAGTCGGTAATCAGTGCGCCCGACGGCTTCTCGGGAACGGGAGACTGTGACATAAACACCTCATTTCGTGTGAGTAAATGCCGCAACCTTAGGGTTCCTGTGTCGAGATTAGTTGATGTAAATCAAGGGATAATCTATCTCTCCGGCGGGCAAAAAAGCCCCCTCATTCTTTGTGAGTAATCTTCTGGCAAAAAAATAACGTGATTTATCACACCCCTGCGGGACTTGCTGCTGACCGCTCCCATTGCCCTGCCACCTCTGGCAATTTGTGGGTAATCCTTTGGAGGTATGGGTATACTCCAGCTGTTGACTGAAAATAGCGCCACTCGTCACCTTTCCCACTCAGGAGCCCGTTTGCCAATGCTAAAACGCCTGTTTTCTCCCCTTTCGCTGGTCAATCAGCTCGCGCTGGTTGTCATGCTGCTGGCGATGTTAAGCGTGGTGGGAATGGCGATGGCCGGCTGGCTGGCCCAGGGGATTTCGGGCAATGCCCACGCGATCAACAAAACGGGCTCCATGCGCATGCAGAGCTACCGCCTGCTGGCAGCCATTCCGCTGACGGAGCAGGACAAGATGCTGCTGCGAGAAATGGAGCAAACCACATGGAGCGACGATCTCGGCCTTGCCGCCGAGCGCGACGGGCAGCAGGCCAGGCTTCAACAGCTACAAGATTACTGGCGCAGCACGCTTGAACCCGCGCTGATTGCCGCCCAAACGCCGCAGCAGGTAAAACCCGCCGTCGCCCATTTTGTCGCCAGCATTGATGAACTGGTCAGCTCCTTCGACCGCACCACCGAGATGCGTCTGCATCACGTGATTTTGCTGCAGCAGGGTATGGCGGTGTTACTCGGGCTGTTGATCGTCTTTACCCTGATTTGGTTACGCAAAAGATTACTCCGCCCGTGGCGTCAGCTACTGGCGATGGCCACCGCCATTGGTCAGCGAGACTTCACCCAACGGGTGAATTTTCGCGGCCGCGACGAAATGGCCACGCTTGGGAGCGCGCTTAACAGCATGTCCAGCGAGCTGGCGCAAAGCTACGCCGTGCTCGAGCGGCGGGTCCGGGAGAAAACCGCCGGGCTTGAGCAAAAAAACCAGATGCTCACCTTCCTCTACGAGGCTAACCGCCGCCTGCACGCGCAGGCTCCGCTGTGCCAGCGTATTTCCCCTGTACTGAGCGAACTCCAGGTTTTAACCCCGCTGCTGGGCATTGTGCTCCGGGTGTACGAGTACGAAGATGAAGAGAATTATCAGGAATACACGTTCCAGCCGGACGCGCACTGCGATGCCCGGGGCTGCCAGCTGTGCCCGGATGCCGGGGCAGCGCTGCCGCAGGACACCACCACGCTGAAATGGCGCCTCACCGATAACCATCTTCATTACGGTCTGGTGCTGGCCCAGCTTCCGTTGGGCAAAACGCTGACCGAAGACCAGCTGCAGCTTATTGCCACGCTAATGGAGCAGCTCACCGCCACGCTCGCCATGGAGCGTCAGTATGAACACCAGCAGCAGTTAGTGGTGATGGAGGAGCGATCTGCCATTGCCAGGGAATTGCATGACTCCATCGCCCAGTCACTTTCCTGTATGAAGATGCAGGTCAGCTGCCTGCAAATGCAGGGCAAAACGCTGCCGGAGGAGAGTCGGACGCTGCTGGAGCAAATACGCGGCGAGCTGAACACCTCCTGGCGGCAGCTGAGAGAATTGCTGACCACCTTCCGCCTTAAGCTCACCGAGCCTGGTTTGCGCCCGGCGCTTGAGGCCAGTTGCCAGGAGTTCAGCGACAAACTTGGCTTCCCGGTGGTGCTGGACTACCAGCTCCCGCCGCGCTTAGTGCCTTCTCATCAGGCCATTCATTTGGTGCAGATTGCGCGTGAAGCGCTGAACAACAGCCTGAAACACGCGGAAGCCAGTGCCTGCGGTATCAGCGTTACCCGCCACGGAAATCAGGTACGCCTTGCGGTGTGGGACAACGGGCGCGGTATTTCCGGCAGCGGCGAGCGCAGCAACCATTACGGCCTTATTATCATGCGCGACCGCGCTCAAACCTTGCAGGGTGACTGCCAGGTTCGCCCCCGTCCCTGCGGCGGCACCGAAGTGGTCGTCAATTTTATCCCCGAAGCACCGCTTTCTTCCGTAATAAGGAGCGAAGAATGAGTCATCAGGAAGCAGCAACCATTTTGCTGATAGACGATCATCCCATGATGCGTACCGGCGTTAAGCAGCTGATCAGCATGGCGCCAGAGCTGGCCGTCGTCGGAGAGGCCGGCAGCGGCGAACAGGGCGTGCAGCTTGCCGAAGCGCTCGATCCAGACCTGATCCTGCTCGACCTGAACATGCCGGGCATGAACGGGCTGGAAACGCTCGACTGCCTGCGCGAAAAAGCGCTGTCAGGACGCATTGTGGTGTTTACCGTTTCGAACCATGAAGAAGATGTGGTCACCGCCCTTAAGCGCGGTGCGGATGGCTATTTGCTGAAAGACATGGAGCCGGAAGATTTGCTCAAAGCCCTGCAGCAGGCCGCAGCGGGGGAAATGGTACTCAGCGAAGCGCTGACCCCGGTGCTGGCGGCCAGTCTGCGGGCCAACCGTGCAACCTCAGACCGTGACGTCAATCAGCTTACTCCGCGGGAACGCGATATCCTGAAGCTGATAGCCCAGGGGCTGCCGAACAAGATGATCGCCCGTCGCCTGGACATCACCGAAAGTACGGTGAAAGTGCACGTCAAACATCTGCTGAAGAAAATGAAGCTCAAGTCCCGAGTGGAAGCGGCCGTTTGGGTTCACCAGGATCGTATTTTTTAGCGCCGGTTACTCCTCCGGCAGCAAGGAGTAACGCGGGTCACTTTCGGGGGCAATCAGCAGCGGTGCGGCAGGCTGGAGCACAATCTCATTCGATGAGACGCGCTGCCCCTTTTCGTCTTCCACGGTGACCGACAGGTGATATTCATTTGCCGCACCTGCCTGCCACGCAGGCAAAATAATGCTCCAGCCGTCGGTGCTGAGCGGCCGTGCCGGCGGCGTCAGGCTGAGCACCTGGGTATCTCCCTGCCATACCAGCCGCCGGATGCCATGCGTCGCTTTCACCTGCAGCTTAAGCAAAACCGTTTCTCCCGGCTGCAGCTGCCACGGCGGCGTGGCCAGGAAAACTGACAACGTTTTACGCTGACGGAACTGCATCACCGGGGCGGACTCGCACTCAACGCTATCGTAGCGGCTGCCGCGCAGGGAGCTGGTCGCGGCCACTTCGTCCGCCGAGAGCTGCTTCTGCAGCGGCACCCCGAAACGATAATTCAGCTTGAGCCCCAGATTTTCCTGCGCGACGCCGCTTTCACCCTGTTTGTGCTGGGCCGTGAGCGTGATCAGCGGCACGGGCGTATAGTTAATGCCCATCGTCACCGCGACTGGGTTTCGGTATCCGCTATCGCTGTCGAAGAGCGTGACGTTGTCACCAAAGTATTGTTCGAAGCTAAGGCTGGTCGCAATATGCCGATAAAACGGCAGCCAGGCCTGTGCCGTGACGTCATAGCCCCGGGCCAGGCGCTGCTCAAGCGTGTCGGTTTGCCCGCGCCAGCCGTTCAGCGGCTGGTAATAATTGGCCGAAAGCCGCAGGTATTCGCCCCAGGCTTCGGCGCCAAATCCCGCCCGCTGTAGCTGCGTAGTCAGCTGATTATCGTAGAACGAGTTGTAGCCCAGTAGCCAGCTTCCGGCGACCCAGCGCTGCCCCAGCCCGAGGTTACCGGTGGTGCCGTATTTTTGCTGACTAAAGCCGAGCTGGCTCCAGGTCAGATAGCGGCTGTTGTCCTGCCAGGGCGTGAAAAGCGAACCATTGCTGCCCTTCCAGCTCCCGTGTTCATCCACCAGCAAATTGACGCTGGCCTTGCCCCAGGGCGAAAGCAAAGCCTGGGTTTCATCGGTCACTTTGTCGGCCAGTAAATCTCTCAGGCTGGTAAAAGCGAACAGTCGCGCCTGCTCGCCGGTATCCAGCCCGTTGTCCACCATGCTGTCTTCGCCAAACTTCTTCGCCATTGCGGCAATCCTGCGCGCGGCAGCATCGGTTTCAGGCGCGAGGCCCATGTTCGGCAGGTCATCAGCGGGAGAAGAGAAAGGGTTTTGGGCCGCGGGAACAACGTTGTTTGAGGTACTCATTGCCCCTCCCGGACGAGGGAGCAAACAACACAAGGTTAAAAGCGGAACGGCAAATCTACGCATTGATTAATGATAACACACTGGTTTTGCTCTTAACCCACCGGGGAGACATGCATGTACGACTCCAGGATTAATCCTGCTTTTCGGGCACAAATCATACCCGGCGATAACTCAGGGCGATACACTGCTTCTCACTCTCAACGTTATCATCAAGGAGAAACTCATGCAGAAGATAGTCATTATTGCCAACGGGGCGGCGTACGGCAGCGAATCGCTTTTTAACAGTTTGCGGCTGGCCATCGCCCTGCGCGACCAGGAGCCGCAGCCAGAAGTAAAACTGTTCCTGATGTCCGATGCGGTGACCGCTGGCCTGCGCGGTCAGAAGCCCGCCGAGGGATACAACATTCAGCAGATGCTCGAGATTCTCACCGCGCAAGGTGTGCCGGTGAAGCTCTGTAAAACCTGTACCGACGGGCGCGGGATCACCAGCCTGCCGCTCATTGAAGGCGTTGCCATCGGCACGCTCGTTGAACTTGCCGAATGGACGTTAGCGTCGGACAAAATCCTCACTTTCTAATTATTTCAGCGCGGGAATATTATTTGCTTATACCCTCTCCCGCGCCATCAAGTTACCTGCATTTGTTGCCGATATTTTGCTTAGGACAACACAGCAGCAGGATAATAATTATGGTTAAATCTCTTCGTACACGTCTTCTTTTAGTCACAGCAATTTGTCTGGTCTCAGCTCTATGTCTCAACACCTTCATTAATTACGCCGTCACCAGCCGCGATAACCAACGTGCCATCACCGACACACTAACCAGCACCAGCCTGAGCCATTCCGTCGCTATCGGCGACTGGGTCAGCGGTAAAATGGCGATCGTTAGCTCCCTGGAAAACACCGCGCTGAGCGAAGATCCCATCCCGGTCTTCACTCAACTGGCCAAAGCCGGCGGCTTCACCAATATCTACGTCGGTTATGCGAATAAAACCGCAAAATTTTCTGATCCAACGGGGGTACCGGCCGACTTCGACCCCACCGGGCGACCGTGGTATCAGCAGGTGGTGAAAGACGACGCTCCCGTCGTCACCGCTCCTTACGTGGATGCCGGTACCGGTAAGCTGGTCGTGACTTTTGCCGTGCCCATTAAGCAAAATGGCAGCCTTAAAGCCGTCGTCGCGGGGGATGTGGCGATGGACAGCGTGGTGGCGAACGTGCGCAGCATTCACCCAACGCCCGCCAGCAGCGGGCTGCTAATCAACAGCGATGGGACATTGATTGCCGCTCAGGATCCGACCCTGACGCTGAAAGCCTTTTCTGATGCCGTTCAACAGGCTGATTTACCTCAGCTACTCGGCGATACACATCGCGCCGTCGGCATAATCAGCGGGCAAAGCAAACAGCTGATGGCTACGCCGATTAGCGGCACGCATTGGTATCTGGTCGTTGCCCTCGACGAACATGATGCCACCTCCGGGATGCGCGCTTTACTGAAGGCTTCCGCCATCGCCCTGCTGGTGTTGGTGCTGATTTCTGGTGCAATTGTGCATCTGCTGATTAGCAAGGTGATGAGCCGCCTCGGGACGATTCGCGACGGGATGCGCGCCATCAGCAACGGCACAAATGATCTATCTCAGCGGTTGCCGGAAACGGGTCACGATGAAGTGACGGAAATCGCCCACGCCTTTAACGCCTTCAGCGACAAGTTGGGCGTAGTCATGACCCAGCTAAGGGATTCAAGCGCCTCGGTGAAAGTCGCCGCCAACGAAATTGCTGCAGGCAACCAGGAGCTTTCTGCCCGCACCGAGCGGGCCGCCTCCAGCCTGCGAGAAACAGCCAGCGCCGTAGAGCAGATCACCGCCTCTGTCGCAAATTCTACCGCTTCTGCCGCTCAGGCCAACGCTCAGGCCCACAGCGCCGGTGAAGCCGCTGAACGCGGGGGTGAAGTGGTCTCGAAGGTTATTACCACCATGCAGGCTATTGAGCTGGCCTCCGGCAAGATTGGCGATATTACCGGCGTCATTGACAGCATCGCTTTCCAGACCAACATCCTGGCGCTAAATGCCGCCGTTGAGGCTGCCCGCGCCGGTGAACAAGGCCGGGGATTTGCCGTGGTCGCTGGCGAAGTGCGCAACCTCGCCAGCCGCAGCGCACAGGCGGCGAAGGAGATCAAAAGCCTGATCGACTCCACCACCGCAAGCGTTGCCGATGGCTCGCTTTACGTGCGCCAGGCCGGTGAGGCGATGGACAAAATAGAACAAAGCGTCGGCAGCGTTTTGGTCATCATGCGCGAGATAACCCTCTCAACCGACGAACAGATGAAAGGGATTCAGGAGATTAATCACGCGGTGACCCATCTGGACAATATGGTACAGCAGAATGCTGAACTGGTAGTGGAATCCGCGGCGGCGGCGGGTGCATTGCAAAGTCAGGCTGGAGAGTTAGCGGAAACCGCGGGGCATTTCCGTATTTAATGATGCGCTGCCGGACGTTTGCCAACGAAACGCCCGCCGGCTGAAAGGTTTCAGGCACAATATGATTATTGTTTAATCGTTACGGCATTTTTTGATCAACATCAGCATTTACCCCTCTCGGCTCTGGTGTGATGCCATGAGTGATTTGTGAACAACATCACGAACCAGGACAGCACCTTTGGGGGCCAGCAGGCCATGTTTGATGCGGAAGTGGAGTGAAAAATGCCAGTAGTAAAAGCCAGTTTAAAACTTTTTGGTGGCGATACCGTGGTGGTTCGCTGTTCGAATAACTGTCATATCCATTTGATGTGCGACTCAGACAGGCGCGGTAGCGCGGAGGCCGACGTGCTAAGCGTGCAAAATCGCCAGTCGGCCTATATCGCCGTGCCCTACAGCGGGACCTGGAAGGTGCTGATCGACAGTCATACCCAGTCGCTGGAGCACTCCATCAGTTTTGTTCCGGCATAAAACACTGAGGCCACCTTTCGGTGGCCTTTTTCTTACTATGCAAAACCAGGCTGCAGCCCGCTGTTATCCTCATGCCCGCTCAGCCAGGCCCGCACCTGGTTTGCCAGTTCGGACATACAATCGTCCTTCATCCCGTGCTTTTTCATTTCCTGCTCGAGCGAAAAAAGATACTGAGCATTGGTGCCCAGCGGCCCGCTGGCAGAAGCGATCAGCGGCGCGATGGTTTCTGCCCGGGTATCCGCCTCATAAAGCGGGTGACGTGGGTCCATAATGAACACCAGCGCGTTGACCGTCCGCCCATCGTCCAGCTCGAGTTTGCACCAGGTTGGCAAATAGCAGCCGGTAATCATCTCCCGCTTCCAGACCAGCGTCAGCTCGTCTTCCAGGCCAGCCTCTGGCAACCGGTAAGCCAGCCCGGTCGTTCTGCCGCCCTCTTTAAGCGCGAGCATACGTCCAGGACGGCAGGCGGTTCCACGCCCCGCCGTCAACCGCAGGCAAAATGCACGATGCCAGCCCACCAGCATGCCGGGGGCTGACTCTTCAAATTCAAAAGCCGGGTTCCACATCAGTGAACCGTAACCAAAGAGCCATACCGGACTTTGGTCTGGGCGACAAGCGAGCGTGGCGGCAAGAGACGCCGAACGCTGCTCAGGGGACCACAGTAACGATTCCTCAATGGCACCAAAAGCCGTCTTACAATCCGCTTTCATTAAGAAATCACGCGTTAACACGATATACCTCCGCCACTGCTTGCTTCCGTGCGACTGCACACGCTGCGCCTTCCCGGCATTTATTGACAACTTTTGCCTACTAATAGAGCAATATATCAAGACCATAAGCAATTCACCGCGCGCTGGCAAGCATGATAGCGATCACAAAACAGATAAATTGTCATTTTTTCTTGCCAGACTGATGTGTGTTACCCTGTCGCCAATAAATTAGTCACACATAATGGAGGGTTAATTTTCATAACACTTCTTTTTGTAAACAATGCACTCGCCCGTTACTCTACCTCTAACATACTGATTTCGCGCCCAGGTTGTGATTTTCATGCCAATACCCGGGACTAACACCGTCAAAAACAGCGGTTATTTTACTGAATGCAATTCATATCAATATGTTTTATTTAAATTAAATAAAGAATATACGCCGTTTTGGTGCGCCAGACTTAAATTCAAATAAATGCCGTAAAAATAAGTAAATTTTTAACTAAAAGTAACGGTTTTTTGCTAGTTTATATGACTTCAAAAACCTGACTATAATGATCAAAACAGGTTATCGCCTGCAGAGATGGAGAAGTTGAATGACAAAAACACAACATGAGGCGGTAAAAACCCGCCACAAGGAGAGTTCTCTCATTTTCCCGGTACTGGCACTGGCGGTACTGGCGATGTGGGGGGCAAGCCAGTCCCTGCCGGTGGTTGTCGGCATCAATATTTTGGCGCTGGTCGCCATTCTGAGCAGTGCCTTTAGCGTTGTTCGCCACGCGGACGTGCTGGCGCACCGTCTGGGTGAACCCTACGGCTCACTGATTCTGAGCCTGTCGGTCGTTATTCTTGAAGTTAGCCTGATTTCCGCGCTGATGGCCACCGGCGATGCAGCCCCAACGCTGATGCGCGACACGCTCTATTCCATCATCATGATTGTGACCGGCGGCCTTGTGGGCTTCTCCCTGTTGATGGGCGGCCGCAAATTTGCCACGCAGTACATGAACCTGTTTGGTATTAAACAGTACCTGATCGCGCTCTTCCCGCTGGCGGTGATCGTGCTGGTGTTCCCGATGGCGCTTCCGGGCGGCAATTTCTCGCTGGGTCAGTCCCTGCTTGTAGCGCTGATCTCTGCCGCCATGTACGGCGTGTTCCTGCTGATTCAGACGAAAACGCACCAGAGCCTGTTTGTTTACGAGCACGAAGATGAAGGCGACAGCGACGACCCGCACCACGGCAAGCCATCCGCGCACAGCTCCGCGTGGCACACGGCCTGGCTTATCGTCCACCTGATTGCAGTGATTGCCGTGACCAAGATGAACGCCAACCCGCTGGAGCATCTTCTGGACGCGATGGATGCCCCAGCCCAGTTTACCGGCTTCCTGGTCGCCTTGTTGATTCTGTCTCCGGAAGGGTTGGGCGCGTTAAAAGCGGTGCTGAGCAACCAGGTGCAGCGCGCCATGAACCTGTTCTTTGGTTCCGTGCTCGCCACCATTTCTCTTACCGTACCGACGGTGACGCTGATTGCCTGGTTCACCGGCAACGACCTGGTTTTCGCCCTCGGCATGCCGCAGATGGTGGTGATGATGGCGGCGCTGGTCCTGTGCCAGATTTCGTTCTCCACCGGACGTACCAACGTGCTTAACGGCACCGCACACCTGGCGCTGTTTGCCGCCTACCTGATGACAATCTTTGCCTAAGTAAACAGCAAGACCGCCTGTAAAGGCGGTCTTTAATATTAGCTCCCCCCTTCCACGGGGAGAGAGCATCAGGCCACTGCGGACTTATTTCGCTGTCTCCCTCAAGAGAGGGTTCCAAATATAAAAAAACCCGCCGAAGCGGGTTTTCTTTTTTGCAGCAATTACTTGCTGGTGTCCAGCGGCTCGAAGTTCTTCACCAGATCGTCAATCGCTTTAATCTGGGTCAGGAAAGCTTCCAGCTTCGCCAGCGGCAGCGCAGATGGGCCATCGCAGCGGGCGTTATCCGGGTCCGGGTGCGCTTCAATAAACAGACCCGCCAGACCAGTAGCCATCCCGGCGCGAGCCAGTTCAGTCACCTGCGCACGACGACCGCTTGACGCCGCACCAAACGGGTCACGGCATTGCAGCGCGTGGGTGACATCGAAAATCACCGGCGCGCCGTTAGAGACCTGCTTCATCACGCTGAAGCCCAGCATGTCGACAACCAGGTTGTCGTAGCCGAATTGCGTGCCGCGATCGCACAGGATGATTTTGTCGTTGCCGCCTTCGGCGAATTTATCCACGATGTTGCCCATCTGACCTGGGCTGACGAACTGCGGCTTCTTCACGTTGATGACGGCGCCGGTTTTGGCCATCGCTTCAACCAGGTCGGTCTGGCGAGCCAGGAAAGCTGGCAGTTGAATCACATCAACCACGTCAGCCACAGGCTGTGCCTGGTGAGCTTCATGCACGTCGGTAATGATTTTCACGCCGAAGGTCTGCTTCAGCTCCTGGAAAATCTTCATGCCCTCTTCCAGGCCCGGGCCACGGTAGGAGTGAATGGATGAACGGTTAGCTTTATCAAAAGAGGCTTTGAACACGTACGGGATACCCAGTTTTTGGGTCACGGTCACGTAGTGTTCGCAGATGCGCATCGCCAGGTCGCGGGACTCCAGCACGTTCATGCCGCCAAACAGCACAAACGGCAGGTCGTTTGCGACGTTGATATCGCCAATGTTAACCACTTTTTGTTTCATATGTTCGCCTTATCAGGTGTGAACTTAATGCAGGGTAATCTGCTTGTGCGCAATCGAATTGATTTGCGCCTTAATCATTTCGCTAATTGGATCTTCCGGACACTGCTCAACAAAATAGCTCAAGTCGTTGAGCGCCACGTGCTCGCAGTCCAGCTGCGCATAAATCAGGCCGCGGTCGCGAATTTCGTACGGATCTTCCGGATTAAACTGCAGCAGTACTTCGCTGGCGCGCAGCGCCATCTCCATCTGCCGCTCCTCCATCAGCGCGGACTTGAGCGTATCCAGCAGCTTGCGGATCACCTCCGCGTTGTCGGACTCGTCAAGATCTTCATCGAACAGCTCCGCCGTCGGGTTAATATTGCCCTTGATCCACACTTCCAGCGTGTGCTCATCCAGCGTATCGCCGTTAAACGGATTGATAAGCCACATTTCGCCGTCCATCCAGTCGGCACGCAGAATAAGCTGCGTCGGGAAAATCACCGGCATCAGCGGAATATCAAGCTGCTCGGCAAGCCACAGCAAAATTGCCCCAAGGGAAACCGCGCTCCCCTGACGACTTTTTAAAACGTTGTCCAGCCACAGGGCGTCGGACAGGCGATACACGCCGCCTGAGTCCTTAAAGCCCCATTCGCCGTAAAAGAGTTCCAGCAGTTTTTCCAGCTGCAGGTCGGGATGTGTCCCCAGGCAAATCTCTTCTTTTGCCAGCTTCACCAGTTCCCCGAGCTGTGCTTTCACTTCTGCGGTCGGGAAATCATCCCGAATCAGCTGCGAGACCAAAATCATGCCCTCGCAGAGCGGTGCCTGATTAAATTCGAAATCGGCTAACGACTTCATACTTACCCCAATATCGGTATTTTAGTGGTGGCGAGTTTTATGATGATGTAAAGCACCACCAGCCCCAGCAGAAAAGCAAACCAACGAACCTGCTGGCTGCGCGGACGTTTTCCCAGCGCGATAAAACCTAAAGCGATATAGATAATAACGCCAAACAGCTTTTCAGTCAGCCACGTTCCCTGCGGCGTAAAAGGATAGAAATGCGTAACCATAACCAGCGCAAAACCGCTGATCAATAACAGCGTATCATTAACGTGCGGTACGATGCGCACCCAGCGCTTGCCGGACATCACAGACCCGCGATATTGCCACCAGTAGCGTAAAACAAACAGGCTGATTGAAATAACGACGGTGAAAATATGCAGATATTTAAGTGAAAAATAAGTCGCCAAAATGTCTGTTCCTTAATAAGTCAAAGATAGCGTCCTGACGTCAGGCGATCGTTATCGCCATAATCTTTGTAGGTTGCAACCTCGGTAAAACCGGCATCCCGCAGCAAACGCTGCACGCTTTCGCCCTGCGTCCAGCCGTGCTCCAGCACCAGCCAGCCGCCGGGTTCAAGAAAACGGCGTGAATCGTTAACCAGGGTTTCTAAATCGGCCAGACCATGATTCTCCGCTACCAGCGCGCTTTTCGGTTCAAAGCGAACGTCACCTTCACTGAGGTGCGGATCGGCTTCGTCGATATACGGTGGATTACTGACAATCAGCGCAAAGCGCTGGGCATCAAGGGCGTTAAACCAGTGGCTTTGCAACACCCTGACGTTGTTTATGCCCAGGTTTTCTGCGTTCGTTTTCGCCAGCGCCACGGCTTCCGGCACCACGTCCAGCGCGGTGACGTCGCAGTCAGGACGTTCGCTGGCCAGCGCCAGAGCGATAGCGCCCGTCCCGGTGCCAAGATCTAACATTGCGCACGGGGTTTTCGGCAGCTTAGTTAACGCATGTTCGACGAGGCATTCGGTATCAGGGCGAGGAATCAGCGTCACCGGAGAAACGCGCAGCTGCAGCGACCAGAACTCACGTTCGCCCACAAGGTGTGCAATCGGTTCACCGCGCTCCCGGCGAGCCAGAAGCCCATCAAGCTCGGCTTGCTGGGCTGGCGTCAGCGAGGTTTCACCAAAAGCGAGGATAAACGTGCGGGATTTGCCGGTGACAAACCCCAATAAAATCTCCGCATCTCGTTTTGGGCTTTCGCTTTGCGCCAGGCGCTGAACGGCCTGGCGAAGCCATGACTGAAACTCCATTAATCCTGCTCGGACAGCGCCGCGAGCTGATCGGCCTGGAACTCCTGCACAATCGGCTCGATCAGGGCGTCGATTTTCCCTTCCATCACTTCATCCAGACGGTAAAGCGTCAGGTTAATGCGGTGATCGGTCACGCGCCCCTGCGGGAAGTTGTAGGTACGGTTGCGGTCAGAGCGGTCGCCGGAGCCGAGCAGGTTACGGCGAGTGGAAGCCTCTTCCTGCTGACGTTTGGCGACTTCGGCGGCGCGAATTCGCGCCCCCAGCACGGAAAGCGCTTTGGCTTTGTTTTTATGCTGGGAACGTTCGTCCTGGCACTCCACCACAATGCCGGTCGGCAAGTGAGTAATACGGATTGCGGAGTCGGTGGTGTTAACGTGCTGCCCGCCCGCCCCAGAGGAACGGAAGGTATCGATGCGCAGGTCCGCCGGGTTAATGTCCGGCAGTTCCGCCTCTGGAATTTCCGGCATCACCGCCACGGTACAGGCGGAAGTATGAATACGCCCCTGGGATTCCGTGGCCGGAACACGCTGCACGCGGTGGCCGCCGGATTCAAATTTCAGGCGGCCATAGACGCCCTCGCCGCTGATTTTTGCGATCACTTCTTTGAAGCCGCCGTGCTCGCCTTCGTTGGCGCTGATGATTTCAATCCGCCAGCGGCGGGCTTCGGCATAGCGGCTGTACATGCGGAACAGATCGCCGGCAAACAGCGCAGCTTCGTCCCCGCCGGTGCCGGCACGAACTTCGACAAACGCATTGCGCTCATCGTCGGGATCTTTTGGCAGCAGCAGAACCTGAAGCTGCTGCTCCAGCTCTTCGCTGCTGGCTTTGGCTTCGGCCAGCTCTTCCTGCGCCATTTCGCGCATTTCCGGATCGCCGAGCATACTTTCTGCGGTCTCAATGTCTTCCTGTACCTGACGCCATTGCAGGAAACAGCGCGATACATCGCTTAACTGGGCATATTCACGAGACAGGGCGCGGAAACGGTCCTGATCGGCAATGGTCGAGGCATCGCCTAGCAGGGCCTGAACTTCTTCATGGCGCTCCTGCAAGGCTTCCAGTTTGGCAACAATAGAAGGCTTCATGGGCGGTGGTTCACCTTGTAATAAGAGTTGTGTGTGCTAATCCAGCCCGAGGCTGTTACGCAGGATTTGCAGGCGTTCGTCGTCCCCGTCACGGGCAGCCTGCGTGAGCGATTTGGTTGGGGCATGAATCAGGCGATTGGTCAGTTTCCAGGCCAGATCCTGCAGTACGGATTCCGCGTCGCCGCCCTGTTGTAGGGCAGCCAGCGCTTTGGCAGCCAGGTCGTCTCTCACCTGCTCTGCCTGACTACGGTATTCACGAATGGTCTCGGAGGCGCTTTGCGCGCGCAGCCAGGCCATAAATTCACTGCATTCCTGCGCCACGATAGTTTCAGCCTCAACCGCCGCCGCTTTGCGCTGCGCAAGGTTGCTCTGAATAATGGCCTGCAGGTCGTCCACGCTGTAAAGGTAGGCGTTCGCCAGCTTACCGACTTCGGGTTCGACGTCACGCGGTACGGCGATGTCTACCAGCAGCATCGGCTGGTTACGACGGGCTTTAAGCGCGCGTTCCATCATCCCCTTGCCGATGATAGGCAGCGGGCTGGCGGTAGAACTGATGATGATATCGGCATCCGCCAGACGTTCGTCAATTTCACTCAGGCTAATCACTTCCGCGCCGACCTCATCGGCCAGCACCTGAGCGCGTTCTCGGGTACGGTTGGCGATAATCATCTTCTCAACTTTATGCTCGCGCAGATGGCGGGCAACCAGTTCGATAGTCTCCCCGGCACCGACCAGCAGGACCGTTACCGAGGAGAGCGATTCAAAGATTTGCCGTGCCAGGGTGCAGGCGGCAAACGCGACGGAAACGGCGCTGGCGCCAATGTCGGTTTCGGTGCGCACGCGCTTGGCAACGGAGAAGGACTTCTGGAACATGCGCTCCAGCTCGCTGGAAAGCGAATGGCCTTTTTGGGAGTCGGCAAAGGCTTTTTTTACCTGCCCGAGGATCTGCGGTTCGCCCAGCACCAGTGAATCCAGGCCACTGGCCACGCGCATCAGATGGCTGACGGCGTCGTTATCGTGGTGCCAGTAAAGGCTTTTACGCACTTCCTCTTCGTTGAGGTTGTGGTAATCACACAGCCAGCGCACCAGCCCTTCGTGCAGGTTTTCCTGTTGCTCAACGCTCAGATATAACTCGGTTCTGTTGCAGGTCGACAGCACCACTCCGCCCTGAACCATAGGCTGTTCCAGCAAACTGCCCAACGCCTGGTCGAGCGTGTCTGGCGAAAACGTTACACGTTCTCGCAGCGATACCGGCGCGGTTTTGTGGTTAATTCCTAACGCTAACAGGGTCATGGAGCGGTCTGAGTAATACCGATGTTGATAAGGATTTCTGGTCGCATCATACAGGATGAGCCGAATCAATAAAAGAGAGCTTCCCCTTGTGGAGTAAGTGGATGATTTATGATTTAAGACAACATGACCGTAGACGCCCTGCCGCCCGCCCGCTAGCATGAACGGTTGACCACAAAAATGAATTTAAGGATTTGCTGCCGCCATGTTGATGCCAAAAGCCCGCCTGATGCGCCTTCTGCCCCTTGCCAGCCTCGTGCTGGCCGCCTGTTCAGTCACCCAACCGAGCGGCCCGGGCAAAAGTCCTGACTCGCCGCAGTGGTTAGAACACCAGCAACAAGTGCAAAAAATCACCCAATATCAGACGCGTGGCGCTTTTGCTTATCTCTCCGATAGCCAAAAGGTATATGCCCGCTTTAACTGGCAGCAAACTGCCCCGGACCGTTACCGCCTGCTGCTGACCAACCCGCTCGGCAGCACCGAGCTTGAGCTTAATGCTCAGCCGGATCGGGTTCAGTTAACCGACCGCGACGGCAAGCGCTACACCGCCACAGATGCGGAAGAGATGATCGGCAAGCTGACCGGGATGCCTATTCCGCTGAACAGCCTGCGCCAGTGGATGCTCGGCCTGCCGGGCGACTCCACGGACTACAAGCTGGACGACCAGTACCGCCTGCGCGAAGTAAACTACACCCAGGGCGGCAAAACCTGGAAAGTGGTATACAGTGATTACGACAGCAAAACCCAACCTTCTCTGCCGTCCAACATGGAATTGCGCGAAGGCGACCAGCGTATCAAGCTGAAAATGGACAGCTGGACGGTGAAATAATGATTTCCCGCTGGCCTGCCCCTGCAAAACTGAACCTGTTTCTGTACATCACCGGCCGCCGTGCCGACGGTTATCACAACCTGCAGACGCTGTTTCAGTTTCTTGATTATGGCGATACGCTCACCATCGAACCGCGTCCCGACGGCGTCATTCGGCTGGTAACGCCGATTGACGGCGTGCCTGATGAAGAAAACCTGATTGTGCGCGCCGCCCGTATGCTGATGGAATTCGCGGCAGAAAAAGGCACCCTGCCCGCGGGCGCAGGCGCCGATCTCGGCGTTGAGAAGCAGCTTCCGATGGGCGGAGGACTGGGCGGCGGCTCCTCCAACGCGGCTACCGTACTGGTGGCACTGAACAAGCTCTGGAAAACCGACTGCAGCGAAGACGAACTGGCTGCGCTGGGCATTCGCCTTGGTGCCGACGTGCCGGTATTTGTCAGGGGCCACGCCGCCTTTGCTGAAGGCGTCGGTGAAATCCTGACGCCGGTCGAACCTGAAGAAAAATGGTACCTGGTTGCTCATCCGGGCGTCAGTATTCCAACGCCGATCATTTTTGGCGATCCTGACCTCCCGCGCGAAACCCCGGTCAGGTCAATTACGACGTTGCTAAAATGTGAATTTGTCAACGATTGTGAGGTTATCGCAAGAAAACGTTTTCGCGAGGTTGATGCCGCGCTTTCCTGGCTGTTAGAATACGCGCCGTCGCGCCTGACCGGCACCGGCGCTTGTGTGTTTGCTGAATTTAACACCGAGCACGCCGCCCGGCAGGTGCTTGAGCAAGCCCCGGAATGGCTGCATGGGTTTGTTGCGCGAGGCGTTAATAGATCTCCGCTGCATCAGGCCATATCCGGGCAAGCTGGGCATTGGTGACAACGTCACCTCGTTTCAGACGTTGCATCGTGCTCTTTAATACACCGCCTGGATGGGGGCTACCCCGCCCGCACATTATGCGGTAGCAACCATCCGCCACTGGACGCATGCCTGAGGTTCTTCTCGTGCCTGATATGAAGCTTTTTGCTGGTAACGCCACCCCGGAACTAGCACAACGTATTGCCAACCGCCTGTACACCTCCCTTGGTGACGCCGCCGTCGGTCGCTTTAGCGACGGTGAAGTAAGCGTACAAATCAACGAAAATGTACGCGGTGGTGATATTTTCATCATCCAGTCCACCTGTGCCCCAACGAACGACAACCTGATGGAATTGGTTGTTATGGTTGATGCCCTGCGCCGCGCTTCTGCAGGTCGTATCACCGCTGTTATCCCTTACTTTGGCTACGCTCGTCAGGACCGCCGTGTGCGCTCCGCTCGTGTACCCATCACTGCGAAAGTCGTTGCTGACTTCCTCTCAAGCGTAGGGGTTGACCGTGTTCTCACCGTGGACCTGCACGCTGAACAAATCCAGGGCTTCTTTGACGTCCCGGTAGACAACGTCTTCGGTAGCCCAATTCTGCTGGAAGATATGCTGCAAATCGGCCTGGAAAACCCAATCGTGGTTTCCCCGGACATCGGCGGCGTGGTACGTGCCCGTGCTATCGCTAAGCTGCTGAACGACACCGATATGGCTATCATCGACAAGCGCCGTCCGCGCGCTAACGTTTCCCAGGTTATGCATATCATCGGTGACGTGTCCGGCCGTGATTGCGTACTGGTTGACGACATGATTGATACCGGCGGCACCCTGTGTAAAGCAGCTGAAGCGCTGAAAGAACGCGGCGCTAAACGCGTATTCGCCTATGCCACTCACCCTATCTTCTCCGGTAACGCGGTGCACAACCTGCGCAACTCGGTGATCGACGAAGTGATTGTCTGCGATACCATCCCGCTGTCTGACGAAATCAAAGCCCTGCCAAACGTCCGTACCCTGACCCTGTCCGGTATGCTGGCAGAAGCCATTCGTCGTATCAGTAACGAAGAATCTATCTCTGCGATGTTCGAGCACTGATAGACGTTGCTTTTAAAACCCGCTGCGGCGGGTTTTTTCGTTTTTGAACTACTCTTTTTCAATGCCTCCTTCACCTGCCTGAACGACAGATGATGCGCTCACGGATGGAATCACAAGTGAAAACCGTATCTTCTTCTCACGTAATGCCATTCCGCGCCCTGATTGATGCCTGCTGGCGCGAAAAGTACACCCTGTCCCGCTTTAGCCGGGACGCCATCGCCGGTGTGACCGTCGGGATCATCGCTATTCCTCTGGCTATGGCGCTGGCCATCGGCAGCGGCGTTGCGCCGCAGTACGGTTTGTATACTGCCGCCGTGGCCGGGATTGTCATCGCCCTTAGCGGCGGCTCGCGCTTCAGCGTCTCCGGCCCGACAGCGGCTTTCGTGGTGATCCTCTACCCCGTCGCGCAACAATTCGGGCTTGCTGGCCTGCTGGTTGCCACGCTGATGTCCGGGATATTCCTGATCCTGTTTGGGCTGGCACGCTTTGGGCGGCTTATCGAATACATTCCGCTGTCGGTGACGTTGGGCTTTACCTCCGGGATAGGCATCACCATTGCGACAATGCAGGTGAAAGACTTTTTCGGCCTGACGCTGGAGCACGTGCCGGAACACTACCTGAATAAAGTGGCCGCGCTGGCAATGGCGCTGCCCACGCTGAATATGGGCGACGCTGCGATCGGCATCGTGACGCTGGCGGTGCTGATTCTCTGGCCGCGCCTGGGGCTTCGCCTGCCGGGGCATCTGCCTGCGCTGCTGGCGGGCTGCGCTGTGATGGCGATGGTGACTTTGCTTGGCGGTGAAGTTGCGACGATTGGCTCCCGGTTCCACTACGTGCTTGCCGACGGCACCCAGGGCAACGGCATTCCCCAACTGCTGCCTCAGCTAACGCTCCCGTGGGCGATGCCAAATTCGGACTTTACGCTTAGCTGGGACTCACTCAGCGCCCTGCTACCTGCGGCGTTCTCTATGGCCATGCTGGGTGCCATCGAATCCCTGCTTTGTGCAGTGGTGCTGGACGGCATGACCGGCACCAAACATAACGCCAATAGCGAGCTGGTCGGCCAGGGGCTGGGAAATATTATTGCCCCGTTCTTCGGCGGAATTACCGCCACCGCGGCCATTGCTCGCTCAGCCGCCAACGTGCGTGCCGGGGCAACTTCGCCTGTGGCCGCCATTATTCACTCGCTGCTGGTGATCCTGGCCCTGCTGGCGCTCGCCCCTCTGCTTTCCTGGCTGCCTCTCTCGGCGATGGCGGCCCTGCTGCTGATGGTGGCGTGGAACATGAGCGAGGCGCATAAAGTCGTCAACCTGATGCGCCGGGCGCCGAAAGACGACATCATCGTGATGCTGATCTGCATGTCGCTGACCGTGCTGTTTGACATGGTGATTGCCATCAGCGTCGGCATTGTGCTGGCGTCGCTGCTTTTCATGCGACGCGTGGCTCGAATGACCCGCCTCGCCCCGCTTAGCAATGTGAATGTGCCTGAGGATGTGCTGGCGCTGCGCGTCACGGGGCCGCTGTTCTTTGCCGCTGCCGAAGGATTGTTCATTCAGCTGGCCCAGCAGGTGCCGGGGCATCGGGTGGTTATTCTGCAATGGGATGCGGTTCCGGTGCTGGACGCAGGGGGTCTGGATGCCTTCCAGCGCTTTGTAGAGAAAATGCCGGAAGGCTGCGAACTACGGGTGACGAACCTTGAATTCCAGCCGCTGCGCACGATCGCGCGGGCTGGCGTGAAACCGATTCCCGGCCGCCTTGCGTTCTTCCCGGACGTTCAGGCCGCACTGGCCGCCAATTAGCGGCCAGGTTCACTCCTACTCCTGCCCGGCTTCGCGTCGCCGCCGGGCGCTCACGCTTTCACGATTCACGCCCCAGTTGTCGGTTTCAACCTCGTCGATAACCACAAAGGTGTCGGCGGGCTTTTTGTTTAATACCTGCTCCAGCAGGTCGGTGACGCCCTCAATCAGCGCCAGCTTTTGCTCTGCACTGACCCCTTCCCGGGTGACGCGAATATTAACGTATGGCATAGCGGCTCTCCTGTTACCAAACCCCGGCGGTGCTGCCGCCGTCCACGGCCATGACCGTGCCGCTGACGAACTGTGAATCCGTCAGATACAGCACGGCGTTTACCACATCCTGCACGGTGCCTGTCTTCCCGCTCGGCGACAACGTGCTGAGAAAACCTATTGAGCCTGAATAGTCCGCGTGCAGTGGCGTTTCGATAATGCCAGGCGCAACGGCGTTAACCCGCACATTATCCGCCGCCAGCTCTAAAGCCAGCGCCCTGGTCGCCTGATTCAGACCGCCCTTCACCATCACCGGCAACAAGGCAGGCACCTTGACGTTAGGCTGCATGGCCACGCTCGCCGTGATGTTCACAATGTGCCCCGACTTGTTTTTGCTCATATGGCTGGCGGCCAGCTGGGATGGGAACAGAAACCCTTTCAGGTTGGTGTTAATCAACGCGTCGATATCCTGCTCGCTGTAGTCGCTCGCCGGTTTCGGGATAAAGATCCCGGCGTTATTGATCAGAATATCCACGCGGCCAAAAGCGGCGATAGCCTGCTTAAACAGTGATTCTGCAGTGGTCTTCAGTGCAATATCTCCGGCCACCAGCAGGAAATTCGCCGGGTTACCGAGGCTTGCCGCCGCCGTTTCTAAGCGCTTCAGCGTTCGGCCATTGCCGACAACATTGTAGCCGCGAGCCAGGTAAGCCTGCGCGATAGCCAGGCCGATGCCGCTTGAGGCGCCGGTCACAATAACGGTTGGGGTTGAGTTCATGATTTGCTCCTGTGGGTGAATGTGGAGCTCACTATACTTATGACATAATGACCGATAAATTAGCCATCTGTAACATGACAAGATACCTCATGTAATAAATAGAAAGAGAACATCGGAATGAAACGCCACTTCGAAGAGATGCAGATCGGCACGCTGGAGCTGTTTTGCCAGGCCGCGGAACAGCTGAGCTTCAGCGCGGCGGCCAATTTTATGGGGATCACGCCCGCGGCGGTCAGCCGCTCTATCGCCCGCCTGGAAGAGCGCTTAGGCGTGCGCCTGTTCGTACGTACAACCCGCCAGATCAGGCTGACAGAAAGCGGGGAGCGCTACTTCCGCCAGTGCCAGCAGGCGCTGCAGCAGCTCAGAGAGGCGGAGCGGGAAGTCACCGGTGCGCAGAGAGAACCCGCTGGCGTGCTGCGAATTAGCCTCCCTACCCCGTATGCGCATCATCGAGTGCTGCCGCTGCTGCCGGAATTCAGGCAGCTTTACCCCCGCGTCTCGGTGCAGGTTCACATCAGCAACCGCAACATCGACTTTGCCGATGAAAGTTACGACATTGCCATTCGCGGCCGCTCACCTCAGGATTCATCGCTTATTGCCCGCAAGCTCGAAGACGCGGAGCTTATCACCGTGGCTTCTCCGGTCTATTTAGCCCGGGCGGGAATACCCCAAACGCTGGGCGACTTAAATCACCACGAGTGCATCCAGTTTGAGCTGCCGAGCACCGGGCGAAAAGTCCCCTGGACGTACAGCGTCGACGGCAAAGATACCGACATTTTTACCCGCGGCGGCTTTACCTGCGCGGAAGATGTGTTGGGAATAGTGGCGCTTGCCAGAAGCGGAGCGGGCCTGATTCAGACCTACCGGTTTATTCTGGAGCAGGATGTGGCCGACGGAACGCTGGTTGAGGTGCTGCCGGAGTACGGCGGCGCCTCACGACCGTTTATTTTACTTTACCCTCACGCTCGCCATCTCTCTTTACGCGTCAGGAGCCTGGTTGATTTCTTAGTCCAGCGGCTTGGAACATAGCGCCAATCGCCCTCTGCAGCCAGGCCAGCACCTCCGGCGTCATCCAGGTGCCCTTGGCAAGCTCTGGCTCGTTCGCCATCGCGGTGCGGAATTTTTGCTGCGTTTGCACAGACGGCCCGGCAAACGACTGAAACAGTTCCAGCCAGCGACGTGCGAGCTGCTGCGCCTGCTCTGATTCAGCCTGCACGCCTTCCGCATTGGCCTTACGCACCGCGGCCACCAGCGGCGGCCACTCCTGCATACGGTCGAAATAGTGACGGCTGGTGAAAGCAAACTCCTCATCGGTGAGGTAGCGCCGGTAAATGTTCAGCTTGCTGTGGCCGAATGCGTGCGTTACGTATTCGGTCAGCGCCGGCGAAATCCCGGTCTGGCGGGCCATGTCCGGCTCAGCCTGATGCATTTTGTTCAGGCGAACCAGAAAATCCGGCTCACCCGCCGTGTCACGCTCCAGGATTTCCATCCAGTGCGCCGCCAGCCGCTGGGCGCGCTCATCCGCCGGTGGAACGCCCTGGGCATGAAGCCCGGCCACCTCGTCGACCAGTTGTTTCCATTCCCCGTCACGGCGGCTATCGGCCTGCGCAAAAGGCAGGCGCTCTAACTCTTCTTTTGAAAAATAGCGATCGTACATCGTCATTAACTCCAGCGTAGTCAGCCATTCCTCGAGATCAGGTTCTGCGCCGCTGCGCAGAGTTTCACGCAGCGTAACCAGCCGCTGGCGCAGCACGGCGATTTCAGACAGCTGGCCATCCAGCACGGAGATCTGCGAATCCAGGATCTCCTGGAGCGACAGCGCCTGACGCTCGAGACAGTCGCGCACCTCACCCAGGCTCATTCCCATCCGGCTCAACGCCTGAATATGATGCAGCCGGGCGATATCCAGCCGGTTATACAGTCGATAACCCGCGGCGGTGCGGGCAGAAGGCAGCAACAGGCCTATAGCTTCATAGTGGTGTAGCGTCCGTACCGTGATCCCGGCACGCTTTGCCAGTTCACCTACTTTGAACAACATGTCCTGCTCCTTTTGGCTTCTGCTGAGAGGGAGTGTGCAGCCTCACGTAACGTGAGGGTCAATCCGTTAAGCATAAAAAAAACGGCCCCTGAAAAGGAGCCGTTTCTCAAAATCTGCTAAATATTAGCTGTGGCGATGATGTTCATCCCGGCGGCAGCGTTTATCGTAGTGGCGAACCCACCAGTAACGGTCACAGACCTGTTCACGTCCGCCAATACGCGCCCCGGCAAGCCAAAGTACGGCCCCAACGAAGATGCTCAGCACGGCACCGTGGGCGAAAAACTGCGGCAGGTTTAGCTGCGGGAGCTGGTTCAGAATTGAATAGCCCACCCCGACCACCATCACAACCAGTCCCAATCCCATGAGGACATTACCGAGTAACGAAGCGTTTCTGCGTTTCATATGTCACCTCCGCACTATTACGGGTCGGTGGGGAACATCCCCTATCCTTGTGACTAAAGTATAGACAATGCCCCTAAAGAGCGTGTGCGTGAGCGATCACAATTACGAATGAAAGACCTACAAAAGTTTACAAATAAGCGTCTGAGTTACTTGAAATTCTAATGGTTCAGATCCTCAACTATTCAAGAATGTGTCGGCGGGGGGATTGCGCTTTGTCAACGTCGCCCTCGCGCAGTAAACTACGCGGCTGTGAACGGTTTTCAGGAATTTAAACGTGAGCATTAAATTAATTGTCGGCCTGGCCAACCCAGGCGCTGAATATGCAGCGACCCGCCATAATGCCGGAGCCTGGTATGTGGATTTACTGGCCGAGCGCCACAATCAGTCGCTGAAAGAAGAAGCGAAATTCTTTGGCTATACCGCCCGCATTAATCTGGGTGGAGAAGACGTTCGCCTGCTGGTTCCGACCACGTTTATGAACCTCAGCGGGAAAGCGGTTGCCGCCATGGCCACCTTCTTCCGCATCGCCCCGGACGAAATTCTGGTGGCGCACGATGAACTGGATCTCCCTCCGGGCGTGGCGAAATTCAAGCTGGGTGGCGGCCACGGCGGGCACAACGGCCTGAAGGACATTATCAGTAAACTCGGCAATAACCCGAACTTTCACCGGTTACGCGTGGGGATTGGCCATCCGGGCGATAAAAACAAAGTTGTCGGCTTTGTGCTCGGCAAACCGCCGGTCAGCGAACAGAAGCTTATCGACGACGCAGTAGACGAAGCGGCGCGCTGCACCGAAGTCTGGCTGAAAGAAGGCCTGACTAAGGCAACTAATCGTCTGCACGCCTTTAAAGCACAATAAACCGGCCTTCCCCGCACCGGGAAAGGATTTCCACGCCCGCTGGCGGTGGTTTCAGTGTATAATGCGCAAAGTTATCTACATTTTTTCAATGAAAACAGTTAAATTCATTGATAATCAAGCAATTAAGGTGATTTAAACCATGGGATTCAAATGCGGTATCGTCGGCTTGCCGAACGTGGGCAAATCCACGCTGTTCAACGCCCTGACCAAAGCAGGTATCGAAGCGGCTAACTTCCCGTTCTGTACCATTGAGCCGAACACGGGTGTGGTGCCAATGCCGGACCCGCGTCTGGACAAGCTGGCCGAAATCGTTAAACCCCAGCGTATTCTGCCGACCACCATGGAATTCGTGGACATCGCAGGCCTGGTGAAAGGCGCATCTAAAGGTGAAGGCCTGGGCAACCAGTTCCTGACCAACATCCGTGAAACCGAAGCTATCGGCCACGTGGTGCGCTGCTTTGAAAACGACAACATCATCCACGTAAACAATAAAGTGGATCCGGCTGACGACATTGAAGTTATCAATACCGAGCTGGCGCTGTCTGACCTGGACACCTGCGAGCGCGCTATTCACCGCGTGCAGAAGAAAGCCAAAGGCGGCGACAAAGACGCTAAAGCCGAGCTGGCGGCGCTGGAAAAATGCCTGCCACAGCTGGAAAACGCCGGTATGTTGCGCGCGCTGAAAAATCTGACCGAAGAAGATAAGGCGGCGATCAAATACCTGAGCTTCCTGACCCTGAAGCCAACCATGTACATCGCCAACGTTAACGAAGACGGTTTTGAAAACAACCCGTACCTCGATAAAGTCCGCGAAATTGCCGCTGGTGAAGGTTCCGTCGTGGTTGCCGTCTGCGCCGCGGTTGAATCCGACATCGCCGAGCTGGACGATGCCGACCGCGAAGAGTTCATGGCCGAGCTGGGTCTGGAAGAGCCGGGCCTGAACCGCGTGATCCGCGCAGGCTACGAGCTGCTGAGCCTGCAGACTTATTTCACCGCTGGCGTGAAAGAAGTGCGCGCGTGGACCATCCCTGTCGGCGCGACTGCTCCACAGGCGGCGGGTAAAATCCACACCGACTTCGAAAAAGGCTTCATCCGCGCGCAAACCATCGCCTATGAAGACTTTATCACCTACAAAGGCGAGCAAGGCGCAAAAGAAGCCGGCAAAATGCGCGCCGAAGGTAAAGACTACATCGTGAAAGACGGCGACGTGATGAACTTCCTGTTCAACGTCTAACCCCTTCCCTTCGGGCATAAAAAATCCACGCTCAGGCGTGGATTTTTTTTAAACACAGAAAAATCAGCGAGCAGCGCTATTCGGGTAAACCGTCGCCGCTGGCAGAACGCGTTTATCGAGGCGATGCAGGCCATAATAGAGAATCGCCGTACCAAACCAGCCAATGATCCACGACACATCGTTGCCGTCGAATAGCCACGTCAGCGAGCCGTGGAAAAGCGGGTTCTCAATAAACGGCAGCTGAATCAGCACCCCGACGATATAAACCCCTATGCCAAACAGGTTCCAGCGGCCATAGCGCTTATCGGCATCAAACAGCGCGGGAATATCTACGGCTCGGGACGAAATAAAGAAGTAATCGGTCAGGCTAATGGCGCTCCACGGCACAAAGAAGGCCAGCAAGAACAGCAGGAAATGAGTGAAGTGTTTCAGGAATGCCGGTTCACTCAGCAGCGCAATGATGCATGAAGCCGCCACCATCAGCACCACAAACAGAATGCGGTTCTTCTGGCTCAGGGTCACCTGCTTGCGGAACCCTGACACAATGGTGGTCAGCGACATAAAGCTGCCGTAGGCGTTCAGCGTGGTAAAAGTAATTTTGCCGAAGCAGATAGCAAAATAAATCAGCATCGCCATGGTTTCGGTTTTGCCCAGCCCCACAATGTAGCCGACTTCGTGTCCGGAAAAAGCGCTCCCGGCAATCGCAGCGGTGATAACGCCCAGCGTCATTGAAGCCTGAGTCCCCAGCACGGTGCCGCTGAACACCGAGAAAAACACCTTCGGACCAGACACGTCTCGCGGCAGGTAGCGCGAGTAATCGGAAACATAGGGGCAAAAGGCAATTTGCCAGGAAGAGGACAGCGACACCGCCAGCAAAAACATCGGCATGGAGAAATGGTTATTTTGCAGAATGCCCGCGAGATCGGCGTCGAACAGCAGCGACCCAAACAGCCAGGCAAAAGCCAGCACGCCAACAACACTGGCGACCTTGCCAAGCTTATGGATCACGCGATACCCGAGCACGGCAATGACGATAATAATGGCGCTGAACAGGATCATCCCGCTGACATCGCTGATTGACAGCAAATGCGCCATTGCCTGCCCCGCCAGCACGGTGCCGCTGGCGGAAAAGCCGATATACATGATACACACCAGCACCAGCGGAATCACCGCCCCGTAAACGCCAAACTGCGCCCGGGAGATGATCATCTGCGGCAGGCCAAGACGCGGCCCCTGCAAAGCGTGGAAGGACATGATCGATGCCCCCAGAACCTGCCCCACAAACAGCCCCACCAGCGACCAGACGACGTCGCCGCCCAGCACCACGGCCAGCGCGCCGGTGACAATCGCGGTGATCTGCAAATTGCCGCCGAACCAAAGAGTAAACTGGCTAAAAGGATGCCCGTGACGTTCCCCGTCAGGAATGTAATCAATAGATCGGCTCTCGCTTAGACGTGAGCTCTTTTTGGACTGTTCTTCTGTGGATGAAAAGGAAGACATAACGACCTCGCTGAACCTGATTAAACGCCGGAAAACCCATCGCACATCAAATGATCACTCATGTATATACAAGCAATGCGCGTAAACCACACCCTGCTGATAATGAATTTGCGAACTAAGTTGTAGATTTTATGTAACCAAATTGATGTGTAGATGTACCAATATGAAAAACTGATGGTGAACAGGCGTGGAAGACCGGCCCAAGGGTTGACGGGAGGGCGAACGTTGAGAAAAGAGGGAAACTAAGGCGTCAGTTAATGCCAAAAGAAACCCACGCTGACGGTGGGTTTCCTACATTACCGCCTGCCACACAGGCTGAACAAAATGGGGATTACAGTCCGGCGGGGCGCGGCACTTCGAAATAGTTACCGTTAATATCCTTCTGGTAATAGCTGCCGTTACGCACGTAATAGCGTTTGCCGTTGTAATCCAGCACGCTGACGCCAGAATTGATGCTGGACGGCGTCTCTACGCGAATGTATTCCGCCCCCTGACGCTGGTAGTAAATTCCGTTGACCACGTAATAGGTCAGGCCGCCTACGATAATGGCCGTGGCAAGCCCAGGCAATACGGTTAAACGCGGCCCGCCATAGAAATAATGCGGCCCCGGATAATACCGCGGGCCAGACCAGAATCCTGGGCCATGACCAAACCAGGGGCCAGGACGCGCCTGCGCCAGGGACGGCACAACAATCAGCGCAGACATAGCCAATACATACAGATACTTTTTCATCTTAAACTCTCCTGACCTGCGGCTGAGCGCGAGCATTCGCCCGCTTTATGTCGATTATAATCCCGCCGCCTCAAGCTTTTCCGTATAGGGAAAGTAAATCCGTGAAATCTCCACAATCCTGCTTCTGGCGTCTTTATTTATCCATAGATGTAAAAAATCCACGCAAAACGTGGATTTTTTTATCTGCAAGAGCGCTGGCGTGAATTTATTCGAAACAAACGTCAGGGTTATCCGCCAGGGAAACAAAGGATTTGCTGTTTTTATCCAGCGTGCGAATTTCACCGCTTTCGATATCGTAAACCCAGCCGTGCAGGCGCAGGCCGTTGTTACGCAGCCCTACCGCGACGGAAGGATGCGTTTTAATGTTGTTCAGCTGGGCGATAACGTTTTCTTCTACCATGGCGTTGACCTTATCGGTCTCGTTGTTCCAGGTTTTCTTTTCCACAACCGCTTTTGCCGCATCGGCATAGTGCAGCCAGTGCGCAACGGCCGGCATCGGATCCAGGCACTGGCAGGAGGCGATAGCTTTCATCGCACCGCAGTTAGAGTGCCCGCAAATCACAATATCGGTTACGCCAAGGGCAACAACCGCGTACTCGATGGTTGCCGAAACGCCGCCCGGCTCCGGACCGAAAGAAGGCACGATATTGCCGGCATTACGAATAACGAAGAGCTGCCCCGGTTCCTGCTGTGTTACCAGCTCCGGCACCAGTCGGCTGTCGGAACAGGAAATAAAAAGCGCTTTAGGATTTTGGCTGGACGCCAGGCTGCGAAAGAGCTCTTTGCGCTGCGGGAAAATCTCTTTCTGGAAGTTAAGAAAGCCTTCGATGATATGTTGCATAGCACGTTCTCTTGTTCTGTAGTGACACCGACATGATAGAGATCACATTGAGTTAGTCCAGCCCCGACTCGCCAAAAGGCCGCTTTTTCTCTGGCGACAAAGCGGAATAAATCCACATTAAACGTGGATTTATTCCCTGCTACCGGCGGCAAATACTTAGCCGCATCGGGCTTTAATCGCCGAGACGTTTTTCTCCAGATTCGCCGGGGCGTATTCCGCCAGCTGAAAATTAAAACCTTGATTCCTTTGTAGATCCAGGCGCTCCGGGCGCAGCATATTCGGGTTACTGTCGACGTCGAACAGCTTAGCAATATGCCCCGGATCGATTCGCCCGTGCGCCATGTTCATAAAATGCGTATTGATATCGTTCAGCGAAACCGGCTGTGCAGCTTTCTTGCTCATCCAGTCGTCAAGACGCAGCGGGCGAGTCGCCCCTTCCCCTAAATCCGACTGATACAGAAACGCATCGCGCCTTGGTTTTGTGCTGGCCGGGAGATCAATCACGTAAGCATGGCCCATGCCTGCGTCATTCACGCGCAAAATAAAGTGTTTGTGGGCGGGTAAATTGGCAAGCTGTTGCTGAAGCTGGGGTAACGACATTGTTCGCCCGTGTTCAAAAGCGTAGCTGAAATGGTCGGTGTCGAGGAAAAGCTTCATCACGTTATTCGCCGTAACGCCGCAAACAGGCTCGTTAATGCGCTTGCTGCTGCCCAGCATCGCCTCAACTTCATGCTTAGGCATCCCCCACTCTCTGGCCGTATTTGAAATATTATCGTCTATCGCTTTCAGCAGCGCCGACGGGCTTTTATGGTGAATAGGTACCGAATTATCATCGCTGTTAAGCAGCACGTTGGCCCTCAGGTTTTTGCCGCTTAGCTTCGCGAAATCCTGCACCAACCGTGTGGACGGGTTATTCACGTTGCGGGACGACGATGCCGTGGCTGACGTTCTGGCGGTGCGGCTTGACTGGCCGCTTTGCGCCTGCAGGCGAGGATCTGACTGTGTAGGACGGAAAGTATTAAGGATGTTTCTCATCGGAGGGTATTCCACTCGTTGGGCAATTGAGGCTGAGTGGTAACGCCGGCGAGCCGGTTCCCCGACAGAGGTAAAAAACCCACGCCGCAGCGTGGGTAGCAGGATTATTTCAGATTCAATGGATTGGTTGATTTCAGGTTGACATTATCCGCCAGGAGATTGACCTTCTTCGTCTCTTCCTTATCAAACGGGGTGCGTTTCTCATCGGTCAAACGCGCCGCAACGTAAGTCTGAACATATTCGGCGTTATGGGTCGAGCGGCTGGTTTCCACGCTCGCCAGATTGCCCTTTTTGAACGCCAGCGTTGTTTGGGTCGACGTTTCTTCACTAATCACATGATAAGTATAATTTTGTGAGGATTTCAGTCCCGTGAGATCCAATTTTCTGCCCGGGACCAGCGACTCATGATAGCTGGCCTTAAGACTCGCCTTCGTGCTCTGAGCCAGCTTACTCAGGTCACCCCGGGTATCGGTGCTGCCCTGAGTGGTCTGGCTAAAGTCATAGGAAAAACTGTCTTTTTCCTCGGACTTGTAAGGGTTTGAGGCCACGTCCGACTGTTTAAAGGACGCGGTAAAATCAGCCAGCCCGCTCAAGTAAGAGCGTGCTTTATCTTCTGCAGAAACAGTGATGCTTTGCTGTATCCCACTGGTTTTCGATTCGTTAGAGCCATAATCGCTGTTCAGCGCGTGAAAGGCGCTTTTAAACAGGGCAAGCTGGGCTTTGTTCGCATGGCCGCGGGATCCGGCTCCGTCGAGCTGTTTCTCATAGGCGGAAAGCGCCTGGGCCTGCTGACTTTTGCTGCCCAATGTCCCCGCGTTACTGAGGTCGGTCGTCAGGTTAAACGTGGCGTCGCCGTCTTTATAACTGAGCGTGCGCCGAGCGCTGTCGCTCTGGAAACTCAGAGACTGGATTGAGCTGCCGGCCTGGCTGACATCGGTGTTCAGCTCCACGGACTTGAACAGCCTGCTATCAACGTTGAGCAGTCCGCCAATTTTTATCGCCGGTGGCTGCTGCGACAGGCCATCAAGCACGTTCTGGAAGCCATCCGCCAGGCCCGAGATCGCCGCCACGTCATCGTCGGTCAGATCGCCGCCGCTGGTCTGAACTTGCGCGACCAGGCCTTCAGACTGGCGGGATAACGAAATGCTGACCTTTACGCCGCTCTTTGTCTCGATATTCAGCGCGACCGCGCTGTCTTTGTCCTGCACAACGTCGCCCTCTACGGCGGCGGCCGCAGGCGAGGCAACCGCCAGAGAGAAACCTTTCGGATTATCTTTCAGCGCCAGCAGAAGCTCTTTACCCAGCCCCTGAAACGAGACAGAACCCGGCTGCGAAAGGGTTGCCCCCATCAGCGCGGATAAACTGCTGTTGCCTGCGGGCGTATTCGCCCGAAGCTTTTGGGCACCGAACGAATAAACGGCGCTGATGCTGTCGCTCGCTCCGCTGAGGGTAACGCGCGTTGAGGCCTGGATCGCCGGGGCGGGGACCACCGGAGCTTTAACCTTTGCCGCAATATTTGCCCCCATCGAGGGAACAGAAACGCCAATGCTACCAATCGGACCTGTCATTTAATTCATCCCATATTGTTGGTCTGCAAAAAATATCGGCCCGGGCGGGGCTAACTTGAGTGCGAAAGCACCCACGGACAAACGTGCCTACCGCAGCGTATAGCCGCCATCGCAATAAATTGTACTGCCGGTAATATTATGATTATCCAGTAAAAAAAGTGCCGTTGCGGCCTGCTCATCTACGTGTCCTGGGCGACCATTTAACGCCAGACTGTTCCAATATTGGTAGGTCGATTCACGCACTTCAGCCGGTCGGCTACGCCAAAGTTCGCTGTCGGTGGTGCCCGGCGACAGGCAGTTGACTCGCACCGGCTTCAGCTCCACCGCCAGGCCCCGCGCCAGTCCCTCAAGCGCCGCATTGCAGGCGGCATAGGCTGGCGCACCAATGGGGCGAGCAGAAGCGGCACCGGACATCAGCACCACGGCAGAGGAAGCATGTAGATTGGGAAGCGCCTCATAGACGGCCCAATACTGTGACCAGAATTTGGCCTGAAACAGCGCTTCGGACGTGGCGGCATCGCCATCGCGAAAATCGCCAGTTTGATAAGAGGCCGCCGGGGTAAACAACCCAGCCAGCGGCCCGGCATCCGAAAAGAATGCCCGGAGAGACAGGCGGTCGGTCACGTCCACCGTTTTACCTGCGGCATTTTGGCCAAGCTCAGCTAATGCCGCCTGCAGTTTTTCCCCCGATCGTCCGCCGATAAGGACGCTGTCTCCGCGAGACGTCAGCTTCCGGGCAAGCGCCAGCCCGATACCAGAACTGCCGCCCAAAATAGCATAACGTGCATTGGCCATGATTTTCTCCTCGTGAACTTGCAGGCCAGCATTAAAACCTGAAAGCCCGGAGGCGGATAGCTCAATAGCGGATATGCATTTTCACCGGGTAACTAACGCGTTAGCTGCTTCAACACCTGCGCGAAGTCCGCTTTGATCTCTGCGTCTTTCTCATGCCGCCCTTCGCGTATCACCCATTTCCCGCCGGTCACAACGTCTTTGATTGGGTTAGAAGAGCAGGCAAAAATCCAGCGGTTCAACAGCTCGCTATCTTTCGCTGTCGCCAGGAACGGATCGTCCCCGTCCAGCACCAGCCAGTCGGCCCGCCCCCCTACGGCCAGCTCGCCAATGTTTTGCCCCAGCGCCATGCGCCCACCGTGTAGCGCCCCCTGGTAGAGCACGTTGCCGACATAAGGCTCCGTTTCAAGGTGCAACAAATTGCGGCGGCGGTTATTCAGCCGCTGGCCGTATTCAAACCAGCGTAAATCCTCGCTAACGCTGACGCTGATATGGCTGTCCGAGCCAATGCCCCAGTTGCCGCCCTGCTGCAAAAACGCCTGCCCGGGGAAAATGCCGTCCCCGAGATTCGCTTCGGTGGTCAAACACAACCCGGCGACTGCGCCAGAATCAGCCATAAGCCGCGTTTCACTTTCGGTGATGTGGGTGGCGTGAATCAGGCACCAGCGATCATCGACGGGCATATTGTCATACAGCCACTCGACGGGACGCAGCCCGGACCAGGCGAGGCAGTCCGCCACCTCTTTCTGCTGCTCGGAAATATGGATGTGTATCGGCTGAGGCTGCGGCTGGCTGGACAGCACCAGATGCATTTGTTCCGGCGTCACGGCGCGCAGCGAATGGAAGCACAACCCGGCGCGCTGCATCGGCTCCGGGGCAAGCGCTGTGGCAATGCTGTCATACAGCTTCAGGTAGCTGTCGGTGTCGTTAATAAAGCGACGCTGCCCCGACGATGCGGGCTGCCCCCCGAAACCGGAATACGTATATAGCACCGGGAGCAGCGTCAGGCCAATGCCGACGTTTTTTGCAGCCTGAGCCACGCGCAGCGCCAGTTCCGCAGGCTGCGCGTAGGCTTTGCCGTCCACATCGTGATGCAGATAGTGAAACTCGGCCACCGAGGTATAGCCGGCTTTTAACATTTCGATATACAGATAGCTGGCGATGGTTTCCAGCTGTTCCGGGGTGATTTTGCCCACCAGGCGATACATTAGATCGCGCCAGGTCCAGAAGCTGTCTGCCGGGTCGCCAACGACTTCCGTCAGCCCCGCCATCGCCCGCTGAAAAGCGTGCGAATGCAGGTTCGGCATCCCCGGCACAACAACGCCGTCCAGGCGAATATCGCCTTCATCCGGCACGCTGTCAGCGACCACGGACTGAATGACGCCCTCGGGCGAAACGCCCACTCTGACATTTTCCGCCCAGCCCTGCGGCAGAAGCGCTTTTGCCGCGAAATATACCGCCATATCAGCACCCCGGTTCGATGTTAATCAATTGTATATACATGCATGTATATATACATCCAAATAGGGGTAGAGTAAACTTTAAAGGATACCCGGGCGAGGAATGATGAATGGCACAAAACGACGTTTTTAAAGCAGCGGCAGAGACCGACAATCTGGACCAGCCGGCCCCCTATTATGAAAGGGTCAAAATCATTATTAAGACCAATATTCATAGTGGATTATGGCCAGTAAACTACCGGGTTCCCTCCGAAAGTGAACTGGTGAATCAGTTTGGCTACAGCCGCATGACCATCAACCGCGCCCTGCGCGAACTGACCGCCGAAGGTCTGCTGGTGCGTATGCAGGGCATCGGGACTTTCGTCGCCGAAGTGCGCGGGCAGTCCGCGCTGCTCGAAATCAATAATATTGCCGACGAAATTGCCAGCCGCGGCCACCGCCATCACGCCCGCGTGCTGGAGCTAACCCAGGTGTATGCCGACGCGCAGCAGGCCATGGCCTTCAATTTACCCAAGGGCAGCCGCCTGTTCCATTCGCTGATTTGCCACTACGAAAACGGCGTGCCGGTGATGCTGGAAGACCGCCTGGTGAACTCGCTGATCGTGCCGGATTACTTCCAGCAGGATTTCACCCGTATCACGCCCAACGCCTATCTCTCGTCCATCGCGCCCATCGTTGAAGGTGAGCATATTATTGAGGCGGTAAACGTGCCTCGCGAAGAGTGCGCGTATCTGGAAATCGACGAGCACACGCCTTGCCTGCAGGTCAATCGTCGCACCTGGACCGGCCGCCAGAACAAAAAAATCGTCACCAGCGTGCGCCTGGTTTACCCGGGTTCACGCTACCGCCTCGAAGGAAGCATGCACAAATGATCCAGCTTCTGCCCTACGAGCAGTGCCCGGAAATGCTCTGGAAAAACGGCCAGGGCGTGACGCGGGAAATTTATCGTTTCCCGGCGACGGATAACTACGCCTGGCGCATTTCGGTGGCGACCATCCGCCAGGACGGCCCCTTCTCTCTTTTTTCAGGCTATCTGCGCAATATCAGCGTGCTGGAAGGCGAAGGCATGTATCTCACCGTCGACGGCGAACAAAGCCCGCTGATTACACCGTTCCAGGCCACGAATTTTAGCGGCGACAGCGAAGTCAGCTGTACGATTGTCGGCGGGCCGCTGCTGGACTTTAACGTCATCTATAAAGCAGAGAGCACGCGAGCCACGGTAAGCTGGCTGCGGGAAGGCACCTGGAAACACCAGCAGGGTACACAGCTGCTATTTAATGCCGGTGACGTTCTGGAGGTTGAGGTCAACGGTGAACGCCAGGTATTACAACACTACGACAGCCTGTTGATGAGCGCCCCGGCCACGGTCAGCGTGGTTTCTGCGGCCTCTTCCCTTTTCGCTCGCGTCACCCTTTCGGCATAAAAAAACCGGCAGACTGGCTGCCGGTTTCAGCGTTATCTCACTTCATCGCCCCTTAAACTCGGGCGATTGCTTATTTTTAAACGCCGCCAGCCCCGCCGCCCGGTCTTCGCTGTCGGCAATTAACGCAGAGAGCGATCGCTCGTAGGCCACGCCCGCACTCAGCGGCATTTCGTAGCTGGCCGCCACGGCTTTTTTGATCATCATCGCGGCAAGCGGCGCGGCTTTTGCCACCTGAGTCGCCAGCGCTAAAGCCTGCTCTTCCAGCGAATCCGTCACGCGGCTGACAAGCCCGGCACGCAGCGCTTCCTGCGCGTCAATTCTTCTGCCGCTTAACAGCATGTCCATCGCCAGCGATTTGCCCACGGCGCGCACCAGCCGCTGCGTCCCGCCCGCCCCGGGGATAATCCCGATGTGGCTTTCCGGCAGGCCAAAGACGGCGCTTGAATCGGCGATAATAATGTCGCACAACAGCGCCAGCTCCAGGCCACCGCCGAGGGCGTAGCCAGACACGGCGGCAATCAGCGGCGTTTCAATGCTCGCCACCTGGTCCCACTTCTCGCTGAATCCGCTGCGCCATAATGTTGTCGCCGAAGCAGACGCCAGCGTGCCGGTATCCGCCCCGGCAGAAAACGCTTTGGGAGAGCCAAGCAAAACGATTGCCCTGACGTCCGGTCGCCCGTCCAGCTCGGTTAAGACGCCGAGCAGCTCATCAAGCATTTCAGCCGTGAGCGCATTGTATTTCTGTGGCCGATTGAGCGTCACCACCGCAACCGCGCCATCAACGTGAGAAAGGATATCACTCATGCTTATCTCCCCCGGTCAGCTGCCTGACGATTTCATCCCGGTGGCGCATTCCGGCTGCGGCGGTCTCTGCGGTCCACGCATAGAAGCCCTCCCCGCTTTTCGCGCCGAGCTTACCGTCGGCCACTTTGGCTTTCAGCCACGCCGGGAGTTCAGCGCTGTTATCCAATTCGGGCAGTAAAATACCGGCCACTTTCTCTACCGTATCCAGCCCGGCAAAATCCATTAGCTTCATCGGCCCCATCGCCGCCCAGCGGGGCGCCAGCGTGCGCTGCACCGCGCAGTCAACATCCTCTACGGAGCCGATTCCGGCATCCACCAGGTAAAGCGCCTCGCGCAGCATCGCGTACTGCAGCCGGTTGATAATAAAACCCGGAATATCCTGGTTGACGACGATAGTCTCTTTCCCCAGGTGCTGGCAGATGTCCCGCACGCGCTGGCAGATGTCATCCCCGGTCTGTGCCCCGCGCACAATCTCGATCATCGGCATGGTATCCGCCGGGTTAAACCAGTGCATACCGATCAGCCGCTGCGGCTGGCTCAAGGCCGAGGCCAGCAGCGTAATAGACACGCTTGAAGTGTTCGTCGTGATAACGCAATGCTCACTCACCAGGCGCTCGACATCCCTCAGCACGCGCTGCTTGAGCGCCACGTCTTCGGCAACGTTCTCGGACACCAGGTGGGCGTCGCTCAGGCAAGCCTCAAAGGAGGTGGTGAACTCTACGGCTTCACCAGCGCCGAGCGATTCCACAATAGTCCGCGCTTTATCAAGCGTCGGCTCAGAGCGCGACCACAGGCTAACGCGGTAGCCCGCTCGCGCCATCACCACGGCGATGCGCGCGCCCATCGTTCCGGCCCCGACCACCGCCACTTTATGTATTTGCACCATTTTCGTTCTCCACCGGTTAAATGACGCCCTGCGCCTTGAGCTGCGCCAGCGTTGCCTCGTCGATAGCCAGTAATTCTCGCAGCACGCTGGCCGTATGCTCACCCAGCCCAGGCGGCACCAGCGCGGGCTCGGCCTGCATGGCGCTCATTTTCACCGGCTGCGGAACAATAGAGATGGTGCCTGCCGTCGGGTGCGTCACCTGCTTAACGAGTTCACGTTCCTTCGCATAGTCGCTGGTCAGAATCTGGTCGAGACGCAGCACGGCAGAAGCCGGGACGCCCGCATGGTCCAGAATGGCCTGAGCATCGTTCACCGTTTTATCCACCAGCCAGCGCTCAATTTCTTCCCGCAGTGGCCGCTGGTTCGCCAGGCGTAGCGGATCGGTGAGATACAGCGGATCGCTTGTCAGTTCGGGCTTATTCATCGCCGAGCAAAGCTGGCGGAAAAGTTTATCGTTGGCGACGGCAATGACAATGTGGCCATCCTGCGCCGGATAGCTGTCCATCGGGGCGCTAATCGGGTGCGCGTTGCCCAGCCGCCCGGCGGAAGGCTGCCCGCCGATCCACTGGGTCAGGGAAACCATTTGCATCGTCACCATCGTGTCGAGCATCGACACATCAAGATGCTGCCCTTTGCCGCTGATCCCGCGCTGCAGCAAAGCCGCGAGCACCGCCCAACTGCCGTACAACCCGGCCACAACATCCCCAATGGCATCGCCGACGCGTGTTGGCTCTCCTTCCGCCCAGCCGGTGACCTGCATAATGCCGCCGTAGGCCTGCACGATATGGTCGTAGGCAGCTTTGTGTGCCATCGCCCCGTGCTGCCCAAACCCGGAAATGCTGGCGTAAACCAGCCGCGGGTTGATTTCCTGCAGCGTCGCGTAGTCGATGCCGAGGCGTTTGGTTACGCCCGGACGGAAGTTCTCCACCAGCACATCGGCCTGCGCCACCAGTTGCTTAAGAATGGCTAACCCCTCCGGTGCCTTTAAATCCAGAGTGACGCTTTTCTTGCCGTGGTTAAGCTGCATGAAGTAGCTGCTTTCCCCGCCGATGTGCGGGGTGAAGCTACGGGAGTCATCCCCGCTGCCCGGCATCTCAATCTTGATGACTTCCGCCCCGAGATCGTTCAGCAGCGAGGCGCACCACGGGCCGGCCAGCACACGGGATAAATCAAGCACTCTGACGCCTTTCAGCGGTTGCAAAGCTTCACTCATGTTCGGACTCCTCAACCAGGGCGAGCAGCCGTTGGCTCAGCTCACCCTCAGCAATCAAATCGCGCACGGCGTGCATATCCGGGTAAAGCGCCGTGTCTGTCTCACGGAATGGCACACGGGCGCGCACCATGCTCAGCGTTAACTCCGCGCCAACCGAGGCGCGAAGCGGGCGGTGAAACTCCAGCGCCTGGCTGGCGCACAGCAGCTCGATGGCAACGATATCCACCGCGTTGCTCACCGCCAGCATGGCTTTTCGCGCCGAAGAAACGCCCATGCTGATATGGTCTTCCTGCCCGGCACAGGTGGTGACGGTATGCACGCTCGACGGCGCGGCCAGGCTGCGGTTATCCCCCGCCAGCGCGGCGGCCACGTAAGGCGGGATCATCATCCCGGAGTTCGCGCCGCTTCTGCCCACCAGGAACGCAGGCAGGCCGCTCAGGTGCACGTTGGTAATACGATCCGATCGCGCCTGGGACGCCGTGCTGACCTGGGCAATGGCAACGGCCAGAGAATCCAGCGCCAGCGCCAGCGGCGCACCGTGCCCGTTGCCACCGGGCAGAATAACCAGCGCATCTTCTTCGATAAGGAAGACCGGGTTATCGGTCACCGAATTGAGTTCGATAGTCACAATCTGACGGCAATGGGCGAGCTGGTCGCGCACCGCGCCGTGAATTTGCGGAATGCAGCGCAGGCTGAGCGCATCCTGCACCCGATGGTCGCGGTAGCGGGCAAAGATCTCGCTGCCGCTCAGTAACCGGCGAAGAATCGCGGCGGTTTTCTGCTGCCCATCGTGCGGACGCAGGGCGTGCAGACGGGCATCATAGCCACGAGTATTGCCCTTCAGCGCCTCAAGGCACATACCGCCGGCCATGTCCGCCACCGGCAGCAGCCGCTCAAAATCATGCACGGCAAGGCACGCCAGGCCGGTGATTTCGTAGGTGCCGCTGATCAGCGCATGGCCTTCGCGCGGGCCAGGCACTCGGGGAGCAATCCCCGCTTTTGCCAAAGCTTCGGCGGACGGCAGAAGCTCGCCCTGATACCAGCACTGCCCCTCGCCAAACAGAGACAGTCCGATATGCGCCGTCGCAATTAAATAGCCTACCGAGCCGCTGGCCGGTGACCATGGCGTCACCTGCCGGTTAAGCATTTCGGCCATGCGTGTCGCCAGCTCGGCGCTGACGCCGCTATACCCCTGCAGCAGCGACTTCAGCATTACCGCCATCATGGCGCGCACTTCACGCACGGACAAATCTGGCCCCATCCCGCAGGCGTGGCTGCGCAGCATATTGAGCTGCACGCTGGCGATTTGGTCGGCGGAAAGGCGCTCCGTCACCAGGTCGCCTACCCCGGTGGTCAGGCCGTAGATCACCTGCCCCTCATCTATTGCCCGTCGAATATAGCCGCTGACGTGGTTCATATTCGCCAGGGCTTCGGGGGCCAGTTTGACCGGCGCCCCGTCGGCAATGCGTACCAGCTCGTCAATGGTGGTTTGCGCCCTGCCTAAGGTGACGGTTTCATGGGAACGTGCGGTGGAGCCAGTTTGTCTTGTCATCGTTCGCCCTTACTTGCTCAGACCATGTTTAACCAGCCACTGATGCGCCACGTCATCAATGCTGGCAAATTCCGCAAGCTGCCCGTTCATGGCGATCAGATCCGCGGTGGTTAACTGAGCCGAGACTTTATTCAGCGTGCCCTCAATCGTCGGATTCAGCGTAGTAGTGGCCACAATCGGGACGATATTTTGCGCCGCAAACAGGTTTTTCGGATCGGCCAGCGCCACCAGATGGTCTTTCTGAATTTCAGGCGTGGTGGAGGTTAAATCCGCCGCCTGAATTTGGTTGTTCTTCAGCGCGGTCAGCGTCAGCGGGCCAGCCACGTCCAGCACTTTGAAGCTCTTGAAGTTCAGGCCATACACTTCTTTCAGCCCCGGCACGCCTTCGTGACGCGTTTTCCATTCGGCCGGGCCGCCCAGAATCAGCTCCGCCGCATGAGGCTTCAGGTCTTCAATGGTTTTGAGGTTGTATTTATCCGCCGTTTTTTTGGTGACGGCGATAACGTCGCTGTTTTGCGCCACGGAGGTATTCAGCATTTTCACTTTGGCCGGCAGCTTCGCCGCCAGCGCGGTCGCCACTTCGTCAGAACTGTGCGCCGTGTTCTTGGCATCCAGGTAGCTCAGCAGTGCGCCACTGTACTCCGGGATAACATTAATGGAGCCGTCCAGCAGGGCCGGAATGTAAACTTCGCGGCTGCCGATGTTGAGCTTCTTCTCCACCGGGATGTTCTGTGCTTCCAGCGCCCCGGCGTAAATCGTCGCCAGCAGCTGGTTTTCCGGGAAGTCAGCCGAGCCAATAATTACCTTCTGCCCCGCATCTGCCGCCCACGCGGAGGAAACAACGGACAGCATCGCGGCACTCAACAGCGTCAAACAACGTTTCTTCATATTCATCGCTTTCACCTTGTGTAATTAACGGGCTCAACATCACTGGGTTTTGATACGTCGGGAAATGCCGTGGGACACCACGTACTTCACCGAAAGGGAAAAGAACACATCTACGAGCAGCGCCAGAATGGCAACGAGCACCGCGCCAGCGGTCATCTGGGCAAAATCGTTCGCCGCACGGCCATCGATAATCAACCGCCCCAGGCCGCCAAGGGAGACGTAGGCCGCGATGGTAGCAGTAGAGATAATCTGCAGCGTGGCGCTGCGAATGCCGGACAGAATCAACGGCGTGGCGCAGGGTAACTCCACCTGAGTCAGCACCTGGAACGGCGTCAGGCCGATGCCTTTGGCGGCGTCGTGCACGCTGGGGTCAACGGAGCGAATCCCCGCATGCACGCCCAGCGCTATCGGCGGCAGGGCTAATACCACCAGCACGATGATGCACGGCAGAATAAAGGCCATGTCGGACTCGAAGTAGCCCGCCATCAGAATAACCAGCAGGATAATCAGGCCAAACGACGGCAGGGAGCGCAGCGCGTTGGTGGTGCCAATCAGCAGCGCCTCCCCTTTGCCGGTATGGCCGGTGTAACAGCCCACAGGAAACGCAATGGCTATCGCTATCGCCAGTGCCACCGCGCTGTAGCCGATATGCTGCGCCAGCAGTGGAATAATACCGTCATCGCCATACCAGTGGCTGAGCGTAAAGAACCAGTCAGACATACTTTATCCCCTTGTTGGCTGCCAGCGGCTTAATGAGCGGGTGACGGCCACAACCACGCAGTCGAGCACGAAAGCCAGCACGATACACAGCACGATGCCGGCAATAATCGGCGTCAGAAACTGCAGCTGAAACCCCTGGGTAAACAGCGACCCAAGCTGCGGGGCACCGATCAGCGCAGCGACGGAAACGATGCTGACGTTAGACACCACGGCAACCCGCATCCCGGAGCCAATCACCGGCACCGCCAGCGGCAAATCAACCTGGAAAAACTGGTGCACCGGTTTGTAGCCGAGGGCAAAGGCGGACTGCCGGGTGTCGGTGGGTACTGAATCCAGCCCGTCGCACACGGTTCTGACCAGCAGCGCAAAGCTATAAATTGTCAGCGCCACCACCACGTTGATCGGGTCGAGGATCTGCGTGCCGAGCAGCGGCGGCAGCAGCACAAACAGCGCCAGTGACGGGATGGTGTACAGCAGCCCGAACAGGTTAAGAATGACGCCCTTCACGCGCGGCATACTGCTCACCAGCCAGCCAGCCGGAATGGCCAGCAGCAGGCCAATCAGGATCGGCGTCACCGAAAGGTAGAGATGCCACAGCAGCAAATGGAAAATTTTGTCGCTCTGCGCCCACAGCCAGTCAAATCTCATACCGCCTCCCGCGCCATCGACTTGCAGGCATCCAGGACGTGATCCAGCCCCAGCGTCCCCAGCACTTCTGCCCGCTCGCCAATCACCACCGCCCGGTGGCACGGCGAGCTGAGCGCAGAGTCAAGCATCTGGCGCAGCGTGCCGGTTTGCGGGAAGAAGGTGGCGCCCAGATTAATGTGCTCCGGCACCACGGCCTCAACCTGCTGATGCGTATCAAACCAGCCGCAGGCTTTGCCTTCGCGGGTGACCAGCAGCCAGCGCTGCACCGCAATGTTGCGAGCCATATCAATAGGCGTGCCCACTTCGGCGGTCGGCTCCGTTTGCATTGAGGTAAGCGGCCCGGAATTGTAGAAACTCAGCTTGCGATAGCCGCGGTCGCGGCCAATAAAGTCGGCGACAAAATCACTCTGCGGGGCGTTAAGCAGTTCACCCGGGGATGCCATCTGCCCCAGCTTGCCGCCGGGCTTCAGGACCGCGACCAGATCGCCCAGCTTCATCGCCTCGTCAATATCGTGCGTCACCATAATGATGGTTTTACTCACTTCCTTTTGAATGCGGAGAAACTCCTCCTGCAACTGGTCACGCACCACCGGGTCCACGGCGCTAAAGGGTTCATCCATCAGCATGAACTCCGGGTCAGCGGCCAACGCTCGGGCAACCCCGACACGCTGCTGCTGGCCACCGGAAAGCTGCCACGGATAGCGTTTGGCCAGCTGCGGGGCCAGGCCGACGACTTCCAGCAGTTCCCCCGCTCGCGCACGGGCTTTGGCCTTAGGCATGCCGTTGAGGATCGCGGTGGTAGCAATGTTGTCGATGATGTTTCGATGCGGGAACAGGCCCGCATTCTGGATAACGTAGCCAATGCGGCGGCGCAGCTGCACCACATCCATGGCGGAGGTGGATTCGCCGTTAAGCAGAATGTCGCCGGAAGACGGCTCGATCAGCCGATTAATCATGCGCAGTGACGTTGTTTTCCCACAACCTGAAGGGCCTACCAGCACGGTGATCTTGCCGCCGGGTGCGGTGAGATTCAGTCCATCCACCACGACCGTGCCGTCGTCATAAAACTTGGTCACATTGTTGAAAGTAATCATCGCTACGCCTCATGGTCATCTGGCTGCCGAAGAAATGAACGGCTGCGTAAAAAAGCTATGTATAGCATTGTATGTACAATCTGCAAAGCCTGTGCCATAACAAATACGCAACATTAAAAATGATCAAATTTATTGTTTAAAAACAAATAAATAATGAATTTATTAAATTTTAAGTGTGATCAATCCGTGATTTTTATCAGGATTAAACGGTGCCTTCCGGGCGATTTGCCAGCTATCTGAACTGCTATTTTTGCCCCAAAAAGGATCAATCTCTTTGTAAAGAGCGCCAAAATAGTGCGGAAGAGGTCGAAAAAGAAACGATATATGATGTAACTACTTATCCGTTATTATTTAATGTGTTGATTTAAAAGAATAATAAAATGTTTTTTCGTGCCTGGCATCAAATGTGCTAATCATGTATATACAAGCAAACGAAAAGATGACATGGTATTTTTCGTGAGCACTTTCCCCGTTATCTTCAAAACAAGGTGAACCCCATGAAGAGTGAGTTTTCTCGTTATCGTGATGTTGAAATCAGGGCGCCACGCGGCACGAAGCTGAATGCCAAAAGCTGGCTGACGGAAGCTCCGCTGCGCATGCTGATGAATAACCTCGATCCCGATGTGGCTGAAAACCCGAAAGAACTGGTGGTTTACGGCGGCATTGGCCGGGCGGCGAGAAACTGGGAGTGCTACGACAAAATGGTCGAAGCGCTCAAAGCCCTGAATGATGATGAAACCCTGCTGGTGCAGTCCGGCAAGCCGGTTGGCGTCTTTAAAACCCACGCCAACGCCCCTCGCGTGCTGATTGCCAACTCTAACCTGGTGCCGCACTGGGCTAACTGGGAACACTTCAATGAGCTGGACGCCAAAGGTCTGGCGATGTACGGCCAGATGACCGCCGGGTCGTGGATCTACATCGGCAGCCAGGGCATTGTGCAGGGCACCTATGAAACTTTCGTGGAAGCTGGCCGCCAGCACTACAACGGCTCGCTAACCGGGCGCTGGGTGCTCACCGCGGGTCTCGGCGGCATGGGCGGCGCGCAGCCGCTGGCCGCTACCCTTGCCGGTGCCTGTTCACTGAACATTGAATGCCAGCAGTCGCGCATCGACTTCCGCCTGCGCACCGGGTATGTCGACGAACAGGCTAAAGATCTGGACGACGCCCTCAACCGCCTCAAACGCTACACCGGCGAAGGGAAAGCTGTTTCTATTGCCCTGCACGGTAATGCGGCAGAAATTCTGCCTGAACTGGTGAAGCGCGGCGTGCGCCCGGACATGGTTACCGATCAGACCAGCGCCCACGACCCGCTCAACGGCTACCTGCCCGTTGGCTGGAGCTGGGAAGAGTATCGCGAGCGCGCAGCCGTTGAGCCTGCGGTGGTCACTCAGGCAGCGAAAGCGTCCATGGCGGAGCACGTGAAAGCGATGCTCGCCTTCCAGCAGCAGGGCATCCCTACCTTTGATTACGGCAACAACATCCGCCAGATGGCCAAAGAGATGGGCGTCAGCAACGCCTTTGATTTCCCGGGCTTTGTGCCGGCCTATATTCGCCCGCTGTTCTGCCGTGGGATCGGGCCTTTCCGCTGGGCCGCACTCTCCGGCAACCCGGAAGATATTTACCGCACCGATGCCAAAGTCAAAGAGCTGATCCCGGACGACAAGCACCTGCACCGCTGGCTTGACATGGCCAAAGAGCGCATTAGCTTCCAGGGCCTGCCGGCGCGTATCTGCTGGGTCGGCCTCGGCCAGCGCGCAAAACTGGGCCTGGCGTTTAACGAAATGGTCAGAAGCGGCGAGCTGTCCGCCCCTATCGTCATTGGCCGCGATCACCTTGATTCCGGCTCGGTGGCAAGCCCCAACCGCGAAACCGAATCGATGCAGGATGGCTCCGATGCCGTGTCCGACTGGCCACTGCTGAACGCCCTGCTGAACACGGCCAGCGGCGCGACCTGGGTTTCCCTGCACCACGGCGGCGGCGTCGGCATGGGCTTCTCACAGCACTCCGGCATGGTTATCGTCTGCGACGGTACCGACGAAGCGGCGGAGCGTATTGCTCGCGTGTTGAACAACGACCCGGCCACCGGCGTGATGCGCCACGCGGATGCGGGCTATGATATTGCTATTGAGTGCGCCAGAGAACACGGCCTGAACCTGCCAATGCTGGCGAAGTAGTTCCCCTGGGGCGCGGCTTTCGTCGTGCCCCGTCCTGATGAGAGAGATCTTATGCGGATTTTATGGCGTAACTGCCGCATCACCACCATGGTCAGCGGCAAGTACAATATTATCGAAGACGCGGCGCTGCTGACCGAAGGTGAGAAAATTGCCTGGGTTGGCCCCGAAAGCCAGCGTCCCAACCAGCCCCACGACGAAGAACGCGACCTTCAGGGTAAATTCGTCACCCCCGGCCTTATCGACTGCCACACCCACAGCGTGTTCGGCGGCAACCGCAGCCAGGAATTTGAGATGCGCCTGAACGGGGCCACCTACGCGGATATTGCCGCAGCCGGCGGCGGGATAGCCAGCACGGTGAAGGCCACGCGTCAGGCCAGCGAAGCCGAGCTGCTGGCAAGCGCCAGTCGCCGTATCAATGCGCTGCGTAAAGACGGCGTGACGACTCTGGAAGTGAAATCGGGCTACGGCCTCAGCTTTGACGACGAGCGCAAAATGCTGCGCGTTGCCCGCCAGCTGGCACAAAGTCTGCCGCTGACGATTTACAGTACCTGCCTGGCTGCACACGCCCTGCCCCCGGAATACAAAGACCGCAGCGACGATTTTATCACTGACGTTTGCGAACGTTGGTTACCGGAATTGCATCGCGAAGGGCTGGTTGACGCCGTCGATGCCTTCTGTGAACACCTGGCCTTTTCCGTGCCGCAGGTTGAGCGCGTCTTTGTGAAAGCCCATGAGCTGGGCCTGCCGGTTAAGCTTCATGCCGAACAGCTTTCGCTGCTGCATGGCGCGGGGCTCGCCGCCCGCCACAATGCGCTTTCCGCCGACCATCTGGAATATCTCTGCGAGGACGATATTGCGCTGATGGCAAAACACGGTACGACCGCCGTGCTGCTGCCCGGCGCATTTTACTTCCTGCGCGAAACGCAGAAGCCGCCGGTGGCGCTGCTGCGTAAACATCATGTGCCAATAGCCATTTCCAGCGATCTGAACCCGGGCACCTCCCCGGTGCAATCCCTGCGTCTGATGATGAATATGGCCTGCACGCTGTTTGGCCTGACGCCGGAAGAAGCGCTTGCTGGCGTGACGCTGAATGCGGCGCGCGCACTCGGGATCGGTGAGAAAACGGGCACTCTTGAAGCCGGGAAAGAAGCCAGCTTTGTTGCCTGGGAAATAGATCATCCCGCCGAGCTGAGCTACTGGCTGGGCGGCACGCTCTCCAAACAGGTTATCTATCAAGGTAAAGAGGTGTGGAATGATTAAGGGCTTTGAGCTTCATCAGGGCAAGCTGCCGCTGCTGATCAGCATGCCGCATCCCGGTACACAGTTAACGCCGGAAGTGGCAAACGGGCTGACGGCGCGTGCCAAAAAACTGGAAGATACCGACTGGCATATTCCCAAACTTTATCAGCCTATACGCGAGATGGGTGCCAGCATACTCAGCGCCAACTACTCCCGCTACGTGGTGGATTTGAACCGCCCGTCGGACGATAAGCCGCTGTACACCACCGCCACTACCGGGCTTTACCCGGACATTTTTTTCGACGGTGAACCGCTGTTCGAGGCGGGAAAATGCCCCGATGTGCAGGCCAGAGCAGATATCCTGACCAACATCTGGCAGCCCTATCATCAGGCGCTGGCCCAGGAACTGGCAAGGCTGAAAGAAACCTTTGGCTATGCGCTGCTGTGGGATGCGCATTCCATCAAATCCGTGGTACCTCGCCTGTTCGAAGGCCGCCTGCCGGATCTTAACTTCGGCACCGCAGACGGCACCAGCTGCGATCCGGTACTCAGCGCTGAACTGTTAAAAACCAGCGAGCACTTCAACGGCTACAGCAAAGTGCTGAACGGGCGCTTCAAGGGCGGGTACATCACGCGCCATTACGGTGCGCCACAGCAAAATATCCATGCGGTACAGCTGGAAGTGGCGCAGTGTTGCTACATGGATGAAGAGAGTTTTGCCTGGTCTGACGAGAAAGGAACCCAATTCCAGCAGGTGCTAGCCCGACTGATTGAAACCGCCCTGGCCTGGGGGCAGCGGCATTACGGCTAGCCCACTTGACTTAATTTGTTAAAAGCGTACTTTTCAGGACATGAAAACGATCCTGATAATTGTTCCTGACGGCGGCATGCTGTTCGAAGCCGCCGGTATCGCCGATATTCTGATGCAGGCTAACCGCCTGCATGCGGACGCCTTGACCGAGCCTCGCTACCGCATCAGTATCGCCACCACTCAACCTCATCACGTCGTACACGGCATGTCCGGCCTGAACCTGCTGGCTGACCACAGGCTGGCCGACCTCGACCCCAATGAGCCCCGCGACACCATCATGATCACCGGCAAAGGCCAGAGCGAACCTGAAGGCAGTGCGGTGGTCGACTGGTTATGCCGCGCCGCGCCAAATACTCAGCGCATTGCCTCCGTGTGCGGCGGTGCGATGCTGCTGGCCCGCGCCGGGCTGCTGGATGGCCGCCGGGCAACCACCCACTGGCGAATGCTGGAAGAGATGCAGGCCAGGTGGCCGCAAATCAAAGTGGAAGGCGGCCCTCTGTATATTCAGGACGGCCCGGTGTGGACCTCCGGCGGCGTGAGTTCCGGCTTTGACCTTACGCTCGCGTTAGTTGAGGCGGATTACGGCTTTACCCTCGCGCGGGATGTGGCCCAGGATCTGGTGATGTACCTCCATCGCCCCGGCGGTCAGCTACAGTTTAGCCGCTATCATCTGCGCCAGGCGGCCAATACCGGGCCGATAAGTCAGCTCCAGGACTGGCTGCTGGATAACCTGGCGGAGGATTTATCGGTGGAAAAACTGGCGGAACGGGTCGCCATGAGTCCGCGTAATTTTACCCGCGTCTTTACCCGTGAAACCGGCGTCACGCCCGCCCGCTATGTGGAAGAAGCCCGGCTGGCCGCCGCCCGCCATCATCTTGAGCAGTCGAACGACACCCTGGAGCGGGTCGCCTGCGCCTCGGGCTTTGGCACCGCCATTAACCTGCGCCGCGTCTTTGAGCGCCAGCTTCACCTCACTCCGGGGGAATACCGCGAGCGCTTCCACTGCCGGAAGTTGGCATGAATTGATCCTTTTTTGTCATTTACGCCATTTCACTCTGCGCCTACTCTGACCTCAGACATTCAAGAGAAGGAGTGAATCATGGTTAAGGTCGGGATTAATGGTTTTGGCCGAATCGGACGTAACGTGCTGCGCGCTGCCCTGGGTAACCCCAATATTGAGATCGTGGCCATCAACGATCTGACGGACAGCAAAACCCTTGCGCACCTGTTAAAACACGACTCGCTGATGGGTAAACTGCCTGCGCCAGTGGAAGCCTCCGAAGGGCTGCTCCACGTTGATGGCAAGCCGGTTCGCGTTTTTAGCGAAAGAGATCCGGCGCAGATCCCATGGCATGAGGTTGGCGTAGATGTCGTTATCGAGGCCACCGGCTTCTTCACCAGCCGCGAAAAAGCTGAAGTTCACATCACCCACGGCGGCGCAAAACGCGTGATCATTTCTGCCCCAGGCAAAGACGACGATCTGACTATCGTGCTGGGCGTGAACCACGAAAGTTACGATCCGCAGAAACACTTTGTGGTCAGCAACGGCAGCTGTACCACCAACGGCCTGGCCCCTGCCGCGCAGGTACTGCATCAGGCATTCGGCATTGAACACGGCCTGATGAACACGACTCACGCCTACACCAACAGCCAGGCGCTGCACGACCAGCCAGAAAAAGACCTGCGTGGTGCACGTGCGGCAGCGCTATCGATTGTGCCATATTCCAGCGGCGCGGCTAAAGCCCTCGGCAGGGTTATCCCCGAGCTTGACGGTCGCCTGACAGGCTACTCTTTGCGCGTGCCTGTACCAGTGGTGTCTATCGTTGATTTAACCGTGACGCTCAAACGCGATGTCACGGCGGAAGAAGTGAATGCCGCGTTCCGCAAAGCCGCTGAATCTGGCCCGCTGAAAGACATTCTGGGCTACAGCGATGAGCCGCTGGTTTCCAGCGACTATCAGGGCGACCCGCGATCTTCGATTATTGACGGGCTTTCGACCCTGGTGATTGGCGGTAACCTGGTGAAAATCCTGGCCTGGTACGACAACGAATGGGGCTTCTCTAACCGCCTGGTTGACCTTGCCCTGCTGATGGATAAACGCGGGCTGTAACGGCACCTGAAAGAGAAAAGCCAGCCTTGCGGCTGGCTTTTTTTATCATTGCCTCTGTCGTAACAGCGGCTGGCTGAGGCGTTAACTTACAGCGCCATGTCGTGCTGGGTAGCCGCGTCCGCTTTCGCTTCGGCTGGTTTTGCTACCGGGGTTGCGCTCTGGTCGTTCATTTGAATGACCGGCGGTTTGGTCAGCTGCAGCGTGGCCGCGGTGTCATCCCACACTTTCTGCGTCAACGCCGCGTTGCCGTTCATCTCCTGGCCGTAGCTTGGCACAACAGCGCGGACCTTACTCTGCCACTCAGGCGAGTTGAACTGCTGCGGGAACATCTGCTTCAGCACGTTCAGCGTGATAGGTGCCGCGGTAGACGCGCCTGGGGATGCGCCCAGCAGAGCAGAAATGGTTTTCTGCTGGTCAACAACCACTTCGGTACCGAGCTTCAGGACGCCGCCTTTGTTTTCATCTTTTTTGATGATCTGCACGCGTTGGCCAGCCTGAATCAGTTTCCAGTCTTCTTTACGCGCCTGCGGGTAGTACTCTTTCAGCGCTTCAAAGCGATCTTCATCACTCAGCATCACCTGACCAATCAGGTATTTCACCAGGTCAAAGTTATCCAGACCTACGTCGGTCATCGGCATAAAGTTGCTGGTGGTGGTGGTGCTCAGCAGATCAAAGAAAGAGCCGTTTTTCAGGAATTTGGTAGAGAAGGTCGCGAACGGCCCGAACAGCACCACGCGCTTGCCGTCGATAAAGCGGGCATCAATGTGCGGCACGGACATCGGCGGTGCACCCACGGAGGCCTGACCATACACTTTTTCAAGATGCTGGCTGGTTACCGCCGGGTTTTCGGTCATCAGGAAGGAGCCACCCACCGGGAAACCGGCGTAGTTTTTCGATTCCGGAATACCGGTTTCCTGCAGCAGTTTCAGTGCACCGCCGCCAGCCCCGATAAAGACATATTTCGCGTCGATGGCGTGCTCTTTGCCGCTGGTGACGTCTTTGATAGTGACGTGCCAGGAATTATCGCCGTTGCGTTTGAAGTCGGTGACTTCAGAAGAGGTCTGCAGGGAGAAATTCGGGCTTTTTTTCAGGCTGCCGATCAGCTGGCGGGTAATTTCACCGTAGTTAACGTCGGTCCCTACTGGCGTCCAGGTCGCCGCCACTTTTTGATTTGGGTCGCGCCCTTCCATCACCAGCGGAGCCCACTGTTTAATTTGCTCGTGGTTGGTGGAGAATTTCATCCCCTGGAACAGCGTGGTTTTCTGCAACGCGGCATAGCGCTTGGTCAGATACTCAACGTTTTTATCGCCCCAGACAAAACTCATGTGCGGTGTGGAATTAATAAACGAATGCGGGTCGTTCAAAATACCGCGCTGAATTTGTGCGGACCAGAACTGGCGGGAAATCATAAACTGTTCGTTAATTTCCAGCGCTTTGCTGACATCAATAGAACCGTCCGGGCGCTCCGGCGTATAGTTCAGTTCCATATTTGCCGAGTGCCCGGTACCGGCGTTATTCCAGCCGTTAGAGGACTCAAGCGCCACGCCGTCAAGCTTCTCAACCATGACCTGTTTCCAGTCCGGCTGCAGCTCCTGGAGCCACGTCCCGAGAGAGGCGCTCATAATACCGCCGCCAATCAGCAGGAAGTCAGTTTTTTGCGTGGAATCCGCGTTAGCGTAGCTAGCAGAGCTGACGAATAACGCCAGTGTTGTCAGAGAAATAATTGTCTTTTTCATTGCAGGCATAATAATTCTATTGCATCGCAGGTGAATGAAGTAAATCTATGTTAACCCACTTTCACGATATTTTAAAATCTCATTCACATCCTGATTAAACCATACAATTAATGCCAATGATTTTTTTAATTAAAAAAACCAAATAAAATCAAATATTATAAAAATAACACCGCCGAATAATACATCCTGTATTCCGGGTATTATTAGCGGTAATTCGCTTAGTTATCGGGATGTTATTGGCAAAAAAAATCCACACACATGTATGGATTTTATCCTTATTTTGTTGCCATATAAGGCGATAAATCCGTCGTTAACGGTTTGTGCTATTCTGCTCTACCGCCTTAATAAAGACGGCAAGCTGGGTACGAATAGACGCCGCCGTGGCGGAATCAACTAAACGCCCGTTCTCTAATTTCTGATTCGCGAAGCTGATCGCCAGCTCCGGCAGCGGCACCATATTACACAGCATTGAGGCCAGCGTTTCCCGCAGCTGGTATTGCGCCCTGACGCCGCCAAGCGCGCCGGTCGACTGCGAAACGAAAAAGACATATTTTCCCAGCATACAGCTGGCTCTGACCGGCCGAGACAGCCAGTCGAGCGCATTCTTGAGTACGCCGGGCATGCCGTGATTGTATTCCGGTACCGTAATGATCACCGCATCGGCCTCAGCCACTAACCGGCGGGCGCTTACCACCGGCTCCGGTAATTCCCCCTTTTCCAGATCCTGGCAGTAATGTTCCATGGCGCCAATATCAAGCACGCTAAAATGACTCTGCTCAGGCAACATTTCACCAAAGCTGTTGAGCAATGCACGGGAAGCGGAATCTACCCGCAAACTACCGGCGATACCTACGAAGCGTAATGTTTTCATCTTTTTCTCCTCTAATTTTCTCGATGCAGGCATTATCAGAAAAAGAATGAGATAATTCTTTCGCTAATCCGCCAAAACACTTCGCAGGAGTGCCAACATGCCAGATGCCCTATCCGTGGCTATCGCTGCTTCCGACATGGCCCATCACCGGGGTGACGATGTGACGTTTCACCGCCATATACACGGCCAGTTAAGCGTGACGCTGGAAGGCACTCTTCGTCTGCAAAACGAAACAGGTTGGTGGCTGGCTACGCCTGGTAACGGTATTTGGGTGCCGCCGGGCCTGCTACACCGGGCGCTTTACACCGAGCGTACGCGGCTGATCAATTTGCGTTTCAGGCAAGGATTTGAGCTGCAATTGCCGGAAAATAGCTCGCTTATCGTCGCCTCTAACCTGCTGACGGAACTGGCCAAAGAAGCCTTAGCGATTCAACACCACGTCGATTCTGGCGCGCAACTTGAGCTCATTGCACAACTGCTGCACTTCCAGTTGCGCAAGCAAGTTTTGAAAACCGATCTGTTTGTGCCTGAGGGTAAAGATAAGCGGCTGAGGCTAATCACCAGCCTGCTGCGGGAAGATCCGGCCTGCAATAAAACGCTGGTGCAGCTGGCCGCCGTTGCCTTCATCAGCCCCAGAACATTAGGCCGCCTCTTCGAAAGCGAAGTCGGGATGAGTTTTACCCGCTGGCGGGAAAGAATGCGGATTATCAGTTCGGTGGAGAAATTGGTTAACGGCGAGCCGATAACTCAGGTGGCCTATGATATGGGCTATCAAAGCGCCAGCAGCTTTACCACTGCCTTTACCCGAATTATCGGCCAGCCGCCGGGGCGTTATCTTAAAGAGACTTTCACCCCGGACAAAAGCTGACGGCGGGTGACGGCGGCAACCGCCAGCGCCAGCATCATCACGATTTCAGCCGCCAGGAAACCGATCATCGCCACGGAGTAATCCCCGCTTTGGTGCTGCAGATGCAGGAACAATGCTCCGAGGACCGCCGGGCCAAGCCCCAGCGCCGACTGCTGCAGGGTGCTTAATATGGCGCTTGCCGCCCCGGCATCGTTCAGGTCGATATCGCGCATCCCGATGCGGTAGAAACTGTTCACAATCAGCGCCTGGCCGTAGCCCACCACCAGCGTCGCCGGGGCAATAGCCAGCGGGCCTGCGTGGGTGCCAAAGTGCCAGAGCGTAAATATCAGCCCCAACAGGCCAACCACCTGGATAGCAATCCCACTCAGCAGAATCGTGCTTAGCGAGTGGCGCACGATAAGCCTCGGCGCAAACCACGCTGAGACAAAATACGAAATGCCCATGGCAATAAAGCTGTTCCCGGACTGCCACGGCGCCATTCCCATGCCCGACTGGAGCGTCAGCGCCATGCAGAACATGAAGCCCGACCAACAGGTAAAGAACAACAGCGCGATCAGCAGGCCAAACCTTATGCTGCCCAGCTTAAGCAGTCTTGGTGGCAACAGCGGCTGTAGCCCCCGCTGCTGTTGGTTAAGCGCGCCAACGCGCATCAGATAACCGAGCGGCAATGTCGCCACCAGCATCAGCTGCATCGGCCATGGCCAGTGCAGCTCGGGGCCAAGCGCCATCGGGAACAGCAGGCAACACAGCACCAGCGCGAGCGTGACGGTGCCCTGCCAGTCAATACGCGAGTGGCTTTCGCTGCGCGTTTCAGGAATATAAAACCGACTCAGCACCAGCACCAACAGGCAGATGGGTACGTTAATAAAGAATGCGTTTCGCCAGCCCAGCCCGGCAATATCCGCCGACACCAGCCAGCCGCCGCCCATCTGGCCGATAATAAAAGCGATCCCACCAATACCGCCGTACAGACTGATGGCGCGGGCGTGAGCGGTACCCTTGAGCGTCACGTGCAGCGTGGCAAGGATCTGCGGCACGATCAGCGCCGCCCCGACGCCTTGCAGGGTCCGGGCCGCCAGCAGCTCAGTGACCGAGCCGGAGATCCCGCACAGGAAAGAAGCAATACCGAACAGGGCCACGCCCCAGAGCAACGTTCTGCGTCGGCCGTGGTTATCCCCCAGCTTGCTGCCCACCGCCAGGCTGACGGCAAAGGCAACGCCGTAAAGTGCCACAATAAGTTCAAGCTGGGTTGGCGTGGTGCCGAGGGACTGGGTGATCGAGTCCAGCGCCACGTTGGTGATAGAAGTGTCGATTAACGGCAACATCTGGCCCGTCAACAGCAGCACCAGGCCTGCACGACCGGGTGAAACAGGCGAATTATTCATCAGGGACTCCATTGCATAGTTCAGGATACCGACGTAGGATCCCTGAACATTTAACCGGGTACCAGTTCTTACTTATACTGGTACTGGCACTACTATTCTGGAGTATTTGTGATGCTCATCACTCAGCCTGAGCTGCGGCATGGCCCCCTGGACGACAGCCGTAAAATGCTGGCGCTGTTTTTACGCACCCGGCGTGAAAGTCTGGACCCGCAGCGGCTGGGGCTTCCGCGCAGCGGGCGTCGGCGCACGCCCGGCCTTCGCCGTGAAGAAGTGGCGCTGCTGGCTGACATCGGCGTAACCTGGTATACCTGGCTGGAACAGGGCCGAGAAGTGAATCCATCCTCAAGCGCCATGGCGGCGATCGCCAGCGCGCTACAGTGCTCCCCGGCGGAAACCCGTCATTTGTTTATTCTGGCCGGACTGCCTCCGTCCGAAGCGCCCGCCGCCGCGCAGTGCGAGGGGCTCAGCCCCGCCGCCCGCCGGATGCTGGACGCCCTGATGCCCAACCCCGCCAGTATCCAGAAGCCGAACTTCGACATCCTCGGCTACAATTCACATTTTTGCCAGCTAATGGGGGTCGATCTCGACAATGAACCGCCGGAGCATCGCAACTGCATTTATCAATATCTGACCAATGAGACCTGGCGCAGCCGGGTGGACTGTAACGAAGATGTGCTGCCCAAGTTTGTCGGCTGGTTCCGCGCCGGGATCACCGAGCACCGCGGCGACCCGCGCTGGGAAGCGCTGCTGGAGTCGTTTTTCACCGCCTCTCCCGCGTTTAAAACGCTCTGGGAGCAGCGCTATGAAATCCGCAATATCGAAAACCATATCAAACAGTATACGCATCCGCAGATCGGCACCTTCGGTATGCAACAGGTCAACTGGTACTCTGCCCCACGAGACGGTTCAAGGCTGCTGGTTTACCTGCCGATCGATGAAACAGGTGAGCGAGCTTTGCGGTTATTTTCTCAATCGAGCGGAGCCTGAACCTCTGCCTTCTCATCGGGCATCCTGAAGACGGCCCGATTTTTTTTTATTGTTTTAAGAATAACCTCAGGGAAACCCCAAAAGACGATGTGCATTGACCACAGAATAAAAATAACACCACAACGAAAAGTCTGAATTTATCAAATAAATTCAAAAAATTACCGTCATCTCCCTGCTTTTCATTCCTTTTAAGTGGCGAGCCGATTACATTTACCTCAGCCCAATTTTTTACTGCGCTAACCCGGCATCAAACCTTCATGTACGTAATAGGTTATTCCACTGTTATAACACCATTGAATTGTTAACCGGGCTATGTAAAATCACGCTACTATGCTGAAACCACGCGAATTCCTTGCGCCGGCGAGATACTCAAGCCGCCGCACCGTTTTGCGTGGGCGTATCTCACGTCGTGGATAATTTTCCTGTGCGGCGCTCCTTGCTCCCGCGGCGGTTGAGTTTTAACCTTTTTCTCAGGGAACGTCTCAATGAAATTGCGAAGCCTGTTAGTCCTCCTTGTTGTCACTGCGGTTGTCGGCTGTAAAGCGCCGCCGCCGAAGATGACCGACGACACCATTGTGACCAGCACGGTAAACGGCGTCACCCTGACTCACCGCTATATCGTTGAAGTACCAAAAGAGTTTACGCCTGTTGACGCCGAGTATCGGGCGCTTTATCCGGGCTCCATCATGAGTAAACCCGATTTTGGTGGCAAAGTGCTGGCCCAGCTTGAAAACGGCCAAAGCTACACGGTGCTGGGCGAGGTAGAAAATCACTGGTTTGCTATCGCCGAGCAGGATAAACAAGAGCTGCTGGGCTATGTGCCGCTCAGGGCGCTGGTCAAAAGCGAGCTGTATACCCAGACGCTGAAAAAAGACCGGCCTCGCCCTCGCCGCGCGGCCAAAAAATCCACCTGCGTTGCGGTAGATAATAAAAGCAAAGCCTGCCAGAACGCCGACAACGGAACGTGGATCATTAATTAAACTTCCCCTTCGGGGGTTTTCTAACCAAAGATTTTGGTATGAGAGTAGCAACGACTCGCCCGGCAACCTGTATGGGCGTTAACGTAGCCCCTCTTTACACACAGGCTAACAAGGATTTTTATGAAACTCTGGCTTTCGGGTATGGCGTTGCTGCTGGCATCCACTACCGTCTGGGCAGGGAACTACCGCATCGTTCAATCGCCGTCCCAAAAGCTGGACGTGTGGATAGACAACATCAAAAGCAATGCCCCGCAAAGCTGGTGCGGAAGCGATCTTCCGGTTCGAATTGTGGCAAACGGGGATAAAAACCCCCTTATTCTGAAAACATTCATGCCTCGCCTCGGCGCGCTTCTGGAAAATCAGTGCAGCGAGATTGAGCGCGTCAACTGGCAGCTTGAAGATCCCGAGGGGGCTTCCCTTGCTCGCGGGTCTGCCACCAAAACCAGCGACTGGGGAGTGACTATCGAGTCCCCGCTTTCTTCGGTTGCGACCCGTAATGAGCGCCCGGAAGATCTTTCCACGCCTCTCGACCGCACACCATGGCTGGAATTTACCCTACAGGATGGCTGCCACTTGCGCACATTCTGGCAGGGCGATGCCTCCAGCAGTTCCCTGTTTATTCCGGGTAAAGAGAATGGCAAATGTGAAAAAGGCGGCTGGCTGAACGGCACCAGCGAAGTGGTGCAGCGCGGCGTCGGCGGCGAAAAGCGCATTATGATGACGTTTGTCCACGGTTTCCCGGTCAGCGGACTGAACCCCTCAGCGGACGCCGACAGCCTGCTTATCACCAGCGTGAACAATGAGCGCATGGTCGTCAGCAGTGAACAGGCACCGCAAAGCTGGCTTATTTTGCCTTACCACCCTGAAATTAACGGCTGGAAAGCCAGCGGCACCGTTGCCGTGGAAGTGTCTCGCGACATGGCATTGGATGAACAGCGTCTCCAGACGCGGCTCAACGAGGTGCGCAAGCTCTGGTCCGGCTGGGTGACGCCGGGGACGGCCATTACGTTGTTGCTGGTCGAGTCCCTGCACCCGCAGCTGCGCGACCCGGCCGCGGGTGCCTGGCGAGCCCAAAAATAAATACGCCGCATGTTGCATGACTACGCGCAGAGAACATCATGATAGATAACGATTTTATTCCAAAAGTGCCCAATGCTCTGCCGCCTGGCTACCGCTTTGACGAATTTGAAATTCAGGAAGCCATCGACGCCAGCATGACCAGTATTCTTTACCGGGCGTGGGATCATCAGCTCGAGCGTCTGGTGGCTATCCGTGAATACATGCCTAAAGCTTACGTCATGCGCAATGACGTGATGGAGCTGGTGCTGCACAGCGAGCGCGACCACCTGGTCTACACCACCGGTCTGAACGGTTTTATGCAGGAAGCGCGTCAGCTGGCGCACTTTAATCACCCGAATCTGCCTCAGGTGCTGCGCATCTGGAGCGACAATAATACCGCTTACGTCGTGACGCTGTTTTATAGCGGCATTACGCTGGATGAACTGCAAAAGCAGCAGCCGTCGCTGATCGATGAAACGTGGGTCCGCCGGATGCTGCCCATGCTTTGCGGCGCGCTGGCAACGCTTCACGCGGCCGAACATCTGCACCGCAACCTGTCGCTGAAAAGCATTCAAATTCAGGATAACGGGCTGCCCATCCTGCTCAATACCGGCGCGCCACGCCGGGGACAAGGCTCGCTGGATGAAGGCAATACCCTGCTTCACCCCGGATTTGCACCGCTGGAGCAGTACACCGGAGATCTGGCAAGCCAGCTGGGGCCGTGGACAGATATTTACGCCGTCGGAGCCGTGCTTTATACGCTGATTACCGGCAATGCACCGCCTGCCAGCGTCGCCCGCAGTATTCAGGACAGCTGCATCCAGCTCGCGGAAAACCAGCCCGAGGGCTATTCCCTGAATTTACTGCAGGCGGTTGATAAAGCGCTGTCGCTGAAGCCGGAAGATCGCCCCCAATCCATTGACGCTTTTGCGGCCCTGCTGAATATCCAGCCAGACGACGTGCGTGAACTGATCGGTAATAAAAAAACGGGTACCGCGCTGGTACCGGTAGAAGATCCAGAGAACACGGCGACGCGTCCGCTCTGGAAGCGCCATCAACCTGCCCTGCAAATTGGTGCGGGCGCCGTCGCGGGTCTGATTGTTGGCGCGGTACTTTTTGGCCGGGGAAGCCCTTCAGTGAGCTCGCCGGAACCTGCTCCCGCGCCGCTTGCAGCGAATCAAAGCCCGGCACAGGCAAGCGCGACCCCTGTAGCCGTCGCGGCTGAAAGCACGCTCGCCCGAGTGTATGTTCGAATGAACGACGGCGAACAGCTGGCGGTCAACGGCAAAGCGCAAAAGCTGACGCCCGCCGCCAACGGTTTTGCGTCGCTTCAGCTCCCTGCCGGGAAATATTTGTTGACGCTGAGCGGCGGCGAAACGCCCCGCAAGCAAACTATTGTGGTAACGAATTCCGGCACGTGGCTGGTAAACCCGCAGGGGTGATTACAGACTTAACGAATACTTCAGCCCCGTTCTGCGGGGCTTTTTTATGGGGTAAATAATCCGGTTTTTCTCTTTTTATCTTCAACGGCGCTCGAAATTCGGAAAATTCAACTAAGGTTTTCAGGGAGTTGATCGCAACGTAGCGTGTTGCGTCCCGTCGATGGAGAAGGAATGATGATAAAACCCGTTTTGCGCCGGCCTTATGCGCTTTGCTTTGCGGCCCAAATGGCCGCTGCCGGTGCCGTATTTGGCCTTACGCCGCTTGCTTCGTTTGCAGCCCAGGAAACCGAATCCCCACGCCCGCCCGAGCCTCAATCGCCCGACGAGCTTTTTGGGCCTTTGTTTATTGATGTCCAGACCGCGAAGCTGTTCCCCGACCAGAAAACCTTTGCGGATGCCGTGCCCAAGGGCGATCCGCTGATGATCCTTGCTGATTATCGTATGCAGCGCCGCCTCTCGGGGTTCGACTTACGCCATTTTGTTGATGTGAACTTTATCCTGCCAAAGGAAGAAAAAAGGTCTGTGCCGCCGGAAGGAGAAAGCCTGCGGGAGCATATCAACGGGCTCTGGCCTGAACTGACCCGTTCCGCGAACAGCGACAACAAATGGGACCCGCTTCTCCCGCTACCAAAACCTTACGTTGTGCCCGGCGGGCGCTTCCACGAGCTTTACTATTGGGACAGTTACTTCACCCTGCTGGGGCTGGCGGAGAGTGGGCGCTGGGATGACGTGCAAAATATGGTGGACAACTTCGCCCACGAAATCGATACCTGGGGCTACATTCCCAACGGGAACCGCAGCTACTACCTGGGCCGTTCACAGCCGCCGTTCTTCGCCATGATGGTGGAACTGCTGGCGCAGAATAAAGGCGATAGCGTTTACACAGCCTACCTGCCGCAGCTGAAGCAGGAGTACAGCTGGTGGATGGAGGGCAGCGACGTCCTCAAACCGGGCGAAGCCCATGCCCGCGTGGTGAAACTCAAAAATGGTGCCCTGCTCAACCGTTACTGGGATGAGAAAGACACGCCGCGAACCGAGTCCTACCTGGACGACGTCACCACTGCGAAAAATACGCCGTCGCGTGCGGCCACGGATATTTATCGTGACCTGCGAGCTGCCGCCGCTTCCGGCTGGGACTTCAGCTCCCGCTGGATGGATAATCCAGCCCAACTGGGCACCATCCGTACCACAAGCATTGTGCCCGTGGACCTTAATGCGCTGCTCTACCAGCTTGAAAAAACGTTGGCTCACGCCAGCGAGCTGGCAAAAGATAGCGACGCAGCACAGCGCTATAAGCAGGCCGCGGACGATCGACAGAAAGCAATTGAACAAAACCTGTGGAACGCCAAAGAAGGCTGGTACGCGGATTACGATCTGAAAAGCCACACGGTTCGAAACCAGCTAACCGCTGCCGCCCTGTTCCCACTGTACGTTCATGCGGCGACGCAGGACAGAGCGGACAAGATGGCGAAAGCCACCCGTCAGCACCTGCTCAGCGCGGGCGGACTTGCCACGACCAGCGTAAAAACCAGCCAGCAATGGGATGCCCCCAACGGCTGGGCGCCGCTGCAGTGGGTGGCCACCGAAGGTCTGCAAAATTACGGGCATAAAGATCTCGCGCTGGAAGTCAGCTTCCGCTTCCTGAGTACGGTGCAGAACCTCTACAACAAAGAGCAAAAGCTGGTTGAAAAATACGATGTCACAGCCGGAGGTGCGGGCGGTGGAGGCGGTGAATATCCGCTTCAGGATGGCTTCGGCTGGACCAACGGCGTCGCGCTGAAAATGCTGGATATGCTCTGTGCAAAAGAAAAACCCTGCGACAATGCGCCGGATAAGCTGCCTTCGGCCACGCCCGGCCCGGTAACGGAAGCGGCCAAACCTGCCGCAGATAAAACGGGGATCTCACCAGCCTCGAGCAAGCCAGCGCCGTAACCTGACCATACTGACCACGGCGTGATTGCCGCTTAATCATTTCATTTAAAACAATAAGCCCATGAAATCATCATTGATTTCATGGGCTTTTATGCATTAAAAATCATCGCACGCCTTGCACTTGGTAATAATAACGATAACAATTCTCATTCGAAACCGCATTTAAAAACCGCGTTTTCCCGTCGCATGCCGGCGGAGGACTTCCATCAGGATGATGATCTCAATACTTCCGGACAAAAAATGATAAAGGACCTTACCGTAAAGCGCTCCGCTTTACTCTGCACGCTGGCGCTCATCGCCCCTTTTTCTTCATCGGCTGAAGAAACACTGGTTGTGACCGCTAAACCTGCTGACACCGCAACCTCTCCAACAATAGGTTATACCGCCACCACAACCCGTGGCGCGACCAAAACCGACGAGCCGCTGATTACCACCGGGCAAAGCATTTCCGTCGTGACCCGTCAGCAAATGGAAGACCAGGGCGCGCAAACCATTAATAGCGCGCTGAACTATAGCCCGGGCGTGTTTACCGGATTCTCCGGCGGTGCAACCCGTTACGATACCGTCGCATTACGGGGTTTCCACGGCGGCGACGTGAATAACATCTTCCTTGATGGCCTCCGCCTGATGAGCGACGCGGGTAGCTTTAACGTGGTCCAGGTCGATCCCTGGTTCCTGGAACGCCTTGACGTCATCAAAGGCCCGTCTTCCGCACTTTACGGCCAGACTGTTCCGGGTGGCCTGGTGATGGAAACGTCTAAACGCCCGCAGTTTGTCGAAGAAGGCCACGTGCGGGCGATATACGGCAACCACAACACCAACGGCACGGCGTTTGATTACACCAACGCGATTAATGACCAGTGGGCCTTCCGTATCACCGGCCTGACCAAAAATAGTGATACGCAGTATGACAACACGCGTGACGAACGTTACGCTATTTCGCCGTCCCTGCTTTGGCAGCCGGATGATGCAACGTCTCTGGTACTAAGAGCCTACCTGGAAAAAGATCCGTCCGGGGGCTACCACGGTTCTGTTCCGGGCGACGGCAGCCTTTACACCACCACGGGACGCAAGCTGGATACTGGCTTTTCTGACGTACAGCCGGGCGATGACGCCTTTAAGCGCCACCAGCAGATCTACAGCTACGAGTTTGCTCACGCCTTCGATGAGGTCTGGTCTTTCCGCTCAAACGCCAGCTATACCCACTCAAACGTAGCGCTACGCCAGGCCTATCAAATTGGCTGGGCAGATACCGCGCATAACGAACTTTCGCGCTACTACAGCCGTGAAAACTCCTCGCTGGATGCCTGGGCCATCGACAATCAGTTAGAAGCCGACTTCGCGACCGGCGATCTGCAGCATAAAGTGGTGCTCGGCGGGGAATATCACCGGTTCACCAACGATCTGACCGACGGGACGGGCTACACTTCCAACCTGAAACCGTGGACCGGCGTTTCTGGTGGCGTTGGCGGTTACTATTATTACGATCCACGTGACCCAAGCTACGCGACAATTAATCAGGGGCTTTTGGTTAAATCAGGCCGCCGCCAGTATGAGCAAACCGGGGCTTATCTGCAGGATGAGATGAAGTGGGACCGCTGGCATATGACGCTGTCTGGCCGCTACGATCATCTTGTGACTAAAAGCCATCTGGTGGCGACGGCGATCGACAGTGACGTGACGGACAACCGCAGCGACAACCACTTTAGCGGCCGCGCATCTCTGCTGTACGCCTTTGATAACGGTATTTCGCCGTATGTGAGCTACAGTCAGGCCGTCACACCGCAGGTACTTTCCGATGCCGAAGGCAAACTGCTGAAACCCACAACTGCCGAACAGTACGAAGCTGGCGTAAAATACCAGCCTGTGGGAACCAGCGATCTCTATAGCGCCGCCGTTTACGATTTGACCCAAAAAGATGTGGGGAACCGTAACGTGCAGGGGGGATATTTTGAACCGGCAGGCAAAGTGCATTCGCAAGGACTTGAGCTGGAAGCCCGCACTCAGTTGACACCACGCCTGTCAACCATCGCCAGCTATACCCTTAACCGGGTGCGCTATAAAGACGCCATTGACGGTAATGACGGCAACACGCCGTACGTCACGCCAAATCAAATGGCGAGCCTGTGGAGCACGTTCAAAGCCGATTATGGTCTGAGCCTGGGCGCAGGGATTCGCTACATCGGCAAACAATGGGCCGACAACGAAAATACCCTGCGTGTTCCTTCCGTAACGCTGCTGGATGCCATGGTTCGGGCAGATATGGGCGCATGGACATCGTCGCTGAAAGGCGCGTTTGTGCAGCTTAATGCCACCAACCTGACGGGCCGTGACTATGTGGCGGGCTGCTACGGGACGGGCTATTGCTATTGGGGCGCGGAACGTTCGATCATTGCGACCGTGGGCTACGATTTCTAAACTTATATAGAAAGCTAAACGTAAAAACGGCCCTTCAGGGCCGTTTTTACGTAATGAATGACTTTCTACCGTCGTACCATCCTGAAAATAGCCAGCACAATAATGGCGCCAATCACCGCCACAAAGAAACTTGGCCAGTTAAAACCGGTTACCGGTCCGCCAAGGTGCAATGCCGTCGCCACCCAACCGCCGACAACCGCGCCCACGATCCCCAGAATACAGGTGAGGATAATACCGCCGCCGTCTTTGCCAGGCATAATCCACTTAGCTACCACACCCGCGATAAGACCAAAAATAATCCAGGCCAGGATACCCATTTTAGAACGTCCTCTTCTACATTGTGAGCTTTAGCAGGCTCGCCCGAGGCTGTCTGCGCCCCGGCCAGCGACCTGCTGTCAAAAAGAGTATAGTTCGGCTGCAAAAAAACGTGATGAATCTCACCTGGTTATGCGCATTTTCAGGAAAAAATAGTCAAAAATTTGTATTAAGTTTTGTGCGGTTTTGCCGATAAGCTTCGTTACCACAACCTGAAAACACAACAAGGACTTGAGCCTTGAGTCACTATAACGATCAGTTCCTGAAGCAGTCTCCTCTGGCAGTATTAGGTGTGTTACGTGATTTACACAGACAGCAGGTTCCCGTCAGGCTGGAATGGTCTAACGGGCAGTTCATCAGCAAAATTCTCGATGTCTCGGCGGAGCGTTTAGTGCTGGACTTTGGCAGCCAGGCGCGGGAAAACCTTTCCGTGCAGAAGGCCAACGATATTGATTTCATCGCTGAAACGCAGGGGGCAAAAGTCGAATTCTCCCTGCCCGGCCTTAAAGCGACGGAATATCAAAATCTCCCCGCGTTTACCACGCCGCTACCGCCATCGCTGTGGTTCGTTCAGCGCCGGGAATATTTCCGCATTACCGCGCCTACGCAGCCCCAGTATTATTGCCGCACCGAACTTGCCGACGGTTCTCAGTTTGCCTTCCGGCTCTGCGACCTGTCTCTTGGTGGAATGGGCGCCCTGGTGGACGGCACGTTACCGCCGGGCCTTGCACCCGGGCTGCGTTTTGGCCGCGTAGAGATGGATCTCGTAGAATGGGGCAAGTTTTACTTTGATATGCAGCTGGTGATGGTTTCAGAGCGAAAAGTCGTGGACAGTAAAAACGAGACCATTTCTACTCCGCGCCTGAGTTTTCGTTTCTTAAACGTCAACCCGGCGGTCGAGCGCGAACTGCAAAAGATTATTTTCTCGCTGGAGCGGTCGGCCCGGGAAAAGGCCAACCGCGTGAAATAGCTTAAATGGCGTTCATGGCCCGCGTGACCTTATACAGGTAGCGCGGTGCCTGCGGCGCAGGATGGTTGGTCGCTACATGCTGATAAAATTCATCCGGGCTCAGGCGGTTAATTTTGTCGATTGCGGTCTGCCTGTCGGAATCAAAGGTTCTTAGTAGCGCCCCCGCCCCGTTCACGTAAGAAACAATCAGCGCGTACTGCATCACCTGCGGGTCGTTGATTCCCCGCAAAATGCCGTGTTCCAGAATACTCAGATAAGCCGTACCGATGTCGATATTACGCGCCGGCTCTCTCAGTTCACTGTCCGAGGGCTGCCCTCTGAAGCCCTGATTGCGATACACCTCTTTGCCCGCCGTGGAGCCTTTGATCTGCATCAGGCCAATGGCATTAGAGGCGCTAACCAGCTGCGGATTGCCGCCCGACTCTACCGCAATAATTGCCGTTATCAGTCTCGGACTAACGCCCCATTGCTGGCCGGAGAGTTCGGTCAGCGGCATCCAGTTCAGCGCCCGCTGGGTGGGGATCGTCGGATCCCACGGTGCCTGCTGCTGCGGAGAATGGCTGGAGCAACCGGCCAAAAAAAGCACCAGAATGATAAACCCTCTTAATTTCACGCCTCTATCCTTATTGATGTGGCCGGCCATAACGGCGATGACAAGCGCTCTCGATAGCGGCATGATAACCAATTCATATTCAGCAAGGAAATGCCATGTCTCTGATTCATTTAATCGCCCCGTCCGGCTACTGCATTAATCAACAGGCCGCCGCCAGGGGCATTCGTCGGCTGGAAGAGAATGGGCATCAGGTCGTCAATCAGCAGGCAGTGACCCGGCGTTTTCAGCGTTTTGCCGGCACGGACAGTGAACGACTGGCTGAACTTAATCAGCTGGCGGCGCTGCCGCCGGAAACGGACATCGTGCTGGCCGTGCGCGGGGGTTACGGCATGAGCCGCCTGCTTGAGCACATTGATTTTTCACGTCTTGGGGCTTCGCTTCGCGCCCGGCCACAAATTATTTGCGGTCACAGCGACTTCACCGCTTTCCAGATGGCCCTGCTGGCACAGTGCGGAGCCATCACCTTCAGTGGCCCGATGCTGGCCGGAAATTTTGGTGCCGAGGAGATGGATGAATATACCTGGCGCCACTTCTGGCAGGCGCTAAGCGAACCGACGTTCACACTAAGTTGGGAAAACGATGCGCCCGCGATGCAGGCCAGCGGCACGGTTTGGGGCGGCAATCTCGCAATGCTAATCTCTCTGGTCAGCACGCCTTTTTTGCCGCCAATAGACGGCGGTATTTTGGTTGTGGAAGACATCAACGAACATCCCTTCCGCGTTGAGCGCATGCTGCTGCAGCTTTACCATACGGGCATTCTGTCACGCCAGAAAGCGATTATTTTAGGAAGTTTTAACGGTACAACCGCAACGGATTACGATGCAGGATATACTTTTGAAGTAATGCGTAAAACGCTGCAACAGCGCCTGAACGTGCCTGTCCTTTCCGGCCTGCCTTTTGGACATGAACCACAAACCGTGACGCTGCCGCTCGGCGCGTTTGGCGAGCTGGCCCACGACGGCGTTACCTCCCGATTGACGTTAAGTGGACACCCGGTACTTCGCTAAAGAAGCCCGGTTTAAGCGCCCTTTTTGAGCGTTTGCGTAACAGATGACATGTTACAATTCGACAACATAGACAAAGGAGACGAATGATTTTGGACGCAGGGGCGATTGTCAGTCTGTTTATTTTGGGTTCCGTTCTGGTAACTTGCAGTATCTTATTAAGTTCTTTCTCCTCTCGTCTGGGCATTCCCATTCTGGTTATCTTTCTGGCTATCGGCATGCTGGCCGGGATCGATGGCCTTGGCGGTATCCCGTTTGATAATTATCCCTTTGCCTACCTGATCAGCAACCTGGCGCTGGCGGTGATCCTGCTTGACGGCGGGATGAGAACCCAGGCGAGTTCGTTTCGCGTTGCGCTGGGCCCCGCGCTCTCGCTGGCAACCGTTGGGGTATTAATTACCTCCGGACTGACCGGGATTGCCGCCGCCTGGCTGTTCAACCTGAACCTGATTGACGGCCTGCTTATCGGCGCCATTGTCGGCTCCACCGACGCCGCCGCGGTCTTTTCCCTGCTCGGTGGGAAAGGCCTGAACGAACGCGTAGGCGCGACGCTTGAAATTGAATCGGGCAGCAATGACCCGATGGCGGTGTTTCTCACCATCACGCTGATTGAGATGATCCAGCAGCACCAGACCGGCCTGAGCTGGCTGTTCCTCGTGCACATCATTCAGCAATTTGGCCTGGGGATTGTGCTTGGCCTCGGCGGCGGCTATCTGCTGCTGCAAATGATTAACCGGATAACCTTACCCCACGGGCTTTACCCGATGCTGGCCCTGAGCGGCGGGATTATGGTATTTGGCGTCACGACGGCGCTGGACGGCAGCGGTATTCTGGCGGTTTATCTGTGCGGCTTTGTGATGGGCAACCGCCCGATTCGCAACCGTTTCGGGATCCTGCAAACCTTCGACGGCCTGGCCTGGATGGCGCAAATCGGCATGTTCCTGGTGCTGGGTTTACTGGTGAACCCGTCCGATCTGCTGCCGATTGCAGTCCCTGCTCTCCTGCTTTCCGCGTGGATGATCTTCTTTGCTCGTCCGCTGTCGATTTTTGCCGGTCTGCTGCCATTCCGCGGTTTTAATCTGCGCGAACGCGTATTTATCAGTTGGGTTGGGCTGCGAGGCGCAGTGCCGATTATCCTGGCGGTGTTCCCGATGATGGCCGGGCTGGATAACGCCCGCCTGTTCTTCAACGTGGCCTTCTTTGTGGTGCTGGTGTCTCTGCTGCTCCAGGGCACGTCGCTGGGCTGGGCCGCCAAAAAAGCCAAAGTCGTCGTGCCGCCAGTAGGCTGGCCCGTTTCGCGCGTGGGTCTGGATATTCATCCTGACAATCCGTGGGAACAGTTTGTCTACCAGCTAAGCGAAGAGAAATGGTGCGTGGGTGCCGCCCTGCGTGACCTGCATATGCCAGAAGAAACGCGTATTGCCGCGCTGTTCCGCAATAACGTACTGCTTCACCCAACGGGCAGCACCCGCCTGCGAGAAGGCGATGTGCTTTGCGTTATTGGCCGGGAACGCGATCTTCCCGCGCTGGGGAAACTGTTTAGCCAGTCGCCGCCGGTGGACTTGGATCAGCGTTTCTTTGGCGACTTTATTCTGGAAGCCAGCGCCCAGTTCTCCGACGTGGCGACCATTTACGGCCTGACGCTGGATGAAGAAGTGGATCCTCAGCAATCGTTAGGTGATTTTGTGCTGGGGATGCTCGGCGGCGCGCCGGTGGTTGGCGACCAGGTGGAGTTTGCCGGAATGATTTGGACGGTGGCCGAGAAAGAGGACAACCTGGTGCGTAAGATTGGTGTCCGGGTGGCTGAGGAAGAAGAGGAGTAGTCTCCCCTCACCCCGGCCCTCTCCCTGAGGGAGAGGGGGAAAAAAAACAGCGGAAACCTTCTTTATCCCCTCTCCCTCTGGGAGAGGGTTAGGGTGAGAGTAAAAAAACCAGAAGCGATTCTGCGGTTAAATTCAGTGCCTGTCATCAAGCAAGATGACAGCGAGACAACATCTCGAGAGAAGCAGAAACGTTAACTCATCACCACCGGCACTCTCGGCGCTAACGCACACATCAGCTCATAGCCAACCGTACCCGCGGCGCTGGCGACATCGTCAATTTTGACGTTTTTGCCCCATAGCTCAACCGGGCTGCCGATACCCGCCTGCGGGCAAGGCGTCAGGTCTACAGCGATCATATCCATCGACACTTTGCCCACCAGGCGGGTCATGATGCCATCCACCATGACCGGCGTGCCATCCGCCGCAATACGTGGGTAGCCGTCCGCATAGCCACCAGCCACAATGCCGATTCGCTGCTCGCCGCTGGCGGTGTAGCGGCTGCCGTAGCCCACGGTATCGCCAGCCTTCAGGTTCTGAATGCCGATAATTTCGCTGCTCAACGTCATTACCGGCTGAAGGCCGCTGGTGGCGATATCCTGCCATTGCCCGCTCGGAGAGGCGCCATAAAGGATTATCCCCGGGCGAACCCAGTCAAAATGCGCCTCCGGGTGCCACAGCGTAGCAGCCGAGTTTGACAGCGAGCGAGGGGCGTCAATTCCCTCCGCCGCCTGTTCAATGCGCTTCATCGGCTCAATAATGCCTTCTGGCTGCTCCGCATCGGCAAAATGCGCCATCAGGGTCAGTTCGCCCACATTCGGGATAGAACGGAGTTTTTGCCAGATGCCGTGTACGCGGTCGGGCGTAAACCCGAGACGATTCATCCCGCTATTGATTTTGAGATAAACATCCAGCGGCGCGCTCAGCTTCGCGTTGGCTATCGCCTTCACCTGCCAGTTGCTGTGCAGGCTGGTGGTCAGCCGGTATTTGTCGAACAACGCCAGCTCATCGGCATGGAAGAACCCTTCCAGCATCAGGATCGGCCCTTTCCAGCCGCGCTCACGCAGCAAAATGGCCTCTTCGAGATTCAGCATGGCAAAACCATCGGTCGCGCCTAACGCCGACCAGATACGGTCGAGACCGTGGCCATATGCGTTGGCCTTAACGACCGACCAGACACGCGAACGCGGGGCGGCTCTGCGCACCACTTCAAGATTATTGCGCAGCGCGCTTAGATCCAGCGTCGCTACCACAGGACGGGACATGACGGCTCCTTTTAGTTATGTGCGCCGTGAAGGTGGCGGGCGCTCAGTGGCGTAAAGCCTGGCGCGTAGCGTGCGATGCCTAAATCCTCGCTTGGGATAGCCGGAGTACGCCCGGAGATCAGGTCGCTCAGCATCTGGCCCGAACCGCATGCCATTGTCCAGCCTAGCGTGCCGTGTCCGGTATTAAGCCAGAGATTCTTGAACGGCGTACGCCCAACAATTGGCGTCCCGTCCGGCGTCATCGGACGCAGCCCGGTCCAGAACGTGGCCTGCTCGACGTGCCCGCCTCGCGGATAGAGATCCCTGACGACCATTTCCAGCGTTTCACGGCGCGGCTGCAGCAGCTCAGTGTTAAAACCGACTATTTCTGCCATGCCTCCCACGCGGATGCGGTTGTCAAAGCGGGTAATAGCGATCTTGTAGGTCTCATCCAGAATGGTTGAAACCGGCGCGCCCTGTTCGTCGGCAATAGGAATTGTCAGGGAGTAACCTTTCAAAGGATAGACAGGAATATCGGCGATGCCCTTGAGCAGGCCAGTGGAATAGGACCCGAATGCCACGACGTAGGCATCCCCCTTCACCACTTCCTGGCCGCACTGTACGCCGCTGATTTGCTGGTTGTCGTAAAGCAGACGATCAACCGGCGTATTGAAGCGAAACTCAACGCCGGCTTCCGCCGCCATCCGCGCCAGGTTTTGGGTAAACAGCTGGCAGTCACCGGTTTCATCGTTCGGTAAACGCAGGCCGCCGGTCAGCTTGTGGGCTACGTCCGCCAGCGCGGGTTCAACGCGGTTAAGCTGGCTAGCTTCCAGCAGCTCATACGGCACGCCTGCGTCTTTCAAGACGGCGATGTCTTTGGCCGCGCTTTCATACTGCTGCTCGGTGCGGAACAGCTGCAGCGTCCCGCCCTGCCGGCCTTCATACTGGATGCCTGTGGCGTGGCGCAATTCTTTCAGGCAATCACGGCTGTACTCCGCCAGGCGTACCATGCGGCCTTTATTTTCCATGTAATGGCGGGTATCGCAGTTGCGCAGCATCTGCCACATCCACTTCAGCTGGAACTGGGTTCCGTCGAGGCTGATGGCCAGCGGCGCGTGGCGCTGGAACATCCACTTAATGGCTTTTAACGGGACGCCCGGAGCCGCCCACGGAGCAGCATAGCCCGGAGAGATCTGCCCGGCGTTGGCCGCGCTAGTTTCCTGCGCCGGCCCTGATTCGCGATCGATGACAGTGACTTCATGCCCGGCCTGACGTAAATACCAGGCGCTCGCCACGCCGACGACACCACTTCCCAGCACCACAACACGCATATCTGCTCCGCAATTAGCTAAAAGAATAATCTTCTGATTACATATTGATAACTCAGTTGAATATGTTATTCAACATATGGCTTTATTATGGTGACTAAACTCACAAACCTGCCCGCCAGCGCTGGAGCGGGATAATTAGCATCTCCTGTACGGGAAAACATTTTCGTCAAAATAAAATGCTGAGTGACGCGCTAAAAGCCCGCTATTGAGATCAATAAATCGCGAAGAAAAAATTTTACTTGTCGGCGCTATCTTTCAGGAGTTGTCTATTCTTGAGAGTGAGGCTTTCCATCCAGAGAAAGTCGAAAACAATGAGGGCGCGCTGATGGCTAACGTAACTGATTTCGCCACAAAGGATCCCACCCGTCTGAGTGACGGCCCCGACTGGACGTTTGAGCTACTGGACATTTACCTGGCCGAGATTGACCGGGTAGCAAAGCTCTACCGCCTGGACACCTATCCCCACCAGATTGAGGTCATTACCTCCGAGCAGATGATGGACGCGTATTCCAGCGTCGGGATGCCGATTAACTACCCGCACTGGTCTTTTGGCAAAAAATTCATCGAAACCGAGCGCCTGTACAAGCACGGGCAGCAAGGGCTGGCGTATGAGATCGTCATCAACTCTAACCCCTGCATTGCCTATTTGATGGAAGAGAACACCATCACCATGCAGGCGTTGGTGATTGCGCATGCCTGTTACGGGCACAACTCTTTCTTTAAAAACAACTACCTGTTCCGCAGCTGGACGGATGCCAGCTCGATAATCGACTACCTGATTTTCGCCAAAAATTACATTACGCAGTGTGAAGAGCGCTACGGGGTTGATGAGGTGGAGCGCCTGCTGGACTCCTGCCACGCGCTGATGAATTACGGCGTGGACCGCTATAAACGCCCGCAGAAGATATCCCTGCAGGAGGAGAAAGCGCGCCAGAAAAGCCGGGAAGAGTATCTGCAAAGCCAGGTGAATACGCTCTGGCGCACGCTACCGCGTAAGGAAGAGGAAAAAGCCGCGGAATCCGCCCACCGCTTCCCTTCGGAGCCGCAGGAGAATCTGCTGTATTTTATGGAGAAGAATGCCCCGCTGCTGGAGCCGTGGCAGCGTGAGATCCTGCGTATTGTGCGCAAGGTGAGCCAGTATTTTTATCCGCAAAAACAGACCCAGGTCATGAACGAGGGCTGGGCCACCTTCTGGCACTACACCATTCTCAATCATCTGTATGACGAGGGCAAAGTCAGTGACCGCTTTATGCTGGAGTTTTTGCACAGCCATACTAATGTGGTGTTCCAGCCGCCCTATAACAGCCCGTGGTACAACGGCATTAACCCCTACGCGCTGGGGTTCGCCATGTTCCAGGATATCAAACGTATTTGCCAGTCACCGACCGAAGAAGACCGCTACTGGTTCCCGGATATTGCCGGCAAAGACTGGCTGGAAACGCTGCATTTCGCCATGCGTGACTTCAAGGACGAAAGCTTTATCAGCCAGTTCCTTTCGCCTAAGCTGATGCGCGACTTCCGTCTGTTCACCGTGCTGGACGATGACCGTAATAATTACCTGGAAATTTCGGCCATCCACAATGAAGAGGGATACAGGGAAATACGTTCCCAGCTGTCGGCCCAGTACAACCTGAGCAACCTCGAGCCGAATATTCAGGTTTGGGATGTAGATTTGCGCGGGGATCGTTCGCTAACGCTGCGCTACATCCCGCACAACCGCGCCCCACTGGATAAAGGGCGCAGAGAAGTGCTCAAGCATGTGCATCGCCTGTGGGGCTTTGATGTCGTGCTGGAGCAGCAAAATGCGGATGGTAGCGTGGAACTGCTGGAGCGCTGCCCGCTGCGAAACCCGCTGTAAGAGTGAAAAAAAACGCTTCCCGAGGGAAGCGTTTAAAGTTGCTGACAAAGAGGGAAAAAGCGTGATTTTTCCCTCTTTGTGGTTATTAGCCAAAAATCAATGAATTGATTTTCCTGTTTTTTTAACGAACCCTCTGTTATTTCTTATATCAGCAGAGGTTTGTCAATAGTCTGTAGCGCTTCCCGAGGGAAGCGTTTTTTATGCTGGCCTAGCGACTGTGCATCGCCAAATCGCCAGGCAGGTTTTTCTGCATACGGTGCCAAATCTCGCCGCTCTCGCGACCGTAGTTACGCACGGTATCAAAGACCTGCTCGTGAAGCCCCTGCTGGCAGATTTCTGCCAGGCGGTGGTAAAAGCCCAGCGCCAGGCTACGGGCTTCAGGATTGGAGAAGTAGTGACGCCCGATGCGGGTGTACAGCCCTTTCATCCCGTTCAGGATCAGCCCATAAATTGGGTTACCTGATGCAAACGCCAGGCCGCGGAAAATGTTGTAATCCAGCTCGGCAAACGCGTCCGCGTGGTCTTCAACTTTGCTAGCCGTGGCCAGCACTTCCTGCGCTTTATCTGGATACTGACGAATCGCCGTACGAATAAATATCGTGGAAATATTGGTTCGCACCGAAAGCAGATTATCAATCAGCTGCGGCACGCTGTCGTGATCGAGACGAGCCAGCGTTTCCAGAATGTTTAAGCCCGAGGTTTCCCAGAAATTGTTCACCCGCGTTGGCTTCCCGTGCTGAATTGTCAGCCAGCCGTCGCGTGCAAGACGCTGAAGCACTTCACGTAAAGTGGTACGCGTAACGCCAATCAGTTCTGAAAGTTCACGCTCTGCCGGCAGAATAGAACCCGGCGGAAAACGGCTGTTCCAGATACTTTCTATAATATACTCTTCCGCGAAACCCGCTGGGCTCTGCGCCTTAATGACCATAGTAAGATTTCCATTACTCAGGTTTTGCTAATTGGACTCATCATACCAGATGCCATGCGCGCCAGATAGCGGGGGCGACGCGCAAATGCGGGATCGGCGTTGAATTTTGACGATAAACGCCTTAACTCAGGATTTCCTTCGGCTTGATCGCGTGCGCCATAAACGAGTACCCTGAAGCGTTATCTTTTTTAACATCAACATAATACAACGGATAATGGTAACTATACGATGGAAATGTCCTTTGGGCGGGCGTTGTACCGCAATTTTCTGGGTCAATCACCTGACTGGTACAAACTGACGCTGCTTCTCTTTTTAGTGCTTAATCCGCTAGTCTTTTGGTTTGTCAGCCCGTTTATCGCGGGATGGATGCTGGTGGTGGAGTTTATTTTTGCCCTGGCGATGGCGCTGAAATGCTACCCGCTGCTGCCGGGTGGCCTGCTGGCCATTGAGGCCGTGCTGGTCGGCATGACCAGCCCCGATCACGTTCGTGCTGAAATTGCTTCAAACCTCGAAGTGCTGCTGCTGCTGATGTTTATGGTGGCCGGGATTTATTTCATGAAGCAGCTCCTGTTGCTGCTCTTCACCCGCCTGCTGTTGGGGATCCGGTCTAAAGTTGCGCTGTCGCTGGCCTTTTGCGTCGCCGCCGCGTTTCTTTCCGCCTTCCTTGATGCCTTGACGGTCGTGGCCGTTGTCATTAGCGTCGCCGTGGGCTTCTACAGCATCTATCACCGAGTAGCATCTGAAGCACAGGATGACAGCAACGTTCAGGACGACAGCCATATTCGGAGCGACAGCCGCGAAGTGCTTGAGCAATTCCGCGCTTTCCTGCGCAGCCTGATGATGCACGCTGGCGTCGGTACCGCACTGGGCGGCGTAATGACCATGGTTGGCGAGCCGCAGAACCTGATCATTGCTAAAAACGCTGGCTGGCACTTCGGCGATTTCTTCCTGCGCATGATGCCGGTGACCGTGCCGGTGCTGATTTGTGGCCTGCTCACCTGCATTCTGTTGGAACGTTTTAAAGTGTTCGGCTACGGACAAACGCTGCCGGAAAAAGTGCGTGGGATCCTGTATGACTTTGATGCTCAGAGCACCAGGAAGCGAACAAAGCAGGACAAGATGAAGCTGCTGATCCAGGCGCTGATTGGCGTCTGGCTGATTATCGCTCTGGCCTTCCATCTGGCAGAAGTCGGCCTGATTGGCCTGTCGGTGATTATTCTGGCGACATCGCTGTGCGGGGTTACCGACGAGCATGCTATCGGCAAAGCCTTTACCGAAGCGCTGCCGTTTACCGCCCTGCTGACCGTTTTCTTCACTATCGTGGCGGTTATCATCGACCAGCATCTGTTCAGCCCGATAGTTCAGTACGTGCTCGATGCCTCTCCGCACGCCCAGCTGTCGCTGTTTTATATCTTTAACGGCCTGCTCTCCTCGATTTCCGACAACGTCTTTGTCGGCACCGTTTATATCAACGAGGCGAAAACTGCGCTGCAGAATGGTGCCATCAATATGCAGCAGTTCGAACTGCTGGCGGTGGCTATCAATACCGGCACAAACCTGCCCTCGGTGGCAACGCCAAACGGCCAGGCGGCGTTCCTGTTCCTGCTGACATCGGCGCTGGCGCCGCTGATTCGCCTCTCTTACGGCCGCATGGTTGTGATGGCGCTGCCCTACACGCTGGTTCTGACCCTTGTGGGCCTGCTATGTGTGGAATATACCCTGACGCCTGCTACACAATGGATGCTGGACAGTGGCTGGCTAATGACGCCTGATACGCTGCTTGCACCGCACTAAGGCAATTTGACGGGAAGTCCGCTTCCCGTTACAAATTTTTTCCTTATAAACATCCGATTACTGCGTTATTTTCATCTGCGCTACTGGCGCAAAAAGGGAATTGGTTTACACTGCCGATTCTACGCATGCTGCAGGGAAACTGATTATGTTGCGATATTTAAACCAATGCTCTCTTGGGCGCACCGCCTGGCTGCTTTTAGCCTTTACGGCATTTGCGCTTGAGATGGTGGCATTGTGGTTCCAGCACGTTATGGGGCTGAAACCTTGTGTGATGTGTATTTATGAGCGTTGCGCGCTGTTTGGCGTGATGGGGGCAGGCATCGTGGGCGCGATAGCCCCTAAAAGCCCGCTTCGCTATGGCGCCCTGGCCATCTGGCTCTACAGCGCAGGGAAAGGCGTTCAGCTGGCATGGGAGCACACCATGCTGCAGCTTCACCCGTCCCCATTTGTGACCTGTGATTTCTTCGCTCGCTTCCCAAGCTGGCTGCCGCTGGATAAATGGCTGCCGCAGGTCTTTGTTGCCAACGGTGACTGCTCCGTTCGTCAGTGGGAATTCCTGTCGCTGGATATGGTGCAGTGGCTGCTCGGGATCTTCGCCGTGTTCCTGGTAATCGCGGTTCTGGTGCTGATTGCCCAGTTCTTCAAACCTAAGCGTCGCGATCTGTTTGGCCGCTAAGTTAACAAACACGTTAGACAAATAACCCACCTTTCGGTGGGTTATTTTTTTCAGGAATGATCGCGCCGGTACAGAGCCCATTCATCAATTCTTTCCCCGCCTGGCAGCAGGCAGTCACTTCTTTCGCCCTCAGGCGTTTTCACCATCACAGATTTCCCGCCTTTGGCCTGGCAGTAAACCGAAGCCGGGTTCGCCATGCCTATGCTGTGCGGAGGCTTCGGCGCCTCACGCTCTGCCGTCGCACAGCCGCTGAGCAACAATAGGCTCATGATGGTTGTTAGTTTTTTCATTTTTCCTCCTTTGAGGACGGAATCTTAACAGCGCGGCTGGGAAGAAGCCAAAGACTGTTGCCCCAGCGGGCTAAAACCGGAGAAGGTCGCATTTAATGGACGATGAGCGAACGCCTGCATTGCGGATTTGCAAAAGATACAGACTGCGCCATGGGGATTTGATTCTCGGACATCGTAGGGGGAGGTGCGATACTGCGATCCGCCACATGACGGACACTGGAATGTTAAATTCAGGATAAAAACTCTCTTATTTTGGTTATTGAAAGTCTATCCTATCACAAGATTGGTTATATAAAGGATTTATTTTCATTCCCGACCAGCATCGAAATACGCTAGTCAGCCCACTCGGGCTTGTTGAGGATATGATCCTGCCAGTCGCGGACCTCTGACTCTTTCACCGCGATATGACGCACGGAAATGCGCTCACCGTGCATGGCGGCTTTTGAACCGGTAATCAGCGGGTGCCATTCCGGCAGCGGTTTGCCTTCGGCCAGCAGGCGGTAAGCGCAGGTGTGCGGCAGCCACTCAAAAGTCGGCAAATTGTCGCGAGTGAGTTTGATGCAGTCCGGCTCGTATTCGAAACGGCGGGCGTAGTTCTTGCACTGACAGGTTTTGATATTGAGCTGCTTACAGGCGACGTTGGTGAAATAAATCTCGTCGGTGTCTTCGTCCATCAGCTTATGCAGGCAGCACTGGCCGCAGCCGTCGCACAGGGATTCCCACTCGGCGTCGCTCATTTCGTCGAGAGTTTTACTTTGCCAAAAAGGAGTGGGTGTCATAGCGGTTCCTGCATTTAAAAATTAAGCTGCACCTTATAAACAGTCTGACACCCGGATGCAAGTTTTGCCGCCCTGAAGCGGCAAATTGTTTATAAAACGCGCGTCGTCAGGCTGTGACCTGCAAAGCTCACTTCCAGCTCATCGCCGCTAAGCAGCGGGCCTACGCCCTCCGGTGTACCGGTCAGGATCACATCCCCCGCACGCAGGGTGAAGAACTTGCTCATATAGGCAATCAGCGGCACGATCTTGTGGATCATGTCTTCGGTATTGCCCTGCTGGCGAGTTTCACCGTTGATCTTCAGCTCCAGCGGGGTATTTTGCGGATCGTGAGTGAACTGTGCCGCAGGGATAAACCCGGAAATTGGGCAAGAGTTATCGAAGCCCTTGGCTTTTTCCCACGGCTGGCCTGCTTTTTTCAGTTTGGCCTGCAGATCGCGCAGCGTAAGGTCCAGCGCAACACCATAGCCGGCGATGGCTTTTTGCACGTGCTCTTCACTTGCCTGCTTAAGGGTTGAGCCGATCAGAATGGCCAGCTCTACCTCATGATGCACGGAGCCGAATTCCTGTGGTAACGCCAGCGGCTGGCGAATATCGCACAGGGCACTTTCAGGCTTAATAAACACCACCGGCTCGTCCGGCGTCGCACTGCCCATCTCTTTAATATGTTTGGCATAGTTGCTGCCAACACAGACTACTTTGTTTACCGGAAAATCAAGCAGCGCACCCTGCCAGTTATGATGTTGATACATGCCTTTCCTCTGTGTCGTGTGTGTTAACTGCCTTTGATACTAGATAAAAAAATGCCTGCTGAATACCGGGGAAGTGTTTCTAAGCGTGCCTTATTTATCTGCGATGGCATCCGCCATTTTGCCGATGCTAATGGCAAAGTAGTAAGAACGGTTCCAGTGCATCAGGGTGCGGAAGTTGTTATAGACCAGGAACGAACGATCCAAACCATCGTCTGGCTTCACCAGCCAGGCTTTCTTTGACGACGCTGGAAGATGGGAGCCTTTTGGCAGCGTCACGCCTAGTTTTTTCCACTGGGCCACGGACTTGCCCTGCCTCTGGCTTGTGCCCAGCAGCGAAGTATTAAAGCCCGTGGGCAGTTTCACTTCATAGCCCCACGCCCCACCACGCTGCCAGCCCTCTACCGCCAGGTAGTTTGCCGTGGAAGCGAAAACGTCGCGGGTGTTATTCCAGATATCAATTTTGCCGTCGCCATCGCCGTCTTTGCCGTAGCGCAGCAGCGAACTCGGCATAAACTGGTTCTGCCCCATCGCCCCGGCCCATGAGCCTTTCATCTGCGTCGCGCTGACATCACCTCGCTGGATGATTTTCAGCGCCGCTATCAGTTCGTTGATGAAAAAGGCTTCACGACGTCCCTCAAATGCGAGCGTCGCTAAAGCAGAAATGACATCTTCTTTGCCCTGCAGCTTGCCGAAGTTACTTTCCATTGCCCACAGCGCGACGATGTAGCGACTCTGCACGCCACTTTTGGCGCTGACTTTTTCCAGCTCTGCCCGGTGCTGGCGGGCCAGGCTACGCGCCTGTTTGATTTTGGCGGGAGTAATAACGCGGTTTAAATAGTCATCCAGCGTTATTTTCTTTTCCAGCTGATTGCGATCGGATTGAATGACCCGATCGACAAAATGAATATTGGCAAAGGCTTTTGCCAGCGTCGCATTGCTGATGCCCTTTGCTCTGGCTTGTTGTTTTAATTTTTCGACATAAGCCGGAAATTCAGCGGGATTTCGCCCTTGCTCAGCGAGCGTGGTGGTTTGACGCGGGCTAGTTTGAGGAACTGAGGCGGCTGTGGGAGTCGCCTCAGCAGCGAGAAGATAACCGGCCCCGCTGGAAAGAATTAAGGCGCTGAAGGTATAACGCAAAGCTGCATTTTTCATCATCATTTCTTCAATAATGTGTTTCACACATTCTCCGTGTGAAAGCATGGAAAAGATTTACCTTCAGTCCGAAATTTATTTTTTAGGACTCTTTTCCAGGTGCATAGTCAGCAAACTTTCTACCGGAGGTGGGATCTGTAAATAATAGCCCTCAGTTTCCAGCGCCTGTTTCACTTTATCCAAATCGGCATTGGCCAGTTTTTTACTGCCGTCCAGCGGCAACAGCATCGACAGGACCGGTTTGCCAAAGCCTTTCATCAGCTCTTCCGGCACTCGGGAGAAATCGTCTTTTTTTTCGACATAAAGATATGTCTGGTCACGTTTAGTACTTCGGTAGATCACACAAAACATTTTTTTTACTCTATTTTCGCCAGCGAGTGGCTTGCCTGAATATAAGCTGGACTATAACATGCCTGATGTACTTCGGAATATCGTCCCACAATAGTGGGGATTGAAACTGAATTGAGTAAGGCCAGGATGTCAAACACGCCAATCGAGTTAAAGGGCAGCAGTTTTACCTTATCTGTGGTTCATTTGCATGATGCACAACCTGAGGTTATTCGCCAGGCTCTGGAAGATAAAATCGCCCAGGCTCCCGCATTCTTAAAGAATGCCCCGGTGGTCGTTAACGTCGCCAGTCTCGATGGTTCCGTCAACTGGAAGAAAGTACAACAGGCCGTTACCGCAACCGGCCTGCGCGTGGTGGGTATCAGCGGCTGTAAAGATGAAGCTTTAAAGGCTGAAATTGAGCGTGCTGGCCTGCCCTTGCTGACCGAAGGGAAAGAAAAGGCCGCAAGAACGCCAAAAGCCGCACCTGCTGAGCCCGTGGTGGTCACCGCGCCGGATGTTACACCGATCACAAAAACGCGTTTAATTGATACTCCGGTCCGTTCCGGGCAGCGCATTTATGCGCCAAACTGTGACTTGATTGTGACCAATCACGTCAGCGCCGGTGCAGAACTGATAGCAGATGGTAATATTCATATTTACGGCATGATGCGTGGCCGTGCGCTGGCTGGTGCAAGCGGCGATCGTGATGCACAAATATTTTGTACTAACCTGGTAGCAGAGCTTGTCTCTATTGCGGGCGAGTACTGGCTGAGCGAGCAGATCCCAGCCGATTATTATGGAAAAGCGGCTCGCCTGAATCTGGCGAGTGGTGCGCTCTCCGTTCAATCTTTGAATTAAGCCCTTTTAACAAGGAAATCCTTTATGGCACGCATTATTGTTGTTACATCGGGTAAAGGGGGCGTCGGTAAGACCACGTCCAGCGCGGCCATCGCTACGGGGCTGGCCCAAAAGGGAAGAAAAACCGTCGTTATTGATTTCGACATTGGTCTGCGTAACCTTGACCTGATCATGGGCTGCGAACGCCGCGTTGTGTACGATTTCGTTAACGTGATTCAGGGCGATGCCACGCTGAATCAGGCGCTTATCCGCGATAAACGCACTGAACAGCTCTATATCCTGCCTGCTTCACAAACCCGCGATAAAGACGCTCTGACCCGCGAAGGCGTGGCCAAGGTGCTGGAAGACCTGAAAAACATGGACTTCGAGTTTATCGTTTGTGACTCCCCGGCAGGTATCGAAACCGGCGCGCTGATGGCGCTGTACTTCGCGGATGAAGCGGTCATTACCACCAACCCGGAAGTCTCCTCGGTGCGTGACTCAGACCGAATCCTCGGCATTCTGTCGTCCAAATCCCGCCGCGCTGAAAACGGTGAAGAGCCGATTAAAGAGCATTTATTGCTGACCCGCTACAACCCAGGTCGCGTCAATAAAGGCGATATGCTGAGCATGGAAGATGTGCTCGAAATTCTGCGCATTCCGCTGGTTGGCGTTATCCCTGAAGACCAGTCAGTGCTGCGTGCGTCCAACCAGGGCGAGCCGGTGATTCTTGACGGTGAATCGGATGCAGGCAAAGCCTACGCCGATACCGTGGAACGCCTGCTCGGCGAAGAACGCCCTTTCCGCTTCATTGAAGAAGAGAAGAAGGGTTTCCTGAAACGCCTGTTCGGAGGATAAGTTATGGCATTACTCGACTTTTTTCTGTCACGAAAAAAGAACACCGCCAACATCGCGAAAGAGCGTTTACAGATCATCGTAGCTGAGCGTCGCCGTAGCGATGCGGAACCGCATTACCTGCCGCAGCTGCGCAAGGACATTCTCGACGTGATTTGCAAATACGTGCAAATTGACCCGGAAATGGTCAGCGTCCAGCTCGAGCAGCGGGATGGAGATATTTCGATTCTGGAGCTGAACGTGACGCTCCCGGAAGCGGAAGAAGCCAGTAAGTCGGCATGAATAAAAAACCCCCTGCATTTGTCAGGGGGTTTTATTTTTACGCAGTCACTTAACGTTTATTCAGCTCATTCTTGTTGCAGCTTGCCAATATATTCAAACCCGAGAACAATACTGTAATTATTCCCAGGTCATATAAATAATCAGTATTCCGCCAGCAATTTCGTTAACGCTTCTGCCATTAATTCTGCCCGCCAGCCGCTAATTAATTCCGGTGCCACACTTTGCGGTTTCAATTTCCAGTGCCAGTTTAACAGCTGATTGATTTGGCGGCGGGAGGCCAGTAATTCGGCGCTCAGCCCTTTAGCCTCGCTCACTTCCTGCACCAGGGCTTTAATGGCCTTAAACACTTTGCGATAGCCCGGCATATCCACCAGGTTTTGCAGCGGCTGCGGCAGCTCGCTCTCCGGCAGCGCCTGCGCCTCGGCCACCAGGGCGATAAGCGTTTTGCCGTGGAAGCGAATTTCGCTGCCGCTCAGGCCAAGCGAGTCCAGTTCGCCCAACGAGCCAGGCATGTATCTCGCCACCTGCCACAGGTTTTCTTCGCGGACGACAAAGTTCACCGCCATGTCGCGCTCGCGGGCTTTACGCAAGCGCCAGGCCGCCAGCTTCTTGAGGCAGGCCAGCTGTCGGGTACGCAGCTGCCAGGCATTGCCTATTTCGCGCCAGGCTTCTTCCGGATCGAGCTGATCGCGACGACGGGAGCACATCAGATGGCATTCATCGAGAGCCGCGCCTATCCAGCCCGCCGCTTCCGTTTCGGCCATCAGTTTCTCAGCGATAGGCAGCAAATAAAGCACATCTGCCGCGGCGTATTCACACTGCCTCTCCGTGAGTGGACGCGCCAGCCAGTCGGTGCGGGATTCACTTTTATCCAGCGCAATGCCGGTGTAAGACTCAACGATAGTGGCAAAGCCGCAGGACAGCGGGCGGCCAGTAAAGGAGGCCAGAATTTGCGTATCAATAAACGGATCAGGCAGCATGCCAAAGGCATTCAGGAAGACTTCGAGATCTTCGCTGCCCGCATGCAGATACTTGATGGTGTCAGGATCCTGCAACAACGCCTTGAACGGCGACCAGTCGCCGATGGCTAAAGGATCGATCAGCGAAACCTGCTGGCCGTCATAAAGCTGGATCAGCCCCAGCTGCGGGTAATAGGTTCTGGTGCGAACAAATTCGGTGTCCAGCGCCAGCGCGGGGAACTGACGAGCGGCCTGGCATACGGCGGCCAGCCCTTCATCGGTAGTAATCATCTGGTAAGTCAAATTCAGTTCTCTTAGGTTGCGCCCATAAAAAATGCCGGCGAACCGGCATCAGGACGAGTGACTTGGAGCTCAGGCGTTATTGTTGCCTGTCTTGCCCGCTTCGTCACGCAGTTCTCGTCGTAAAATTTTCCCGACGTTCGATTTTGGCAGTTCCGTGCGGAATTCGATCAGTTTAGGCACTTTATAGCCGGTTAACTGGCGACGACAGAAGGCGATCAGCGCCTCTTCCGTCAGGGCAGGATCTTTTTTCACCACAAAGATTTTCACCTGCTCACCGCTCACCCCGGCAGGAACACCCACCGCCGCGACTTCAAGCACGCCTTCGTTCTGCATGACCACATCTTCAATTTCGTTCGGATAAACGTTGAAGCCGGAAACGAGGATCATGTCTTTTTTGCGGTCAACGATGTTCATGAAGCCTTCTTCGTTCATTACCGCAATATCCCCGGTGCGCAGCCAGCCGTCTTTAATGATTTCATCCGTTTCTTTCGGTCGCTGCCAGTAGCCCAGCATTACCTGCGGGCCTTTAACGCACAGTTCACCAGGCTCACCGGGCGGTACTTCATTGCCCTGGTCGTCTATCAGCTTCACATCGGTGGACGGCACCGGCAGGCCAATAGATCCGCTGTGATAATCCATATCATGCGGGTTCGCGCTGACCAGCGGCGCGCATTCCGTCAGGCCATAGCCTTCAAGCAGGAAGCGGCCCGTGAGTTTTTCCCAACGTTCGGCAACAGCGTGCTGGACGGGCATACCGCCGCCCGCAGCGAGGTGAAGGCTTGAAAAATCAAGCTGCTGGAACTCTTTGTTATTCAGTAACGCGTTAAACAACGTATTCACGGCGGTCATGGCAGTGAAAGGATATTTTGCCAGCTCTTTTACCAGTCCCGGAATGTCGCGTGGGTTGGTAATCAACAGGTTCTGCCCCCCCATGTCGATAAACAGCAGGCAGTTAATGGTCAGAGCAAAAATGTGGTACAGCGGCAGCGGAGTCACCACCAGCTCTTTACCTTCGTGCAGTAGCGGGCTGTATGCCGCCCTGACCTGCTCGAGGTTGGCCAGCATATTACGGTGCGTCAGCATGGCGCCTTTAGCTACGCCGGTTGTGCCGCCGGTGTACTGCAGGAAGGCTAAATCGCCATTGATAATTTCAGGTTTGATGTACTGCATGCGGTAACCGCTTTGCAGCGCCCGACGGAAAGAGATGGCGTGCGGCAGATGGTATTTGGGCACCAGACGCTTGATGTACTTCACCACGAAGTTAACCAGCGTCCCCTTCGGCCCGGAGATCTGGTCCCCCAGTCGAGTCAGGATGACGTGTTTCACCTGGGTTTTTTCGACCACTTTCTCCAGCGTATGGGCAAAGTTTGACACGATCACAATCGCGCTGGCCCCGCTGTCATTCAGCTGGTGCTCCAGCTCTCGCGGAGTATAGAGCGGGTTAACGTTAACCACCACCATACCGGCGCGCAGAATGCCGAACAGCGCGACAGGATACTGCAGCAGGTTTGGCATCATCAGCGCCACGCGGTCGCCTTTTTTCAGGCCCAGCCCCTGCTGAAGGTACGCGGCAAATGCCCGGCTGCGCTCTTCCAGTTTGCGGAAGGTCATCACCTCCCCCATGTTGATAAAAGCGGGTTTGTCAGCGTAGCGAGTGACAGCCTGCTCAAACATATCAACCAGGGATTGATAGCGGTCGGGATTTATTTCAGCCGCAACGTCGGCCGGGTAGCGGTTAAGCCAAACCTTATTCAAGGATCCACCTCTGAAATTATTATTTGTCGTCATCACAACCCCAGGGAATACATTTCGTTAACATAATATTAACTCAGCGTACCAGTTTATTAATTAGCCTGATTAAAGGTTGCGAAGCACATCACTAAATTTTTTCATCCGTCCTGGATAAAAACAAACAGCGGCCAGGCCGCTGTTTGAAAACATTTTAAAAACAACAGATTATTCGGTTACAACGGTTTGCACCTGTGCAGGCCCCGGATTGTACCAGCCGCCGCCCCACATGTCGTAATGGTGGCGATACGGGTAAGGCCCGCCCCAGAACCACGGATCGATCGGCTGCGGCGGCATGACGACCTGCTGGACTACGTTCCAGCGTTTGTATCCCGTTGCCTGCATGGTCATGAATTTATAGGGCGTCTGACCAATCTTACCTTCTGCCGTGCCGGTAATTGGCCCGACGACGGTCACCAACTGATTGCGGAAATCTACCGGATCAAGGAAGCCATTGACGTCGGCATAAATGCGCCCTTGCGAAGGCTCATTCAATGCCGGACGGGCACCTTCATCGAGGCTGACGGTGGCAATCTCCAGGCGAGTTTTGCCCTTCAGGTTGTCCACGTTCACCACTCGCCCGCCAAAGCGCGCTTCCTGCCCGACATAGAGCTGGGGCGCACTCATCACCGCCGTCAGATCCTGCTGTGGGGTGGCGGAAGTCCCTTTAATTGCATCCGGCACGCTCACGCAGCCGCTCAGGACCAGCGCCGCAGCGGCGGCCAGCAGCCAGCTGCATTTTTTGACATTACAAACAGCCATACCTCATCTCCTTAACCTGCCCGCCGTTTAGCGGGGTCGGTCTTACTCTCTGCCAGGTAGCTTTTTCCAGGTGACTTCGTTACGCAGGTAGACAGGCTCCGCATGCTCGACGGCGACGGTTTTGCCGGCGCTAAACGCCTGCTGCGCCAGAGGAAGCATATCTTCAGCTTCAGGCAGCGTAGTTTCACCGTCCTGCAACAAAAGTCCGCTATCCTTCGCCATATCAGGCCAGGCCTGCCAGCCTGTTCCGACTGTAGCCCAGGTGCCGCTCAGATGCTTCAACCGCCCGGCAACGTCTTCAGGCTTAAGGACGGCTTCGCTTGCTTCACCGTGCCACACGCCCTGCTCGTCACGCTCATATTCAGCCCAATAAACTTCGCCCATGCGGGCATCTATTGCGGCGAGTACGCGGGTGGCGCCCGTTCTGCGCCATGCGCCCTGAGCCATTGTCGCCAGCGTTGAAACGCCAATCATCGGCAGCTCAGCACCCAGCGCCAGCCCCTGCGCAATCCCAATCCCAATGCGCACACCGGTGAAACTGCCCGGCCCACGCCCGTAGGCAAGTGCGTTCACCTCAGACAAAGTAATCCCGCCCTGGTTCAGGATCTCTTTGACCAGCGGTAAAATTCTTTGCGTGTGCTCACGCGGGCAGAGTTCGAAATGGGCGTAGGACGCCGCGTCGTTTTGCAGGGCAACAGAACAGGCTTCTGTTGCGGTATCGATGGCTAAAATTCGCATGGGCTTGCCAACCTCTGGCGGAGATAAGGTCAAAAAACGGCGCGCATCATACCATAGCCTGGCACAAATTACTGCGCACCAGAGGCATTGAGGAACTCAACTGCCCGATTTATATCCCGGGTACGCGGCGTGGGCGGCAGGCTGTTAAGGAAAACAGCGCCATACGGACGCATGACCAGGCGGTTATCGCAGATAACCAGGACCCCACGGTCTTCCACATCGCGGATGAGGCGACCGACACCCTGCTTAAGGGTGATCACCGCGTCAGGCAGTTGGACATCGTCAAATGGATCGCCCCCGCGAATGCGGCAATCTTCCATGCGAGCCTTGAGCAGCGGATCGTCCGGCGAAGTAAAGGGAAGTTTGTCGATGATAACCAGGGAGAGCGCGTCGCCGCGCACGTCTACGCCTTCCCAGAAGCTGCTGGTCGCCACCAGCAGGGCATTACCGGCCTCAACAAATTGCTGCAGCAGTTGGCCTTTGCTGGTTTCCCCCTGCAGCAGCACGGGCAACGTCATGGTGGCCCGGAACTGTTCCGCCAGGTCGCGCATCATGGCGTGGGAGGTACAGAGCATAAAGCAGCGCCCGTTGTTCGCCTCAATGAGCGGGCGCAACAGGTTAGCCAGGTGACGGCCAGCGTGGGGCTGATTCGGCGTCGGCAGCCCTCTCGGCACGCACAGCAGCGCCTGTTTAGCGTAATCAAACGGGCTGGCAAGCAGCAGTGTTTCTGCTTCGTCGATACCCAGCCGCTCGGTGAAATGGCTCATATTGTCATTCACCGCAAGCGTGGCCGAGGTAAAGACCCAGCAGCCCGCTTTTTCACGAATGACTTCCTTAAACTTGTCGGCCACGGACAGGGGCGTCAGGGCCAGCGTGAAGTGGCGGGCGTTGCATTCATACCAGTAGCTGTAGCCCGGCTGATTAATCTCTTTCAGCCGTTTAATTCGCCCACGGTAAATTACCGCGCGTTCAAATGCGGCATCCAGCAGCGCCGAGCGGCCAAGAGAAAGCTTTGCCACGTCATAACACAGCTCCAGGGCATCATCGAGCAGCAGCAGCGAACGCTGGATATTCGCGTCCGCAAGCAGCTCCCGCAGGTTCCCCCGGTAGCCCGGGTCGCCTATTTGCAGGCGGAAGTCCTGCGTGCGCTGGGCAAGGCTGTCGGCGCTTTTTTGCAGCTGCTGCGCGTCACGGACTTCCGTGCGGTAGGCAATGGAAATGTCTTTGGCGAGGTCGAGCAACTGCCGGCTGGAGATAGACTGGCCAAAATACTGGCTGGCGATATCCGGGATCTGGTGGGCTTCATCGAAAATTGTCACCTGAGCCTCGGGAATAAGCTCCGCGAAGCCGCTCTCCTTCACTACCATGTCGGCCAGGTACAAGTGATGGTTCACCACCACCACGTCGGCATCCATCGCCTTTTTACGCGCCTTGACCACAAAGCAGTCCTGATACTGCGGACAATCCTGCCCCAGACAGTTATCGTTGGTGCTGGTGACCATCGGCCAGACGGTGGAATCTTCGGCGACGGACCCACAGGTGCTGATATCGCCATCCACGGTTTCACTGGCCCAGCCGCGCAAATGCATCACGTCGCTTAACGCCTGCACGGGCAAATCACCGCCCGCCAGCGACTGCTGCTCCAGCCTTTCCAGGCAAAGATAGTTAGAGCGCCCTTTCAGCAACGCCACGCGACCGGTAAATTTCAGCGCACGGGATATCGTCGGCAGATCGCGAGAAAACAGCTGATCCTGCAGCGCTTTTGAGCCGGTAGAAATAATGACTTTTTTGCCAGAACGCAGCGCGGGGGCAAGATAAGCGTATGTTTTCCCTGTACCGGTACCGGCCTCTACCACCAGCTCGCCGCCGGCTTGAATCGCCCGGGTTACGGCCTCCGCCATTTCACGCTGAGCTTCACGCGGCTTGAAGCCCGGAATGACCTTAGCCAGTTGGCCGTCTGCTGCAAAATCGTCCGTCACGTTACCCCCTGGTTAAATTGCCAGTGATTATGTCAGCCCCGGCGAGGTTTATCCAGCCAGGCGGTGGCACCGGGCGGCGGATTGTGGCAGTCTGTGCCGCACATATCGTTTGTTGTTAAGGAGTTGCCATGAGTATTGCGCGTATAAAACCTGAAGCCCGCTGGTCTGATGCGGTTATCCATAACCAGACCGTGTACTACACCGGCGTCCCGGAAAACCTGGATGCTGACGCCTACCAGCAGACGGCAAATACCCTGCAGCAAATCGACACCCTGCTGGCCGAACTCGGCAGCGACAAGACCCGCATTCTGGATGCAACGATTTTCCTGCCGGATGGCGAAGATTTTGCGGCGATGAATAGAGCGTGGGATGAGTGGGTCGTGGCGGGTAAAGCGCCGGTACGCTGCACCGTACAGGCTAAGTTGATGAACCCGCGCTACAAAGTGGAAATCAAAATCATCGCGGCAGTGTAACGCTAAGTCGCTAAGGCCCGGCTAGTCCTGCGGGTCTTCTTCTTCGCCGTCTTCATCTTCAAAGCGTACGGCGACGTTACCCCCGGTATGCGAGGCACGAATCTCACTGGCTACGAGGGCGATGGCTTCGCCGCTGCTCATGCCGTCGGCCATCAGTTCGTGAATACGCTCGACGGCCTGCTGCTGCTGCTCGTGGCTAAGCGCCGGTAATCCTGAAATCATGTTTAAGTCCTGTTACAGTGCTGAAGTCGCTATTTTACTCTGCTCCTGACGATGCTACCAAGATGAATGTTACAACCTCCCCCGTTTTTCGCGAACTCAGCTGGCAGGCCGATGCCGTTCAGCACTATTTCCGCTCGGTTTCCACTCAGCCCTGGGCCATGCTGCTTCACTCTGGCTTTGCCGATCATCCGCATAACCGTTTTGATATTATGGTTGCCAGCCCGCTTGCAACGCTGGTCACACGCGGCCAGGAAACCGTGATTGAACGCCACGGGCTTTCATCACAACACAACGAATGCCCGCTTGAACTGTTACAGCAAACGCTGGACAGCTGTGGCCTTGCCACCACGCCCACTAGCGATATTCCGTTCTGCGGCGGCGCGCTGGGGCTATTTAGCTACGATCTGGGCCGCCGCTTTGAGAAAATCCCCGCGACGGCAGAACAGGATTTAACCACGCCGGACATGGCCGTCGGCATTTATGACTGGGCGCTGATTGCAGACCATCATCTGCAGCGTCTGACGCTGGTTTGCAGGGGAGACATTGAAGCTCGTCTGGCCTGGCTGAATGCACTCTCGCCCCGGCAAAATGTTCAGCCTTTCCGGCTGACCAGCCAGTGGCAGTCCAATATGTCCCGCGAAACGTACGGCGAGAAGTTCCGCCAGATCCAGGCTTATCTCAGCAGCGGAGACTGCTACCAGGTTAACCTGGCTCAGCGGTTCCACGCCCGCTATGAAGGGGATGAATGGCAGGCTTTCGAAACGCTGAATCAGGCGAACCGCGCGCCGTTCAGCGCTTTTCTGCGGCTGCCGGACAGCTGTATTCTTAGCCTTTCCCCGGAGCGGTTTGTTCTGCTCGAAGACAAGCAGATTCAAACCCGCCCGATTAAAGGCACGCTGCCTCGTCTTGCCGATCCGCAGGCCGACGCAGCGCAAGCTGAACGCCTGGCGAACTCGCCAAAAGATCGCGCTGAAAATCTGATGATTGTTGATTTGCTGCGCAACGACATTGGCCGCGTTGCGGTGCCGGGCAGCGTCAAAGTGCCAGAGCTGTTTGTGGTGGAGCCTTTCCCTGCGGTGCATCACCTGGTGAGCACGATTACCGCCAGGCTGCCTGAGACGCTTAGCGCCTGCGATCTCCTGCGCGCCACCTTCCCCGGAGGTTCAATCACCGGTGCCCCCAAAGTGCGGGCAATGGAAATTATTGAAGAGCTTGAGCCCCAGCGGCGTAACGCATGGTGTGGCAGTATCGGCTACATAAGCTTCTGCGAAAAAATGGATACCAGCATCACCATCCGTACGCTCACTGCCGAAGGCGGGAAATTATATTGCTCTGCCGGCGGCGGGATCGTTGCCGACAGTCACGAGGCGGCGGAATATCAGGAAACTTTTGATAAAGTTAATCGTATCCTGCCCTTACTGGAGAATTAATGCATGCCTGGTTCGTCCCTGACGCTGAATGATTTCCTTACCCGGTTTCAACTGCTACGCCCGGCAGACAGCGGGCCGGTCAGCAACAAACGTCAGGCGGCGGTGCTGGTACCCATTGTGCGGCGCCCTCAGCCGGGGCTTTTACTCACCCAGCGCTCGCTGATGCTGCGCAAACATGCAGGCCAGGTGGCCTTCCCCGGTGGAGCGGTAGACGACACCGACAGTTCGCTGATAGCCGCCGCGCTGCGGGAGGCCCAGGAAGAAGTCGCCATTCCACCAGAATCCGTCGAGGTTATCGGCACGCTTCCACCGGTGGACAGCGTGACGGGTTTCCAGGTCACGCCGATTGTCGGCATCATTCCCCCTGATTTGCCTTGGCGCGCCAGTGAAGATGAAGTTTCTGCGGTATTTGAAATGCCGCTCGCCGAGGCGCTGAGCCTTGGGCGCTACCATCCGTTAGATATCCATCGCCGCGGCAACGCGCATCGCGTCTGGCTTTCCTGGTATCAACGCTATTTTGTCTGGGGGATGACGGCGGGGATTATTCGCGAACTCTCTTTACAGGTAGATAGCGATCCAGGCGACACTTTAAAACGCTGAAAATGGCTATATTTAAGCAACAGAAAGACCATAAATCATCTGCTATTAGGTGATTTATGGTTAAGCATTAGTTTAATTCATGTGAATAGTTTCCTGGTGGAACCAATAAATTTTTAAACTAGCGCTTAGCCATTTCAAAGCATCATGTTCCATGAAACAGGGTGCTATCAGAGGAGTTTTAGAGTGATTAGCATATTCGACATGTTCAAAGTCGGCATCGGGCCTTCCAGCTCCCATACCGTCGGGCCAATGAAGGCCGGGAAACAGTTTGTCGACGCACTGATCGAACAGGGACTGCTGGACAGTACCACCCGCATCGCGGTGGACGTTTACGGTTCTCTTTCCCTGACGGGGAAAGGCCACCACACCGATATCGCGATTATTATGGGTCTGGCCGGCAACCAGCCGGATAACGTCGATATCGACGCTATTCCGGCTTTTATTCGCGACGTGGAAACCCGCGGTCGCCTGCTAATTGCTCAGGGTCGTCATGAGGTCGATTTCCCGCAGGATAACGGCATGCGTTTTCGCAGCGACAACCTGCCGCTGCATGAAAACGGCATGCAGATCCACGCCTATAACGGCGACAAAGGGATCTACAGCAAAACCTATTATTCCATCGGCGGCGGCTTCATCGTCGACGAAGAACACTTTGGTAAAGATGCGGCCAGCGAAGTCACCGTGCCTTATCCATTCCATTCCGCACAGGAAATGCTGCAGCACTGCAAGGACACCGGGCTTTCCGTATCCGGCATGGTAATGCAGAACGAACTGGCGCTGCACAGCCGCGAGGAAATCGAAGATTACTTCGCCAATATCTGGCAAACCATGCGTGCCTGTATCGATCGCGGGATGAATACCGAAGGCGTGCTGCCTGGCCCGCTGCGCGTGCCGCGCCGCGCCTCTGCCCTGCGCCGGATGCTGGTGTCCAGCGACAAGCTGTCCAACGATCCAATGAACGTGGTTGACTGGGTGAACATGTTTGCCCTGGCGGTGAACGAAGAGAACGCCGCAGGTGGCCGCGTTGTGACCGCGCCAACCAACGGTGCCTGCGGGATCGTACCTGCGGTGCTGGCCTACTACGACCACTTTATCGAGCCGGTCACGCCGGACACCTGGATTCGCTACTTCCTGGCCTCCGGCGCTATTGGCGTACTGTACAAAATGAACGCCTCTATTTCTGGCGCTGAAGTAGGCTGCCAGGGTGAAGTCGGCGTTGCCTGTTCGATGGCGGCGGCGGGCCTGGCTGAAATCATGGGCGCAAGCCCGGAACAGGTTTGCGTTGCGGCGGAAATCGGTATGGAACATAACCTCGGCCTGACCTGTGACCCGGTCGCCGGCCAGGTACAGGTGCCATGTATCGAGCGGAATGCGATTGCCTCGGTGAAGGCTATCAACGCCACCCGTATGGCGATGCGTCGTACCAGCGCCCCGCGCGTTTCGCTCGATAAGGTCATTGAGACCATGTACGAAACCGGTAAAGACATGAACGCCAAATACCGCGAAACATCGCGAGGCGGGCTGGCCATTAAGGTTCAGTGCGATTAAGCCGTAACCAAGAAACGCGGCTTAAACGATAAGCCGCGTTCGTTATAAAATGAGCGGGGAGTACCGTAAGGTATTTCCCGCTCACATCGTTTTACTGAGCATCCGCTTGTTCTTTCCCCGACATTCAATATCTAAAATTCAATTAGCCGGTCACCATCTGCAGGAAGCGATCTCGCACAGGATCGTTTAACTGAGCATTCCAGGCTATGCCCGTTTGCCAGGTGGTATCTTCACCTTCAAGTACCACAAGCCTGACTCCGGCTGGCAGAATATGGCTTACCCCCGCCGGCAGTAATGCCACGCCCTCTCCGGCGGCAACCAGCGCCAGCAAAGTCTGAATATCATCTGCCGCTGAAACGGTACGGGGAGCGAGATTATTGCCTGAGAGAAAACGCGCTGCCTGTGCCGACAGCCCTTCTCCCCGATTGCGGGATAGCTGCAGCAGTTGGCTCATTTGCAGCAACTCTGTTGCCGCAGCTGTTTCCGTATTAGGCGCCTGAGCCACGGCAAGAACCAGCCGCTCTTCCGCCAGGATTCGACTTTCCAGCTGTGCAGGCGCAGGCAATCGCACAAACCCAACCTGAAGACTGCCCTCCATTAGCTGCCGAAACTGTTCTGCAGAGGACATATCATTCAGGGATACCCGCACATCCGGAAACTGGCTGCGAAAAACAGCCACCTGCCGAGGGGCCAACTGGAAGGACGAGATCCCAAAGCCCATGGTCAGTTTCCCCGCCCGCCCTTTCTGAATATCGGCCACTTCGGAACAGAAAAGATCGTGGCGTTCGAGTACCGCAGCGGCTCCTGGGAGCAGCAGCTCTCCTGCCACGGTCAGCCTTGCCCCGTGGCGACCTCGCTGAAATAGCGTGATGCCGGAAAGAAACTCCAGCGTCTGGATTTGTTTGGTCAGTGCAGGTTGCGTGACGCACAGTTTTTCAGCGGCTGAATGATACGACCCTGACTGTGAGAGGGTAACGAAAGCGCGCAGCAGTTTTATATCCATTCCGTCTGGTTATCGTATGGGGCGAAACCGTGATTATACACGCGAACATGCTCTCTGATGGAATAGCCTCCGAATCGTTGAATAAGGAGCGCAAAATGGATACCACTATTCGAACTGCCACAGTGCAGTTCTGCCACCGGGCGGGAGATAAACAGTACAATTTATCGGTGATGGAAAAATTTATTATTCAGGCCGCCCAGGAGGAGGTAAAGATTCTGGCCTTCCCTGAAATGTGCATTACCGGATACTGGCATGTGCCGGACCTCAGCCGCCAGGCGCTGAATGCGTTGTCTGAGCGGGCTGACGAGAGCGCATCATTAGCCTGGGTCGCCGCACTTGCAGAAAAATACCAGATGGCTATTGGCGCCGGGTTCATTGAAAAGAGCAGCGACGAACGCCTGTATAATGCCTACGCCATCTGCATGCCGGATGGCACGCGGCATGTGCACAGGAAGCTCCACGCGTTTGAACACCCTGATATTTCCTCCGGCAACAGTTTTACTGTTTTTGACACGCCGTGGGGAGTGCGTGTCGGGGTGCTTATCTGCTGGGATAATAATCTCGTGGAAAATGCGCGCATTACGGCCTTGTTGGGCGCCGATGTTCTTATCGCTCCACACCAGACTGGAGGAACCCATTCGCGAAGTCCCTTCGGCATGAAACCTATTTCCCCCAGCCTCTGGGAAAACAGACATAACGACCCGCAAACGCTGGAGGAAGCCTTGCGCGGGGACAGCGGCCGGGGCTGGCTGATGCGCTGGCTACCTTCTCGCGCGCATGATAATGGCTTTTTCATTCTGTTCAGTAATGGCGTCGGCCTGGATAACGGAGAGGTTCGGACAGGAAATGCCATGGTTATTGATCCCTACGGCAGGATCGTTACCGAAACGGGCTCCTTTGAGGATACGATCGTGTACGCCGACCTCGATCTGGAGTTGCTGCCGATGTCTACCGGCCGCAGGTGGATTCACGGCCGTCGGCCTGAGCTGTATGGTGTCCTGGGCGAATCACAGGGCTACGAGCGAGATGCGAGGACTGCGCGATTTTCTGAAGATGTACCCGGTTTTAGCGGTGACCATCGAAGCAAGGCCGGGAATAAGGCTGAATAGGTTGCCAAATAAGAGGGGAAAAGGAGACCAATACTCCGTCTCGTAAGAGCTGACGTCAGCGACATGAATAATATAGAACACCGCTTATGCGGTGTTTTTTTATCTTATCTTTTTTTATTTTTTTCGCGCTCTGATATCCCGCTACACTTTGATGATAACGTTACGCTTCATTGCTTGCGGCGAGAAACAGGGAAACAGGGATGCAAACGGCACAGCGGATTATTTCTGACTATCGCCGCAGGCGAGTTATTGTCTGCGCTGTACTCGCCATTTTAGTTTTAATCGTTACGCTTAGCGTCAGATATGCGGTGGAGCGAAATCTTAACGAACAACGCGTCGTCCAGTTTAATCAGCGAATCATTACCACACTCGATACTCTCCTCGCTCCGCTGAATACGGTCAGCGACGATATTATGCAGCTTATCGGGACCTCCTGCGACGACGCCCAATTAAAAATTCGTGAACACGCCGCCAAAATGCAAACGGTACGCGCCATTGGTTTAATCAAAGATGGCGTGCTGTACTGCTCCAGTATTTACGGCAGCCGCAACATGGGTATTCATCAGCTCCATACTCGCCTGCCTTCAGACGAGCCGCTGCTGTTTTTATCCCGCGACAGCTCATTGTTAAAAGGCACACCGGTGCTGATTTTCTGGCGACCGCTGCAGGGGCAGCCACACGATGGCGTCATGCAGATTATTAATATTCAGATGTTAACCAGCCTACTGCTTAAGCCGGAGCATCCCTGGGTAACGCGAGCGGTACTGAACGTCGGCGACGATCATCTTGAATACGGTGCCGGTCTGCTGGGGAAGATAGAAACAAACGGAGATGATGTATCTAAACAGACAGTATCTAAGCTTTACCCTTATTCTATTACTGCCATTGGCCCTTCTGCCGACCAGTTAACGCTGCAAAATTTACCGGCCCAGCTTCCACTGGCTTTATTACTCAGCCTGCTGGTGGGCTATATTGCCTGGCTTGCGACCGCCAACCGAATGAGCTTCTCCTGGGAGATCAACCTCGGCCTCGCCGCCCGGGAATTTGAAGTCTTCTGCCAGCCGCTGGTCAGCGCCCGAAACTTAGAGTGCGTTGGCGTAGAGCTGCTGCTGCGCTGGAATAACCCAAGACAGGGCTGGATTTCGCCTGAAGTGTTTATCCCCCTCGCGGAACAGCAGCAGCAAATTGCACCACTCACGCGCTTTGTGCTGGATGAAACCGTGCGTCACCTGGAGATCTTTCCCAAAACGCCCGGGTTTCATATCGGCCTTAACGTTGCCCCTAGCCACTTCCACGACGGCGCAATTATTCGAGACCTGAAACGTTATTGGTTCCCGGCCACGCCTAAGCAAAAGTTGACGCTGGAACTCACCGAACGAAATGCCCTGCCCCCAATGGATCACGGCGTCGTTCAGGAGCTACACAGGCTCGGTATCGACCTCGCTATTGACGATTTCGGCACCGGCCACAGCTCGCTGGCTTATCTTGAAACGCTGAACCCCAATGTGCTGAAAATCGATAAATCCTTCACCGCCGCCATCGGGACTGATGCGGTGAACTCGACGGTGACGGACATTATTATCGCCCTTGGGCAAAGGCTGGGGATCGATTTGGTGGCTGAAGGGGTGGAAACGCAAGAGCAGGCAGAATATTTACGTCGTAACGGTGTCGATGTGCTGCAGGGCTTTTTGTACGCCAAACCTATGCCGCTGAGAGATTTCTCTCACTGGCTCGAGGGCAACACGCCGCCGCCCCCTCGCCATGAAGACCGGGCTATCCCGGCCTTCCCTATGCGCTGACTTACTCTTCTTCGTCCTCGTGTGGAGAGCGTTCTTTTTCCACACGAACTAAATCGACGCGATAATCGTTGGCTTCGACTATCTGAATACGCAGCGGCGCGACTTCGATCACGTCCCCGACTTTAGGAATATGACCATTCACCGCAATCACCAGGCCGGCGATAGAAGCAATATCTTCCTCGCTGTGCACCAGGCGATGGATGTCCAGGCGCTGCTGCAGCGCATGCAGGTCCGTTGAGCCTTTCACCAGCCAGCCGTCACCGTCACGAACGATTTCAGGCGTTTCATCCGCATCCGGGAATTCACCGGCAATCGCTTCCAGCACGTCCAGCGGCGTGACCAGGCCCTGCACCACGCCAAATTCGTTGTTAACGATAACGAAGCTGCCGCGAGCACGACGCAGCACGCCAAGCAGGTTGATTGGGTCCAGCGTTTCCGGCACAACAATCGCCGGTGACTGCGCGGCAATCGCCGCCACGTCAACGCCTTCGTCCAGGGCAACCAGCAGCTCTTTCGCTCGTACTACGCCAATAATTTCATCCAGTTCGCCCCGGCACACCGGGAACAAGCTGTGCGGAGAGGCAAGCAGCTGTTCGCGGATCTCCGGCACGCTCTTCATCGCATCAACCCACGAAATCTCACCACGCGGTGTCATAATGCTGCGCAATGAGCGCGAAGCCAGCGTCAACACGCCGTTAATCATATAGCGCTCTTCTTCCGCAAAGGATTCCGCCTCAATTGGCGTCATGGCTTTGCTGTCTTCGCTGCTTTGTACACGTTCCTGACGCTTACCACTCATCATGCGCAGAATCGCATCGGCAGTACGCGCTCGCAGAGGCTGGCGCGACTGATGACGAATAAAGTTACGACGCGCGATCTGGTTAAACAGCTCGATGATGATCGAGAAACCAATGGCCGCGTACAGGTAGCCTTTTGGAATGTGGAAACCAAAGCCTTCTGCCACCAGACTCAAACCAATCATCAACAGGAAGCTCAGGCAGAGCACCACCACCGTCGGATGTTGGTTAACAAAGTTGGTTAGCGGTTTGGAGGCAAGCAGCATGACGCCCATCGCAATGATGACCGCAGCCATCATCACCGGCAGATGGTTGACCATCCCCACGGCGGTAATCACCGCATCCAGCGAGAAGACGGCATCCAGCACCACAATCTGCAGCACCACCACCCAGAAGCTGGCATAGCCCTTACCGTGGCCGTCATCATGCTGACGGTTTTCAAGGCGTTCGTGCAGTTCCGTGGTCGCTTTAAACAGCAGGAAGATACCGCCCACCAGCATAATCAGGTCACGGCCTGAGAAGGTGAAATCCGCGATGCTGAACAGCGGCGCAGTTAGCGTGACCAGCCATGAAATCAGCGACAGCAGTGCCAGGCGCATAATCAGCGCCAACGACAGGCCAATCAATCGAGCCTTATCCCGCTGCTTAGGCGGAAGCTTATCCGCAAGAATGGCGATAAACACCAGGTTATCAATACCCAGTACGATTTCCAGCACAACAAGCGTGAGTAAACCGGCCCAGATTTGCGGGTCCATTAACAGTTCCATGTCAGACTCCCGTTAAGGGCACAGCAAGTCGGCATTCCGTAGGTTACGGACGCAAAGCGGCTGGTTAATCGTATTTGCGGGCATAAAACGCCGCTGAGAGGGTGGGATTTAGGCATCCCGGCAGTGAAAAGACGTCGGTGACGGTCCATAGGGTGGGCTACTGCCCGCTACTCCTGAAAGTGAATCGGACGCTAACATTATCAAAGTAAACCAGGGCTTGGCAAAGATTTACCTGACTTTGCAATTTTTTTGCAACTTATGCTGACCATATTTTACAGCGTAATGCCATGAAATCACGGCAACGTTAAATTACGGATCTTCATCACATAAATTATTTTTTCACTGTCTAAAATAATTCCGGCAAATGGTTTGTTCTTTCTTGAACGTGTTATCTGAATCGATTCGCTGAAACGATCCCGATACACCACCGCACCCTTCGAGGGGTGTTGTAATGACAAAAACAGGAGGTAGCAAGTGACTATTGCTATTGTCATAGGCACACATGGCTGGGCAGCGGAACAATTGCTGAAAACCGCCGAAATGCTATTAGGCGAACAAGAGAACGTTGGCTGGATAGATTTCGTCCCGGGTGAAAATGCTGAAACCCTGATCGAGAAATATAACGCTCAGCTGGAGAAACTGGACACCAGCAAAGGCGTGCTATTCCTCGTGGATACCTGGGGTGGCAGTCCATTCAATGCGGCAAGCCGTATCGTTGTGGATAAGGAACATTACGAAGTGGTCGCCGGGGTGAATATCCCGATGCTGGTCGAAACCCTGATGTCGCGGGACGACAATCCCACCTTCGACGATCTGGTTGCCCACGCCGTTGAAACGGGCCGCGAAGGCGTGAAAGCGCTGAAAGCTAAGCCGATAGAAAAAGCCGCACCGGCCCCCGTTGCCGCCGCGCCGAAAGCCGCAGCGCCAGCCAAACCGATGGGGCCAAACGATTACATGAACATCGGTCTCGCGCGTATTGATGACCGTTTAATTCATGGCCAGGTCGCCACCCGCTGGACGAAAGAAACCAACGTTACCCGCATTATCGTCGTCAGTGATGAAGTGGCGGCAGACACCGTTCGCAAAACGCTGCTGACCCAGGTTGCACCGCCGGGCGTCACCGCCCACGTGGTGGATGTCGCAAAAATGATCCGCGTTTACAACAACCCCAAATACGCGGGTGAACGCGTCATGCTCCTGTTCACCAACCCAACCGACGTTGAGCGCATTGTTGAGGGTGGCGTAAAAATCACCTCCGTCAATATCGGCGGCATGGCTTTCCGCCAGGGCAAAACCCAGGTTAACAACGCCATTTCCGTAGATGAGAAAGATATTGAGGCCTTCAAAAAACTGAACGACCGCGGTATTGAGCTTGAAGCGCGGAAAGTGTCTACCGATCAAAAACTGAAAATGATGGATCTGATCGCGAAAGTTAAATGATTGTCATCACTAATAATATTGCTCAGATTTCACACATAAGTCATCGTCAATAGGAGAAGTACAATGGAGATTACCACTCTTCAGATTGTGCTGGTGTTTGTCGTAGCCTGTATCGCCGGTATGGAGTCGGTGCTCGATGAATTTCAGTTCCACCGTCCGCTTATCGCCTGTACGTTAATCGGCGCCGTCCTCGGCGACATGAAAACCGGCATCATCATCGGCGGTACGCTGGAAATGATCGCCCTGGGCTGGATGAATATCGGTGCCGCCGTGGCCCCGGATGCCGCCCTCGCTTCAATTATCTCGACCATTCTGGTCATTGCCGGGCACCAAAGCATCGGGGCCGGTATCGCGCTGGCTATCCCACTGGCTGCTGCGGGCCAGGTGCTGACCATTATCGTGCGTACTATTACCGTGGGCTTCCAGCACGCGGCGGATAAGGCGGCCAATAACGGCAACCTGACGGCGCTTTCCTGGATCCACGTCTCTTCCCTGTTCCTGCAGGCAATGCGTATCGCTATTCCAGCGGTTATCGTCGCCATCTCCGTAGGCACCAGTGAAGTTCAGAACATGCTGAACGCCATTCCTGAAGTGGTAACCAGCGGCCTGAACATCGCCGGCGGCATGATTGTGGTGGTCGGTTACGCGATGGTCATCAACATGATGCGCGCGGGCTACCTGATGCCGTTCTTCTACCTCGGTTTCGTTACCGCAGCGTTCACCAACTTCAACCTGGTGGCACTGGGCGTGATTGGCGCAGTGATGGCCATTCTCTACATTCAGCTCAGCCCGAAATATAACCGTAGCGCGGGTGCTCCGGCTCAGGCTGCTGCCGCGAACGATCTTGATAACGAACTGGACTAACAGGTGAGCGAAATGGTTGATTCCACTAAATTAACGACTGAGAAGAAAATCACCCAGAGTGATATCCGTGGCGTATTCCTGCGTTCTAACCTGTTCCAGGGCTCGTGGAACTTCGAACGTATGCAGGCGTTAGGCTTCTGCTTCTGTATGGTGCCGGTTATCAAACGCCTGTACCCGGAAAATAACGACGCCCGTCGCCAGGCTATCAAGCGCCATCTGGAATTCTTTAACACCCACCCTTACGTTGCCGCCCCGGTACTTGGCGTCACGCTGGCAATGGAAGAGCAGCGTGCTAACGGCGCTGAGATTGATGACGGTGCGATTAACGGCATCAAAGTTGGCCTGATGGGGCCGCTGGCCGGCGTAGGCGACCCTATCTTCTGGGGGACCGTCCGCCCGGTCTTTGCTGCCCTGGGCGCCGGTATCGCCATGAGCGGTAGCCTGCTTGGCCCGCTGCTGTTCTTTATTCTGTTCAACGCGGTGCGCCTGCTGACCCGCTACTATGGCGTGGCCTATGGCTACCGTAAAGGCGTCGATATCGTTAAGGATATGGGCGGCGGCTTCCTGCAAAAACTGACGGAAGGGGCGTCTATTCTCGGCCTCTTTGTCATGGGGGCGTTAGTTAACAAATGGACGCACGTTAACATCCCACTGGTGGTGTCAAAAATTACCGACCAGACCGGGGCCGTTAAAGTGACCACCGTGCAAACGATCCTCGACCAGCTGATGCCGGGCCTGGTACCGCTGCTGCTGACCTTTGCCTGTATGTGGCTGCTACGCAAAAAAGTCAACGCGCTGTGGATCATTATGGGCTTCTTTGTAATCGGCATTGTGGGTTACGCTATTGGCCTGCTGGGTCTGTAATTTGTTCTGACAAACGGGGGCATTCAGCCCCCGTTTTTTTTATCTTTAAGGGGAGGTTTCATGACGTTAACGGATGTCGTGCTGGTTGTGTTTATCGCGTTGCTGCTGGCTTTTGCCGTTTACGATGAGTTTGTGATGGACAAACTAAAGGGCAAAACCCTGCTCAAAATCCCCCTGCTTCGCCGTAATCGCGTGGACAGCGCCATCTTTGTCTTTCTTGTCGGCATTCTTATCTATAACAACGTGACCTCGCACGGTACCCCGCTAACCACATGGTTATTATCTGCTCTGGCGCTAATGGCCATTTATCTTTCCTGGTTCAGGCAACCGAAGATCGTCTTCAAAAGTCATGGTTTTTTCTTCGCCAATGTTTGGGTGGAATATAACCGCATTAAAGAAATGAATTTATCGGAAGATGGCGTGCTGGTGATGCAATTAGAACAGCGGCGCTTATTGATTCGCGTAAAGAATATTGATGACCTCGAAAGAATTTACAAAATAATGGTTTCAACTCAGTAAGTTACACATATAGCAATGTCTATATTGGTGGGCTATTTTTCATCAATTGAAACATAGCCTTTGCTATTTCATAAGATTTATATGGCTTTATTTTAACCTTTACATTGCATGTCTCATTAAAACGAAAATCGTTATCAATAAATGATCAGAAAAATAGAATTCAAAGATTGTTTTAATTTAAAAAAATATGTTAAGGTTGCGCCCGTCGTTGGGGAGTAGCCGATTTCTGCCACAGGCAGAAATGTACATGTCAACATACTCGTTATATCCGCTCCTGAGATTAACGTGGCATGTACGCCTCAGAGTTCTGAGTAGGCGAGACCATAGGCACGCGCCATCGTAAAGTTGGGGATGGTTTGCGTGTATATGGATATTCCCAACTGAGGCGTAACGATGAATCTCTCCGCAACAATCCTGCTTGCTTTCGGCATGTCCATGGACGCTTTCGCCGCTTCCATCGGCAAAGGTGCCACTCTACACAAACCTAAATTCTCAGAAGCCCTCCGTACCGGTTTGATCTTTGGCGTCATTGAAGCCATTACTCCGCTTATCGGCTGGGGCCTTGGCCTGCTGGCGAGCAAAGTTGTGCTGGAATGGAACCACTGGGTGGCCTTTATTCTGCTGGTGTTCCTCGGCGGGCGTATGGTGCTGGAAGGCTTCCGCGGGGCGGCTCAGGAAGATGCGCCTAAAATTCATCGCCACGGTTTTTGGCTGCTGGTGACCACCGCGATTGCCACCAGTCTTGATGCAATGGCCGTAGGCGTTGGGCTTGCCTTCCTGCAGGTCAATATTATTCAGACTGCGCTAGCCATCGGCTGCGCTACCGCGATCATGTCCACGCTGGGGATAATGGTCGGCCGCTTTATCGGGCCTATGTTAGGCAAACGCGCCGAGATCCTCGGCGGTATCGTGCTGATAGGCATCGGCTGCCAGATCATGTACAGCCACTTCGCCCCTTTTAACTGATCAATCGCGCTGCCAGACCCGCACCACAAAGTCAGTTTCACAGCTAAATGCCGTTTCTGTTTTCAGCCCGTCCCAGACTTCCGGGCGGGCGCGCCAGGCGAACGGCGTCATTTGCAGCAGAGCGGCAGCCTCATCCCCACGCAGGTTCATCATCCAGCCAGGCTGAAGCGTCTGCTGCAGCGTAAAGCCCGGCATAGATTCAACCTCTTCACTGTGCAAGACAATATCCTGATAAATCAGCCCTTTTAGCTGCATCAAATGGCGTGGGCCAGGCGTGGCTGTCACCACTACGCCGCCACGCTTCACGACCCGGGCAAGCTCTTCGCCCTTGCAGGGTGCAAAAATGCGCACAATCGAGTCCATACTCTCGTCGGCAAACGGCAGGCGGTGGCTGGATGCTACGCAAAATTTAACTTCACGGTAGCGTTTGGCGGCGTAGCGAATCGCAACTTTTGAAACGTCCAGTCCCCAGGTTTCACCCCCGTTATCTGCCACAACCGACGCAAATCCCGCCGTGTAATACCCTTCCCCACAGCCAATATCCAATAGCGCCGAGGGCGCTATCTCTTTTAACAGCTGGCAAACGGTATCGCGTAGAGGCTGATAATGTCCGGCGTCGAGGAATGCCCGGCGAGCCTGCATCATTTCCGCGCTGTCACCCGGGTCTTTCGAACGTTTATGCTGAACGGGCAGCAAATTAACGTAGCCTTCTTTGGCAATATCAAATTGATGGCCCTGAGGGCAACGATAGCTGTTCGCGCTGGCGCTAAGCACGGAATGGCAGAGTGGGCAAAGCCAGGACATAAAAAACTCCGGAAACAACAAAGGGCGCAATTTTAGCGCCCCTTTTGCCAAACCGCTACATGGCGGCGCGGTCATTCTCCATTTTGTTCAGCACCATAATGCTGTTGTCTCCGGCGGGTAGCCCGTCCGGCTCAATATTTTCCAGACGTAAAACATCCCCCATGATTTGGCTGAAAACAGGGGCAGAAACCGCACCGCCGTAGTACTTCCCGTTGGAAGGATCGTTAATCACCACCACCAGCGCATAGCGAGGATTACTGGCCGGCGCCACGCCAGCCGTGTAGGCAATGTACTGATCTATATATTTGCCATCAGGACCGATCTTTTTGGCTGTGCCCGTTTTCACTGCCACACGGTAGCCATGAACTGCTGCCTTAACCCCCCCGCCGCCGGGCAGCGCCACGCTCTCCATCATATGTTCCACTTCATGCACGATTTCTTCAGGCATAACCCTTTTCCCTTCCACAGGCGGGTCTACGCGGGTGATGGACAGCGGACGGGAAATGCCAAAGCTGCCGATCGTGGCGTAAACATGAGCCAGCTGCAGCGGGGTCACCATCAGGCCATAGCCAAATGCGAAAGTGGCGCGATCCAGTTCTCCCCAGCGCTGGCGCACCGGCAACAGGCCGCGGCTTTCCCCCGTCAGGCCGATTGCGGTAGGGACGCCAAAGCCAAATTTATGATAAGTGTCCCAAATATTCTGAATCGGCATCGCCAGTGAAAGACGGGACACGCCGGTATCGCTCGATTTTTGTAGCACGCCTGTCAGGGTGAGCTGCGGGTAATAGCCCACGTCACGAATGTGGTGCCCGTCCAGTGTAAATGGATGAGTATCAATAACGCTGTCAGGCCGGACAATTCCCTGCTGCAGCGCGGTCATTACCACCATCGGTTTTACGGTCGAACCGGGTTCGAAGGTGTCGCTTATCGCACGGTTACGGAAATCATCGAGCTTTGCATCATCGCGGTTGTTCGGATTGAAAGTCGGGTAATTAGCCATCGCCAGAACTTCACCGGTCTGTACATCAATAACCACCGCAGCGCCTGACTCTGCTTTGTTCCAGGACACAGCGTTGCTGAGTGCATCTTCCGTCACAGTTTGCAGCCGTTCATCGATGCTGAGCTGGATATTATGCGCGGGGCTGGCAGGGTTCTCAGTAATATTCTCTACAACATGGCCGTAACGGTCTTTACGCACCAGACGCTCACCTTCTTTACCGGTCAGCTGCTGGTTAAAGCTTTTCTCGATCCCTTCAATGCCCTGATCGTCAATGTTGGTGAAGCCGATCAGGTTTGCCCCAACCCGGCCTGCGGGATAAAAGCGGCGAGATTCATCGCGCAGCGCAATACCAGGGATATTTAGTTTGTCGATGTATTGTGCCTGCTGGGGATCCAGCTGGCGCGCAAGGTAGATAAAACGGCCGCGCTCGTTGCTGTGAATACGCGCGGCAATCTCGCTCAAAGGGACGTGCAGCGCCGAGGCCAGCGCCTGCCAGCGGCTGTTAACCAGTACGCCGCCCTTCTCCATAACCGTTTTCGGATCGGCCCACACAGCCTCGACCGGCACACTGACCGCCAGCGGTTTTCCGTTGCGATCTTCGATCATCCCACGGGGCACCTCAATCGGCTCCTCGCGCAGGGAACGCATATCCTCCTGTTTAACCAGGTTATCCGGGGAGATAATTTGCAGCCAGGCAATACGTCCGAGCAGGAACACCAAACTCCCGGTGATGGCCACACACAGAAGCCCAAAACGCCACTGGATAAAATTACCGGTTAATACGGGGACACCCTTCTTCACAACTATTCCTTGAGGAGCCTAAGCGATTGAAAGATTTAACCAGATCCCAGACATTTTGCCGGGAGAACAGTGCTAAAACCTTCGCAGCTTTGCAACAAGAGGCAACAAATGATTCAATTTGTTAATAGCTTGAAAAACAGTAGATTAGCGACAGAAATGAAAAAGCCCCGTCGAAACGGGGCTTTTATCTCAATTCGGCGTTATTCGCGCCTGAGCTCTAATCCAGAAGAATTAGATGGCAGTCACGTTAACTGCAGCAGGGCCTTTCTGGCCGTCCTGGATTTCGAATTCAACGTTCTGGCCTTCAGCCAGAGTTTTGAAGCCGTTACCCTGGATTGCAGAGAAGTGTACGAATACATCTTTGCTGCCGTCTGCTGGAGTAATGAAACCAAAACCTTTAGACTCGTTGAACCACTTAACTTGACCTTTAATCTTTGCCATTTTGCAAATTCCTTAGATTGTATTCTTCGCCCGCAGGCATAACTTAGATAAAACAGAGACATTACTGCATGAGGCACTAATATAAGGCTCGGCAGAGAAGCGGTATTCAACGACAACGTGTTTACTCAGGTCTTCTTTACTGAAAATGCCACACATAAACAGAACTGTACCTCGTTTAACCCAACGTGTTATCACACACAACGTAAACAATGGCAAGCCATTTTTAAGCATGTGTCGATCTGCCGCACAGATTCAGAAAATTACACGATTACTTTGGGAAAGTAATCCGCGCTTTTTGATATATATTTTCACTACACAAGATTGTCGCAACAGATTGTGTTTTAACAACATTCCGACAACTTCTGAACCTTAGCGTAAAGTGCACTTTTCGTCCAGACACATGAACAATAAAATCCTTTTTGAAGGATATATCTTTATGATTTTTTATGCATACCTATGCACAAATCAACCTAAAGCCAGTCATCGCGTTCAATACCCGGATTTCATCCCTGTATTTTTTATGTCCACCGAATAAAGCCTGTACAACAGACCATGTATTCTGCACCAAAATAATGAAAGTTTAATGACACTTTGCCCCAGGATAAGGCAATAAAAACGTTTCGATGAAATTTAAAGCATGATTATCAGGCGTTAATTTAGCCAAATAGAAATAAAGCTCTCTGCACGGGCAATAATAATTAATTCTTATTTTTTGTTAGGGGCAAACTTTGACCAATACGCAGCGGTGAAAACAGATCATCGCTTTCCCCTTTCTCACGCAGGGCCGCCAGCAATTCCTGCGGTGGTTTATCGAGAGACTCATCGGCCAGTTCAAATACGCCCCAGTGGATAGGAATTGTCTCAGGCTTGCCGATTGCTTGCCATAAAGTCACCGCCTGTTGCGGATCCATATGATGATCGCCCATAAACCAGCGAGGCTCATAGGCCCCGATCGGCAATGCAGCGATGTCAAATGGACCCAGCCGTTTTGCGATCTCCGCCAGAGACGGGGTATAACCCGAATCACCGCTGAACCAGAAGCGCAAATTCCCCTGCTCCACAACCCAACCGCACCAGAGCGAACGGTTTCGATCCCAAAATGTTCGCATACTCCAGTGCCGGGCAGGCACGGCGGTGAAAACCATGCCGCACCAGTTAAAGCTTTGCCACCAGTCCAGCTCTGTTACCTGTTCAATGCCGCGCTGGCTGAACCATGCTTTCAAGCCCAGGGGCACAAAAAAATGCACGTCGGGAAAACGCTTGATCAAGCGACGGACAGTTTTTTTGTCCAGATGGTCGTAGTGGTTATGGGAGATGAGTACCGCATCGAGTCGAGGCAACTGGTTAAGGTCGAGCGGGACTTCGGTTCGCCGGACAGGACCGGCAAAAGAAACCGGGGAAGCTCGACGGGAAAATACCGGATCGGTCAGCAAAAAATGACCATTAAGCCGCAATAACAGGCTGGCATGGCCCAGCCACCATACGCGGTCATCGCTACCGCTCAGATCGGCCTGTTGCCACCAGCGTTCAATAAACGCGGAATAACCTTCACCGGGAGGATGAGGCAGCTTCTGCGCTTTGCGCTCCTGCCGCCACCTTTGGACGTCGCCAGGTTGCCGGACTGAAGGCTCAGCGTTACAAAACCCATCAGGTAGATGGTGGGATAACTGCGGATTGTACCAGGGGTTTTTCCAGCTCATCCCACCTCCAGCCTGATTAGCGTTCCGCTACCAGACGAACAAAGTCGTCGTCATTTTCTTCTTCAGCCTTCGCAGTCGGTTTGTGTTCCGGCTCGGGTTCGTTGGCTTCGCACAGGCGACGCAGCAGGGCATTTTGACGTTTCTGTAAATCAACCAGCTCTTCAAGCAGCGCAATCTGCTCGTTTGCACGGCTGCTGGAACGATTGACAAAAAACCACAGGACAAGACCGACAATCAACGTCACCAGCGAGATTGCCAGCGGCATGATACTTAAAGCACTAACACCCAGTTCGTTCATCTTACCACCTCAAAAAGAACGCATTCTACACCTGAGGCAGAGAGAGACAAATCACTACCAGGGGATAAATTTATTAATGGTACAAATGCCGCTGAAAAATTGCACATCCTGGTCGCACATCACATTTATCATTTGAGTCCATAGCAGCAGGCAGGTAACAACAATCACCAGAACGATCACCCATCTGTACTTTCTCACTACATCGCCACCTCTTGGCCATAGAATTTCGCTAATTTAACACTAACCAACTAAACCATAAGTAACGTTTCCTGCTTTTTCATTTCAGAATCATCAGATTGTGACGTCAATTATTCAGAGTAAGGTTGATGCAGGATTGGATTGATGTTTGAGGTCAGTATGCGAGCGATTATTCGTACCATCATTGTTATTGCCATCATCTGGATTGGCCTGTTGCTTTCAGGCTATGGCGTTTTGATTGGCAGCAAAGAAAATGCGGCCGGACTGGGATTGCAATGCAAGTACCTGACGGCACGTAATACCGTGACAGCACAGTTTATTCATACCGACAGCGGAATTATTGGCCTGACCAACTGCCCACTGCTGCGTAAGGTCGACACGCCGATTGATAATGGTTAGATCTAAAGGGCCGCGTGTTCTGCGCGGCCCACTTTAACAAAATCAGAAAGGAGAGTGGTGATAGCCCATTTGCTCTGACAGCGCACGCGCAGCCTGATGAAGAAGACTAACGTATTCAGACAGTCCCTCATCCGAATAGCGAAGCGTTGGAAATGAAATACTCATTCCCGCAATGACAGTACCAAAACGATCAAACACCGGTACCGCCACGCAGCGAATGCCTTCTTCCTGTTCTTCGTTATCTTCGCCGTACCCCTGCTCACGCACCAGATCAAGCACCGGGAGAAGCGCTTCAGTACTGACAATAGTGCGTTCCGTGCTGCGGACATATTCTACGTCAGAGAGAATATCCAGAATCTCCTCGCGCGGTCGCCAGGCCAGCAAAACCTTCCCTATTGCTGTGCTGTACAAAGGATTCCGACGCCCTACGCGGGAATACATGCGTAAATTATAGAGCGAGTCAATTTTATGGATATAGACAATACTGCTGTCGTCCAGCGCCCCGAGGTGAATCGCCTCTTTGGTTCGGCGGGAGAGCTCTCGCATCTGTATGTCTGCACTGCGGACAAGATCAACGTTCTGCAGGGCGCGGCTGCCAAGCTCAAAAAGCTTCAGCGTCAGCGCATATTTCTCTAACTCGCCTTCCTGAGAGACATAGCCCAGGGACTTCATGGTCTGCAAAAAGCGATACACGGTACTCTTGGACATCATCACGCGCTGAGAAAGTTCGGTTATCCCAATCTCTTTTTCTTCCCCAAGCGCCTGCAGGATGCCGAAAACTTTCAGCACGGAAGAGACTGCATCGGGCTGTTTGTCGGAGTCTGAGAGTGCCATACATCACCTCGGGGGTTATTGTTTTATAAAAATCAGAACTGCTTTTTAGTATATTGATGCCCCGTGAGTGTCGCAATCAAAGCCTGCTGATTCGTTACAAATCTGCGGCATCAGCGAGATTAATTAATGATAAAATCATTACCCTCCTAACGACTTCAGACAGCCTTTTCAAAGTATGGATAAATCAGTGTCCGACGGCTTGCCTACGCCCCAGCGTTATGGCGCCATTTTCACCATCGCGCTCGGCATTATGATGGCCGTGCTGGACGGCGCTATTGCTAACGTTGCCCTGCCTACCATTGCCCACGATTTGAATGCCAGCCCGGCGGAATCTATTTGGGTGGTTAACGCTTATCAAATAGCGATTATTGTCTCGCTGCTGTCGCTTTCGTTTCTCGGCGATATTTTTGGCTACCGCCGTATCTATCAATGCGGTCTGGTCCTGTTCTGCCTGACCTCACTGTTTTGTGCCGTCTCAACTTCATTGCCGATGCTCACCTTTGCCCGCGTACTGCAAGGCTTTGGCGGTGCGGCACTGATGAGCGTAAATACCGCCTTGATACGCCTCATTTATCCTCAACGTTTTCTTGGTCGTGGGATGGGGGTCAATTCATTTATCGTTGCCGTCTCCTCCGCGGCAGGTCCCACCGTTGCCGCCGCGATTCTTTCGGTGGCCTCCTGGCAGTGGCTGTTTTTAATCAATGTGCCGATTGGCATCGTTTCGCTGATTCTGGCGCTGCGCTATTTACCTCCAAATCAGCAAAAATCCCAGGGGCAGCGTTTTGATATCCCGAGTGCGGTGATGAATGCCCTCACCTTCGGTCTGCTGATTTCAGCGATCGGTGGTTTTTCACAGGGCCAGCCGGGGTCAGTCATTATCGGTGAGCTGGTTGCGCTTGTCGTGATTGGCTATTTCTTCATCCGTCGCCAGCTTAGCTTACCGTTCCCTCTGCTGCCGGTAGACCTGCTGCGAATCCCGATTTTTTCGCTGTCTATTGGCACATCAATATGTTCGTTCGGCGCTCAAATGCTGGCGCTGGTTTCACTGCCCTTTTTCTTGCAAACCGTCCTGGGCCGCAGTGAGGTTGAAACCGGTCTGCTGTTAACGCCGTGGCCGCTGGCAACGATGGTGATGGCCCCGCTGGCCGGTTATCTTATCGAACGTGTTCATGCCGGCCTGATGGGCGCCGTAGGGCTTTTAGTGATGGCCTGCGGCCTGTTTGCTTTGGCCATGCTCCCGCACGATCCGTCCGACCTGAATATTATCTGGCGTATGGTACTGTGTGGGGCAGGATTCGGCCTCTTCCAGTCCCCGAATAACCACACCATTATCTCCTCGGCGCCCCGCCACCGCAGCGGAGGGGCAAGCGGAATGCTGGGGACAGCTCGCCTGCTCGGGCAAAGCTGTGGGGCTGCACTGGTCGCGCTAATGTTTAACTTGTTTGGTAACAGCGGGACGCATGCCTCGCTGATTCTTGCAGGCATATTTGCCACCATTGCCGCCGTCGTTAGTGGGCTGAGAATGTCCCAGCCACGGGCTCAGGCATAAAAAAAAGCGTGCCGCCAGGGCACGCTTTTTCACTTCAACCTTTCGGTTACTTCAGGTATTCACCGCTGCGCAGCGCTTCGATACGTTTGTCCAGCGGTGGGTGCGTCATGAACAGTTCGCTCATTGACTTAGCCTTACCGTTGATGCAAAACGCCATCATGCTGCTGGCTTCCTGCGGCTCGTAGCTGGTTTTCAGGCGCTGCAGGGCAGCAATCATCTTCTCGCGGCCCACAAGCTTCGCGGAACCCGCGTCGGCATGGAATTCACGATGGCGTGAGAACCACATGGTGATGATGCTTGCCAGAATGCCAAACACCAGTTCAAGCACCGTCGCCACCGCAAAGTAAATCAGCGGGTTGCCGTTGCTGCTTTCGTTGTCATCACGGTTCCCGGACAGGAAGCCGGAAGCGACCTGAGCGATGATGCGGGAGATAAAGATAACGAAGGTGTTCACCACACCCTGAATTAGCGTCATGGTGACCATATCGCCATTGGCGATGTGGCTGATTTCATGCGCGATAACCGCTTCCGCTTCGTCACGACTCATGTTTTGCAGCAGACCTGTGCTGACCGCAACCAGAGAGGCGTCACGGCGCGCTCCGGTGGCGAAAGCATTGATGTCTGGCGCATGGTAAATCGCAACCTGCGGCATGGCGATACCCGCCTGCTGTGACTGCCGACGCACGGTTTCCATCAACCAGTGCTCAGTTTCATTACGAGGTTGCTCAATCACCTCACCGCCTACTGAACGCAATGCCATCCATTTTGACATCAGCAGGGAAATAAAAGAGCCGCCAAAGCCAAACAGCACCGCCATGATCATCAGACCCTGAACGCTGCTCGACTGGATCCCCGTCAGGCTTAGCACCAGCCCGAAAACGACCATTACCGCAAGGTTGGTCAACAGGAAAAGCCCGATACGCATCATAATTTTCTTTTTACCTCGGTTAAAAACACGCTCTTTGCGCTCCCACACATCGTAGGGGCGCGCCGCCTATTTTCAAGCATCCGCCCCGCCCAAGTGGTTAATAATACATAACTTTACATTTTGTATGCATTTATCTTACATCACGAAGACAGGCAAAAAAATGGGCACCGCTTGGGTGCCCATCAGGGAGGTTATTTCGCCGCCGGTTGTTCAGCCGGCCTGTCTTGCTCCATACCGGCAAGATCGATGGCAATATGTACCGTCTCGTCGAGATACGGATCGGGCTCCTGGTAGTCCTTCGGCAAATCGTCGAGTTTCTTAAGCGGCGCTTTCCCTTCCCGCTTAAAGCGATCGTTGATTCTGGCCAGACGCGTCGCGTCGTCTTCCTGATTCTCTTTTTCACGTACCGCATAATTCAGAGAAACAGCGTTACGTTTTTCCTTCAGGGCATTGAAGCGAGCAATGTCCTTCATGATGTACTGGAATTCAGGGTCTTTGGCGATGCGATCCTGATGCAGCTTCAGCAACTCAGGTTCAAACGGCGTAAGGTCACCGGTTTTCACATAGGTCGCTGCGTTGATGCTGTCCCACGGCAATGCGTTGTCTTCGAACTTCTCGCCGGTCTCAGTTTGCTCGGTCCCGGTTGGCATCATGATGTCCGGCGTCACACCTTTCCGCTGAGTGCTGCCGCCGTTGATGCGGTAGAACTTCTGAATGGTGTACTGAACCGAGCCCAGCGCAGGCCATTCCGGACGCAGCATCTGATCGTAAATGCGATTCAGCGAACGGTACTGCTGCACGGTGCCTTTCCCGAAGGTCGGCTCGCCGACAATCAGCGCGCGGCCATAATCCTGCATCGCCGCCGCAAAGATTTCAGATGCCGAGGCGCTGAAGCGGTCAACCAGCACCACCAGCGGCCCTTTGTAGTAGACCACGCCGTCGGTATCGCTATCTTCACGGACTTTACCGTTGTTGTCGCGGACCTGAACGACCGGGCCACTTGGGATAAACAGACCGGACAGGGACACCGCTTCAGTCAGCGCCCCGCCGCCGTTAGAACGCAGATCGATAATTACGCTCTTCACGTTCTGTTTTTCCAGCTTCTGCAGCTGAACCTTCACATCATCAGTGAGGCCAACGTAGAAGCCAGGAATATCCAGCACGCCGACTTTGTCTTTGCCGACTGTCTTCACAGACATCTTAACCGCGCGATCTTCGAGGCGAATACGTTCGCGGGTCAGCGTCACGGTACGCGTCTTGGTGCCTTTGCCCGCTGGCAGGATTTCAAGGCGAACTTTGCTGCCTTTTGGCCCTTTAATCAGCGCCACAACGTCGTCCAGACGCCAGCCGATCACGTCAACCATCGGTTTACCCGTTTGGCCTACGCCAACAATACGATCGCCGACGGTGATGGCCTTGCTCTTCGCCGCCGGACCACCGGCAACCATGGAGTTGATCAGCGTATAATCATCGTCCATTTGCAGCACCGCCCCGATACCTTCTAAAGACAGGCTCATTTCGGTGTTGAACTGTTCGGTGCTGCGCGGAGAGAGATAGTTCGTATGCGGGTCAATCTCATGAGCAAACGCGGTCATCGCCAGCGAGAACACATCTTCGCTGTTACTTTGCGCCAGGCGGCGGATCGCAAACTGATAGCGCTTGGTCAGGGTTTCACGAATTTCCTGCTCGGTTTTACCGGTCAGCTTCAGGCTCAGCTCGTCGTATTTAACTTTCGCATCCCAGAGCTTATCCAGCTCATCGACGCTCGTTGGCCACGGCGCCTTGCTGCGATCCAGATTGATGGTGTCGTTACCGGTGAAATCCATCGGCTTCGCCAGCACCTTCAGGGCGTACTGGTAGCGTTCAAAACGGCGCTTCTGACCCAGATTGTAGAGGTCGTAAAAAACATCGAGCTTACCGCTACGCAGCTCGTCGCCGATCTGCCCTTTCTTCGCAGCGAACTGGGCGACGTCGCTGGCTAACAGCACGTTATGGCTGTAATCCAGCAAGTTCAGGTAGCGGTCAAAGATTTTTGCCGAGAAATTGGCATCCAGATCGAACTGGCGGTAATGCGAGCGCGTAAAACGCGAGGTCACACGCTCACTCACCGTAGCGTGCTGAGCTTCTTCCTTTAACTGAGGAATTTGGTCAGCACGGGTAATGTTGTCCAGGGCCAGGGCACTGCCTGCCACGAACAGCAGGCTGGCGATAGCCGTAAGCTTAAAGAGTTTGTTCATGCCTGAGTCAGGCCTCCGTTTCAGAACTGCAAGTGTTCTGCGCGTACGATCATTGCCATACCAGAAGTCAGCTGTACACGGACGCCATCTTTGGTAATTTCCAGTACGGTAGCATCCATTGCGTTGTTACCGGCTTTGACTTTAATGGCCTGTCCAACCTGCAGAGCAGAAATATCGGTCACCGGCGTACGACGCTCTTCACGAGGTGCCTTAGGTGCCGGTTTTTCTGCGCGAGGTTTACGCTCCGCCCCTTCTTTACGACGCGGTGCTGCCGCCAGACGAGGTTTGCGTTCGCGACGTGGAGCGTCTTCCGTTACGCCTGCGGCTGCCGCGGCTTCACGTTTCTTCGCCTGTTGCTCAGCGCGCTGGGCCTGAACGCGGGCTTTCGCTTCATCCAGCTGCTGACGTGCATGTTCAACATGCTGTTCGTCCAGCTCACCGCAAGGGTTGCCATCAAGATCGACGCGAGTCGCGCCAGCTTTGATGCCGTACAGGTAGCGCCAGCTTGACGTATAGAGACGTAACGCTGAACGAAGCTGTGTTTTGCTGAGGCTCATTTCGCCTTCAACACGAGAGACTAAATCCTGGAAGATACCAATCTTCAACGGACGAGCTTCACCTTCAGCGCTAAAACATTGAGGGAAACGCTCGGCCAAAAATGCGATAACTTCTTTACTGCTATTCAACTTAGGTTGATTTTCCATGAAATTTCCTGATTACAACGGAATTGCCAATAAGTCGCAGGCATGAACAGGCGACATTATAATGACGCCATCGCTAAATGCCACGTTATCCGTTGCTTATCATGCTATCGAGGGAAGAATTTTTTAAAATCAGTGCCGCTCAGCACGTCTGAAAGCCGCGAAATCAAGGTTTTTAAACCCATTTCGTCTTCTTCCGAAAAACGGCCATACTCGGTGCTGTCGATATCCAGGACGCCAATCGTCTGGCCGTCAACCGTCAGGGGCAGCACAATTTCCGAATTGCTGGCCGCATCGCAGGCAATGTGCCCGTCGAATGCATGCACATCCTCCACACGCTGAATCGTGCCTGCTGCGACGGCTGTGCCGCATACGCCCTTGCCGACAGGGATTCTTACGCAGGCAATTTTGCCCTGGAAGGGCCCCAGAACTAGCGTTTGGGCTTCGAGAAGGTAGAATCCTGCCCAGTTGACGCCTTCAAGGCGCTCAAAGAGCAACGCACTGGTATTCGCCAGTGTTGCAAGAAAGCTGGTTTCACCTGCCATTAACGCACTAAAATCGCGATTCAGATCCGCGTAAAATTGTTCTTTGTTCATTAAATAACCGTTATGTTGTCTTACTTTACTTTGTAGCATATTAAAATAAGCATTAAATGCACGGTGCCACAAGGTGTATCATTTTATGAATTACGATAGGCTAAATGCATCATTCAGATAACAACGCTCCCGGCTTACGACGCACAATGAAAATACACGCCATCAGTCAGGCATTGCCTCAGGCACGTTATCAGCGTTGTCCCCAATGCGATACCCTTTTCTCTCTGCCCCAGGTTAAATCAACACAAAGTGCCTACTGCCCCTGTTGTGATGCAAGAGTACATCATGGCCGTGACTGGTCATTGACGCGCCTGGGGGCGATGGCCGTGGCGATGCTGGTGCTCATGCCCGTCGCCTTTTCCGATCCGCTGCTGCGTATCTATCTCCTGGGTTCGAGTATTGATGCCAACGTTATGCAGGGCATTTGGCAGATGGCAAGCCAGGGAGACGTGCTTACCGCCGCCGTCGTGCTCTTTTGCGTGGTCGGCGCACCGGCCACGCTGGTCGCGGCTATTGCCTATCTCTGCTTTGGCAACATTCTCGGCATGAACCTTCGCCCGGTACTGCTGATGCTGGATAAGCTTAAAGAGTGGGTGATGCTGGATATCTATCTGGTGGGCATTGGCGTGGCGTGCATTAAGGTTCGCGAGTATGCGTTTATCCAGCCAGGCCCAGGGCTGATCGCTTTTATTGCGCTGGTGGTCTTGAGCCTGTTGACCATGATCCACCTGAACATTGAGCAGCTATGGGAGCGTTTTTACCCCCAGCGCCCGGCTCGTGCTTTTAATGCGCAACTGCGGGTTTGCCTCGGCTGCCATTTTACCGGCGTTCCTGACGAACGAGGCCGCTGCCCTCGCTGCCACATCCCGCTGTACCATCGCCGAAAGCAAAGCTTACAAAAATCCTGGGCAGCACTGGTTGCCTCCCTGATCTTCCTGCTTCCGGCTAACCTGCTGCCGATTTCTATTATTTACGTGAACGGGGCACGCCAGGAAGACACCATTCTTTCGGGCATCATTTCCCTGGCGCACAGCAATATCGCCGTCGCTGCCGTGGTGTTTATTGCCAGTATCCTGGTGCCGTTTACTAAAGTTATTGTATTAATTACGCTACTTATCAGTATTCATTTCAAATGCCAGCAGGGATTACGAACCCGCATTTTATTGCTTCGCTTTGTCACCTGGATTGGCCGCTGGTCTATGCTCGATCTGTTTGTCATCGCGTTGATGATGTCACTGGTTAACCGTGACCAGCTGTTAGCTTTTACGATGGGTCCCGCCGCAGTCTTCTTTGGCGCGGCGGTTATATTAACTATTCTTGCCGTCGAATGGCTGGATAGCCGACTACTTTGGGACGCACATGAGTCAGGAAACGCCCGCTTCACCGACTGAAGCGAGAATTAAAACGAAACGCCGGATTTCCCCTTTCTGGTTATTACCTGTTATTGCGTTACTGATTGCCGGCTGGCTGATCTGGACGACTTACCAGGAACGCGGCAACACCGTAACCATCGACTTCATCTCCGCCGACGGGATAGTCGCTGGCCGCACGCCCGTGCGCTACCAGGGCGTTGAAGTGGGTACCGTGCAAAACATCAGCCTGAGCGATGACCTGCGTAAAATAGAAGTCAAAGTCAGCATCAAAAGCGATATGAAGGATGCCCTGCGGGAAGACACACAATTCTGGCTGGTAACGCCGAAAGCTTCCCTCGCTGGAGTATCCGGGCTTGATGCCCTGGTAGGCGGGAACTACATCGGCATGATGCCGGGTAAAGGCGAGCCGCGTGACCATTTTACCGCCCTCGATACCCAACCCAAATATCGCCTGGATAACGGCGAGCTGATGATTCACCTCCACGCCCCGGATTTAGGCTCCCTTAACAGCGGGTCGCTGGTTTATTTCCGCAAAATTCCGGTTGGCCGCGTGTATGACTATGCCATCAATAAGAACAAGCAGGGCGTCACCGTCGACGTGCTTATCGATCGCCGCTTTACCAGCCTGGTGAAAAAAGGCAGCCGTTTCTGGAATGTGTCCGGCGTAAAAGCCGATGTTAGCCTGAGTGGGGCCAAAGTTCAGCTTGAAAGCCTGGCGGCGCTGGTCAATGGGGCCATTGCTTTCGATTCCCCTGACGATTCAGAACCGGCCAAAGCGGATGATGAATTCGGCCTTTACGAAGACCTGGCGCACAGCCAGCGCGGCGTCATCATTAACCTCGATCTCCCGAGCGGGGATGGCCTTAAAGCAGGCTCGACTAAGTTAATGTATCAGGGGCTGGAGGTGGGTTCGCTGACTAAGTTAAACCTCAATCCAGGCGGTGCCGTCACAGGGGAAATGACCGTTGACCCCGGCGTGGTTAGCCTGATGCGTAGCGGCACGCGCATCGAACTCCGTAGCCCAAAAATCTCGCTGGATAATCCAAGTATCAGCACGTTGCTCACGGGCAGCACCTTTGAACTTGTGCCGGGTGACGGCGAGCCGCAGGATCGCTTCACCGTAGTCTCCAGCGATCAAACGCCGCTCCAGCAGCCGAATGTATTGACGCTTTCGCTGACGGCCCCTGAAAGCTACGGTATTGATGCCGGACAACCGATTATCCTGCACGGGATACAAATCGGCCAGGTGGTGGCGCGGGCACTGTCAGCGAAAGGCGTCACGTTCTCCGTCGCCATTGAACCGCAATACCGCCATCTGCTGCAGGGCGACAGCAAATTCGTGGTCAACAGCCGCATTGATGTGAAGCTCGGCATGGACGGAGTGGAATTCCTGGGCGCCAGTGCCAACGAATGGGTCAACGGCGGCATACGCGTGCTGCCGGGCAGCAAAGGCGAGATGAAAAGCAGTTATCCGCTTTATGCCAACCTGGAAAAAGCGATTGAAAACAGCCTGAGCGACATCCCGACCACCACGCTGACGCTGACGGCCTCCAGCCTGCCAGATATCCAGACCGGCTCCGTGGTGCTGTACCGCAAATTCCAGGTGGGCGAAATCATCACCATCCGCCCTCGCGCCGAGAACTTTGATATTGATGTTCACATCAAGCCGGAATACCGCAAGCTGCTGACGCCAAACACCGTGTTTTGGGCTGAAGGTGGCGCGAAAGTTCAGCTCAACGGCAGCGGGCTAACGGTGCAGGCCTCCCCGCTCTCTCGTGCACTCAAAGGGGCCATCAGCTTTGACAACATGAGCGGTGCCAGCGTCGGACAGGTGAAAGGTGAGAAACGCGTGCTCTACGCCTCTGAAACCGCGGCAAGAGCGGTGGGCAGCCAGATAACGCTGCACACTTTCGATGCCGGAAAACTTTCCGCCGGGATGCCAATTCGCTATCTGGGCATTGATATCGGCCAGCTTGAGTCGCTGAACCTGACGCAATCCCGCAACGAAGTGGAAGCGAAAGCGGTACTTTACCCTGAGTATGTGTCTACCTTCGCACGCGCCGGTACCCGCTTCTCCGTTGTCACACCGCAGATCTCTGCGGCGGGCGTCGATCATCTTGATACCCTCCTCCAGCCTTACATCAACGTTGAACCCGGTAAAGGTGACCCCCGCCGCGACTTCGAACTGCAGGAAGCGTCTATCACCGACTCTCGTTACTCCGACGGGCTGAACATCGTGCTGGAAGTGCCTGAAGCCGGCTCGCTGAGCATAGGCACGCCGGTTCTCTTCCGCGGGATTGAAGTCGGTACGGTAACCGGCATGACGCTCGGCAATCTCTCTGACCGCGTGATGGTGGGCCTGCGTATAAGCAAGCGTTACCAGCATTTGCTCCGGGACAACTCCGTCTTCTGGCTGGCTTCCGGCTACAGCCTGGACTTTGGCTTAACTGGCGGCGTGGTGAAAACCGGAACCTTTAATCAGTTTATTCGCGGTGGCATTGCGTTTGCGACGCCGCCGGGGATCCCGCTTTCCCCTAAAGCAGAGGCCGGGAAACACTTCCTGCTGCTGGAAAGCGAGCCGAAAGAGTGGCGTCAGTGGGGCACCGCCCTTCCGCGCTGAACCGCAAGCCCGGGCGGTACGTCGCCCGGGTAATTCCGTGTTAAACTGCGCCCCTTAATTTTTTCAGGGGCGTTTTTCATGGCTCAATTTACTGCCGTTTATCTTCCTCAACCTTTTCTCGACGCGATTCGTGACGCACTTCCCGCTGGCCAGACGCTGGAAAGTTTTATCGAATACTGTCAGCAGCCGCTGCGCCGCAGCCTGCGCGTCAATACGCTGAAGATATCCGTGGCTGACTTTCTGACGCTCGTCGCGCCCTATCACTGGCGTTTAACGCCGGTGCCGTGGTGCGAAGAAGGCTTCTGGATTGAACGAGAAGATGAAGAAACCCTGCCGCTGGGCAGCACCGCAGAGCATTTGAGCGGCCTGTTCTATATTCATGAAGCCAGTTCAATGCTGCCCGTAGCCGCGTTGTTTGCCGACGGCAACCAGCCGCAGCGAGTGATGGACGTCGCCGCAGCGCCAGGATCAAAAACAACCCAGATTGCCGCCCGCATGAATAATACCGGCGCAATTCTTGCCAATGAATATTCCGCCAGCCGGGTAAAAGTCCTGCATGCCAATATCAGCCGCTGTGGGATCAGTAACGTAGCGCTGACGCATTTTGATGGCCGCGTATTCGGTGCCGCTCTGCCGGAATCCTTCGACGCCATTCTGCTGGATGCCCCCTGCTCCGGTGAAGGCGTGGTGAGGAAAGATCCCGATGCACTACGCAACTGGTCGCCTGAAAGCACGGCCGAAATTGCCGGCACACAGCGCGAATTGATTGAGAGTGCTTTTCATGCGCTCCGCCCCGGCGGGACTCTGGTCTACTCGACCTGTACGCTGAATCGCCAGGAAAACCAGGATGTCTGCCAGTGGCTGCTGGATACCTGGCCGGACGCGGTAGAAATTGCCCCCCTTGACGAGCTTTTCCCGGAAGCAGCACGCGCGCTGACGCCGGAAGGTTTCCTGCACGTGTTCCCACAGATTTACGACTGCGAAGGCTTTTTCGTTGCCCGTTTGCGCAAAACGGCCTCTATCGAACCGCTGCCGGCCCCGGGCTATAAAGTAGGGAAATTCCCCTTCGCGCCGATGAAAGGCAAAGCCGCAGCCGAACTAACCACCGCGGCGGCAAAATCGGGCCTTATCTGGGGCGATGAGCTGAATCTATGGCAGCGCGACAAAGAGATCTGGCTGTTTCCGAGTGAGATTGAACCGCTTATCGGGAAAGTGCGTTTCTCTCGCATTGGCCTCAAGCTCGCCGAACAGCATAACAAAGGCTTCCGCTGGCAGCATGAAGCCGTGGTTTCTCTGGTCAAAAGTGACAACCCGCTTTGCTTCCCGCTGAGCGAGACCGAAGCCGAGGAGTGGTACCGTGGGCGGGATATCTATCCAGAAGTGACACCGTCACGAGATGAAGTGATTGTCACTTTTCAGGGGCAGCCGATCGGCCTGGCGCGTAAAGTTGGCTCACGCCTGAAGAACAGCTACCCAAGGGAATTAGTACGCGACGGCAAGCTTTTCGCCGCCCCGCAGGCTGGCTAAAAAAATAAGCACTTTTTGAGTTGGCAATTTGTGCTGCCTTGACTACGCTGAAATTGGAACGACCCACTGGTCATACCACCTGCTGCGGATAACAAGGAGCCAAAGATGACAAAGACCAACGTTCGGATCGGCATCTTCGAGATCGATGATGCCGAATTACACGGTGAACAACAGGGGGATCGAACGTTAAGCATTCCCTGCAAGTCCGATCCCGACCTGTGCATGCAGCTGGATGCATGGGATGGGGCAACCTCTATTCCCGCCGTGCTGGACGGCGAACATTCCGTACTTTACCTGCAGCATTACGATCGCCAGCGCGATGCCTGGGTTATGCGCCTTGCATAATTCAAGATGAACCCGTCCCTGAGACGGGTTATATAGATGATAAACAGCCAAAAACGTGGTTTTCAGCTGTTTGAAGTAGACCAGAGGACATCATTCATTGCTTTTGTTAGACCCAAGTGCCGTTTTTACATCAATGATTTTTGCCAGCACTTTCTCCGTCCACGGGACGGATTAATTATTTCCCCCACTCCCTTGGCTCCCCTACACTTAAACCAAACGAAGCGGTTCTGAGGCGCTAATGTTTGCTTTGGTTTTATTTGTTTGTTACCTGGACGGCGGCTGTGACGATCTGGTGCTGGAAGTCTTCACCAGCGAGCAGCAGTGTCTGAGTGCGATGAGCGAGCAGCGTATGCGCCACGGCGGCTGTTACCCGGTAGAAGAGTTTATCGATGGATTCTGGCGGCCTGCCCAGGAGTACAGCGACTTCTGAGCAGGGCCAGGCGAGATTAGCGCTTCTTCGGGCGAAGGAACATGCGTATTTGCTTCCCGTGGTATTCAACGTAGTGCTGGAAAGTAAAGCCGAAGCGCTCTGCCAGACCAATAGAACGCTGATTATCGTCATCAATAATGCAGCATACCGGCTCGCTGAAATTGTCATCCGCCCAACTTAACACTGCGCTGAGCGCCTCCGCCGCATAGCCTTTACCGTGTACCGCAGGAATAAGCGTCCAGCCCGCCTCCGGGTGTGCCAAAGCCGGGCTGAGATTTCGTTTAGCGTCCTGGAAACCAAACGCCCCTACGAATCGCCCACTCTGTTTTTCAAACAACGCCCAGTAACCGTAGCCCAGCGCCTGCCAGTGACCGATATAGCGCATCAATCGCGCCCAGCTCATTTCACCGTCCTGCGGTTTTCCGCCGCCGATAAACTTTACCATCTCCGGGTCAGACCAACAGGCAACCAGCGCCTCATAGTCGTCCAGCGTAAAATGGCGCAGGATAAGGCGTTCCGTTTCAAGACGTGGGGCTTCAGTAATCATCATGACTCCGCTCAGTATTACTCTTGTAGTCGTTGTTTAAGGCCTGATTTGCAGGCGTAAATGATAGCGCACAGCAGCAGGCTAAACAGCATGGTACCCAAAAACACACCCGCACCGGTCAGGGTTAGCATAACGCCGCCAATCAGCGGCCCAAGCGCTATGCCTAACGTCGTCAGGGTCGATGCTCCCAGGTACGCACCGCGGTGCTCATCCGGTGCCAGCTGATCCAGCAGAATATTCAGGTTCGGCATCAGAATGGCCTCGCCGATGCTGAAAATAACCGTCACGCTCACCCACAACAGTGCATCCGGCGTACGGACGGACCAGAACAAAAGCTGTGACAGCGCAAAGATAGCGCCCCCCAGCAAAATACGGTTAGACAGGCTAACTTGAGCCAAAAAGCGAACCAGAAAAAGCTGGGCAATAAGCACCGTACAGGCGTTCGACACCAGAATCAGCGTGATTAACTTTACGGCCGCCTCAGCGTCCAGCGTCAGTAAATAAAGCGGCACCACGGATTCATAATGTACGAAAACCACGGCGCATAACGTGCTGCACAGCAGCGCCGCAACGAACAGTTTGTCCCGGGCGATGATTAGCATAACGTCGCGTAATCTGACCCCGGGTTTATGTTCGCTATCTTTGGCAACCAGCTTGCCTGCAGGAATAAACAATAAGGTGTAAATAAGCAGCGGCAAATAGCTCACAGCCGTGATTACGAATGTCCCTTTCTGCGAAGTCAGCCCGAAAGCAATGCCGACCAGTGGCCCGGTGACCGCCGCCACATTCACCAAATAATAGCGAATCTGCAGAGCCAGAGCGCGACGACGGCGGTCGCCCAGTAAGTCACTCATCAGCGCTCGCGTCGGCGGCTCTACCCACGCGAAACAGACGCCAACAATCATTAGCCCAATGATAAATAACGCCATTCCCGTGGCCAGCCCAAGCAGAGCATAGCCAACAAACGACAGCGCACAGCCGAGGGAAAGCACGCCCCGGCGGCCTAATTTATCCGACAGCTGCCCGCCATACATTCCCAGCACCACTGCCAGAAGCGCACTGCTGGTCATCGCCACGCCTACAGAGATGGGCGAAAGATGATAATTACGGGTCATGATCACCGTCATAAACGGCCAGGCCATAAAATAGCTAAAGCGAATCACCAGGGTAAAAAGCAGCAGCGCAATCACCGTCGACGGGAAGGTTTTGACCGTCGGCCAAAAACCGCGCGCAGCGTCCTCACGGACGGCATCGTTTGTCGTCATAAAGTATCCTGTTAATTATCGTTATAGTGGAGGCGGGGCCGCTTACGCTGAGTAAGCGGTTAAATAGTAATAAGTTATTCCTTATTGACTGGCAACGTAAATGTTACTGAAATGTTTATTTCCCCAGCTTGTCGTTTAAACCATCAGCCGGGCAGCGGAAAGTAGTGGAAAATTGTGACCTGCCGCTCAAAAAATGGCATTTCGTGCTGGGAATGATTGGGGAGAGTCGGCAGCTGAACGCCGCCGGCAAAACGGTTAAAGTTTACCGCTCAGGCGCTGATGGAAATCGGCGCTGTGGGTGTCCAGGCCAACAATTTCGACCTGCGCCTGATAACGCTGATAGCGCGTTTCAATGGCATCTAATACGGCAACGGTGGAGGCATCCCAAATTTGAGCCTGAGTCAGATCGATCACCACCCGTGCCGGGTCGTCAGCATAGTGAAAATGCTCGACCAGGTCGTTGCTGCTGGCAAAGAACAGCGGCCCACGAACCCGATAAGTCACTTCGCTCCCGTCCGCTGCCAGCTGCCGCTCAGCACGCACCACATGTGCAATACGGCGAGCAAACAACATCATAGCGAAGATAACGCCGCCCAAAACGCCAAGCGCGAGGTTATCGGTATAAACCGTTATAGCGACGGTCGTGAGCATCACCAGCGTTTCCGGCACCGGCATTCGGCGAAGCGTAACTGGAGAGAGGCTATGCCAGTTCAGCGTTTTCACCGCCACAATCATCATGATCCCAGCCAGCACCACCATCGGAATTTTTGCCATCACTTCACTCAGCACGGTGACCAGCAGCAATAGCACCAGCGCAGCCGCCACGGTAGACAGCCGCGTTCGCCCTCTTCCCAGCTCAACGTTGACAATGGTTTGCCCAATCATGGCGCAGCCCGCGATGCCGCCATAAAAACCGGCGAAGATATTCGACACGCCCAGTCCCCAGCATTCGCGCCGCTTGCTGGAAGGTGTATCGGTGAGATCGTTCACCAGCCTGGCCGTTAGCAAGGACTCCATCAAGCCAACAAAAGCGATGCTCAGCGCGCAGGGCCAGATAATGCGCAGCGTCTCAACGTTAAGCGGCACTATCAGTTCCGTTAACCCGGGCAAACCGGCTTTCATCGGCCCGCTGTCGCCTACCGTGGGCATTACCCATCCCAGGGCAATACTCAGGCCGGTCACCAGAACAATCGCCACCAGCGGCGAAGGCACAGATTTAAGCAGTCTCGGCAACATTAAAACGACGGCGAGAGTCACGACGAACAGGCCCCAAACCAGCGGCGATTGCCCCCAGACATGAGGCACCTGAGCAAAGAAAATAAGAATCCCCAGCGCATTCACAAACCCGGTCATTACCGAAAGCGGGATATAGCGCATCATTCGCGCCAGCCCGCTTAGGCCGAACAGGATCTGGATCCCGCCCGCCAGCACCACCGCAGGCAGGATATAACCCACCCCATATTGATGAACCATCGGGGCAATCACCAGCGCTACCGAACCGGCCGCCGCAGTGACCATTGCCGGGCGGCCCCCCAGAATCGACATAGCAAAACAAAGCACGATCGAGGCAATCAGGCTGACCTTCGGATCCACGCCCGCGATCAGGGAAAAGGAGATCACTTCGGGGATCAGGGCCAGCGCGGTGACGACTCCGGCCAGCAGTTCACGCTGGATGAGTCGAGGGGAGCGAAGCACGGCGCGCAGGCTATTCTCACGCGCATGTTGAGCGGCAAGCTCGGTTTGATTTGTCATAGTCGGATGCAGGCTTATTGTCAGAAACGCCGCATTTCTCATGGAATGCAGTCAGTGAGGCCGAAAGTGTAGCGTTGTCGCGGCAGTGATGCGAATTTTTGTGACATGCGTCACTAGCCCGAAAGACTCACCGACCCGGCCCCCACGTTTGCGCAACAAATAATTAACAAATTGAGCAAAAAACGCTGGACGGCAAGCTATCAAGGTGTGGTATGGTTTTAGCGCACAGGCCAGGTCGAAGCGTTATGGGAAACGCTTTACGCGCAAGCAAGCTGGCGGATTCCCGAATAAAAAAAGACCGAATACGATTCCTGTATTCGGTCCAGGGAAATGGCTCTTGGGAGAGAGCCGTGCGCTAAAAGTTGGCATTAATGCAGGCTAAATCGCCTTGCCTCTTAAGAATAGATTACCGGCGCAGGTTTTCCAGTCCGCAACAAAAGTGGTCAGAAAAAAGGCGCAATAAAGGTGACTATTTATGCAAAAACAGCAATATCCCGTTGAGGCTATTGCTGTTTTTTTATGCCAGGAAATGCGTGTTTTTTATTCACCGCAAAGCTTTTGCGCGCGCTCAATGAAGGGTTCGAGACTCATCTTCTGGCCAGGATGCTGCGGGTCGTCCACCTGAATAACGCTGATGGGCTGCCCGCTCGTTTTACCGCTCTTGATCTGCTGCTCGGCAATGGCGTTCAGCGGGTACTGCATCAGCGTACTTGGGTTGATGGCAAACAACGCATTCCCCGCTCTGCAGCTCAACATCACCTCTTCACGGTTGAACGCCCATTTGTCTTTACCCACCTCAAACCGACTCACGGTGATAATTTGCGGGGCAGCCAGCGCAGAACTCGCGCAGGCCAGCAGCAGTAAAGTCAAAATGCTCTTTTTCATGAATCTCTCATATAACCAGTTTGCGCCGTCAGAACGGCTCCCAGGTAGCATAGATGCTGACAAGCAGCAGTATCGCTACCGATAGAATCACTTCCAGCCACGTAAGCTGAATAAATCTCCGCTGAGCATCGGCTTGAACAGCGTCGAAACGCGGCACCAGTATATAGCGGTTGATCAGCGCCAGCATAACCATCACTAGCACCAGCACAACCTTCAGCGCCAGCAATCGAACATAACCACTTTCCAGCGGCAGCGCCCAGCCGAGGATAAGCAAGCTATTCACCACGCCGGTCACCAGTACCGCAGCCACTGCAAGATGCCCGTAGCGCGAAAAACGCATCATTGCCGTAATCGCCGGAGTACGCCAGCGCGGCTTATGTGCCATATACATACAAACCAGCAAAGGCAGCAGGCCTCCCACCCACCAGGCCGCGCTCAGAAGATGAATCGCATGGTTCATCCGCTGAAAGACACCGAGCGCGCCGTCGTGCATTGCGGCATGCCCGACGCCAGCTAGCATAATTAGCTGCGCCGCGGCTAAAAGCAGCAATAACCCCGGCATTGCCCGGGGAGCGATCAGCACAGCGGCCAGCGTGGCCAGGCCCAGCAATAGCTGCCATATCCAGACGGAACCAAAGCGAGTCGTCAGCACCGCCTGCCAGACATCCGGCGAAAGAGTATCGCGCCAGCCGTCACCCATTTGCCCGGCCTGAGCCATGAATAGCAGACAGGCGCTAATGAGCGACAGCCAGACGGCAGGCCGCCACTGCGCCCTGAGGCGACGCACAAGCACGGGTTTAAACTGCTGCGGGGCAAGGAGCGAACAGCAGATGGCGCTGCCAAGCAGCACCATCAAGGCAGTGAAATGGATAAAACGCAGCGCGATGTAAAACGCCGACAGCATGGCGATTACTTCACGGAGAAGTGATAGTTACCTTTGGTTTTGTGCCCGTCGACCGACACAACATGCCAGTCCACGGAGTAATCACCCGGTTTCAGGGCTTCTTCAACCGGCACAATCAGCTGTTTGTTGTCGGTCTCAGCAACCTTCACTTTCCCGGTCTTCACGGCAGATTTCTGCGGGCCGGTCACGGTCACGCCGCTGAAGCCAGGCTCCACCCCTTCAGAGAAGCTCAGGGTCAGCGACTGCGGCGATGCTGTCACGGCGGAATCTGCTGCCGGAGACTGCTGCTTAAGGTGCGCGTGTGCAAACACGGCTGGAGAAACGGCCATAGCAGTGACAAATGCCGCCACGGTTGCGATGCGGGAGGAGATGAACGCCATATTAACTATTCCTTTTTGTTATGTGTCGAGGCGGCAAGGATACCCCCGCGTTAATACCAAGTCGAGACGGGAAAAGCTATTGTTGCTTGTCATCCGGGGCGCAAAACAGTAACTTCTGCGCTGACATTGCAGGAGGATATGATGAGCTACAATCTCGCCGATTTACCCCAGGAAGAAATGGATAAAGTTAACGTCGACCTTGCCGCTGCCGGCGTGGCGTTTAAAGAGCGCTATAACATGCCCGTAGTGGCTGAAATGGTGGAACGTGAGCAACCTGAACATCTGCGGACCTGGTTCCGTGAAAAGCTGATTGCCTATCGTCTGGCCTCGGTGAATCTTTCCCGTTTGCCGTATGAACCGAAGCAAAAATAAAAAATTAAGAATTTTCTCTTTGATTCAAAACTAGTGCTACTCTCTTCCTTGTTCAGTTGACCACAAGCTTTGGCTCATCCCTCACGATTGCAGGACGCAATCGTTGGATGAAAGATTAAGGAAGAACCTATGCCACGCTGGAATGTTGCCGCTGCGCAATACGGTGCCGTTGCCGGAAGTTATCAGGCCAACATCGACCACCATCTCGATTTCATTCGCTGTGCCGCCGAAGAAGGCATCGATCTTCTGGTTTTCCCTCATCTCTCTTTATCCGGATTACGCCCCGACAACCATCCTCCGGCGTTTACCGATCCGCTGTTCGACCCGCTCAGCGAGGCTGCTCGCAGCTACCATATGACCGTTATCGTCGGCATGTCGCTCAGTGACGAGGCGCATAGCGCCGCCGGTATGGTAGGTTTTCTGCCGGATGGATCGCGTATCGCCTGTTGCAAACGTCCCGCAACGGCTATCGATGTAAATGCTCAAACCCCCGTCGCACCACTTTTGGGGCAACGTTCCCGCAATATTGCCCTGGCCGTTTGCGCCCAAAGCGATGATGAAGCCTGGCCCCGAAGCGCCGCTGATATCGGCGCCGATCTTTACGCCACCGGCGCCGCAATGACAGAACTAAGCTACCAGCAAGATGAGATGTATATGCAACGCTGGGCGCACAAATATGGACTCACCATTTTGCAGGCCAATTACGCCTGGTCCGGGGCAGAACTTCGCTCCGCTGGGCGCAGCGCATGTTGGGATAATTTAGGCCAGCTAGTCGTCAGGGCCGACCAGGGTGAATTGCTGGCGATTGGCCGCCGGGATGAGAGAGGTTGGCACGGCGAGGTCATTCCTTTACGCTAGTCGCCTGAGGCCTGTTTACGGAGACTGCGATGCTGCGCATTATTGATACGGAAACCTGCGGATTACAGGGAGGCGTAGTGGAAGTTGCGTCGGTCGATATCATCGACGGCAAGATTGTAAACCCGATGAGCGATCTTGTCCGTCCTGACCGACCAATAAGCCACCAGGCAATGGCCATCCATAAAATTACCGAAGAGATGGTGGCCGATAAACCCTGGATTGAAGACGTCATCCCCCGCTATATCGGTAGCCCCTATTACGTGGCGCACAACGCCAGTTTCGACAGCCGCATGCTGCCGGAAATGCAGGGCGACTGGATTTGCACGGTGAAGCTGGCGCGTCGCCTGTGGCCGGGCATCAAATACAGCAACATGGGCTTGTATAAATCGCTAAAGTTGCATGTGGATACACCTGCCGGGCTGCATCATCACCGCGCCCTGTTTGACTGTTATATCACCGCCGCCCTGCTGCTGAGAATTATGGATGTGTCCGGCTGGACCGCAGAAGATATGGTCACGATTACCGGGCGCCCGGCGCTGGTAACCACCATGATGTTTGGCAAATACCGGGGCAAACGCATTGCCGAAATAGCCGAAGACGACCCGGGTTATCTTCGCTGGATGCTCAACAACATCAAGGAGCTAACGCCGGATCTCCGCATGACGCTAAAACATTACCTGGCCGCCAGCGCGGCCGATTAATGCACGCGCCCTGGCAGCGTTCCCTGCGCCAGGGCAATCAGGAAAGCAAACTCCAGTGCCACGCCTTCGTAAGATTTGAAGCGCCCCGACTTGCCGCCGTGCCCGGAATCCATGTCGGTACAAAGCAGCAGCAAGGTCTCATCCCGCTTATAGTCACGTAATTTGGCAACCCACTTAGCCGGCTCCCAATACTGCACCTGCGAATCATGCAGCCCGGTGGTCACTAACAGATGGGGATAAGCCTGCTCACGAACCTGGTCGTAAGGGCTGTATTGCTTCATATAGCGGTAATATTCTTCATCCTGGGGGTTACCCCACTCTTCAAATTCCCCGGTGGTAAGCGGAATCGACTCGTCCAGCATCGTCGTTACAACGTCGACAAACGGCACCTGAGCCACCACGCCATGGAATAATTCAGGACGCAGATTGATAGCTGCCCCCATCAGCATTCCGCCCGCGCTGCCGCCCATCCCATAAAGCAGTTTAGGATCGCCATATCCCTGCCTGAGCAGCTCGTCGCACACGTCCAGATAGTCGTTAAAGGTATTCATTTTTTTCAGGTATTTACCGTCTTCATACCATTGTTGGCCCAGTTCACCGCCGCCGCGGACATGGGCGATGGCGAAGACAACCCCCCTGTCCAGCAGACTCAAACGGCTGCTGCTAAAGTCAGCATCCATACTGCTGCCGTAAGATCCATAGCCATAGACCAGCAGCGGGCTTTTGCCCCGGCGAAAGTGTTTCCGGTGATAAACCAGTGAGACCGGTACCAGAACGCCATCCCGCGCCGTCACCCACAGATGCTCGCTGCGGTAATGGCTAGCGTCAAAACCGGCAACCTGGGTTTGCTTGATAACCCGTCGCTCACCGCTGTCCATATCCAGCTCGAATAGGGTGTCCGGCGTTGTCATTGAAGAGTAACCGTAGCGCAGGTGCGAAGTTTCCGGCTCAGGATTGTAGCCAAGCCAGGTGACATAGGCTGGATCGTCAAAAGCGATGCCCGTGGACTCACGCGTATGGCGATTAATCTGGCGCAGGCTGGTCAATCCCTGCTGGCGCTCGGCAACCACCAGCCAGTCGCGGAACAGCGTAAAGTCTTCAAGCATGACCTGTTCCCGCGCGGCAATCAGCGTTTCCCACTGTTTTTCGTCCCGCACGGCGCTGCGGTAGAGTCCGAAATTTTTACCGTCTTTGTTGGAACGAATGTAGAACCCATGCTGGTAGTGATCGACCGTGTACTCATGATCTTTCCGGCGCGGGGCAAAAACTTGCGGCTCGGCGTCTGCCAGTTCGGCATCCAGTAACAAAGCCTCACTCGTCGTCGCGCTGGCAAGATGAATGACAACAAAATGCTGGGAGGTTGTTTTATGCACGCTGACGTAAAAAGCGTCATCTTTTTCTTCATACACCAGTTGGTCATCGGCCACCGGGTGGCCCAGCGTGTGCCGCCAGACCTGATAAGGCAGTAAGGTTTTGGGATGCTTGCGCACGTAGTAAAGCGTGACGGAGTCATTTGCCCAAACAAAACCGGTCGAGACGTTCTCCAGCAACTCCGGATACCAGTTTCCGGTTTTCAAATTGCGCAGACGGATGCCGAACTGACGGCGGGAGAGATAGTCCTCTGCCAAGGCCATCACGGCATTGTCCGGCGTAATGGCCAATCCACCCATGGTGTAGAACTCGCTATGGGCGGCACGCTGGTTGGCATCCAGCAAAACGTCCCACTCGCCCCACTCTTCTCTGACCGCAGATTGCCGCTGATAAATCGCGTACTCATTCCCTTTGTCATACACCTGGCGGTAGCGATAGCCGTTCTTCACATACGGGGCGGAAACATCGCGAGGAGGAACGCGAGCGATCATCTCTTTGAGCAACTGATCCTGCAGCGCGCGCTGGCTCTCCATGATCCTTTTCCCGTAATCATTTTCCTGCTCAAGGTATTTCAGCACATCCGGATCGGCGCGGTCATCATCCCGCAGCCAGTAATAGTTATCCGTGCGGGTATCGCCATGCAGCGTCATAGCGTGAGGTATTTTTTTGGCTTTTGGCGGCATCACTTTCATCATTTTCCGTTTAACACCCCGTAAGGGTGGCAAATTCAGCCGGGCTTGCAAGCGGAACATGAAGGATTAAAAGAAAATGCCGGGAGAAACCCGGCACAGGCTGGTTGCAGGAGGATTACACCGCGAGCGGTTGTTTTTGCTGCTGAATATCTTGCTCAATACCGGAGCGGACATCCGGCGGTATGTTTAGCGCATCGCCCAGAGCGCTCAGGTAGCTACGTTCCATAAAGTGATCGATATCGATAGCCGTGCAGCTAAGGTAATAAAGCTCCAGCGCTTCCTCCTCATTTCTCACACCTTGTGCAAGCTGGTGAGGATCTAACGGCCTGTCGATCGCCCGTTCGACGAGCGCTTTACCTTCCCCGTCGATACCGACTTCACGCAGCTGTTGCTCAATAAACTGACGCTCTTTTGCATCGATATGGCCGTCGCTTTTCGCCGCAAAAACCAGCGCGGTAATTAATCTTTCGGTACGAACATCAACCGACGAGTGCGGCTCACTCCAGCCTGTGGAAACGGGCTGGCTCTGGCGAACCCGCTCCTTGTATTTGTTCCATAACACGCTTCCGGCCACGGCGCCGCCGCCGACCAGAAGCGCACTGGTGCCGTATTTTGTTAACAGTTTGCGGGAAGATTTACTCGCCAGCAGTAACCCGGCTAATCCACCCAGCGCCCCCGGCACCAGAAGTTTACCGATCCCTTCAGAGCTATTACCGGCTGCAGGCTGTGAAGATTGAGGAGAAGTAGATTGCCCCAGGAGCGACTGAAGCTGCTGTAACCAGTTATTCATGACGGAGATCCTCTGTTGACTTAACTCGTCGAGAGTAGGCCACAGGACGTCAAGAAACGTCGGACAGCGCTAAAGATGGGAAAAGAATCGCGCCGGCTACCCGGCGCTTACAGCAGAACCGTATTACGCGGCTTTGGTGCGTTTACGTCCAGGGTGTTCGCTGACGTTGTCTTCAGCCGCTGGCGATTGTTCAAGCGCTGAGGACTCCGCGTCTGGCTCAAACTGACTTAATTCAGGCTCTGGCAGCTTGCCATTTTTCAATACGCCCGCCAGCAGATCCTTGTTTTCCGCCATCCACATCGCCAGGGTGTCGCTCTGCCCTTCATCCAGCGCAATCGGGCTTTGCTGCAGCCAGTCGCCGAGGACTTCAGCCAGATCCAGCATTTTGTCATAAGCGTCAGCATCCTTTTTACTGGCAAAGGCCATTTTTTCTTGTCCCTCTCTCACTACAACATATTTAATCTCGACCGCCATTTTGCAGCTCCGTTTTACCTGTTTATTTATCCAGTATATCGTCATTCATTTTATCACACAAGCCGGAAAGCCGCTGCCAACGCAAACGTTTTCGTTTATACTGCAGCGGTCTTTTTCTTTGTTAAGGCTAAATCACATGTCAACGTTGGGAACCGCTCTGCGCCCGGCAGCTACGCGAGTTATGCTGCTGGGTTCCGGTGAATTGGGTAAAGAAGTGGCCATTGAATGCCAGCGCCTCGGGGTAGAAGTTATCGCCGTCGATCGCTACGCAAATGCGCCGGCAATGCACGTCGCACACCGCAGCCACGTCATTAACATGCTGGATGCCGCGGCGCTAAAAGCGCTTGTCGCCGCCGAAATGCCCGATTTTATCGTTCCTGAAATTGAAGCCATTGCCACCGATGCCCTGCTGGAGCTTGAAGCCCAGGGTCAGCGAGTGGTGCCGTGCGCCCGCGCCACCAAACTCACCATGAACCGCGAAGGGATCCGCCGCCTGGCCGCAGAAGAACTTCAGTTGCCCACTTCCAGCTATCGCTTCGCCGACAGCGAAGAAGCCTTCCAGCAGGCCGTGCATGAGATTGGTTTGCCGTGCATTGTAAAACCGGTAATGAGTTCCTCCGGCAAAGGCCAGAGCTTCATCCGCACAGCCGACCAACTGGCAAAAACCTGGGAATACGCCCAGCTAGGTGGGCGGGCCGGTAAAGGCCGCGTTATCGTTGAAGGCGTGGTCAATTTTGATTTTGAAATCACCCTGCTGACCATCAGCGCCGTTGACGGCGTGCATTTCTGCGCGCCTATCGGGCACCGTCAGGAAGAGGGCGACTACCGTGAATCCTGGCAGCCACAGCAGATGAGCGACATCGCGCTGGCAAAATCGAAAGAGATTGCTGAAAAAGTGGTTACCGCTCTGGGCGGCCATGGCCTGTTCGGTGTGGAGCTGTTTGTCTGCGGCGATGAGGTGATTTTCAGTGAAGTCTCCCCTCGCCCGCACGACACTGGCATGGTGACGTTGATTTCACAGGATCTGTCTGAGTTTGCGCTGCACGTTCGCGCCTTCCTCGGCCTGCCTGTCGGCGAAATTCGTCAGTATGGCCCTGCCGCATCGGCGGTGATCCTGCCTGAGTTGCAAAGCGATAACGTTAAATTTAGTAACGTGGGAGCAGCGCTGGGCGGCGGTTTACAGGTTCGCCTGTTCGGTAAGCCGGAGATCGCAGGTAAACGCCGCATGGGCGTGGCGCTGGCAACCGGTAACAGCGTCGATGAGGCAGTGACAAGGGCCGTGACGTCAGCCGCTCAGGTAAAAGTTGAAGGATAAAAAAATCGCCCTCAAATGAGGGCGATTGAGTCAGTGGGCCCGCGTACTGCGGGCTTTTTTATGGCTTACAGCTTGGCGCCTTCCACCGCTTCACGGGCAAGCTGAGTGATGCGGTCGTATTCGCCCGCTTCCAGCGCATCGGCCGGAACCAGCCAGGAACCACCGATGCACAGCACGCTTTTAAGCGCCAGGTAATCGCGGTAGTTAGCCGGAGATATCCCCCCGGTTGGACAGAAACGCACCTGAGAGAACGGTCCTGCAATGGCCTGCAGCGCTTTAGTGCCACCGTTGGCTTCAGCCGGGAAGAATTTGAACTCTTTCAGGCCATAGTCCATCCCCAGCATCAGTTCTGACACGGTGCTGATGCCTGGGATCAACGGAATGGTGCCTTCGGTCGCGGCTTTCAGCAGCGGCTCGGTCAGACCCGGGCTGATGGCAAACTGCGCGCCAGCTTCGGTCACTTCCGCAAGCTGCTGTGGGTTCAGCACGGTACCTGCGCCGATAATAGCTTCAGGCACTTCTTTCGCAATCGCACGAATGGCATCGATAGCACAAGCTGTACGCAGCGTGACTTCCAGCACGCGGACGCCACCGGCCACCAGCGCTTTCGCCATTGGCACCGCATGCTCCAGCTTGTTAACAACAATAACCGGCACAACCGGACCGGTTTTCAGGATCTGTTCTGCTGTAGTTTTCCAATTTTTCATCTGAGCGCCTCTTAGCCACTTTTAATCTGTTCCGGGCATTACTGCCGCGGGCTTAAAATTTAATGCAGGTTGCGCCTTGTTCAGCGCCCGAAAGCTGTTCGCGCAATGCGCCGAATAGCTCCCGACCAGTCCCTACGCGCTCGGCGCTGAGATCCGGGTGATAAGCAGTGCGCGCCGCAAGTACGGCTTCATCGACCAGCAACGTTAGCTCGCCCGTTTGGCCGTTGACGCGAATAATGTCGCCATCCTGCACCTTCGCCAGCAGCCCGCCGTCATACGCTTCCGGGGTAACATGGATTGCGGAAGGCACCTTCCCTGAGGCACCGGACAGTCTTCCATCTGTCACCAGAGCAATTTTGAAACAGCGGTCCAATAATACTCCAAGCGGCGGCATAAGTTTATGCAATTCTGGCATGCCGTTCGCTTTTGGCCCCTGATGGCGGACGACGACAACGCAATCGCGGTCCAGTTTGCCGGCTTCAAAAGCAGGCAATACGTCATGCTGGCTTTCAAAAATAACCGCGGGCGCTTCAATCACCTGATTTTCTACCGGCACCGCTGAGGTTTTCATCACCGCCCGGCCCAGATTCCCGCTCAGCACTTTGGTTCCGCCGTGGCGGGAGAATGGTTTTTCCATCGTGGCAATAACGTCGCTATCCAACGGCTGGCTCGCGCCTTCACGCCAGGCAAGCTGACCGTTGTCGAGCCACGGCTCCATGGTGTAGTGATGCAGGCCAAAACCGGCCACGGTGTTAACGTCTTCGTGCAGCAGGCCACCTTTCAGCAGCTCACGCAGCAGCACCGGCACACCGCCCGCCGCCTGGAAGTGGTTAATGTCGGCAGGGCCATTCGGGTAGAGGCGCGCCAGCAGCGGCACAATTTCGGAGATCTCGGAGAAGTCGTCCCAGTTAATAATGATCCCGGCAGCGCGAGCCATCGCAACAAGATGCATGGTATGGTTCGTCGAGCCGCCGGTAGCCAGCAGTGCAACAATGCCGTTCACCACCACTTTCTCATCAATCATTTTCCCGAGTGGCATCCATTCGTTGCCGTTGCCGGTCAGGCGAGTGACCTGGCGCGCCGCTGCGTCCGTCAGCGCGTGACGCAACTCTGCATCAGGCTGAACAAACGACGACCCCGGCAACTGCATGCCCATAAACTCAACCACCATCTGGTTGGTATTCGCCGTGCCGTAGAAAGTACAGGTCCCCGGAGCGTGATAAGAGGCAGCTTCCGCTTCCAGCAGCGCGAGGCGGTCAACTTTACCTTCCGCATAAAGCTGGCGAATGCGGACTTTTTCTTTGTTCGGCAAGCCGCTGGCCATCGGGCCTGATGGCACAAAGACTGCTGGGAGATGCCCAAACGACAGCGCGGCCATCGTCAGCCCCGGCACGATTTTGTCGCACACGCCAAGATAGAGCGCCCCGTCAAACATGTTATGGGAAAGGCCAACGGCGGTAGACATGGCAATCACTTCCCGGCTCAGCAGCGAAAGCTCCATACCATCCTGGCCCTGAGTCACCCCGTCGCACATCGCCGGGACACCGCCTGCAACCTGCCCCACCGCGCCCACGGAATGCAGCGCCTTACGGATTTGCTCAGGATAATGTTCATACGGCTGATGGGCGGAGAGCATGTCGTTGTAGGACGTGATGATCGCAATATTGTTACGCAGCATGCTTTTCAGCGCCGCCTTATCGTCCGGCTGGCAGGCAGCGAAACCATGCGCGAGGTTACCGCAGGCAAGTTCCGAGCGGTGAACCGTGTTGCTCCGGGCTTTCTCAATGCGTGCCAGGTAGGCTTCGCGCGTTGGGCGGGAGCGTTCGATAATACGCGATGTTACCCGTAACAAATTTGGATGCATAGAAGTTCCTCAGAAAGTGGCTGTTCTCCCGCATTGATACCGTCATGTTCAGAGCTGATGAATGTAACTTTGTTGCCCATCGTAGCCCATCAGACTTGATGCCGGGAGCAAAAACGCTTCAGCTAGTGTAAATAAAAAAGCCCCGCGGGTGAATCCACGCGGGGCTATTATTCATAAAAAACTATGCCACTTCTGTGTTAGATCATGTTACCGGTAAAATAAGGTCCCTTTGTTAGTGACTTTTTACCGGCCATGTTCACGGCCTGTTACTCAAACTCGTTCCAGGAGTGGCCGTCACGGGTAATCATCGCCACGGAAGCCACCGGCCCCCAGGTTCCGGCCTGATAAGGTTTCGGCGCATCGTTATCCGCAGCCCAGGCTTCGGTAATGGAGTCGACCCATTTCCACGCCTCTTCCACTTCATCACGACGAACAAACAGCGCCTGAATGCCCCGCATGGTTTCCAGCAGCAGACGTTCATAGGCATCTGCCAGGTGAGATTCATTGAAGGTCTCGGAGTAGCTCAGATCCAGTTTGGTGGTTTGCAGGTTATGCTTGTGCTCCAGGCCCGGGACTTTGTTCAGGATCTGAATATCCACGCCTTCATCCGGCTGCAGACGGATAGTCAGCTTGTTCTGCGGCAATTCCTGCCAGGAATCTTTAAACAGATTCAGCGCAGGGTTTTTGAAGTAAACCACGACTTCAGAACATTTGGTTGGCAGACGTTTACCGGTACGCAGGTAGAACGGCACGCCGGCCCAACGCCAGTTATCGATATCTACGCGAATAGCCACGAAGGTTTCGGTGGCGCTGGATTTGTTCGCGCCCTCTTCTTCCAGGTAACCAGGCACTTTTTTGCCCTGCGCGAAGCCTGCGGTGTACTGACCGCGCACGGTTTTATCACGCACGTTGGTGCGGTCAATGCGGCGCAGCGACTGCAGAACCTTCACTTTCTCATCGCGAATATGGTCCGCAGTCAAATCAGACGGTGGAGACATGGCAATCATGCACAGGATCTGCAGCAGGTGGTTTTGGATCATGTCGCGCATCTGCCCGGCCTGATCGAAGTAACCCCAGCGGCCTTCAATACCCACTTCTTCGGCCACGGTGATTTCTACGTGATCGATAGTGCGGTTGTCCCAGTTGTTAGCGAACAGGGAGTTAGCAAAACGCAGTGCCAGCAGGTTAAGAACGGTTTCTTTACCCAGATAGTGGTCGATGCGGTAAACCTGGCACTCTTCAAAGAACTCGCCCACCTGATCGTTGATCTGCTGGGAAGTTTCGAGGGAAGTCCCCAGCGGTTTTTCCATGACGACGCGAGCAGGCTTGGCGTTAAGCTTCGCTTTACCTAACCCTTTGCAGATAGCGCCAAAGGTGCTTGGCGGCATAGCGAAATAGTTGATGGTGACGCGATTCTGCTGGTCGAGCATTTTCCCCAGCTTGGTAAAAGCAGAGGTGTCGTTGACGTCCAGGTTACAGAAATCCAGACGACCGCTCAGTTTGTCCCACAGGCTCTCGTCAATCTTCTCTTTCATGAAGGTTTCGAGGGCTTCGCGGACAACTTTGGTGTATGCCTCTTTATCCCACTCTGCGCGGCCAACACCCAGAATACGGGTCTCCGGATGGATTTGACCTGCTTTTTCCAGCTGATACAGGGATGGCAACAGTTTCCGGCGCGCCAGGTCGCCTTTTGCACCGAAAATGACCAGGTCGCACGCCTGGGCTGTTTGCGTTACCGCCATGTTTGTCTCCTCGTTTCGGATATCCCGGCTTTTACCGGCCCTTTGGGGCCCGGATAGCATTAAGCCAGGCACGTCTTGTAATTTTATTACGCTGCAATGTACTGCTTTTGCTGAATCGAGGACAACCGTTAACCCCGGTTTGACCGCCTCAATTGCTAACTTTTCCCACAATGCCGCACTAAAGCGTCATTTACTGGCGTTTTATTGTGCGATGTAACCGTTGCCAAAGTTAGACACCGATCATGTAATGAAAAAAAACAACAACATTACCTGGGCGACTCGCCCTATCACATTTTAGCAAGAGTATATTCTTGCTAAATCGGCCCACGATTTCTTCTGTTGCTGAAATCGCTAAAACCCATGAGTGCCCGCCTTTATGAATATGCTGGAAAAAATCCAGTCACAGCTGGAACACCTTAGCAAATCGGAACGCAAAGTCGCAGAAGTGATTCTTGCTGCGCCTCAGGACGCCATTCACTCCAGCATCGCGACGCTTGCCCGTAGCGCGGACGTCAGCGAGCCCACCGTGAACCGCTTTTGCCGTCGCCTTGAAACCAAGGGCTTCCCGGATTTTAAACTGCATTTAGCTCAGAGTCTGGCGAATGGCACGCCGTATGTAAACCGGAATGTTGATGAAGATGATAGCGTCGAGTCCTATACCGGCAAGATTTTTGAATCCGCTATGGCGAGCCTTGACCGGGTTCGTCAGTCGCTGGATATGTCTGCGGTGAACCGGGCCGTGGATTTGCTTACCCAGGCAAAGAAAATTGCCTTTTTTGGACTCGGATCATCCGCCGCCGTCGCGCACGACGCTACCAACAAGTTTTTCCGCTTTAATGTCCCGGTGATTTACTCAGATGACGTTGTTATGCAACGTATGAGCTGTATGAATTGTACCGAGCAGGACGTGGTGGTGCTTATCTCTCACACCGGCCGGACTAAAAATCTGGTTGAGCTGGCGCAGTTAGCCCGTGAAAACGATGCCATTGTGCTCGCCATCACATCGGAAGGCAGCCCGCTTGCCCGTGAGGCGACGCTTTCCCTGCTGCTGGATGTGCCAGAAGATACTGACATTTATATGCCGATGGTGTCTCGCCTGGCGCAGTTGACCGTCATTGATGTCCTGGCGACGGGCTTTACTTTGCGTCGAGGGGCAAAATTCAGGGATAACTTGAAGCGAGTCAAGGAAGCGCTCAAAGAATCGCGCTTTGATAAAGAACGTCTTCTCTCAGGCGATGAACGTTAATTTTTGATAACAAAGTTGTAACTTATTAGGCTGTTCGGTTACGTTGTCATGGGTGTTTACAGCACACCCTGACCTACCGAGTTTTTGTTCACGCAACACCAAGTTGTTTCAGTCAACGGAGTAATACATGTCCAGACGGCTACGTAGAACCAAAATCGTTACCACCTTAGGCCCGGCAACCGACCGCGATAATAATTTAGAAAAAATTATTGCCGCCGGCGCTAACGTGGTGCGAATGAACTTCTCCCACGGCTCAGCTGAAGACCATCAGCTGCGTGCAGATAAAGTGCGTGAAATTGCCGCAAAACTGGGGCGCCACGTGGCGATCCTCGGCGATTTGCAAGGCCCTAAAATTCGCGTATCTACCTTCAAAGAAGGCAAAGTATTCCTTAACCTGGGCGACAAATTCCTGCTGGATGCCAACCTCGGCAAAGGCGAAGGCGACAAAGAGAAAGTGGGCATCGACTATAAAGGCCTTCCGGCCGACGTTGTCCCAGGCGACATCCTGCTGCTCGACGATGGCCGCGTGCAGCTCAAAGTGCTGGAAGTCCAGGGCCTGAAAGTGTTTACCGAAGTGACCGTAGGCGGCCCGCTGTCTAACAACAAAGGGATCAACAAGCTGGGCGGAGGGCTGTCTGCAGAAGCGCTGACCGACAAAGACAAAGCCGACATTGTTACCGCGGCAAAAATTGGCGTTGATTACCTGGCCGTTTCCTTCCCACGCTGCGGCGAAGATTTGAACTATGCCCGTCGTCTGGCGCGTGATGCGGGCTGCGATGCGAAAATTGTGGCGAAAGTAGAACGCGCGGAAGCCGTTTGCGACGAAGCCGCAATGGACGATATTATTCTCGCCTCTGACGTGGTGATGGTAGCCCGCGGTGACCTGGGCGTAGAAATCGGCGACCCGGAGCTGGTTGGCATCCAGAAAACCCTGATTCGCCGTGCGCGTAAGCTGAATCGTGCCGTGATCACCGCCACCCAGATGATGGAGTCGATGATCACCAACCCAATGCCAACCCGTGCGGAAGTCATGGACGTGGCAAACGCCGTACTCGACGGCACCGATGCGGTGATGCTGTCGGCAGAAACGGCGGCAGGCCAGTATCCTGCTGAAACCGTAGCGGCAATGGCGCGGGTTTGCCTGGGCGCAGAGAAAATCCCAAGCATTAACGTTTCCAAGCACCGTCTCGACGTGCAGTTCGATAACGTGGAAGAAGCCATTGCGATGTCCGCGATGTATGCCGCTAACCACCTCAAAGGGGTTACCGCCATCATTTCGATGACCGAGTCCGGGCGTACCGCGCTGATGACGTCCCGTATCAGCTCCGGCTTGCCTATTTTTGCGCTCTCTCGCCATGAGCGTACGCTGAACCTCACGTCACTCTATCGCGGCGTGACCCCGGTTTACTTTGACAGCGCAAGCGAAGGCGTCGCCGCCGCTAACGATGCGGTAAACCTCCTGCGGGATAAAGGCTACCTGATTTCTGGCGACCTGGTCATCGTGACCCAGGGCGACGTAATGAGCACCATTGGCACCACCAACACCACGCGTATACTCTGCGTTGAGTAATTCTCGCCCGCGATAAAGCCCGACAGAGCCGCGACACACGTTCGCGGCTTTTTTATTATCTGCCCCGCTTCCCTGGCCGTAAACCCACACGCAATACAGCGTTTTAATTTCCACATCATTGTGAAATGATATGTTATAACGTAACAATTGATGGCAAGGTAGAGTCTTACGGCGCCACTTTCTGAACAGGCACGTTCATTCTGAGTCGATACATACACAATGAAAATCAAACGCCCCTTCCCGTATGCCTGCGTCGCATTGACGTTTTTTTCTTCTCCGCTTTTGGCCGCCAGCTGCCCTTCCGCTGAGTGTGAAGAAAACATCACCGTAGAAAGCCGAACGCCCGCAGAAATTCAGCCCGCAGTCGGCACGGCGTCACGCCTGGGCCTGACGGATAAAGAAATCCCCCGCTATGTGGAAACCTTTTCACAAAAAGAGATCCGCGTCCGCGGCGACCGCACGCTGGCCGAAACCGTCAGCCATGCAACCGGCATGTCCGGCGTCGCTTCCCCTACGCTCTCCAATAGCTTCTCACTGCGCGGCTTTATGCCGGTAAGCTGGCTATTGGACGGGATGGAAATGCCAGGCAGCACGCTCCAGTTGGGCAACCCGGCACACTACGGCCAGGTGGATATTTTGCACGGCCCCGGTTCCACCCTGAACGGTTTGAGCGCTACCGCCGGCAGCGTCAATCTTGTGTCACGTCAGCCCAGCTTCGTGGACACACCGGCGATGCTCAACTATCGGTTCGGCAGCTACAGCACCCAGGCATTGCAGGGCGGAGCGGGAGGAACGCTGTTGCAGGACAAAATAGCCTGGCGGCTGGATGCTTCAGGCAGCGGCGGTAACAGTCAGGTCCAGCATGAGCGCAATCGACAGTCGAGGGTCAGCGGCTCGCTGCTCTTCCGCCTGACCGACGACACCACCCTGACGCTCTACGGCGACCGGATGAACAACCGGAGCAACAATCCTTACTTCGGGACCCCATTGATTGAGGGCAAAGCACTGAAGTCACTGCGCGGCCTGAACTACAATAATCTGACCGACGCCACGATTGCCAGCCACGCAACGGCCTTGCAGGCCGTACTGGACAGCACTCTCGCTCCGGGGCTGAGCTTCAACAACCATACCTGGTATTACACCGGCTACCGCGCCTGGCACAACGTGGAACGCTATCGCTACAGCGCAGCAGCTCCGGACTTAGTGAATCGCGACTCCTGGGGCGATCTGAGCCATAAGAATACCCTGCTGGCTAACAGGTCGAGTCTGTCCCTGGACGGTCCTCTGCTGGGGTTCGATAACCGCCTGGTGGCCGGAATCGAGCTGCAAACCAGCCGCTTTGATTATCAAAAAAACGGCTTCCCCGGCTCGCAAGATGTGCCCATATTTAATCCGCCGCGCGAGCCTTTCAGTGCCGAAACCGGCGTTACCCGCACGCCCTGGAGTCGGGTCACTCAACGCCAGTCTGCGGCTTTTCTGGAAGACAGCCTGCAGTTGACCCGCAGCCTCAGCCTGCTAAGCCAGCTGCGCTTTACGAAGCTGGATATGGACTGGCGCTACTACACGCCGGCGCGCAGTGAAAGTCAGACCTACAGCTTCCTGAATTCAGGTCTCGGCCTGAACTGGGATATCACCGACAACACCACGCTATACGTCAGCTATGCCAACGGCAAAGAGGCTGGAGGCGACATCTTTTTCTTAAGCGCCGACCAGACTCATCTGCCGCTGACGCAGTCACAGCAGTGGGAAACAGGGATCAAGAGCCAGTTCTGGGATAACAAAGTGGCCACCCGGCTTGCTCTCTACCAGCTACGTAAAAATAACCTCTTCACTCCTTCAGCTATCACGCCGGGGGAGCTTACCGCCGTGGGGCAGCAGACATCTCGGGGAATTGAGTTTTCCACGACTATTCAGCCCAACGAGCGCTGGGAGATGGCGGGAAATCTGGCCTGGACTCACGCAAGATTTGACCGTTTTAGCGCGGGTAACCCGCCTGAAAATCTGGACGGGAATCAACCGGCTTATGTCCCGACCTGGACCGGCAATCTCGCACTTACCTGGCACCCCATAGCTCCTCTCAGCTTGCGGAGTGACCTGCGCTATGTTGGCAGCAGCTTCAATGACAATCGCAATACCCGACCGATGGACGATTACATTACCCTGGATCTGGCCGCAGAATACCGGCTGACGCCTAAAGTGACCGTGGGTACGCGGGTGCGCAACCTGACCGACACGTTTTATACCTGGCAGCGGACTTACGACGGCCAGGCGCTGATCGCGCCGTCACGCACCTGGGAAGGTTGGGTGACGGTATGGTTCTGAGGACCGTACCAGCGGCTTTAATTCTTGTGGCAGCGGGACTTCTGTTTCCCTCAGCTCTACGGGCTATTACCCTCCCTAATTGTGCTGAACCACAGCGCTTTGCTGCCGTACCGACGCGTATCGTGGTTTACGGCAATCCGGCGCTGGAAAATCTTCTGGCGCTAGGGGCGCAGGAAGAGATTGTCGGCATCGTGGGCTACGATCCAGCCCACGACCCTCAGCACCTGGCTGACGGCAACGCTCTTTCACTGCCGGTCGTGGCAAAGAAGGGGCTCATTTCTGCTGAGGCGCTGCTGATGCTGCATCCTGACATGGTCTACTCCTCAAGCTGGTACTGGTTCTGGTCACCTGAAGGAGCGACCCGCGACCAAATGACATCGTGGGGGATATCGACCTGGCTTTCATCAGGCGCCTGCGGAGGTCAGCAAAGTACCCCAGGGCGAAATATCAGCTTTGATGCGCTGTTTCAGGAAATTGAGGATTTAGCGCAAATCTTACGCCGGGAAAAACAGGGCATGACGCTTGTAGACCAAAACCGAAAGTACCTGGCAGCCCTGCGCCAGCGTGCGGGTACATTGCCCCCGGCGCGTCTCCTCTGGTGGTATTCCGGCACGGATTCACCCTACGTGGCCGGGTGCTGCGGCGCGCCGAATATGCTGAGCATGGCCAGCGGCAGTCAAAATATTTTCTCCGATCTCTCTGCGCTGTGGCCAAACGTTGCCTGGGAAGAGATAGCCCGTCGCGATCCGGACATTTTGGTGCTCGCCGATCTGCCCCGGGGCGGCCCCGGGGATAGTGCCAAAGATAAAATAGCCTTTGTCGAGCATTTCCCTCTCACCGCCGGGCTGCGCGCCGTGAAGGAAAAGAAATTCATCATCCTGTCCGGCTATGACATGGATCCCTCGATCCGCTCGCTGGACGCGCTAAACCGGCTCATTGCCTCACTTTCTACCAAGGAAAAACATGACTGACATCACATGGAACACTCTTGTCACGCTCTGGGATCGGCAGCAAAGCGCTTATATCGCCAGCCGGGAAGCGCGCTTCGACGCCCTGATGGACATACTCGCCCTGCAGTTTGACGATGCCTTTTCACTACTCGAACTCGGGTGTGGGCCGGGTTCCCTCACGAGGCGCATCCTGCAACGGTTCCCTGCTGTGCACGTTACCGCGGTGGATGTTGATCCGGTCATGCTGGCCATCGCCCGTGAAACGCTGCTTCCTTTCGGCGATCGGGTGCGTATTCTTTCGGCCGATTTGGCCACGCCTGACTGGCAGCAAAAAATGGTCGGGGCTCGCCCGGAAGCGATTGTTTCAAGCACCGCGTTACACTGGTTAATGCCCGACAGACAGCATGCTCTGCACGGTGAAATTCATAGAATGCTGGCCGATAACGGCGTGTTCCTGAATGCCGATCACCAGCGTTTTAACCCCGCGGACCTCCACAAGAAAGCGATCAGCGAGCGCCACGATGCCCAAACTCAGCAGCGGGCCTGGGCTCACGGTGCCGTGGACTGGGAGGCGTGGTTTACCCTCGCTAAAGAGATAGAGGACATCGCCAGGCTGATTCCGGCCCGGGAAGCCGTGTTCGCGGGGCGCCTGGTTCCCCCGCCGACAACGGTGGCCTTTCAACTGGCAAGCCTGAGTCAGGCTGGTTTCAGCGAAACAGGCACGCTGTGGCAGCTTATGGACGATTACCTGATTGCCGGCTGGAAATAAGTGCGTGAAGCCGCTGCGCCTGCTGCTGTGTGCCATCGTCACTTTGCTAGGATTGATTTATAGCCTGCGCTACGGGGCAGTCACATTATCCTTGAGCGAAGTGATTCAGCTCCTGAATCCGCGTCCCGCAGAGGATCCCGTGCTGGCCCTGTATCAGAAAATCGTCTGGTCGCTGCGACTGCCCAGGGCGCTGCTGGCGATGGCCTGCGGCGGTGGGCTGGCGCTGGCTGGCGCCGTGCTACAGACATTAACCCGTAACCCGCTGGCTGACCCGTGGCTGCTCGGCATCTCTTCCGGCGCCGGTCTGGGCGCCGTGCTCATTATTGCGCTCGGCGTCCAGCCGCTGCTCATAGCCATGCCCTCCGGCGCGTTTATCGGGGCGCTGACCGCATTCGCTCTGGTTGTGCTGATGGCTGGCCGGGCCGTGACGCAGCCAGCGCGATTTATGCTATCGGGCGTGGCCGTGGGGCAGTTACTGAGCGCCTTCACCTCGCTGATTGTTTTCTGGCAAACGGACGCCACCACCTCACGTGGCTTTACCTTCTGGCTGCTTGGCGCGTTTGGTCAGGCCACCTGGCAGCAGGTCGCGATTTGCAGCGGCGCACTGTTTGTTATCGGCACATTTTGTCTGGCACTGTCCCCGACGCTAAACGTCATGGCGCTGGGTAACGTTGCCGCTCAGGGGCTGGGCGTTAACGTAGCCGCGCTGCAAATGTGGCTCTACCTCTCCATGACGGTATTAACCGCCACGATGGTCGCCTTTTGTGGGGCGATTGGCTTTGTCGGTCTGACCGTTCCACACCTGGCAAAGCTGATGTTCGGCCATCGCCACCAGTGGGTTTTACCCGCCAGCGTGTTCTTTGGCGCGCTGCTGACGCTGGCTTCCGACACGCTGGCGCGCACGCTATTTGCTCCGAGGGAACTGCCTCCCGGCGTCATCACGGCGCTGATCGGCGTGCCGGTGTTTCTTCTCGCCCTGCGCCACCGCCCACAACCCTGACCCCTCCGCCCCCAGGCCGTTTCACACGAACAGGCTCTTGCCCTCCCGCCGCCTCGAGAGTTATCACGAAATTGTTAACTCTTGAGGAGGATTTAGTAAGTATTCTTTTTATAAAGTGCAGGCATAAATACATGAGGAGCTCCGTCTTTCCGCCCGGCTCTCCGTTCTCACTCTGATACAGGAACATCATGATGCTGGTCATTATTCTTGCTTATCTGGGCGGCCTGTTAACCATCGCCAGCCCTTGTATCCTGCCGGTACTGCCGTTTGTTTTTGCACGATCCGACCAGCCGTTTGTCCGCACAGGGCTGCCGCTTCTGGCGGGCATGGCGATAACGTTCACGTTATTCGCAACTCTGGCAGCCGTCGGCGGTGGCTGGGTCGTCGCGGCCAACCAATATGGCCGCGGCGTGGCATTAGTGTTGATGGCAGTGTTTGGTATCACGCTGCTATTCCCTCGCCTGGCTGAGCGCGTCATGCACCCTCTGGTTAACGCGGGTAACTCGCTGTCTAACCGCGTGGCTCCGGGCCAGCCAGCGGGTCCAGGCGCTTCATTTTTACTAGGTATTGCAACCGGGCTGCTTTGGGCGCCTTGCGCAGGTCCCATTCTGGGACTGGTGTTGACCGGTGCGGCCCTGCAGGGGGCAAATGTAGGCTCTACGCTGTTGCTGTTGTCTTATGCCGCAGGTGCGGCCACCTCGCTGGCGCTGGCGCTTTTGATCGGTGGCAAAGTATTCAGCGCCATGAAACGCTCTCTGGGCGTAGGGGAATGGATCCGTCGAATTCTGGGCGCAGGGATGTTACTGGGCGTCGTCGCTATTTCTTTTGGCTTAGATACCGGCGTCCTGGCCCGACTTTCTACAGCGTCAACCGGCGGCATCGAACAAGCGCTGGTGAAACGCCTCTCTCCAGACAGCACCACGGCCAATGCCCCCACGCCCGCCTCCGTGGTGAAAACGTCAGATGACGACACCATTCCAACGTTGACCGATGCTGGCGTGATGCCTTCGTTGAGCGGTGCGACGCAGTGGCTAAACTCGCCACCACTGACTGCTGAATCGCTGAAAGGCAAAGTCGTCCTCGTCGATTTCTGGACTTACTCCTGCATTAACTGCCTGCGTTCTTTACCGTATGTGAAAGCCTGGGCCGAAAAATACCGCGACCAGGGCCTGGTGGTGATTGGCGTCCACGCGCCGGAGTTCGCTTTTGAGCGTGACGTCAATAACGTGACCAAAGAAGCGAAGAAACTGGGCGTCACTTATCCCATCGCCATTGATAACGATTACAGTATCTGGCGGGCGTTCAATAACCAGTACTGGCCAGCACATTACTTTATTGATGCCAGCGGCCATATTCGCTACGAGCACTTTGGCGAAGGCGACTATGCGCAATCTGAACGCGTTATTCAGGAGCTGCTGCGCCAGGCAGGCGCTAAAAATGTTAACAGCGGCATCAGCACCGTTTCTGCCAGCGGCGTAGAGCAGGCGGCCAGCGGCCAGAATGACATCTCTCCAGAAACCTACCTCGGCTATATGCGGGCGCAGAACTTTGCCTCTGGCGAAGTCACCGGAGATAAACCGACAGACTACAAAAAGCCTTCCGCACTGCCGCTGGACAGCTGGGGACTCGAAGGTAACTGGACCATCGGCGGGGAGAACATCACGCTTAATCGCCCGAATGGCCGCATTGTTTACCAGTTTCATGCTCGCGATCTGCACCTCGTTCTCGGCCCTGGCACAGCAGGCAAGCCGGTGCGTTTTAAAGTCACAATCGACGACCAGGCGCCCGGCAGCGTTCACGGTTCAGATGTTGCCCCGGACGGCAGCGGCACGGTGACGGAACAGCGCCTTTACCAGCTGATTCGCCAGTCGAGCGGCAGCGGCGAACACACGTTCAGTATTGAATTTGAAGATCCGGGCGTGAACGCCTATGCCTTCACGTTCGGTTAACCGGGGAGCATTACGATGAAACCGACACTCTTTTCATCCACCAAACGCCGGGTAGCGTTGTTCAGCGCGCCTGCACTTATCGTTGCTGCACTTGTCTTTCAGAATACGGCCTGGTCCGAACCCGAACGTGCGGTGGCGATCCCTGCACCACTGCAGGATGAGTCGCCCACGGGCCAACATCTTGAAACCGCCGTCTTTGCCGGGGGGTGTTTCTGGGGTGTTCAGGGCGTCTTTCAGCATGTTAAAGGCGTGACCAGCGCAATATCTGGCTATACGGGCGGTAAAGCACGGACGGCGAATTATGAGACGGTCAGCATGGGGATGACCGGGCACGCCGAATCCGTGCAGGTTATCTTTGATCCAGCCAAAGTGACCTATGGTCAGCTATTACAGGTCTTCTTTTCCGTCGCGCACAACCCCACGGAGCTAAACCGCCAGGGGCCGGATTACGGAACGCAATACCGTTCTACCGTTTTTCCGCTCAGCGAATCACAGGCGAAGGTGGCCAAAGCGTATATCACGCAGCTTAACGCCAGCCATAGGTTTAGTGCGCCGCTGGTCACCACGATTGAAGAACATGCGCAGTTCTACCCGGCAGAGAAATATCACCAGAATTTCCTGCACGACAACCCAAGCTACCCTTACATCGCGATCAACGACATCCCGAAAGTCGAACAGCTTAAACAGCTCTTCCCGGCGCTGTGGAACAACGATCCGGTGCTGGTGAAAGGGTGAAAAAAACCGCGCCCGTGAAAGACAGTGGCGCGGTTTTCCATTACGCAATATGCGCTATTTTTTCTTTTTCGGGTACAGCTCATCCCGGCAGTAAGGCTCTATCTCGCCCTCTTTACGGGTCTTCAGGAGCTTGAGGATCCAGGTATATTGCTCCGGATGCGGGCCCACCAGCAATTCCACCTCTTCGTTCATCCGGCGGGCGATGGTATGGTCATCGGCGTCGAGCAGATCATCCATCGGCGGGCGGATAAAAATATCCAGCCGGTGAGTGTCGCTGTTATAAACCGGGAACAGCGGGATCACGCGGGCACGACACACTTTCATCAGGCGCCCAATGGCCGGGAGAGTTGCTTTGTAGGTCGCAAAGAAATCGACAAATTCGCTGTGTTCTGGGCCATGATCCTGATCGGGAAGATAGTAACCCCAATAGCCCTGGCGAACGGAACTGATAAACGGTTTGATCCCGTCGTTGCGGGCATGCATCCGGCCGCCAAAGCGACGGCGCACCGTATTCCAGACATAGTCAAACAGCTGGTTGCCCTGGTTGTGGAACATCGCCGCCATTTTCTGGCCTTCAGAGGCCATCAGCATGGCCGGAATATCGACGGCCCAGCCGTGCGGCACGAGGAAAATCACGTTCTCCCCTTTCGCCCGGATCTCGTCCACTATCTCTTTGCCGTGCCAGTCCACTCGAGCCATGACCTTTTTCGGGTCACGCAGCCCCAACTCCGCCATTAGCACCATCGCCTGCGGCGCCGTGGCGAACATGCGATCGATGATTGATTCACGCTCGGCTTCCGGTAAATCCGGGAAGCAGTAAAGCAGGTTAATTTGTGCCCGGCGTCTGGCGCTTTTGCCCAGGCGCCCCGCTAAGCGCCCAATTTTCCCCAGCAAAGGATCCCGGAGTCCCGGAGGAAGAAGCGCCAGCCCGACAAAAGCGCCAACGCCAAGCCATGCGCCCCAGTAACGCGGGTGCAAAAAGGCTTTTTGAAATTCAGGGATAAACTCACTGTGGTTTTTTTTTGCTTTTTCCATGCGGCTCTCAGTAGTTCGCCAGCAGTCTGGCGAGACAAATTTATCGTTATTTTAGCGGGGCTGCGGCCAGCAGACAAAAGAAAAAGCCGGTTACAAGAACCGGCTTTTCGTCGAAGGGAAAAATCAGTCGATACGCAGCTGCGGCAGTACGTCTTTAACCTGCGCCAGGTAATCACTGCGATCGGAGCCGGTCAGGCCCTCAGAACGCGGCAGTTTGGCCGTCAGCGGGTTAACCGCCTGCTGGTTGATCCACACTTCGTAATGCAGATGCGGGCCGGTAGAACGCCCGGTATTGCCAGACAGTGCAATACGGTCACCGCGCTTCACTTTCTGTCCAGGTTTCACCAGCAGCTTCTTAAGGTGCATGTAACGGGTGGTATAAGTCCGGCCATGGCGGATAGCCACAAAGTAACCTGCGGCCCCGCTGCGCTTCGCCATTACCACTTCACCATCCCCGACAGCCAGTACAGGTGTTCCCTGTGGCATCGCAAAATCAACGCCTTTGTGCGGCGCGACGCGGCCGGTCACCGGGTTAAGACGACGAGGGTTGAAGTTAGAGGAAACGCGGAACTGCTTCACGGTTGGGAAACGCATAAAGCCTTTGGCCAGGCCCGACCCGTTGCGATCGTAAAACTTGCCGTCTTCCGCACGGATAGCGTAATAATCTTTTCCGTCACTGCGCAGGCGCACGCCGACCAGTTGGCTCTGCTCACGCTTGCCGTCCAGCATTTCGCGGGACATCAACACGGAGAATTCATCGCCCTTCTTCAGCTTGCGGAAGTCCATCTGCCACTGCATGGCTTTGATAACAGAACTGATTTCTGCGCTAGTCAAACCGGCATCACGTGCGCTGGAAACAAAACTTGCCCCCACCGTGCCCTTCAGCACGCTGTTAACCCAATCGCCCTGCTGGGTTTCGCTGCTCATTTTGAAACCGTTATCAGTGCGATCGTAAGTGCGCGTTTCGCGGCGCGACATTTCCCAGGTCAGACGCTGCAAATCGCCGTCTGCGTTAAGCGTCCAGGAAAGCTGCTGACCAATTTTCATGTTTCGCAGGTCTTTATCAGCGGAAGCGAGCTGGCTGATGTCGCCCATATCGATGCCGTACTGATTCAGAATGCTGCTTAGCGTATCGCCTGTGGAGACGACATATTCATGAACGCCCGCTTCGCCGGAGGTTTTATCATCCAGCTCATCCTGAGGCAGGGTGTCATCTTCGGCGTCCGGGGACTGGTCGAGGGGTTCGCTGGCTTCCGGCAGCAGCGAATGTATTTCGCTTTTTTGAAGTTCGATGGTCTTGATTATCGGACTGGACTGCGGATGGTAAATTGACGGTCGCCATACCGCGACCGCCAGAGTGAGAACCGTAAGCGACCCCAGCATAACGCGATGGGGCCGTGATAAATTGTCAAATGCCATGGCGACAGAGCGGGCTATCTGTTGCACGTATTCACTTCCTCGTTAATCTCCTTTCAGGCAGCTCGCATACTGGTTCGCAAGTCCGGTCATAAACTGCATATAGCTGTTTTTACCCAATGCGACTTCAATTCCCAGAGGATCTAAGGTGCCGGAGCGAACGTTAGTGCCTCTGGCAACGGCGTTAATTACCGCTGGCCTGAATTGTGGCTCAGCAAAAACGCAAACCGCTTTATGCTCAACCAACTGTGTTCTGATTTCATGTAAACGCTGCGCACCAGGCTGTATTTCAGGGTTAACGGTAAAGTGGCCAAGCGGCGTTAAACCGTACTGTTTTTCAAAGTAGCCATAGGCGTCATGAAAAACGAAATACCCTTTTCCTTTCAGCGGTGCCAGCACGGAACCCACCTGTTTATCGGCGTCGGCTAAGCCTGACTCGAAATCTTTCAGGTTGGCGTCAAGTTTGGCTCGATTTTCGGGCATAAGTTCCACTAATTTATCGTGGATTGCAACCGCCGACAGCCGCGCTACTTCTGGGGAGAGCCAAATGTGCAAGTTGTATTCACCGTGATGGTGATCTGCGTCACTCTTTGCGCCATGGCCATGTTCATCGCCGTGCTCATGGTCGTCGTCGTCACCGCCTTTCATGAGCAGCGGTTTCACGCCGGCAAGCGCCGCCAGCTCAAGCTGTTTTTGCTCGGGAAGCTGACGCACAGACTTCTGCATGAAAGCTTCCATTTCTGGCCCAACCCATACAACTAAGTCCGCGCCCTGTAAGCGTTTTACATCGGACGGACGAAGTGCATAGTCGTGCTCAGAGGCGCCATCAGGCAGTAATACTTCTGTGCCAGTCACCCCGTCGGCAATGGCTGAAGCGATAAAGCCCAGAGGCTTGATGGACGCCACAACGGCGGCGTTGGTGTTGGTGACGGCAGAGCCCCAGAGGGCAGCGGAAAATGCAGCGAAAAGAAGTGTCTTTTTATGTAACATAATGCAACTTATCATCGTGGAAATCAGAATAATTGTGATATTATAACATCCGCTAACTTATGCAACCCCTGAAATTGCCATGACAAATTTGGTTGAACTGGAAAATATCTCGGTCTCTTTTGGCCAGCGACGCGTGCTGGCTGATATCTCACTTGCGCTAAAGCCCGGCCGTATTCTTACGTTGCTGGGGCCTAACGGTGCCGGTAAATCCACCTTAGTGCGTGTCGTGCTTGGGCTGGTCACACCCGATCAGGGTGTCATCAAGCGCGACCAGCATCTGCGCATTGGCTACGTGCCGCAAAAACTTCATTTGGACGCCACGCTGCCGCTCACGGTTAGTCGTTTCCTGCGCCTGCGTCCGGGAGTGAAAAAAGCCGACATTCTCCCGGCACTTAAACGCGTGCAGGCTGCTCATTTGATAGATGCGCCAATGCAGAAGCTCTCTGGCGGTGAAAACCAACGCGTTCTGCTGGCGCGAGCGTTGTTGAATGAGCCTCACCTGCTGGTACTGGATGAACCCACCCAGGGCGTGGACGTCAACGGCCAGCTCGCGCTTTATAATCTGATTGACCAGCTTCGCCATGAGCTGAACTGCGCGGTGCTGATGGTTTCTCATGATCTGCACCTCGTCATGGCCAAAACCGATGAGGTGCTGTGCCTGAACCACCATATTTGCTGCTCCGGTACGCCAGAAGTCGTCTCCACCCATCCTGAGTTTATCTCGATGTTTGGGCCCATCGGTGCCGAACAACTGGGCATTTATCGCCACCATCATAACCACCGTCACGATCTGCAGGGTCGCATCGTTCTGCGCAGAGGGAATGGACAGTAATGCTTGAATTGTTGTTGCCCGGCTGGCTGGCCGGGATTTTGCTCGCCTGTGCGGCAGGGCCGCTGGGCTCTTTTGTGGTCTGGCGTCGGATGTCTTATTTTGGCGATACGCTGGCTCACGCCTCATTGCTGGGCGTCGCGTTTGGTCTGCTGCTCAATGTGAACCCTTTTTATGCCGTTATCGCAGTGACGTTGTTACTTGCTATTGGCCTGGTCTGGCTGGAGAAACGCCCTCACCTCGCCATTGATACTCTGCTGGGTATTATGGCGCACAGCGCCCTGTCGCTCGGTCTGGTGGTGGTCAGCCTGATGTCTAACGTCCGCGTCGATCTCATGGCTTACCTTTTCGGCGATTTACTGTCAGTCACGCCGTCGGACATTATCTCCATTGCCGCTGGCGTGGCCGTGGTGCTTGGCGTACTGGCCTGGCAGTGGCGTAGCCTGCTGGCGATGACCATCAGCCCGGACCTTGCCCACGTGGACGGCGTCAATCTTCAGCGAGTGAAAATGCTGTTGATGCTGGTGACCGCCCTCACCATCGGTGTTGCAATGAAATTCGTCGGGGCACTCATCATTACCTCACTGCTGATTATACCGGCCGCAACCGCGCGGCGCTTCGCCCGAACGCCGGAACAAATGGCGGGCTTTGCGGTTCTCATTGGTATGATTGCCGTCACCGGCGGGCTGGCTTTCTCGGCACTTTACGATACTCCGGCAGGTCCATCCGTAGTGCTGGCCGCCGCCGCGCTGTTTATTCTTAGCATGGCTAAAAAGCAGCCGGCTTAAACCTCACGTAGACACGAAAAAGGCGCCCTGAGGCGCCTTTTTTATTGCGGAATATTCACGGCTGAGCCGGAGGGACAATCCCAAAGTGCGTCCAGGCCCGCGGCGTGGCAATACGCCCGCGCGGCGTTCGCTGCAGAAAGCCCTGCTGAATCAGGAACGGCTCCAGCACGTCCTCAATGGTTTCTCGCTCTTCGCCGATAGCGGCGGCAAGGTTATCCAGCCCAACCGGGCCACCGAGGAACTTGTCGATCACCGCCAGCAACAGCTTGCGATCCATGTAATCAAACCCTTCGCTATCCACATTCAGCATGTCCAGCGCCTGCGCTGCTACTTCGGCAGTAATCGCCCCGTCATGCTTTACTTCAGCAAAGTCGCGAACGCGGCGAAGTAAGCGGTTGGCAATACGCGGCGTACCGCGAGCGCGGCGGGCAACTTCCAGAGCACCATCATCGCTCATCTCCAGCCCAAGCACGCTGGCGCTGCGCCCGACAATATGCTGCAGGTCGGCCACCTGATAAAACTCCAGCCGCTGCACAATCCCGAAACGGTCGCGCAAGGGCGAAGTCAGGGAGCCCGCGCGGGTGGTCGCGCCAATCAGAGTGAACGGAGGGAGATCGATTTTAATCGAACGGGCAGCCGGGCCTTCGCCAATCATGATATCCAGCTGATAGTCTTCCATCGCCGGATACAGCACCTCTTCCACCACCGGGGAAAGGCGGTGGATCTCATCGATAAACAGTACGTCGTGAGGCTCAAGATTGGTTAGCATTGCCGCCAGATCGCCAGCTTTCTCCAGCACCGGGCCGGAGGTGGTTCGCAAATTCACGCCCATCTCGTTGGCCACGATGTTAGCCAGGGTGGTTTTCCCCAGCCCCGGTGGGCCAAAAATCAGCAGATGATCGAGCGCATCGCCGCGCAGCTTGGCCGCCTGAATGAAGATTTCCATCTGCGAGCGCACGTGCGGCTGCCCGACATACTCTTCGAGCAGCTTTGGGCGAATGGCACGATCGATTAACTCGTCCTGGGTGATATTTCCTGGGGATACCAGGCGGTCTGCTTCAATCATCCTCTACCTCATAGCGCCGCGCGGAGCGCTTCGCGGATCAGGGTTTCGCTGTCGGCACCGGCACGGCCCACTTTGCTGACCATGCGGCTGGCTTCCTGTGGTTTATAGCCCAGAGAAACGAGGGCAGCAACGGCTTCCTGCTCGGCATCGTCGGCCTGGCCGTTATCCGGCGAGGTTAGCACCAGATCGGCTGCAGGGGTAAACAGGTCGCCATGCATGCCTTTGAAGCGGTCTTTCATCTCCACAATCAGGCGCTCGGCGGTTTTCTTACCCACGCCCGGCAGCTTGATAAGGGAGCCAATTTCTTCGCGCTCGACGGCATTCACGAACTGCTGAGCCGACATCCCGGAGAGAATAGCCAGCGCCAGTTTTGGCCCCACGCCGTTCACTTTAATCAGCTCACGGAACAGCGTCCGCTCCTGCTTATTGTTAAACCCGTAAAGCAGCTGAGCGTCTTCACGCACCACGAACTGAGTGAACACCACCGCCTCTTTGCCAATGTCCGGCAGCTCATAGAAGCAGGTCATCGGCATATACACTTCGTAACCCACGCCGTTGGTTTCCAGCAATACCAATGGGGGCTGCTTTTCCAGAACGATGCCTCTGAGTCGACCTATCACAATGTGCTCCTGCGTATTTACGTTGATGCGCGAAAAAGTAACGCTATGATATAAAAAAGGCTGGATAGATATCCAGCCTTAATTATTTTAATCGCCCTCGCGCCAAATTAAGCCGCGATTCGCTCATCTGGACCGAGTTTTGCGTCACATGGCAATGCGTAATGGCGATAGCCAACGCATCCGCCGCATCAGCCTGCGGGTTGGCCGGGAGCTTCAGCAGCGTGCGCACCATGTGCTGCACCTGGCTTTTCTCCGCGCTGCCTATGCCCACCACGGTTTGCTTTACCTGACGTGCCGCGTACTCAAACACCGGTAGATCAGCATTCACCGCTGCGACAATGGCCGCGCCGCGCGCCTGCCCCAGCTTAAGCGCGGAATCCGCATTTTTCGCCATAAACACCTGCTCGATGGCAAAATACTCGGGCTGGAACTGGGTAATGATTTCGCTCACCCCCGCGTAGATAAGCTTCAGACGCGAGGGCAAGTCGGCAACCTGCGTTCGGATACAGCCGCTGCCCAGATAGGTCAACTGCCGCCCGGTCTGGCGGATAACGCCGTAACCGGTGACGCGCGATCCCGGGTCGATGCCGAGAATAATCGCCATCACGCGTCTCCTGAGTACAGGTCAGATATTGGCTGCGCCATTAAAGGGTAGCCGCCACCTCGTCGGAGATCTCACCGTTGTGGTAAACCTCCTGCACGTCATCACAATCTTCCAGCATGTCGATCAGACGCATCAGCTTAGGCGCGGTGTCCGCATCCATGTCTGCTTTGGTGGAAGGGATCATGGAAACTTCTGCGTTGTCCGCCTTCAGGCCCGCTGCTTCCAGCGCATCTTTCACCGCGCCCATCTCTTCCCATGCGGTGTAAACGTCGATAGCGCCGTCGTCGAAGGTCACGACGTCTTCAGCACCCGCTTCCAGCGCAGCTTCCATGATCTGATCTTCGTCACCTGCTTCGAAGGAGATAACCCCTTTCTTGGTGAACAAATAAGCAACGGAGCCGTCGGTGCCCAGATTCCCGCCGCATTTGTTGAACGCGTGACGCACTTCGGCAACGGTACGGTTACGGTTGTCGCTCAGGCATTCCACCATCACGGCAGAGCCGCCAGGGCCGTAACCTTCATAAATGATGGTTTCCATGTTCGCATCATCATCGCCGCCCACGCCGCGTGCAATCGCACGGTTCAGGGTGTCGCGCGTCATGTTGTTCGACAGCGCTTTATCGATAGCGGCGCGCAGACGCGGGTTAGACCCTGCATCACCGCCGCCCAGACGGGCAGCCGTTACCAGCTCGCGAATAATTTTGGTGAAAATCTTACCGCGCTTGGCATCCTGTGCCGCTTTGCGGTGTTTCGTGTTGGCCCACTTACTATGACCTGCCATAACAATCTCCAAAAGCGCCTCTATCAGGCGGCATCAATTACAAACTCTTCAATCGCCTGCCGGTTGCTCCATGACTTGGTCATCAGGGCCGCCTCTTCGGCGGGCACCCATTTCCAGGCCAGATGTTCGGTAATCGTAATCTGGCGTTCATGAGGCAGCGCAAGACAGAACCACGATTCCGTATTGCGCGTGATCCCCGGCGCATAGCGATGACGCAAATGAGTAAATATCTCAAACTCCACCCGGCGCTGGCAGTCAACTAACGGCAGCGGCTCATTGAGCACGTCGATAGCGACCTCTTCCTTTACTTCACGCCGGGCGGCATGCAGCGCGCTTTCCCCTTCTTCAAGGCTGCCGGTGACCGACTGCCAAAAATCAGGATCGTCGCGCCGCTGTAACATCAGCACCCGCTTCGTATCTTCTGCGTAAATGACCACCAGAACCGAAACGGGACGCTTATAAGGCATCAGTTTTTCTCTGCCTTTTTGATGACTTCAATCCCCAGCTCGGCAAGCGAAGCCGGGTTAGCGAAGCTTGGCGCTTCGGTCATCAGACAGGCGGCAGCCGTGGTTTTCGGGAAGGCGATAACGTCACGGATGTTGTCGGTGCCGGTCAGCAGCATGGTCAGGCGATCCAGACCAAACGCCAGGCCCGCATGAGGCGGCGTACCGTACTTCAGCGCGTCCAGCAGGAAGCCGAATTTCTCGCGCTGTTCCTGCTCGTTAATGCCCAGAATGCCGAACACGGTCTGCTGCATCTGGCCGTTGTGAATACGCACGGAGCCACCGCCCACTTCGTAGCCGTTGATAACCATATCGTAGGCGTTGGCAATCGCGGTTTCCGGCTGAGCAGCCAGTTGTTCCGGCGTCATGTCTTTTGGCGCGGTGAACGGGTGGTGCATCGCGGTCAGGCCGCCTTCGCCGTTGTCTTCAAACATTGGGAAGTCAACCACCCACAGCGGCGCCCATTTTTTCTCATCGGTTAACTGCAAATCTTTACCGATTTTCAGACGCAGTGCGCCCAGAGCGTCGGCAACCACTTTCTTGCTGTCCGCGCCGAAGAAGATCATGTCGCCGTCGGCTGCGCCGGTACGAGCCAGGATAGCTTCCACGATATCCGCGTTCAGGAACTTGGCGACCGGGCTGGTGATCCCTTCGATGCCTTTCGCACGTTCGTTAACCTTGATGTACGCCAGGCCGCGAGCGCCGTAAATTTCGATGAACTTGCCGTAGTCGTCAATCTGTTTACGGCTGATCTGTGCGCCACCCGGCACACGCAGTGCGGCAACGCGGCCTTTGGCGTCGTTTGCCGGGCCGGAGAAGACCTTAAACTCTACGTCTTTGACCAGGTCAGCCACATCCACCAGCTCCAGCGGATTACGCAGGTCCGGCTTGTCGGAGCCGTAGCGGCGCTCAGCTTCGGCGAAAGTCATCACCGGGAAGTCGCCCAGGTCAACGTTAATGGTGTTGATCCACAGTTTGCGCACCAGGTCTTCCATCACTTCACGCACCTGTGGCGCGGTCATGAAGGACGTTTCAACGTCGATCTGGGTAAATTCTGGCTGACGGTCGGCGCGCAGGTCTTCGTCGCGGAAACATTTCACGATCTGATAGTAGCGGTCAAAGCCGGACATCATCAGCAGCTGTTTGAACAGCTGAGGAGACTGCGGCAGCGCGTAGAATTTACCTTTATGGACGCGGGAAGGCACCAGATAGTCACGTGCACCTTCTGGCGTAGCTTTGGTCAGCATTGGGGTTTCAATATCGAGGAAACCGTGGTCGTCCATAAAGCGGCGCACGAAGCTGGTAATTTTTGCGCGAGTTTTCAGGCGCTGAGCCATTTCTGGACGACGGAGATCCAGGTAACGGTACTTCAGGCGCGCTTCTTCGGTATTAACGTGGTTGGAGTCCAGCGGCAGCACGTCAGAGCGGTTAATGATGGTCAGTTCGGTGGCAAACACTTCCACTTCGCCGGTCGCCATATCTTTATTAACGTTGCGCTCGTCGCGAGCACGCACGGTGCCAACAACCTGAATACAGAACTCATTACGCAGTTCAGAGGCGAGCTGGAACGCTTCCTGACGGTCCGGGTCGAAAAACACCTGCACGATGCCCTCACGATCGCGCATATCAATAAAGATAAGGCTACCGAGGTCACGGCGACGATTGACCCACCCACTAAGCGTTACTTGCTGTCCCACATGGGATTGATTGAGCTGCCCGCAATATACTGTACGCATGAGATATCCCTTAATCAGCTGCACGCAACCCGCCACCTGCGACGGCAGGCGCTTTGGTGGCAGCTATTTCGACTGTCACAACTGGATGAAAAAAGGGGGCTATTATACTGGAAATAATGGCTGGCGATAACCCCGAAACCGCCGACTGGCGCGAATCGCAGCGCCGGTATTGCAGATTCTCACAAAAATTAACAAAATTTGTAAACTCAGCAACCTGGCTTCCAGCGTAAGGTATTGACCCTTAACCCCAATGTTAACCGGAGTCACAATGACACAACTCAACGCATCTCGTACTGCCCTGGTGGTGATTGACCTGCAGGACGGCATTTTACCGTTTGCCGGTGGCCCCCACAGCGCCAGCGACGTCGTGGCTCGTGCCGCGCGCCTGGCCGAGAAATTCCGCGCCAGCGGTTCGCCGGTGGTGATGGTGCGCGTGGGCTGGTCAGCCGATTACGCAGAAGCCCTGAAACAACCTGTTGATGCCGCACCTCCGGGCCATGCCCTGCCTGAAAATTGGTGGAGCTACCCGGCCGCGCTCGGTAAAAAAGACAGTGACATTGAAGTCACCAAACGCCAGTGGGGAGCGTTTTACGGCACAGACCTCGAGCTACAGCTGCGCCGCCGCGGCATCGATACCCTCGTCCTTTGCGGTATTTCGACCAATATTGGCGTCGAGTCCACCGCACGTAACGCCTGGGAAATGGGGTTCTCGTTGGTTCTGGCTGAGGATGCCTGCAGCGCCGCCAGCGCCGAGCAGCATAATCACAGCCTGAAGTTCATCTTCCCGCGTATCTCCCGCATTCGCAGCACCGACGAGATAATTGCTTCGCTATGATTTATATCGGCCTTCCCCAGTGGCAGCACCCGAAATGGAACCGGCTGGGCATCACTTCGCTGGAGGATTATGCCCGCCACTTCAACTGTGTGGAAGGCAACACCACGCTGTACGCTCTGCCAAAAGCGGAAATCGTACAGCGCTGGCGGGAAATGACTAGCGACAGTTTTCGCTTCTGTTTTAAATTTCCCGCCACCATTTCCCATACCGCCGCCCTTCGCAACTGCGGCGACCTCACCGCCGAGTTTTTCGACCGCATGTCGCCGCTAGCGGGCAGAATAGGCCAATACTGGCTTCAATTGCCGGCCACTTTCGGGCCTGGCGACCTCCCGGCGCTGTGGAATTTTCTGGATGCATTGCCCGCGGAGTTCACCTATGGCGTTGAAGTCCGGCACCCGGCCTTTTTCGACAAAGGTGCGGATGAACAGGCATTGAATCGCGGCCTGCATGACAGGAAAGTGAATCGAGCCATTCTCGACAGCCGCCCGATTCACAGCGCCGTGCCGCACAACGAGGCGGTGCGGGAAGCCCAACGTAAAAAGCCCAAAGTTCCGGTGCATGCCATTGTCACGGCCAGCCATCCTCTGGTGCGATTTATCGGCAGCGACAACATGACGCAAAATGCCGAGCTGTTTGATGTCTGGTTAAAAAAGTTGCCTGAATGGACGGCAAAAACAACGCCATACCTTTTTCTCCACACCCCGGACATTGCCCAGGCGCCGGAGCTGGTTCATACCCTGTGGCCCGCGCTGCAGCACGTTTTTCCTGAATTAGGGGCTCCACCCGCCATCCCGCAACAGGCCACACTTTTCTGAGCGCTAGCGACAGCACTCCGCTTGCGAGCTATCATAGCGTGAGCCGTAACTGTTACGACATGGAGTTAATATGGTAAGCGCGCTGTATGCGGTGCTGGCTGCTCTGCTGTTAATTAAGTTTTCGTTCGACGTTGTTCGCCTGCGAATGCAGTACCGGGTTTCCTACGGCGACGGCGGCTTTAGTGAACTCCAAAGCGCCATCCGTATTCACGGTAATGCGGTGGAATATATTCCCATTTCCCTGCTGCTTTTACTGCTGATGGAGATGGACGGCGCCGAAACCTGGATGGTGCATATTTGCGGTATTATGCTGCTGGCCGGACGCCTGCTGCACTACTACGGATACCATCATCGCCTGATCCGCTGGCGCCGTTCCGGCATGAGTGCCACCTGGTGCGCGCTGATGCTAATGGTGCTGGCCAACTTATGGTATATGCCGTGGGAGTTGGTTTTCTCGCTCCATTAACGCAAAATACGCCCCTTTCGAATTTCCGGATTTAACGTTATGTCTGACCGCGATACGCTGTTTTCCGCCCCGATAGCCAAACTGGGCGACTGGACCTTTGATGAACGGGTAGCCGAAGTCTTCCCCGATATGATCCAGCGCTCGGTGCCAGGTTACTCCAATATCATCTCCATGATTGGCATGCTGGCGGAGCGCTTCGTGCAGCCCCACAGCCAGGTTTACGACCTTGGCTGCTCTTTGGGCGCGGCAACATTATCGGTACGACGCAACATTCATCACGATGGCTGCAAAATCATTGCCGTCGACAACTCCCCGGCCATGGTCGAACGCTGCCGCCGCCATCTTGACGCCTTTAAAGCGCAAACGCCCGTCGAAGTCATCGAAGGCGATATTCGCCATATCGCCATCGAAAATGCGTCGATGGTGGTGCTGAACTTCACGCTACAATTCCTCGAGCCCGACGACCGTCAACTGTTGCTGAATAAAATCTGGCAGGGCCTGAGGCCGGGCGGTGCACTGGTGCTTTCGGAGAAATTCAGCTTTGAAGATGCTGAAGTTGGCGAGCTGCTGTTTAACATGCACCACGACTTTAAGCGCGCCAACGGCTACAGCGAACTGGAAATCAGCCAGAAGCGCAGCATGCTGGAAAACGTGATGCTGACCGACTCGGTCGAAACCCATAAAAAACGCCTCAAACAGGCGGGCTTTGAGCACGCCGAACTGTGGTTCCAGTGCTTTAACTTTGGCTCTCTGGTAGCCGTCAAGTCCGGAGATGTCGCGTGATTGATTTCGGTAATTTTTATCAGCTGATTGCAAAAAACCACCTGGCCCCGTGGCTGGAAACCCTGCCCGCGCAAATTGCCAACTGGCAGCGTGAATCCCTGCACGGCCAGTTCAAGCACTGGTACAACACGGTGAACTATCTGCCGGAGATGACGCCTCATCGTCTGGACCTCCTGCACAGCGTCACCGCTGAGTCCGCCATGCCGCTGAGCGAAGGCCAGCAGCTTGGCATTGAAAAGCTGCTCCGCAACCTGATGCCCTGGCGCAAAGGGCCCTACTCGCTGTATGGCGTAGATATCGACACCGAATGGCGCTCAGATCTTAAATGGGATCGCGTCTTGCCGCACATTTCGCCGCTTGCCGGGCGGACCATTCTCGACGTGGGCTGCGGCAGCGGCTATCACCTGTGGCGCATGATTGGCGCAGGCGCGCAGCTGGCGGTTGGCATTGACCCGATGCAGCTGTTTATTTGCCAGTTTGAGGCGGTGCGCAAGCTGCTTGGGAACGATCAGCGCGCCCACGTTCTGCCGCTTGGTATTGAGCAACTTCCAGAGCTGAACGCCTTTGATACCGTGTTCTCGATGGGCGTGCTTTACCATCGCCGCTCGCCGCTGGATCACCTCTGGCAGCTGAAGAATCAGCTGGTCAAAGAAGGCGAACTGGTGCTGGAAACGCTGGTGGTGGAAGGCGATGAAAATACGGTATTAGTACCGGGCGAGCGCTATGCTCAGATGCGCAACGTTTACTACATCCCGTCCGCGCTGGCATTGAAAAACTGGCTGGAGAAATGCGGTTTTGTCGACGTAAAAATTGTCGACCACTGCGTCACCACGCAGGAAGAACAGCGCCGCACGTCGTGGATGATCACCGAATCGCTGGGCGATTTCCTCGACCCAAATGACAGTGGCAAAACCATTGAAGGTTACCCCGCCCCGCTTCGTGCCGTTCTGGTGGCCCGCAAGCCATAATCCACAAACAAAAAACCCGGCGCTGATTGCCGGGTTTTTTATCTTCGCCATCGCTTAGCGATAAACCTGTGCGGTGCCACTCCACAGGCTGGAGTCGCCCGGCGTGCCCAGGCCAGTAATGTTAATTTTGCTGCCGCCGATTTTCTCGGCCTTTACCTGCAGTCGGTTGATGGCATCATCGGTGCTGCCGGATACGCCACGAATGGACACGACGCCAATTTGCTCCTGTCCTGCCGGGCTGCTGTTAAGCACTTCGGGCAGCGGTGCGGCAAAAGCGGCAGATGCAAAGACGGATGACAGAGCCAGGATGACAGTTGCAGTTATTTTTTTCATTTTTAATTCCCTCTAACATAGATAGTTGTCGGAGAGGATTATTCACCCCAGGGTGTTTTGTAACGTAAGTGACTGGCAAACGAAGTTAAACAATGTGTACAAAAAGTGAAGGAAAGGTTACGCGACGCATCGCTGGTTACAAATAAAAAAAGCCCCAGCAATACGCCGGGGCCTGGTACGAGCAAGCATCATATTGGGCGACATGATGCGCGGTAGAAATCTTTCAGCGCGGCGGGTTTGCGTCCACCAGCGCGTTTTTCATGGCCGCTACTACGTCTGCATCCACGCAGTAGCGATTAAACTCATCGGCTTGTGCATCGGCGCTCATCGACACGCCAGCTTTGCGATAGCGCATTGGAGAAGGCACCGAGCGCCCTGCCGAGCTGTGAAGCTCCTCAATACCGTTGGCAACAAACTTATCGAGGTTGCTCAGACGCACGCCTGCGCCAGCCATAATAATTGGAGCACGAGAATACTGTTTTAGTTCCCGAAGAAGTGAGATTCCCGTTTCGGCCGTTTGCTGCTGCCCTGAAGTCAGGATCCTTGCTACCCCTAACGCCGCTAGTTGCTCAAACGCCTGCAGCGGATGCTGGCACATATCAAAAGCCCGGTGGAACGTCACGGCCATGCCCTCAGCGGCCTGCATGACCTGCTCCATTCGCGGTAAATCAATATTGCCGTCTACATCAAGCATCCCGATAACAAGCCCGGGGAAACCGAGTTCACGCACAAACGCAATATCTTCAAGCATGGTGGCAAATTCGCCGTCGGTGTAGCAAAAATCACCGCCGCGCGGGCGAATAATCGGGTGCACCGGGATCGATACCTTCTGCCTAACCTGGCGCAGCACGCCAGCGGACGGCGTCAGCCCACCTTCTTTAGGCGCCGAGCAGAGTTCAATTCTGTCCGCGCCGGCCTGTTCTGCAGTAACAGCACAATCTATTCCATAACAGCATATTTCAAGTAAAGCCATTGATTACTCCTGATAAAACCTGCAGTTCGCCGGTTGTGTCCCCGTCACTGAATGATAATCTTAAATGAGGTCCACAAAAAGGTAGCGTACTATGGCATTCAATTTTGATGAATGGATCGACAGGCGTCACAGCGACAGTTCGAAGTGGAATAAATTTGCTGAAAACGTGCTGCCTATGTGGGTTGCTGACATGGATTTTCGCTCCCCGCCCTGCATCCTTGAGGCACTTCAGGCACGCGTCCGACACGGCGTATTTGGCTACGGCAAACGCCCGCATGAACTGATAGATGTCCTGACCGAAAGACTCGCCAGCCGCTATCAGTGGCGCATCAAACCCGAATGGCTGGTCTTTTTGCCTGGCGTTGTTTCCGGCATGAATCTCTGCGTTCGAGCCTTTACCGCCGCCTCTGAATCGACGATAGCCCCGACGCCGATATACCCGCCGTTTCGTAAAGCATCCGAACTTGCCCGGCGTACGCAGATTAACGCACCGCTCAGGCTCACAGAAAAGCGCTGGACTCTTGAGCTTGAGGCATTAACGGCCGGCATGACCGGCAATGAAAAACTGCTGATGCTGTGTAACCCGCAGAACCCTGGCGGCACGGTTTACCGCCGTCGTGAACTAGAGCAGCATCTGGCCTTTGCGCAGCGGCACGAGTTAATTGTCTGTTCCGACGAAATCCACTGCGACTTATTGCTTGAGCCCGGCGTAACGCACATCCCCTTCGCGACTTTAAGTGAAGATGCAGCGCAGCGTTCAGTGACGCTACTATCCCCGTCCAAAACCTTTAATATTGCCGGGCTTGGCGCCTCGGTGGCCGTTATTCCCAACCCTGACCTGCGGCGCAAATTCAAAGCCTCGCGGGCGGGCATTGTGCCGGAAGTGGATATTCTTGCCCTGACGGCGGCGGAAGCTGCATGGCGAGACGGCGAGGCGTGGCTGCAGGCGCTGCTGGTTTATCTGCGCGCAAACCGGGATCGGCTGACGCAGGCCGTGAATGCCACGCCGGGTTTAACGATGATATCGCCGGAAGCCACTTATCTCGGCTGGGTTGATGCCAGCGGATTAGGCGTAGAGAATCCGGCGGCATTCTTTTTCAACGCCGGGCTGGGCTTTTCTCCCGGCATCGATTTTGGCGAGCAACAGTTTGTCCGCATCAACTTTGGCTGTACGGCCGCTGTCCTTGCCGAAGCCCTTAGCCGCCTGCAAACTGCGGTGCAGCAACGCTAATCAGTCACCCTGTTCGCTGGCGACGATCTGCTCAATGCTCCAGGGATGGAATTTGATGGTCACTTTACCGTCGGTGACCGCAAGCGTTGGGTTGGGCAATCTTTCGCGTTCGCCTTTCGGGGCGCTGGTTTTCACCGAAATTCCCGTTTCACGCAGCCCGGCGTCAGACAACAAGTCCAGCGCCCGCGCGTTAAGCATTTCTGGCTCGCCCGGCAGCACAATCTCAATGTGCTCCCAGCCTTCGTGCGGGTAACGTTTTTCCCCGGGCCAGGGCAACTCTACAACCGTAAACCGCCAGTGTTCGACGCACACCGGCTCGTCGAGCTTGAATAAGCAGATCGGGCGGCCATTGATAATATTTTCACTCAGCAACGTGCCGCATTTTTCCAGCCCTGTACGCCAGCGTTCGGCGGTCACGTTCTGGTGGCAGCGCAAAGAAATGTGATCGGCATCCAGGGGCGCAATCTCCAGCCCAAGTCGGGTGGCAAGTTCTGTTAACGCTTTTGTAAATCTCGGCAGATCTGCCGAAATATCATACAGTTCATCTACCGTCTGCCAGTGTGCCATGCCGCCATCCTCTTTTTTAGAAACCGCGTAATCTACCCTGTTCCTGGCAGGCCGCCAACTCCCCGCCAGGGCCAAATGCCGATGAATGGTTATTCATTGCGCCGTTAATAATAATTGCACCGCCCGCTAGCGAGGCTTTTGCTGACGTCGGAGCGTAAATAACGTTATACTCACGCCCTGTTTCTTTCCTCATTTTTAGGCGGCCCTTGACGTGGCTGCCCAGTACAAATTGTAAGGTATCCCGGTGAATATTCAGTCTCTTCTCTCAGAAAAAGTCAGCCAGGCGCTGATTGCTGCAGGTGCGCCAGCGGACTGCGAACCGCAGGTTCGTCAGTCAGCAAAAGTCCAGTTCGGCGACTATCAGGCCAATGGCGTGATGTCCGTTGCTAAAACGCTGGGCATGCCGCCGCGACAGGTTGCAGAGAAGGTCATCGCTAACCTCGATCTGACCGGGATCGCCAGCAAAGTTGAGATTGCCGGCCCTGGCTTTATCAACATTTTCCTCGACCCGGCATTTCTGGCGAAAAACATTGATGAGGCCGTGGCGTCCGATCGCGTTGGCGTGAGCGTGTCTGAACCGCAAACTATCGTCGTCGACTACTCTGCGCCAAACGTTGCCAAAGAAATGCACGTGGGCCACATTCGCTCCACCATCATCGGTGACGCGGCCGTGCGCACCCTGGAGTTCCTTGGCCACAAGGTCATCCGTGCCAACCACGTTGGCGACTGGGGCACTCAGTTCGGCATGCTCATCGCGTTCCTGGAAAAACAGCAGCAGGAAAACGCGGGCGAAATGGCGCTGGCCGACCTGGAAGAGTTTTACCGCGCGGCCAAAAAACACTATGACGAAGACGAAGTTTTTGCCGAGCGCGCCCGTGGTTACGTGGTAAAGCTGCAGGGCGGCGATGAATACTGCCGTGAGATGTGGCGTAAGCTGGTCGACATCACCATGACGCAGAACCAGAAAACCTACGAACGCCTCAACGTGACGCTGACTCGCGATGACGTGATGGGCGAAAGCCTCTACAACCCAATGCTGCCTGGCATTGTGGCGGATCTGAAAGAGAAAGGTCTGGCGGTAGAGAGCGAAGGCGCCACCGTGGTATTCCTGGACGAGTTCAAGAACAAAGACGGCGACCCGATGGGCGTGATCATCCAGAAGAAAGATGGCGGTTACCTCTACACTACCACCGACATCGCCTGTGCCAAATACCGCTACGAAACCCTGCACGCCGACCGCGTGCTCTACTTCATCGACTCTCGCCAGCACCAGCACCTGATGCAGGCGTGGACCATCGTGCGTAAAGCTGGCTACGTGCCGGAGTCCGTTACCCTGGAGCACCAGATGTTCGGCATGATGCTGGGCAAAGACGGCAAGCCGTTCAAAACCCGCTCCGGCGGCACCGTGAAGCTGACCGACCTGCTCGATGAGGCAATGGAACGCGCCCGCGGTCTGGTTGCGGCGAAGAACCCGGATATGCCTGCAGACGAACTGGAAAATCTGGCGAAAGCGGTAGGTATTGGTGCGGTGAAGTACGCCGACCTGTCCAAGAGCCGTACCACCGACTACATCTTCGACTGGGACAACATGCTCGCCTTCGAGGGGAACACCGCGCCGTACATGCAGTATGCCTACACCCGCGTCCTGTCCGTGTTCCGTAAGGCCGACCTCGACGAAGCCGAACTGCTGAAAGCGAAGGTTGTTATTACCGAAGACCGTGAAGCTCAGCTGGCCGCCCGCCTGCTGCAGTTTGAAGAGACCCTGAATGTGGTTGCCCGCGACGGTACGCCGCATGTGATGTGCGCCTATCTGTACGATGTTGCCGGCCTGTTCTCCGGCTTCTACGAGCACTGCCCGATTCTCAGCGCCGCCGATGAAGCGACCCGCAACAGCCGCCTGAAGCTGGCGTTGCTCACCGCGAAAACGCTGAAGCTGGGTCTGGATACGCTGGGTATCAACACCGTAGAACGTATGTAATTCTTCAGCTATACAAACAAAAACCCGGCCACCGTGCCGGGTTTTCTTTTTTAAGCGACTCAGTAATAGCCGCGCAGATATTCCGTCATACACAGAATGGCCATCGCCTGGCCGTACGGCATAGAAGTCAGCGGTATCTGGCGGTAAAACTCAAGATTACTGCCCATGCCGGTGCCAAACGACGTTTGCAGCAGCTCCCCTTCCGGCGAGATATTAGCCACAATACCGCGCATCGCCTTTTCTCCGACTGCCGCATAGTCTGCGCTGATGTAGCGCTTTCGCGCCGCCTTGAGAATGCCGTAGGCAAAACCGGCCGTCGCCGAGGCTTCCAGGTAAGAATCGGGGTCATCAAGTAAGGTATGCCAGAGGCCCGTTTCATGCTGGCATTTCGCCAGCGCCTCTATCTGCCGGTTCAGCACCTGCAGCAGATAACGGCGTACCGCGCTGGTTTCAGGCAAACCAAGCAGCTCAAGGAAGTCCGGGATAACAATAGTCAACCAGCTGTTACCCCGTGCCCAACGTGCGTGAGCGAAGTTGTGGCAGCCGTCGTAGCTCCAGCCGTGAAACCACAGCCCGCTCTCCCTGTCCATCAGGTTCTGAACGTGCAGTAAAAACTGATAGGTCGCCTCCTCCACATACGCTTTGCGCCCAAGCAGCTTGCCGATTTTCGCCAGCGGAAGCACCGTCATCATCAGCGTGTCATCCCACATCTGCCGATGGTTCTCCTCCGCCAGGGTGATGTGCTGCATCCCGCCAAAATCCGTGCGCGGCATCTCATGCATTGCCCATTCGGCCCAGCTTTCAAGCCAGGGCAGATCCGCTGGATTCAGACTTTCTTCATAGCGATACGCCAGCGTCAGAAACGGTGCCATTGTGTTGACGTTTTTGGTGGTCGCCCCTTCGGCAAAGCGCGCGGTAAACCAGTCGTCGATGATATCCCGCATCGAGGTATCTCCCGTCTGGCGGTAATACTGCCAGATCCCGTACAGTCCGATCCCGTGCGTCCATTCCCAGCCGGCCCAGCCCTTGGTATCGATCGTCCTGCCATCATCCAGCCGCAGCAAAAACTCACCGCTTGCATCCTGAATATTGACCAGATTATCGGTCACCTTCTCTATCAGCGCTTTCAGTTCGTCCCTGGCAATAAAACGCTCAGGCTGACGTAACAACGGGCTGTGCTTAACGGGCCAAACCTTCATGATATTAACCTCCATGGTATGTTGAATTCGGTGATGCATCGGTCTGAAGCGTTGACGCAGGCGGCTTATTGCGGTTGAGGTAGCCAATGTTGTTATTGCCCCAAAGGGCTTCGAACGGCATCCCGGCCAGCATTTCTACCGTCGCTCGAGCTTCCGGAGAGCTGGCCTGTGGAATTGCGCTGCCAGACTCACGCATTTTGGCCGTCTCTTCACGCAGCGTACTGTGGGTTTGTAGATTGAGCCTGAAGCGCAGGGAGACAAGGAACCCACAGGCCAGCACCAGCAGCGTGCCCACGCTCAGGATGATCAGAATGGTGTGGCTAACCTCCTCAGGCTGCGTTTTTTGCCCGCTGACAAAGCCAGACATTTGCATCACGATGCCCACCAGCATCACCGCACCTGCCTGCGAAGCTTTACGCGTCAGGGTCATGATCCCGGCAAAAATCCCCTCCCGGCGCTGGCCGGTTATCACCTCATCCACATCGGCAATGTAGGTGTAGGTATTCCAGGGAACATAGTTGATGCCTCCTCGCCCCAGTCCGGCGACGGCTGAAACCAACAGCAGCAGTGCATACACATCGCTAAGCCCCGCATAGTAAAGCAGCGCGTAGGCAAGAGAGCTGATGCCAAACAGCACCACAACCATGCGGTAAGACGGTGCGGGCCCAAAGCGGATGCACAGCGGGATCATCGCGATAACCGCGATAAACTGAAAAATCGCCATGGTGCCGAGTAGATTCGAGGCAAAAGAGACCTCCTGCATCAGTACGAAAACGACGTAGTAAGTGAAGACCGCATTAAAGACATCCTGCGCAATATAGCCGCCAAGATACATGCCCAGATGCTGGCGAAAAATCTTTATCCGCAGCGTAGATCCCAGCTCAACAAACAGGCGGTTGAGGCTTTGCCCGAGGCTTAGCTGCTGCTTCTCCGCTTCCGCCCGAAGCGCGGCTTCCGTCCACGCCTCGCGTGGGCGCTCCCAGGTAAAACACCAGACAAACGTCAGCATCAGCGCGCACAGTACGGAAAACACCAGGCTTGCATAGAAGAAGGAGATGGCGCTGTCTTTGCCAAACTGGGTCAACAGTATGCCCGGCAGGAAAGAGGCAAGTATCGCCGACATTTGTGCCATAGAAATCCGCGCGCCCGAAAACTTGGTTTTCTGTTTAAAGTCATCGGTCATTTCCGGCACCAGCGTTTCATACGGCACCAGAATCATGGTGTAGACGACATCAAAGATCAGATAAGTGACCAGGTAGTACCAGAAATCCATGTTGCCTACCCACATCAACGAATAGCTGAATACGCAGGGAATGCCGAGCAGGATAAAGAACTTCCTTCGTCCGAATCGCTTGCCGAGCCGGGTGGAACCGAAGTTATCGGTAAGAAAGCCCATCAATGGGCTGACCAGCGCATCCAGTACCCTGGCCGCAGCAAAAATAAAGGTGGCCTCAATGGGAGAGAGCCCGCAAAACGTGGTGTAAAAATAGAGCAACCAGGCCGCCGTAAGCGCCGTGGTCCCTGCCCCTAAAAAGTCGCCTGAGCCATAGGCCAGGTAATTCGTGAATCCAATCTTCCGTGTTCTCATCGCCGTCAGCCCTTATGGTTTTTCGGAGACTCCCTGATGACTGCTCCTCGCTCCGGGAGTAAATACACGGTTAAAGGTAAAAGCATCGCGCCAGTGATACCTCTGCGTTTCTGCCAACGGCAAACGGAAAATGGCAAAAATACAAAGGGACCCCGGGCATGAGTCACTGATTGATAAAACAAAAGGGTTTAACGCGGAAAACGAGAGGTCGGCCAGCGGATGAAGCCCGCGGGCCGGTAAGAGAGAGACTTACTGCACGTAATTAACGATGACCTGATTACTGCGTACCCGCAGCGGCGGGTACATAGAACCGCCGCCCGGTACTTCCCAGACAAAGCGCAACGGCTGATTTGCATCGGTGTTGATCAGCCCGCGCGTGGTGCCGTTTGCACCCTCAAGCGGGGTGCAATTCGTCGGCGAACAAAGTTTGACGGTCAGCCCCGCAGGCGTCGGGCCATCCAGCACGTAGGTCCAGGCTATCAGCGTCATTCTGCCGCTGACGGGCTGCATCGGTTTCAACGGCCGGGACGAGGCCGTTACGCCCCGGTTACTGAGAGTCACGCCAATCCCGCTGTCCTGCCAGGAGCCCTCACCTAACGCCAGGGCACCAAACGGCACCAGCAGCATCAAAAGTAACGCTTTCATTCTTTATTTCGCTCCGATAGTTGCCGTCATGCGGATATTGCGGTTGTCGGACAGCTCCAGGCTCGAGAGCACAACCAGCTGCGGCAGCGTTCTGCGTAAGAAGCGCGCCAGCAGCGGACGCAGGGCATGGTTCACCAACAGCACCGGTGGTGCACCCAGCATTTCCTGGCGCTGCAATGCATCCTGAGTCTGTTCCAGCAGGCGATCCGCCAGCCCCGGTTCAAGGCCGCCCCCGCCCTGCAACGCCTGCAGCAGCAGACGCTCAAGAGACGCATCCAGGCCGATAACCTGTACTTCACCGGTGCCAGGGAACCATTGCTGGGTGATAGCCCTGCCCAGCGCCACGCGAACCACGGCGGTGAGCTCATGCGGATCGCTCTGAATAGGCGCATGCTCCGCCAGCGTTTCCAGAATGGTTCGCATATCGCGGATCGGCACTTTCTCTTCAAGCAGGTTTTGCAGCACTTTATGCAGCGTGGTCAGCGTCACCACCGCCGGGATAAGATCTTCCGTCAGCTTAGGCATTTCCTGCGTCACGCGGTCAAGCAGCTGCTGCGCTTCCTGGCGGCCAAACAGCTCTGGCGCAAACTGTCCGATAAGGTGGTTCAGGTGCGTTGCCACCACGGTACTCGCTTCAACCACGGTGAAGCCCTGAATTTGCGCCTGCTCTTTCAGCGCGCTCTCAATCCAGATGGCGGCCAGGCCAAAGGCCGGATCAATGGTCGCCTCGCCCGGTAACGTCCCTGCGGCGGTGCCGGGGTTAATCGCCAGCCAGCGGCCTGGGTAGGCATCCCCGCTGCCAATTTCTACGCCCTTCATCAAAATACGGTAGCGCGCGGGCGGCAGATCCATATTGTCGCGAATATGCACCACCGGCGGCAGGAACCCCATCTCCTGGGCGAATTTTTTACGAATACTGCGAATACGGCCCAGCAGCTCGCCGTCCTGCTGGAAATCCACCATCGGAATCAGGCGATAACCCACTTCCATGCCCAGCGGATCTTCCAGCTGCACGTCATTCCAGGTCGCTTCCACGGCCTGATTATTTTCCGGCATCTTCACCGGCTGAGGTGCTTCCGGCTCGGCCATCTGGCGGCCACGCATCCACCAGGCCAGGCCCAGCAGTGCGGCGGTAAACAGCAGGAACACAAAGTTCGGCATACCCGGCACCATCCCGAGCAGCCCCAGCACGCCAGCGGCCAACAGCATTACGCGCGGGTTGTTGAACAGCTGGGTCACCATCTGTTCACCGACATCCTGATCGGTCGCCACGCGGGTAACAATCACGCCCGCAGCGGTGGAAATCACCAGCGCCGGGATCTGGGCGACCAGGCCGTCACCGATGGTCAACAGCGTATAGCTCTGTGCCGCCGCTCCCATCGCCATATCGTGCTGGATAACCCCAACCATCAGGCCGCCCACCACGTTAATCACCATGATGATAAGCCCGGCCACGGCGTCGCCGCGCACGAACTTACTCGCCCCGTCCATTGAACCGTAAAAGTCAGCTTCCTGGGTCACTTCAGAACGGCGTTTTTTCGCTTCCTCTTCACCAATGATCCCGGCGTTCAGATCGGCATCGATAGCCATCTGTTTCCCCGGCATCCCGTCCAGCACAAAACGTGCCCCGACTTCGGCGATACGTCCCGCACCCTTGGTGATAACCATAAAGTTGATGATAACGAGGATGATAAACACCACGATACCGATGGCGAAGTTGCCGCCCACCAGGAAGTGTCCAAAGGCTTCAACCACTTTACCCGCCGCCGCCGCACCGGTATGCCCTTCGAGCAGGATGATACGGGTAGAAGCCACGTTTAGCGCGAGGCGCAGCAAAGTGGTAAACAGCAGAATGGTCGGAAACGCCGCGAAGTCCAGCGTGCGCTGGGTGAACATCGCCACCAGCAGCACCATGATCGACAGCGCGATGTTAAAGGTAAACAGCAGGTCGAGGACAAACGGCGGCAGCGGCAGCACCATCATCGACAGAATCAGCAGGATCAGTACCGGTCCCGCAAGAATTTGCCATTGCCCAGATTTCATGTTGCCCGGCAGGCGCAACATCGCAGCCAGATTAGCCATCGGAGTCCTTCTCGTTTGCAAAGTCCAGCGCCTCAGGCACCGGCAGATTTTCAGGTTTCTTCGGAATTAAGCCGCCCGCCACGCGCCAGCGGCGCAGCTGCCAGACCCAGGCCAGCACTTCCGCCACGGCAGAATAAAGCTGGCCGGGGATCTGCTGCCCAATTTCCGCATGTCGGTACAGCGCACGCGCCAGCGGGGGGGCTTCCAGCATCGGGATGCGGTTTTCATTGCCAATTTCTTTAATGCGCTGAGCGATCAGCCCGGCACCTTTCGCCAGGACTTTAGGCGCGCTCATTTTGTTTTCGTCGTACTGCAGAGCCACCGCATAGTGGGTCGGGTTGGTCACGATAACGTCAGCTTTTGGCACATCGGCCATCATGCGGCGGCGCGCAATCGCTCTTTGCTGCTGGCGAATACGCCCTTTAATGTGCGGGTCGCCCTCATTCTGTTTGTACTCGTCACGAATATCCTGGCGAGTCATGCGTAACTTTTTAATGTGGCTGTAAATCTGGAAGAAGACGTCAAATCCCACCATCGGGATAAGGCCCAGAATCACCAGCAGGGCGCAAAGCGCCACCATGTTGAGCGCGCTGGCAAGGGCAGTAACCGGGGACTCACTCATCAGGCGCATCATCGCCGGCCAGTTGTGCCACAAATACCAGGCAGCCACGCAGCCCACCAGCACCGCTTTCAGCAGCGCCTTGAGTAACTCCGCTGCCGTCTGCATAGAAAACATCCGCTTAATGCCGGCAATCGGGTTGAGCTTGCCGAGATTAAACTTGATCGACTTGGCGCTAAAGTTCACGCCCCCCAGCAGCATCGGCGCGGCTATCGCGACAATAACCAGGCCGGAGATCAGCGGCAGCAGCGCCATCACGGCAAGCTTAATCAAATGGCTGATCTGATTCACAATCAGGCTGGGGTCGTTGATGATTTTGTGGTCGAAGTGCAGGCCATCAGACAGCATGGCACCGAGCATCTTGCCCAGCGACGCCCCGCCCATCCAGATAATGCACAGCCCTACCAATAACATCAGCAGGGAAGTCAGTTCACGGGAACGCGGGATCTGCCCCTCTTCACGCGCCTTTTCAAGTCGGTGGGCCGTGGGGGCTTCTGTTTTTTCCTGATCGCTATCTTCAGACACCGCAACAATCTCGTGGCCGCATTTTCAAGGACAGCATGCCAGAGCACGGTTGGGCTAATAGAGGAATTACAAACGTTTTTGTACGTTTATTTTGACGTTAACGGGCGGCCTCCCCCACGCACGCGAGAGCGGCCGCCGCTATTTTAAAAGCCTAAGCTGTCCAGCAAATCATCAACCTGATCCTGACTTGCCACCACGCCGGCGGCGGAAGCATCAAGCTGCGGGCCGTTCAACAAGCCTTCGTTCACGCGCTTGGCGCGAGCGTCCGGCTCCGGCATGTTTTCCAGCAGCACCATCAACAGCTGGCGCTCGATCTCCTGGATAACGTCCATCATGCGCTTGATAACCTGGCCGGTAAGGTCCTGGAAATCCTGCGCCATCATGATTTCCAGCAGTTGGGCGTTGGTGAAGCTGGTGTGTTCCGGAACGCCTGACAGGTAGCTGCGGGTGTCAGTCACCAGTTCGCGCGCATCTTTCAGCTCGATCGGATTTTCAAACCATGCATCCCAGCGGCCGCTCAGCGCTTTCGCTTCGCTTTCCAGCTGGTTCTGGTGAGGCTGAGACAGCTCCACGCAGTTCAGGGCGCGCTCGGCGGCCTGCGCGGTCATCTGCACGACATAGTCCAGGCGATCGCGGGCATCAGGAATAGCTTCAGCCGCTTCAGCAATGGCCTGGTCGAGCCCCAGCTCACGCAGGCTGTCGCGCAGCATGCGGGTCAGGCTGCCGATACGTGCAATGATATCGGTTGGTGAATGCTCGTGTATCTCTGTTGCCGGGTTTGTTGATGAGTGCATTTGCGCCTCCTTACATGCCGAGCTTTTCGAAAATTTTGCCCAGTTTCTCTTCCAGTGTTGCCGCAGTGAATGGCTTAACGACGTAGCCGCTTGCCCCGGCCTGTGCGGCTGCAATAATGTTTTCTTTTTTGGCTTCTGCCGTAACCATCAGCACCGGCATCGCTGACATCGCGCCGTCGGCACGAATGGTTTTCAGCAGCTCCAGACCGTCCATGTTCGGCATGTTCCAGTCGGAAATCACAAAGCCGAAACCACCGGCCTGCAGTTTGTTCAGCGCGTCTACGCCGTCTTCCGCTTCTTCAACGTTATTAAAACCCAGCTCTTTAAGCAGGTTACGCACGATGCGGCGCATGGTTGAAAAGTCGTCTACGACCAGAAACTTGAGTTCTTTGTCCGCCATAAAATCCGGGCTCCTTCAGTTAAATACGTATTGCCTGTCCGGCACTAATTTTCGCCAGCATCTGCTGGCTAACCTGGCTTAAATCGACCACTTCGCTGACGCCACCGGAATTGATGGCCTCACGCGGCATGCCGAACACCACACAACTTGCTTCGTTTTGGGCGATGGTCCACGCCCCTGCCTGGTGCATCGCCAGCATCCCGGCGGCACCGTCATTACCCATCCCGGTGAGGATCACGCCCACGGCGTTACGCCCCGCGTGTTTCGCCACCGAATGGAACAGCACATCCACGGCCGGGCGATGCCGGTTCACGGGTGGGCCGTCATGTAATTTGATTTGATAGTTTGCGCCGCTGCGCGCCAGCTCCATGTGCTTATCACCCGGGGCGATATAGGCATGGCCCGGCAGTACGCGCTCGCCGTCTTCGGCCTCTTTAACGCTGATCTGGCACAGCTTGTTCAGCCGCTCGGCGAACGAACGGGTGAAACCCGGCGGCATATGCTGGGTAATCAACAGCGCCGGGCTGGAAAGCGGCAGCGGCTGCAGCACATGGCGAATCGCTTCGGTGCCGCCGGTTGAAGCCCCAATGGCAATCAACTTTTCCGAGCTAAGCAGCGGCCCGGCCTTCAGCGTCGCAGGCACGGTGGCTGGCGCATGTGCGGCAATCTTAGCCCTGGCGGCGGTTCTCACCTTTTCAGCAATCATTTCGCTGTAGGCCAGCATCCCTTCGCGAATGCCCAACTGCGGCTTGGTCACGAAGTCGATAGCCCCCAGCTCCAGCGCGCGCAGCGTCACTTCCGACCCTTTGCCGGTCAGCGAAGACACCATCACCACCGGCATGGGCCGCAGGCGCATCAGCTTCTCCAGGAAGTCGAGGCCGTCCATTCGCGGCATTTCGACATCCAGCGTTAACACATCCGGATTGAACTTTTTAATCAGATCGCGCGCCACCAGCGGGTCCGGGGCGGTAGCAACCATTTCCATATCGCTATGACTGTTGATAATTTCCGTCATTATCTGCCGCATCAGCGCAGAGTCATCGACCGATAAGACACGTATTTTCGTCATGTTCTTTCCTTACTCAGGCCATAGACCGTCTGACCACGCAGCCAGAAGTCACGGCTGAGGTTACTGAAGTTCTCCGAATGCCCGGCAAACAGCAGCCCGCCGGGTTTCAGCAGCGGAACAAAGCGCTGCAAAATCGCCTGCTGTGTAGGTTTATCAAAATAAATCATCACATTGCGGCAAAAAATGGCGTCAAATGGCCCCGGTACCGGTGCCTGCTTGTCCAGCAGGTTGATCGGCGCAAAATCAATATGATTCGACAGTTCACTGCGCACCCGGACCAGCCCCTCATGCGGCCCCGTGCCGCGCATGAAATAGCGCTGCATCTGTACCGGCGAAAGCGTTTTCAGCTCTTCCTGGCGATAAACGCCGCTCTGGGCTTTCTCCAGCACCTGGGTGTCGATATCGCTGGCAAAAACCTTCCAGCGTCCCGCGCCGCCCCCCAGCACATCCGCCAGGGTAATGGCGATGGAATAGGGCTCTTCGCCGGTCGAAGCCGCCGCGCTCCAGACTTTATAGTCCCCGCTGCGTTTGCGGGCGTGCTCCGCAAGGATAGGGAAATGGTGTCCTTCGCGAAAAAAAGCGGTCAGGTTAGTGGTCAGCGAGTTGATAAACGCCTGCCATTCGGCGCTGCTGGAGTTGGCTTCCAGCATGCCTAAGTAGCGGCCAAAATCATCCAGACCCAGCAGACGCAGGCGGCGAACCAGACGGTTATAAACCATGTCCCGTTTATGGTCGGCCAGCACGATACCCGCGCGCTGATAGATCAACTGGCATATCCGACGAAAATGCGCGTCGGACAGCGGCAGACGCTGTGTCATCTGTAGCATTAATGACTGTTGCCCGGTGGGCGTCGATGATGTCATAGCGCCTTCTTTATTCCCTTCAAGATGTTACCCATTCTCCGGTCGCGGCGAACTCACTGGCTGCGGGCTCAGCGTCGGCACCGCTCAGATGAAATACCGCCACCACGCCGGAAAGATATTCAGCCTGCCCCGCCAGCGCATCGGTGGCGCTGGCGGCTTCTTCAACCAGCGCGGCGTTTTGCTGCGTGACCTGATCCATCTGGCTGACCGCCTGAGCGACTTGCTCAATCCCACGGCGCTGCTCATCTGACGCCGAGGCAATTTCGCCCATAATGTCGTTCACCTGGGTGACCGAACGGACAATTTCAGCCATCGTTGTCGCCGCCGTATCGACCAGCTTCGATCCCTGCTGCACGCGGTCAACGGACTCTTCAATTAATACTTTGATCTCTTTGGCCGCCTGTGCGCTGCGGCTGGCCAGGTTACGAACTTCCCCGGCAACCACCGCAAAACCACGCCCCTGCTCCCCGGCACGCGCCGCTTCTACCGCCGCGTTCAGCGCGAGGATATTGGTCTGGAACGCAATGCCGTCGATCACGCTGGTAATGTCGCTAATTTTCTGCGAGCTGCCCGCGATGTCGCGCATGGTGTTTGCCACGTTTGCTGCCTGCTGCCCGCCCTGCTTCGCGGTATCAGCCGCGCTGCGGGAAAGCTGTGCCGCCTGGCGAGCGTTATCGGCGTTCTGCCCGACTGTAGCCGTGAGCTGCTCCATGCTGGCCGCCGTTTCTGCCAGGGAAGCCGCCTGCTGCTCGGTTCGAGCCGACAGGTCGCTGTTGCCTGCGGCGATCTCACCGATACCGGCGTGCATGGAGCGGGTGCCGCTGCGCACCTGGCTGACCGTCTCTTTTAACGCCGTCTGCATATTTTTCAGGCTGGCGAATATCTCAGAGATCTCATTGCGCCCGAAGACCGAAATTGGCTTCGCCAGGTCGCCGGCGGCAATGCTGTCAAAGTGGCTACGGACAATCGCCAGCGGCTGCACAATCATCTTGCGCGACCAGGCCAGGGAGCCGAGCAACAGCACCACGGCGATGATCGTCACCACGGTAAAAATCACCGCGGAGATATGGTAGTTTTTCTGGCTGTCGCCGCTCGCGGTTTGCACAATCTGATTAATGCTCTGCTGCCACGCATTGAAGTTCGCATCAAAAACGCCCTGCGACTTCTGTACCGGCGCGGTCATAAAGTCGGAAAGCTGGTTGTTCTCAAGCCACGTTGCCTGATGCTGGAGATCGTCTCTGAACGCCGTATAGCTCTCTTTCGTCGAGGCCAGCATTGTCTCAGCCTCGCCCTCTTTCGGCGGGATCTCGAGGAACTGGTTAAACAGCATATCCGCCTGCTTCAGGCTGCTGCGGGCATCCGCCATCAGGCGTTTGATATCGTCCGGTGGATAGCTGAGTGCGGTCAGCGTACCCGCCCGGTTTAAGGCATTGCTGGCCTGCAGTAACGCGGCCCGGCTTTGGGTTAACGCATCGCGCTGCTGATTGCTAACCTCGACCCTTTTCAGGTTCTGGAAATCGTCACGAAAAGCCCAAAAAGACAAGCCATTACTGCCAATCTGCAAAACGCCGCAGACAATCAAAATCAGGAAAAGCGTGGTCGAGATCCGGATACGGTTTAACATCAAAGCTTCCCTCTGCCGGCCAGCAGGCCGGTATTCATCTGATCAGAAAGTTTCCCAGTTATCGTCATCCCCGGCCCGGGCCGGAGTACGCGGGGCATGAACCACAGGGCTTTGCGCTACCGGCGCGGCCGCTGCAGGTTTTTTACTACCCGCATTCCCTTGCAAACGGAACGTCGCGACAGACTGAGTCAGGCGGCTGGCCTGCTCCTCCAGCGCGGCGGCCGCGGCAGCAGACTCTTCCACCAGCGAGGCGTTCTGCTGTGTCACTCTGTCCATCTCAGACACGGCCAGGGCGACCTGATCGATACCCCGGCTTTGCTCGTCAGAGGCGGAGGCGATTTCCCCCATGATGTCCGTGACCCGCGTCACCGCGTTCACGATGTCGCTCATGGTTTCCCCTGCGCTTTCCACCAGCACGGATCCCGTGTCCACGCGCGAAACGGAATCTTCAATCAGCAATTTAATTTCTTTTGCCGCCTGGGCGCTGCGGCTGGCCAGGTTACGAACTTCCCCGGCAACCACCGCAAAACCACGCCCCTGCTCCCCCGCACGCGCCGCTTCTACCGCCGCATTCAGCGCCAGGATGTTGGTCTGGAAGGCAATCCCGTCAATCACGCTAATGATGTCGGCAATTTTCCTGGAGGAACCCGCGATGTCATGCATGGTTTTCACCACGCCATCGACAACCTTGCCGCCGCGCTGCGCGGTTTCGGACGCATTCAGCGCCAGCTGAGAGGCCTGACGTGCGTTTTCGGCGTTCTGCTTCACGGTGGCGGTGAGCTGCTCCATGCTGGCGGCGGTTTCTTCCAGGGACGCCGCCTGTTGCTCGGTGCGGGATGAAAGATCGTTATTGCCTGCGGCAATTTCGGTGGTGCCGCTGTAAATGGCATCCGACCCTTCGCGCACGCTGCTGACGGTGGTAATCAGTTCCTGCTGCATGTGCTGCACGCTGGAGGCTAGCTGGGTCAGCTCGTTTTTCCCTTCAACGTTAATTTTTTCCGTCAGGTTACCGGCCGCAATCTCGCGGATATGCCCGATCACCACGTTCAGCGGCTTAAGCAGTATCTGACGCATCCCGACCCAGACCAGCAGAATGACTGCGGCCAGCGCCAGGGCTAAAATGCCAAGCTGCCAGATGGCGAAGGTGTAGCCGTCGCGGCTGTCGACGTACGAGGCTTCGTACATGCGATCGTTCAGCGCCAGGTAGCCGTCGTAGGCTTTTTCCAGCGCATTCTGCATACCCTGGGTCGACTGACCGAAATAGGCATCCATGTTGCCGCTTTCCAGGTAGCCAATCAGCTCCGCCAGCGCCTGATGGTAGGTCTGGTAATCACCGTCGATATCTTTCACCACGGTGTTCATTTCGGCTGAAATGGGCGCAACCTGTTTAAAGCTGTTGTAGTGCTGCTCGGCGCTGGCGAGGGATTTCTTCGCATTGTTCAGCAGATCGGTTTTGGCTGCGCTCTGGCTATTGGCCGGATCCATCATCATGCGCGCGGCAGAGCGGCTAAGGTTAATGCGCGTGTGCAACATCAGGATCCATGCCTGATTTAATTCGGCCTGCTGCACCCGCAGTTCGCGGGAGACTTTGAAGTTATCATTGTTGTTTTTTAACGAATTAAAGAACATTCCACCGGAAATAATTTGCAGCAGCGCGAACACCACCAGCACCATCATCAGCATGGTGACAACGCGAATACGCTTTAACATAGGACGCCCTTTTAACGACTTGTTCCCGAGGTTATCGGCACCGTCAGCGGGAACTTTACGTTAAGTCACAGGGAAATTAACCGGTTGCGCCATGGCAACCGGCTATCTGTCAGCAAGAGGAACGATCAATAGGTTACGGTAATGGTCACCGTGTCGGCATAGTTGTCTGGCGTGTAATTGGTGCTCGGAATAGTGACATAGACCTGGTATTGCTGCGCTCCCCCGTTACCGGTGCTGGACGGCATGTTCAGCGACGTGTTGCCCCACACCGCCCCGGATGTTCCGGTGGCTTGTCTTAGTTGATAAGGCACCTGATCGGTATTACTTCCCGTGCCTGACAGCACCCCGGTGCCGCCCGTGTTGCCGTTCGATGGCGTCAGGCCCACGGTGTAAACCGTGCCGGTGGTGCAGGCAATGCCGATGGTGTTATTCGACGCCACATTGCTTTGCATAGCCGCCACCGGCCCGAAGCTAACGTTATTGGCGTAGCTGACGTTGCACTGCTTGCCCACGGTCGCCACCACGTTGAAGGGAAAGTTTGCGACCACGCTGGTGCCACAGCTGGAGGGGGGTGCCAGCAGGCCTGTATTCATTGTGACGGTGGTCATGCCGCTGGTGTAAGAATCCTGATACCCGCCTTGCGCGGCGGATATTTGCGGCAGCGTCATTTGGGCGTAGACCGTCAGGCTGCCGGTGACGGGCGTCAGGTTAAGTAAATTGAGCGGCACCATCGGGTAGGTCGTTCCCGACTGAAACTGGCTCCCCCAAGCACCCCCGCTTAACGTTCCCTGATAAAGCTCATAGGACAGCGTACTGGCAGGCGGACCGGCAAAAGACATTTTGTGATTCCCAACGCCGGCCCCGTCAATATTAAAGCAGAGCGTCACCCCGGCCAGCAGATCGCCCAGTTGTTTGGAACAGCTGTAATCGAAGGTCATTGAAGTGTTGGGCGTGCCTGTCGCCAGCGGGTTGATGGTGCCAAAGTTAACGGTTTGCACGTTGCTAACCGAGCATACAACCGCATGGCTAATCCCGGGGGACAGCAAGAGCACCGCCAGCAGCAGTAATTGTTTTAATCTCATGCGGGTCACTCCTGTCTCAAAAGTCCACGCGTACGCTATCGGCACACAACCGGGCCAATAGTCGGCACGCTTTTCTGATTCTCTGGATAGTCGAACGCAGCCACACAAATACCGTTCTCTGTTGTCACCCGGAGCTGATTGTGCAGCTCAAGCGCATCGAAATAGGTCATGCCATCAAACCCGACAATCGAGTCCTGTCCGGTGCCTGACATTAATCTGACCGGGCTGCCTTCGGCGATGGCTTTGCCTTTAGCGTCAACCAGGCTTATCTGGGCGGCGCGAACCGGCTTGATATCAAAATGCACCAGCGTCCCGGAGCGGTCGGCTGGGGTAGCGTTCAGACTGACGCTGCGGATCCGCATGTTGGCCGGCAGGTTCATCGGATCGATACTGATCAGGTTGTTCTGGTAGCTGTTGAGCGGCGTCACCAGTAGCCGTCCGCTGCTGTCGCTGTTGCCCACCAGGTTATGCTGCAGCTTGACCGGTACATCGGGAATACCGTCCGTAGAAACCACGGCAAACCCGTTGTTGATCTCCCGGGCGGCAAACACGCCGCCGCCCATCATCACCAGCGACCCCGTCGCCCCCGCATAGCCGTAATTATTGTCTGGAATGCTGCGGAAGCCGGTATATACGCGGCCATAGCGCCCCAGGTAACCCACTTCACCCTGCCCGGTTTGCTGTGAACTTTGCTGGCTGGCGGCCACGTTCCAGCCGACCCCGCCCTCGGACGGTGGATTCTGGCTGGCATTGAGCTGGTAACCCATCTTGTCCCCGGTGCGCTGCACCGTCGCTCCGGCCGTCAGGCTATTGCTGGTACTGACGGTCAGCATCAGGTACACGCTGCGGTCGCGGGTATCATCAATATTCTGGTTAAAGCTGGCGCTTAAGGAGATGTTTTCCGTGATGGGTTTAAACCAGCTGGCGTTGGCGTAGCGAATAGCGCTTTGGTCAGGGTAGCGAAACTGCAGGTAACTCAGACTGAGATTCCCCCCCACGCCAAAGTTATATCCCACCACCGCGCTGCCGCTGAAGGCTGGCGGCGGGGCACCATAGCGTGTGGCAACATCGTGATAGTCGCCGGAGGTGGCCGTGGCGCTGGAGCTAAAGCTGAAGCGCCCGCCGGACCAGCGATAGCCGAGTCCATACAAATAGCCATTCTCCCCGGCATCCGAGCTTGCCGCCAGCGCGGTTGAGATCGTCCCGGACTGGCTCCAGGGGATCCAGTCGCTGCTGACGCCCCCGTTGACCAGGCTGTCGCTGGCCTCCATATGGCCCCCTGCGGTCAGGCTGTTGCTGAAGCCCCGCCGCCAGGTGCCGCTGAGCGCGGGTTCGCTGGCGTAGTCGAAGGAGGAATAGCCGTAGTTTTTTCTGACCACGCCCAGCTCAAGGGACCAGTCCGTGAGTCCTTCCCTCAGCAGGAGCTGATCGTTATAAAAAGAGAAGTTCTGCACGCTGGTTCTGCCCAGGGCATCGGTCATCATCACCTGAGCATTCCCTGCGCCGGTGATGTTTGGCAGCGTATTCAACTGGAAACTGCCCGCCGGAACCTCGCCGTTATAGTATTTAACCCCGTTGACATACAGCTCAACGCTGGAGGGCAGCGTGGCCGACCCCAGAAACGCCGGCAGCGGGGTCGTGGGCATATAAGGGTTGAGGCCAAAATCCGTCCCGATTTTCACCCCGGCAATGCGGGTCTGGCGGGACCATGAAAGCGAACTGGTGAGCGTGTCACCGAGTGTAACCGCCAGCATTTTATCGGGAAAAGAGGAGCGCCAGCTGGTGTCCAGGCGGCTAAAAGACTGATTGCTATTCTGTTCCGTGCTGTAGCGGGTAAGCTGGGTCGAGCTCAGGACGCCTGCCGAATTAAACGCCCGGAACTCACTGAATGTGTTGAAATTGCTGTTCTTGCCGCTGTCGCCGTAGAGGTCGTAATTCAGCAACGCCCCAAGGGCATTGTCGGCCTTCGGCGAGGACATATCGGACTGATTGAGCTGGGTGGTTTTCAGATCTAACAGGCTCAGCGGCGCGGTCAACGCCAGGGTTTGTTGCTGCACGTTATAGTCAACTTTGACCTGGGCAATGTCATTCAGGTAATACGGCGGCTGTGCTTTTTCCGGCAGGTGAAATCCCAACTGACGCAGGGCCATCGCGTCGCCGTAGAGTTTTCCCTGCGCGTAGCCAAGATGAACCAGACCCACGGCATTCCCGTTCACCGTCGTGTCCAGATATAAATCCACGCCTACAGGCTGAGCTGTATCATTGCTGGCCGCATTCTGAGGTAAGTCATTATTAGTATTTTGTGCTGCTGTCATGCCTGAGAAAAATAAACCATTAAGCAATACAATATTTACCAAAGAATATGGCCAGTCATAGATTTTGTTCTGTTTTTTGACCATTGATAGTGACTTCAACCTTTCCACTGTGATAAGCATCACTGGCAGACGAAGATATTATCCACCGCATAGTTGAACCGGGAAGAACATAACCTAACAGACCTGGCGTAATCGTTTTTCGCGCGCCATTAGCCTGAATAAATGTCATGGCAGAAAGCTGGGCGTGGCTGTTTCCCTGATTACTCACGTCGACAAATGTTTTGCCATCGGTTTGCACCAATGCCCATTTCAGTTTTGCGGTGTTTTCAGCCTGCCCCACAGGCTGCAAAAATACCGGGACGGAATAGCGCATAACATACTGAATAGTATTTTTCTGCACTTTGGCAGGCGGCAACTCATCAATAAACAAGCGATAGGCCTGTTCCACCTGATTGGTGGCAGGCGTCGTGCGGATCACGCGGACAAGCTGGCGCTCCCCGGCGGGCAGCGTCACGATGGGAGGGCTAATAACCAGCCCCTGAGAGGTTGACAGCCTGTCGGCATTGCCGCTTTGCTGCCAGTTGAAAACCCGTACCTGCGCGTTGAGCGGCGCAGTCCCTTCATTACTTAACCAGATACCGTCCGCATTTTGTGCGGCGCTCAACGTCAGGTTAACCGGCGATATCTGCAGGCCACCGGCTAGCGCATTTTGTCCCACGGCCAGCGCCAGCAACAGGCATGCGCAGGCCGGGCGTCCGCCTAATTTCATTTTCATCCGTTGCCCTGAAATCAGTAGTTAACGTTGACGGTCACAGTATCCGCATAGCTGTCTGGCGTGTAGTTGGCGCTCGCCGCAGTGGCATAAACCGTATACGAGATAGCCAGCCCGGTGCCCAGGCCCGCCACGCCGTTACCCACCGTCGTTGTGGTGGCGGTGTTACCCCAAACTGGCCCGGTGGCCGAGGTTTGGTTCAGCTGATAAGGGACTTTGTCGGTGTTGGTGGCGAAGTTAAGCACGGACGACATGGCTCCCGAACCGGTGGTGGTGCCACCGTTGGCTGCAGAAGGCGCAAGCCCGATAAAATAGGGCGTTGCCTTGGAGCAGTTCACGGTGAATGTATTACTTTGCGAGGTGTTTACTGCGCTGGCGGCAACCGACCCGAGGTTAATATTCGAGGCTGCCCCCGCCGTTACTGTACAGGACTTTGTAATCGTAATGAGGACCTGAAATGTACCGTTTGCCACCGCCGCATTAGCCGATGGAATAACCGCAAACGCAGTACAAGAGAGAATTAAGCGTGCTGCAGTGGCTGAATTCATATCCTTACCCTCATTCAAATGACTCAATCATACTTCGTGAATACACAACGAAGCGGCACGGGATGATTTAACGCTAGTCTATATTCCGCTTTAATAAAGAAGGCGGACGCCATAACTTGTCTTTTATATAATTCGTCATGAAGCCAAATGGCTGCCCATCAGATATTGTGCATGCTGCATAAAAAATCATTTTGCCCACGAATAACCCCAATCGTTCATTTATCAAGCAAGCAAAACGGTTTCTGGCCGCAACCTTTATGGGCCTGTCGGTAAGAAAAAAATCAGTACGTTACGCCATCACTTAGTTGAAATTTAGTTTAGAGAATGGGAAATAACCAGACCACGTCAAAAAATTCGTTCAGAAGGACAATTGACACATTATTATCAATAAAAACAATGTTTTAAATTCAAAACACCTTACATCACTGCAAAGCGAAAAGAATATATCCGTCATTTTGTGACAGTCATCACAAATAATGATTAAGTGCTGCTTAATTAACAATTAACAGAATTTATAAAAAAGAGTTGTATATCGGCGCAGTTTGATTCAATTTATGCTCCGCGCATTTACGGCCCGGAAACAATAATTATATAAGGGTCAGTAAGTTACAAAAAAACACACATTAACTACAGTCAACTACGGGGTTACTAAGTCAGTGGCAAGTTCAAACAAACTCACGCTATTCATCATTTTGTTCATGATAGCGGGGATCTTCACCGGTGCGGCCATCCACGAATACGCCGCCGCCGACGTCATCAAAGGCTACGCCGATAACATCACGCTGTTTACCGATATCTTCCTGCGCCTGATCAAGATGGTGATTGCGCCGTTAGTCTTCAGCACCCTGACGGTCGGTATCATGAAGCTCGGCGAAACCTCCACCATTGGCCGCGTAGGCGGTAAGGCAATGGTCTGGTTTGTCTCTTCTTCCGTGCTGTCTATTCTGGTCGGCCTGTTTATTGTCACCCTGGAGCATCCGGGTGCGGGCATGAACCTGGAAGTGCCAGCCGAAGCCGTGCAGACCGGCCTGGCCGTCAGCGGAATGACGCTGAAAGCCTTTATTTCCCATACCATCCCAACCAGCATTGCCGGGGCGATGTCGGACAACGAGATCCTGCAGATTGTGGTGTTCTCGATGTTCTTTGGTATTGCCGGCGCGTCTTTGGGCGAGAAATTTAACGCCCCGTTGGTGAGCGCCCTGGACGTTGTCTCCCACATCATGCTGAAAGTGACCGGCTACGTGATGTATGTCGCGCCGCTGGCTATCTTCGCCGCCATCTCTTCGGTGATTGCCACCCAGGGTCTGGGCATTCTGCTCAACTACGCTTCGTTTATCGGCGGCTACTATGTGGCTATCGTGCTCACCTGCATCGTGCTGATTAGCGTGGGTTACATGGTGCTGAAGCGTGATGTGTTCCGCCTGCTGGCGATGCTGAAAGATCCCGTTCTGGTGGCCTTTACCACCAGCAGCTCTGAAGCGGCCTATCCGAAAACGCTGGACCAACTGACCCGCTTTGGCTGTTCCCGCAACATCGCTTCGTTTGTGCTGCCGATCGGTTACTCCTTTAACCTGGTAGGGTCGATGGTCTACTGCTCCTTTGCGTCCATGTTTATTGCCCAGGCTTATAACGTGCACCTCTCCTTCTCTGAGATTGCCGTGCTGATGCTGACGCTGATGCTGGCGTCCAAAGGGATTGCCGGCGTGCCGCGCTCCGCGCTGGTTGTGCTGGCGGCAACAATTCCAAGCTTCAATATTCCGGTAGCGGGCATCCTGCTGTTGATGGGGATTGACCACTTCCTGGATATGGGCCGCTCGGCGATCAACGTGCTGGGCAACGGCGTGGCAACCGCGATGCTGTCCAAGAACGAAGGCATGCTGGAAGAAACCGGCACCGTGCCGGTGGAAGAAGTTAAGGCATAAAAAAGGGCTACCCTCGGGTAGCCCTTATCGCAAGCCGGCGATGTCTGGCAAACGAAGCAATACCAGATTCCACCAATAAATATGCTGGAAAATCACTGTGTGATTTTCGGCTGATAACCACACAGAGGGAAAAACCACGCTTTTTCCCTCTGTGTAAAACAATAAAAGGGCTACCCTAGGGTAGCCCTTCTTATTTTTAGCAAACCGGATTAAGCGACCGCAGAATCCAGCAGCTCCATCTCTTCGCTGTTCAGCAGCTTCTCAATGTTCACCAGAATCAGCATACGTTCACCCAGTGCGCCCAGGCCCGTCAGGTATTCAGTTGACAGAGTGACAGCGAACTCTGGCGCAGGACGAATCTGATCCGCCGTCAGCGACAGCACGTCGGACACACCGTCAACCACAATCCCGACCACGCGTTTTTCCAGGTTCAGCACGATAACCACGGTATTGTCGTTATATTCCACGCCATCCTGTTCGAACTTCAGGCGCAGGTCGATAATCGGCACGATCACGCCGCGCAGGTTGGTGACGCCTTTAATAAAAGCAGGCGTGTTCGCGATGCGCGTCACCTGATCGTAACCGCGGATCTCCTGCACCTTCAGGATATCAATGCCGTACTCTTCAGCGCCGAGGGTGAACACCAGAAACTCCTGGCCTACGTTTTCCCCGGTCAGTTTTGTCACATTCGTTAGTGCAGTCATTTGCGTACCTATTCTTTTAAGCGGTTAATCAGGCGACGGTTAGCGCCAGACGTTGTTCACGGTTTAGCCCCTGCAGCGCAGAAACATCGACGATCAGCGCCACGCTGCCGTCACCCAAAATGGTGGCTGCAGAAATACCCGGCACCTTGCGGTAGTTGCTTTCCAGGTTTTTCACCACCACCTGATGCTGGCCAATCAGCTGGTCGACCAGCAGCGCATAGCGGCGTCCGGCACTTTGCAGGATCACAACGATGCCCTGTGTGGCTTCAGTTTTTGCGCCCTGAACGTCAAAGACTTTCCACAGCTCAACCAGCGGCAGATATTCCCCACGCACTTCCAGCACGCGTTCGCCGCCCGCCAGCGGGTGAAGATCTTCTTCCTGCGGCTGCAGGGATTCCATCACCGCGTTCAGCGGCAGGATAAAGACTTCGTCGCTCACTTTAACCGACATGCCATCGAGGATAGCGAGCGTCAGCGGCAGCAGAATGCGAATGGTCGTCCCTGCTCCGGCTTTCGACTGGATTTCGACGTGGCCGCCCATCTCCTGGATGTTACGTTTCACCACGTCCATGCCCACGCCACGGCCAGACACGTCGGTGACTTGCTCGGCGGTGGAGAAGCCCGGCGCGAAGATCAGCATCCCGACTTCGTCGTCGGTCATGCTTTCACTGACCGGCATCCCCTGGGAAATCGCCTTCGCCAGAATACGCTCGCGGTTGAGCCCTGCCCCGTCGTCGGTCACTTCGATACAGATATTGCCGCCCTGATGTTCCGCAGACAGGATCAGGTTCCCGACTTCGGACTTCCCTGCCGCCCGGCGTTTTTCCGGCGACTCGATACCGTGGTCAAGGCTGTTGCGTACCAGGTGCGTTAGCGGGTCGATAATGCGTTCAATGAGGCTCTTATCCAGCTCGGTGGAGCTGCCCATCAGCGTCAGTTCCACCTGCTTGTTAAGCTTCCCGGCCAGATCGCGGACCAGACGCGGGAAGCGGCTGAAGACGTATTCCATCGGCATCATGCGGATAGACATCACCGATTCCTGGAGGTCGCGCGCGTTACGCTGCAGCTGCCCCATGCTGGTGATCAAATCCCCGTGGTTGACCGGGTCGAGTTCGTTAGAACGCTGGGCCAGCATGGACTGGGTGATCACCAGTTCGCCAACCAGGTTAATCAGTTGGTCAACTTTCTCTACCGCCACGCGGATACTGGTCGATTCAGATGCGCGAGCGGCAGGTTTATCACGCTCAACGCGCCCTGTCGCAGGGGTCAGCGGCTCAGGCAGGCCTGCTTTTTGCACGGCGACAGCCGTTTGAGCAGGTGCCTCAGGCACCGCCACCGAAGTGGTTTCTGCCACCGCTGGCGCGCTGGCTGCGGTAACCGGCACAAAGCTGATTTGCTCAGGCTCAATCACGAAGCAAAGTACGGCCGTAATATCGTCTTCGCTGACGCTGGTTTCCAGCGTGGCCGTTACGGAAGCAGCGTCTTTGACCACCTCGCTCAGGGTGCCCAGGTTCCCCAGCTCTTCGAGCATCAGGTCACGTTCAGCTTCTTTCAGGCCGTCAATCACCACGCGCAGCCTGCCGCCGTTGTCGGCAGGCGCGGACGCAGGCTGTTCGGTTTCTACCACGGAGAGTTTGGCCGGCGCCGATGGTGCCTCGCCTTTGGCTTCCAGGGCCAGCTGACGCAGCGCTTTGCAGATGTAGTCGAAGCTTGCGGCATCCGGCTCTTCAGAATTTTTATAGGCGTCCAGCTGTTCCTGCATAATATCCTTGGTTTCCAAAAACAGGTTGATGATATCGGTGTTGAGCTGCATCTCACCGCGCCGCGCTTCGTCGAGCAGGTTCTCCATCAGGTGGGTCGTTTCCTGCAGGATGGAGAAGCCAAACGTACCGGCCCCGCCCTTAATGGAGTGGGCCGCACGGAAAATAGCGTTCAACTGTTCAGAATCCGGCGCCTCAGGCACCAAATCCAGGAGATGCTGCTCCATATCGGCCAACAGCTCGTCGGCTTCGTCAAAAAATGTCTGGTAAAAATCGCTAATATCCATGCTCACGCTATCACCTCGTGCCTGGTTGTGGCGCAACTGTGTTATTCGCCGGAGCCGCCGTAGGATCCTGCTGCAGAACGCTGAGAGGCTGGTTCTCGCTCTCGGAGTTCTCATGCATGATGGCGTCTTCGGTCTGTTTATTAAGCACCAGCAAACTGATGCGACGGTTAATGGCGTCCCCGCCTCCACGTTTCGAGAGGCTCATCTGCGAGGACATCCCGATGACGCGCAGCACTTTGCCGTCGTCGAGGCCACCGGCGACCAGCTCACGGCGGGAAGCATTCGCGCGGTCGGCGGAAAGCTCCCAGTTGCTGTAGCCGCGCTCGCCGTTGGCATAAGGCAGGTCATCGGTATGGCCGGACAGACTGATCTTGTTAGGAATACCGTTCAGCACCGGGGCGATTTTGCGCAGGATGTCGCGCATGTAAGGCTCCACTTCCGCACTGCCGTTTTTAAACATCGGGCGGTTCTGGCTGTCGATAATCTGAATACGCAACCCTTCCTGAACCAGGTCGATTTGCAGGTGTGGGCGTAGCGCACGCAGCTTCGGGTCTGACTCAATCAGCTGGTCCAGATCCCCTTTGATGCGCTTCAGGCGGTTGGCTTCCATGCGCTTGCGCAGCTCTTCAATGTTGGGCTGTTTTTTCACTTCGCCCTGCTGCTGGGTGACGTCATCGCCCCCGCCCGGAATAGGACTTTCGCTGTCGGCGATACGCTGGCCCCCGGTAATGGCCTGCGCCAACGGGGTGCGGAAGTAGTCAGCAATTTGCGCCAGCTCTTTCGGGCTGGAGATGGAAATCAGCCACATGACCAGGAAGAAAGCCATCATCGCGGTCATGAAGTCCGCGTAGGCAATTTTCCAGGAGCCGTGGGCCGCCCCGCCGTGTCCCTTGTGCTTGCGGCGCTTTACGACAACGATGGGATGGGCCTGATTCTTCATACTTCTTCTTCCGTCGCGCGCTGCGCGTTCGGGGAACGTACCGCTCTGACGTGCTCTTCCAGTTCAATGAACGATGGGCGCTCGCTGGAGTAAAGCGTTTTACGGCCAAATTCCACCGCGATTGGCGGGGCATAACCGTTGAGGCTGGAGAGTAAAGTGACCTTCACGCACTGCATCATTTTGGTGGTTTCAGCACTTTTTTGGCGCAGCACGCTCGCTAATGGGGAAATAAAACCATAGGCCAGTAAAATACCGAGGAAAGTACCCACCATAGCGTGCGCAATTAATGCGCCTAATTCCGCAGCGGGACGGTCGGCGGATGCCAGAGCGTGCACAACCCCCATTACCGCAGCAACGATACCGAAGGCTGGTAATGAATCCCCCATTAACGCAAGGCTGTTGGCCGGTATTTCCGCTTCGCTTTCATGGGTCTCGATTTCTTCATCCATCAGCGCTTCAATTTCGAATGTATTCATATTTCCGCTGATGATTAAACGCAAATAATCGACAATAAAATCAAGCATCATTGTGTCCGCTAAAATACGCGGATAGCTGGCAAAGATTTCGCTTTCTTTAGGGTTTTCGATGTCTCTTTCGAGTGAAAACATACCCTGCTGACGCGACTTAGCCATCAGACGATAAAGCAATGCCATCAAATCCATATACATGCTTTTGGTATATTTTGAGCGTCGGAAGAGCAGCGGCAGCGCTTTTAAGGTGCCCTTAATCGCCTTGCCGTTATTCCCTACAATGAACGCCCCAATACCCGCCCCACCAATGATCACAAATTCAGCAGGTTGATAAAGTGCGCCAAGGTGGCCGCCGGTCAACATGTAACCGCCGAACACTGTCCCTAAAACAACCAGGTAACCTATTAAAATCAGCACGAGATCATCCTTACGCCGTTGAGTGTAGCGAGGATGCCCAGGAGGCAGGTGCAGCGTCGTGTTTGGGCATAAAAAAAGCAGCGGTAATCACTCACCGCTGCTGGAATACGCAAACACAGAATCTGTTACACAGCCTGTTCCACCTGGTCATCCAGCAGTTGTGGAATAATATCGGCAGCATTCTGGGAAAGTTTACGTCTTTTTACCGCCCTCGATGGCGGCTGGCACAGACTGCAGGCAAAGCTGCCGACCGGCTGATGTGCGTGGGTAATAAAATTGCCCCCACAGCAGTTACACTGGCTCAGCTGGAGCATGCCGCTCTCAACAAAACGCACCAGCGTCCAGGCGCGAGTCAGCGCCAATAGCGGGCCGTCTGACTGGGAAGGACATTGTTCAAGGTAGAGCCGATAGGCCTTAATCACCGCATCAACGCCGGTGCAGAGCCCACTACGAAGTAAAAACTGCCAGGCATTACAGAACATGGAAGCATGAATATTTTGCTCCCAGGTCATAAACCAATCAGTAGAGAAAGGCAGCATCCCTTTTGGAGGAGGACTTCCACGGAGTTCTTTGTAGAGTTTGATCAGGCGACCACGGCTCAACTGCGTTTCGCTTTCCAGCATTTGCAATCGGGCACCGAGTGTTATCAGCTCCATAGCGAGCTGAATGTCGCGAGCTTCCTGGACAATACTTTTCTAGCTCATTTGTTATGCCCTTTTTTTCTTAGGTGCCTCGGCAGGCGACGACACCTCACTCAATAAACGGGTCGATAACAAAATACCGGTATGAATTTGCTGTAAATCATCCACACGGGAGTCTTGTGTTAAGCGAGTAATTGCCTGACTTTCGCTAAAACGGAACTGACAAACTAATTGGTTAGTTTCTGCCAATTTCACCATCTGGGGCAACGTGAGTTCCCCTAACGTATTTGCCATATCTTCAGCGATACCTAAGCGAAACATAGCCGAAGCTTTGTCCTGACTAATAAGACGCTGTGCAAGCAATAAGTACGACAAATTGATGTCGTAAATATGTTTTAGCAACTCGGAAGTATGCATTTTTTCCATCCCGAATAACCAACTATTATTGTATGCGGCCCAGCCTAAATATGTCGGATGACAGTAACGTGTCAGCGCGAGTAAATTCTCCAGAAACTTACGGTTGTAAGAAGCCGAAGCGCATCTGTCGCGCCATTACTGTTTTCTGAACTATTAGGGGGTTGTTACCGCACCCCGCGATGTCGCCGGGTTGCCCCGGTTAAATTAAAACAATCGTTACGGCCAAAATGCACGGATAAATCTTCAGCCCTGACTCAGCCCCTCCGCATCCCACGTAGAAGCCATTTCCCTGACAGAGCCCGAACGCCTGTTGTCGTTCATCATTTTATTACAAAAAACTAAGATTTTTCCTAATTCGGGCAAACTCTACTCGCAGCCCCTGGCACATACAATGCGGCCACCTGCGATTTTGGAATTTATGTGACGCAGATCACATAAATACATCATACTTCGGAGTGAAAAGCATCAGAATCGCTTTTCATTTGCTTACTTTTTCATCTGATTAAGAATTTTACCGAAGCCGGCAGACGAATAGTGACACTGAAAGATCACAACTCCATGAGTTGTCATTGCTTTTTATCTGATACTGGCGGCCAGGAATGCCTGAGCGATCACACTTTATGAAAGCCGTTAAGAGTAATCTGCTGTTATTCATAGACTTAAGTGAAATTATAGCGGCATTTTAACCGAGCGTTATGATTTCAAAAGCGTCAGCTACCGAAAGTTATCACTCGATCCAGGTTCTCAAATTAATCCGTTCGTCTGATGGAAAATTTTCACATTTCGTCTACGAAACAATGTTGCAAATTCGTTTCATAAGAATAACTAAACAATTTCTATGAGTGGCTTCACATTTCGTACCGCTGTACGCGTTGCGCCTGAGTCACAAGTGGTGTAAGAAAATGTTAACAATTCACACTAAATGTGGAGGGGTTATATGAGCTATCGTCATGTGCTGGTTGCCGTTGCTATCACGCCTGAAAGCCATCGTCTGGTGCAAAAGGCCGTCTCCATCGTCAAACCCGTCAACGGCAAAATTACGCTGGTCACGCTCGCGTCCGATCCCGAACTGTATAACCAGCTTGCCGCCCCAATGCTGGAAAACCTCCGCGATCTGATGCTGGAAGAAACCCATCTTTTTCTCGCTGAGCTGAAAGAGAAAGCGCAATATCCTGTTGAAAAGGTAATTATTTCCACAGGGGAACTAAGCGAGCACATTCTGGATATCTGTGAAAAACAGGACGTTGATTTGGTGCTTTGCGGTAATCACAATCAGAGTTTCTTTGGCAAGGTTATGTGCTCAGCCAAGGCCGTGGTGGCGTCAAGCCAGGTTGATGTACTGCTGGTCCCGCTTTAATCGCCTCCCCCGACAGAAAGCGGAGCCAGCTCCGCTTTTTCGGCCTCAACTCAACCACCGTTTTGATTATTCCATAGCGACTAATCACGATTTTTTCTGAAAAATTAACTTTTTATCCTGCATTTTAGCGACTGCCTTCATTAACAAGGAAGACGCTCATGCGCGCGGCAGGATTTTTGGATTGCGCCGGATCTGCGGCTGCGTGGTTTCTGGCTGGAGATGCCTCAACGGAAGGATGCAGACGGCTGTTAACCGTACATTATTGCCAACAGCGCAATCTTTGGCTGCGTCAGGTAAAAAAATCAATTCATTAGCCGTATCAGCGGATCCTGCTGCATTTCCCCTCCTGGATTTGATTATTTTTTATACCGAAGTGTTTTTCTTGCACAACAGCGGCCTGGCTCGCAGAACGCCTCTCGAACTCTGCGAGCGCAAATTTTGTTTTAAACCCAGATGACAACATTCCCACCCAGGAGACAGAAACCGCAAACATGACCTCAACACATACAAACAGACAACATTAAAACCACCCCAAAACTCAAAAATGATACACATTAAAAACAATTCACGGACTGAACAAACCTCATTTCTGATATAAAGCAAAACAGGGATAAAAAGAAAAAACCGATAAATATATTTTATATTAAATACAGTATGTTACGAAAAATCAAAAGACGGATAAATTCATGATCTTTTTATCTTAAAGAAAATCAAAAAAAATAAAAATAGCCTGAATTAGGACTTTTCTCATCCGTGATAGCGGGGTATGTTTATTTCACCTCTTCATAAAAGTGCTCATGAAATAAGGATATTTATATGCCCACTGCCAGCATGATCCAGAAACTTAATGCGCAAATTAATCGTGAATTCTATGCCTCCCATCTGTGTCTGCACCTGAGCGCCTGGTGCGCCAAACACAGCCTGACGGGAAGTGCGAATTTTTTACGTAGCCAGGCACAAAACAATGTGACCCACATGATGCGGGTCTTCAATTTTATGAAGCAGTCCGGCGGTATGCCCAGCGTCGGCACTATGTCCCCGCCTGACTGCCACTGCCTGACGCTGGAAGAGCTTTTTCAACAAACGCTGGATGATTACCATCTCCGGCATGAAACGCTGACCGCGCTTAAGGAAGAAGCTAAAGCCGTCAATGCCGGTAGAGTCGTCAGTTTTTTAATGGCGCTAGGCTTAGAACAGGATCGGGAGGGAGAGCGGCTGAAAACGATTCTCGAAGAGGTCCGGGATGCCAACAAGGCAGGCCTGTGCATGAGCCAGACCGACAGGCGCGTACTCAGTTTTGTCGAACGAGACTATCACTGATCGGCCCCGACTCAGATAAAAAGCACCGCAACTGGGCGGTGCTTTTGCTTTCTGGCAGCGGATAAAAACTTCAGTGCGCTTCTTTTTGCTGCGTAAATTTCAGCTCAATCAGTGCGATGGCTTTTTGAATCGCCCGGCGCGTGACCGGATCAACGGCCGCAGGATGGGTAGTAAAATCGATGGTTTTCAGCTGTTCCGCCATCTTGTCGCGGACTTCAACGGGCGCAATCACATCAATCACGTCGAGAATTTGTTTAATCACTAACTGGCACGCCACGACGTCGGAAACCAGTTCCTGATCGGCAGAGAGTTGTTCGGCCATTTTAATCTCCTGTTTTATTTGCGCGACAGTCTACCTGCGCGCCTCTGCACGAGGCAACAGCCCATTCGCTGGAAGAGCGGTGAAGCGGGAGCAAAATGCCCCCGCCGACTCATTTTTCGAACTGCCAGCAGGCCACGCGGTGACCCGGCGAGATCTCCTGCATTCGGGGAGGTTGCTGGTGACATTGGCCCATTGCTCGCGGGCAGCGGGTGGCAAACTTGCAGCCAACGCTTTCCCCCGTATCACCGCCGATTTCGCCTTTTAGTCCACCCTGTTCCAGCATCTGAACATGCGGGTCTGCAATGGGAATAGACGCGAGCAGCGCGCGAGTGTAGGGATGAGCGGGCTGGCTATACAGCGTTTCCGCAGGCGCCTCCTCCACCAGAGAACCAAGATACATTACCCCGATGCGGTCAGAAATGTGGCGAACCATAGACAAATCGTGGGCGATAAACAAATACGTCAGCCCAAATGTCTGCTGCAGATCCTGCAAAATATTCACCACCTGTGCCTGCACAGAGACATCGAGGGCCGACAGCGGCTCATCGCAAAGAATAAATTCGGGATTCACCGCCAGCGCCCGGGCAATGCTGATTCGCTGCCGCTGGCCGCCGCTGAACTCATGGGGAAAGCGGTCCAGGTGCTCATGATTTAATCCCACCTGCCCGAGCAGCTCCAGAGTGCGGGCTTTGCGCCGTGCCGCATCATAACCGTGAATACGCATTGGCTCAGCGATCAGCTGCGCCACCGTCATACCGGGGTTTAGCGACGAATAGGGATCCTGGAAAACGGCCTGCATCCGGCGGCGGGTAGGCTTTAGCTGACGTTCGTTAAGCGCCGCAATATTTTGCCCGTCGAACTCAATTTCGCCGTCGGTCACCTCGAACAGCCGCAATAAGCTTCGCCCTAGCGTCGACTTCCCGCAGCCGGACTCCCCCACCAGGCCATAAGTTTCCCCCGGAAAAACATCGAAGCTCACGCCATCCACGGCTTTTACCGTGGTCCCCGGCCCGAACCAGCCTCGATTAGCGGTGAAATGTTTGTGCAGATTACGCACGCGAATCAAAGGAGTGATGTCAGGCATGAGCGGCCTCTTTTTTCCACAGCCAGCAGTTGACTTCATGGCCGTCGGCGAGCGTGTGTTTGGGTGCTGCCGTGTCGCAAATGGCCATGCGCTGCGGGCAACGAGCGGCGAAAGGACAGCCGGGCGGCGGATTGAGCAGACCCGGCGGGCTACCCTCAATCGGCGACAAGCGCGCTTCGCTGCCGTCAGGGCGAGGCAACGAAGCCAGCAAACCACGCGTGTAGGGATGGGCGGGCCGATAAAAAATCGCCTCAACGCTGCCCTGCTCCATCACCAGCCCACCGTACATCACCACCACCCGGGAACAGACTTGCGCCACCACACCCAGGTCGTGAGTGATCAGTAAGATAGCGGTGTCCGTCTGCTGCTGAAGGTGTTTCAGCAGGCGCAGAATTTGCGCCTGAATGGTCACGTCCAGCGCGGTCGTCGGCTCGTCGGCAATCAGCAATGACGGATGGCACGACAGCGCGATCGCGATCATCACCCGCTGGCGCATTCCGCCGCTAAACTCGTGTGGATACTGGTCATAGCGTTTTTCCGGCTGGCTGATGCCCACCTGCCCTAGCATCGCTATGGCCTTCTCTTTCGCTGCCTTCTTACTCAAACTCTGGTGGCGAATAAGGATCTCGCTCATTTGTCGCCCGATGGTCAGCACCGGATTTAATGCCGTCATCGGATCCTGGAAAATCATCGCGATTTCGCTGCCGCGCAGGTGGCGCATTTGCTCCGCCGTTTTACGCGCCAGGTCTTCTCCCTGAAAACGGATATGGCCTCCCACCACCTTGCCATGGCTGCCCAGCAAATTGATCACCGATTTACAGGTAACGCTTTTGCCACAGCCGGACTCGCCCACAATACCCACCACTTCCCCCCGCTGCACGCTGAAGGTGACGCCGCGTACCGCCTGTACTTCACCCTCGCGGGTAAAGAAAGAGGTTTTCAGGTTTTCAATTTCCAGCAAATTACGCATCGCGATTTGCCCCCGGCTCAAAAGCGGTACGGAACACATCGCCGAGCACGTTAAAACTCAGCACCGTCAGCAGGATCAGCACCCCCGGGAACATGGCAAGCCAGGAGGCTTCGCCGATGTAGGACTGAGCGTTATTCAGCATGCTGCCCCAGGAGGCATCCGGCTGCTGCACGCCGAGACCAAGAAAACTCAATGTTGACTCCATTAAAATCGCCGAGGCGATATTCAAAGTGGCCGCCACAATAATCGTCGGCAAAATATTCGGAATAATGTGCCGGGCGATAATCCTCAGCGGATGCTCCCCGGAGGCCCGGGCATAAATCACGTATTCCCGCTCTTTCAGCGTCAACGTTTCTGCCCGCACCAGTCGCGACATATTCATCCAGGTCAGCGCGCTGATAATCAGAATGATGTTAGCGATGCCGGGCTTCAGGTAAGCATTGAGCACCAGCAGCAGGAAAAAAGCCGGGATCACCATTAAAATGTCCACCAGTCTCATCAGCAGGTTATCAACTTTGCCGCCAAAGTAGCCGCTGACGGTGCCCACCACCGTGCCAACCAGCGTGGAAAACAGCATGGCTAAAAACCCGACCATCAGGGAGATTTGCCCGCCATAAAGTGCGCGGGTGAAGTAGTCCCGGCCATATTCATCCGTGCCAAACCAGTGGCTGACATCTGGCGGCAGCATCCTTCCCTGAAGCGACATTTGATTAGGGTCCCACGGACTTAAAAAAGCCGATAATGAAGCCAGCGCAAAAATCACCAGTACCGCCAGAGAAAGCTGCGCGGGGCGGCTGCGTTTCAGGCCCTGTTTAACCTGATTCCATCTTCTGCTCATGGTTACCTCAGCGCCTTAATGCGCGGGTCCGCCACGCGATACAGAAGATCGGCCAGCAGATTCCCCACAATCAGCATCAACGCTGAGAGCAGAATAATGGCCATGATCAGCGGGTAGTCGAGGGAGGTGATGGCCTGGATCCCCAGCAGCCCCATCCCCGGCCAGGAAAAGACGCTTTCCGTCACGTAGGCGCCCACCACCAGCTCGCCAAAAGAGAGGCCAAACAGCGTGATCACCGGCAGCAGCACGTTCTTCAGCACATGCCGGAACAGAATAGTGCGCCGGGTTGCCCCGTAGGCCAGCTGGGTTTGCACATAGTCGGCGGACAGCTGGCTAATGGTGTTCGACCGGATGTAGCGCACATAGCTGGAGAGGTTGTAAAACGTCAGCGCGATGCAGGGCAGAATGCCGTGACGAATCACATCGAGCCAGGAGTCCTCCGCGCCGATGGTTCGCATCCCCATGCTCGGCAGCCAGTTCAGCTGCACCGAAAACACGGTAATCAGCAGGATGCCAAACCAGAAGATCGGCACCGAGATCCCGACGTAAGCGAACAGGTTCAGAACATGGTCGAGCCAGCGGTGTTTGTACGCCCCCGCCAGTAGCCCCAGCGGGATCGCCAGCAGGATAGCTAACAACAAGGACGCGCCCATCAGGCCAAGCGTGGCCGGGATACGCTCACCGATCATCGTCAGCACCGGACGGTGGTAAATCAGGGAGTAGCCGAGATCGCCCTGCAGCAGATTTTTCAGCCACAGCAGGTACTGCACCGGCAGCGGCTTATCCAGCCCCATGCTCTGGCGGATGCGTTCGATATCCTCCGGGCTCATGCGCGGGGTGATATACGCCTGCACAGGATCGCCGGGGGCCAACTTCACCAGTAAAAAAGAGACCAGCGAGATAAAAAGCAGCATCGGGAGCAGCTGCAGTAAGCGCCGGAAAAGAAGGTTATTCATAGTTTCGCCTTCCTCCGCCCGCCCAGCACAAACCGGCCGGGCGGAGGATCACTCATTGTTATTGTTGATAAATTTTCGACAGATCCTGGAACATATACACGGGCTTAGGCTCGGCTTCTTGCGTGCCGCCAAAACGTTTGTCCACCGCCACAACCGCGTTGGTGTAGGCAATCGGGTACCAGGCCATATCGCTGGCGACGGTTTGCTGGATCTGCTTGTAGATAGCCGCGCGCTTCGCCGCATCCGTTTCCATTGCGCCCTGCTCCCACAGCGCATCAAACGCCGGGTTTTTATAGTGCGCGTAGTTATAGGCTTCGTTGCTCATATACAGCGACTTATAGCCGTCCGGCTCAGCGCCCATGATGTAACCGCCCAGGCTTAGTTCATAGGCCGTGTTTTTCATGTCCTGACTGCGCTGGGACATCGCGTTCGCATCCAGCGGCAGCAGTTCAACGTTGATGCCTATCGCCTTCAGCTGCTGCTGAATGTACAGCCCCATGCTTTCCTGGGTTTTATTGCTGTTGATGTAGGCCAGGCGCAGCTTCACGCCCTCCGGCTGCCCGGACGCTTTGAACAACGCTTTGGCTTTATCGAGATCGAACTTGTACGGTTCCACATCGCTGGTCTGGTAGAGGGTATCCGGGGTCAGAATAGAGGCCGCAGGTTTGGCGTAATCGAGAGAGGTGAACGCCGTTTGCACAAGGTCATCTTTATTCAGCGCGTAGGCAATGGCCTGACGAAGATCTTTGCTCTTCATGCTGTCAACGTTCTGGTTGAAAGTCATGTAGGCCAGGCGGCCTTCCGGGTAAATAACAAAATCAAACTTGCCGGTGGCTTTCAGGCGCGAAACATCCTGCGGATCGACCATCTTGAGATTGATCTCACCGTTCTGCAGCGCGAGGTTGGCAGAGTTGGCGTCCTTTGCAAAGCGGTAGGTGACCGAGTCGAGTTTCGGTTTACCGTTCCAGTAATCATCAAACCGCGTCAGGGCGTAGTACTGACCCGCCCGGTACTCTTTGAACTTGAACGGACCGGAGCCGACGGGCGCATCATTGCGGGTGCTCTTTTCCAGATCGCCTGCTTCGCTGCCGAAGATATGCTGTGGGATCGGGAAGATTTGCACCAGCGTACCGGCAAAGGCGGCGCTGACCTGAGGCAGCGTAAATTTAACCGTGAGCGGATCCACTTTGCTCACGCTCAGGGGCTGGTTGCCATAAACAAACATGCTGCGGAAGAAGCTATGCTGCTTTTCATCCAGCAGTTTATTAAAGGTGAACACCACGTCATCGGCGGTAATCGGCTGCCCATCCTGCCATTTCAGGTCAGGCTTGAGTTTCAGCGTCCAGGTGAGGTTGTCGGCTGACGGCGTCAGGCTTTCCGCCAGGCCCCATTCGATCTTGTCGCCGTTGTAGCTGTACAGCGGCGAGTAAAGCGCCTGCATGATGGTTAACGTAGTCCGATCGCTGGCGTACAGCGGGTTCATGGCCAGCGGATCGCCGGAGGTGATGCCGATTATCAGGCTGCCGCCCTGCTGCGCTTCTTTTGCCGGGGCGGGGGCCGCCGCGGTCTCTTTTTTAGCGTCATCACAGCCGCTTAAGGCCAGGGCCAGCGCGGCGACCAGCGCCGACAATACCAGAGGTTTACGCATTGCTTCAGAAACTCCTTGCTCAATAAGAGCCCGCATAGTGCGACACTCGCGATCGCTTGTAAATGTGCCTAAAAAGCATAAACTTAGCCGATTTTTAACTATCCGCACGGTGCCTGACGCCAATGCCTGCGGGGAATATTATTTCCCCCATCTGCGTCACATATTTTTGTTTCCGCGCCTGTTTAAGACGTAAAAAAAGCAGCCCGGAGGCTGCTTTGTCACATGCGTGGTTTTCAGACTGCGTTAAGCCGGAACATTGCCACCGCGTCATGCAGGTGGTGCGCCTGTTTCTCCAGTTCAACGGAAGAGAGCACCGACTTCTGGACCAGATTCACGTTCTGCTGCGTCACGCTATCCATTTCCCGAACTGCGATCCCGACCTGCCCGATGCCCTGACTTTGCTCGAGGGACGCGCTGGCAATCTCCCCCATGATGTCATTCACCTGCTTCACGGCGCGGAGGATCTCATCCATTGCCTCCCCCGCTTTACGCACCTGCTGCGAGCCGGTGTGAATATTACTGACCGAATCGTTGAGCAGGGTTTCAATCTCTTTTGCGGCCCCGGCGCTTCTGCTGGCCAGATTACGTACCTCGCTGGCGACGACCGCAAAGCCTTTGCCCTGCTCTCCCGCTCTTGCCGCCTCCACCGCGGCATTTAGCGCCAGAATGTTGGTCTGGAACGCAATGCTGTTAATCACCGTGGTGATATCGACAATTTTGTTCGCGCTGCTGGCAATCACATCCATGGTCTTCACTACCTGCTTCACCGAATCCCCGCCGTTTACCGCAGTGTTGGTGGCATTCTGTGCGAGGTGGCTGGCGTGATTTGCATTGTCGGCGTTCAGCTTCACCGTGCTGTTCAGCTGCGCCATGCTGGCGCTGGTCTGCTCCAGCGCGGCGGCCTGTTGCTCCGAACGGGATGACAGGTCGGTGTTCACCCCGGACACTTCGGTGGCGTTGGTGCGAATAGCCTCGGCGCTGTCCCGGATGCGGCTCACCGCCCTTTGCCAGTTTTCCTGCATTTTTTGAATTGGCGGCACCATCAGGCCAATACAGTTGCGCCCCAAATCCGGCAGCGTGGCAGCCAGTTCTCCCTGCGCCAGGACATGCATGTGGTGGCGGATCGTATTAACCGGCTTTACCAGGCAAAACCACAGGTAGCGTTCTGTAAAAATGACGATCGCAATGCTGATAGCAATGGAGATAATCAGCATCCGTTGGGCCGTGTTAATCCACGTGAGCTGATCCGGGCTCAGCGCAAGCTGTTGCTTGAGGTTATGTAATAGCCATAGCGTCGCGCCCGCCACGCAGATCCATGCCAGCGTGGAAAAGATTTGTATCAGCACCACCATCGCGCGAATTTTAATATTGCGAACAATGTTCATTTTTTGGTTCCCCGGTAAAAAATATAATGCACTTCCTGTGCGGCTTTAGCGACGCGCGTCCTGATTTATTCCCTCGTATACCTGCATAAGTGAAATTAAATCGCGCCGTAGCGCTATTGTCGGCACGGTTCAGCAAAACTTGACGCGTTTTTGATCAAAAAATCGCCGCGTATTTTGTGGGGAATTTACGTTAGGTAAAAAGTTTTTATTTCGTAATTTGAATTAAGGGTTATTTAAAATTCGAAATTTATGGAATTTACGGCCCGCCTAATCGAACAGGCTTTTCTGCCCGCCACGCGTGCTACCATGAAGGCGGTTAAGTATGAGGTATGAATCAACGATGAAGCGCATTTATCTGGCCGTTACCGCCCTGCTACTGAGCGGATGCACCGTAAGCAAAACACCTGTTCCGCTCAATGCCAATGAGCCTGCCGGTGTTGTTCGCCTCGCCTATAGCCTGCCGCCGCTGCAAACGGCCAAAGTGGATAAATTCCTCGCCCAGTCCACGGCATCGCGTCAGTGCCAGCAATGGGGCTATGCCAGCGCACTCCCTTACGGCAGCGATATCAAGACCTGTACCACCTACAGCGGCACCCTTTGCCTGAACACCCAGGTGGTGCTGGAATACCAGTGCCGCGGCGTGACCGGCCCACAGTATGCGGGCGTCACCAGCAACTGGTAATCTACCAATACTCCTCTATTTTTAGAGACAACTGTACAAAGAGAAGCCTGACGCCAATGTAACCCGTTCCTGACGATAAATATCTCGCGCTGCCGTTTTCCCACGGCGGCTTGACTCTATTTTTTCATCAGGAACTTAACATGCTTCTTTTATTGCTACGCGCCCTGCGCCAGCACCGCTGGTTCACGCTGCTCGGACTGGCGCTGCTGTTTTCTTCTGTAGGTAACGGCCTGACTTACGTTCTGGTCTTCAGTCAGCTGTTAAACAGTCACGCTACCCCCGCCTGGCTTTCTCTTGCTTACGTCCTCGCCCTTGCGCCCGGCTTACCTGCCAGCTTTGCTGGCGTGTGGTTATTAAAGCGCTGGCCGGCGTTTTCTGTGCTGCTTCTCGGCGAAGTTTTCGGTCTTACAGGGCTGCTTCTGCCGTGCCTTGCGCTGTGGAATGAACACCCAGGCTTGCTGTTGCTAAGCCAGGCCGCCGCCGCTTTTAGCACCGGCCTGACGGTGCCGGCCTTAAGTCAGCTTTTCAAACAAGGTTTATCTAAAGCGCTAATGCCCGCCGCCGCAGGCGTTGAAACGCTGGTGTTTGCCGCCAACGTTATCTTCGGCGTGGGGCTTGGGACATTATTATATGGCCACGTCAGCCTCTGGCTGATGCTGCTGCTGGATGCAATCAGTTTCATCGTTGCCATAGGGCTGCTCTGGTACGCCTCGGCGGCCTTTGTTATGAAGGGAGAAGAAGACAGCGCCCCAGACGAAAGCGAGGAGTTTAGCTGGCAGAACGTTACCCCGGAGCAAAAGCGCAGCCTGTTGCTGTTGCCCAGCCTTGCGCTGGTCGGCGCCCCCGTAATGGCTTTGCTCCCGGCGCTGGCTACTGCGTTGCCGGGTGATAACGCGGCCAATGGCCTGGCGCTGCTGTTTGCCCGTAGCGCTGGGCAACTGCTCGCCCCGCTCCTGCTCAGCGAAAAACAGGTGCGCAACCGGGCGGGTAAAAGCTTCCCGCTAATGCTGGCGCTGCTGCTTTTTACTTTATGTTATTTCGCCGTGGGTTACTCGGGCACTTTGTGGCTGGCGGTGCCGCTGATCGTTATCGCTCATTTGTTCAGTAACTGGTTCTATCTGGTCGCCACGCTCAACGTGATGGACAGTTTCCCTGGCCCACAGGTCGGCGCCGCTATGGCGGCAACCTGGCGACTGCAGCTCGGCATTACGTTAGTCGTCCCGCTGGTCACGGGAACGATTGCCGGATACTTCCCGGCGCAGTGGGTGCTGCCCTGCAGCGGCATCTGCGGGATTATTATTGCCCTATTGATGCTCGGCGACTTGCGAAAAGTGCGGAATTGTAATTTTATATCGCGGCGGAATCATTCCGCATTTAATTTTAATAATGATGATGACAGCAAGACAGGTGGATAATGGTATTTTATAAAGCAACACTGGCCGGGGCATTAGCTCTGGCTCTGACGGGCTGCGTCACGCCAGCGAAAACCACATCGGCGGTTACCGCCCCGGCTAAACAGTGCCAGGCAGGCGATCAGATGACGCAAACCACGCTCTATTTCGGTATCAGCCGCCCATCCGGCGCGGAAATTACCGCCAATGAATGGCGTAGCTTCGTGGATAAAGACGTGACCCCGCGCTTCCGCGAAGGGCTGACCGAATATGACGCCAAAGGCCAGTGGCTGAATGCTAAGGGTGAAGTGACCCACGAACCGAGCAAAGCGATCATGCTGATTCGCGGCAGCGATGCGGAGAGCAGCAAAAAGGTAGACGAACTGCGCTCTATCTATAAAACTCGCTTTGCGCAAGAATCCGTGATGCGCATTGACCAGCCGGTCTGCGCCGCGTTCTGATGATTTTGCGTTAAAGAAACGGCGGGGAAACCCGCCGTTTTTTGTTTTTACAGAACCAGCCCGGCAAACGCCGCGGACAGCAGGCTGACCAGCGTCGCACCGTACACCAGGCGCAGGCCAAAGCGAGACACCACGTTCCCCTGCTTTTCGTTCAGCCCTTTAATAGCCCCGGCCACAATCCCGATGGAAGCAAAGTTAGCGAAGGACACCAGGAAGACCGACAGGATCCCCAGCCCACGCGGCGACAGCGTCGCCATGATCTTCTGCAGCTCAATCATCGCCACAAATTCGTTCGCCACCAGCTTGGTCGCCATAATGCCGGCCGCTTTCAGCGCATCCGCCTGAGGAATCCCCACCAGCCAGGCAAACGGATAGAAAACGTAGCCCAGAATTTGCTGGAAGCTCAGACCGAAGACGGTCGCGAACAGTGCATTAATGGCGCTGATAAGCGCGATAAAACCAATCAGCATCGCCAGAATAATCATCGCCACTTTGAAACCTGCGAGGATGTATTCCCCCAGCATTTCAAAGAAGCTTTGGGATTCGTGCAGCTTCTCAAGCTTGATTTCTGGCTCAGCGCCCGGGCGGGTCGGGTTAATGATCGACAGGATAATGAACGTGCTGAACATATTCAGGATCAGCGCCGCAACCACATACTTCGGCTCCAGCATCGTCATGTAGGCCCCGACGATGGACAGCGAAACCGTGGACATCGCCGTTGCGGCCATGGTGAACAGGCGGCGAGAGCTTAGATCGCCCAGTACGCCTTTGTAGGCGATGAAGTTTTCGGACTGACCCAGAATCAGCGAGCTCACGGCATTGAATGATTCCAGCTTGCCCATGCCGTTCACTTTAGAAAGCAGCGTACCGACAATGCGAATAATAATAGGCAGAATGCGGAAGTGCTGCAGGATCCCGATCAGCGCCGAGATAAAGATAATCGGGCACAGCACGCCAAGGAAGATAAAGGCCAGGCCCGCTTTGCTCATGCCGCCAAAGACGAAGTCGCTGCCCTGCCCGGCGAAGGTCAGAAGGTGGCCAAAGAAACCGGACACGCCGTTAATCACCCACAAGCCGCTGTCGGAGTGCAGGAAGAAGAACGCCAGCAGGCCTTCAATGACGACAAGTTGTAACAAATAGCGGATGCGGATGGTTTTACGATCGAAGCTCACCAGCCACGCCAGTCCCATGATGACAAAAAGTGCGAGAAGAAAATGAAGAATATTCATGTGCAGTCTAATTTTGAAAGAAACGTATTTAGCCACAGCTCCCGCGTCAGGTAAATGGCGGACATAAGAATATTTAGCCATAAGATTTTCCAATGACAACATGGGCTTACTCTTAGCATGGTTACCATTTTGCGCGGCTAAATATGACTAATTCATGACACATTATTTGGCAATAAAATAGCGAAGCGGAACAAGATTAATTCTCATTATTAATTCATTTTGTCACAAATAAAATAATAGTAACAACCATTCTCATTACACTAATATAATTAACAATTTCTTTGCATTATTGAAAATTAATAATTAAAGTAGCGCCATATTAACGCCCCTCAAAAAATATGGAGCCTGTGATGCTGAAGACGGAAATGATTGAAAAACTGAACGAGCAGATGAACCTTGAACTCTACTCCTCCCTGCTTTACCAGCAGATGAGCGCCTGGTGCAGCTATCACAGCTTCGAAGGGGCTGCCGCGTTCCTGCGCCGCCACGCTCAGGAAGAGATGGAGCACATGCAGCGTCTGTTTGCATATTTAAATGATACCGGGAGCATGCCGCGTATTAACGCCATTCAGTCCCCGTATTTAGAATACGCTTCACTGGCCGAATTATTTAAAGCGACCTACGAGCACGAGCAGTTAATTACGCGTCAGATTAATGCTCTGGTCCATTCCGCAATGACCTCTCAGGATTATCCAACCTTTAATTTCCTGCAGTGGTATGTTGCCGAGCAGCATGAAGAAGAGAAACTGTTTAAATCCGTGCTGGATAAACTCAGCCTGGTGGGCAAAAGCGGCGAAGGCCTTTACTTTGTCGATAAAGAGCTGGCCACGCTGGACGCTCAGGCTTAATTGCCGTTAAGTAGCAGGCCATTGCGGCCTGCTATTTTCATTTTAGTGCAGCGCCCCGCCGTTTCGCTGGCTGTGCCAGTATCCGTATAACGCCAGTGCCGCAGGTTTAATCGCCTCAATGCTCGCCAGAAATGCTTCCGGCGTCAGGCTTTCAAACTTCGCTTCATTCTCTTCCAGCCCATGCAGGGCAATCGCCTCCAGCTCTGGCTGAAGTTCTGCCGGCAGCGCAGGCCAGCTTTCCAGTGACACACCGCGCATGTAGCCGTAGCACCACTCTTCCACGATGGTGATTTCGCGGTTATCCACTTCGCTGGTACCAAACAGAGGCTCAAACTGCCCCGGATACTCCGCCAGGCGTTCGGCAATGTCGTTCATATGCTGGAACACCAGTACGCTAAAGCGCGTCAGCTCTTCTTTGCTTTCCCATTCCGGCTCGACATCGCCGCCCCATACCGCCCTCAGCACGGTAGCAGGTTCGGTCACAGTTGGACCTGACAGCAGCGCCGTGAGCAGCCCATCCAGCTCGGCTACATCAATCACCGAATGCGCGGTGCCGTACTTCAGCAGAATGTCATCCAGCCAGATAATTTCGTCTTCGTTCAGCGGGCCCTGGGTCATTTTTGGCTTCCTCGTCTCGCGTTTTGAATAAAATTTGGCGTAGTGTACCCGTTCTACGCGCGACGAGTCATTTTCATTCCGCTTTCGTCAGGCATTCCACCAATAATTGACAGGTTTTTTCGTAGAGCGGGGGATCGTGCTGCAGCGCCTGCCAGACGCTGTTGTGGTCGGCACCCGGCACGGTCAGCAAAGCATGTTTGCCCTGCCCCGACGTCGAATCATAAAGCCGGGGCGGGATCTCCGCCGGGATCACCCGGTCTTCAGCCGCAGCGATGACCAGAACATTACCGCCAAACTCAGTCACGGCCTGCCAGGCGTCACTGTCGGCCCAGCTTCGCGGCTGGCGGATAATGGCGGAAAATTCAGGCCCGAAGTTTACCCGGTAAGCCGAAGGGTGATACACGCCCGGCACCATCAGGATAAGGGAACGCAGAGACACGGATTGGCTCAGTTGCAAAGCGTTGTACGCCCCCATGCTGACGCCCATGCAGCCGGTCAGTTGAGAACCTAAATGTTCGGCAACCGCAAGGGCCTGGTCTGTGCGGCTGATTAAAGAAGATTGAGAGAGATCGCCGCCAGTTTCCCCATGCCCGATACAATCAAAAGCCGTGCTGCCAAAACCCAGCTCAGCCATTAAGTGCCGGTACCGAAGGCTCGCCTCGCGGTCTTTTGAACCTCCGTGGATCATCAGGACGTGGCCTTTACTGGCGAAAATGCTGTCAGCCTTGAGCGCGCGGCCCTGGAAAGCGACATCAAATGGGTGTCGGGAGAAAATGTTCATCGTTACCAGATGGAATGCCAGGGAAGGGTTTAGCATGGCATGCTTTTAGCGGAACAGGCAGGATAATTTTCAGAATGGCAAATCGCAGGCAATAAAAAACCACCCGAAGGTGGTTTACACGACACTGCTTATCATTGATTTTATTCTTTTTATTCCCATGGTACCCGGAGCGGGACTTGAACCCGCACAGCCATAAGCCGAGGGATTTTAAATCCCTTGTGTCTACCGATTTCACCATCCGGGCTCGGGAAGAAATTGGAGGCGCGTTCCGGAGTCGAACCGGACTAGACGGATTTGCAATCCGCTACATAACCGCTTTGCTAACGCGCCAAAATCTTTTGCCTTTTCAGGCGGCAACAGAAAGTCTATTACCTGAATTTGGAGCGGGAAACGAGACTCGAACTCGCGACCCCGACCTTGGCAAGGTCGTGCTCTACCAACTGAGCTATTCCCGCTTTTTGTACAAGTGACTGTTGGTGGCTATTAAGCTAATCACTTGATTTTATTATCTTCCGGCAAACCTTGCTGCCTTTCGATGCGTTGCATTCTACTTACCTGACGCAATGAGTCAATGAAATTTTCTAACACCACGAATCGTTTGCTGAATTTTGCGTCGGATAGATCACGGTTCGAGCAAATCACCGCGTGCCGCGGCCAAATATTGGAACATTGACCAGAACGTTAGCACCGCCGCAACGAAGAAAAGCGCGATACCGGTGTACTCAATCCACATGTTTGGCCGCCAAAGCATGCCAATCAGCGCCAACATTTGCGCCATTGTTTTGGTTTTACCGATCCAGGAAACCGCCACACGGCTGCGCTTACCAATTTCCGCCATCCATTCACGCAGCGCGGAAATAATGATCTCGCGGGCGATCATCGTGGCCGCAGGCAAGGTCACCCACCAGGCGTGATAATGCTCTACCACCAGCACCAGCGCCACCACCACCATCACCTTATCGGCAACGGGATCGAGGAATGCGCCGAAGCGGGTACTTTGGTTCCAGCGACGCGCAAGAAAACCGTCAAACCAGTCGGTTATGGCCGCCAGCCAAAAAATGAAAGCGCAAAGGAAAGGTGCCCAGTTGAACGGCAGATAAAACGCCAGCACAAAGAACGGGATAAGGATGACACGAAACAGCGTGAGCAGTGTTGGGATATTGAATCGCATAGTGCCAGTTAACTATCTGTCATAAGTGGAAATTGTCTCTATGTTGCTACAGAGCCCTTAATGTTTCAACGAGTAGTAGATCTTTTCTGCCAATGCCTGCGAGATGCCCGGCACTTTTGCTATCTCCTCGATGGAGGCGTTGATTAACGGTTGCAATCCGCCCATATACTTCAGCAGCATCTGACGGCGCTTTGGCCCGATGCCTTCAATCGTCTCCAGCGAACTGGTGCTTTTCACCTTCGCTCGTTTTTTACGGTGGCCGGAGATCGCATGATCGTGTGAATCATCGCGAATGTGTTGGATCACGTGCAGCGCCGGAGAATCCGGCGGTAAGGAGAACCCCTCACCTTCGGGCTCAAAGAATAATGTTTCCAGCCCGGCTTTGCGGTCGCTGCCTTTGGCCACGCCCAACAATAAAGGATGGTGTTTATCCCAGGGCACGTCCAGCTCGGCAAACACCGCCTTCGCCTGCCCCAACTGCCCCTTCCCGCCGTCGATCAGGATCACGTCCGGGATTTTGCTCTCTTCTATTGCTTTACCGTAGCGGCGGCGCAGCACCTGATTCATGGCGGCGTAGTCGTCCCCCGGCGTAATACCGGTAATATTGTAGCGGCGGTATTCCGCCCGAAGCGGGCCGTTACTGTCGAACACCACGCAGGAAGCGACGGTTTGCTCCCCCATCGTATGGCTGATATCAAAACACTCCATCCGCTTCACTTCAGGAAGTTTTAGCACTTCGGCCAGCGCTTTCAGGCGCTGCTGGATGGTGGATTGCTGTGAAAGTTTTGTCACCAGCGCCGTTGCCGCGTTGGTGCGGGCAAGCTTCAGGTAACGCGCCCGATCGCCGCGAGGTTTAGTCTGCACATTCACTTTACGCCCGGCCAGCTCGCTCAACGAATCCGCCAGCAGAGATTTGTCCGCCAGCGCGAAGTCGAGCAGGATTTCAGACGGCAGCGTGCGCATCTGGCTGCCCTGGAGATAGAACTGCCCGACAAACGTCTCCACCACTTCGCTAAGTTCGGTGCCTGCCGGGACTTTCGGGAAGTAGCTGCGGCTGCCCAATACTTTGCCCTGGCGAATGAACAAGACGTGTACGCAGGCCATACCCGCATCAAAGGAGACACCAATCACGTCCAGATCGTCGCCGGTGTTGGAGACAAACTGTTTTTCGGTAATACGTCGGACCGCCTGAATCTGATCGCGGATCCTCGCGGCCTCTTCAAATTCAAGATTTTTGCTCGCCGCTTCCATGCGGGAAATAAGCTGCGTCAGCACCTGGTCGTCCTTCCCGGCTAAAAACAGGCGAACATAGTCCACCTGCCGGGCATAGTCTTCTTCTGTGACCAGGCCTGAAACACAGGGGCCAAGACAGCGGCCGATTTGATACTGAAGGCAAGGCCGCGAGCGGTTGCGGTACACGCTGTTTTCACACTGGCGAACCGGAAAGACTTTTTGCAGCAGCGCCAGCGTTTCCCGCACCGCATAACCGTTAGGAAACGGGCCAAAGTATTCTCCCTTCGCGTGCTTCGCGCCGCGGTGCATCGCCAGCCGCGGATGGCTGTCGGCGCTCAGGAAGATAAAGGGATAGGATTTATCGTCTCGCAGCAGCACGTTGTAGCGCGGCTGATAGAGCTTGATGTAGTTGTGCTCCAGCAGCAAAGCCTCGGTTTCCGTGTGGGTCACCGTGACATCAATGTGCTGGATCAACGCCACCAGCGCCTCAGTTTTACGGCTGGCAAGATTCGTGCGGAAATAGCTGGAGAGGCGTTTCTTCAGGTCTTTAGCTTTGCCGACATAGATAACCGTGCCGCCGGCATCGTACATGCGGTAGACGCCGGGCTGGCTGGTTACCGTCTTGAGAAAAGCCCGGGAATCAAAAGGTTCACTCACTGCTGATTAACGTCTCCGCATTGAATAACCCGTGGCGAATCGCCAGGTGCGTCAGCTCCACGTCCCCGCTGATATTCAGTTTACTAAACATGCGGTAGCGGTAACTGTTCACCGTTTTAGGGCTGAGATTAAGCTGCTCAGAGATCTCATTGACCTTCTGGCCTTTGGTGATCATCAGCATAATCTGTAATTCACGCTCAGACAAACTGGCAAAGGGGGATTCTGCCTCGGGTGCAATCTGGCTTAAGGCCATCTGTTGGGCAATGTCGGAGGCGATGTAACGCTGGCCCGCATTAACGGAACGAATGGCATTTACCACGTCCTGAGGCGCTGCGCCTTTACTTAGATACCCTGCCGCACCGGCCTGCATGACTTTGGCAGGCAGCGGGTTCTCAGTGTGGATAGTCAACATGATAACTTTGATATCTGAAGAGTAGCGGGCAATTTTACGGGTGGCTTCCAGGCCACCTATCCCCGGCATATTCATATCCATTAACACGACATCGACCGGGTTACTGCGGCACCATTTGATGGCATCCTCACCGCAGTTAACTTCACCCGAGACTTTGATGCCTTTAATCTCTTCCAGAATGCGTCGTATCCCTGCGCGCACCAGTTCGTGGTCATCAACAAGAAGAACGTTGATCAAAGGGCTATTCTCCAGAAAGGGATAACGCTGCTGATAGCTAATTGGCCATATATTAACGTTTTTCCGGCAACATTAAAATCCAAATTGCGGTCAGCACATTCTGTTAACACTTAAGAAGAATATATCTTTACTTTCAGATCTGTTTCTGCGGCACACCTCAACATTCTAAGCATCGTGTTCAGGCGATTATTCTCTGATTAAAAAACAGCTAATTATCAAAATGCGACCATCATCAAGAATAAAATCCTTCTTCTCTCTCTTTATTTAACGTTAGTTAAACGAGAGCGAAACAATTTCTTTTAATTCTCATCGCTTCCTGCGGGAATAACCCTGAGCAAGGGTTGTTTATTACCATAAACATTCAGACGCATTCTCATTCGTCGAACATGAATAATTCTGATGAATGTTATGGTATACTCCGCCGCCTTATGAATATCACTGTGCATAATGGCAGCGTACAAACTAAGCATTGAGGAAAGTAAATGAGCACTCCAGATTTTTCCACCGCCGAAAACACCCGTGAACTGGCACAAGAAGTCACCTGTCTGAAGACGCTGTTAACCCTGATGCTGCAGGCTATGGGCCAGGCCGATGCGGGCCGCGTTATCCTGAAAATGGAAAAGCAGATCGCTCAACTGGAAGACCCAACTCAGGCTGAAGTATTCAGCAATACCGTTAAGCAAATTAAACAGGCTTACCGTCAATAAGCCGGGGCGGCTGGCAGAATCCGGGTTCGCCAGCCGTCAGCACCTGACGCAACACTTGCCCTCCAGGTTCAGATAATCCCCATCGCCGCCGCATAGCAGGCTATCTGCGTCTTGTTTGGCGCGTTGAATTTCTTCTGCATATTCTTCTGATGGAAGTTCACCGTGTTCTCAGAAATGGACAGGATAATCGCAATTTCTGCCGACGTTTTCCCTTCGCCTGTCCACTGAAGAATCTCTCTTTCGCGCTTGCTGAGCTTCATGTCAATCATCTCGACCGACGGATCGTCCAGCCGATTTAACGTCGCCATACTCAGCTCGGCAAGGTAGCTCAGCCGCAGCCCAAGTTCATCTTCCGACACAAGTTCCTTGCGAACGCCAGAGCGTGAAACGGAGAGAAAACCCGCCGTACGATTAGGGGCCATCACGCAATGTGTGCGCCCGGTCGCCAGACCGTGATCGCGCGCGGCATCCCAAAGCTCACGAGATTCAGCAAACAGGGCATCGCTCCAGATTATTTCACCCCGCATGAAATTAGACTGTTTCAATACCGGGTCAATGGCAAAATAGTTTTCAGTCACGTACCACTCCAGCCATTTTTGCGGATAAGAACTCTGCAATGATAATTTAGGTCGCGTAAAAGGCACCGGGTGCCGCACACACAGCGAAAAATAATCAAACTCGAGGCGCTGAGTTTGTTGTTGAACTAAAGTTTGTAATTCGCTGGCTTCAGTAATTGACAGGAAAAGTTCGAGCGCTTCCCGTCGCCAGCTAAAAAAGTTACGTTCCAGCATTATATCTGGCGTCTCTCCTGGCGCTAAAAAGTATTTCATTAATAGAATGTAATAAGCTAACACATTTATTAAACTAATTAATGTGATTTATGGTTTTTCCGCCACAATTCTTCGGTTTTTACATATGTCAGGAAAAATTTACTGGAGCTCTGTATGGTTAAATCTTCGTTTTCCCTCCTCTTCGGATCAATGGTTCGGGATCTGGGGCTGGAAATCGCTCAGCCGTCAGTGGCCGTGACGGGTAAAGGTGAGCTCAGTTCCCGTTTTCCTGTGACCGAATTCGCCACCGCCAGCCTGGCGACGGCGGGTTGTGCCCTGAGAGCGCTGCTTGCTCGCCCGGATGCGCCGCTTTATATAGACCAGCGGCTGGCCTCATACTGGTTTTCAAGCAGCCATTTCCCCGTGAACCGCGCTCCTGCCGCGCTGTGGGATGAGTTTGCCGGGGATTATGCCACTCGGGACGGCTGGATCCGCCTGCATACCAACGCGCCGCATCATCGCCAGGCAATGGAAAGCATCCTGGGTGTGAGCAAGGATAAATCAGCGCTCGCCCAGCGAGTTACCGCGTGGGGAAAAACTGAGCTTGAAGCGGCGATCGTTGCCGCAGGTGGATGCGCGGCAGCGATGTTAAGCCACGACGAATGGCTGAAGCATCCTCATGGGAAAACCGTTGCGGCAGAGCCATTGTTCTGGCAGCAACGCCATGCCGAAGCCCCTCGCCCTGCATTAGCATTGCCACCAGCCCGCCCGCTGGCAGGCCTCCGCGTGCTGGATCTCACTCGTATTATTGCTGGCCCGGTTGCCACCCGATTTTTGGCCGGGCTTGGGGCGCAGGTGCTGCGCCTTGATCCCCCTGAATGGGAAGAGCCGACGCTGGTTGAGGAAGTTACTCTCGGGAAAAAATGCGCGAGGCTCGACCTCAGATCTGCCGAAGGCAGAGAGCAGTTCAAGGCCCTGCTCGCCGATACCGATGTGCTGGTGCATGGCTACCGGGCGGATGCTCTGGAAGCCCTGGGTTTTGATGCCGAAACCCGACAGCAGCTCTCTCCCGGTCTGATAGACGTGTCGCTCAACGCCTGGGGATGGCACGGGCCGTGGCGTAACCGCCGTGGTTTCGACAGCCTGGTCCAGATGTCCAGCGGTATCGCCGACGCGGGCATGCACTGGAAAAATACCGGGCGGCCTCACCCGCTCCCGGTTCAGGCACTGGATCACGCCACGGGTTACCTGCTTGCCGCTGCAGTGCTAAAAGGCCTCCAGGTCCGAAATGAGCAGCGTCAGGGCTACAGCGCACGCCTGTCGCTCGCCCGAACGGCCGCTTTATTAATGTCTTGCCCGGCAGGAGGTCAATCAGCGCTTGCCGCTATCGGCCCGCATGATTACCAGCCGACGATGGAGTGGTCTGCCTTTGGGCTGGGAAACCGGTTGAAGTTCCCGCTGAGGCTGGCAGGCACGCCGGTTATCTGGGGCACACCACCGGCGGCACTCGGCTCCGCGAAAGCCGCCTGGGGGTGAAACCAGGCCTGCCTAGCGGTTACTGGGTCAAAAATTTCTCCAGAAATTGCCGCGTGCGCGGCTGCTGTGGGCTGGCGAAAAGCGCTTTTGCCGGCCCCTGCTCCACAATCTTGCCCTGATCCATGAATATTGCCCGGTCGGCCACATCCCGGGCGAAGCTCATTTCGTGGGTCACAATGACCATGGTGCGTTTCTCATTCGCCAGCTGGCGAATAGTATTCAGCACTTCTCCCACCAGCTCAGGATCCAGCGCCGAAGTCGGTTCATCAAACAAAATAACTTCTGGCCGCATGGCCAACGCACGGGCAATCGCCACCCGCTGCTGCTGCCCGCCTGACAGGCGACGTGGGTAGCTGTTCTCTTTCCCGCTTAAGCCCACCTTCTCCAGCAGCTCGCGCGCCCGGACAATGGCTTCTGCTTTCGGCTCGCCCTTAACGATGACCGGGCCTTCAATAATATTTTCCAGCACCGTGCGGTGTGGAAAAAGATTGAAGCTCTGGAACACAAACCCCACCTGCTGGCGCAGCGCACGAATTTTCTCTTTCTGCTTTGCCAGAGACTGTCCGGCATCAATCGTGATATTCCCCACCTGAATCGTACCGCTGTCCGGCTCTTCCAGCAGGTTAATACTGCGCAATAGCGTGGTTTTTCCTGAGCCGCTTGGGCCAATGATCGCCACCACTTCGCCAGGTTTAACGTCCAGATCTATGCCGTGCAGCACCGTCTGCCCGTGGAATTTTTTCACCAGTTTTTTAACGTCAATGGCGCTCATTTCGGCTCCCTGTCCTGGCGATTAAGCTGGTTTTCAAAATAGTTTTGCAGCGTGGAGAGCACCGTCGCCATTACCCAGTAGACCAGGGATGCGGCGAGATACATGGTGAACACTTCCAGCGTGCGGGAGGTGATCAGCTGCGCCTGGCGGAACAGCTCCGGTACCTGAATGGTGGCCGCCAGCGAGGTGTCCTTCACCAGGCTGATAAAGCTGTTCCCCAGCGGCGGCAGCGCCACGCGGGCCGACTGCGGCAGAATCGCGCGGCGCAGCGTTTGCCAGCGAGTCATCCCGATACTGGCCGCCGCTTCCCACTGGCCTTTATCAATAGAGGCAATGGCCGCCCGAAGGGTTTCAGAGGCGTAAGCCGCCGTGTTTAACGACAGGCCAATCATCGCCGACGGGATAGGATCCAGCTCAATGCCAAACTGCGGCAGCCCGTAATAAATCATAAACAGCTGAGCGATAAGCGGCGTCCCGCGGAAAATGGAAACATAAAAACGCGACAGCAGCGAAAAAGGCCAAAACGCCGACAGGCGCATCAGCGCCAGCATAAACCCGAGGATCAGGCCAAAAAACATCCCGCCGATACTCAGCTGGAGTGTGAAAACCGCCCCTTTAAGCAGATACGGTGCTGAATCCAGCACCAGTTGCAAACTTTCTTGCATGGTGATTCCTGATGATTAAGACCAGACCCGCGTCTTACAGATGCGGATGGTAGGCAAACAGCGCCGGCGCTCCGCCGGTATGAATAAAGGCAATGGGCCCCTGATCCTTAAATCTTTTTTGCGCCACGCCGTCAATAAGCCCGGCCATCGCTTTGCCGGTGTAGACCGGGTCAAGCAGGATGCCTTCAAGTCTGGCCAGCAGCTTCACCGCTTCCATCCCCTCTTCATTCGGCGTGCCGTAGCCTGGCGCGAAATAGTCATCCCACAGAATAATTTCGCTGGTCGCGCTAACCTCAAGCGACTTCGCCACGGCCTGCTGCAGGGCGACAACTTTGGGTTTTTGCTGCGCCACGGTTCTGGACACAGTGACGCCAATCAGCTCCACGTCCGGCATCAACTGCTCAAGGCCGACCGCCAGACCAGCATGCGTCCCCGCACTGCCCGAGGCAACCACCACGGATGACAGGTTCACGGCGTTCTCACACTGCTGGGCAATTTCCAGCGCGCTTTCAACATACCCTAGCGCACCTAACGCATTTGAGCCGCCGACCGGAATAACATAAGGCCGGAATCCCTGCGCTTCCAGACGCGTAGCCACCGCTTCCAGCTGCTTATCCGGGGCGTTCAGCGCCTCGCACATTTCAACTTCGACATTGAAAAGATCGACCAGCAGACGGTTGCCGTTAGTCAGGTAGTTTTCGGCTTTTGTCCCGATAGGGTTTTCAAGCAGCGCCACGCAATGTAGCCCAAGCTTTGCCGCCACCGCCGCCGTCTGGCGAACGTGGTTAGACTGGATAGCGCCTGCAGTGACCAGCGTATCGGCCCCTTCCCGCAGCGCATCCGCCGCCAAAAATTCAAGCTTGCGCAGCTTGTTGCCGCCCATCGCCATCGGCGTCACGTCATCACGTTTAATATAAATTTCACGGCCAAGATAGTCCGAAAAGCGCGGCAAATATTCCAGCGGCGTCGGTGCGCCAATAAATTCCAGACGAGGAAAACGCGTTAGATGATGCAGTGACATAGGGCCTCCTGAGCCGATATCAATATCCAGTTTTATTATGCACCAGAGAGACGGTTTCCTTCTCTGGTGTCAATAAAAAAAGGTGCTGAAATCAGCACCTTTTCACTGTGATACCGCGCTACTTAGTGACGTCCGCCCCGAACCATTTATCGGACAGCTTAGCCAGAGATCCGTCTTTCTGCATTTCGGCGATAGCCGCATCGATGGCTTTCAGCAGATCTTCATTGCCTTTACGCACGGCAACGCCCGCTTCCTGACGGGAGAACGCATCGCCCGCTACCGCCAGCGTATTGTTGGTTTTCTTAACCAGATCCAGCGCGGCGAGGCGGTCGACCAGAATCGCGTCAATACGGCCCACGCGCAGATCCTGATATTTGGTCGGGTCATCATCATAGGTACGGATGTCTACGCCCGGTACGTTTTCACGCAGCCACTGCTCGTAGTTAGTCCCAAGACCAACGCCCACTTTTTTGCCCTTCAGGTCGGCGGCGGTTTTAATCCCACCTTCGTTGCCTTTTTTCACCAGTGCCTGAATACCGGAGATGGTGTAAGGGGTAGAGAAGTCGTATTTTTTCTTACGTTCGTCGGAAATGGTGACCTGATTAATCACCACATCAATGCGTTTAGAATCTAAAGACGCCAGCATGCCGTCCCATTTGGTCGGCTTCAGCGCGGCTTTAACCCCCAGGTGCTGAGCCAGTTGCTCGGCAAATTCGACTTCAAAGCCGGTCAGCTTGCCGTCATCGCCCTGGAAGCTGAACGGCGGATAAGTGCCTTCCAGCCCCACCAGCAGCGTGCCGCGCTCTTTGACTTTATTCAGAAGATTTTCTGCCGCGAAGGTTTTCACGCTTGCGCCGGCCACCAGAGCAACGGCCAGGACGCCCATCAGCGCCTGACGCCCGATCATTTTTAATTTCATGTTCACCCCGATTATTTACGTTTTTTGTAGTGTAGCGGGCGGCTTCAGGATATATCAAAACCAGTCCGCTACAACTTATGCAAATTTAGTATATATCGGAGGTTGCGCTAATTTCCTGACTCGGGATCGCATGTCCCTGCACCTGGAATTGCCAATATTTGCGTAACGCAATGCGGTAATTATTGGTGCTGGTGCGGGGCAGCCAGGCGTCCAGCGTCTCGTCCAGCAGGCCTTGCAGCGAGCCGGGAAGCGGGACTTTATGCTCACTCAGATGGTTACCCAGGCGGCGCAGACGAACCACGTACTCACGGATCGTGCCGTGGCTCATTTCGGTTTGCTCAAACAGATACTGTTTGAAGCCAATAATATCGAAGTAGTTGTTTTGTTCTTTGCAGTGCAAATCACCGCAAAAACGACACAGCGCCATCCACTCTTTCTGCTCGATAAGCCAGGTGGCCTCATCAATAAGCGTATCAAGTTGAGCAATGGTGGCTTTATTGATAATCACCCCGCTGCGCGTGAGCGTGATGCGGTCGAGCAGCTTACTGCAATGTGCACAATGTGTCTGGGTGTGTTTGAAATCTTTGAGATAGCGGCTTAATGGCCGTCTTTTTGACTGCTGCACCGTCATGATAATTCCCAGGTCGTCAGATAATTGTGCGGCACTCCCTACAACTTACCCAGTTTGGTGCGCAAACGCTTGATCGCCTGGCTATGCAACTGGCTAACCCGCGACTCACCCACATCAAGCACCGCACCAATCTCTTTCAGATTCAGCTCTTCCTGGTAATAAAGCGTCAGCACCAGTTGTTCGCGTTCCGGTAAAGCCTCAATGGCTTCCATTACGCGCTGGCGAAGATTGCTGTCCAGTAATTGCTGTAGCGGGTTTGCCTGCTGGTGTTCCTCGGTGACCAGTTCAATGCTATCGCCATGCTCTTCCCGCCACTCGTCATAAGAGAAGAGCTGGCTGTTATTGGTGTCGAGCAACATCTGGCGATACTCTTCGAGCGGGATGTCCAGCCGCTCCGCGACTTCCGTCTCGGTAGCGTTACGCCCCAGCTCTTGCTCCAGTTGACCAATCGCTTGTGCCACACCGCGAGCGTTACGCCTGACGCTTCGCGGCACCCAATCACGGCTGCGCAACTCATCAAGCATCGCCCCACGGATGCGCTGCACCGCGTAGGTAGTAAATGCCGTTCCCTGCAGGGCATCGTAACGTTCGACTGCGTTCAACAACCCGATGCCGCCTGCCTGTAGCAGATCGTCGAGCTCCACACTCGCCGGCAGACGTACCTGCAGGCGCAATGCTTCGTGACGCACAAGCGGTACATAACGCTGCCACAGCGAGTGTTTATCCATTACACCTTCAGCGGTATACAGTGAATTCACGATAAACAGCCCTGCGTTAGTTGAGTTATCGGCATGATTATCCGTTTCTGCAGGGGTTTTAATCGGATGAATAGTGGGTGAAATGGGGGGTTATTTGGAGGTTATGAAGAAATAAACCCCTGGAATTTTAACCATAATGTAAGGCAAAACATGTTCTGGCTTACTTAAAAGTATCAATTGGTTGTTAAATATTAACGTCACATACTATAGCGAAACCGGAGAAATTAAGCCGGAGAATCTATCCTGCAAAAAAAGGATAAAATCATCTGTTATTCCAGGCCTGATCTCTGGCGGGATTATCATACAGTGATAAATATACGCGTCGTTTCTCTGCGGCAAACTTCCTCCAGCCGTCAGGCGAAGCAGATTACAAGACAGGTCATTTACATGAACATTTTAATTACGGCTATAGGGTCAATGTCTGCGCCAGCCGTGATAAGTGCGCTGAAACGCGCATCCCACACCGTCATCGGGTGTGATATCTACCCCGAGCAATGGGTGTATGCCTCTCGTCTGGTCGACAATTTTGTTCAGGTTCCGCGTGCAACGAATAGCCTGGCCTTTATCGAAAGTATCAATGCTATTTGCGACCAGCATCGCATTGACGCCATCATCCCACTAACCGATGTTGAAGTAGACACGCTTTCTGATACCCGGGGTGAACTGTGTTCGTCCGCCATGCTGGCGCTAATGGCAGCAGAATCTATCGCGGTTGCCAGGGATAAGCTAACCTGGAGCCAACGATTTTCCCATAACGAGGCGTTTCTTTCGCTGCCTACTGTCGCCCTCGCTGAGTCCCAAACGCTTTCCTTTGGTTTCCCGGTTATCCTTAAACAGAGGAATGGCCGCAGCAGCGAAGGGCTTCGCCGCGTAGAGACCCAGGCCGAACTGATTGAGCTACGTCAGCGGCTGAACGGCAACGACTGGATTGTCCAGCCGTATCTGCCGGGAGATGTTCACGTCATTGATATTGTCCGGCAGCGCGAGACCGGCGAATGGGCGGCCGTTGCACGCAAAGAGCTGTTGCGCACCGCGAACGGCGCCGGATTAACCGTTGAGATTGTCCAGGATGAGGCACTGCTCGCCAAAGCGGCAGAAGTTGCCCGCCTGCTCGACCTGAACGGCTGCATCAATATTGAATTTATGCGCCATTCCACCGGGGATTACCTGATGGACATCAACCCCCGCTTCTCCGCCGGGGTCGAATTTTCGGTCATGGCAGGCTACGACATGATTACCAATCATCTTCACTGTTTCACCCGCCAGCCTATTCAACCCGCAGTTGCCGTACAAAACGCCGTCTTTACGCGCCACTACGTCGCTGAGAAATCATTCACAGGATAGAGATATGAGCCAAATAACAGAGCCTGAAAAGCTCACCACGGCCGAGGACTGGGACCATAAATGGCAGGATATTTTCGACCATTACCAAAACGATCTTCGCCACGCCTACTATATTGATGCGGTCAGAAAAAGCCGTGAAAAGCGGGTTCTGGAAATTGCTGCCGGTAGCTTTCGCGATATCGTCCAGTTGACGAAGCGTGGCGCAGAGGGCCACGGAATAGACTTTTCGCCGGAATCCGTGAGTCTTGCGAAAAAGCTTTATCCTTCCCTGCAGGATCGTTTTTCCGTGATGAATGCCTTCGAGCTGCAGTACCCGGACAAGCATTTTGACATCAGTTACCACAATGGGTTTTGGGGGCTATTTGCTGATGAGGATATCCAAAAAATGGCGCTTGAGCAGGCTCGTATCACTCGCGGCAGAATGATCGTCACGGTACATAACGCCCATAATCAGTCATTTGCTGATTACTTTAACGTGAAAAAAGGGACCGACTCGCTGTTTAACATCCGCTTCTTTACCGTCGAACAGATGCAGGAAATCCTCGGCAAAGTCGCCCGCAAAGTCACCATTATCCCGGTCGGCAAAGGCAAAAAAACGCACGAAGACTGGCTAATACGCCACGGCCTGCATAATCCACTATTGATTAACGGCATGTTCAAATTGTCCGGCCAGCGCTACCTTGAGCGCAGCGAGCGCTTGATGTGTATCGCCGAGCTATAACGACACCGTCGAAGCAGAAAAAAGGGCCTTGTCGCAAGACAAAGCCCTTTTTTATTCCCGCCAATCACCCAGTCAGGCGGCGACGCTTTGCCCCTGAGCAATCCGCCTGACTGCCGTAATAATACGCTGCTGCTCTTCTCCCTCGAGATCCGGGAATATCGGCAAACACAGCACCTTGTTAGCCAGGTCGTTGGCTACCGGCAGATGCTCCGCGGCGGAGGACGGTAAATGCCGGTACATGGCGAAGGAGCTGATGAGCGGATAGAAATAGCGCCGGGTATAAATCCCCTCTTCTTTTAACGCGTCATAAAGTGCGTCGCGGCTCACCGGGAACCGTTCATCTATCAGCACGGGATAGTAAGCGTGGTTCCACTCGTAATCGCTTCTCTGGGTATAAAACTCAAGGCCAGGAATATCGGCCAGACCTTCACAGTAGCGCTGATAAATGTCGGCCCGGGCGCTTAAGGCGCCGTCAATATGCTGGAGCTGCAGCAGGCCAAACGCCGCCTGCACTTCATTCATTTTCGCGTTAATGCCCGGCGCAATTACCGTGGTTTCGTCGGCAAAACCGAAGTTTTTCAGGTAATCAATGCGTTTTTTGGTTCTGGCATCCGGGCAGATAATCGCCCCGCCTTCGATGGTATTAAACACTTTGGTGGCGTGGAAACTCAGGATAGACAAATCACCGCAGTTCAGGATGCTGCTGCCGTTCTGCTTCACACCAAAGGCGTGGGCCGCGTCGTAAATAACTTTGAGACCATAGGTGTCGGCGATACGTTGAATTTTATCCACGTCGCAGGGAATACCATAACAGTGCACCGGCATAATGGCCGTAGTTTGTGGGGTGATAAGCGCCTCAATCGCGTCGGCGTTAATATTGAACGTCTGCGGATCAATATCAGCAAAGACCGGCGTCAGGCCATTCCATAAGAGGCTGTGCGATGTCGCCACGAATGAGTAAGCCGTGGTTATCACTTCGCCGCTCAGCCGCAGCGTCTGGAAAGCGGTCAGCAACGCCAGCGTGCCGTTAGAAAACAGCGAAAGATATTTTACGCCCAGATAATCGGCCAGCGCCTGCTCAAGCTGCTGATGAAATGGCCCGTTGTTGGTCAGGTGCCTGTTCCCCCAGATTTGCTCGAGATAAGGAACAAATTCCTCCAGGGGCGGAAGCAGAGGGCTGGTAACAAAAATATTTTTCATAGTACACCTCGGTGTGAAACCAGTTGGCGCGGCCCGCGCCTTATTCCAATACTGTGAACGTACGGTGCGCTTCACCGGCACAGTAAATTCGCCATGCTTCCCGCAATGCGCGCCCAAATGTACCGGCGACGTTAAAGCCATCCGCGGTTTCCGCCGGCATTCTTTCACGCATTGTCATGCGTATTTCATTCAGTTCAGGGAGCCGGTCGCCCCAGCTCAGCGCCTTCTGGATGTAATCCTCTTCGCTGTAGGCAATAAAGTTTTCCAGTCCATGAATGCGCATAATATCGACGCCCTGTCGGGCAGCCATCGTGGCACCGCACAGCGTCAGCGTTGGCACGCCCATCCAGCAGGCGTGGTTACTGGTGGTACCGCCAGAGTAGGGAAATGCATCCAGTAAAATGTCGATTTCATTGTGGTAAGCCAGATAATCAAGCAGCGGCGCTCTTTTCTTGAATATCAGGCGCGACGGCGCAATACCCAGCAGCTCGAGTTTCCTCGTCATCTCGGCCACCATTTTTTCATCGTTCATAAAACCGATAACAAATTTGGCGTCCGGAGACTGTGCCAGAATTGAGGCCCACACTCTGAGGACTTCATCGTTGATCTTTTTAGGGCGATTAAAGCTGCCGAAAGTGAGGTAACCGTTTTTAAGCGCCGGGAGAGTTTCGATATCAGGGCTTTGCGGATCGGGCTCAAAGAACTTACGCATCTCAATAAACATGATGCTTTCGGTCAGCTGCTGTTCAAGATCGGCTGGCTCAGCGAGCGTCGCGGTCACAATGCGGTAATCCATCGTTTTCAAACCGGTTGTGCCAGGGTAGCCAATCCAGGAGATTTGCACCGGTGCGGGGCGAAGCGCAAACGCCGGCAGACGGTTGTCAGAGGTGTGGCCCGAGAGATCAAACAGAATATCAATCCCGTCATGATAAACCTGTTCGGCAAGCTGCTGGTTGCTTAGCTTGTCCACCTGCCGCCATAGCACGGAACCGGCTGCAAAATGTTCAGTGACCTCATCATGAACATAAGAGGTACTGTACCCCACCAGCTCGAAATGATTTCTGTCCAGCCCATCCCAGAACGGCGCCAGGAAGTGGCTCACGGGATGCTTGCGTAAATCTCCGGAAACAAAGCCCACGCGCAGTTTTTTATCAGGATTCTTTATACCCCGATAAGGCAGTTGCAGATGACAGGCCGCGGCCCATGCTCCTACCGTCTCACCGTATTGCAGATGTTTCTGGTAAAGCTGCTCTGCCGTGACCTTATGGTCGTGGGTCATTGCAAACAGCAGTGCGGTAAAGTAATCAAAATTACTCGGTTCCAGCGCTATCGCTTTGTTAAGAAACCAGGCGGCCTCGTCAAGTTTTTGGCTATCGCTGAGAATCACCCCCATCGTGGCATAGTGAATCGCTTTCACCTCGTCGCAGCGCAACGAAACACGAGAGCATTTTTCCGCCAGGGACATTTCACCCAGCTGATAATATGAGTACGCAAGGCTATGCCAGAAATTGACGTTTTTATCTTCCAGCCTTAACAACCCCTGCAGAAGAAGAATCGCGTAATAATGTTGGTTGGTTTTCTGTAGCCCTGTCGCCAGATCGTAATAAATATCCAGACTGGAGAAATAGTGTCCCATCAGCCGACAAAGCACTTCTTTTGCTTCATCCCAGCGATTGGACAGCACAAGCGTTCGCGAATAACAGCGCAGCGCGGCAATATCCTCCGGGTTCTCTTTCAGCAGCTTCTCAGCACAGGTTTTCGCATCCTGAATCTTTTTCTCACGAATTAAACGGTTAATCCGGTCGTAAGTGTCTTCCGCGTGTTCTGATTCACGCTGGGGTAAGTCATTAACATCTTTGCTAAGCAAGCCACCTCGCGATATGGAAACACTCAGCAGCAGCAAATTGTTCAACAGCGGCAGCAAAAATTGTGTTTTCCCCGTACGTAAAAAAAGCTGGTAGTGCTTTTTCCAGGCAGTCGGAGACCCCGACAACGCGCCTTTTTTACGTAGCGACATAAAACACTGCCACGCCTCGGCATCCACACCGGCTAAACCGTGTTGCAAATAGCGCCATTCTTCCGGCGTGACAGAAAATTCATCGCCCCAGAGGTTTCTATAAACTTGCGAAGCATTCCCTTCTGGCACGTCGTTTTTCAGCGATAAAATGGGCTGTAGCGTGTCATTTTCAGCCCGATCATACGCGCCTGGAGTACAGCGCCAGTAGAGTCCCGCCGGCTGAGTGAGATACAGATCTTCCAGCACTTTCAGCACTGCCTCGCGCACGTCGGTATTGTCTTCCGGCTTGCGGCAGTTAATGACCAACTGTTCAACGCTCAGGCTGAATGGCCAGGCAGCCCCAAGCAGATCCAGAATGCGTAAAGTGATCGGATTCTCACTACTGGATTGCTGCCCATCCCCGCCAATATGGCCGTTGTATATCGCCCCATTCTCATTCATTTTGCGGCTAAAGTTTCCCGCCCAATGAAGTGATTCGAGGCGCGAACTGTCAGGCAATGCCGGAAAGTGTTCTTCGGCTCTGGTCGCACTGAGCAGACTAAAGCGTTCGGTTCGCAATACCGCAAAATCAAGATATTGTTGGGCGGCAATGCGCTGCTGTCCGGCGACGAGGGCGTGTAGCGTTGCGACCTTTTCACCATAAGCGCGCGGCAGCTCATACTGAGGCACGGCATCGCCAGCGTAGTGCAATCCCAGGTCGCTGACCTGATGGCAAAACTCAGTAAAAGACAAGGCTGCCATGGTCGGAGAGAGATAACGCAGGGTCAGGGCAAGATCGCTCTCTTTCTCAGCCTCTTCAACCTGGGCTTTAAGTGTCCCTTCCGGTAGCGTCATCGCCAGATAGCTCAGCATGCCTCGCGCAGCATTAACCTGAGACTCAGGATCGGCATTCGCGCCCCGGGCTGCATGGTAGCTAAGCGCCTCGCGAATGGCCGTGGTCTCAGGTTCGCCGGTGGAGGGATACCAGTGCAGGCAGACCACGCCGGAGGCAGAAAGATTTTGGCGGCACCAGAGCAAGAGTGCCTCTCGCTCCTGGCGGCCGAGTAAAGAGAAAACACCGCGAATCACGATGTAGTCAAACTGACCGCCTTCGGTGGCGAGAATATCCCCAAGTCCGGCGGAGAACAGCTCCATATTGCTGATCCCTAATGCCTGAATATGGCGCTGCCCTGCGGCAATCAAGCTTTCATCAATATCAATCCCCATCACCTGGCTTTCCGGGTACGCCAGCGCGTGGGCCGTAATGCATCCTCCCTCGCCGCACCCTATTTCCAGCACGCGAGCGTGCGCAGGCTCCACCGTAGAAAGATGGTAGACGCAGGCCGCAGACTGAATAGCAACGGGCGAAATACGATGATCCGGGTAATACTGACTCACGTTATGCTTATCCATTATTTTGAAGAAATAAATGCAGACTCAACCGATTAACGCGCTGTACTTTTCCAACAGCGACGCTTTGTATCGACGGTAATCCTCACTCTCAACCCCGGAGTGAGCCAGTATCCAACTAAACGCGTCCTCGCCGTGTGCCGCATCCACCAGCGTATGCGGCTGAGCCCGGCCTATTGCCATTTTATCCAGTGCGCTAAGCTCATTTTCGACAGCGGCCAGTGCCACTTGATCGAGAAACCGTTCAGCATTGTTGCGCTGTAAATTGCGATCGATAAACCGGGCCACGGCGGCCAGATATTTCGTCGACAGCTCGCCCCCTTCACAATAGAGACACGCCGCCAGAATCGACGCCCAGAACGGCGCGGTTTCATCCCAGGTCAGCAGTAAATCTTTCACATCTAACTGCCCTTCCATTCCGGCCCACGACTTCCTGACGAGGCTGTTCGCCTCGAGCAGCAGGACAGGCGTGGTCATTTTTTCCAGCGCATGAGATAAAAAGACCAGCCGGCGACTGGCATAGTGCACATTCGCTGCCGTTCCCGGAGTCACTGCCTCGCTGCTTAACGAAATAGCCAGCTCAGGCATCGCGTTGCGAAGCCCCGTAATCTGCTGGGCCAGTCCAGCATCAGAGTTGTAAATATGGAAATGAACGTTAAGCTCGTCGCGATTGGTGTCGAACAGAGAAAGCAGCAGCGGCAGGCCATGAGCGGTAAAGCCGGCGCCATAGCAAGCGACCAGCACGGTAGTTTTATTGTTATTTACCGGCTCAATTAACCAGCTATAACGGCCAGCGTCAGGCTGCCAGTCAGGCACGTCTAACGGGCTAAAATCGATAAAGGAATCCGGGCGGCCTCCCAGCTTGTAGATAGCCGTGACAACCATCAGCAGCGCCATAGGATCTTCCCCGATAAGCGCCATGTTCTCAGTGAGCTGCTGAATAATGACATAGGCCTGATTAAAATCTTCTTCCATCAGGCAGATGAGCAAGAGAATTTTTAGCGCAACGGGTGACTCACTGAGCTCGGAAAGATTATTGGAAATAAGGAAAACGGCGGAGTTTATTTCATTAATGCGGAACAGGATCTGAACGGCGGCAACCAGATAATTTTTATTCCCGTCAAGCTTAAGCGCTTCAACGATACATTGCGTGATTTTCTCAACATTCTCCGCGTCAACCGCCTGCGACTTTTCTCCAGATGGGCCGCAGAGCGCCACATTTGACAGAATAATCGCCCCCATCATCAGCTTTAACGCTCTGTCTTGCTCGAGATTCAACCCCGTCTGTGCCTGGTTTAATTTATCGTCGAGGGCAGCAAAATCAGGATTGGCAAAATTAAGGACTTCGGTCACCAGCCACGCAGGTAAAGCATCGGCTTCCGGCAGGTGAATCGCCCGGGTAAACAGATCGCGGTAATATTGATGCATTGCCCGAGTGCGGGAGAAACTATTCATAACTGTCCTTTAGGTTGCAATATTTTGCCAGACGGGTGATTGTCTGATGCTAGCACCCGCCCAGTAAGCATAATGCGCTGAACAAAACCGAAATTAACGGCTTAACCTTCATATTAAAAACGCCCTGCGCCTCCCCTTTTGGCAAAAACAAAAAAAGGCTGCTGTTTCCAGCAACCTTTCTTGTAGCGGTCTGCGAAATTAACGCAGCAGGGACAGCATCGCCTGTGGAACCTGGTTTGCCTGAGACAGTACAGAAGTACCAGCCTGCTGCAGGATCTGCGCGCGGCTCATGTTGGATACTTCGGTCGCGTAGTCAGCGTCCTGGATACGGGACTGAGCAGCAGACAGGTTGGTGATGGAGTTGTTCAGGTTGTTGATGGTAGATTCGAAACGGTTCTGAATCGCACCCATGTTAGAACGTGCAGTATCGATTTTCGCGATAGCAGCATCAGCAGCAGAAACAACAGCCTGCGCGCTAGAGTGGTCGGTAATAGCGGTGCTCAGACCAGTGCTCAGGCTACCGGAAGATGCGTTGATCAGAGAGTCGCTGCCGATAACGATGGTATCGTTAGAGGTGGTGTTAGCGCCAACCTGAATGTTCAAGCCAGTAGTTACGGAACCGTTCAGCAGGTTTTTGCCGTTGAAAGAAGCGCCGCCTGCGATGCGGTCGATTTCAGACAGACGCTGGGTGATTTCAGTCTGTACGGATGCCAGGTCAGTGGTGCCGTTGGTGTCGTTCGCGGCCTGCAGGGACAGTTCACGGATACGCTGTAAGTTGGTGTTGATCTCGTTCAGGTTACCTTCAGCGGTCTGAACCAGAGAGATACCGTCGTTAGCGTTACGAGCCGCCTGAGTCATACCCTTAACCTGGGAAGTCATACGGTTGGCAATCGCCTGACCAGCAGCATCGTCTTTCGCGCTGTTGATACGCATACCGGAAGACAGACGCTCGATAGCGGTACCCAGGGAAGACTGAGCTTTGCTCAGGTTGTTCTGAGTAGTCAGGGACAGCAGGTTAGTATTGATTACGGACATAGTATTAATTCCTTAAAAATTGGGTTTAGGTTCGGTGCCTAACACTCACGGCGTCTCTCACCGTCAACAAGGTTATCGACGCCCTCTGTGCCAACTTTAGAATTAATGATAAAAAAAAATCAAATGACTGAATTATAAAGAAATTAAATTTACAACCCGCGCTAAACTTAACCTTTCCTACACTTTTAAACGCGGCTTAGCGCATTTGAGAAAATATATCTTTGCCTCCCTTTACGCCATCGACCACGCTATTAATGTCACCGTCTTTTCCGACAATCGTCATATAAGGCCGATCCACTGCCTGCTATTCGGCTGATTATTTTTTTTCCCCGGCTGTAAACTTTTCATTGAGTCAGCCGATAAGTGAATGAAACTACCAGCGACTTAAAGGAAGACATCAATGGCATCGATTTCAAGCCTCGGGGCAGGTACCAGCCTGAACCTCCAGGATACTTACGATAAGCTTTACACGGCTGAACAAACAAAATTAACCATCTTTGATACACAAACAAAGACTTATCAAGCCCAGTTTAGCGCCTTTGGTCAGTTGAAAACCGCGATTTCCGGACTGGAAACGGCTACCGCCGCGTTAACAGCGAAGGGTTCTCTGGTGTCTACCTCCGTCACCAGTACCAATACCGCTTTTAGCGCGACCACGACCAGTGACGCTATCCTTGCTGACTATACAATTAACGTACAGCAGATGGCGAAGGCTCAGGTGCTCTCAACCGGCAGCGTCAGCAGCAACACTGCGCAGCAGGGTGCGACCACCGGCGGTACACGTACGATAACGATTACTCAGCCTGGCACCACTAAGCCACTGAGCGTGACGCTTGCCGACGGCGATACCTCATTAAACGGTATTGCAAAAGCAATTAACGCCGCGGGCGGAAACGTCTCGGCATCCGTGGTTAAAGCTAACGACGGCGACTATCGCCTGATGATTGCTTCCAAGAGCACCGGCACACAGTCAGATATGACCATCACCGTCACCGGTGATGACCAGCTCCAGGGCGTGATTGGGTACAACTCAACGAGCAAGACCGGGGCTTTAACAGAGCAAACGGCTTCGCAAAATGCTCAGGTGAAAGTGAACGGCGTCATGATTGAGCGTCAGAGCAACACCATCTCTGATGCCATGCCGGGCGTAACGTTGAACCTTAAGGCGAAGAGCACGGCCGATGAAACGCTGAGCGTGGCGCGTACCAGCGATGCCAGCAAGAAAGTGATTAATGACTGGGTTAAAGCCTATAACACCCTTCAGTCAACGATTGCTACCGTGACCAAATATGTAAAAGTTGACCCAGGTTCCGCCCAGGATCCAAACAACGGCGCACTCGTCGGGGACAGTACCGTACGCGGTATTCAGGCTGATATCCGTAGCATGCTGACCCAGGTACAGGGCGGCGATTACAGCATTATGGCGCAGTTGGGCATTACCCAGGATCCCGTACTGGCCCCGGATGGCTCCAGCCAGCTAAAAGTCAATGATACCCAATTAACCAAAGCGTTATCCGACAACCCGCAGGGCGTTATTAACTACTTTGTAGGCGACGGGAAAACGACAGGGTTTGCGACACAGCTGGATACCAAACTGAACAATATGCTGAGCACCAGCTCCATTAACGCTGGCGTGATTAAAAATGCGCAGGATGGCCTGACCTCAACATTGAAAACCGTGGCCGATCGTAAACAGGCGATGAGTGACAGCATCGACGAAACCATGGCGCGTTACAAGGCACAGTTTACTTCTCTGGCAAGCCTTGTTAACTCGATGACAAACATGGGGAACTATCTGGCGCAGCAATTCAACAAAAGCTAAGGATTTTGTATGTACAAGAGTTCTGGTGTACAAGCCTATCAACAGGTCGGTCTGGAAAGCGCCGTTATGAGTGCCAGTCCACACCAGCTCGTGGTGATGTTGTTCGATGGGGCACTCAGTGCCCTGGTTCGTGCACGCTTGTTTCTTGAACAGGAACAAATACCGCAAAAAGGCGAGGCGCTCTCAAAAGCCATTAACATTATTGATAATGGCCTGAAAGCCGGCCTGAATATGGATGTCGGAGGAGATTTGCCCGCTAACCTCGCGAATCTTTACGATTACATGGTCAGGCGTCTCCTACACGCTAATTTGCGTAATGACGTAGAGGCCATCGCCGAAGTCGAAAGATTACTTGCAAACATCGCGGATGCATGGAAGCAAATCGGCCCTACTTCCCCTACATTTCAGGATGCTATCTGATGAATGATTTCATCTCATCCCTCAATGGATGGCGTGCCCTGCTCGCCCTCAGTCAAACCATGCTTGACCTTGCCCATAGCGGAAGGTGGGATGAGCTGATTGATCATGAGGTTAAATATGTTCAACTGGTAGAGTCGATTGCCAGCAACCCAATTGCGCAGTCAAGCCAAAGAAGTCAGGAAGAAGCTAAGGCGCTGCTTGATCTGATTCTCGCCAATGAAAATGAGATTAAAGGGCTGCTTAACAGCCGTCTGAGTGAGCTTCGCGACCTGATTGACCAGAGCGGCCGTCAGAAATCACTGAACAACACCTACGGTTTTCTCTCCGGTAATGTGTTAACACCGAGCGATCTGAACCAGTAAACCTACCGTATTTCGATTCTTATTCCATACTCCAGAGGTCAGCTAAATGACTTCTGGAGCACGGACAAGATGACGAACCCCACCCTGTTACAATTTTTTCACTGGTACACCCCCGGCGATGGAGCGCTCTGGTCAGAAGTGGCCGACCGTGCGGCCAGCCTCAGCGACATCGGCATCAACATGGTTTGGCTTCCCCCTGCGTATAAAGGCAGCGCGGGCGGTTATTCGGTTGGCTACGACAGTTACGATCTCTTTGACCTCGGTGAGTTTGACCAGAAAGGTAGCATCGCCACCAAGTACGGGGATAAAGCACAGCTGCTGGCGGCCATAAAGGCCCTGCGGGACAACGGAGTTTCGGTGCTGCTGGACGTTGTCGTGAACCATAAAATGGGCGCCGACGAAAAAGAGCACATCCGCGTCAACCGGGTAAATGCCGATAACCGCAACGAGATCTCGTCCGAGGTTATCGACTGCGAGGCCTGGACCCGCTACACCTTCCCCGCCCGTGCCGGACAATATTCACAGTTCATCTGGGACTACAAATGCTTCAGCGGCGTCGATCATATTGAAAACCCCGATGAAGACGGCATCTTCAAAATCGTCAATGACTACACCGGCGACGGCTGGAACGACCAGGTGGACGACGAGCTGGGGAATTTCGATTATCTGATGGGCGCCAATATCGACTTCCGCAACCATGCGGTGACCGAAGAGCTTAAATACTGGGCGCGCTGGGTGATGGCCCAGACGCAGTGCAACGGCTTTCGGCTCGATGCCGTCAAACACATTCCCGCCTGGTTTTATAAAGAGTGGATTGAGCACGTCCAGGACGTGACGGAAACGCCGCTGTTTATCGTGGCGGAATACTGGTCCCATGAAGTGGACAAACTGCTGGAATACATCACCCAGGTAGAGGGCAAAACGATGCTGTTTGATGCCCCTCTACAAATGAAATTCCATGAGGCATCCCGGCTTGGGCGTGACTACGACATGAGCCAGATTTTCACCGGCACGCTGGTTGAGGCCGACCCGTTCCACGCCGTCACGCTGGTGGCTAACCACGACACCCAGCCGCTGCAGGCGCTTGAAGCGCCCGTAGAAGCCTGGTTTAAACCGCTGGCCTATGCGCTAATTCTGCTGCGCGAAAACGGCGTACCGTCGGTGTTCTACCCGGATCTTTTTGGCGCAAGTTACGACGATAAAGGCGGCGACGGGCAGAACTACCACATTGATATGCCGGTCATCGAACAGCTGGATGATCTGATTCACGCCCGGGAGCGCTTTGCCCACGGGGTGCAGACTTTATGGTTCGATCACCCTAACTGCATTGGCTTTAGCCGCAGCGGCACGGCAGAAGCCCCAGGCTGCGTAGTCATCATGTCCAACGGCGATGACGGCGAAAAGCACGTCACCTTGGGGGAAGATTTCGCTGAGAAAAACTGGCGTGATTATCTCGGCAATCGCGAGGAAACGATTCACACCGACGCGGGCGGCAGCGCAACCTTTACCTGTCACGGCGGCAGCGTTAGCGTTTGGGTGCTGGAGGATGTGCTGTGAATTTGACATCTTTTGGGAGATCTCTTTAATCCGGGAGCTGTTCCGTTCACCCGTAGACCTGTTTTCCCGACACGTTTACTGCACAGTGAACGTGTCCGGCTTAAATCGCCTCCGTTTTCTCTCCGACTGGCCAGGGTCCGGCCGTCGGGAACGGCCGGAGGCTGAGAGCGTCGGGAACGCATCTCAGGCGACCCAGGACTGGGAGATAAAACGGAGGTCTGCCGCTTCAGCGGCCGATTTATTTGGCCGGGAGTCCGGGTTCTTAGGGGAGTGACGGTGACTCCCCTAAGACGTTCACCTATGCCGGGTTACATATAAAACAGGGCTGGAAGTGAACGGAACCTTAGCCGACCCTCCATAATCGTGGGTATTTGTGGCTAAGGAACAGCTTTCAACTTGAAAGGCCTACAACCCTAATGCATCAAAATCTGAAGCATTGTGGCGCTCGGCCAACTGCACATCGCCCCAGGTGCGGTTCACGATGCGGCCACGCTTCACCGCCGGGCGGTTAGCCACTTCATCGGCCCAGCGGCCAAAGTGTTTGTAGGAGGCTATGTCGAGGAACTCGGCGGATTCATACAGGCCGCCTTTCGCCAGCGCGCCGTACCAGGTAAAGATAGCAATGTCGGCGATAGTGTAATCATCTCCGGCGATAAAGCGGTTTTTCTCCAGCTGTTTATCGAGCACGTCCAGCTGACGCTTGGTTTCCATCGCGAAGCGGTTGATGGCGTACTCGATTTTGACCGGGGCATAGTGGTAGAAGTGGCCGAAGCCGCCGCCCAGATAAGGGGCGGAACCCTGCAGCCAGAACAGCCAGTTCAGCGCTTCGGTGCGCCCGGCGATGTCCTTCGGCAGGAAGTGGCCGAATTTTTCCGCGAGATAAAGCAGGATGTTGCCGGACTCAAACACGCGCAGCGGCGGCGTGACGGAGTGGTCAAACAGCGCCGGAATTTTAGAGTTTGGGTTCACTTCCACAAATCCGCTGGAGAACTGGTCGCCTTCGCCGATGCGAATCAGGTGCGCATCGTATTCTGCCCCGCTGATGCCCAGCGCCAGCAGCTCTTCCAGCAGAATCGTGACTTTCTGCCCGTTCGGCGTACCGAGCGAGTAGAGCTGCAGCGGGTGTTTGCCGACAGGCAGCGTTTTTTCATGAGTCGGGCCGGAAATTGGGCGGTTGATGCTGGAGAACTGACCGGCTTCGGTCTTGTTCCAGGTCCAGACTTTTGGGGGCTGATAGTTGTGTTCGGACATCGCGTGATCTGCCTTCTTTTCAGGTTAGTTATCTGATGAAACTATCTTGAAGTGTAGCAAGAGGGAAGAGCCTGCCGGGCTATACCGCCAGAAAAGCGAAAGCCCGGCGTGGCATCAGGCTGGTTTCAGCCCCGGTTCAACGAGGCCGTAAACCTGGTGATTCAGGTGGGAGGATTTTGCCAGTTCTGCGACGTGCGCGGCGACATCGGCCCGCATGACCATACCGTGAATTTCGGGGGTCTGGCTCAGCACAGCTTTGCCGGTGGGTTCACCGTGAAGCAGGCCACCGGGGCGAACAATAGCAAAGTTCAGCGTGCTGGTTTGCAGCCAGCTTTCGGCGAGGGATTTTTCCCGTACCGCCTGACCAAAGGCCGCTTTTGCCCGGTCGGATAAATAAGCCCAGCTTTCTCCGCAGCCTAAAGAGGTGACCAGCACCATGCGTGAGATCCCGGCTTTTTCGGCGCAGTCGATAACTGTCCGGTGCGCCTGGTAATCCTGTGAACCGCCCATCGTCGAAATGACGGTGGCGTCCTTGCCCGCCAGGCGGCAGACTTCTGCGACAGCGTCTGCGTCGCAGGCGTCGCCGATAATAACCTGAGCACCTGCCTCACGCAGTTTTGCGGCGGCTTCTTCGTTACGCACCAGTGCGACAACGGGGCGATTTTCTGCCAAAGCCAGCTTCGCGGTTAGCGCGCCTACGCCCTTGCCCCCGGCCCCAAAAATTAACCATGGCGTCATGCAATATTTCCCTTAAGTGTCTCTGCCAGCGCACGAAAAGCTGCCAGCTGGTCTGCCAGTAATTGGCGGTGATCGTCGCGCCCGATGAAGATTTTCAGCATCGCGCTGCCCGCCTGATTGAAGAACAGAATCGAGGCGGTGTCCATCCCCATAAACTTGCGCTCCACCAACGCGATGTGGGTGCAGTTGGCCGCTTTGATATGCCCCGTCATGCCTTTTTTGCCGCGCAGGTTAAAATAGCCGTGGCGGTGGAAGCCGGAGGGCAGTTCCCCGGAAAATTCAATAATCACATCGGCGGTGTGTACCAGCGTGGTGACGCTGCCCCATTCGACAACGGTGTCCCAAACGGTGTCGAACTGCTCGCCGCTAACCAGCGCCTGAGCGGGGAGCTGGGAGACAACATCCAGCAGGGTGACATTATATTGTGTGGCAATAGATTCCAGCGTGCCGTCCGGCTGGGTTTTTAAGTAATCGGCGAGGGAAACGGAAGTCATAGCGTTGCTCCTTGTGGTTTTTTGTCCGTTGTTATGGGGGTATTGAGGGCGGCAACCAGCGTCTGCAGCGACTGGAAGATATTGCTGGCCCAGAAGCGGCCTTCGTCGGTCAGACGCAGGCAGGTTGAGTCATCCCGGGTCAGGCCGGAGTCGTGCCATTGGGTAAGCAGCGGCTGGAGCAGATGCGCATCGGCGGTTAACTCGTCGAGAGGCACGCGGGCGGTTTCAATGCCTGCCTGGAGGCGATGCCGCCAGCGGTAGCCTGGGTCAGTGGTGCGGGCCATCATCATCAGCGGTTTTTTTCCGGCGGCGACGGCGGCGTGCCAGGTCTCCAGGTTGCGTTCAACCATCCAGGAGTAGCCGTTAACCGAGCCGCCCGCGCCGGAGCCAAAGGCCAGGCAGTCTGCCCCCTGTTTAATCAGCAGGTTGTAAAGGTTGCGTTCCCGCGTGGTGCGCGCCCAGTGGCTGTTGCTGATGCAGCGCCAGCCTGCGCTGTCCATGAAGTCGCAGCCCTGCAGGTACAAATCCCTGCGTTCGGCTGGGGAAGGCAGCGTGACGCGTCCGTTTTCTACAGCTTTACCCAGCGGCGTTTGCGGTAGCAAATTCAGGGCATAAAGATCGACCCCGTCGAGGCCGATGTCCCGCGCGATAGCCAGGTCTTCGGCCCACAGCTTTTGATCCTGCCCCGGAAGGCCAAACAGCAAATCGCAGACCACGGCGGCACGATCGCGTTTGCAGAGGTTTTCCATAAAGCGTCGGGCGGTGGGGCCGTCGGAGGTGCGCGCCATTTTTTTGCGGATTTTGCTGTTAAACGACTGGATGCCGATGGAGAAGCGGTTGGCTCCGGCGTCGAGGCAGGCGTCGATGCGCTCATCATTAAAATTCAGCACCCGGCCTTCAATGGTGATTTCGCAGTCCGGGGCCAGCGGCAGGCTGCGGCGCAAGGCGGTAATGATCCGCGCTAAATCTTTGGCTGACAGCGCCGAAGGCGTGCCACCGCCAAAGTAGATGGCGTGAATGGGGGCCGACTGGTGCAGCGGGCTGCTGGCCTCCAGCTCGATTTCCCTGAGCAGCGCGTCGGTGTAGCGTTCGCAGTGGTCTGCTTCATAACGATTCTGGTAAAAACCGCAGAAGGTACAGTGCGTTGCGCAGAAGGGAATATGGAGGTAAACCAGCCTTTTGCCGAGAGGCGTTGGGCTGGTAATCACCTGTTGCCAGGTGTGCTCCAGCTGTTCTTTGGCGATGGGCATTGCGCCGCGCCACGGCATGGTGGCGTGACGATCCTTAAAGGGTTGCCCGCCGGGGAGCGCAAAGTGCGCCTGGAGATCCAGTTCAGGTTTCATGTTCAACATCGCTCATTTCAAAGTAATCCTTAATCTTTCTGGCCGGACTCGGGCCAAAACTGGTGATGCAGCAGTTCCACGGCCTCTGCGACGCGCGGGCCCATGCCGAGAATCAAAGCCTGATCGATAATGACTATCCGCTTGTTTTTCCAGGCGGAGGTATGGGTGATCCCGGGAATGGCCTTCAGCGCTTCGGGGTTGCCCTGGGTCATTTGAGTCGTCGCGACGATGACCTCAGGGTTGGCGGCGATCATCGCCTCGGTGCTGTAGCTCTGGTACTGACGATGCCGGGCGATATTTTTTGCTCCGGCCATGCTAAGGATGGAGTCGGCCACGCTGCCCGCGCCGGCAACCTGCGGCACGCTGCCGCCTGCGGAGAGAATAAACATCGCTTTGACGGGGTGTGGCTTCAGCGCGTTACGTTTGCTAATCACCTCCAGCCGCTGTTTAAGGCTGGCAATCAGCGCCTCTCCCTGCGGCTGGCGCTGTAAGGTCATCGCCAGAGTTTGAATGTTGGTGTACATCTGCTCGACGGTGGCGGGCACTCGCGGGAGCTGCAGGACATTCACCTTTGCCTTTTCCAACTGCCCGATGACGATGTGCGGCCCGGCGTCCTGCCAGGTAATGAAGCGCCCGGGGCGCAGCGACAAGATGGATTCACTGCTGAGCTGCATCCAGGAACCGATGTGCGGCAGCTTTGCCGTTTCCGGCGGCCAGGTGGTGGTTTCATCCACGCCAACCATCTGGCTACCCGCGTCGAGGGCATAAACAAGCTCGCTCAGGGAGCCGCCAGCGACGACCAGCCGCTCGCTAGCCTGGCTGGAAAAAGAAGTCGTCAGCGCCAGCAGTGCGGCAAAAAAACGTCTCTTCATTAGAATTTCCACCCAAAGCCGATGGCCGTGTTGAAGCCCGCTTCCGGGATAGATTCGTGGGCGGTCTGGTAGCGTTTGTTGGTCAGGTTGTTCAGCGCCAGGTTGACCAGGTACTGATCGTTGTCACCAAACTCGGCGTTGACGGCCAGGTTTAACGTGGCCCAGCCGGGGTAGCATCTTTCACTGTCACCGGTGTTTTCTTTGGCACGGGAGGCCGCGCGAATAAAGGCGTCGGAGGTGATATTCATGGCGTTAAGCATCAGCATATGTCTGACCCCGAAGCGGCCATTGACGACAGGCTCGCCGGTATCCCAGGTTTTTAGCGAGTCGCTTTCATACTGACGACGCAGGAGATTGCCGCTCAGGTAAGGGGAGACGGCCCAGCCGTTGTACTCCGCGCTCAGCTCAATGCCGTAGGTTTTGGCCCGGTTGATGTTGTCATAAAAGCGGTAGTTGGCCCGGGAACTGCTGCTGTTCCCCAGGCAGAGGGCTTGCCCTTCGCAGGCTCGTGATGCGACGTAATCTTTGGCTTCGGAATAGTAGACCGTGCTGTCAATCAGCCACAGGTTGCCTTTGTAGCGGGCGCCAATTTCGTAGTTGTTGGAGTGTTCCGGGCGCAGATCAGGGTTGCCGTAAGTCACGCCGCCGCCGGCGGAAGTCTGCATAAACTGCTGCACCAGCGTCGGGAAGACGTAGCCCTGGGCAAAGGCTGCACGCAGCTCGATATCTTTAAACCCGGAGTAGTTCAGGCTGGTCGCCGCCACGAACTGGCTATCGCTGGCGGATTTGTTGCCGGTTGCGGTGTGGGTTGTAACGCCGCCTTCGGTTTTTTGTGTGCTGCTTTCAATGAGTTTGGAGGAGAGCCAGTACTGGCGGGCGCCCGCCGTCCATGTCCAGTCATCGGCCAGGTGCCAGGCGTTCTGCGCAAACAGTGAGGTATTGCTTTGTTCCGATTTGTCCTGCGACTGGCTGTGGGTTTCAATATCAAAGATCCCGGTTTTGGCCGTCTGCCGCGTGTAGCCGCTGCCGCTCTGGTCTACCTTGTCGTGCTGATACTGTGCCCCAAGCACCAAATCGTTCCCGGCGGGCAGGGAGAAGTTTGTTTGCAGCGTGACGCCCTGGGTGTACTGCTTGTCGTTGGTCTGGGTCTGATTTTTTACGCTTAGCGCCTGAATGGCCGGCGAAGGAATCACCTGTGTAGTCGCGACTTCATTGTTAAACCGGCGTTCGACGGTTTGACTGTAGGCATCCAGATGGATTTTTTTCAGGTAATTTCCGTCGACATCAAGGTCGTAAAACAGCCCGATTTTTTCCCGCGTCATTTTCGGGATCCTGACGCTAAAGGCGTCGAACTGTTGGTCTGGATCGTTGTACCAGGTTTGCGTGGCGAGGCTGTAGCGGTCGAGAGACAGGCCAATTTTCTGACGATCGAAACGGTAACCCAGCCACAGTCCCTGGCCGTTATTGCGGAAGTGCGTGTTATCCAGCCGCCCATCCGGGGTTTTTCTGTTGCCCTGATCCGAGTAGCTGCCGTTGATGCGGTAGTCTAACTGGCCGATGCTGCCCCAGGCGGCGGCGGATTCCTCCCAGCCTGCGGTGGCGGAGTTCCAGGTTGCTTTGACCAGCCCGGCCAACGGCTTATCACCGCCTTTTTTGGTGATGAAATTCACCACGCCGCCGATGGCCTGTGAGCCGTAGAGCACGGAATAGGGGCCTTTAATGACTTCAATACGCTCCAGAGCCGATTCATCCACCAGCAGCCCCGCGCCGTAGTCCTGCCCGGCGCGTTGGTAGGTGACTTGCTGACCATCAATCAGAATCAACACGCGCGATGAGGCTTCGCCCCGGATGCGGATTTGCTTGCGGCCCGCGAGCGCGTTATCGGTGACTTCTACCCCGGGAATATCTTTGAGGTCGTCTGCAATGGAGACGCTGGTGGAGTTTTCCAGCGTTTTGCTGTCAACCACCTGGACGGTAACCGGGCTGTTCCAGAGGTTGGTTTCCGTGCGGCTGGCACTGACGATAATCGTGTCATCAGGCGCGGTGTTTGGCTGGGCGAAAGCGCTATCCGGTGCGGTAAGTGCGCCGGCAATCAACAGAGGTACGACTGAAAAGGTTGCGTAGGTTTCACATTTCCCTGGCATAAACCCATCCTTGTGAACGTTAATGATATTTATTATCGTTCGCCTTTATAGCCAGGAGTAGCGTACATATCCACCGTTTAACCTGCTAACCAGATGCAACTTTGATTTTGGTCAAAGGAGATGGGCCCGTGCGCGGTGAGCCTGCCAAAGAGGGGTAACTTTCTGCGCCCGGGCGCAGAACGTATCACTTTTATGTTGCTAACCTGTTTATTTCCTCAACGAACCTACAAAAAAAAGCAGTGAGTCTGGAAAGAGGAATGCCGTTTATTTTCCATTGCATTGGCGCTTTGTAATGTCCTGTGGTGGGAAAATATTATTATCCCGAACGTGTTTCCGATGAGATACAGCCAGAAACAATTAGCCAATTTATGTAAAGGAGTGATGTTTATATGTTGCAGCGCAGGGACGGGAAAATACTCCTTTTATTTATTAGTTTCCTTATTATTTATCTGCTACCGGGAATATACGGCCATACGCCGTGGAAGCAGGATGAAAACTATACCTTCGGCGTCATTCAAACCATGTATGAAACGGGCAATTGGTTAGTGCCTGTGAACGCCGGTGAGCCGTTTATGGAAAAGCCGCCGCTTTATTACTGGACGGCAACGCTAATGGCGCATTTATTTTCCGGTATGATGCCGCTCCACGATGCTGCCCGAAGTGCGACGCTTTTGTTTTCAATTATTAATTTTTCCTTCTTTATTCTGCTGGCGAGAAGAGTATTCCGCAGTGAAAGCCTGGTAGATTACCGTATCTGGCTGGCCTTCGCCGTTTATATCAGCGCCCCGGGCATCCTGCGCCACAGCCATGATATGTTCAGCGATACCGCGCTCACCGCAGGCGCAACCGTGGCGCTGTATGGCATTGTCGGGTTGATTCGCCAGGAGAAAGTGGCCGCCTCGGCGGTATGGCTTGGCCTGGGCACAATAGCAACGATGTTATCCAAAGGCGTATTTATTCCCGGCGTATTATGGATAACTTTATTTTTAAGCGCTTTATTTTTCACACAATGCCGGACTAAAGCATTTTGGTATGCGGTTATTCTCTCAGGACTGCTAGCGCTTATTTTTATTCTTCCCTGGCCAGTGTTGCTTTACAGTAAACATCCCGACCTTTTTATGGCGTGGTTTTGGGAAAATAATATTGGCCGTTTTCTTGGCTTTTCCGTTGCTAAGCTGGGCGCCAAAGCAAACCTGATGCGTGTGCCTGAGGCCGTTGCGCTTTTTGCTCTGCCAGCCGGGATGTTGGCGACAGTTTATTTTCTTCGTCATCCACTTCAGCGGTTGAGAAACCCGGATGAGTTTGTGATTACGCTTTTTCCGTTGCTCGGCATTATTATTCTGCAGATGTCGGCCACCAGTCGCGCTTTATATTTAATGCCCTTTGTGGCCCCGATGGCTATATTGGGATCCCAGCTTTTACCTGCAATAAAAGAGAAAGCACTGCGTTATTTCTCCTGTTTTGCCGTCGCGCTATGGTCAGCTTCGCTTGCGGGGGTTTGGGGCATTTATCTGCTTAAGGTGGGTGGCGATCAAAAAGGCTGGCTGGCTCCGCTTGAGCGCTGGCTGCCGGCGAGCTACGAGCTGCATTTATCCTGGCCGCCGTTTGTGTTTGCCCTGGTCGTTACCGCGCTGTGGATCTGTCGGGGGCGTTTATCTGCGGCCCTCAACCCGGTGTTGCGGGCAGCATTCAGTTGGGGGTTAGGCGTGACCGTTGTCTGGAGCGTGGCGTTCACGTTAATGGTGGGCTGGTTCGACTACAGCAAAGGTTATGCAGGGGTATTTAAGGATCTCAAAAGCCATCTGGCGGGGCAGTACCTGGCGGATGACTGCATGGCTTCTTACCGGCTGGGGGAGTCAGAGGCGCCTATGCTTTATTACTTTGCCGGGATCCTGCATCAGCCACAAACAACCTTCCGCCAGCCTGAGCGCTGTCGCTGGCTGATTGTGCTGGGCGACAAGCTGCAGCCCGCGCCGAAGGGAATGGTTTTTTTCTGGGAAGATAATCGCCCCGGTGAGAAGCGTAACAACCTGATGGTGTACCGGGACGTTTCACAAAATAACGACTAAAAACCTGGGCCGGGTTTACAAGGCTCAGCCAGGCAGGCCTTCTACAATAGTGATCATCGCTTCTGCGACGCTGGCCCTTTCCTGGCGAGCGCGCTGGTATTCCGGTGAGTGGTAGCAGGCCAGCGCCGTCTCCATATCGGCGAACTCAATGACGACATGCCGGGCGAAAGCCGCATCACCCTCTACCACTTCCGCTTTGCCGCCTCTCGCCAAAAAGCGGGCGTTGTAGCGCGTAAAGGCCGCCGGGGATAAATCGATATAGTTTTGATACTGCTTAGGGTTGTGAACGGTGACGTGGGCAATCCAGTATGCGGCCATGCTTTGCTCCTGTAGGGGGGAAGGCTGTTTGTCAGCCAATCTAGCACAGCGGTGAACGGCCGTGTTGCCGGAAAGAGGCGGCATGCTGTGGTGGCTCATCGCTCAATTTGACGTTGTACATTTCATTACACGCCGATACCAATCACTCACTGAAGAGTTTGTTCCACGCGCCTATAGTTCATTTCAACGGCCCCGCAGTGGGGTAAACACGAAAACAAATTCGAGGATGTCGAAATGAAAAAAGTATTAGCTCTGGTTGTTGCCGCTGCTATGGGTCTGTCTTCCGCCGCTTTCGCTGCTGACACTACCGCTACCGCACCAGCTGCTGCGCCGGCAACCACCGCCGCTGCGCCTGCTGCTAAAGCTCCAGCGGCAAAAGTAACGCACCACAAGAAACACAAAAAAGCTGCCGTTCAGAAAGCACAGGCCGCTAAAAAGAAACACAAAAAAGCCGCTAAGCCAGCCACCGAGCAGAAAGCTCAGGCTGCTAAAAAGCACCACAAAAAAGCAGTAAAACCAGCTGCACAGAAGGCTCAGGCTGCTAAAAAGCACCACAAAAAAGCAGTAAAACCTGTTGCTCAGAAAGCGCAGGCTGCTAAGAAACACGTGAAAAAACATCACAAAGTTGCTGCAAAACCGGCTGTTAAGCCAGCTGCATAAGTTTGACGGGGCAACCCCGTTAGCTTGAAGCGTTAACACAAACACCCGGCTTGCCGGGTGTTTCTTTCTGGAGTTCAGATAATGTTGCGACGCTACAGTTTCGAATTAATCCTCACCGCGCTGCTGACCTGCGGCCTAATCACGCTGAATTTTTGGCTTCAGTAGATTCTGTTCTTCCTGAGTTCTAAAAAACCACCAGCCCCTGCTTTACTCAGAAATACAGGCCAGCGCCTGGTTGAGATACTAGTGCAGATTAGCGCTGTAGTTTTTATTTGGCTCTGGAAAAGTGGTTGGAAGAGGGCGATGTCGATGCAGTCGTGTAATCGTTCAGTTCGATGTAGAGTCCGTATCGCCAAAAGCAAAAAACCCGCCATAGGCGGGTTCTTCTAAATAGTGGTGCCCGGACTCGGAATCGAACCAAGGACACGGGGATTTTCAATCCCCTGCTCTACCGACTGAGCTATCCGGGCAACGGGCCGCATTAAACCGTAAAGGCCGCCAGGCGTCAACGGCTTTGTCATAAAAATTACCTAAAACTATGCTGATTGCCTGCTTTTCAGTCAAAGACAGCAAAAAGACGTGCTTCAGGTTAATGCCCCGCCGGTGCGGCACAGCGCAAAGCGCAGAATATCTTCCGCAAGGGTTCTGGCCGTGTCGATATCAGCCTGGCTACGCTTCACCAATAGCTTGCTCAGGCAGCCTTCCAGCACCAATTCCATTTGGTGCGCGACCATGGTTGGGTCGTCCACTTCCATTTGTGTGAGCAGCTCGTGCGTGTATTCCCAGGCCGCTTTTTTCTGCTGGTCCGCCAGTTGATGAATCGGGTGCGCGGCATCAGGGTAGAAGGTGCAGGCGGCAATAAACAGGCAGCCGGGATAACGCTGGTTGCTCACGCATTCGGTCAGGGCGTGGTAGCGCTTAAGCAGCTTTTGCTCCGGCGTTAACTCTTCGTCCAGCATCAGCTGACGTCGCCAGACATCCACCTGCGAACTTAAGTAGCGCAGGGCGTCGTACAGCAGGGCTTCGCTGTCGGGCCAGAACTGGCGAATCTCAGCGAGCGGATAATCGGCTTCTTTCGCCACCATCTCCAGCGTCGTGCTGGCAATGCCTTCACGTTCAAGGACATGCAGGGCGTGCTCTAAAACTTCTTCGCGTTGCACGGTTTTCTCCTTACGTTTCCCAACGGATCAAGTGTTGTTTACTGGCTGCGATTGCGCAAATGCTCGCTGAACGCGGAGGCGTCCATAAAGCCTGTGACGCGGTCTGCCGGTTGTTCAACGCCGTTAGCATCAAAGAATAAAATGGTTGGCAGGCCAAGCACCTGTAAATGCTTCAGCAGGGCTTTGTCGTCGGCGTTATTTGCCGTGACATCGGCCTGCAGTAAAACGGTGCCAGACAGCGCTTTTTGCACCTGCGGATCGCTAAAGGTGTATTTCTCAAACTCTTTACACGCCACGCACCAGTCGGCGTACAAATCTAACATCACCGGTTTGCCTTTCGCCCCGGCTAGCGCGGCGTCGAGCTGCTCAACGTTGGCTATTTTGTTAAAGCTGAGGTGAGGGACGGATTGAACGGATGCCGGAGAGCCAAAAGCCCAGTCCTGCAGCGGACGAGCGGACACCAGCGCGGCACCCAGAAGAATAATTTGTAGCATGCGTAGCCAGGGCTTCTTTGCTCCAAGGCTGGTGATAAATGCCCAACTGAAGAAGGCGACGCCCAGCAGGCCCCACAGCCTCAGCCCCCAGATGTCGCCCAGCACGCGTTCCAGCAGGAAGACCGGCAGCGCCAGAATCACAAAACCAAAGGCGGTTTTGACGCTTTCCATCCACGGCCCGCTTTTCGGCAGCAGGCGATTACCGAAGACGGTAATCAGGATTAGCGGCAGGCCCATGCCCAGCGCGTAGAGGTAAAGCGTGCCGCCGCCGAGCCACATATTTCCGCTTTGCGCGATGTACAGCAGGATAGCGCTAAGCGGCGCGGTGGTGCACGGCGAGCAGATAAGCCCGGCCAGCGCGCCCATAGCAAAGACGCCGCCCGCCGAGCCGCCCTGCTGGCGGTTGCTCATCAGCGCCAGGCGCGTTTGCAGCGACGAGGGCAGCTGCAGCGTGAACAGACCGAACATCGAGGCGGCGAGCAGGATAAAGAGCGCCGACAGGCCAATCAGCACGTATGGGTGCTGGAGTGCAGCCTGGAACTGGAGTCCTGCGGCGGCAACGACAAGACCGAGTGCGGTGTAGGTCAGCGCCATGCCCTGGACGTATACAAAGGCCAGCAGCAGCGCCCGGGCAGTGGACAGGCGTTGTTTACCACCTAGTACGATGCCGGAAATGAGCGGGTACATCGGCAGCACGCAGGGCGTGAAGGCGATGCCGATGCCGATCAGGAAGGCCCACAGCGCGGAGAAGGGGAGCGATGCGGGTGCGGAGCTGTCTGTTCCCCTCACTCCGGCCCTCTCCCCAGAAGGGGAGAGGGAGGAAGAAATATTGGCCTCGTCTCTTGATGGGGAGAGGGAGGAAGACACATTGGCCTCGTCTCTTGATGGAGAGAGGGAGGAAGACACATTGGCATCATTAGCCGACGCAGCAATAGCACTCAACGGCACAACGCGCGTTTCCGGCGGATAGCAGAATCCGGCTTCGGCACAACCCTGGTAAGTGACGCTGACGGACGAACCTTTATTGGCGGCATTTACCGTAATGGGCAGAGTTAGCTGCTGGGTGAAGATCTCCGTTTTGCCGTAGAACTCATCTTCGTGCCAGGTGCCTTTAGGCATAACCAGGGGCGTAATGTCCGCGCTGGTGGGCACCACTTTGATCTGCTGGCGATAGAGATAATAGCCGGGTTTTATCTGCCAGCTGAGCGTCAGCTTGTGCTCGGCCTGCTGAAAGTCAAAGGCAAAAGCCTGGTCGACCGGGACAAACTGCGTTTTATTCTGGGCGTCAAACAGCCCGGCGAAGGCCTGCGAACTGCATAACAGCAGGACTAGCGTAATGATGCGTAGAGCCATGAGAGATATTCACTGTTTCCGTGTGCAACTGGCAGAACCAGTAGTTCTGGCGTTTGATAAGGGTGATGGGTTTTCAGGCAGGCAAGCAGTGCCTCCTGGTGTTCCACGTCGCTCTTGAGCAGCATTTGGACTTCGTACTCCTGCTCCAGCTTTCCTTCCCAGTAATAGAGCGAAGTTGCGCCCGGCAGCAGCGTCACGCAGGCGGCAAGTTTCTCCGCCAGCACTTTCGCGGCCAGATCCTGCGCGGTGGCTTCATCCGGGGCGGTACAGAGTACAACGACAGCCTGGGTCATCGACATCGCAAACCTCATCTGAGAAGAAAGTGCGATGACTATAACATGAGCAGAAGAAAACGGGCTGCATTGCAGCCCGCGTCTGGCGGAGATTTACAGTACGATCCCGCCGATGATAAAGCCGAGGATAACGCACAAAGTAATGGCAATGACGCCGGGGATCAGGAAGGCGTGGTTGAACACATATTTGCCGATACGGGTTGAGCCGGTGTCGTCCATTTCGACCGCTGCCAGCAGCGTCGGGTAGGTTGGCAGGACGAACAGCGCAGATACCGCTGCAAAAGAGGCGACGGCGGTTAATGGCGTGACGCCGAGCAGCAGGGCCGCAGGCATCAGCGCTTTCGTTGTGGCTGCCTGGGAATAGAGCAAGGTGGCCGCGAAGAACAGCACCACAGCCAGCAGCCACGGGTAACCGTTCAGCAGGTCACCGGCAACCGCCTGAATGTCGCTGATATGGGACTTAACGAAGGTATCGCCCAGCCATGCAACGCCGAGTACGCAAATACAGGCGCTCATGCCGGACTTAAAGGTGCTGGCGTTCAGCACTTCGCCAGTGTCGATTTTACAGGTGATGCTAATCAGCGTGGCGATGGTGAGCATAAACACAACAATCGCTTCGTTACGCGGCAGAACCGGGTTCTGAATCAGGCCGACGGTGTCGCTGATCGCGGTGGCATAGAACATCACGGCGACAATACCGATCAGGAATAGCAGCACCGAACGCTTGGCGTGCGGCTTCAGCTCGAAGACCTGGCTACCGCGCAGCTTCACTTCGCCTTTGGCAAGACGTTCCTGGTAAACCGGATCGTCTTTCAGCTCGCAGCCGAGGAAGTTACACACCACCGCGGTTAGCATCACGGCAATCAGCGTGACCGGGATACAGATACCTAGCAGCGTCAGGTAGCTCACGCCCATCGGCTCCAGAATGCCGGCAAAAAACACCACTGCAGCGGAAATCGGCGATGCCGTAATGGCAATTTGTGAGGCGACAACGGCGATAGAAAGCGGGCGAGAAGGGCGAATGCCCTGCTCTTTTGCCACTTCGGTAATCACCGGCAGCGTGGAAAAGGCCGTGTGGCCGGTCCCGGCCAGAATGGTCATAAACCAGGTGACCAGTGGCGCAAGGAAGGTGATGTATTTCGGATGGCGGCGCAGCATGCGTTCCGCAAGGCTGACCAGGTAGTCCATGCCGCCCGCGACCTGCATGGCCGCAATCGCGGCGATCACCGCCATGATAATTTCAATCACGTCGAAGGGGATTGCCCCCGGTTTGATCTGGAAGATAAGGGTAAGCACCAGCACGCCGAGACCACCGGCAAAACCAATACCGATCCCTCCCAGCCTTGCCCCGAGATAGATCGCCAGCAGGACGACCACGAGTTCAGCACCAAACATAATTGCATCCTTGAGATTTAAATGAGATGAAAATGAAATGTTATGTTTTCGTATACCGTTAAAATGAAAAAGGCACGTCCGACTGGACGTGCCTTTTGGCGTTTATGTGGATGAGTTATTGTTCGCTTTCATCGGTATAGCGCTTAGCTTTGTAGACCGGGTGCATCAGGTTGTGGACGGAGAAGATATCGTCCAGCTCGGCTTCGGTCAGCAGGCCGCGCTCTAGCACGACCTCGCGCACGCTCTTGCCGGTTTCTGCGCAGATCTTGCCGACGATGTCGCCGTTGTGGTGGCCAATGAACGGGTTCAGGTAGGTCACGATACCGATGGAGTTGTACACGTAGCTCTCACACACTTCTTTATTCGCGGTGATGCCGTTAATGCATTTTTCCAGCAGGTTGTAGCAGGCGTTGGTCAGGATATGAATGGATTCGAACATTGCCTGGCCAATCACCGGCTCCATCACGTTCAGCTGCAGCTGACCTGCTTCGGATGCCATGGTCACCGTGGTGTCGTTGCCGATGACTTTGAAGCAAACCTGATTCACCACTTCCGGGACAACCGGGTTCACTTTGGCCGGCATGATAGAAGAACCCGCCTGCAGTTCTGGCAGGTTGATTTCGTTCAGGCCAGCGCGCGGGCCGGAAGAGAGCAGGCGCAGGTCGTTACAGATTTTGGACATTTTCACGGCCAGGCGCTTCAGGGAGCTGTGCACCATTACGTATGCGCCGCAGTCGGAAGTGGCTTCAATCAGGTCTTCTGCTGGTACGCAGGCCAGGCCGCTGACTTCTGCCAGTTTCTGTACGGCCAGCTGCTGGTAGCCATCTGGCGTGTTGAGGCGGGTACCGATGGCGGTTGCGCCAAGGTTCACTTCCAGCAGCAGTTCAGCGGTGCGCAGCAGGTTTTTAGTCTCTTCAGTCAGCAGCACGTTGAACGCGTGGAACTCCTGACCGAGGGTCATCGGAACAGCGTCCTGAAGCTGGGTGCGGCCCATTTTCAGGATCTCAGAAAACTCAACCGCTTTACGCTGGAAGCCTTCGCCCAGCTGATTAATGGCATCGATCAGTTTCACGATGGAAGCATAAACTGCGATGCGGAAGCCGGTTGGGTAGGCGTCGTTAGTGGACTGGCATTTGTTGACGTGGTCGTTCGGGTTCAGGAACTGGTATTCACCTTTCTGGTGGCCCATCAGTTCCAGACCGATGTTAGCGAGGACTTCGTTGGTGTTCATGTTGACGGAAGTACCGGCGCCGCCCTGGTAGACGTCTACCGGGAATTGATCCATGCATTTGCCGTTGTTCAGGACTTCATCACAGGCCTGAATGATGGTGTTCGCGATGCTCTTAGGAATGGTTTGCAGTTCCTTGTTCGCCATTGCCGCCGCTTTTTTTACCATCACCATACCGCGTACAAATTCCGGTATGTCACTGATTTTACTGTTGCTAATGTAGAAGTTTTCAATCGCTCTCAGAGTATGAACGCCGTAGTAGGCATCCGCTGGCACTTCCCTGGTACCCAACAAATCTTCTTCGATACGAATGTTATTTAACATGTGAACCTTCTTAGTAAAGCTGCAGATAAATGCACTGTTTTATTCACACACACGAAATGTGGTTGTGAGCTTAATAGGCCGACGATTATGTCCATATTCGACCGCGTTGACGTGATGATATGCTGATGATAGCGAAAAGCAGTAACCTGGATCACTTATTAAAAGCCGCCACGCATAACAATTATTAATATGTGATATAGGTCAACAGTTGAAAATTTCCAGAAAAAATTCACGCAATAAACATTGATCTTTGTCTACAGCGTCGCCATCTCCCTCCTACGCGTAATTGCTAATCTATTTTTCGCGAGACCATTTACGGGCTCGCCCGATGACAGGAGCGTATAGTGCGCTGGATCCCTCTTATTGCCGTTTTCCTTTATGTTTACATCGAAATTTCGCTGTTCATACAGGTGGCACACGTTTTGGGGGTCTTTATGACCCTGATTCTGGTCATTTTCACTTCGGTGATTGGCCTTTCTCTGGTGCGTAACCAGGGCTTTAAAAACCTGATGCTGATGCAGCAGAAGATGGCGGCAGGCGAAAGCCCTGCGGCGGAGATGATCAAAAGCGTCTCGCTGATCATGGCCGGTATTTTGCTGCTGTTGCCGGGCTTTTTTACCGACTTCCTCGGTCTGCTGCTGCTGTTGCCGCCGGTGCAAAAGCACCTCACGCTCAAGCTGATGCCGCATTTGCGCTTCTCCCGCATGCCTGGCGGCGGTTTTAGCGCCGGTAGTGAAGGGGGCAATACATTCGACGGTGAGTTCCAGCGTAAAGACGACGCGCCAAAGCGCCTCGACGACCAGCACCGGGATGATCGTTAAATTTTAGTTTTTTTTGTTTTCCCCCCTTGAAGGGGGGAAAACGCATCCCCATTAATCAGGTCACCAGCCGATTACCCCTGTGGGACGGCGTTACCTAACTATCTGATACTGACTTTCTCAAAGGAGAGCTATCAATGAGCATTCGTCCATTACATGATCGTGTCATCGTCAAGCGTAAAGAAGTTGAGTCCAAATCTGCGGGCGGCATCGTTCTGACTGGCTCCGCAGCGGGCAAATCAACTCGTGGCGAGATCATCGCTGTCGGTAAAGGCCGCATCCTGGAAAACGGTAGCGTGCAGCCGCTGGACGTGAAAGTGGGTGACATCGTTATCTTCAACGATGGCTACGGCGTGAAGTCCGAGAAAATCGACAACGAAGAAGTGCTGATCATGTCCGAAAGCGACATCCTGGCAATTGTTGAAGCGTAATTTGACGCACGAACCTGAACGAATTTGAGGAATAGAAGAAATGGCAGCTAAAGACGTAAAATTCGGTAACGACGCTCGTGTAAAAATGCTGCGCGGCGTTAACGTACTGGCAGATGCAGTGAAAGTTACCCTCGGTCCTAAAGGCCGTAACGTGGTTCTGGATAAATCTTTCGGTGCACCGACCATCACCAAAGATGGCGTTTCCGTAGCGCGTGAAATCGAGCTGGAAGACAAGTTCGAAAACATGGGCGCACAGATGGTGAAAGAAGTTGCCTCTAAAGCGAACGACGCTGCAGGCGACGGTACCACCACCGCAACCGTACTGGCTCAGGCTATCATCACCGAAGGTCTGAAAGCCGTTGCTGCGGGCATGAACCCAATGGACCTGAAACGCGGTATCGATAAAGCCGTTGTTGCCGCTGTTGAAGAGCTGAAAGCGCTGTCCGTGCCGTGCTCTGACTCTAAAGCGATTGCTCAGGTTGGTACTATCTCCGCTAACTCCGACGAAACCGTAGGTAAACTGATCGCTGAAGCGATGGATAAAGTCGGTAAAGAAGGCGTGATCACCGTTGAAGACGGTACCGGTCTGGAAGACGAACTGGACGTGGTTGAAGGTATGCAGTTCGACCGCGGCTACCTGTCCCCATACTTCATCAACAAGCCAGAAACTGGCGCTGTTGAGCTGGAAAGCCCGTTCATCCTGCTGGCTGACAAAAAAATCTCCAACATCCGTGAAATGCTGCCAGTGCTGGAAGCCGTTGCGAAAGCAGGCAAACCGCTGGTTATCATCGCTGAAGATGTTGAAGGCGAAGCGCTGGCTACCCTGGTGGTTAACACCATGCGTGGCATCGTGAAAGTGGCTGCGGTTAAAGCACCTGGCTTCGGCGACCGCCGTAAAGCTATGCTGCAGGACATCGCTACCCTGACCGGCGGTACCGTTATCTCTGAAGAGATCGGTATGGAGCTGGAAAAAGCGACCCTGGAAGACCTCGGCCAGGCTAAACGCGTTGTGATCAACAAAGACACCACCACCATCATCGATGGCGTGGGTGAAGAAGCCGCTATTCAGGGCCGCGTTGGTCAGATCCGTAAGCAGATCGAAGAAGCAACTTCTGACTATGACCGCGAAAAACTGCAGGAGCGCGTAGCGAAACTGGCAGGCGGCGTAGCGGTAATCAAAGTTGGTGCGGCTACCGAAGTTGAAATGAAAGAGAAAAAAGCTCGCGTCGACGATGCCCTGCACGCTACCCGTGCTGCGGTTGAAGAAGGCGTGGTTGCTGGTGGTGGTGTAGCGCTGGTTCGCGTTGCCGCTAAACTGGCTGGCCTGACCGCTCAGAACGAAGACCAGAACGTGGGTATCAAAGTTGCGCTGCGCGCGATGGAAGCTCCTCTGCGTCAGATCGTTTCTAACGCCGGTGAAGAGCCATCCGTTGTCACCAACGCGGTGAAAGCGGGCGAAGGTAACTACGGTTACAACGCCGCGACCGAAGAATACGGCAACATGATCGATTTCGGTATCCTGGACCCAACCAAAGTTACCCGTTCTGCTCTGCAGTACGCGGCTTCCGTGGCGGGCCTGATGATCACTACCGAGTGCATGGTCACCGACCTGCCTAAAGGCGATGCTCCTGACTTAGGCGCTGCTGGTGGTATGGGCGGCATGGGTGGCATGGGCGGCATGATGTAATTCGCCTTAGCACCTTGTGTTAAAGAAACCCTCAGTCAGAAATGTCTGGGGGTTTTTTCTTTTGTTCACACTCTGGTATAAGTGCTTACCGGGCAATAACGGCTCAATACCTTGATTACGGGGAATAACATGCGCATGAAAGTCTCATCAGGAGTGGTTCTGGCAGCGCTGCTGCTGGCAGGATGTAGCACGGGCAATCAGCTTAGCTCCAGCGGCCAGAGCGTTCGTTTTGTTGAAGACAAACCAGGAAGCGAATGCCGTCTATTAGGCACCGCGACCGGGGAACAGAGCAACTGGCTGTCTGGCCAGCACGGCGATGAAGGCGGGTCTATGCGCGGCGCGGCAAACGCACTGCGTAACAATGCGGCCGAAATGGGCGGCAACGTGCTGTACGGCGTGAGCAGCCCAACCCAGACGCTGCTCTCGAGCTTTGCGCCAACGGCCAGCCAAATGACGGGTCAGGTTTATAAGTGCCCGAACTGATTCGGTAAGTATTACCCTCACCCCGGCCCTCTCCTTCAGGGAGAGGGAGAAAAACGGACGTGCTTTTACTGATAGAGATCGAGGAAGGACTTGCGGTTCCCTGTCACTGGTAAGGGATAAAGTCGTGGGGCTTTTTCTACAGTCGAAGGCGGCACTAAGCGGTTCCCTCTCCTGGGGGAGAGGGTTAGGGTGAGGGCGTTAAGCTCTCACTTTTGTCGTAGCTGCAAATCCAGCGGCGTCTTACTTGGCTCTCCGCCTATTTCTCTCGCCAGCTTCGGCACCATATAGCCAGAAACCAGCGTCAGCAGCTCACGCATAATCGCCCGGGCCTCTTCGTCTTCTACCATAAAGTGCGCCGCACCTTGCACTCTGTCGAGCACGTGCAGGTAATACGGCATCACGCCCGCATTAAACAACGCATTACTAAGGTCGGCCAGGGTTTGTGCGTTGTCGTTCACGCCGCGCAGTAACACGCTTTGATTCAGCAGCGTGACGCCCGCCAGGCGTAGCTTTGCCATCGCCGAGCGGAAATCGTCGCCAATTTCCTGGGCGTGGTTAATATGATTAACCAGCAGCACCTGAAGCGATGAGCGGGCGATTCTTGCGGCCAGCCCATCGGTAATACGCGCCGGGATGACAATCGGCAGGCGGCTGTGAATACGCAGGCGTTTGATATGAGGAATGGCCTCCAGCGCGCTCATCAGCCAGTCCAGTTCATGATCTTTGGCCATCAGCGGATCGCCGCCGGAGAAAATAATTTCATCCAGCTCAGGATGTTCGCTGATATACGCCAGCGCCGTTTGCCAGTTGCGTTTGTTGCCCTGGTTGTCGGCATACGGGAAGTGGCGGCGGAAACAGTAGCGGCAGTTTACGGCGCAGCCACCTTTCACCAGCAGCAAGGCGCGGTTGCGGTACTTATGCAGCAGCCCTGGGACAACGCTGTGTTGCTCTTCCAGCGGATCGGTGGTGAAACCGGGCGCGGCAACGAACTCCTGTTTTGCCGTCAAAACCTGACGCAGTAACGGGTCGTTGGGGTTACCTTTTTCCATGCGCGCGACGAAAGCGCGAGGGACGCGCAGGGCAAAAAGACGCCTTGCTTCACGCCCGGCAAGCAGTTCTTCATCGTCAGCTACATTTAAAATGTGCAGCAGTTCATCAGGATCGGTTATAACATCGGCAAGTTGCGTTAACCAATCTTCTCTGTGAGGGGGATTTAGGGTTACAATGTGTGCCATTTTTTTGGCTAAGCTACCAGTTAACAAATTCAGAGGGCCTTATGGCGACTTATTCTAGCAACGATTTCCGTGCCGGTCTTAAAATCATGATGGATGGCGAACCGTACGCGGTTGAAGCCAGCGAATTCGTAAAACCGGGCAAGGGCCAGGCATTCGCGCGCGTTAAGCTGCGTCGTCTGCTGACCGGTACCCGCGTTGAGAAAACCTTCAAGTCTACTGACTCTGCAGAAGGCGCTGACGTTGTCGATATGAACCTGACTTACCTGTACAACGACGGTGAGTTCTATCACTTCATGAACAACCAAACCTTCGAGCAGCTGGCTGCAGACGAAAAAGCCGTTGGCGAAAACGCTAAATGGCTGCTGGACCAGGCTGAGTGCATCGTGACCCTGTGGAATGGTCAGCCAATCTCCGTTACCCCACCGAACTTTGTTGAGCTGGAAATCGTTGAAACCGATCCAGGTCTGAAAGGTGACACTGCAGGGACCGGCGGCAAGCCAGCAACCCTGAGCACCGGCGCTGTGGTTAAAGTTCCGCTGTTCGTCCAGATCGGCGAAGTCATCAAAGTTGACACCCGTTCTGGTGAATACGTTTCTCGCGTGAAGTAATTCTCGTGAAGGTTCGCGGCGCGGTGCCTGAGGCTCGCGCCGCCGCTTTGTCAGGGCAGGGAAGATGAAACGTTTGTTGAAACAGATTCTTTTTATCTCGCTGCTGGCCGCTGCGCTGTCGGGTTGTAATACCACGCGTGGGTTTGGCGAAGACTTGCAACATCTCGGCGGCGCCATTGAGCGCGTAGCCAATAAATAGTCCCTGCCAGTTATCCGAAATCGCCTCGCTTTTCCTTCGTTGTTCATTTTTTTAGCTATGCTTAACAAGCTATACACAAACAACATAGTTATAAGGAAAAGCTCATGATTAAGAAAACCATTGCTGCGTTTTTCTCTCTCGTCGTTCTTTCATCCTTGTTGACCGCCTGTAACACCACCCGCGGCGTGGGCGAGGATATACAAAGCGGCGGTAAGGCTATTTCTGGTGCGGCAACAAAAGCGCAGGAATAATACTGTTCGGTACGGTGCTAGTGCCGTACCGTTATTCTAAAACAGCCTCCGGAATATTTAAAAAAAGCGATAATCTATTGTCGGCTCCCAGCTTTAATCGAATGTTTCGCTTATAGGTGTAAACCGTTTTTACGCTTATTTCCATCACTCTGGCAATATATTCGTTATTCGCCTCTTCCTTCCAGAGTTTTAATATTCTCTCTTCGCGTAAGGTCAGTAATGGCGTAATATGTCGTTTCACTTCACGGAATGGCGGGCGGGTCGCAATAGTCTGCTGAATCAATGCCGTTAATGCCGACAATGATACTGACTTATCCCAAATATCGTTAGTGCCTTGCGCCGCGCAGTACTCAGCAATGGTGGGGTGTTGCCCGCTTTGCAGCAGCAGCAGGCGCGTCGTATCGCCACAGGCAGAATAAATAGTCGAAAGCTGTTGGATATTATGCAATGCGGTTGAGAAACTGTTGAAGTCGGCGATCACCATATTCGGCTGCCATTTTATAATTTTTTCCCGGGCGAGAAGTAAACTGTCTGTCTCTGAAATACTCACTGCCGTAGCCAGATTATTTTTCTGATTGAGCAAGTGCGTCAGTCCCTGACGGCTGAAGTAACACCTATCAACCAATAATATTTTATACATTTTCACGCTTCACGTTAATCATTACTGCGGCGTTTGCAGGCTGGCAAACCACGTTTTATCATATGAATAAATTTGCCAAAATGAATCACGGAAATACGCGCGAATTCGCTGTCAATTCCAGGCTTAGCAAGGCCCGGCGAGTGAAACGATTATTTCATTGCGTAGCATTTGGATACGGATTTTCAGGCAGCCGTTTGGGTGCTAAAATCAGCTTCTCACCTAAGCCTTACGGGACGACCCGCAAGCGCATCTCACACCGGGGACGGCCCCATTTCTACTGGAGCTGTTATGGCCTGGATCGTACTGTTAATTGCCGGATTACTGGAAGTTGTTTGGGCGGTAGGACTGAAATATACCCACGGCTTTAGCCGCCTGTGGCCTAGCGTTATCACCATCGTCGCGATGGTTGTCAGCATGGCTTTGCTCGCCTGGGCGATGAAAACCCTGCCCACCGGCACGGCCTACGCGGTGTGGACCGGGATCGGTGCCGTCGGCGCGGCGATTACCGGCATTCTGCTGCTGGGAGAGTCGGCTAACCCGATGCGTCTGGCTAGCCTGGCTCTGATTGTGGTCGGGATCATTGGCTTGAAACTTTCCACGCATTAACTGCCTGGTTGTTTCACCCAAATCAATTTATCCACCGCAAAGCCCTGGCGAGCGGCGATAGCCAATAGCTGTTGCTTGAGATCGTGGCTGATGGTTGGTGTGCGGGACAGGATCCACAGATAGCTGAGGTCCGGCCCGCATACCAGCGCATGGCGATAGTCTTTATCCAGCGCAATCACGTTATAGCCGCCGTAAAACGGGCCAAAAAAGGAGACTTTCAGCGCAGCGACGCTCGGGTCTCCGGTGAAATAAGCCTTCCCTTCTGCCTGCTGCCACATCTGCCTGTCCGGGTTGAATCCCCGGTTTATCACGCGCAGGCCGCCGTCATCCATAAAACTGTAGGTGGCCGTGACCTGATTCAGGCCGCTTTCAAAGCTGTGGTCCATTCGCGCAATTTCATACCAGGTGCCGATAAAGCGTTTTGCCTCGAAGTTTTGCACGACCGTGACGCTGGGGGGAGGAGTTGGTGAGCTACAGGAGACAACGAATAATGCGACCGCAAGCGCGGTGACAGCGGGCCAAATGCGCATAGCAGATTCCTTCCGAGGTTTTTTAGCTAAGTGTAGATGGCGACAGGAAATAAAGTGTGAGCGAAGCCGGAAATAATACGGCCTGTGTTCAACAGGCCGTGGTCATTTTTATTGCAGTGCTTCAAGAATGGCGTAAGCGGCTTTTACTCGCTCGGTGTTCGGGTAGCTTTTGTTGGCCAGCATCACGATACCCAGCTGTTTTTCTGGGATAAAGGCCACGTAGCTGCCAAAGCCGCCTGTCGACCCGGTTTTATGTACCCATGAGGCTTTCACCGCAGGTGCTGGAGGCTCAATCAGCGTTGCCGGGTGCGGCGCAAGGGCGATCTTGTTGTCACTGCCATCAATAATCGTTTTCCCCTTCACCGGCCAGTTCAGCATTTCCCAGCCAAGCCCCTGATACATGCTACCCACGCGCCAGTAACGTGACTGCGCGAGCTGGATACCCTGAGCTAACGTTTTGTCTCCCAGACGATCGGGGGCCATATTCGCCTGCACCCAATGGGCCATATCTTCGATGCTGGATTTCACGCCGTAGGCTTCTGCATCCAGCATGCCCGGCGAGACGCGCACGGCTTTGCCGTCCCGGTAGCCCCAGGCGTAGTGGCTGTCTTCCGTCGCCGGCACGTTAATCCAGGTGTGTTGAAGATTCAGTGGCTCAAAGACGCGTTTTAACATCGCCTGTTCAAAGCTCATGCCTGACGGTTTCACCATCAAGGCTCCGAATAGTCCAATACTTGCGTTGGCGTAGAGGCGCTGTGTGCCAGGTGCCCACTTCGGCTGCCAGTTCTGGTAAAACTTCAGCAGGGCATCGCTGTTGGTTACCTCGTCCGGCACCTGCAGCGGCAGGCCACCGGCGGTATAGGTGGCAAGCTGCAGCAGGGTGATCCCTTTCCACTGCTTGCCGTTCAGCTCAGGCCAGTATTTCTGCGCCGGGTCGCTAAGGCTAACTTCGCCGCGCGCCAAAGCATCACCGCCCAGTACGCCGGTAAAGGTTTTACTGACCGAGCCCAGTTCAAACAACGTTTGTTGCGTTACCGGCACGTTGCGCTGCACATCGGCTTTTCCCCAGGTGAAATACAGCGGGTAGCCTTTGTAGATAACGGCCACCGCCATGCCGGGGATCGCCTGCTCTTTCATTAGCGGGGCAACGGTGCGGTTCACCAGCTTTTCAATCTGCGGTGCAGTCAGTTCTTTTTGTGCAGCAAAGCTGGAGCATGAGGCGGCAAGCAGCAGCGTCAGGCAAAGGGTTTTTTTCATGATGGATAACCTTCCTTAGAGAGATGATAGCAGTCCGGGCCCGTCAGACGAGGCAAGTTTGTTGGATTTGACACCCGATGACAAACGATTAAATTTGGCATTAGGCTTAAGATTTTCTAACAGGTAATGTCATGACCCGCAGCTATATCCCGCTAAACTCTCTGCGCGCTTTTGAAGCCGCAGCCAGGCATCTTAGCTTTACCCATGCTGCCATCGAGCTGAATATCACTCATTCTGCCATCAGCCAGCAGGTGAAAGCCCTGGAAGAACATCTGCGTTGCCAGCTGTTTGTGCGCGTTTCTCGTGGGTTGATGTTGACCACGGAAGGTGAAAACCTGTTACCTGTGCTAAACGATTCCTTTGACCGCATTGCCGGGGTACTGGATCGGTTTTCGGGCGCGCAAGCGAGAGAAAAACTTAAGCTAGGTGTGGTGGGCACTTTTGCAACAGGCTTTCTGCTGCCGCGCCTTGAGGCGTTTCGGCGTCGCTATCCGCATATCGATCTTCAGCTTTCGACGCACAACAACCGGGTGGATCCGGCGGCGGAGGGGTTGGACTATACGGTGCGATTTGGTAGCGGAGCCTGGCACGGAACAGACGCGATTTATCTGTGTGATGCCCCGCTGTCACCGCTTTGTTCTCCTGCGCTGGCTTCTGAACTCCAGCGCCCGCAGGACGTGCTGAATCATACGCTCCTGCGTTCCTACCGGCGTGACGAATGGGCGGCATGGCTGCAGGAGGCGGGCGAGGCGCCACCGTCGCCAACGCATCTGGTGATGGTTTTTGATTCTTCGGTAACTATGCTTGAAGCCGCACAGGCTGGCGCGGGTGTTGCCCTTGCCCCGGTGAATATGTTTACCCACTTGCTGAACAGCGAGCGGATTGTTCGCCCGTTTGAGGCTGAAATCAGTCTCGGCAGTTACTGGCTGACAAAGCTCCAGTCCAGGGCGGAAACGCCCGCCATGCGAGACTTCTCCGGCTGGTTAGCCGGAGAGTGTGAGAAAGCGTAGGGCCTGATTGCCAGAACCAGGGCGGGTTATTTTACCAGCCCAAACAGGTCATTAAGCGCTTCGCTCATGGTAGGGTGCGTGAAAATTTGGTCGCGCAGCGTGGTGTAGGGCAGCCCGGCATCCATGACGGTTTTAATCAGGTTAATGATCTCATGGGAGTCAGGGCAGAGCAGCGATGCGCCGAGGATCTCCTGCGTTGAGGTATCCACGATAGCTTTGAGCAAGCCGCGAGTGTCGCCCATGACTCTGGCCCTTGGAATTGCCGCCACGGGAAGCGTAACGATCTGAATGGGTTTACCGCTGGCCTGGGCCTGTTCTTCAGTCATGCCAATGCGAGACAGCGGAGGGGTCATAAACACGGAATAAGGCACATTTTTTCTGTCCCCGGTATGGCGTTTACCTTCGCCCAACAGGCTGTCACGCACGATACGGAAGTCATCGAGCGAGATATAGGTAAACTGTAGCCCGCCGGTTACATCCCCCATTGCCCAGATGTTGTCTGCAGAGGTACGCAGGTATTTATTCACCACGATGGCCCCACGAGCATCGACATCAATCCCGGCATTTTTCAGGTTCAGGGTATCCGTAGCGGGTTTTCGCCCTGAGGCAACAAGCAGCGCGTCAACCGTGTAGACACTATCGTTCGTCTGCAAATGCACCCTGTTGTCATGGGATTCAACGTGCTGAACTTTAGCGTTTAGGATCAGCTCCACGCCTTGCTGCTGAAGTATGTTGGCGACCGCTGCGGCTACGTCACGGTCCTCACGCGGCAAAAAATCTTCGGCGGCTTCGAAAATGGTGACCTTGCTGCCGAAACCGACAAACATTGAGGCAAACTCAACCCCGATGTAGCCGCCGCCCAAAATACCGAGGTGCGTTGGGAGCGTGGTCAGATTAAGCAGCCCGGTGCTGTCATATACCCCAGGCGTAGCCGTCAGCCCGTCAATCGGCGGCAGAACGGACTGCGCACCGGTGTTGATAAAGATTTTCTCCCCCTGCAGTTCAATAGTTTCACCGTTCTGCATCACGCGAACAGTATGCCGGTCGATAAACTCTGCGTGGCCGTTGATAACGTCCACATTATTCAGGTCGGCCAGCAAGTGGTAATTCTTGTCCCGCAGGAAACTGACAATTGAAGACTTACGTGCGATGGCTGTCGTAAAGTCCTGATGCTGTTCTGCATCGTGGACCAGCGCTTTGGTGGGAATGCAGCCAATGTTAATGCAGGTACCGCCGTACATTTCGGCGGATTGCTCGATAATGGCGACTTTCCAGTTTTGTTTTGCCAGGGTTGCCGCCAGGGTTTTACCTGCTTTACCAAAACCAATAATGATTGCCTGATAGGTCTGCATGGAGGTTCTCCGTCAGTGAGCCAGCCGTTAAGTTAATGGCAATCATTGTGTATGCATGGCGTCAATGTGATTTCTTCAGGTATCTTTAAATCCTGTCTTATCGTCTGATTTTTTTGGAGTGAGCGATGGATCCCCTCAGCCAGTTGATGGCGTTCAGCGCCCCGCAGGGTTCGATTGATAAAAATTGCCTGCTCAGCTCGGGCTGGAGCCTGCCCCATGCGGCGGGATCGCTGGCGACCATTCGCTGGCACACCGTTACGCAAGGTGCCGCATGGCTGGAGCTGCCTGCCGGCGAAAAGCTGACGCTACTGCCTGGGCAGGTGGTTGTGCTGACGCAAAACTCTGCGCACCGACTGCGGCAGAAGGGGCAGGAAGAGACCTGGATCGTTTGTGGGAGCCTGCATTTATCTTCGGCTTCCCGTCATTTTTTGACGGCGCTGCCGGAGGCCCTGCTGATGGCGCCCGAACAAGACAGCCCCGAACATACATGGCTGCTGGCGGCCGTTGCGCTGCTGCAACAGGAAGCGGAAGTGCCACAGCCTGGTATGGCGGCGGTATGTAGCCAGCAATGTGCCACGATGATTGCCCTGGGCTTGCGGCAGTGGCTACGGGTGAATATTCAGGATAAAAGTCAGTTGAACCTGCTGCTGCATCCGCGACTGGGTGTGGCAATCCAAAGCATGCTGAATGCACCGCATACGCCGTGGACCGTCGCCTCGCTGGCTGAACAAGTGCATATGTCTCGCGCCAGTTTTGCGTTGCTGTTCCGCGAGGTGAGCGGCACCACCCCGCTGGCAGTGCTGACCCGAATCAGGCTGCAAATTGCCGCACAGCAACTCTCGCGTGAAGCAAGTTCGATTATCACTATCGCTGATGCCGTGGGCTACGCCAGCGAATCGTCATTCCATAAGGCTTTTATGCGGGAGTTTGGCTGTTCGCCTGGGGAATACAGAAAGCGGGTGAAGGCGTTGGCCATGGAATAAAAAAGGCCCGCGCGATGGCGAGCCTTGGTGTGTGCTGAGTACTTAGAGCGTCAGCAGGCCAATAATGGTCACCACCGTCAGAATAGCGGCCAGGCCGTAGAACACCCATTTTCCGGCCGGCACGTGGATCTTCAGGTCATGCATCGCATGGTGGATGCGGTGCAGGCCACACCACAGCGGCAACACAATCATCAGCAGCAGGAACAGGCGGCCAATCCAGCTGTGGGCGAAGGCATAAACGCGGTCAAAGCTCAGCGCATCGCCGGGGAACAGGCCGAGCGGCAGCATAATACCAACCAGCAGCACGATAACCGGCGCGAAAATCGCCCCCCACATGCCACCTGCGCCAAACAGGCCCCAGAATACCGGCTCGTCGGAACGTTTTGGATTTTGGTTAATCACCTCAGCCTCCTTACCAGAACAGTGCTACAAGCAGCACAACGACAGTCACCAGTGCAGTGACAACCCACAATCCCTTGATGACCGGCTCCGGCCCCATTTTCTCGCCCTTAACGATGACGTTAGCGGCCTTTGGCGCCAGCTCAAACCAGGTTTTGGTGTGCAGCACGGCGGCGGCAAGCGTAATGAGATTGAGGATGACAACCACCGGGTTTTGCAGGAAACCGACAAAGCCCGCCCAGCCTTCTACGCCGTGTTTCAGCGAGAAAAGACCATAAATCAGCACGATGCTGAACCAGACTGTCGGAACCGAGGTGCCTTCACGCAGCATATAAAAACGGTAGAAGCCCAGCTGCCGCCACCAGGTTGGCGCCATGGGACGGACATAAGGCTTACGTTTCGTGGTCATGGTGCACTCCTTAGCGTGGTTTCAGGGTGGCAATCAAAAAGTCTTTCGAACTTTCGACTTTGCCCTGCTGGATGGCCGCGGCCGGATCGACGTGTTTTGGACAAACTTCGGAGCAGTAGCCAACAAAGGTGCAGCTCCACACGCCGTTTTGCCCGTTGAGCTGCGGCATACGCTGTTTCTTGCCGTGGTCACGGCTGTCCAGGTTGTAACGATGGGCGAGGGTAATCGCCGCCGGGCCGATAAACTCAGGGTTCAGGCCAAACTGCGGGCAGGCGGCATAGCACAGCCCACAGTTGATGCAGCCGGAGAACTGATGGTATTTCGCCATCTGCGCGGGCGTCTGCGTGTTTGGCCCCTGATCCGGCGTGCGCGGGTTGCCGATGATATAAGGCTTAATCGACTCCAGGCTTTCGATAAAGTGGGTCATGTCGACCACCAAATCGCGCTCAATCGGGAAGTTTGCCAGCGCTTCGACCTTGATGCCGTTGGTGTATTCGCGCAGGAACGTTTTACAGGCCAGCTTCGGCACTTTGTTGACCATCATGCCGCAGGAGCCACAAATCGCCATGCGGCATGACCAGCGGTAGCTGAGGTCCGGTGCGAGGTTATCTTTGATATAACCCAGCCCGTCCAGCAGCGAGGTTTGCTCGTCAAACGGCACCTCGTAGATTGCGCTATGCGGCTGGCTGTCCGTTTCCGGGTTGTAGCGCACAATCTCAATCTTCAGGGTTTGCATCTCAGCCATTTGCCTTCTCCTTTTTCTTCTCAGCATCTTCCGCTTCAGCGCCGTATACGCGTTTTGCTGGCGGCAGCGTGGTGATCTTCACATCGCTGTAGTCGAGGCGAGTTGTGCCGTCGGCGTCGCGGAAGGCCAGAGTGTGCTTCAGGAAGTTGACGTCATCGCGTTCGGTGCAGCCTTCATCCAGACGCTGGTGGGCGCCGCGGGATTCTTTACGTGCAAGGGCGGAGTGCGCCATACATTCGGCAACGTTCAGGCCGTGGCCCAGTTCAATGGTGTACAGCAGGTCGGTATTGAAGACGCTGGAGGTATCGGTGATGCGCACGCGCTTGAAGCGCTCCTGCAGCTCTGCCAGCTTGTCGACGGTTTTCTGCATCAATTCCGGGGTACGGTAAATCCCGCAGCCTTCCTCCATAGAAAGCCCCATTTCGTCGCGGATTTTTGACCAGTTTTCGTTGCCTTCCTGGTTGACTAGCTGCTTCAGGCGGCCTTCAACATCGGCGGCCTGGGCGTTCAGCGCGGCATCGTTAGCCGGTTGCGCTTGTGCGGCGCACTCCATTGCCTGCTCGCCCGCCAGGCGGCCAAAGACCACCAGTTCTGCCAGCGAGTTAGAGCCCAGACGGTTGGCTCCGTGCAGGCCAACGGAGGAACATTCGCCCACTGCGAACAGCCCTTTGATGCGGGTTTCGCATTGGGTATCGGTCTCGATGCCGCCCATGGTGTAGTGCGCCGTTGGGCGAACCGGGATCGGCTCTTTGACCGGGTCAACGCCCACGTAGGCTTTGGCCAGTTCGCAGATGAACGGCAGGCGCTCGAGCAGTTTTTTCTCGCCGAGGTGGCGCAGGTCGAGGTACACCACGTCGCCGCGTGGGGTGGAGATCGTGTTGCCTTTGCGCCATTCGTGCCAGAAGGCCTGAGAGACTTTGTCGCGCGGGCCGAGTTCCATGTATTTGTTCTTCGGCTCGCCGAGCGGGGTTTCCGGCCCCATGCCGTAATCCTGCAGGTAGCGATAGCCGTTTTTGTTCACCAGAATGCCGCCTTCACCGCGGCAGCCTTCGGTCATCAGGATGCCGGAACCCGGCAGCCCGGTTGGATGGTATTGCACAAACTCCATGTCGCGCAGCGGCACGCCGTGGCTCAGCGCCATGCCCATGCCGTCCCCGGTGACGATGCCGCCGTTGGTATTGTAGCGATAGACTCGCCCTGCACCGCCGGTGGCCATCACCACCGCATTGGCACGGATCTGCACCAGCTCGCCTTCCATCATATTCATAGCGACGACGCCGCGCGCCTGGCCGTCATCGACCAGAATATCGAGCACGAAATGCTCGTCGAAGCGTTGAATTTGCGGGAACTGAAGGGAGGTCTGGAAGAGTGTGTGGAGCATATGGAAGCCGGTTTTGTCGGCGGCGAACCAGGTCCGTTCGATCTTCATCCCGCCGAAGCGCCTGACGTTGACGCTGCCGTCCGGGCGGCGACTCCACGGGCAGCCCCACTGCTCAAGCTGGGTCATTTCGGTAGGGCAATGGTGAACGAAGTAGTCAACCACATCCTGCTCACACAGCCAGTCGCCTCCGGCAACGGTGTCGTGAAAATGGTAGTCGAAGCTGTCGTGATCCTGCGCGACGGCTGCGGAACCCCCTTCGGCAGCAACCGTGTGGCTGCGCATCGGGTAGACTTTGGAAATCAGAGCGATTTTTGCCTGTGGATTAGCCTGGGCCGCCGCAATGGCTGCTCGTAGGCCTGCTCCGCCGGCGCCTATAATGGCGAGATCGGCTTGAAAGGTTTGCACGACATTCCTCCAGATTTTAGTAATTCGCAAAGCTATACGACCAAAGGGTATTCACTGCCTGAAAGGCGGTGGCTGCGAAAGGTGTATCCCTGCTCCTTTTTAGGTAGGGAAAGTATAACCGGAGGGATTTTAGGGAAATTTGATTTGTTCGATTTTTTTGCTGTTCTACAGGGCGATTAATTACCGCTCTTAATGAATTGCGTCACAAAAATGAATGTTTAAATGGTGTAATGCGAACAAAAAGCGGCGAAAAATAGTCGTCTGTTTTTCGGTTGTTGCCGCCCCGGCTGGAGCTCAGAATCTTTTCCATTCTATAAAAGCAGGGGATAAAAATGAGCTTCAGTCAGATGCATTATCAGAGCACGCCATTGCTGCTGGCTAACGTTTGGGATGTCAGCAGCGCTCAGGCGGCACAGGACGCGGGTTATCAGGCGCTGGGCACCTCAAGCGCGGCAATCGCCGATATGTTGGGCTACAAGGATGGCGAAGCGCTGCCATTTTCTGTACTTCTTGCCCTGGTGGCCCGCATACGTGAGCGCGTCAGCTTGCCGCTTTCCGTCGATATGGAAGCCGGATATGGGGCAGACACCGAAACGGTTGTGAGCCAGGCCATTCAGCTGGCACAGCTGGGCGTTGTCGGCATTAACCTTGAAGACAGCAAAGTTGAACAGGGAACGCGTCGTTTACTGGATGCAACACACTTTGCTGTCCGCCTGAGCGCGATCAAAGCAGGGCTGGATGCCGCGAAAACGCCGCTCTTTATCAATGCCAGAACCGATGGCTTCTTGCTTGGTGAATTAGATGCGCTGAATCAAACGATCGCCCGCGGCAGGCTATATCAACAGGCGGGGGCTGACGGCTTCTTTGTGCCCTGCGTGACCTCACCTGAAGATATTCAGGCGATTGCCGGCGCAGTTGATCTGCCGCTGAATGTGATGTGCATGCCGGGTCTGCCCGATTTTGATCAACTGGCGGCGCTGGGGGTGAAACGTATTTCAATGGGGAATTTCGTGCACGCCGCGCTGAACCGTAAGTTACAGCATCTGTTGTTTAGCCTCCGCCAGCAGGGCGCATTTGACGAGATCTTTGCCGATGAAAATCCTTGATATCGAGCAGTGCAATACCTGGTACGAGGCGCTGGTGGCGCGCTCTTCCGAGCATGTCGGCGTTTTTTTCGTGGGCGTGAAAACCACCGGCGTGTTCTGCATTTCCAACTGCCGCGCCCGTAAGCCTAAGCGGGGTAACGTTGAGTTTTATGACGACTTCAAATCCGCGCTTCACGCGGGCTTTCGTCCCTGTAAGATCTGCCGCCCCACTGAAAATGCCTTCTCTGCGCCGCCCATAGTCGAGCAGGCCATTGCCCTTTTCAGGGCGAGCAGTGAGAACCGGGTCAGCGATGGTGAGCTGCGTGAGCAAAACATCAGCCCTGAACGTCTCCGGCGCTGGTTTGTGCAACACCACGGGATGACTTTTCAGGCCTGGCAGAGAATGCTGCGTGTGAATGTGGCGTTGCAGGAGCTCAGGCGTGGGAAAAGTGCGACGGATGCGGCGTTTAGCAGCGGCTACGACTCGCTGAGTGGGTTTGGCTATACCTGCAAAAAGCTCACTGGCGATGCCCCCAGTCGGGCGGCAGATATCATCGTCATTCACCGTTTTACCACGCCCATCGGGCCGATGTTTGTGTGCGCCACCGAGATGGGCGTCTGCCTGCTGGAATTTGTTGACCGACGCGCGCTGGAGCGGGAATTTGACGATCTGCAGTCGCGGCTCAATGCCCGTATCATCGCCGGGGAAAATGATCATACGCGGCAGGCGGAAAAAGAGATCGGGGAATACTTTGCTGGAAAAAGGCAGCAGTTCACCCTTGCACTGCAGACGCCGGGCAGCGCGTTTCAGCAAAAAGTCTGGCAGCAGCTTGGGACCGTGCCTTATGGCGAAACGTCCCACTATCAGGCGCTGGCGATAAAAATGGAGAATCCAGACGCCGTGCGTGCGGTGGCCGGAGCCAACGGCGCGAACCGGGTTGCCATCGTCATTCCGTGCCACAGAATCATCGGTAAAAACGGGACTATGACGGGATACGGTGGCGGCATTGCACGAAAAAAATGGCTGCTTGAGCACGAGAAAAAGTTTGCGTAACGCGGGCCATAAAACGCTCAGAACAAAATTCTCTGCACAAAATTTGTCTCCTTTCTGTGATGCGGGTAGACTTCTCGGCCTTGCATAAATACGGAGACTTTCTCATGAGCGAAACGGCCACCTGGCAGCCGAGCGCATCCATCCCCAATTTGTTAAAACGCGCCGCCATTATGGCGGAGATTCGGCGCTTCTTCGCCGACCGAGGCGTTCTGGAGGTGGAAACACCCTGCATGAGCCAGGCGACGGTAACCGATATTCATCTGGTGCCGTTTGAAACCCGTTTCGTCGGCCCAGGTCACTCTCAGGGCATGAATTTGTACCTGATGACCAGCCCGGAATACCACATGAAACGCCTGCTGGCGGCGGGCTGTGGCCCGGTGTTCCAGCTGTGTCGCAGTTTCCGTAATGAAGAGATGGGGCGCCACCACAACCCGGAATTCACCATGCTGGAGTGGTATCGCCCGCATTACGACATGTACCGCCTGATGAATGAGGTGGACGATCTCCTGCAGCAGGTGCTGGAATGCGGCGCCGCAGAAAGTTTGTCTTACCAGCAGGCCTTCCAGCGCCATCTGGATATCGACCCACTGTCTGCAGACAAAGCGCAGCTGCGTGAAGCGGCGGCGAAGCTCGACCTGAGCAACATTGCCGACAAAGAAGAAGACCGGGACACGCTGTTGCAGCTGTTGTTCGCGATGGGCGTCGAGCCACAGATTGGTAAAGACAAGCCGACCTTCGTGTATCACTTCCCGGCAAGCCAGGCCTCTCTGGCGCAGATCAGCACCGAAGATCACCGCGTGGCGGAGCGCTTTGAGGTTTACTTCAAAGGTATCGAGCTGGCGAATGGCTTCCATGAGCTGACAGATGCCCGCGAACAGCAGCAGCGTTTCGAGCAGGATAACCGCAAACGCGCGGCGCTTGGCCTGCCGCAGCAGCCGGTGGACATGAACCTGCTGGCGGCGCTGGAAGCGGGCATGCCGGACAGCTCCGGCGTAGCGCTGGGCGTTGACCGCCTGATTATGCTGGCGCTGGGGGCGGAAAGCCTTGCCGATGTCTTAGCCTTTACGGTGGACCGCGCTTAACGCCCGAAGAAAACTGGCCCCTATGCGGGGCCATTTTTTTTATCTGCTGGCGAACGGTTAGCGGCTCGCTTTAGCCATCAGTTGGTGGAACAAGTTTAAAACGGTCTCGTTGCCTATCGGCAGCATGTTGTCGCCTACATACCATTCCGTTTTACACCAGCCCGGTACTTCGGCCTCTTCCAGCGCATTGAACAGCCAGTATCCCTCCTGCCTGGCTATTTCATCCCTGGCGCTGAGTAATGTTTCTTTATCCGCATCGAAATAAACATGCAGCATGTTGACCTGAGGTCTGCGGGGCAGGATACGAATGCCCGGCACGGCCTCCAGGCTGGCGGCGAGACTGAGGGTGCGCTGATAGCAGCTCTCAAGGATGGTCAGCCGTTTTTCTAAGCGCATTGCCGTGGAAACCACCGCGGGACTTTGCGTCACCACGTTACCGCCTAATCGTCTGAGCCAGACGCGAGCCTGGCGGATAAAGTCTTCATCGCCAGCGAGTAACGAACCTGAAATACCCCCGAGGCCCTTGTAGACGGAAACATAGACTGAAGAAAAACCCTCAGCAATTTCAGCCCAGGTGCGCTGGTAATACGCCCGGCTCTCCCAGAGGCGAGCCCCGTCCATATGCAGCGGCGTGCCAGCTTCTGCGGCTGCGGCTTTCAGGGCTTCCAGCTCGTCCCACTCCGGGAGTTGTCCGCCAATCTCACGCGCGGGAAGTTCAACCACAAGGCAGCTTAAAGGCTCCGCTATGGCGGTAAAATCACTGGCAAGGATAGGCCGTAGTTTATGACCTACGACGACGCCATGCATCTTCACCAGGGCCTGAAAAGTTTGCTGCTCATGAATCAGCAGGTGCGATGTCGCGTGCGCGCCAAAGCGAGGCAGGCGGTTACGTTCGCTCCAGATAATGACCGCTATCAGCTGCGCCATCACTCCGGTAGGAATAAATATTGCCGCTGGTTTACCCAGTAGCTGAGCGATTTTGGTCTCAAAACCCGCGATAAAATCCCCAACGCCGTAGCTGTCATGGGCGAATTCATTTTCCCTGGCCCAGTCGGCCATCTCCCGGAATTGCTCCGCAGGTGTCATTTCTTTAAATCCTCTCAGCTCGGTTTTACAGGCAAGCTTAAGAGCGCGTCGTTGGGCATCGATATCTGGCATCAAAGCAGAGAACCTCTATCTGGACGGATTAAGTCAAAGGGGAACGTAGGGCATTAGCGCAATGTGAATAAGCTACCCGAAATGGCGATCGTAAAGTGTATACATTTGGTAAACTGCGCTCATGCTAACGATAAAACGAATTACCGACCGCAGCTCCCCGTATTTTGAATGCGTGGACGAGCTGTATGAAAGCGCCTTTCCGCGCCATGAGAAACGCCAGCCCGCCGCAAAAATTAGCGCGCTTTCTCACCCGAATTACAGCCTGCAGGCCTGGTTCGACGGCGAGCAGTTTGTCGGCATGATCGGCGCGTGGGATTTTGGCGATTATGCCTATATTGAGCACCTCGCCGTGAACGGCCAGCTGCGTGCGCAGGGCTACGGCAAGCGAATGCTGAGCCAGTTTTTGCGGCTTTACCCGCAAACTATCCTCGAAATCGATCCGCTCACCACTGAGATCGCTCATAAGCGGCTGCGTTTTTACCAAAGCCTAGGCTTCTGCGAAAACGACTATGTGCATCACCATCCGACTTACCATGCGGATATCCACGATCATCAGCTGATTGTGCTGAGTTATCCGCAGCCCATCGGTGACGCTCAGTATGGCCGCTTTTTTGACGATCTCTGCCACATCGTGATGGAACGCCCGCTTTAATCTAAACGTTTTTAAAGTACCCGGCAGGCAGTCGCCGCCGGGCGCTAATCTATTTTTTACCAGGACTTAATAGATGGATATCACCACGCTGTTTCTTTACGTCATCGCCGTTAGCGCGGTTATGGTGACGCCAGGCCCGTCGATGCTTTTAGCGCTCAATAACGGAGCCACCTACGGAATGCGCATTGCGGGCTACGGCTTCCTCGGTGCGGTGCTGGCGGACCTGCTGCTGATTGGCGCGGTGGGCTGCGGCCTGGGCGCGTTGTTGCAGGCTTCTGAACAGCTGTTTGCAGTGGTGAAATGGGGCGGCGCGCTTTACCTGGTCTATCTGGCTTACGTGCTGTGGCGCGCACCTGCTAAGGCGCTAAGCGTGAGCGCTTCGGCGGCAGTGGCCACGGGCAAAACGGCGTTTCTGCGATCGCTGATGGTCGGCTTATCCAACCCCAAAGGGCTGCTGTTCTTCTCGGCATTTTTACCGCAGTTCATCCGCCCGCAGGAGCCGGTGGCGATGCAGTACATGATTCTGGCGCTGGTCAGCGCGATTATTGACTGCATCATGATGACGATTTACGCCTGGGGTGGCCGCCACGCGATGCGTAAATTCTCCGCCAACGTGATGCGCTGGGTGAACCGCAGCTGTGCGGGTATGCTCGCCGTGCTGGCGGTGGGCGTGGCGCTGTATCGACGCAGTAATTTGACCTGAGAAAGGTCAGAGGAAATTGAGCGCTGGCCGGGGGGAAAACAGGCCAGCGCTAACGTCTTAGCTTTCCTGCTCTTCGGCGAGTTCGCGAAGGTAAGAGAAGATCTGACGGTAGGACTTAGGCGGCTTATTGGCCGCTTTTTCTTTTTGCGCGTTACGGATCAACACGCGCAGCTGCTGGCGGTCCGCCTGCGGATAAAGTCTCAGGACTTCGCTCATCGCGTCATCGCCTTCTTCAACCAGGCGGTCGCGCAGGGCTTCCAGCTTGTGGAACAGCGAAACCTGCTGGTTGTGGCGGTTCTTCAGCTTGTCGAGCGCCTGACGGATTGGATCCATGTCGCGGGAACGCATCATCTTGCCGATCAGCTGCACCTGGCGGCGGCGGCCTTCTTTCTTGATGCGCTGCGCCAGCTCAATGGCGGCACGTAAATCATCGTCGAGCGGGATTTTTTCCAGGGCATTTTTGCCCAGTTCCATCAGCTCAACGCCCAGGCGTTTTAGCTCTTCGGCGTCGCGCTTAATCTCACTTTTACTGACCCAGATAATTTCATCATCTTCGTCTTCATTTTCATCATCGGGCACGTCGTCGAGCCAGTCTTCGGGCTGCTTGGTCATATTAGGCTCCTTAAAAAGTTGACGCGGATATTACCAGCAATGGGCCTGCACTGCGAAATTGTTCTGATCCTGTTAGACTTGAACGACTCACCTTACATTATGGCAGTAGCGATGAAAGTAAACACGCAAGTAGCACAACAACGTCAGGTTCTGGAGCAGGCGGTTTCACAGGCGCTGGAGCTGGCAAAGGGCAAGTCAGACGGCGCGGAAGTGGCGGTCAGTAAAACCACCGGTATCAGCGTCAGCACCCGCTACGGTGAGGTGGAGAACGTCGAATTCAACAGCGATGGTGCGTTGGGCATCACCGTTTATCACCAAAACCGCAAAGGCAGCGCTTCGTCCACGGATCTGAGCCCGGACGCCATTGCCCGTACCGTACAGGCCGCGCTGGACATCGCTCGCTATACCTCGCCGGACCCTTATGCTGGCGTGGCGGATAAAGAATTGCTGGCCTTTGATGCCCCCGATCTGGATCTCTTCCACCCAACGGAAATTGACCCGGAGCGCGCCATTGAACTTGCCGCGCGAGCGGAAAACGCGTCCCTGAACGTGGACAAACGTATTACCAATACCGAAGGCGGCAGCTTTAACAGCCATTACGGCATCAAAGTTTTCGGCAACAGCCACGGTATGCTGCAGAGCTACTGCTCCACCCGCCATTCTCTTTCGAGCTGCGTCATTGCCGAAGAAAACGGTGATATGGAGCGGGATTATGCATACACCATCGGTCGCGCGATGGAAGACCTGAAATCACCTGAATGGGTCGGGGCCGACTGCGCGCGCCGCACGCTGTCTCGCCTGTCTCCGCGTAAACTGTCCACCATGAAAGCCCCGGTGATTTTCGCTAATGAAGTGGCGACCGGGCTGTTTGGTCACCTGGTCGGCGCGATTGCGGGCGGTGCGGTGTACCGCAAATCAACTTTCCTGCTGGATTCCCTCGGCAAGCAAATTCTGCCGGACTGGCTGACCATTGAAGAACATCCGCACCTGCTTAAAGGCCTGGCTTCCACGCCGTTTGACAGCGAAGGCGTGCGTACCGAACGCCGCGATATCATCAAGGACGGTGTGCTGCAGCAGTGGCTGCTGACCAACTATTCCGCACGTAAGCTGGGGCTGAAAAGCACCGGCCACGCGGGCGGGATCCACAACTGGCGCATTGCTGGCCAGGGCCTGAGCTTTGAGGAAATGCTGAAACAGATGGGCACCGGGCTGGTGGTGACCGAGCTGATGGGGCAGGGCGTGAGCGGCATTACCGGCGACTATTCTCGCGGTGCGGCGGGCTTCTGGGTTGAAAATGGCGAGATCCAGTATCCGGTGAGCGAAATCACCATCGCCGGCAACCTGAAAGACATGTGGCGCGAGATAGTTACTATTGGCAACGATATAGAAACACGTAGCAACATTCAGTGTGGTTCAGTCTTACTTCCGGAGATGAAGATAGCCGGTCAGTAAAGCAATGTGGCGCGTCCTGCCGCGCCCGTTTCTCATATAAAAAAGATAAGGTGAGTAAATGCGTAAGCAACTGATTGCAATGTTAGCCGTATCATCCGTGTTACTGTCCGGCGCTGCGTTTGCCAAAGATGTCGGTGACGACATGGACATTATCGCGAAAAACTACAAGACCGTGCTGAGCACCAAAGACGCCGCCGAGCTGAAAACTTCACTGGGCAATATGCGTGAAGCGGCTTTGGATGCGCAGAAAGGCACCCCGCCAAAGCTGGAAAATGAAGCGGCCGACAGCGCCAACATGAAAGAGTACCGCCACGGGTTTGATATTCTCGTGGGCCAGATTGACGGTGCCCTGAAGCTGGCCAACGAAGGCAAAGTGACAGAAGCTCAGGCTGCTGCCGCAGACTTCAAAACCACTCGCGATACCTACCACAAGAAGTTTCGCTAAGATTTAACAACGGGCGGGATATTCCCGCCTGCTTTCTTTACCGCAGTGCTCCCACCGCCTGCTCCAGCGCAGCAATATCGTTATTGCTCAACAGGGGCCGAATAGCCTGAAAGTGCTCGTCGCTTAGCTGGTAAATGTGCAGCTTCAGCAGCCGCTCAATCACCTCGGGTTCGAAACGCAGGGCGATTGGTTTGGCCGGGTTACCGCCGACGACGCTGTAAGGCGCGACGTCTTTCGTCACCACGCTGCCAGCGGCAATAATTGCGCCTTCACCGATGGTTACGCCGGGCATGATGATTGCCCTCATGCCTATCCAGCATCCGTCTCCGAGCGTCGTGTCGCCTTTGGCGCGGTAGGCGTCTTTGATGGTTTCGATAAAGGGGTAAAGAGAGAACCAGTCGCCTCTGTGCGTGTGGTTGCCGCCCATCAGGATCACCGCCTCGGCGGCGATACAGACGTAATCCCCTATCCACAGCTGGTCAAGCTCGCCAATGGGCTCCCACTCCCGGCTCACCGCGTCACCCTGCAGGTAGCGCACCACGCTTCGCTCAAAACCGCTATCCCAGCAGTCGCTGTAATAACTGTGCTGGCCTTTAATATGAATATTGGGGTTGGTCACCGTTTCGTGCAGGTGCTCGACCTGAGACCAGTGCTTTTCAGTCTTTGACATGTTTTTTCTCACAACAAAAGTGTGCCCACGGAACAAGGTTCCGTTTCAAATTGCAGACGGGAATGTGTGAGCGCGCTAAGCGATGCGCGGCTGTTTTAGCAGAGGATTGTTGAGTACGGCGACGAGCAGCATGACGTTAAAACCTGTATTTAAGACTCGCCAACCTTAACATCGGGGGCAGCGAAGTACACCTTTTTCCTCCTTCATCCGCGTAGCGCACCCTGGCCATCTTCGCCTTCTACGCCGATCACAAAACGATAAATCCATTATTACTCTAAGGCTAATGATTAACGCCTGAGCTTAATTGATAGCCAACCCCGCGTGGCGCACACTTTTAACCAGACTAAAGCCAATCAAAATGATGCGCTGAATCAGGAGGTTAATAATGAGTGCTAGCCAAACGCCTGCCCGCGTCTGGAACACGCGTCGCACCGAGAAGCAGCGACGTATGGCGTCCAGTAACGTACAGGGCAAGGTGATCCCGACCGGGGACCTCGTCGAAGTGATGGAAAAGCTGATTGCACCGGGCGACCGGGTAGTGCTGGAAGGAAATAACCAAAAACAGGCCGATTTTCTCTCCCGCATGCTGGCAGAGGTCAGCCCGCAAAAAGTACACGATCTGCATATGATCATGCCGAGCGTCGGCCGCAGTGAACACCTTGATATTTTTGAAAAAGGTATCGCCCGCAAGCTTGACTTCTCTTTCTCCGGCACCCAAAGCCTGCGTATTTCTCAACTGCTTGAAGACGGGCTGTTAGAAATTGGCTCGATTCACACCTACATCGAGCTTTATGCGCGCTTGTACGTCGATCTTGCGCCTAACGTCGCGCTCATCGCCGGTTATAAAGCCGACCGCAAAGGAAACCTGTACACCGGGCCGAGCACTGAAGATACGCCTGCATTGGTTGAAGCTGCCGCCTTCCATGACGGGATTGTTATCGCCCAGGTTAATGAACTGGTGGACGATGACTGCGATTTGCCGCGCGTGGACATTCCCGGATCCTGGATTGACTACGTGGTGGTTGCCGACAAACCCTTCTTTATCGAACCGCTGTTTACCCGTGACCCGCGCCTGATCAAGCAGGAACACATCCTGATGGCGATGATGGCCATCAAAGGCATTTACGCCGAACACCAGGTTCAGTCGCTGAACCATGGGATCGGCTTTAACACCGCCGCCATTGAGCTGCTGCTGCCGACTTACGGCGAACAGCTTGGTCTGAAAGGTAAAATCTGCAAACACTGGACCCTGAACCCGCACCCGACGCTGATCCCGGCGATTGAAAGCGGCTGGGTCGAGAGCGTGCACTGCTTCGGCGGCGAGCTGGGCATGGAAGAGTACATTCGCGCCCGCCCGGATATCTTCTTTACCGGTGCCGACGGCTCTATGCGCTCCAACCGAGCCATGTGCCAACTGGCCGGGCAATACGCTGTGGATATGTTTATTGGTTCCACCCTGCAGGTTGATGGCCTGGCTAACTCTTCAACCGTGACGCGTGGCCGCTTATCGGGCTTCGGCGGCGCGCCAAATATGGGCCATGATCCGCATGGTCGTCGCCATGCCACACCGGCCTGGCTGAATATGATCACCGAGCCCGATCCGATGCAGCGCGGCAAAAAGCTGGTGGTGCAGATGGTCGAAACCTTCCAGGCGGGCGTGAAGCCGACCTTCGTGGAAACCCTGGACGCCGTTGAAGTGGCTAAAACCTCCGGTATGCCGCTGGCGCCAGTGATGATTTACGGCGACGACGTGACCCACGTGCTGACCGAGGAAGGGATTGCGTATCTCTACCGTGCGGAGAACCTGGAAGAGCGCCGCGCGATGGTAGCGGCGGTTGCCGGTATCACCGACATCGGCCTGGGCGTGGACGCTAAACGTGTCGCCGCACTTCGCCAGAGCGGCAAAGTGGCTTACCCGGAAGATATGGGGATCCGCCGCAGCGAGGCGACCCGTTCTCTCCTGGCGGCAAGCAGCGTGGCCGATCTCGTCGAATGGTCCGGCGGTCTTTACAACCCGCCAGCGAAATTCCGGAGCTGGTAATGAAATTACATCCACAGAAAGGCGTCGAGGCCGAAGCGGGCTGGCTGGCAAGGGCTGCGACCCAAAGCCTGATCGAAGAAGCCCGCCTGAGCCCGAAACCCGGTCTGGTGGACAGCCGGGGGAATGGCGCCCATCACGACCTCAGCCTGGCGCTGATGGAGCGATCGGCCCTCAGCCTGACCCCGACATTCCATGCTCTGGCATTACAAAGCTGGGAACGTCCGGCAGACATCGCGCTGCGCCAGCTGATAGGGCGCCTGGGTCGCGAAGGTGAGCAACAGATGATGGCGGCGACCGGGGGAGTGAATACCCACCGGGGAGCCATCTGGGCGCTCGGCCTGCTGATTTCCGCCGCCGCTATGCACGGTATGAATGGCAGCAGCGTGGAGATCGCCGCTACGGCAGCGCGACTTGCAGCACTTCCTGATGAAGCCGCGCCAAAAAGCTTCAGCAAAGGGTTAAGAGCCACAAGACGCTATCGCGTGCCGGGTGCACGAGAAGAGGCCCAGCAGGGTTTCCCTCACGTGATGCGCCTTGCGCTGCCCCAGCTTCGCCGTAGCCGCCAGTCCGGGGCAACGGAAGGCGAGGCCAGGATTGACGCTTTGATGGCGATTATGACTTCACTTTCAGATACCTGTGTACTTTCTCGTGCCGGTTTACCTGGCCTGGAAACAATGCAGAACGGTGCCCGCAGCGTGCTGATGAACGGGGGGATTTCGCGCAAAGAAGGCCGTGATGCACTGGATTTGCTCGACCGCAATATGCTGGCGCTGAATGCCTCTCCGGGCGGCGCGGCTGATTTGCTCGCCGCCACGTTCCTGCTGGACCGCATCGATAACGATGCCACTCCGCTTCACTCACTTAATTAACGAGGGCGTTATGGAACACATTACGTTGTCATTTCCGGCAACCCGCACGGCCACAGGCAAAGCTCTGGCTGGCGTGGTGGGCTCCGGCGATATGGAAGTCCTGTTTACTGCCGCACAGGGGCAGATTCTGACCATCGACATTACCACCTCCGTCGATAACAGCGAAAAACGCTGGAAAGCGCTTTTCGAGCGCCTGGCCGCGCTGAGTCAACTGCCTGCCGGGCAAATGCACATTCATGATTTTGGCGCGACGCCGGGCGTGGCGCGTATCCGCATTGAACAGGTTTTTGAGGAGGTGGCTCATGCGTGACGACAGCAGTTTTATTGAATTAAGAGCACGCGAGCGTGCCCGTCTGCTGCTTGATGAAGGCAGCTACCGCGAACTGCTCGATCCTTTTGAGGGCATTATTTCGCCATGGCTGGGGCCTCAGGGCATTGTGCCTCAGTCCGACGACGGTATGGTCGTGGCCAAAGGTACGATCAACGGTGGTCCGGCGGTGGTGATTGCCATCGAAGGCGCATTCCAGGGCGGCAGTATGGGTGAAGTCTCCGGGGCGAAAATGGCCGCCGCGTTTGAGCTGGCGGCGGAAGACAACCGCAACGGTATTCCGACACAGGCGGTGCTTTGCCTGGAAACCGGCGGCGTGCGCCTGCAGGAGGCTAACCTCGGCCTGGCGGCGATTGCCGATATTCACGCGGCGATTGTCGATCTGCGTCGCTATACCCCGGTGATTGGCGTTGTCGCTGGAACCGTGGGTTGCTTTGGGGGGATGTCGATTGCCGCTGCACTTTGCAGCTATCTGATTGTAACTCGCGAAGCGCGCCTGGGCCTCAATGGTCCTCAGGTTATCGAGCAAGAAGCGGGCATTGAGGAATACGATTCCCGGGATCGGCCGTTTATCTGGAGCATGACCGGTGGCGAAGTTCGCTACCAGAGCGGGCTGGTGGACGCGCTGGTTGGGGACGGCGTTCACGCAGTCAAGCAGGCGGTCAACAAAGCCATCGCCAAAGGCGTTCCGGCACTGCATCGCACCGATAACTACGCGTGGTATCTGGATCGCCTGACCCATTTCGACACCAGTCAACAGGCTGATGCCGAACAAATCAAACAGCTTTTTGGGGAGAAACGCTAATGAGCCAGAAACTGAATCGTGCCGCTGTTTGGCTGGACACTCTGGTCCCGGATGCACCACGTATGGCGGGACTGTGCGCCTCCGTACAGGTCGCCGACGGTAACGTTGACGGAAAACCTGCACGCTTTATCGCTGTGGTGCCCGATGCCAATAACCATTACCCCCGGGCTGCTGGCGGCGAAGTCGGGCTGTTAGAAGGCTGGACGCTGGCAAAAGTGGTCAGCGAAACCATCGCTGAAGATGCCGACAAGGCTGAAAAGCGAGCCATCATCGCCGTTATTGATGTCCCTAGTCAGGCCTATGGTCGCCGCGAAGAGGCATTCGGTATTCACCAGGCGCTGGCAGGTGCCGCAGGCGCTTACGCCAACGCTCGTCTGGCCGGGCACCCTGTTGTGGGCCTGATTGTCGGCAAGGCGATGTCCGGGGCATTTCTCGCTCACGGCTACCAGGCTAACCGACTGATCGCTTTTAACGACCAGGGCGTAATGATTCACGCGATGGGGAAAGAGTCCGCCGCGCGGATCACCTTACGCACCGTCGAGGCGCTGGAAAAACTGGCCGCGACCATTCCTCCAATGGCCTATGACATCAGCAATTACGAAACCCTGGGTCTGCTCTCGATGCTGCTGGATATCCATAATCCGGATGAGCCGAAGAGTGACGATGTGACAAAAGTACAGGCTGCCCTGAGTACGGCAGTGAAAGAGGCTCGGAGCGATACTTCGCTGAAATGTCGTCTGTTGGCGAAAAATCGCCACAGTTCGGCGCTGGTTCGTGAACGCATGCGCGCCAGCTGGTAAGAAAAAAGACAGACCTGCCGGATGCTATAACCAGACACGGCGCGCCGTGTCTGAATAAAAAGACGTCCGAAAAATAATAAATATCGCGACCGTGCTAACTCTCTTTATTGACTCAAGGTGAAGTTATGACTTACGTGATCGTTCATGCTCTGGCCCCTATTTTTGTCATCATGCTGCTGGGATTTTTCGCCGGCAAAGCGAAAATGGTCGATAACAAAAATGTCTCGCTGCTTAATATTTTTGTCATGGACTTTGCTCTACCCGCCGCGCTGTTTAGCGCGACAGTACAAACGCCGTGGCTTGGCATTGTTCAGCAGTCACCGCTAATCGTGGTGCTGGTGCTTTCGATGTGGATTACCTATGCGGCGATTTACTTCCTGGCGACCAGCGTATTTAAAAAGTCGCCGCAGGATGCCGCCGTGTTGACGCTTACCGTGGCGCTGCCTAACTATGCCGCGCTTGGCCTGCCGATTTTAGGCAGCGTGCTCGGGGAAGGCTCCTCGACTTCGCTTTCCGTCGCGGTGTCGATTGCCTGCGGCTCCGTCCTGATGACGCCGTTCTGCCTGCTGATTCTTGAACGTGAAAAAGCACGTGCGGCAGGGGAAAACACTAGCTCAACGCTGACAATGTTGCCTGTACTGATGTGGCGTTCGGTGAAAAAACCTATCGTGTGGGGACCGTTGCTGGGGGTTGTACTGTCGGCTGTCGGTGTCCGGATGCCTGACTTGCTGCTGGCTTCTATTAAACCGCTGGGCCTGGCCGCTACCGCAGCCGCATTGTTCCTGACCGGCGTGATCCTGTCTGCGCGTAAGCTGCAGATCAACACTATGGTTATCACCGCGACCGTTACCAAACTGCTTATCCAGCCGTTTATCGCCTGGGGCATCGTGCTGGCGCTCGGCCTGACTGGCCCGGTGGCCATTACCTCCATTCTGATGATTGCCCTGGCCGCCGGCTTCTTTGGCGTAGTTTTTGGCAACCGGTTTGGTGTGCAATCGCCGGATGCGGAAGCCGTGTTGTTGCTGAGCTCGGTACTCTCTATCCTGTCGCTACCGCTGTTTATTACGCTGACTTCAGGAATTTAACCTATGCCGACATTGCGCCCCCACGATCTCCTTTGGCTCACCGACCGCGAAGCACTGGAGGGGGTTCGCGAGGAGTGGATAGCCAGCCAGTGGCGTCCTGCGCTGCCGGTAGTGGTACGGCGTGATGTCGAACGTGACGGACGTGTGCCGGTAGGCGTGCGGGGGATGCGACGCGATCAGCGAGCAGCGGGCTGGGTAAGTACGGCGAGCGTTAAACGCGTTGTTAGCCCTGAAGCGTTATCCAGCCGTGAGCTGCTGCTCAATTCCCCGTTTGTTTCCATGCCGCCGGTGCAGGGCGCTATTCAGCTGGCGAGCCGCCCGTGGGCATGGTGCTGGGGTATTACCGGGAGCGTAGGTTACGCGCTGGCAACAGAAATGCCGGTGATGCATGCCGAGAGCGATCTGGATGTGCTGATTCGCAGCCCACAGCCGATATCAAAAGAGGCGCTGACAGAGTGGCAGAGCCTGACCGGGCGACTGCTGTGCAGGGTTGATACGCAAATCGAAACGCCTTACGGCGCTTTTGCGCTGGCGGAATGGCTAAGAGAAAAACGCGTGTTGCTGAAAACGAATCAGGGGCCGCTGCTTGTGATCGACCCCTGGTTGCCGGAGAAAAACGGATGAAAATACTTTTTACTTTTCCCGGGCAGGGAACCCAGCGTGTGGGCATGCTACAGGATCTACCCGAGCGCGACGCCATCCTGACGCAGGTCAGGGCGGTCTTAGGGGACGAAGCAGGCCAGTTAGATAGTGCTGCTGCGCTGAGGCATACTCGTGCCGTACAGCTTTGCCTGCTAATCGCAGGTGTCGCCTGGGCGCAGGAGCTTGAGCGTAGCGGCGTAAAACCAGACATGGTCAGCGGACTGTCTATCGGCGCGTTTCCGGCAGCCGTAGTCGCCGGCGTTATTCCCTTTTCAGATGCGCTGCGGCTGGTGGCGCTTCGCGGCGATCTGATGGAGCAGGCTTATCCTGAAGGCTACGGCTTAACGGCTATCGTCGGGCTGCGTCTGGAACAGGTGGAACTCCTGGTGGCGGGCAGCGGCACTTACATCGCGAATATTAATGCTGAACAGCAAATCGTCATCGCCGGTAGCGAGGAGGCTATGGCGAAGGTTGCGGGTAGGGCGCTTGAGCAGGGGGCTCAAAAAGCCCGGCAGCTGGCGGTTAGCGTGCCCTCTCACTGTGCCTTGCTGAATGCGCCTGCGCAGAAGTTAAAACAAGCATTTGCTGATGTGGCGCTAAGTCGTCCCAACTGCGCTTATCTCAGCGGCAGCACGGGCCGGGTACTTTGGCTACCAGAGCTAATTGCGGAAGATCTGGCGCTGAATATGGCCCGCACGGTGCGGTGGCGAGAGGCGATGATTGCTGCCAACGAGCGAGACGTGCGGCTGGCGATTGAAATGCCGCCGGGTAGCGTGCTTTCAGGTCTGACGCGGCAGGCGTTTCGTGAGGGGATCACCGTTTGTCGCGAACAAAACAGCGTGGCGGCCATTGTCCACCTTGTGGAAAAAACTAGAGCGGCGCGTTAGGCGTATCGATGAACGTGCGGGCGTACATTCGCCCCTCGGCGGCCAGCGCCAGTAGGTTCGGGTCATGTTCACGGTTGCGGGCAAAGACGATAGCGATGGTTTGTTTCATCTGATATTGCTCGGCCAGCCTCAGCAGCTGCACTGAATTTTCATACACCTTCTTCATTCTTCCGGGCATCAAGGTTAGCCCTACACCCGCCTGTACCAGGCTGACCATTGAGAAAATGTCGTTTACCCGAGTAACGATTTCCGGCTCGAAACCGGCGACGTTAAAGGCTTCCTGAAATCCCGCATAGGTGGCAAAGCCTTCCGCCAGAGAAACGAATTTCTCCGCGTGGAACTCACGCAGATCTGCCGGGTGTGAGGTGTCCAGCGGGAAGCTGGCCGGTGCTGCCAGGAAAATATCGTCTCTAAACATGGGCAGGACTTCCAGCCTCAAGCGATCCACTTCACCTTCAGAAATGGAAATCAAAATAGCGTCCAGTACGCCGTCTTCCAGCATATTTAGCAGCACCTGGTTTGAGCCCATGGTGAGATCCATTTCCAGCTCCGGCCGCCTGAGCTTCATGCCCATGATAAGTTTCGGAACGGTTTCGAGCGTCAGGGAATAGAGGGTGCCGATACGCAGTCGCCCCTGGCCTACGCCTGCCGTCTGGCGGGTTTCATCGATGCCGCGCGCCATCAGCGCAACCACTTCTTTGCTGTGCTCCAGCAGGGTAAATGCCGATTCGAGCGGTACCAGGTTGCGCCCTTTATGAATAAACAGCGGGCAGCGCACACCTTCCTCCAGGGTATGCAACGCGCGGTGCACGCTAACCCCGCTAATACCCAGCGCTTCGGCGGTGCGCGCAATGTTCCCTTTCTCCATAAACTCCATGAATATCTCAAGCTTGCGGAAAGTGATTTCAGCGTCGATTTTCATTACCCGGCGATAACCCCAGTCGGAAAAATTATGCCATTAAGGTATAGCAAACGAGACCAGACGGCACTGATGAGCCGCAATAAGCAGCAGGATTTACCGTTGCGCCACGAACGTATCCATCATAAGCAACGCCAATGATGGCGCTAAAACGGTCCTTTCATCACACTTTCAAACAAAAAGCGCCGCTGGAAAAACGGCCTTTTATCACCCGGTTATGTGAGCCAATTCACGGTAAGCCAGCGGAAAAGCGCTATTCCGGCTCTTTATGTGGAACAGATCACTATTGCCGCCGCGATTTCCACTTCGAAGTGGAAAACAACTCGCTACAAACCTTTCCCCCCGCCAGGTAGCTTAAAAAACAGATTAGTTAACGAGGTACCCAAGGTGAATAACGGAGCGGTAATGGTTAATGAAGCCGAGGAGTTAACGGCGCGTATTCAGGGTTTTATTGACGCGCTGTTCAAAAGTAAGCACATCACGCCTAACGGGGTACAGGAACAAATGCTGGCCTCTCACGTGAAGGCGATGATTCATCGCTCTCTGACCGGAGAGCCGTTACCAGAAGTGGAAGAGAGCTTGTTCGAGGAGATCTCCGCGGGGTCGATGGAAATGGCGCAGGCGGTGGTCGATCAGTTCGGAAATCTGCCGGTAGAAGAAGCGTGGTTGCTGTCAGTGCATTTCGAAGTGGCGAAAGACAATCTTTGAATAATCAGGAGAAAACAATGGAACAAATTACCGTAGTCATTGGTGACCGTCTGGGCAAAGGCCAGAAAGTTGCAGCAGGGATCGAAAAAGCGGGCGGTCGCGCCGTGGTTATTCCAGGCGTCGCCGCCGACATGAAGCTGGGCGACGTGATGAAAGCGGAGAATGCCACCTTTGGTATCTCCTTCTGCGGCAGCGGCGGCGCAGGTGCTATCACCGCACAAACCAAACACGGCTACAAAGCTAAGTACGGCATGCGCTCCGTTGATGAAGGCGTGACGGCGATTAACGAAGGCAACAACGTGCTTGGCTTTGGCTTTATGGACAAAGAAGAGCTGGGTGAGCGCCTGGTACAGGCGTGGAACAAGAAGTACGGCAGTTAAGTATGAAAGAAAAATTCGCTACCACGGTGCGAGTTAGCGGGCGCGGCGATACCAAAGCCAAAGCCTTTTCCGACGCCCTGAATCACGTTCAGGGCACGGTGCTTAAATCCACCAACCACATTCTTCTGCGCATTGAGCCACAGGACGTGCAGGTTGTTCAGGCGCAGGTCAGGGTGCGCAAAGAAGCTTTTCTGTTCTTCTTCCTGCGCCGGGAAAGGCGGAGCTACAGCGTGGAGCTGGATGTTTCCGTCAACGTGACGGCTCTTAACCTCGATGAGGTGGATTTCGTCGCACAATAAAATAACACTAACAAGGGCAGACTCATGTTCTTAATCATATTATTCAAATCACTCATTATCGGCGGCCTCGTCGGTGTGGGCGTTGGTGCCGGGGCCGCGCGTATGTTCCATGCGCCGACCTCCCAGGGCATGGGCGCATTTCGTACACTCGGCGAGCTGAACTCCTGTGAAGGGGATCCGGCTTCTCACTTCTCCTTTGGGCTTGGCTTCTTCTTTAACGCCTGGGCATCTTCCGTCGCGGCGGGGGCATTCACCCAGGACGTTGACCACCGCATCATCCCTAACTGGGGCGCGGCTGCTCTGATGGTGAAGAACCGTAACGTGGCGGAAACCCTCCACGACCCGAAAAAAATGGCTATCGCCTGCGGCATCATCGGCATGATCGTGGTGGCGTTCCTGAACTCTACGGCCTCTGCGGTGCCGGCGGCACTTCAGGTCACGGCAGTCAAAGTGCTGGTCCCTGCGGCTAACCTGCTGGTGAACACCGTGATGCCGGTTATTTTCTGGCTGGCGGCTATCGACGCGGGCAAAAAATCCGGCTTCTGGGCAACCATTTTCGGCGGCGCAGCGCAGCTGATCATGGGCAACGCCGTGCCGGGCCTGGTGCTGGGTATCCTGATCGGTAAAGGCGTTGAAGAAAGCGGCTGGCACCGTGTCACCAAAGTGATGATGACGGCTATCGTGGCCCTGTTTGTGCTGAGCGCCTTCTTCCGCGGGTTCGACATGAAGATGATTGAGTCTTTCCACATGACCGTGCCGAACTGGCTGGATCTGCTGCATAACTCGCTGAGCGGCAAATAAGGGGATAACGCATGGAACAGAATAAAGGCTTTTGGTACGCGGACTGGTCATTCCCGATCTTTGTCGGCCTGCTCTCCTCCGGCGTGTTTGCCGGGACACACATGTACTACCTGTACGGCATCGGCGCGTTTAACGAAGTCGCCTTCGTGGCGATGCTGAAGTCCGGGATTGATACCGGCGTTTACGGCGCGGTGGCGGCGTTTGGCGCCAGCTTCCTGTTTGCCCGCATCATCGAAGGCTCTCTGGTCGGGATCCTGGATATCGGTGGGGCGATTCAAACCGGCGTAGGCCTCGGCGTTCCGGCGCTGCTGCTGGGCGCGGGCTTTGTCTTCCCGGTGGCAAACTTTGCCGCATCGCTGGTGACTGGCCTGGTGATTGGTCTCGCCATTGGCTACATCATCATCCTGGCACGTAAGTTCACCATCAATCAGAGCGACTCGACCTACGGGGCGGACGTCATGATGGGCGCTGGTAACGCCTCCGGCCGCTTCCTTGGGCCGTTGATTATCCTCAGCGCCATGACGGCTTCGATTCCCATCGGCATCGGCTCGTTGATCGGCTCTCTGCTGTTTTACCTCTGGGGCAAACCGATTACCGGCGGGGCGATCCTGGGCGCAATGATTTTAGGTTCCATTTTCCCGGTAGCGTTGTAAGCAGTATTTCCAGGGCGGACGGGCTGTGGCTCGCCCGCCAGTTAAGGAGAAAGATATGTTTGACCTGATCCTGCGCCAGGCGCGGCTGGTGGACGATACCGTAATCGATATCGCCCTGAAGGACGGCAAAATTGCCGCCTTAGGCAAAATAACCGGCGAGGCAACTGAAGAGCGCCAGCTGAACGGCGAATACTACGTCAGCGCCGGCTGGATTGACTCCCACGTTCACTGTTACCCCAAGTCCCCTATTTACCATGACGAACCTGACAGCGTAGGGATTCATACCGGCGTGACAACCGTCGTTGATGCCGGAAGCACCGGGGCCGATGACGTCGACGATTTCTATCAAATCACCCGCAGCGCAGCGACCGAAGTTTATGCGCTGCTGAACATCTCCCGCGTGGGCCTGATTGCCCAAAACGAACTGTCCAATATGGCGAATATTGACGCTGACGCCGTGCGCGGCGCGGTGAAGCGCCACCCGGACTTTATCGTGGGCTTAAAAGCGCGCATGAGCAGCAGCGTAGTAGGTGACAACGGCATTACGCCGCTGGTGCGCGCCAAGGCTATCCAGAAAGAAAACGGTGATTTGCCGCTGATGGTGCATATCGGCAATAACCCGCCGGATCTCGATGAAGTGGCTGAGCTGCTGACCAGCGGCGATATCATCACCCACTGCTACAACGGCAAGCCGAACCGCATTCTCAATCCGGCCGGGCAACTGCGAGCCTCCGTGGCGCAGGCTATCCAACGTGGGGTGCGCCTGGATGTCGGGCACGGCACCGCCAGCTTTAGTTTTGACGTGGCGCGTGTCGCTATCCAGCAGGGTATTCTGCCGCACAGCATCAGCTCGGACATCTACTGCCGCAACCGCATCAGCGGCCCGGTGCATTCACTCGGCGCAGTGATGTCGAAATTCCTCTCCATTGGCCTGTCATTGCTTCAGGTGATCGACTGTGTGACCGCGCACGCTGCGGATGGATTACGTCTGAAAAATAAAGGCCGCCTGGCCGTGGGGCTGGATGGCGATCTGACCGTCTTTGAACTGCGCCGCCAGCCAACGGTATTTACCGACGCAGAGCAGCAAACGCTGACGGGTGACCAGGCGCTGGTGGCGCTGGCCGCAGTGCGCGCCGGGAAATGGTTTACTACCGAACAAGGGAAAGCTGAACATGTCTTCGATCTATGAAAAATACAATTTAAAACAGGTGATTAACGCATCTGGCCGCATGACCGCTCTTGGTGTGTCTACGCCTCGCCCGGAAGTGGTGGATGCGGTCACCACCGGCATGAATCACTACTTCGAAATGAAGGATCTGGTCAACAAGACCGGCGCCTACATTGCCGGACTGCTCGATGTTGAAGCGGCGACCGTGGTGTCCTGCGCTTCTGCCGGTATTGCCCAGTCCGTAGCTGCGGTGCTGGTTAAAGACAATCAATGGCTGATCGAGAACCTACATGCGGCCCCACTGGAGAACAACGAGATCGTGCTGCCGAAGGGCCACAACGTTAACTTCGGCGCGCCGGTCGGCACGATGGTGAACCTGGGCGGCGGCAAAATCGTTGAAGCGGGCTACGCCAACGAATGTTCGGCGGACCAGCTGGCCGCAGCTATTTCTCCGCGCACGGCGGCCATTCTGTACATCAAATCCCACCATTCGGTGCAAAAAAGCATGCTCAGCGTTGAGCAGGCCGTTGTCGTGGCGCGTAAGCACAATCTGCCGCTGATTGTTGACGCTGCGGCGGAAGAAGATTTGCAGTGCTACTACCGCGCCGGGGCAGACCTGGTGATTTACAGCGGGGCGAAAGCTATTGAAGGCCCAACCAGCGGGCTGGTGATCGGCAAAGAGCAGTACGTCGAGTGGATTAAGCTGCAAACTGGCGGTATCGGACGTGCGATGAAAGTCGGCAAAGAAGGCATTCTCGGTCTGACCTGCGCGATTGAACATTACCTGAGCGCAGCCAAAGAGAGTGGGGCCGAAATGGTCGCCAAAATGACGCCGTTTATCGACAGCCTGAACACGCTGAATGGCGTGACCGCGCGCGTGGTGTGGGACGCCGCTGGCCGCGATATCGCCCGCAGCGAAATCAAGTTCGATGAAGCGACCGTTGGCATCAGCACCGGCGAGCTGGTCGGTAAGCTGAAGCAGGGCGAATACGCCATCTACTTCCGTGGCTACAAGGCCAACGAAGGCATTATTGAAGCGGATGTGCGCAGCGTAAGCGCGGCACAGCTGGAGATTATTTACCGCTGCATCAAAGCGCTGGTAAGCAAGGAGAAATAAGCATGAAACTGACCCCGAATTTTTACCGCGATCGCGTGTGCCTGAACGTCCTGGCTGGCTCCAAAGAAAACGCCAAAGAGATTTACCAGGCGGCGGAAGGCCACGTGCTGGTTGGCGTGTTATCCAAAAACTACCCGGATGTAGCAAGCGCGGTCGCCGACATGCGTGATTATGCGGCGCTGATCGACAACGCGCTGTCCGTTGGCCTTGGTGCAGGCGATCCCAATCAATCTGCCATGGTGAGCGAAATCTCCGGCCAGATTCAGCCCCAGCACGTCAATCAGGTGTTTACCGGCGTGGGCACCAGCCGCGCGCTGCTGGGCCAGACTGACAGCGTAGTTAACGGCCTGGTTTCGCCGACCGGCACCGTCGGGAGGGTAAAAATCTCCACCGGCCCGTTAAGCTCTGGCGCGCCGGACGGCATCGTATCCGTCGAAACAGCGATTGCGCTGCTGAAGGATATGGGCGGCAGCTCAATCAAATATTTCCCGATGGGCGGGCTGGACTGCCGTGAAGAGTACCAGGCGGTAGCGGAAGCCTGTGCGAAGCATGATTTCTGGCTGGAGCCGACAGGCGGTATCGATCTTGAGAACTACGAGGAGATCCTGAAGATTGCGCTGGATGCCGGCGTCAGCAAAGTGATTCCTCATATTTACAGCTCAATTATCGACAAGGCCAGCGGCAATACGCGCCCGGCGGATGTTGCCACTCTGTTGGCGATGACGAAGAAGCTGGTGGGGTAAAGTGCTCGCTGTTTCCCCTCACCCCGGCCCTCTCCCCAAAGGGGAGAGGGGGAAAAGAAAGGCCGGTTCTTCTTCGAGGGAGAGAGAAACATTGATGCGAAAAAGAAAAATCCCCTCTGCCTTCCAGGGAGAAAGACTGATGTGAAAATTCCCTTTTAGGGAGAGAGAAGGACTGATGTGAAAAAGAAAGATCCCCTCTCCCTTTTAGGGAGAGGGTTAGGGTGAGGGTATAATCCTCATCAACCACACTTCGAGGACAAACGCATGTCTGCACGCACTCTGCTTGTTGCTTCATTTGCCTTACTCGCCGCCGGCAACAGCGCGGCGCAAAGCCACTATGCCTGGGTTGGCACCTACAACCCCAACGGCGAAGGGCTTTACCGCTTCCAGGTTGACGCCAAAACCGGCGCGCTTAGCGAGAAAACGCTGGTCAGCTCGCTGCCGAATGCCGCACAGCTCACCGCGTCGCCGGATGGAAAAACGCTATACGTAGCCAGCGAAGCCGAGAAAGGCGTGGTATCGGCATTGCGTGTGGGTGATAACGGAAGTGTGACCGAACTGAATCAGGTTTCTTCCGGGGGCGCTGGCCCGGTCTATCTGTCCCTGACGCCGCAGGGTAAGCACCTGCTGGTGGCTAACTATGTGAGCGGTTCAATCGCCGTATTGCCGATTAATGCAGACGGTAGCCTGCAGGAAGCCAGCGACAAGCATCAGGACAGTGGTGAGCCGGGCGCGGCAAAACCAGAAGCTGCGGTAGAAGGTAGCTTTGCTGCCAGCGACCATAACGGCCCGCATGCCCATATGATTGCCGCCGATCCGAGCGGCAAGTTTGTCTTCTCCACCGATCTTGGCCTGGATCGGATCTACCAGTATCGCTTCGATCAAAGCAAAGGCGTGCTGGAGCCAAACGATCCGCCGTTTATCGCCGCCTCTTCAAAAGGCGCGGGGCCACGCCATTTTGTCTTTGCCGCAGACGGCGCGAGCCTGTGGTTGATTAACGAAGAAGCTTCTACGCTTACCCATTACAAGCTCGACCGTGAGAAAGGCACGCTGACAGAAGGAAAGACGATTTCTTCCCTGCCAAAAGGCTATAAGGGCACAAGCTTTGCCGCGGGCCTGGTGCTCAGCCACGACGGCAAGCAACTGTATGTGGCCAACCGCCTGCATAACAGCATCGCGCATTTTAGCGTGGGCGCTAACGGCGAGCTTACGCATCAGGACGACATCTGGACCAGAGGCGACTATCCACGAGGCCTGACGCTGGATAATACCGGCAAACATCTTTATGCCCTGAACCAGCGCAGCGACAACATTACTCGTTTTAGCGTGGCCCCGGGCAGCGGTAAATTAACTTTTATCGAGGATTATACGGCGGTGGGAAGCCCGTCACAGATGGTCTTCACCCCGTTTAAGTAAAGCAGGACGGGGCGCTTAAACGCCCCGATAACCAAAGGAAGCGGTAGTGAGATTCCCCAATCAACGGCTGGCTCAGCTTTTTGAGATGCTGCAAAACGAAACGCTGCCCCAGGATGAACTGGCGCGGCGTTTGTCCGTTTCTACTCGTACGGTTCGGGCCGATATCACGGCGCTTAATGCGCTGATGTCAGGCTTCGGGGCTCAGTTTACGCTTACCCGCGGTGCGGGCTATCAACTGAATATCGAGGATACTGAGCGTTACGGCGAGCTGGTGCAGCATCGTCCGCGTCAGCTTCGTATTCCTCGTACTTCGCCAGAACGCGTGCATTACCTTGTGGTGCGTTTTTTGACGGCGGCGTTTTCACTGAAGCTGGAAGATCTGGCCGAAGAGTGGTTTGTCAGCCGGGCCACGCTGCAAAGCGATATGGCCGAAGTACGGGAGTGGTTTAACCGCTATCATCTGACCATTGAGACACGCCCGCGCCACGGCATGAAGCTGTTCGGCAGCGAAACGGCTATACGCGCCTGCCTGACTGACCTGCTGTGGCAGTTAACCTTAGAGGACAGCGAAAATCCGTTATTGACGGAAGAAGCGCTGAACGCGGGTGTCCCGGAGTTGCTCGCCGGTTCGCTGCACGATTGTTTTACCCGTTGCCACATCCGCCTGACCGATGAAGGCGAGCAGTTTATTCGCCTCTATTGTTCGGTAGCGGTTCGTCGCATCAGCGAAGGCTATCCGCTACCGGAATTTACGGCGGATAGCGTTGATGTCCAGGTGAAAGAGGCAGCCAGACAGATTGCCGCTCTTCTTCAGCAACTGGCGGGGAAGCCGCTTTCCGAAGCTGAAGAGCAGTGGCTGCAGGTGCACATCGCTTCGCGGCAGGTGCAGGAAGTGGCGCCGAGCGCGATCAGCGCCGACGATGATGAGGCGCTGGTTAACTACATTCTGCGCTACATCAATACCCACTATAACTACAATCTTCTCAGCGACGAGCAGCTGCACGCCGACCTGCTGACCCATATCAAGACAATGATCACCCGGGTGCGCTACCAGATAAACATCCCGAATCCTCTGCTGGCTAACATCAAACAGCATTACCCGTTGGCTTACGACATGACGCTGGCGGCGGTCTCAAGCTGGGGAAAATATACCCCTTACGCTATCAGCGAAAACGAAATTGGTTTTCTGGTGTTGCACATCGGTGTGGGTCTGGAGCGTCATTACAACATTGGCTACCAGCGCCATCCTCGCGTGCTGCTGGTTTGCGATACAGGGAATTCGACGGTGCGTATGCTGCAGGCCATGCTGCTGCGTAAATATCCGCAGGTGGAAGTGACCAACATTATCTCTCTGCGCGATTATGAGCAGCTTGAAACCGTGGATGAGGACTTTGTAATCAGCACGGCGCGCATAAATGAGAAAGAAAAGCCGGTGGTGGTGATGGCGCCGTTCCCGACGGATTATCAGCTCGAGCAGCTTGGTAAGCTGGTGCTGGTGGACAGAACAAGGCCTTACATGCTGGAGAAATTCTTCGATGCCAGCCATTTCCGCATTATCGATCAACCTATGACTCAGCAGCAGTTGTTCCTGACGCTCTGCGAGCAGCTGGAGCTGGAAGGCGTGGTTGATGCAGACTTTCACCCGTCGGTGGTGGAGCGCGAGGCCATTGTCAGCACCATGCTGGGCGAAGGCATTGCGCTGCCGCACTCGCTGGGCCTGCTGGCGAAAAAAACGGTGGTTTACACCGTGCTGGCGCCGCACGGTATTAGCTGGGGGGATGAGACGGCGTACGTGATCTTCCTGCTGGCGATTAGCAAAAGCGAATACGAAGAGGCGATGGCGATTTACGACCTGTTTGTGACCTTCCTGCGTGAGCGAGCGATGGTTCGGCTGCGCGAGAGTAAGGATTTTGACAGTTTTAAAGCCGTGGCGATGGAGTGCCTGAGTAAGCTGTAATCACAGTTGCCCCTCATCCAGGAAGGGAGAGGGAGAATTCTGTGGGCAACGTTTACTTCGCCAGAATGAAAACTGGCGGAAATTCAATCGACTGGCTGGTGTTATCCCCTCTCCCTTGTGTGGAGAGGGTTAGGGTGAGGGGCCGTTATTTCAGGATCGTGAACGCGGTGGTGACGTGCTTCACGCCGCTAACCCGGCTGGCAATATCCGCCGCGGCTTTACCTTCACGTTCGGTTACCAGGCCGAGCAGAAATACCTCGCCATTCTCGGTGGTGACTTTCACGTTAGACGATTTTACCTGGTCGCTGGTGAGCAACTGAGATCGAACTTTTGTGGTGATCCACGTATCGCTCGATGCGACACCCAGGCCGACCGGAGCCATAATTCGAATCTCGTTATAGACTTCGGTTGCGCCGTCTACGCCCAACGCAATTTGCTTCGCACGAGAGGCGAGGTCTGGGTTAGGAGACTGACCAGCCAGCAGCACTTTGCCCTGGTAAGCCGTCACGTTAATACGCGCTTCTTTCTTGATCTGCTCATCCTTGTTGAGCGCGCTGTTCACGCGTAATTCAAGCGTGCCGTCATCAACCTGCGTCCCGACTGTGCGTGGGTCTGTCGCAGTTTTTGTCGCTACGGCGGCGCTTCCCACAACAACGGCACCGACGCAGCCCTGCAGCAACAGCGCGGAAATAAGAACTGCGACTGGCGTAATGGCCTTCATGTTCATTCCTTCTCCTTTCTCAAAATTAGCTATTAGCCATCCTGGTGGGGAAATAGCGTATTGTCGATCAGATCGCATAAACAGTTCACCGTCAGCATATGCATCTCCTGGATGCGGGCGCTGCGATGAGAAGGGATTCGGATTTCAACATCCTGTGGCCCCAACAGTCCTGCCAGTTCGCCGCCGTCATAGCCCGTCAGCGCGACGATGGTCATGTCGCGGGTGACAGCGGCCTCAACCGCTTTGACAATATCACGGCTATTGCCTCGGGTGGAAATCGCCAGCAAAACGTCCCCGGCGTGGCCCAGCGCACGAACCTGTTTGGCATAAACTTCTTCATGCAGACGGTCGTTAGCGATCGCGGTTAAGACCACATTATCTGCATTAAGTGCAATGGCCGGTAAACTAGGGCGCTCTGTTTCAAAACGGTTGATCATGCTGGCAGCAAAATGCTGTGCGTTGGCGGCGGAGGTGCCATTGCCACAACAGAGGATTTTGTTGCCGTTCAGTAAAGACTGAACCAGCGTCATCGCTGCACGGGAGATGGCGTCCGGCAGGGCTTCCGCTGCGGCAATCTGAGTTTGAATACTTTCCGTGAAGCAGACTTTGATTCTTTCGAGCACGTTGATTCTACCTGGAGTTTTTTAGATATCGGCGGCAAACGCGTTGGTCAGCCACGCTATTTCATTGCCGGTGAAAGCTAACACATCGAAACGGCAATCTACAGTATCAAAACTTTGACCTTTGCCGCTAAGCCAAACCTGAGCGGCATGCAGCAGGCGCAGCTGCTTGCTGCGCGTCACGCTGGCAGCGGCTCCGCCGAACTTATCGTTACGCCTAAAACGCACTTCCACAAAAACGATAACCTGCTGCTGTTGCATAATAAGGTCGATTTCGCCGCCGCGAACATGCACGTTCGCGGCCACAAAGCGCATTCCCTCGCGCTCAAGATAACGACGCGCCTGCTGTTCATAGCGCGCGCCGCGTTGCTTGCGGTTCAGGATACCGGAACGATCTGGCCCTGACTGAATTGCAGCCAATTTAACTTCCTGTTAATGACGCAGTCCTGGCTGGCGGTCAGCTGCCCGGTGTTGCCGTTTACCTGATAACCCGGCACCTGGCGTATCTGCGAGAAGTGGCTTGCCAGCGTCCAGGCATCAACGCCCATGGCATACAGACGCGCCAGCGAGTAGTCATTATTGACGCTGCTTAAGGCCTGCTGCATCAGCTGTGGATTACCGCCGGAAAGCATCGGGATTTCGCTAAACTGCAGGCCTTCCATTTCCAGTCGGTAGTCCGGGCCGTTCACGCCCTGCGAGCTGCGCGAGCTGGCATACAGCTGAGCGCTGCCGCGGCTGCCGGTGCGCATCGCAATCATCGGTTTGATCAGCGCCACTTCTTCGGAGGTCGCAATGATGTAGACCGCGTCTACGTTGCCGCTGCTGCCTGCGGTAATTTGCGCATCCGTAGGTGCTGCCGGAATAGTCAGTCCGCCAATGGTAACGCCTGGCGGCGTATTGGACGGCGTACTTACCGGGGTGCCGGTCAGGGCGATGCCGGAGCCGCTGTTAATCCCGCGTTTCAGGTCGCTCACTGAACCAAATTTCTGCTGCAGTACCAGACCGCCGCCGAGTTTCTGCCATTCGGTGGCAAAGGCTTTCGCCACTCGGTCGCCTAAGGCGTTAGAAGGGATCAGCATCAGCGGATTGCGGTGGCTTTGCTGCCAGATGTGATCCGCGGCGTCACGGGCTTCGTCTTCTGGAGAAAGTGCGAAATAGCAGATGTTAGGGCGATTCTGCACGTTTTCAGGCTGGTTAAGCGCCAGAATATTTAACGGGCTGTTGGTGCTGGCCAACTGGTCAACATTGTTTTTTAGCAGCGGACCAACGACAAGCGTGGCGCCGTCCTGCTGCGCCTGAGCCAGAACCTGAGAGAGCGGCTGGCTGCTGGTGTCGTAAATCTTAATGTCTGCCGAAGGGTTCGCGGCAACAGATGGCGCGGTTTGTGCGTCTGGCTGGGCAGACGGCGTTGCTGGGGCTGCGGTTTGCGGCGTTGCGGCCTGTGCCTTCTGGTCTGTTAAATCGCTGACGGACGCACTTGCCGGGCTCACTGCAGCATTAGGATCTGCGGGGGCCTGGGTCGCTTGCGGCTGAGGCACTTCTTGAGGCGGCGCAGCCTGTGGTTGCGCATTAGGATCTCCGGGCTGGGCGGCAGGCTGAACGGCTGCAACCGGCGCGACGCCGTTGTTTTTCGCCGCTTCAAACCCTTGCTCAATCGCGCGGCCAAACACCGCAGCCTGGCCGTTGAGCGGCAGCAGGAGAGCGATTTTACCTGTTGAGGCCGGTTTGAAGTTTTGAACATTCACCAACTGAGTCGGCAGCGTTTTTGAACCCGGATTATTCGGGTAGCGCGTTTGCCAGTCCTGAATCCCGGCTTTCAGCATGTTAGGATCGTTACGGTTATCGCTCCAGACGTGCTGCAGGTCCAGCCAACCCTGCAGGGTATTTTCGTCGGCGTTAATCACCAGGCTGTTCATTTGCTCTGGGGAGAACTGCGACAGAACCTGCCAGGTGCCATCAATGTTCTTTTGATGTGCATCGCCTTTCAGCAACGGTTCCTGAGCAATGTACGCGCGTAGCAGCGCTAAAGACGGGCGTCCCTGAGAAGCGTCAATCACAGCCTGGTAATAACGGCTCTGTTGGCCCTTGTCGAGTGCGCTCGGGTCAATCTTTTCCAGCAGGGCAGAGGCGGCGCTGAAATCTTTCTGCGCAATCTTCACTTCCGGCACCAGCAGCTGTTGTTCACGCACTTGAGCATCGTTGAGCTGCTGCGGCAGTTGGTTATACAACGCCACAGCCTGCTGAGGTTTGCCTTCCTTTAGCAGGGAACGAATGGCGAGTAATTGCCAGTTGGTCTTGCTATCATCTGCACTTTGCTGCATTTGCTGCAGATAATAAGCGGACCCGGCGGTGGTGTCGCCCTGCAGCAGCGTGGCGGACTGATCTGGCGCCTGGGTTGAACAGCCGGCAAAAATCAGCGCCGCGAGCAACACAGGCAGGCAGCGCCCGGCTTTTGAACGATTCAAGGTTGAGGGTAGCATTCTGTATCCAGTGGTTTTATTTCCCAATGTACAATATTAAATCGGCAATACGGATGAAACAATGAAACAACACGAAACGGCGGCGATTTCAGCCAGTACGCTTTACATCGTCCCGACGCCTATCGGCAACCTCGGGGATATCACCCAGCGGGCCCTCTCAGTGTTGCAAAGCGTTGATCTGATTGCCGCAGAAGATACCCGTCATACCGGACTTTTGCTGCAGCATTTTGCGATTAATGCGCGACTCTTCGCACTTCACGATCACAATGAGCAACAAAAATCTGAAACGCTATTGGCGAAGCTGCAGGAAGGCCAAAGCATTGCGCTGGTGTCCGATGCCGGTACGCCGCTGATTAACGACCCTGGCTACCACCTCGTGCGCACCTGCCGCGAAGCGGGGATTCGCGTCGTGCCGTTGCCTGGCCCTTGCGCCGCTATTGCTGCACTCAGCGCAGCTGGCTTGCCGTCTGACCGCTTTTGCTATGAAGGTTTTCTGCCTGCAAAATCCAAAGGCCGTCGCGACGCGCTGAAGGCGATTGAACAGGAACCGAGAACGCTGATTTTCTATGAATCCACCCACCGCCTGCTCGACAGTCTCGATGATATCTGCACGGTGCTGGGCGAATCCCGCTACGTAGTGCTGGCGCGCGAGTTGACCAAAACCTGGGAGTCGATTCACGGCGCGCCCGTAGGCGAGCTGCTGGCATGGGTGAAGGAAGATGAAAACCGCCGCAAAGGCGAAATGGTGCTGATTGTTGAGGGCTTTAAAGTCCAAAGCGATGATGAACTCCCCGCCGAAGCGCTGCGAACGCTGGCGTTGCTGCAGACGGAGTTACCGCTGAAAAAGGCTGCAGCGCTTGCCGCAGAAATTCACGGGGTGAAAAAGAATGCCTTGTACAAATATGCGTTAGAAAACAGCGAGAAATAGTTTTCTCGAGCCGGCTCCTGGTTTTCATATCGCAACGCGGTTAGCGTTTAAAAAACGAACTCCCTGGTGTTAATTTATGCATGACTGAATGACTTTAAGGGAGTTAAAGTTTATGCCGGTATTGATACCAGGAGATTCGAATATGGTTGTGATGCCTTTTTCCTATAGCACGGCGTCGATAAAACGCTCGTTCGAGGTGATTGAAGAACTGACGTTTGCAGGTCAGCATTTCCTTATCATTTTTGACAGGTCGACCCCGAGGGCTGCAATCATTAAGGCCGAGCCTGAAGGAAATGAAAAAGATCGCCGGCACGCTGTCGTCGCCATGCTTGAGCTCAAAAATCAAAAAACGATTGGTGACAACGTTATTTCAGTAGATCGTTTTTGGGAGGATCAAAGCGTTCTGCAGGTTGAAGGCGTTTGCGTCGAGAAGCCGCTCCAGGAAGCTGGCTTAGCCACACAGCTATATGAGGCGCTGGTGCTCAAGTGTGGCGTGATTTTAATGAGCGATAATATTCACTATGCCGGGGGCAAGGCGCTTTGGCAGAAAATAGCCAGAAACTCCACTCAACTTGCGGTTTTTATTCTGGATTCAGATGATGGACGATTCTATCCCTTTGACGGTACGAAGGCCGCATACGATGGTGTAAGCATTCCGGAAGAAAAAATCTGGAGCACGCACCCTGATAAAGAGCATTTTGGCATTATCCTGATTGCCGAAGATAAAAGGCGGGTTGCTGCGCTAACATCAGGTAGGTGAAACGCTGTTAAGAAGCGTAGAAAGAACGAGCCTTCTACGCTCCATCCTCGTTTAGTTGACCGGAGTGGCCTCAATCACCAGCGTTTCCAGCGGTTTCAGCGTCACAACCAGCGGCTTACTGTAGTCGTTGGTTACGGTCTCGTTCTTGCCGTAAATTTGCTTCAGCGTAAAGCGCGTGGCCTCGCCGTTCGGCACTTCAAAGCTTTTGCTCAGGTCGAGATAGTAGCTTTGTGATTTATCCGACGGGTTACGCAGGCCCAATATTGCTTTCTCTTTACTCCACGATGCCCAGCCGTAAACCTCAAGCAGCGTCGGGTCGCCGCCAACCCAGTGGCTATCGACCAGCACGTTGCTGTTCGCCCGTGACCATTTCGCCGCGTCGGCAAGCGTGTCCCATTTGGCGTTGTTCAGCATTGACGGCGTGATGTACAGCTCCTGCAATTGCGTGCCGGTGGCGAAGTAGCTCCAGGCCTGATCGGCAAAATCCTGGTCCGTTTGGACTTTCTCCAGCCCAAAGTAGGCATGTTCCGCGCTGACAATGCCGTGGTACATCAGTGAGTTAATCGGGAAAAGTGGGCCTTTACGCACGATGGAGCGATAGGTTTCCGCGTCGCGATAGGTTATCCACTGCTGCACCGGCGAACCTTTGCCATAAACGTTGATGTCATCGCCCTGGCGCCAGATGGAGTCGGCGTAGAACAGCCAGGACGGGCTGGCGTTGGTACCGGTCGTCAGGTTGATAAACAGATCTTTGTTGGCGGCCCGCATGTTTTTGATTAACTCAATGGAGGCATCAAAGTCAGAGGCGTAGAGGCTGCCTTTGATGTACGAGTTGGCGTTGCCCATACCGTCGAGCTTAAACGAGGTGATATGTTCGTTTTTGATAAGCCCGATAATTTGCTGATTAAAATTGTGGAAGTAGTTGGGGCCTGAGAGGGCAAATTTGCCATCCACGGTTTCAAAGCCGTTCTCTTTGGCGTGTGAAACGCGCACGTCGCGTGGTTTGTTGTAGCCACCCCACGGTGAGAGCCACAGCCCCACGGAAGTATGCAAACTGTCCGCTTTTTCTTTGATAACACCAAAGCCATGCTTAAACGCCGGACTAAACAGCCATTTCCCGGTCAAATCGTCCCAGCCGTCATCCAGCAGGAAGCCGTCGAGCTTCACGCCCCGCTTGATTATCAGTTCGCTAGCGTATTCATCCATGCGGGTCAGCACGTCCTTCTCGGTGTAGGGCGTAAAGAAACCGATGTCCATCCAGCTGTTGTAGTGCAGGTAAGGCTGGTAAGGGCGCGGGCGCATGGCGTTGATAAATTCATTAAAGCTACGGCGAAGCTGGTCTGTTGCTTCAAACGTGCCGAAGTAGACCGTATAGGTCACCGGGGCGTCGGTTTTAATCGGTGTTTTGAGCTCAACGTTCAGGTTGGTGGTGGTTTCGTAGGCGTAGGTATTCACGATCGGTTTTTGCGGCAGCATATAGAAACTGTCTGCCACGATGGGGGAACTGTTGATGGCGCCGTTGACATAAGGTGCCTGAGCCTGGCCTTTGGTCGGGAAGAAGGTGATCTTTGTGACATCACGAGGCTGGCCTTTTGCCTGCAGCGTATAGTCCACCGCCGCATACTTGCCCTTCAGCAGCTTCAGGGTAACATTGACCGAGAAGTCGTCTCGCTCGTAATCAATCTGAATGGCGTCTGCGGTTTTGCTGACGTTTTTGAGTTTAAAGTCGGCGGTATGGATAACTTTTTCGTCCGGCAGCGTCAGGAAAAACAGCTCGATGGGCGCCAGTTTGTGGTCGGATAGCCGGTCTTGCACTACCACCGCCGAGCCGGAATCGTCGAAAGAGACGGCAAGGTTGGTGTTTTCCAACTGGTACTGAGCCGCCAGCGCTGCGTTGCTCATGAACATAATAAGCAGGGAGCTTTTTATTATTGTCTTCATCAGATGTCCTTACACCAGAGAGTTAAAGCGCCGCTTCTGATTCCGGCAGCAACTTATTCGCCGAGCCGCATACAGCGACTTTGCTACGCACCACTTCTTTCATCGCGTCCATGCCGACGCGCATGTAAAAGCGTGGGTCGTTGCCTTCCGGGTTAGCGCCAAACCATTCTTTCACCGCGGCGGCGAAGGCGATTTTTAATTCCGTCGCGACATTCACTTTGCAGACCCCAAGCTCGATGGCGCGGCGTACAAACTCGTCAGGCACGTCACTCGCGCCGTGCAGCACCAGCGGGACGCTGACGACGTCGCGGATCTCACCCAGCCGTTTGAAGTCTATTTTCGGGCGTTTGGTATACAGGCCGTGTGCGGTGCCAATGGCAACCGCCAGGCTATCGACGCCGGTGAGCTCAACAAAGCGGCGGGCTTCCTGCGGATCGGTCAGAAAAGCGCTTTCTTCATCCACATCCATGTCGTCTTCCACGCCGCCGAGCCGGCCTAGTTCGGCCTCGACGCTGCAGTCGTTGCGGTGGCAAAACTCGACCACGGATCTCACCAGCTTCACGTTGTCAGCAAAGGGGAAATGGCTGCCGTCAATCATGGCGCTGCGCACGCCTGCGTTAACTTTGCGGCTGATGTCCGCCAGGCTTTCGTGATGATCGAGGTGCAGCGCTAGCGGTATGCCGTAGCTTTCGGAATAGGCGTGACACAGTGCGTAAATCTCTTCGAAAGCGATATGTTTAAAGGTGCCCGGCGTGCCGGCAAGGATCACCGGGGAATGCATCTCTTTGCACACTTCAAGAATCGCCTGGATGGTTTCGGCATTGTGGATATTAAAAGCCGGTACCGCATAGCCTCTGGCCTGCGCGTCCTGAAGCAGATACTTCGTGGAGATAATGCTCATGATGAACCTCTCAGCCTTTCCAGGGATGAATAACGACGCCTTTAACTACGCGATTAACCGTGCCGCTGGTGGAGGGCGTGTCCGGCGTAATGCCTGCTTTAACGGAGGAGGTGAGGGCGAAAACCTGGGCATACATCAGGAAGCAAAACGCCTGCTCAACGTCGAGGAACGTCCGATCTGCCGCAGGCAGGAGGATATGCGGGCCTGATGCGATCTCGGGGCTGGAGGAGGCTGAAATGGCGATCGTTTGCATAGCCAGACTGTCCCGGCGCAGCTCCGCCAGCAGATCCAGATCGTACTGGCGAGTGTAAGGATCGCTGGAGACCAGTACGATCGCCAGCGTCTTACTATTGACCAGGGATTTTGGGCCATGCCTGAAGCCGGTTGGTGTGTCATAAAACGCCGCCAGCTTGCCAGCCGTGAGTTCAAGCACCTTCAGAGAGGCTTCTCGTGCCACGCCCTGCAAGCCACCGCTGCCCAGGTAGACCACGCGTTCGTAGGGAAGATCGCCAAACGGAATCTCTCTGAAATCGCCCTGTGAATGAATGATTTGGGCACAGCGGTGAGCGACATCCTGAAATGACTGCGTATTGATGACGGCCGGGGCGAAAACCGCAAGGCAGCTTGCCATCATGGTCGTGATGCTGCTCGTCATGGCAAAACCGCGATCGTGCGTTTCCGCAGGCATCAGCAGCGGCAGTGAGCGGTTGTCCTCCAGCGCACTACGGTAGAGGCTACCGCCCTCGTTACAGGTGATGGTGATGTGATAGCAGGATTTCACGAGCTGGTTGGCAAGTTCCACCGCAGCGACGCTCTCGGGGCTGTTACCGGAGCGAGCGAAGGAAACCAGCAGCGTGGGCTGTTCAGGGGAGAGATAGTCCAGCGGATTGGTCACCAGATCCGTGGTGGGCACGGCAACAAACTGTTTGCCGGTGTGGCGGGACAGCCACGGTGCAATGATGTCGCCGATAAACGCCGAGGTTCCAGCGCCAGTAAGGATAATTTTTAACTTGTCGTTCGCAAGTAGTGGATTCAGGAAGGCGGCGATCTCATCGCGCGCGCGGTCTATCTGTTGCAGGGAGCGGATCCAGCTCACGGGCTGCTGACGGATCTCTTTTTCAGTCCAGGTCGTGTGGCTGCGATCTGTGGCCGTGGAAGTTTCACTCATGACTCAGTCCTTAGCATTACAGCGTCAGATGTCGGCTTTTTATCGCCCATAATCTTTCGTTTTGTTTCATTTAATGTTTTTTAGTGCTTTATGAAAATTTATAGAAAGGAATCGACAAGATCAATATGAAAAGTGAAATAAAACGAAAATCATGATGTGGATCTTTGTTTATGCATAACACTTTGTTTTATTTGGTTTTCATTGAAAATAAAACAATTAAGAAAAGAAAAAGAAAGGCCCATGGCGGATCTCGCCACAGGCCAAAGTGATGCATAATGAAAGCAGCAGGAGCCGCCGCCTGCATTAAACGGGGTTCGAAACTGGAGATAAGCAATCCGGTCTTTTACTTCAGATGCCTTCTTCGCTGGCTTCCGTTGCCCGGTGGCGCGCCATTTCATCGACCAGGCTGGTCAGGCCGCGATGCCCGCATTCCAGCGCCATCTGGCGAAACTCGCTGCCGTTTAGCCCTTCGCGCTCGAGTACCATCTCCAGCAGTAGCTGCAGATTGACGCCAGTAACGACTTCGCGTCCCGGCTTCTCAAGCGCCAGCGTGGAGGCGACACGGAAAGGCGTACCGCCCAGCAAATCCGTCAGAAACACTAAACCTTCGCATTCATCCAACTGGCCGATAGCGGCTTGAAATTGTTCCGTCAGCCGTGCCGTGGAGGAGGTTTCTGGAAAGTCGATGGCAATAATCTGCGGCTGCTCGCCGAGGATCTGTTTCATTGCCTGCTCCATCCCGCTGGCAAAACCTCCGTGGCCGCTCAAAATGATGCTCAACATCTGCTTTTCTCCTTAGAGGAAGTGAAGGAACTTCCCAACAACGGCTAAAACGACGGTGATGCAAATCAGGCGCAAGGGGCTCCAGCCACGGCGGACCAGGGCGAACATTGTCAGGGTATAGACCAGCGGCAAAAACGCAGGCATCAATTTATCGATGACGTCAGCCTGAAGCTTAACCACCGCATCCCCGGCCGTAATTTCAAGCGTAGTGGACAGGCGAACATAGGTGGCAACGAGAGCGCCGATAACGGTCATCCCGACGATGGAAGCGGCATGCCCTACTTTACGTGTATTAGCCTTAATTAACGGAATAGCTGCCACGCCCATGCGGTAAGCGTAGTGCGCCAGGCCGAAACGCAGGCCCAGATGCACCACGTTAAATAGCACGATAAACACGATGGCACCGAGTATCGACCCCTGAAGCGCCAGGCTGGCGCCGATACCGCCGCAGATTGGCAGCAGCGTCAGCCAGAACATCGCATCCCCGATGCCACCGAGTGGGGCACCAACGGCAATTTTTGTGCTCTGGATACTGTTTACATCCTGCTTCGAACGTTCCATCGCCAGAATAATGCCGATCACAAAGGTGACCAGGAAAGGATGGGTATTGAAGAACCCCATGTGCCCCTGCATCGCCCGCGCCAAATCGCGTTTGTTGGTGTGGATCTTTTTCAGGGCGGGTAGCAGGCCGTACAGCCAGCCGCAGGCCTGCATACGCTCGTAGTTAAATGAGGCCTGCAGCAACATCGAACGCCATGCTACGCGGTTGATATCTTTTCGGGTTAGCTCTGCGCCAATGGTCTGATCTTCATAAATCGTATCATTGGCAATGATGTTCTCAGACTCAATGGCCTGTGAAAGCGTTTGGGTATCAGATGCCATCTTCGAATTCCTCTTTCTGGACGCGAGCGGGCTGCGGTGGAGTAGGGTCTTTACGCATCAAATCCATCAGGGCCAGCGCTAGCGCGGCGGCGGCAATTGCCAGTACCGGTAATTTCAACCAGGCTGCGCCAACAAAGCCGATGATGAAGTAGGGGATATAAACGTTTTTCATCATGATTTTCAGCAGTACGGCGAAACCGATAGCTGGCATGATGCCCCCGGCGACGCCCAGCCCGTCAATCAGCCGCGCGGGTAACATATCGATGGCTGTTTTGGCATGTTCGGCCCCAAAATAAATGGGTAAGAAGGCGCAGAGAAAATAGAAGATGCCGAGTGCAAGCATCGCCAAATAGTTAATGCGCTCAATGCCATTGGTGTCGGCGTTCGCCGCCATGCGGTCGGCACGTGCCATGACGCCGGACATCACGGAGAACAAGAAGGTGATGCCCATCTGTACCGCAACCGCAAAAGGCACTGCGACGCCGACGGCGACTTCGGGCTTCACGCCGGTGGTAATGGCAAAAGTCGTGCCCACGATGGTGCCGATAATGACGTTAGGCGGCTGCGCGCCGGCGAGCGGAGCCAGGCCCATCCAAACCAGTTCCAGCGTGCCGCCGGTGAGAATACCGGTGTGTAAATCGCCAAGAATAAGGCCAACCAGCGGGCCAAGGACGACGGGGCGGTGCATATGGGTCAGGCCGTTGAACATATCCAGACCGGCGATAAAGGCCAGCAGGCCCAGGGCTATCGCTTGCAGTAAGCTGATTTCCATAGCAAATACCTCAGAGAAGTTTATAGAGATCCTGAGCTGATTCCGTCGGTACGCCTTGCACAAAACATTCGACGCCGGCCTGTTTCAGGCCGGAGAAGGCGGCAATGTCTTGTTCATCAACCGACACGGTTTTAGCCACCTGCTTTTTGCCTTCGACGTAGTGCATGTTGCCCACGTTGATGCGCGTTACCGGCACGTTGCCGTTCACCAGGGTGAGGAAATCCCGCGGGTTTTTACAGACCAGCAGGATCTTCTGGCGATCCGCCGCGCGGTGAATGTTGTCGATGACTTTTCGCAGCGGCCAGAAGCGCACCGCAATTCCTTCTGCCAGCACCATCTCCATCAGGTTCTGTTGGATGGGATCTTCCGCCACCTCATCATTGGCGACCAGAACCAGGTTTGCGCCGGAAAACCCGACCCACTGCACGCCAACCTGACCGTGGATCAGGCGCTCATCAATGCGGCTTAAGACAATATTTGGCATGGTATTTCCCTTATTATCATTGTGTTAATGAGGAGATGACTCACCGTGACAGGCCGCGTGATACTGGCGCAGCACATCCTGAATATGGTCGATAATCAGCTCATGAGGTTTGGCTGCTAGCTGTGCTTCCCGCACTTTGGCGTACTGAAGCGGCAGGTACTGGCTGATTAACGGCAGCGGAATAGGTTCGTGGGCAAGGTTCCTGACCAGCACATCGTAAGCCTCATCGATATCGCGATCCGGCCAGTAGTAGCGCACCCGGTCAGAGTAGCTATAGCCGCGTGCCAGACGTAGCGCATCGCCGTTGCCGTGATAGTGCTGCTGCCAGTGCTCCGGGTGGTCAAGCATCACGCTTTCCAGGACGTCCCTCAGGCCGGAGCATTTGTGTGCCGGGAGCAGTTCTCGCTCAATGGCTGAGAGGGAAAAAAGGGCTTCACGTAGGGCAAAAGTCAGGGCAGGACCGACTTTTAGTATCGCAAAGTGATCTTCCACTAACTGATGCAGCGCCTGCGTGGTCTGGTAATCCGTTGAATGTGCTTCAAAAACCATCGTTGGCGAATCTGAAATGAGTTTGCTTAGCGCCCGGGCTTTTTCTGGCTGGTAGTCAATCACCTGGGTGTGGTCGAACTCGACGCCGGGTTGAACAACAAGGCCAATAATGCGCGGCCAGATTTCACTTAGCCCCTGTTCTGCAAAGGCCTGGCGGTGAGCTTCCAGCGTAGTGTTTGCGGCCTGCGGCGTAGTGACGGCGAGTTCGGCGAGAGTTTCATGGGCACCGCCAGGGACCGGTACTTCGGTGCCGATGATGTACACCAGATCGGCATGGCCAAAGTGGTCGATACAGGTTTGCTCAGCAATCAGCGCCAGCCTGGCTGCTCGCCCGGCAACGACGTGATCCGTGAGCGGCACGGGATCGTCCACACAAGACATACTGCAGTCGAGGTGTATTTTCTTGAAGCCTGCGGCGACATAGCTACGGATCAGCTCTTCGGCATGGGACATCGCCTCTTCGGCTGGTCGGGTTTGCCAGCGGTTTGGCCCAAGATGATCGCCGCCGAGTATCAGGTTGGCATAAGGAAAGCGGTGTTGTTCCGCGAGTTGATAAACGAAACCGCAGAAATCCGCAGGCGTCATTCCGGTATAGCCGCCGTACTGGTCCACCTGGTTAGAGGTCGCTTCAATAAGCAAGCTGGTGCCAGCTTCGCGAGCGTGGCGCATGGCGGCCTCAAGCACCAGCGGATGCGCGGAGCACACGGCAAAGATCCCGTGCTGGTTGTTCCGTTTGTGGTTAGCGACAAATTCGATCAACTGTTTCACTTTCCTCTCCACGGCGATGGGTTAAAACATTTTCTTTCGATTCATTTCATTTAATCGTGCCTGAATGGCGTTTGAGAATAAAAAGAAAGATACTGGAATTGCGATCTGTTTCGCAAAAGAAACATAATGAAAGGCGTTGGTGTGCTTACCGCGCCTTTTGAACGAAGATTTCTGGGGCTTGCTTTCTGTTAAAAGAAAGGTGTTAATAGGCAAATAGAAATGAAACGAAAGATATATTGAAAGGTTACTCTATGAGCAACAGCGATACCGCAACGGACAAACGTATTCCGGGTACCAGCGAAAGGCGCGAGCAGATTATTCAGCGCCTTCGCCAGCAGGGAAGCGTACAGGTTAATGATTTATCTTCTTTTTTCGGTGTTTCTACCGTCACCATCCGCAACGATCTCGCGTTTCTTGAAAAGCAGGGCATTGCGGTTCGTGCCTACGGCGGAGCGCTGATTTGTGAGCCCGGCAGCGTGGTAGCAGAGCCTTCGGTGGAGGATAAAAGCTCGCTGAATACTTCACTGAAGCGCAGCATCGCGCGTGTGGCTGCGGACTTGATCCAGCCCGGGGACAAGGTGATTCTGGACTCCGGCACCACAACGTATGAAATCGCCCGGCTAATGCGCCAGCATAAAGAAGTGATCGCCATGACCAACGGCATCAACGTGGCTAATGCGTTGTTAGAAGCAGAAGGGGTCGAGGTGCTGATGACCGGCGGGCATTTGCGCCGTCAGTCGCTATCGTTTTACGGCGACAGCGCGGAACAGTCGCTGCAAAATTATCATTTCGACATGCTGTTCCTCGGGGTGGATGCTATCGATCCGGAACGCGGCGTGAGCACCCATAACGAGGATGAAGCTCGCCTCAACCGCAAAATGTGCGAAGTCGCCGAGCGCATTATCGTGGTGACAGATTCCAGTAAATTTAACCGCTCCAGCCTGCATAAAATCATCGATATCCAGCGCATTCACCGAGTAATCACCGATAAAGGTATTCCGGCAGATAGCCTGAGCGCGCTGCGTAAGAGCGGGATTGAGGTTGTGCTGGTGGGCGACTAGCTTTTCGTTTCTGGCGGGCCCGCGTGACAGGGGGGATGAAACCCTCTATACTGCGCGCCGAAGCTGACCAGACAGTCGCCGCTTCGTCGTCGTCCTCTTCGGGGGAGACGGGCGAGGGGGAGGAAAGTCCGGGCTCCATAGGGCAGGGTGCCAGGTAACGCCTGGGGGGGAAACCCACGACCAGTGCAACAGAGAGCAAACCGCCGATGGCCCGCGCAAGCGGGATCAGGTAAGGGTGAAAGGGTGCGGTAAGAGCGCACCGCGCGGCTGGTAACAGTCCGTGGCACGGTAAACTCCACCCGGAGCAAGGCCAAATAGGGGTTCACATGGTACGGCCCGTACTGAACCCGGGTAGGCTGCTTGAGCCAGTGAGCGATTGCTGGCCTAGATGAATGACTGTCCACGACAGAACCCGGCTTATCGGTCAGCTTCAACTTCTTAATAAACGCCCCGCAGGTGGAAGCCTGTGGGGCGTTTTGCATTCAGAGACAGCAAGATGAATGACTGTCCACGACGCTCTTCATGAAAAGAAAGCGACTTATCGGTCAGCTTCAACTCATTCATATCGAAACTCCCCGCACAGTGAAAGCTGGCGGGGCGTTTTGCATTCAGAGACAGCAAGATGAATGACTGTCCACGACGCTCTTCATGAAAAGAAAGCGGCTTATCGGTCAGCTTCAACTCATTCATATCGAAACTCCCCGCACAGTGAAAGCTGGCGGGGCGTTTTGTATTCAGAGACAGTAAGATGAATAACTGTCCACGGCACTCTTCATGAAAAGAAAGCGGCTTATCGGTCAGCTTCAACTCATTCATATTGAAACGCCCCGCAGGTGCAAGTTTGCGGGGCGTTTTGCATTCAGAGACAGCAAGATGAATGACTGTCCACGACACTCTTCATGAAAAGAAAGCGGCTTATCGGTCAGCTTCAACTCATTCATATTGAAACGCCCCGCAGGTGCAAGTTTGCGGGGCGTTTTGTATTCAACACATACTATTTCAGCGTTTTAAGCATGCAGATCTCACAGCTGTTGTGGCCGGTGTTGCCCAGGCTGCCATCCAGGTGTTTGAAACCGAATGCTTCGTAGAGTGAGACCGCCGAGCTAAGTTCGTCGAGCGTCTCCAGGTAGCAGTATCGATAGCCGAATGCTTCGGCCTGTTGTATCGCCAGCGCCATCAGGCGTCTTCCCAGGCCTATGCCCGTCACGCTGCTGTCCAGATAGAGTTTCTGTAATTCACAATATTCTTCACCTGCGCCCTGCAGCGGGGCGATGCCAACGCCGCCTAAAATCTTGCCTTCGTGTTCAACAACCCAGTAGCCAGACCCGGGTTTTTGGTAGGCGCTGGTCAGGTCATTCAGCGCCGGATCGTGCAGGCTCACGCCTTCGAGATGATCGATTTTATTATCGCGGAAGCTTTGGCGGATCACGTCGGCAATAGCGAGATTGTCCTCTGGGCGAATAGGCCGGATCTGAACCTGAAGATCCCGCTGGCTACGGGCATTTACCAGCACCCGGGTCAGCGATTTGACCGACTGATAGATCTGCTGCTTTTCGCTGTCTGATGCCAGAGAAAGGGCCTGGGCCGTGAAGTCGTTGGCGTGTTCGGTGAGATCTTTAAGCGCGACAACGCCCTCGTGGCTCAGGTTGAACACAGTGGCTCTCCCGTCGCTTTCATCCTGCGTTCTTGCCAGCAGATTGGCACTTTCAAGGCCGCGAAGCGTTCTGCTGATGCTGGATTTTTCCACGCACAGGCGGCGGGCAAGCTCCGTTACCCCGGCTGGCTCGCGATCGAGTTCGATCAAAATATGGCTTTGTAACGGCGACAGATCGGTCCCGCTGCTTTTCCTGTTTAGCATGCCCAGCTCGCGCACCATCTCGCGCAGCGCGGCGCGGAATGCTTCAATTTCGTTGGTCTGCATAGCAACTCACATCAATGAGGGAAATGTATTTGGTTAACACTGTTAACTAGTTTGTGTATCATACCGAAATTAAACAGGCAGGCAAGTAACCAGGAGGGCAGGATGCAAAACGGAGAACCGGATACAACGGACAGAAGGATTGTGATCGGCACGATCGTTGCCGTGCTGTGCTTTTACATTGTGATTGCAGTGGGATCGCTTTGAGCCTCTGGCGGCAAATAAGTGCGCTTTGGCGAGTATTTGCCATAATGGCCCACAAGTTTCACTGTGGCGAAAAATCATGATCAAATCCCTCTACATCGACAACTACCGTTCCGTGCGCAAGCTTTCCATTGATTTGGGCAGGCTGAACGTGGTGTTTGGGCCCAACGGGTGCGGTAAGTCTAATATTTATAAGGCGATCCATCTGATCCACGGTGCGGGGAGTGGGCAACTGTCTCACTGGCTTTCTGATGAAGGCGGGATCCAGAAAGCGATGTGGGCGGGCGATCGCGCCCGCGGCTACGCCAGCGCTCCGCGCAGGCTGACGCTGGCGGTAGAAACGGATACGTTTGAATATGAGCTGCAGGTGGGCTTTCCCGAGCCGCTGCCGTACCCGACGATGTTTGGCCTCGATCCCATTGTTAAAGAGGAGCAAATCTGGCTCAGCGGCTACCGGCGGCGCCCTTCGTCGTCGGTCATGCAGCGGCGTAATCAGACGGTTTTCCTTAATAACGTCAACGGCGAAAAGGTGACTCACGCCGCCACGCTGTACGAAAATGAATCCCTCTTTGGCCAGCTTGGCGAGCCGCATTTGTACCCGGAAGTCTCCAGCGCCAGGGAGACGCTGCGTAACTGGCGTTTCTACCACGAGTTCGATATTTCCAAAGGCGCTGGCCTGAGGCTGCCGCAGGTGGGCTACCGCTCCCCGGTGCTGTCCGGCGATGGCCTGAACCTGGCCGCCGCGTTTCAGACCATCGTCGAAATTGGCGACAGCGAGCTGATGTTTACCGTGCTGGAGCAGGCTTTCCCGGAATGCACGTTTTTCTGCGATAACAGCGGCGGGCGCTTCCAGATGATGATGAACCGACTGGGGATTAATCGCCCGCTGGAGTCCGCGGAGTTTTCAGATGGCACGCTGCGTTTTCTCTGCCTGACGGTGGCGCTGCTCAGCCCGAGACCGCCGCAGTTTATCGCCCTCAATGAGCCTGAAAATAGCCTGCATCCGCAAATGCTCCCGGCGCTTGCCCGCCTGATTGCTGAGGCAAGCCGCTACACGCAGATTTGGCTTACCAGTCACTCGCCTGAACTGGCTACCCTTATCGAAAAATATACGGCGTTTACGCTGTACGAGTTAGGTATTGAGAAAGGGGAAACCACGATGACCCAGCTGGCCTGACGCCGTTTTCCCTTCTCCGCAAGGAGAAGGGAAACGTAAGGTTACAGGCTACCGGCAATGGTGATGTAGTCGGTATAAAGCTGCGGGGCGCCGGAGAACGAAGCCAGTTCGCGCCATTCGTCGTACATCCTTTCGCTTTCCTGATGATCCTTCACGAACTGCAGCGATTTCTCCGTGGAGACATCCAGCTCCGGGTGGAAAGAGTTTAGCGAGGCCAGGCTTTCTATCTCGAGCATCACCAGATATTGCTCAACTCGATTGCCGCCGGTGCCTTTCAACATATGGAATTTCCAGCCCGGGTAGTCGTCGATACGGTGAACGTTGTCGCGGATAAACGTATCGAAAGTCTGCGGGGAAACACCTGAACGCAATGCCAGATTATGCAGCCCGACCACGCGTTTAATCGGTTCTTGTCCGTCGCGTAGCTGGTAGTTTGGCCCTTCTGCCAAAGAGCTATGTTCGTTTTCAGCGAGCTGCTGGTAGGTGGAGAAAATCGTTGGCAGTTCGCCAAACGTCGCGAAGGTTTTCCAGGTGTTGATAAGCTCGACGCCCGCCGGATGATCGCGCCAAAAAGCACGTGCCTGTTCCGTTTGTTCCCCCTGACTATCAATATAGCGCGCGTAGCTGTCGGCATTTTCTGCTTCGTACAGCATCAGATATTGGTTCTGACGCTCGCCGCGCAGGCCTTTCAGCAAGGTCCAGCGCCAGCCCGGATAAGCCGGGATGTGCACGCCTTTGGCTTGCACAAAGGCTTCGAACGTCTCTTCGGTGACGCCCTTTTTCAGGTTAAGACCTACATAGTGAAGGCTGAATACTGCCGGTGATGAGTGACTCATACAAACTCCTGTTTCATTAACGCTGGCGAGAAATAAACGGCGAACCTGAAGCCACAAACAAAAGCAGCAACAGGGCACCGCTGAAGGTCAAACTGAGCCCAATGTGATGGGCGATAAAGCCAATCAGCGCAGGTCCCGCGAGCAGGCCGCTGTAGCCAAAAAGCGTGACGGCAGGGATCGCGAAATCCGCTGAAACCCCCGGCTGGTTACCGGCGGAGGTGAAGAGAATGGGAATAATGTTGGCGAGCCCGGCTCCGGCCAGGATAAACCCCGGCAAGGTGCCCCAATGGGTGAAGACGAGCAGGATAATCCCGATGCCAGCAATAGCGCAGCCGAGGAGCAGCACGAGTTTGCCGCCCAGGGCGCTGACCAGACGATCGCCGCTGAGGCGCCCAAGGGTGACGGTGATGGAATATAAGGTGTAGCCGAAGCCCGCGAGCGAAGCGCTCATGCCGCGTTCCGAGGTCATAAATACCGCCGACCAGTCCAGCATGGCGCCTTCAAGCATGAAGACGAAAAAGCAAAGTATCGCGATGGCCAGCACGGGCGGATGGCTAAGCACGCGTAACGTCTCGCCTTTGCTGCTCGTGGCTTTATTTTGTTTGGGCAAAATATTCCGGGCAGAGGCGGCGAGCAGTAAAGTCAGAAAAACAGTGATGGTGCACACGGCAAGCAACGGTGTAGCCCCCAGCCACAGAAAGAAACTGACGAAGCCTGCGCCGGCAATGCTGCCGATACTGTAAAAGCCGTGAAAGCCGGACATTTTTGCCTGCTCGCTCTCCTGTTCGACGACCACGGCGTGAGCATTCATGGCAACGTCGAGCATGCCGTTGAAGGTGCCGAACAGCAGCAAAGCCAGCGCCATGGCTTCACGCTGGTCAAACAGCATTAGCAGCGGTAAATCCGCGGCAAGCCCCAGCACGCTGAGTATCATCAGGCGACGGCAACCAAAGCGAGCGATCAGCCGGCCGGTAAATGGCATGACGAGCATCGAGCCTGCGGCGATGCAAAAGAGCAACAGCCCTAAAGCGCCGTCGTTAATAGCCAGCCGCGCTTTAGCGAAAGGAATTAGCGGGGCCCAGGACGACATGGCTAAACCGGCCATAAAAAATATGGCGCGTGTGGCATGCTGTTCCCGCGACTGTACGTCCGCCAGGGTTGGTGTTGAGTTAATCGTCATAGTAATTTTGTGACTCAATGTGTGAATTCACTCGCGTGAATGCGTCGTGCCCGGTCCTTCGGGCACGCGCGGCGGTAAGCGTTAATTGAGGCTTTCTGCTACCGAGAGGTAATCGGTATAGATTTGTGGCGACCCGGAAAACGAGGCGAGTTTTTTCCATTCCTCGTACATTTGTTTGGTATCGCGGTGCGCCTGGGCGAATTTGGCCGCTTCGTCGGTAGCGATATCCGGTTCGGGGTAAAAGACATCCAGCGCCTCCAGGCTGGCGATTTCCATCAGCACCACATACTGATCGAGCCGGTTACCTCGCTCCCCTTTCAACAGCCGGAATTTCCAGTCCGGGTAATCTTCAATCCGGTGATGGTTGCCCTCGATAAAACGTTCAAACTGTTCGGCGCTGACGTTGGGGCGCAGCGCGAGGTTGTGAATACCAATCACCCGAGCAACAGGGGGCTGCTGCTGGTAGCGGGGACCCGGCTGGACGGTGCTTTTCTGATTTTCGGCCAGCAGGCGATAATCGGTGAACAGCGTTGGCAGTTCGCTGAAAGTGCCGTAGCTGCGCCATTCGGCCAGCAGCGCTTCCGCTTCAGGATGCTGCCCCCAGAACTCGCGGGCCTCTTCGGTCTGGTTGCCGTCTGCGGCCATATAGCGATCCCGCATTGCCGCATTTTCGATTTCAAACAGCATCAAATATTGCCCGGCACGTTCGCCGCGTAGCCCGCGAAGCAGCGTCCAGCGCCAGCCCGGATAGCAGGGAATATGTACGCCTTTATTTTGCACAAAGGTTTCAAACGCCTGCTGGGTGATGCCCGCTTCGGTGTCGATGGCGATGTAAAACAGGCTGAAAACCGGCGTGGTTGAAGAGTGGCTCATCAGTTACTCCTGTTCTGCGTCGGCTGAGATGAATTGGGTGTTAATGATGGCTTCAACCAGCGTGACGCCGATGGGCGTCAGCGTGACCACGCCTTGATCAATCACCACGAGTTCTTTTGCCTGCAGCTTTTCCAGCGTTGGTTTGATGATGCGGTTTTCAAAAAAGCTGTTGCCGTTGAAGCGTGTCGCGAACACGGTATCGTCAACCGGAATGAGCGTGGAGAGGGCCATTTTGAAGGCGTTAACTTCGCGCTGTTCCGGTGAAATACCGTGGCTTTCTTCGATAGGCAGGCGGCCTTCATCGAGGAACTGCTTGTATTGCTTATAGCCGGTGATGTTAATGGCTTCGGCGCGGGTGCATTTCGAACTGCCGCCCAGGCCGATGGCGACCTCGGGATATTGTTTGTCCAGATCGGTAATCAGCCCTTTCCACTTTTCCGCTTCCAGGTGGTTCTGGTGGAAATACATCGTGGGGTGTTCGCGATAGCCCTCGGTGAGGTATTTCTCGACCAGCTCGCGCATTTGATATTGCTTGCCCAGCCCAGGGAACGTCATGTTGTTCATGTTGATCAGCCCTTTTTTCTGCCACAGGCTTTCACGTTCGCCGGATACGCCGGTGCGCGTTTTCATGAACTCTTCCATGTGCAGCTTGGTGCAGACGACGTGGGAGAGATCCAGCGCCAGGGTGCGCTCCATGTCGTACTTCACGTCATCCACGGTTTGACCCAGCATGCCGTAGATAAGATCGACGCTGACCCAGTCAATGCCCTGTTCCCGCGCGCTGCGTATGGTTTCTTCACACTCGTCGGCGGTGTGCTGGCGGCCACAGGCGGCAATAATAGCGTCGTTAAAAGATTGGGTGCCGAAGCTGATTTTGCTGAAGCCCAGCTCTTTCAGAATGCCGATGTATTCGCGGTTTAATGTCCCAGGTTCGCCTTCAAAGCGAAGCGTTGCCGCCGAGAAATTAAAGTGGGTGTAATAGAAGTCCATCAACCGACGCAGTTCCGGCTCCGGGAGCAGGGAAGGCGTGCCGCCAAAGATATTGAATTCTCCAATTTCCGCTTTTGACAGGCTCGGTACTTTTTCCAGCCACATCTTCGCTTCTTTGATGTTGTAGTCCACCAGATCCCGGAAGACGCCTTCCGCCGAAGGCGATTTCGGGTTGAGAATCACCGTTGGATACTGGCAGAAGTGGCAGCGGTAGCGGCAGGTGGGGATATAGGCCCACAGATGGATCTGTTTCGCAGCCCGAATGTCGTGCTCCATATCGGCAAAGAACGACGCCAGCGGGTAGTGCTCAATGTCACCGGGAAAAACATGGCAGCCAAAAGGATCTTTATGGACGTAGTCCAGAAAAGCCTCGTTCTCCGGCTGGGAGAGGAAACCGTAAACTGCCGGAACCGGATAGGCCGGGTCGAGATCTTTTAATGACGCGAGAGCTTCGGTATTCATCAGAAAACACCTCCGTTGGCAAAGTAGTTGTGGGCTTCACCGGACTCGCGATCTTCACAGAAGTACCAGACAAAGCGTTCGAAATCTTTTTCCGCGACGCTGTTAAAGCAGGCCGGAAGCGGTGGTGCAAAGCCAATGTCCTCCCCGACGGCGTTGCGCAGCGCGGTGAATATCTCGTGGCGGAACTCGAAATAGAGCCGGTAGGCTGGCGTTTTGTAGCTATGGATCGGCTTAAAGTCGATGATGCTCATTTCATGCTTAATGGCGTGAATGCGCTGGTAAAGCCGCTCTGCAACCTGCGGTGAGAAAAAGGCACGTACCCGCTCGTTCTCCAGCAAGATGTGCGGATTCAGCAAGGCTGGAAGAACGATGTTTTTCGGGATGTAGTCTTTGATGGAGTATTCCCAACCCTGCCGGGCCTGCTCTTCGGTGAGGTCAATCAGCGTGTTTTTTTGGATTGAGACGTCCGGGCGCACATCTTTCATGATGATGATGCCGTCGCTGCCGTAGGCGATGCCGCTGATAACATCGTCAATAATGGTGTCCACGCGGCGGCTGTTGATTTCCACAAAGGATTCTTTGGCGTAAACCGGCTTGCCGCCGCAGGCGATGATCTTGATGCCAAAATCCCAGTCGTCGGAAAGGTGTTCTACGAAGCGGCCTTTTTCCAGCTGGTAGAAGATCTCGATACCACCAATTTTTTCGTACAGGCCTCGCTCAACAGCGAAGCCTTTGCCATCCGGGAAGCCGCCAAACAGCGAGAACGATACGTCGCGGCAGCGCAGGGTTTTTTGGATTTCACGGAAGAGGTTGGGGCGCTGCTGGAATGCTTCGCGGTCGTAATAGTAATTGCAGGTCCCGAGATCGCCGTCGTCGGCAATCATTTTTTCTATCAGGGTATGCAGCCAGTAAGGGTCCACGGTGCAGTCGGCATCGGCGGAGACAATATAGTGTTTATTGCTTTTGCCCAGCCGGGCATCACGCGCCCTTGAGCGCAGGGCGGCGTAATCCATACCGCATTTACGGGCCGATGAGACACCCTGAATCTTCTCTTGAATAATGTGCACATCCATCGCCGGATGTTTTTCTTTGAAGAGGTTTATCTTTGCCACGGAATCGTCGCGGGAATTGTTATCCACGATGATCACTTCATAAGCGTCATGGGTTACCAATCGGCCATGCGTTTGTTGGCCAAATAATGAGGCTAAAACTTCATCAATTCGGTCGCTTTCATTGTAAACAGGCAGCACTACCGAGACGAAAATGTTATCGCGCATATCTACTCCTGGGGCGGTGATATTCAGAATGTCCATCACGTTGTTAGAAAGGATGTTTTTGCCGATGGCGAAGTTCTTCGCGGCAATACGATCCATTTCAGGTTTATTGGTAAGCAGTAAAAAAACTTCGTTGATGAAGGCTTCGTCAGGCAGGCCGTCTTGTCCGTCAGAAATAGGCATCACTGGGGCTTCAAAGCCGTGCTGGCCGTAGACTTCCGGGTAATATTCGTAGCGGGTAGTGATGTAGCAGCGCTGGCTGCTGATCGCCTCCCCAATGGGGTTACCGTAGCTGTCGTAGTCCCATGAGGTCAGGAACGACACCAGGTCACAGGAATGGTAGAGATCCTCGATGGTGATTTTTCCCTGGCTTTTGGGCATGAAGTTGTGATGCAGCGGGCCAAGAAACTTCACATAGGGCGTAATGTCCAGCTCCTGTGCCAGTTGCTCCAGCTCGCCTGCATGCGTGGCGTGCTCACGGGTATCGCCGGCGATCAAAAGCCAGACGGTTTTATCAATATTGTGCTTTCTGAACAGGTGGTTAAGGCGTTGTACCAGCAGCACGTCACGGTCCAGGCGCTTCTGCGGAATGATGCGCGTCGTTCGGGCAATGACTATGTCATCGGCGGAAATATCCAGGGATGACCGGATGTTTTTCAGCGCCTGTTGGCCGGTAAAGCTGTAGGTATTTTTTACTACGTGAATATCGACTTCCCGCTGGCACCAGTGTTCCAGCTTTTCTTTGAGATCGTTATTCAGCGTTACGTAGCTAATAAAAGGGGATTTGATCGGTTTAATGGCATGGTTGTACGGCGGTAAACCATACTTCATGATATTTTTCTCGCTGTTCCACATGAGGTCGTGATCGCGCCAGATAACAAAATTTCCTAACTGGTGACGGTGGCCGTATTGTTCTATAGCGAGATAAAGTGCGCGGGTATAAATTATATTCTCTGGCAGCGTGCCGTTTTCGACAATCACGGTGCAAATTCGAAGCTGTTCCCATTGAAGTAAAATTCTTTCGGCCAGACTTTGGGCGGAATATTCAACGGCGTGGATTATTTCTGTTTTTTCTTCAAATGAAACAGAAAGCCTTTCACTGATAAGTACGGCGTGTGCTTTTTCAATAAACTCTGGGGAGTAATGAGGTACAGATGTAATCCCACTGATGCGCGTTAAGGTAAAAGCATCGCGATAAATTTCGGGCTCATGATCGTAAGGTTTATTAAAATTGCCTTTGTCAACCTTAATATCGTACCCAAGATCGAGATAAGAGTTGATACCTTTTTGCTTAAGGCTTTGAGAGACTTTTAATGCTTCCACCGTAATACCTGAGACGGCAACAGCATCAAAAGAGATAAACATGGCATATCTTTGACCATAAACGTCCATGGCAACTACCCCTTTGAAGCGAAACTGCTACGCTTATTTGTTGTAAGCAATTGATACATCCTGAATGACTGCGCTTTCGATAACGCCCGAAGTCATTCGGAACCGGCAAAATCAGAAAACATCGTCAGCAGCCGTGCCGGTGCTGACTTTCAAGTGCTGTATGTATCAAAGTGCCTGCAAGAATTAGCTTGCGGGATAGCTAAACGCAGTGGCGTTTATCAATGTAATATTTATATTTATTTTTAGGCCGAGCGCGTTCGCCGGTTTTATTCGTTTCCCGGATTTATACTCTGGCGATTTTCTGATTTTTAATTATCAGTATTTGATTTTTTTATTGATGTTTGTTGGCTTTCCAGAGTGGTTCAAAAGAGAGGTCAATCTTAAACGTCTCCTTTTTTTGCCGTAAAGCGGGAACGTTCCAGTTGGTGAGCGTTATCACACATTCTTATTTTGTTTTTAAACCGGAATTTTTAATAACCAGTCTAAAGTTAATATTCATTTTAGACCTTTTAAATAAGGAGTTGTGTTAGCGTTGAGATGTTTGTTTTGAAACTTTAGTCATGATTGGGAATGTTCCCAAAGCGCCGCGAATTTACTCATTTCGAGTCTTTTATTTTGAGCGTCACAGAGTTTACATATTAAGAAATATGTAACGCGATTTTCCTCTTTACCCTAATAAAAGAGCGCTCTCAGGTATACCGAACCCTTAACTTTGGTATGGGAAGAGTAAAACTCACACCAGGTATTCGTAACTCATTATAAATATTAGGCTATTATTTAAGTCATGATAAATAGTAAGGGCTAGAGGAAACGCAGCCCTTAAATATTTACTTACTATATGGGGCTTTTACAGAAGCAGAACTGGTAGTCTACGCGCGCGCTGATTGCAAGATTGAATGATGATTTATCGAAATATTTGAACGAGTTAGCGGTTGCGCCGACCATGCAAGTGAGCATTAACCAAAGTAATAAAGCACCAAAACCAACGAGAATATATCGGGGATGTTATTCGTAGGCATGGCAATATTTGGCCGTATGCGGCTTGTGTCCTGGACGAGGCGGTTTTCTACAGAATGAATTTTGCGGAGAAATACCCAGGGATAGAAGGATGCTGCCCCTTTCAGGACGAAAGAGGCAGGCGGTAGGTTAGACCGGTAAGTCGATCAGCAGGCCGCGCAGCGGCGTATCGGCGACCAGGGTGATATTCGCTTCATCACGAATAAACGCGCCATCGCCGCATGTGAGCGCTTCTTTCTCTTCTGATGGCGTCACCGCATGCACCGTGCCGTGAATTGACTGCAGATAGGCCCGTGGGCCATGAAGCTGGAAGCTTAGCTGCTCGCCCTTTTGCATCTCAATATGGTGGATCCACACCTGCTGGCGGAGCTGCAGGCTGTGATTGCTGCCATCCGGCGAGGCAATCAGCTGATGAGATGTTCCCGCTAACGGGATCTTTTGTACCAGCAGATTTTCACGATCCGGGCAGGCATCCAGCCACAGCTGCATACGCGTCAGCGATTTGTCTTTGCTGAGGTTGTGCTCGCTATAGCTGATCCCCGGCTGGGTGGAAAGCAGCAGGACCTCACCGGCGCTGGCCTGGATATGGTTGCCTTCGCTGTCGCGGTATTCCGCTTCCCCTTCCAGAATCAGGTTGAGGATGTCTACTTTCGGGTAGCCGCGCGGTTGAAACGAGGCTCCAGGGGCCAGAACTTCCTGGTTGAGCACGCGCAGAGAGGCGTAGCCCAGCAGTTTCGGGTCGAAGTAGTGTCCAAAAGAAAAGGTGTAGCGAGCCTGCAGCCATCCGTAGTCAGCTTTACCACACTGTTTGGCTGTTCTTGTCGTAATCATAATTCTTGACCTCTCTTTACACTAAACCCATGTTAAGGGTCTGGACGCTGCATTGTTAGCCAGTTAATCTGCTCGGTATGTTCAAATTTCCTGAATGAGAACGAAATGGCGAAAGAAAGGGCGTTGACGCTGGAAGCGTTAAGGGTCATGGATGCGATTGACAGGCGCGGGAGCTTTGCCGCTGCGGCCGACGAGCTGGGACGTGTACCGTCCGCGCTCAGCTACACCATGCAAAAACTGGAAGAAGAGTTAGATGTGGTGCTGTTTGACCGATCCGGCCACCGCACCAAATTTACCAACGTGGGGCGTATGCTGCTGGAACGAGGGCGCGTGCTGCTCGAAGCGGCGGATAAGTTGACCACTGACGCGGAAGCGTTGGCGCGGGGCTGGGAGGCAAACCTGACCATCGTCACCGAAGCGCTGGTGCCGACGGAAAAACTGTTCCCGCTGGTGGATAAGCTGGCCGATAAAGCTGACACCCAATTATCTATTTTCACCGAAGTACTGGCCGGGGCCTGGGAGCGCCTGGAGCAGGGCAGGGCGGATATTGTTATCGCGCCGGATATGCACTTCCGCAGTTCCTCGGAGATTAACTCCCGCAAGCTTTACAAAGTGATGAGCGTTTATGTTGCCGCGCCGGATCACCCGATTCATCAGGAGCCGGAGCCTCTTTCTGAGGTGACCCGCGTGAAGTATCGTGGCGTGGCGGTGGCCGATACCGCCCGTGAAAGACCGGTGTTAACGGTGCGTCTGTTGGACAAACAGCCGCGCCTGACGGTGAGCTCTATCGAAGAGAAGCGGCTGGCGCTGCTGGCCGGGCTTGGCGTGGCGACGATGCCGTATCCGCTGGTTGAGCAGGATATTGCCGAAGGTCGCCTGCGGGTGGTTAGCCCGGAATATACCAACGAGATTGATATCATCATGGCGTGGCGGCGCGACAGCATGGGCGAGGCCAAAGCCTGGTGCCTGCGTGAACTGCCTAAACTGCTGAAATAAAAAAACGCGTTGGTTTTTTGCCAACGCGCTTTGCCCTTCCTTGAAATTACAGGCTGCCAGGCGTTCTGGCGGCTCTGCCCGCGGATTTAATCGTCTTACTGCTACGTTGCCCGCCGAGGCTCTCCAGACGCATCTGGAACGGTGGGAACGGCATCTCGATGTTGTGCTCGCGGAAGCCCTGCAGAATCAGCTGGTGGATTTCGTGGCGCAGCGGCATTCGGTGGCCCATTTCCGCCGCGTGAATACGCAGTTCGAAGACCTGGATACCTTGCTGGAGATCAACCAGGAAGGCTTCCGGCGCTGGCGTATCGAGCACCAGCGTGCAGCGGTGTGCGGCTTCCAGCAGGACCTGGGTGACCTCTTCCGTATTTGCTTCTGACGGAGCAGGAATAGTGAGCACCACGCGTGTGACCGAGTCCGAAAGCGACCAGTTGATGAACTGTTCGGTAATAAAGGCCTGATTCGGCACGATGATTTCTTTGCGGTCCCAGTCGCTGATGGTTGTCGCACGGGTGTTAATTCGCGTGATGGTGCCCGTCAGATCGCGGATGGTAACCGTGTCGCCGATGCGTATCGGCTTCTCGAACAGAATAATCAGGCCGGAGACGAAGTTGGCAAAGATTTGCTGTAAACCGAAACCTAAGCCTACGCTGAGCGCCGCCACCAGCCACTGCAGTTTGGACCACTCAATCCCCACCATCGAGAAGCCAACCAGCCCGCCGATCAGCAGCAGCAGGTACTTCGTGATGGTTGTGATCGCATAGCCGGTGCCGGGGGTTAAGTTCAGGTGCTGGAGAATCGCCAGCTCCAGCAGCGCGGGCAGGTTACGCACCAGTTGGGTGGTAATAATCAGCACCAGAATGGCAATCAGTACCGCACCAAGCGTAATCGGCTCGATGCTTTCCACACCCTGAACCGTGGAAGTGACATCCCACAGAGTGATGTTGCCGAGGAAGCCAAACGCCGAGTGGATTTCCGACCACAGAACGATCACCGACAGCAGGGCGATCAGCGTCAGAATCGAGCGAACCAGGCGCAGGGACTGGGCGCTGATGGTATCCAGATCGACTTCCGGTTCGTCCACGGTTTCGGCCGATCCTTCAGTGCTGTTGGCATGCGCCGTCTCTTCTTCGCCACGCGCTCGCTGGGCCAGGATTTCAGCCCGGCGGTGTTTGGCACGATCAAAGGCCAGACGGCGGCGCTGAATCAGCATCCAGCGGCGAATAATGTGATAAATCACCAGCAGCAGGAACCAGATAGCCACGGAGGTTTCCAGCCGCGCCAGTAGCGCCTGAGCCGTCGCCAGATAGCCGACGACAGCCGCCAGAATGGCCATCAGCGGTGCGCAAAGCAGCAGGTTCCAAAGAATGGTATTGACGATGTTGTCGCCATCGCCCTGTTTGTCGAGGTAGAGCGGCAGCCCGGCGCGCTTAAGGCTAAGCGTGACGATAGCCAGCGCGCCGCAAATCATGATGAAGCAAAGCCTGCCCAGAGAGGCAGAAAACTCTCTGTCATTGAGGTTATCGAACATAATCAGCGCCATGATCAGCGGCACAATCAGGCCGATGCTCATGATGTAGTAGCGCATGGCCCGGCCTACGCGCTCGCGCGGCCAGCCGAAATGCACCACAAACAGCCCGGTAGGGCGGGCGAAGGTTGCACAGATCATCACCCCCCAAAGCAGGGGAACCGTGGCGGTTACACCGTCGCCAATCGCCACTGCGATAGGGTAAGGCCATGCCTCCTGCAAACCATAGCCGAGCGTCGCCCACAGTACGGGAAGCGGAGAGGCGACCAGAATCGACCAGAACACGGTGCGCAGCGTCAGGCGGAAGTGATCCTGGGTCACTTTGCCGACTTTGGCGCTGGAGCGCTCCAGGAAGGCGGTGAAGTGTCGGCGCGAGCTAATGCTAAACCCGACCAGAATCAGCGCGCCAAAGAGCGGCAGCAGCGTCTCTTTGCTGGTCACCATCATGATCGCGGCTTTCCCCAACTGACTGAAGGTATCCAGCGAGACCAGACGCCGCAGATCCTGAACGATTTCCAGCGGCCAACTGATGCCGATTGGGCTGACGTCCGATGTCCAGAACAGGTAGCGGTGGGTCGCCTCGTTCACCTCTTTCAGGGCATCTTCCAGCTGGCTGTTGGCCACTTTCAGCTTGGTGAGTTCAAGGATCAGGGTATCGCCGCCCTGCAACAGCGAATTCAGCAGCTCTCGCTGGGTGCGAAGCTGGGCCTGCAGGATCTTATTTTGTTCCGGCGTTAACGGGCTGCCGTCTGCCTGGCGAACCTGTCGCAGTTGAGCATGCTTATTGAGCAAATCTTCATAGTGCAGGCGCTCTACGCGCAGCTGAGCCAGCTCGGTATCCAGCTGCTGCGGTTTGGGCATGTCCGGCAGCCGGGCGACCTGGGCACGAAGCGCTTCACCCAGCACGTTGGAAACGCCGAGCCACTGGGACTGCTCGCGGAGCGTATTCAGCGCCTGGCGGACCTCCAGCGTCTGGTTATTGGCCTGCCGCTGCTGAGAGGCGACCAGATCCATACGCTGAGCTTGCTGGTTGAGTGCCTGGGAAAGCTCGCGGTTATTTTTGAACTGCTCGACGATTTCCGGCGGCAGGTTGGCGCTGGTTTCCGCCAGCAGTTCGGTGCTTTCCAGCGCCTGTTCCGCCTCACGTTGGCGCTGGCTATTGAGCTGATTTCTCAACGCCTGGAGATAGGCATCCAGCTGGGTGCTTTGCTTCTGCGCCAGTTCGGCGCGCATGCGCGAAAGCTCCTGGCGGTTGTTAGCGGAAAGCTGCGCCAGTTCGAGTTCATCAACCTGCGCTTTCAGGCGTGCGGATTCGGCCTGCAGCAGGAAGTGCTGGGCCTGGGCGAGCGGGGTACCGCCGCTTTGTTGGGTACCGGCGCGGCGCTCGATGTCGTTAAGCTGGCGACGCGCATCCGTTTGCTGCTGAGGCAGCTGGCTTAACGAATCGCTGATGTCCCGGGTTCTTTCCTGTTCCTGCTGAGCAAGGCGGCTTTTGTCCAGAAGCTGGCTGCTGACCTGCAGGATCTCCTGGTTCAGCGCGTCGCTGCTCATGCCCGGGGAAACTTCCTCGGGTTCATCGCGCAGGTTGGTCAGTTGCTTACGCAGGGTTTGCGACAGTTTAGGGAAATTATCAATGACTTGTTGGTATTGTTCGGCGCGTTCGAGCGAGGCTTTACGCTCGTCCAGCGCATTCAGTGCCGACTGGAGTGCTTCAACAATTTCTGCCTGGTTAGGCGTGTTTTTGGCGGCCTTAGCCTGCTCCAGTTCTTGCGAGATTTGTTTTGCATCGGGGGCTGTCGCTGCGTATGCCCCCAGGCTGAGGCACCAGGCCATCAGGAACGTGATAATCAGGCGCACGTCAGTTACCTATAACGTTGCTGGAAAAGAGGGAAAACCATGTCTCCCTCTTGGGTGTTTTAGCAGAAAATCAATGGGTTGATTTTCGTGGTTAAGTGCTGTGAGCTTGCAGGCTCCGGGGTGACCGGTCGCCTGATTTTAGACGTTATTCTGCGGTTTTTGGCGCTTCGGGTTCGTCTGCTTTGGTGTCCAGCATCTCGGCAGGGATTTCGCTCACCGGAACTTCGGGCTCAATGACGGGTTCGCTTGAGACAGCCAGCACTTCACCGATTTTGGTGACGGACAGATTTTTCAGCTGCTCAGCCAGGTTTACTTTGCCCGGCGCAAAGAGGTTAATCACCGTCGAGCCCAGCTTGAAGCGACCCATTTCCTGGCCCTTAAGCAGTGCAATGGCACCTTCACGTTCGCCTGCAGGCCATGTCCAGCGTTTAATCACGCCTTCACGCGGTGGCGTAATGGTGCCAGCCCAGACGGTTTCAATGCTGCCAACAATGGTAGCACCAACCAGAATTTGCGCCATTGGGCCAAACTCGGTGTCGAACAGGCAGATCACGCGTTCATTACGGGCAAACAGGTTCGGGACGTTTTGCGCCGTCAGGTGATTGACGGAGAAAAGGTCACCCGGAACATAGATCATTTCACGCAGAATGCCGTTACACGGCATGTGCACGCGGTGGTAGTCACGAGGTGAAAGGTAAGTTGTGGCGAAGCTGCCGTTGCGGAACAGGTCAGCCATCAGGTAGTTACCTGCCAGCAGCGCTTCCAGGCTGTAGTTATGGCCTTTTGCCTGCAGGATTTTATCTTCTTCGATGCGGCCCAACTGGCTTATCACACCGTCGGCAGGCATCACCAGCACGTTAGGGTCGGTATTTACCGGGCGTACGTCATCGCGCAGTGGACGCACAAAAAAGTCATTGAAGGTGCGGTAAGCGGCGGTGTCCGGCTTTTGCGCCTCATTCATGTCGACTTTGTAGTATTTGACGAACAGATCGATGACCAGTTTGGTCAGCCAGCCAGCACGTTTGCTTGCGCCCCAGCCCGCCAGGCGAGTCAGCCACAGTTTTGGCAGAATGTACTGCAGCGAAAGTTTAATGTTGTCTAACAAAATAGCCTCCTGGCTAAATGCCCTGCATGTGGGCCGATACAGAAAAGGGGCGATTCTAGCGGCGCCCAGCTTAATTGTCAGTTGTCAGTATCAGAAAAGCTTTTACGCGTTTTTACCTGCGCCATGCTTTCCAGAATGCGGTGGTAGTTTTCGAAACGTGTTTCAGCGATCTGGCCTTGTTCCACGGCTTCTCGCAGGGCACAACCTGGGTCATTGTCGTGGCGGCAGTCGCGGTATTTACAACGGCCTAAGTAATCATGGAATTCGACAAACCCGTGGGTGATTTGTTCAGGCTCGAGGTGCCAGAGGCCAAATTCACGCACGCCGGGGGAGTCAATGACATCGCCGCCGCCCGGGAAGTGATAAAGGCGGGAAGCCGTGGTGGTGTGCTGGCCAAGACCAGAGACGTCGGAAACGTCATTCACCAGAATTTGTTTATCGGTGAAGCCTAACAGGTGATTCAGCAGGCTTGATTTACCCACACCGGACTGGCCCGCAAAGATGCTGATGCGGCCCACGAGCTCGGCTTCAAGCTCTTTAAGCCCTTCTGCTTTATAGCTGGAAACCATCAGCACGCGATAGCCAATTTTGCGGTAGATATCCATCTGCTCGTTAACGAAGGCCCGGCCTTCATCGTCCAGCAGATCGGTTTTGTTCAGCACCAGCAGTGGCTCAACGTCGAGGGTTTCGCAGGCAACGAGATAGCGGTCGATGATATTCAACGACAGCTCCGGCAGAATGGCCGAAACGATGATGATTTGGTCTATGTTGGCCGCAATCGGTTTTACGCCGTCGTAAAAGTCTGGGCGGGTCAGAACGGAGGTACGCTCATGCACGGCCTCCACAATCCCTTTTTTCGAGACGCCTTCGGCGGCCTCTTTCGCCAGGCGCCAGACTACCTTGTCGCCGGTAACCAGCGAACGAATGGTGCGACGAATGTTGCAGCGATGTACCGTGCCTTCGTGCGACTCGACGTCCGCATGCTGGCCAAAGCGGCTGATGACCGTGCCTTCGCGCGGTTCACCAAACTGGGCATCGTCATAGTCGGCTTTCTCCACGGTTTTTGTCAGACGACGCTGGTGGTTCGCGTTGACGCGGCGCTGCTGTCCTTTGGAGAGTTTATTTTTGCTCAAGCGTACTGGCTCCTGGTCGCCCCTGGGGGGCAAAACCTCTATGATACACACTATTTTATACGAATTAACCCATCGTCAAGGGTGGGCGACGCACAAGAAGGGTGGAAAATAACATGAGTGGAAACGAAAACAATCTGATTTGGATTGATTTAGAAATGACCGGTCTGGATCCCGAGCGGGATCGCATTATTGAGATTGCTACCCTGGTGACTGATGCCAACCTGAACATTCTGGCAGAAGGGCCAACCATCGCGGTACATCAGTCTGATGCACAACTGGCGTTAATGGATGACTGGAACGTTCGCACCCATACCGCAAGCGGGCTGGTTGAGCGCGTGAAAGCCAGCTCGCTTGACGACCGTGCTGCGGAGTTGGCGACGCTGGAGTTTCTGAAGCAGTGGGTGCCGGCGAATACATCTCCAATTTGCGGGAACAGCATCGGGCAGGATCGTCGCTTCTTGTTTAAGTATATGCCTGAGCTGGAAGCCTACTTCCATTATCGATACCTCGACGTGAGCACGTTGAAAGAGCTGGCGCGCCGCTGGAAGCCAGAAATTCTGCCCGGCTTTAAAAAACAGGGGACCCACCAGGCGATGGACGATATTCGCGAGTCCGTAGCGGAACTGGCTTACTATCGCGAGAATTTTATTAAGCTTTAAAAACAGTCCCCTTGCCGAAAAGGTGAGGGGAAAACAGCCAAAGCCGACGATAAAATAATCATCATGGCGATTTAACCAGCAGTCAGACGAAAATCGCGAAAAAAAACGTTTGAGGGCTTGCGACAAAAACGAATTCTCGTATAATGCGCCTCCCGTACCGATGCAGAATTTGCAGCGTTACACAGAGCGGGAATAGCTCAGTTGGTAGAGCACGACCTTGCCAAGGTCGGGGTCGCGAGTTCGAGTCTCGTTTCCCGCTCCAAAATTTGATTTGGCTTTTACAGCCATGCACCACCCAAGCGGGAATAGCTCAGTTGGTAGAGCACGACCTTGCCAAGGTCGGGGTCGCGAGTTCGAGTCTCGTTTCCCGCTCCAAATTTTCCTTTCAAGCATAAATTATCCACAGCGTCCAGCAAGCGTCGCGGATGGTATTTTGCTGTCTTGCAATACAACTATGAACAGACTTATCCACAGCCTTCTGTCGTTCCTCGCGTCTTCTACAAATGTAATATTTATTACACCAATATTTTAATGCATTGATAATTAAAGTATTAATTTAGTGTCGAAATATTAATGTAATGCTTGCAGAAATTTTGACACTTGAATGACAACGTGTTTTTGAATGTTATGCACACGCTGTGGACATATCACGCGTCGCGCGGAAGCCCTTTCTCAATCACCCTCACCAGACGCTGTTTCTTCGGTAACTGAACCTCAACGGCCTGCTCGCTTCGTCTGGCTAATTGTTGCGCAATCGCCCATTCAATGTGCTCATCCAGAAGTGGGTGCTCACCTTGTCTCTGTTCAAGCGCGGCCAGATTCGCCCCATCCCAGGGCGCGTTGCCCAGCGCAACGGCGATATTACGCAGCCAGCGAAGGTGGCCAATGCGACGGATCGCTGAGCCTTCGGTCACGCGCAGGAAGTGCTGCTCACTCCAGGCAAACAGCTCGATCAACGGCGGAGAATGGAGTGCCTTACGAGGGCTGAAGTCATCTTCTTCGCTAAGCTGCGAGTAGCGGTTCCACGGGCAGATTAGCTGGCAGTCATCGCAGCCGTAGATGCGGTTGCCGATAAGCGGCCGGAATTCTTCCGGGATTGCACCTTCAAGTTCTATGGTCAGATAGGAAATACACCGCCTTGCGTCCACCGTGTAGGGCTCGACGATGGCGTTGGTCGGGCAAAGGGTCATGCAGGCTACACAGCGGCCGCAGCCCTCCTCAACGGGGGAATCAATCGGCAGCGGAATGTCGACCAGCAATTCGCCGAGGAAGAAGAACGAACCCGACTCGCGATTAAGGATTAGTGAGTGCTTACCTGTCCAGCCCAGCCCGGCTTTTTCGGCCAGGGGGCGCTCAAGAAGCGGCGCGGAGTCAACAAAAGGTCTAAAATTCAGCGTGGAGCAGTGGGACTGAATCATTTCCCCCAGCTTTTTTAAGCGGTTACGCAAGACTTTATGGTAATCACGGCCCAGCGCGTAGCGGCTGACGTAACCTAGCTGCGGGTTTTTCAGCGTTGAGGCGAAGGCGGCGTTGGTTGGAAGGTAATTCATGCGAACGCTAATGACCCTAAGCGTACCGGGCACCAGTTCGTGTGGGCGTGCGCGCATCATGCCATGCCGGGCCATCCAGTCCATTTCACCGTGATATTGCTTGTCGAGCCATTCCTGCAGCTGCGGCTCGCTGGCGGTGAGATCGGTATCGGTAATACCGACCTGCTGGAAGCCAAGATCTTTGCCCCATTGTTTAATGCTTTGCGCTAACTGATTGTAATCGAGGGGCTGTGACATGACGGACCATAACCTGAAAAAGTACGTCAAAAGTATACCACATTCGGTCTGGCCGGCAGACTGGCTGCGTAATGCTGAAAAAGACGCCGCCGATAGCCTGGGCATTACGCTTTATGAACTGATGCAGCGTGCCGGTGAAGCGGCATTTCAGATTGCCCGCACGCGTTATCCTGACGCTCGCCACTGGCTGATTGTCTGTGGGCACGGAAATAACGGCGGGGACGGGTATGTCGTTGCCCGGCTGGCGCAGGCGGCTGGTTTTCAGACAACGTTGCTGGCGGTAGAAAGCGATAAGCCCTTGCCCGAAGAAGCCGCTCAGGCGCGTGAAGCGTGGCTTAATGCGGGCGGCGTTCCGCACGATCCCGATAAAATCTGGCCCGCAGGCGTTGATTTGATTGTTGATGCCTTGCTGGGCATTGGCTTAAGTAGCGCGCCGCGTGAAGGTATTGCTCAACTGATTGAGCATATAAACGATCACCCTGCACCGGTTGTTGCGTTGGATATTCCTTCTGGTCTGCTGGCAGAAACGGGCGCTGTGCCCGGCACGGTGGTTCAGGCGGCGGATACGGTGACGTTTATCGCACTCAAACCAGGTTTACTCACAGGGAAGGCGCGAGATGTGGTTGGTAGATTGCACTATGCCGCTCTGGGGCTTGAACCCTGGCTCGAAAGGCAGATCGCGCCCATTTCCCGGTTTGATGTTCAGCAGCTTGCCGGGTGGATTAAACCGAGGCGGCCGACTTCGCATAAAGGGGATAACGGGCGGCTGGTACTGATTGGTGGCGACAGCGGCACTGCCGGAGCCATTCGTATGGCCGGCGAAGCTTCGCTTCGTGCAGGCGCGGGTCTTGTTCGGGTACTTACTCGTGCTGAAAACGTTGCGCCACTGCTTACCGCTTGCCCTGAGTTAATGGTTCATGAGCTGACGCCACAATCGCTTGATGAGGCTCTGGAATGGGCGGATGTGGTGGCCATTGGGCCAGGGCTTGGGCAGCAGGAATGGGGCAAGAAAGCGCTGCAGAAAGTCGAAAACAGCCGTAAACCGATGCTTTGGGATGCGGACGCGCTTAACCTTCTGGCAATCAACCCGGATAAACGTCAGAATCGCGTGATTACGCCTCATCCCGGCGAAGCAGCAAGGCTGCTAAATTGCGCTGTGTCACAAATTGAGAGTGACCGCTTACTTGCAGTAAGGCGTTTGGTCAAACGTTATGGCGGAACCGTGGTCTTAAAAGGTGCCGGCACGCTGGTTGCCAGCCACGATCGGCTGGGCGTTATCGACGTTGGCAATGCCGGGATGGGAAGCGGTGGAATGGGGGATGTGCTGTCGGGGATCATTGCCGCATTGCTGGCACAGAAGCTTACCCCTTATGATGCTGCCTGTGCAGGCTGCGTGGCCCACGGCGCGGCGGCTGATGTTTTAGCTCGCCAGCGCGGCATGCTGGCAAGCGACCTGCTTTCAACGCTTTATCTGTTTGTTAACCCGGATTTGAATACCTGAAGCCATGATGAATCGAGTTATTGCATTACCTGAAGAAGCGGCAACGTTAGCGTTGGGTGAACGCCTGGCACAGGCCTGTGAGGGCGCGACGGTGATTTACCTTTATGGTGACCTCGGCGCGGGCAAAACCACCTTTAGCCGTGGTTTTTTACAGGCCCTGGGGCACAAGGGCAACGTTAAAAGCCCAACCTATACATTAGTTGAACCATATCAGCTTGATAACCTGATGGTTTATCACTTTGACTTGTATCGTCTGGCAGACCCCGAAGAGCTTGAGTTTATGGGGATCCGTGACTATTTCACCAACGACGCAATTTGCCTGGTGGAGTGGCCGCAGCAGGGGACAGGTGTGCTCCCGGACCCGGATGTCGAAATTCACCTGAGCTACGAGGCGCAAGGTCGCGAAGCGCGCATTGCCGCCGTTTCCTCATCTGGTGAAGCGTTACTGGCGCGGTTAGCCAAATAGCAAGGATGACGGGATGATCTATCGCGTGAAAGGTTGGTTGATGGCTGGATTCCTGCTGCTGTGCTGTGCACAAGCGGGGGCGGCGGCGCTGTCTGATATTCAGGTTTCCAACGGTGAAAATCAGGCACGTATCACTTTTAGTTTTATGGGCGACCCGGAATACACTTTTTCACAGGATAATAAGCGAAGCGTTGCGCTGGATATCAAACAAACCGGCGTGATTCGCGGACTGCCTTTGCAGTTTAGCGGCAGTAATCTGGTGAAAAGCATTAGCGCCGGACAGCCAAAAGACGATCAATCTTTGCGCCTGGTCGTCGATTTAACCCAGCCTGGTAAAACCCGCGCGGTGAAACAGCAAAACGGTGCCAACTATACCGTTATCTTTACAATCAACGCTGATGCACCTCCACCTCCACCACCGCCGCCGGTTGTGGCTAAGCGCGTTGAACCCGTTGCCCCCGTTCAGGCTCCAGATCCTGCCCGTAATCCCTTTAAGCCTCAGCAGGTCACCGGCGCGATAGGTTCTAATACCGTGACTCGCCCGGCGGCTCGTGCAAAAAACAGCGGCCCGTCGGATACCGTTGTGGTCGCCATTGATGCCGGTCACGGCGGCCAGGATCCCGGTGCGATTGGCCCTGGTGGTACGCAGGAAAAGAACGTCACTATTTCTATCGCGCGGAAGCTGAAAGCCCTGCTGAATGATGACCCGATGTTCCGCGGCGTACTGACTCGCGATGGAGATTACTTTATCTCGGTCATGGGGCGTTCAGACGTAGCGCGTAAGCAGAATGCAAACCTGCTAGTGTCTATTCATGCGGATGCAGCGCCGAATCGCGATGCCACGGGCGCATCCGTCTGGGTGCTTTCTAACCGCCGTGCAAACAGTGAAATGGCGGGCTGGCTGGAGCAGCACGAGAAACAATCTGAGTTGCTGGGCGGCGCGGGAGATGTGCTGGCAAATAGCCAGGCCGATCCCTACCTGAGCCAGGCTGTGCTGGATTTGCAGTTCGGTCATTCTCAGCGCGTCGGGTATGATGTCGCGACCAAAGTGCTGGCTCAGCTGCAGCGCGTAGGCTCTTTGCATAAGCGCCGTCCGGAACACGCGAGCCTGGGCGTGCTGCGTTCACCGGATATTCCTTCTCTGTTGGTTGAAACGGGCTTCATCAGCAACAGTTCCGAAGAGCGCTTGCTTGGCAGCGACTCTTACCAGCAGCAAATAGCTCAGGCCATTTATGAGGGGCTGCGTAACTATTTCCGCGAGCACCCGCTGCAGTCTGCTCCATCGAATGAGCAAACTGCCCGTAGCCAACTGGGTTCGCCGCAGCAGGTCGCGGTGACCAACTAAGGAGATAACATGCCGATTCAGGTTCTGCCGCCGCAGCTTGCGAACCAGATCGCCGCTGGCGAGGTTGTAGAGCGCCCTGCGTCGGTAGTGAAGGAGCTGGTTGAGAACAGCCTTGATGCCGGGGCCACGCGCATAGATATCGACATTGAACGTGGTGGCGCGAAGCTCATTCGTATTCGGGACAACGGCTGCGGTATCAGGCAGGAAGAGCTGGCGCTGGCGCTGGCTCGCCACGCCACCAGTAAAATCGCTTCACTTGACGATCTGGAGGCCATTATCAGCCTCGGGTTTCGCGGCGAAGCGCTGGCAAGTATCAGCTCCGTTTCCCGCCTGACCCTGACATCGCGTACCGCAGAACAAAATGAAGCCTGGCAGGCCTACGCCGAAGGGCGTGACCAGGCTGTGACGGTCAAACCAGCCGCGCACCCCGTTGGAACAACGCTCGAAGTGCTCGATCTGTTTTACAACACGCCTGCGCGCCGTAAGTTCATGCGCACCGAAAAAACCGAATTTAATCATATTGATGAAGTGGTACGCCGCATTGCGCTGGCGCGGTTCGATGTTTCTATCACGCTTAATCACAACGGCAAAATGATCCGCCAGTACCGTGCCGTACAGGAAGGTGCGCCACGCGAGCGTCGCCTGGGGGCCATTTGCGGTACGCCGTTTCTTGAACAGGCGCTGGCCATTGAGTGGCAGCACGGTGATTTGACGCTACGTGGCTGGGTTGCTGAGCCTTCTGCAACCACTTCGGCCCTGGCGGAGATCCAATATTGTTATGTTAACGGGCGCATGATGCGCGACCGCTTAATTAACCATGCGATTCGCCAGGCCTGTGAAGACAAACTGGGCGTGGATCAGCAGCCAGCCTTTGTGCTGTATCTGGAGATCGATCCGCATCAGGTGGACGTTAACGTTCACCCTGCGAAGCATGAGGTGCGTTTCCATCAGTCACGGCTGGTGCATGACTTTATTTATCAGGGCGTGATAAGCGTACTTCAGCAGCAGGGTGAGAACGCCCTGGCGCTGGAAGAAACGGCGGAAACGCCCGTTGAGCGCTGGCAGCCGGAGAACCGTGTTGCCGCCGGGCGCAATCAGTTTGCCACGCCAGCCGTCGCGCGTGAGCCCCGTGAGACTGCGCCTAGGCAGATTTCGTCTACATCTGGCAGCGGTGGTCGTCCAGCCGGGGTCGGAGGTACGCCCCTTTGGCCACATGCAGCGCCTGGCTATCAAAAGCAGCAGGGTGCCCTTTATCATCAGTTGCTTGAGACGCCTGAGGTCGAGCCAAAACCTGTCACTCGTGCTGAAGAGCCGGCTGCGTTAGAGGGCCACTCGCAAAGTTTTGGCCGGGTGTTAACGGTTTTACCGCCGGATAAAGCTTTGCTGGAGCGACAGGGCAAACTTTCGCTGCTTTCGCTGGTGGTGGCCGAACGGTGGCTAAAACAGGCTCAACTGGCACCGGGGAGTGAAGGTCTGCGTGCTCAGCCGCTGCTGATTCCGCTCCGGCTGAAAGTCAGTCGCGAAGAACATGACGTATTGGTTAAATATCAGGCGCTTTTGAAAGAAATGGGCATTGAGTTTGATACCGATGCCCGGCAGATAACAATTCGCACGGTACCTTTACCTTTACGGAAACAAAATTTACAAATCTTGATTCACGAACTGCCAGGATACCTGGCGCAACAGGCGGACGTTTCGGCGGGCCAGCTGGCTTTGTGGATTGCCCGTCATTTGGCAAGCGATCACGAACAGTGGAGTCAGGCTCAGGCGATTACCCTGCTGGCAGACGTTGAACGTCTTTGCCCGCAGTTGGTGAAATCACCCCCCAGCGGTTTACTGCAACCTGTTGATTTACAATCGGCGATGAACGCCCTGAAAGATGACTGAAGATAAAAAAAGGCCACAGGCGATTTTTTTAATGGGGCCAACGGCCTCAGGTAAGACGGCACTTGCTATTAATTTGCGTAAAACTTTGCCGGTAGAGTTGATAAGCGTAGATTCGGCCCTCATCTATCGTGGAATGGATGTCGGTACCGCTAAGCCAACGGAACAAGAGCAAGCCCAGGCGCCTCACCGGTTACTGGACCTGCTTGACCCGGCTCAGGCGTATTCTGCGGCAGATTTTCGCCGCGATGCGCTGGCCGAGATGGCTGAAATTACCGCCGCCGGGCGTATTCCGCTGCTGGTCGGTGGGACTATGCTCTATTTTAAAGCGCTGCTGGAAGGGCTTTCGCCACTGCCGTCGGCGGACCCGGAAGTCAGGGCAAGAATAGAGCAACAGGCGGCAGAGCAAGGATGGAATGCGCTGCATCGTCAACTGGAGGAAATCGATCCGGTTGCCGCTGCCCGGATTCATCCAAATGATCCGCAAAGGCTTTCCCGGGCACTGGAAGTTTTTTTCATTTCGGGTAAAACTTTAACGGAACTGACGCAAACGTCAGGAGAAGCTCTGCCGTATCAGGTGCATCAGTTCGCCATCGCCCCGGCGAGCCGTGAACTGCTCCATCAGCGAATTGAGCAGCGTTTTCATCAGATGTTAGCTTCAGGTTTTGAAGCAGAAGTGCGGGCGCTTTTTGCTCGCGGAGATTTGCATACGGAGATGCCTTCCATCCGTTGTGTGGGCTACCGCCAGATGTGGTCTTATTTGGCCGGTGAAACGTCATACGATGAAATGGTTTATCGAGGTATTTGCGCGACGCGTCAATTGGCTAAGCGCCAGATGACCTGGCTGCGTGGTTGGGAAGGTGTTCACTGGTTAGACAGTGAAAAACCTGAGCAGGCATACAGCGAAGTGCTACAGGTTGTTAGTGCGAAGCATGGGTGAATGTGTACAATTGAATCGTCAGCGTGCGCAAATTTTTACGCAGTTTTTCAGAGCTAATCGCTCTTGAGTGACAAACAACAAACATATAAGGAAAAGATAGAATGGCTAAGGGGCAATCTTTACAAGATCCGTTCTTGAACGCACTGCGTCGTGAACGTGTTCCAGTTTCTATTTATTTGGTGAATGGTATTAAGCTGCAAGGTCAAATTGAGTCTTTCGATCAGTTCGTGATCCTGTTGAAAAACACGGTCAGCCAGATGGTCTATAAGCACGCGATTTCTACCGTTGTTCCGTCTCGTCCGGTTTCTCATCATAGCAATAACACCGGCACCGGCGGTTCTGGCGGCTACCATCACGGCGGCAGCGCGCAGGCTGGTTCTGCGCCGCAACAAGACAGCGAAGAAACCGAATAAGGTTGCTTGCTGTTTTCCCGGTCGGGGGACCAGTTCAACTGCGTTCCCCGCTGGTCTTTTTGAGAGGTTATACGCTTGTTTGACCGTTATGATGCCGGTGAGCAGGCGGTACTGGTTCACATCTATTTTTCGCAAGACAAAGACATGGAAGACCTGGCGGAGTTTGAATCCCTGGTCTCTTCAGCCGGTGTCGAAGCGCTGCAGGTGGTAACCGGTAGCCGCAAGTCCCCGCACCCAAAGTATTTTGTTGGTGAAGGCAAAGCCGTTGAGATTGCCGAGGCCGTTAAGGCTACTGGGGCGTCGGTTGTGCTGTTTGATCATGCGTTATCGCCCGCCCAGGAACGTAATCTGGAAGCCCTGTGCCAGTGTCGTGTTATCGACCGCACCGGGTTAATTTTAGATATTTTTGCCCAACGTGCACGTACCCATGAGGGTAAATTGCAGGTTGAGCTGGCCCAGCTTCGCCATTTGGCTACGCGCCTGGTACGCGGCTGGACTCACCTTGAGCGCCAGAAAGGCGGGATCGGTTTACGTGGTCCAGGGGAAACCCAGCTCGAGACGGACCGTCGTCTGCTGCGCAATCGTATTATGCTGATCCTTTCGCGGTTAGAGCGCGTAGAAAAACAGCGCGAGCAGGGACGGCGTTCACGTAATAAAGCCGATGTGCCGACGATTTCATTGGTGGGTTACACCAACGCCGGTAAATCCACGCTATTTAATAGAATTACCGCGGCCGATGTTTATGCCGCGGATCAGCTATTTGCCACACTCGATCCTACACTGCGCCGTATTGACGTCGCCGATGTGGGCGAAACCGTGCTGGCAGATACTGTCGGTTTTATTCGCCACCTGCCTCACGATCTGGTAGCGGCGTTTAAGGCCACTTTGCAGGAGACACGTCAGGCCACGCTGTTGTTACACGTGATTGACGCGGCCGACTTCCGGATGCAGGAAAACATTGCAGCAGTCGATACCGTACTGGAAGAGATTGAGGCGAATGAAATCCCTACGCTGTTGGTCATGAATAAAATCGATGCGCTGGATGAGTTTGAGCCGCGTATCGACAGGAACGACGAGAATGTGCCGATCCGCGTCTGGCTTTCCGCACAGACCGGTGCCGGTGTCCCACTGCTTTTCCAGGCTCTGACGGAGCGTTTGTCTGGTGAAATTGCGCAGCATACGCTGCGTTTACCCCCTCAGGCAGGGCGTTTGCGGAGCCGTTTTTATCAGCTTCAGGCAATAGAAAAAGAGTGGACAGAGGAAGACGGATGCGTGGGGTTAGAAGTTCGTATGCCTATCGTGGACTGGCGTCGCCTCTGTAAACAAGAACCGGCACTCGCGGATTACATCGTTTAGATGTCATCAGACTGGTTCATATACCCTAAATAATTCGAGTTGCAGGCAGGCGACAAGGCCGAGAGTTCCCAGGAGCATAGCCTAACTATGTGACTGGGGTGAGCGGGCGCAGCCAACGCACCTGCGGCTTGAAGTATGACGGGTATAAATGTCCTGAAGACTATTTCCCCCTCGGGGGATATCACCGCACAACAAATATGGAGCATAAACATGGCGTGGAATCAGCCCGGTAATAACGGACAGGACCGCGACCCGTGGGGAAGCAGCAAGCCTGGCGGCGACTCTGGGGGTAACAAAGGAGGGCGCGATCAGGGGCCACCTGATCTGGATGATATCTTCCGCAAGCTGAGTAAAAAACTCGGCGGCCTTGGCGGCGGGAAAAGCGGTGGCAGCGGCGGTGGTAATGCATCGCAGGGGCCGGGCAATCCTATTGGCGGTCGAGTGGTCGGTATTGTGGCTGCAGCCGCGGTCATTATCTGGGCCGCAACCGGGTTCTATACCATTAAAGAAGCCGAACGCGGTGTTGTGACCCGCTTTGGTAAATTCAGCCATCTCGTTGAGCCGGGTCTGAACTGGAAACCGACGTTTATCGACAGCGTTCAGGCAGTGAACGTTGAGTCGGTACGTGAACTTGCGGCGTCCGGTGTGATGCTGACTTCTGACGAAAACGTCGTGCGCGTTGAGATGAACGTACAGTACCGCGTGACCGATCCACAGCGCTATTTGTTCAGCGTGACCAGTGCGGATGACAGCCTGCGTCAGGCCACCGACAGCGCACTGCGGGGCGTTATCGGTAAATACACCATGGATAAGATCCTCACTGAGGGGCGTACCGTAATTCGTAGCGATACCCAGCGTGAGCTTGAAGAAACCATCAAGCCTTACAACATGGGTATCACGCTGCTGGACGTAAACTTCCAGACGGCACGTCCGCCAGAAGAAGTTAAGGCCGCCTTTGATGATGCGATTGCCGCTCGTGAGAACGAACAGCAGTACATCCGTGAGGCAGAAGCTTACAGCAACGAAGTACAGCCGCGTGCAAACGGCCAGGCTCAGCGTATTCTGGAAGAAGCGCGTGCATATAAAGCACAAACCGTTCTGGAAGCGCAGGGTGAAGTGGCTCGCTTCGCTAAGATGCTGCCAGAATATAAAGCCGCACCGCAGATTACCCGCGAGCGTCTGTATATCGAAACCATGGAAAAAGTCCTTAGCCACACCCGTAAAGTGCTGGTTAACGATAAAGGTGGCAACCTGATGGTGCTGCCGTTGGATCAGATGTTGAAGGGCGGCGCTCAGCAGCCGGCCGCGAAGAGCGATAACAGCGCAGCGAACAATTTGCTGCGTCTGCCGCCAGCGTCCAGCTCAAGCAGCAGTGCCAGTACCTCTTCGTCCTCCTCGAGTGGCGATATCATGGATCAGCGCCGTGCCAACGCACTGCGCAACGATACCCAGCGCGTAGGGAGTGAATAACGATGCGTAAGTCTTTTGTGGCAGTAATTATCATCGTGCTGGTCGTGATCTACACCTCGCTGTTTGTGGTGCATGAGGGCGAGCGCGGCATTACATTACGCTTCGGCAAAGTCCTGCGTGATGATGAAAACAAACCGGTCGTGTATGAGCCAGGTCTGCACTTCAAGATCCCGTTCATTGAAACCGTGAAAACTCTGGATGCGCGTATCCAGACGATGGACAACCAGGCCGATCGCTTTGTAACCAAAGAGAAAAAAGACCTGATCGTTGACTCCTACATCAAGTGGCGCATCAGCGACTTCAGCCGTTACTACCTTGCCACCGGTGGTGGTGATGTTTCTCAGGCAGAAGTCCTGCTGAAGCGTAAGTTCAGTGACCGTCTGCGGTCTGAGATTGGTCGTCTGGATGTGAAAGACATCGTGACCGATTCACGTGGTCGCCTGACGTTGGACGTCCGCGACGCTCTGAACTCCGGTTCTGCGGGCACGGATGATGAAGTCGCAACGCCTGCAGCTGACGATGCGATTGCTTCCGCAGCGGCGCGTATTACTGAAGAGACCAACGGTAAAGTGCCGGTGGTTAACCCGAACAGTATGGCGGCGTTGGGTATTGAAGTTGTGGACGTCCGTATTAAGCAGATTAACCTGCCTGCTGAAGTGTCCGAGGCGATTTACAACCGTATGCGTGCAGAGCGTGAAGCGGTTGCCCGTCGTCACCGTTCACAGGGTCAGGAAGAAGCTGAGAAGCTGCGTGCAACCGCAGACTACGAAGTTACCCGTACGCTGGCAGAAGCCGAGCGTGAAGGGCGTATCTCTCGTGGTGAAGGTGATGCTGAAGCCGCGAAGCTGTTTGCTGATGCGTTTAGCCAGGATCCAGACTTCTACGCCTTTATCCGTAGCCTGCGTGCTTATGAAGCCAGCTTCCAGTCTAATCAGGACATCATGGTACTGAGCCCGGACAGCGACTTCTTCCGTTACATGAAAACGCCAGCCAATAGCTCACGCTAATCGCTGAGTAATGAGAAAGAGCCGGTTTACCGGCTCTTTTTTTATGCCCGCAAAGGATGATTATGAATTCAACAATCTGGCTGGCGCTTGCGCTGGTTTTGGTACTTGAAGGCCTGGGACCGATGCTTTATCCGCGCATTTGGCGGCGAATGATTCTGGCTATGGCGCAATTACCGGACACGCTATTGCGGCGTTTTGGCGGTGGTCTTGTGGTTGCTGGCATTGTTATCTACTACATGTTGAGTCGCGCCAGTAGCTGAGTGAAATTTATCCGGCAGAAACTGATTTTGTATACTAAAAGGGCTGTTCATCTGAGAAACCGATGGTAGAATCCATTTTTAAGCAAACGGTGATTTTGAAAAATGGGTAACAACGTCGTCGTACTGGGCACCCAATGGGGTGACGAAGGTAAAGGAAAGATCGTCGATCTTCTGACTGAACGGGCTAAATATGTTGTGCGCTACCAGGGCGGTCACAACGCAGGTCACACTCTCGTAATCAACGGTGAAAAAACCGTTCTTCATCTTATTCCATCAGGCATTCTTCGCGAAAACGTCACCAGCATCATCGGTAACGGCGTTGTGCTGTCTCCAGCTGCGCTGATGAAAGAGATGAAAGGTCTGGAAGACCGCGGTATTCCAGTACGTGAGCGTCTGCTGCTGTCAGAAGCTTGCCCGCTGATCCTTGACTACCACGTTGCGCTGGACGTTGCGCGTGAAAAAGCTCGCGGCGCGAAAGCTATCGGCACTACCGGTCGCGGCATCGGGCCGGCTTACGAAGACAAAGTGGCCCGTCGTGGCCTGCGCGTTGGCGACCTGTTCGACAAAGCCACCTTTGCAGACAAGCTGAAAGAAGTGATGGAATACCATAACTTCCAGCTGGTGAACTTCTACAAAGTTGAAGCCGTTGACTACCAGAAAGTGCTGGACGATGCGATGGCGGTTGCCGACATTCTGACCAGCATGGTTGTGGATGTCTCTGACCTGCTGGATCAGGCGCGTCAACGCGGCGACTTCATCATGTTCGAAGGTGCTCAGGGTACGCTGCTGGACATCGACCACGGTACCTATCCGTACGTAACCTCCTCTAACACCACCGCAGGTGGCGTTGCGACCGGCTCCGGCATCGGTCCGCGCTATGTGGATTACGTTCTGGGTATTATCAAAGCTTACTCCACTCGCGTGGGTGCTGGTCCGTTCCCAACCGAGCTGTTCGATGACATCGGCGAATTCCTGTGCAAACAGGGTAACGAATTCGGGGCTACTACCGGCCGTCGCCGTCGTACCGGCTGGCTGGATGCGGTTGCCGTGCGTCGCGCCGTGCAGATCAACTCCTTGTCCGGCTTCTGCCTGACCAAGCTTGACGTCCTGGACGGCCTGAAAGAAGTGAAAATCTGCGTAGGCTATCGTATGCCTGATGGTCGTGAAGTGACCACCACGCCAATGGCTGCGGATGACTGGGAAGGTATCGAACCGATTTATGAAGTGATGCCAGGCTGGTCTGAAACCACTTTCGGCGTGAAAGAGCGCAGCGGTCTGCCGCAGGCAGCGCTGAACTACATCAAACGCATTGAAGAAGTCACCGGCGTACCGATTGATATTATTTCAACCGGCCCGGACCGGACTGAAACCATGATTCTGCGCGATCCGTTCGACGCATAATGATGTCACGGGGTGTGGTTTTGTATGAACCGGTCACATGGGTTACAGAACTGACCGGTCACATGGGTTACACCTTTCTCTCAATCTAACCTCAGGATACGGTGATTGATTCTGTCGTAATGCGCCAGTATCAGTTCACCAAATCCTATTTCGTCGCATTGCTCATTCAACGGTTTCATCCAGACCCACTCATTTCGT
>AKXM01000003.1 GCA_000277545.1 Enterobacter sp. Ag1 | reverse complement strand
CGAGGGTTCTCATCCGTCCCTCGTGGTGCAACATGCGAAAAAAAAGCCCGCATTTGCATGCGAGCTCTTCTTTAAATATGGCGGTGAGGGAGGGATTCGAACCCTCGATACGTTGCCGTATACACACTTTCCAGGCGTGCTCCTTCAGCCACTCGGACACCTCACCATATTGTCGCTCCAGCGCTGCTGGAACGGGCGCTAATTTAGGGAAAATGGGCTTCGCCGTCAATGCTAATTTCATGTTTTTGGTGCGTTTAGCCAAACTTCGTCCAACTTGATTCTTAAACCACCACAAGATGCTGCTTTTTATTACTTTGGGGCTTGCATGGCGAGTCGATTCGCGCAAGCCTAAGAAAAAAGGAGGCAGTATGGACATTATTTTTCATCACCCCACTTTTGACACCGAGTACTGGCTGAATCGCCTTCAGCTGGCTTTGCCTGGCGCTCGCGTTCGCCAGTGGAAGCAGGGCGACCAGCAACCCGCAGACTATGCCCTTGTCTGGCATCCTCCGGTGGAAATGCTTAGCGGCCGTAAAGGGCTAAAAGGCGTATTTGCGCTGGGAGCGGGCGTTGACGCTATCCTCAGTAAACTTCAGGCTCATCCTGACATGCTGCCTGACGGCGTGCCGCTGTTCCGCCTCGAAGACACCGGCATGGGGCTGCAGATGCAGGAGTATGCGATCAGTCAGGTGCTGCACTGGTTCCGTCGTTTTGACGATTACCAAAGGCAAAAACAGCAGGGGCAATGGCAGCCGCTGGACGATTATCGTCGCGAGGATTTCACCATTGGGATCCTCGGTGCAGGCGTGCTGGGCGGTAAAGTCGCTGAAAGTCTTGTGGCCTGGGGCTTCCCGGTTCGCTGCTGGAGCCGCAGTAAGAAAGATTTCCCTGGCGTAGAAAGTTTTGCCGGTGGCGAAGCGCTGCCTGCCTTTTTAAGCGGCACCCGCGTGTTGATCAACTTGCTGCCTAATACGCCGCAAACCGTCGGCATCATCAATCGTGAATTGTTGAGTCAATTGGCTAAAGAGTCCTACGTGATAAATCTCGCGCGCGGGGTTCACCTTGTCGAAGCCGATCTGCTTGCGGCGCTGGATGCCGGGCAGCTCAAGGGGGCAATGCTGGACGTCTTCTCTAAAGAGCCGCTGCCGGAAAATAATCCGCTATGGGCACATCCTCGCGTGGCAATTACGCCGCATGTTGCAGCGGTAACTCGTCCTGATGAGGCGATTGCCTATATAGCAAAAACGATTACTCAACTGGAAAACGGTGAAGCCGTTTCAGGTGAGGTCTCACTTCAGCACGGCTATTAAGCATCAAGCCCGGCCCTGGCCGGGCTGATAACGTTCCAGAAGCAGGCTAAAAATTGTCATAGATTGCTGGTATCCTTACTTCAAAATAGAAAAGGAGAAAGCCATGTATCCCGTTGACCTGCATATGCATACCGTTGCCAGCACCCACGCCTACAGTACCCTCCACGATTATATTGCCGTTGCGAAAGCCAAAGGTATCAAGCTGTTCGCCATTACCGACCACGGCCCGGATATGGCGGATGCGCCGCATTACTGGCACTTTATTAATATGCGTATCTGGCCACGACTGGTCGATGGCGTCGGCATTTTGCGCGGTATTGAGTCGAACATTAAAAATACCGCCGGGGAAATAGACTGCACCGGCCCGATGCTGGACGCGCTGGATTTAATTATCGCGGGCTTCCATGAGCCGGTGTTCCCGCCCAAAGATAAAGCCACCCACACCGAAGCGATGATCGCGACGATGGCGAACGGCGACGTACATATCATCAGCCATCCGGGGAATCCTAAGTTTGAGATTGATATCCCAGCTGTTGCGGCGGCGGCGGCGAAGTATAACGTCGCGCTGGAGCTGAATAATTCTTCGTTTACCCATTCGCGTATTGGCAGCGGCCCAAACTGTCGCGCTATTGCCGAAGCCGTGCGCGATGCAGGTGGCTGGCTGGCGTTAGGATCCGACTCTCACACTGCCTTTACGCTGGGGGATTTCACCGAATGCCGTAAAATCCTCGACGAAATCAATTTCCCGGAAGAGCGGATCCTTAACGTCTCTCCGCAGCGCCTGCTGGGCTTCCTGGAAGCCCGTGGTATGGCGCCAATTGCTGAATTTGCCACACTGTAATTAACACCCGTAATGGATAGAGCCAGTCATGAATGAATTTTCAATTATTTGCCGCGTACTCGGATCGCTTTTTTATCGCCAGCCGCAGGATCCCCTGTTGGTGCCTCTTTTTACGCTGATCCGTGAAGGGAAGCTGGCGGCAAGCTGGCCACTGGAGCAGGATGAGCTGTTGGGCCGGCTGCAAAATAGCTGCGATCCGCAGCTGCTGGCGGGCGACTTTAACGCTTTGTTTGTTGGCGAAAAATGCAGCGTGCCGCCATTCCGTTCCGCCTGGGAAGAGGGGAGCGATGAAGGCGAAGTGCGCCAGTTCCTGAAGCAGCGTGGCATGCCGCTGGGTGAGTCCCCGGCCGATCATTTTGGGACGCTATTGCTGGCGGCCTCGTGGCTTGAAGACCAGTCTCATGAAGATGAGTTTGAAGCGCAGGTGACGCTGTTTGATGACTACCTGATGCCGTGGTGCGGGACTTTCCTGGGCAAAGTTGAAGCCCATGCCACAACGCCATTCTACCGCACGCTGGCGGCGATCAGCCGTGAGGCGCTGCAGGCCATGCGCGATGAGCTGCAGGAATCAGAGGATGAGTAATTGTGATGTTAATCACAATTAAAATGTAACGCTGATTTCTTATTTGCAAAAAACGTGCGCCAGATCGTAGTGGTTGGCCCGGCCTCTGCTATGATACGGCGCCATGAAGACACTTATTCCATTAGCAATCACCACCGGTATTCTCTCCGGCCTTTGGGGCTGGGTGGCGGTGAGCCTCGGCCTGCTGGGCTGGGCCGGTTTCCTCGGCTGTACCGCTTATTTTGCCTGTCCGCAGGGCGGTATGAAGGGGCTTTTTATTTCCCTGTGTACGCTGTGCAGCGGCGTGCTGTGGGCGCTGGTAATTATTCACGGCAGCGCGCTGGCGCCGCAGGCGGAAATCCTGGGCTACATCATGACCGGCGTAGTCGCCTTCCTGATGTGTATTCAGGCGCGCCATATTTTGCTCTCGTTTGTCCCCGGGACGTTTATCGGCGCCTGTGCAACCTTTGCCAATCAGGGTGAGTGGCACAACGTTGTACCTTCGTTGCTTTTAGGCCTGATGTTTGGCTTTGCCATGAAAAACAGTGGGTTGTGGCTCGCTGCCCGGCGGGACAAGCCAAAACCGAAAGCCAGCTCATTGCTAAGCGAATAAAAAAACCAGCGAAAGCTGGTTTTTTTATCGATGCACAGAGCCTCATGAAGCGGGCGGCGTTGAGAGCTGTTTGTATTTCACCAGCACCGGATTGTTAATATCGGCCGGGTTCTGTAGATCCCAGAGTCCCCGGTCGATACCGTCGTTGACCAGATAGATGACCCCCGTTTCAATGGCGGACATCAGGCACAGCATGACCGGCTCGTTGCTGGTATAGCCCACTTCACCTTCCAGCAGACGCTGATAATCAATAAACCGGAAGACGCCGGCTTGCACCTCGTATGACAGGATCGTTTTGCTGGTGTTGACGGACGACATAACTTCGCCGGTGCTGACGTCCACCACCCTTAAATTAACGGCAATTTGATCAAGCTGGTACTGCGTGTCGGCCCCAATGCCAAAGTAGCGAGCGCCCGCGCCACCCGACTTGACGTTACTCTCGTAGCCAATGATCGAGCCTTCAATCATCACATTGGCCGCCATCAGAGAGTGCAGCGGGGCGCGGTTATTATCGGCCACGGTGCCATTTTCCTGGGCGGCACGAATAATTTTGCGTTCGTTAAGCAGGTTTTGCAGCCCCTGGCGTTCAAGGGGGATAAACCAGCGGGAATCCTTCAATGCCGTGACCAGCATAGACGTCGCGCTCTGCGGTACGGCGGTAGAAAAGTTGCTGGCAGGATAGGGCTTGAACTGGCCCGTTTCGTCCTGAATGTTATACACCGAGACATAAAGCTTCCCTTTTGCTTCCGGCAAATGCGTCAGGTCGAGATAGCTTTGCGCGCGCGGTAATAACGTTGGTTTGGCGGCCTCTTTTGGCGGAGCCGTTAAACAACCACTTAATAAAAACACCGCCATAATCAGAAGTATGCGCTGCATGATAGTGATCCTTTCAGAGGTTAAGCCACTAAAAATTCGTAGAATTCGCCTGCAGGCCGGATACCTGAATGGTTGACGTTTTGCCGGTTTTGCGGTCGGTGACGTTGAGCTGAAGCTGGCCGTCAGTGTTGGCAATATCGACGATAAAATCATTGGTGACCATGCGCCCTGGTTTACCGGTATTAATATTGGTCAGCAGCCCGCCCAGCACCTGCGACTGCAGCGCCTGGGTGAAGTTATCCAGCGCGCTGGGCATTTGAATGCCTAGATCGCTGCTGTAGCTGGGATCTTTATAAGAGTTTTGCGCCTGGGCCGAATTTAACAAATAGGCGCCGTTATTGGGGTTACCGCCAAAATTGGGGTTCACAAACTGGAAAACCATATTCCCGCCCCAGGCCAGCGGCGTAAATAACAGCACGGGCAGTACGGCATGATAAATACGCATCATCGTCTCCTAGAATTCATCGTGGGTTAAATCGCTGGTGCTCAAGAGTTGCTTATCGATCAGCCTGCGTTTAAGCGCCTCATCGGTATGGACCAGTGCAACGTCAACGTTTTTGTCAAAGTCGCGCTTTGTGGGGAAAAGAAAAGCCTGATAAACAACATCCTGGCCTGCGGTAATCGTTATCCAGCTCCCCCAGCGGGCGCTGGGGCGCTCGTTGATGGTTAAATTACCGGTATAGTTGCTTTCCCATTTATCGCTGAAGGCGCGATAAAAGCTGTGGCCAACGGAGGTGACGGTATGGTCTGTCAGCAGTCCAGGGATCTCGACTTCTTCGGCCAGGACACTGCTTATCAGGCAGCAGCAAGCTGCCAGCGTAAATGCAGCTGAACGTTTCATGGGGCTATCGCCGAAGATTATCGTTGGCCCAGGAAACCGCCTGAGTTCGGTTCTTGACGGCTATCTTTCTGAACAGGTTATACAGGTGCGTTTTGACCGTGTTCTCGCTGATAAACAGCGAACGCGCGATTTCAACATTGGAAGAACCAACGCGCAGCTTATTCAGTATTTCCTTTTCGCGCTGCGTCAGGCGGGATGACTCGGCGTTGTTAAACCGGTAGTTGCCGGAGTGGCTGATCAGATAACTGGCCAGTTTCTGCGAGAAGTAACATTCGCCAGCCAGTACCCCGCGCAGTCCCTCGATGACTTTGGGCTCTTCTACAGCAAGATAAAAAACGCCATTGATGTGCGGCCAGCTTTCAATCTCCCGGAAGGGATACTCCTCCGGCGTATTGAGTAACAACAATTTTATCTGACAGTTTTTACGACTTAGTTTATCCTGCCAGAACAGAATGGTCTTTTTATCTGTTTCCGCCATATCAAATAAAATCAGAACATTACCGGGAAATTCATCCAGTGGCCGTTGAATATTATGAATACGGCCATTTATTTCTAACGAGGCGCGCAGGTGCTGTAATAAGGCTGAAGCCTGGAGAGAGGGTTTTGTCATTAACAATAACGTAGGGCCCTGAAGGGCATGGACTTCATTATACATGATGAAACTCCACCTGGTTTATGTCGCTACCTTTTGAATTAATAAGAATTAATTCTCTATAACGTGACGAGTGCCGCGACGGTGCTGTATGTTAAATATTTTTAATCGCCGAAATGATTTTATTTCGGTCAGCAAAAGAAAATTAACTAAAGAAGTGGTAACTGTTTCCAATTTAGCGATTGGATATTTTAACGCAAGTGTTAACTATGTAACTAAATGTTTCTTTGGGTATTAAAATGTTTCAATTGAGAGTGTTCGCTATTTAATTTTAAGCAGAAAGTTGTACGTTTTTTGCTTTCTGTATAGAAAATTAATTTCGATTTTTAATTTTAACTAATTGTATTTTATGTATTTTATTTTTTATTTTTTTGTTTTACTCACTCTGTTCATAATTTTAAAAACCGCGTTCCCAGCATTCAACCGCTTCGCTTAAGAAAACTGAGTATGATGACGAAGTTTTCTCATAAACTGACTAAGCATCGCTTAAGTTGTGCTAAGTCAGTGAGAGTTAAGGTGACTTTAAATAAGTGTGCTAATGATTATCCGATCCCTGGATCAGGGGGTTGTAATAGTGATGATTGTCTGTTTTTATTTCGTATTAATACTTTGGTGTGAATTTTATAATGCAAAATACCACCCCGGCATGAGATATTTTTAATTGTTGCCGTAACATACTAATTTGCGTAACGATGCAATAACACATTATTGTTGGTCCGTTATGCTTGACCTGAATGTTACGCGTCATATTGTTCCGGCATTATCTGGTTCAGGGTGACAGAATGAAAAAATATTTTATTTCTATAATGTTCGCTGGCCTGGCGAGTCATTGTTTTGCGGCGAGTAACGATCTCGCCACTGCTGAGTATAATTTTGCTGTCAATGAATTGAGCAATCCTCAATTTAATCAAACGGCCATTATTGGCCAGTCTGGTAGCAATAATAATGCTGCAGTAGTTCAGCGGGGTCAGAAGCAACTTTCTGAGGTTACGCAAAGCGGAGCAGGCAACCGGGCAAACATCGAACAATCAGGCAGTTATAACCTGGCTTATATCTCGCAAGAAGGTAACGCCAACGAGGCGGGTATTAAGCAGGATTCATTTGGTAATGCGGCGCTTATTATCCAACGAGGTTCTGGTAATAAAGCAAACATTACCCAGTACGGTACCCAGAAGTCAGCAGTTGTTGTGCAAAACCAGTCACAAATGGCGATTCGCATTATTCAGCGATAAGCAAAATATTTGGGCTGAAACTATCAATCCGATGGGGGTTTTAGTATGAATCTTTTCAAAGTGGCAGCATTAGCAGCACTGGTTGTTTCCGCAGGTGCAATGGCGACCTATCCGCAGCAGGCTCAGCACTCGACCTTGAAAATATATCAGCAGGGTAACGGAAATAATGCCACAGCGCTGCAGTCGAATGCGTTCTATTCGAAGACTGAAATTAAACAGCTGGGCACGGTGAATGGGGCAAAAGTTGGCCAGGGCTCTGACAGCAGCGATATTAAACTGCTGCAGGATGGCTACGGTAACAATGCCACCATCAGCCAGTGGAACGGGAAAAACGCGCAGATTGATGTTCAGCAGTTCGGGACCAACAACGGGGCAGTGGTTAATCAGACGGCATCCAGCTCTCTGGTGTCGGTCACCCAGTTCGGCAACGGTAACCACGCCACTGCATCTCAGTACTAAAGCGACCTGGCTATCGCGTGAACAGGGCCGACGGCCCTGTTTTTCTTTGGAGGTTGTATGCATACCCTGGTATTGCTTGCCGCACTCTCAAGTCAGCTGACGTTTAATACCCGGCAGCAGGAAAACATCTACACAATAACGCCTGTCGCGACGCTGGCGGCGGATTGCCAGTGCACCTTGACGCTGGTGGCAACCAAAACTGGCCCGTCGGGGAAAAGCTCCAGCCACCAAAGCAGCGAACTGTTTATAAAAGCACATCAGGCCGTCGATCTGTCGCAGCTAAGTTTGAATATTGACCCCGGAGACAGCGTCACGGTCACTGTTACCCTGAGCGACGGAAAAGCCTTTCACCTTGAGCAACAGTGGCAAAAGCCGGGGAAGTCTTGACCGCAAACAAATATATGTGACGGAAGTATTGCAAGAACAAAAAACATGGATCACTGTTTAATTATCTTTGATTTTCTGCCGATAACCTTCAGGGACGACAGCAATCGAGGAGTAATAAACGTGAAAGCAAGTTTTCAGCAGTATTTGCTTTGTCTGGCGCTGGGCATCGCGGTTTCACCGCTTTCTCAGGCTGCATCCTCTGGCATCATTCATTTTCGAGGTGAAATAGTAGAAGGCGGCTGTCAGTGGACATCGGCCAGCTCCAATGTCGCCATGACCTGCACCGAAAAAGGCAAACCCGTCACTCAGACCGTTGCCCTTAGCTCTCTGGATGGTATTACCCTTCATAATGATAGTACGATGCAAACCCGTGTGAAATACCTCGACCCACAGCACAAAACAGCAGTGCTGTACGTTACCTATCAATAACGCCACGGCCCGTTTAACGCGGGCTGTGTATTTTTGGTTTCAGACCACATAGCAGAGTAAACTAACGCGGATCGATTTCAGTTGAACGCATAGGGTTATTGCTGTGAAAAAAAGTTTGCTCCTTTCTCTTCTGCTGGTGGCGCAGGTGACAGGGGCGGTAACGCTGGATGACATCCAAAAGCGATTTGCCGCCGTGCCGGTAATGCGGGCGCAGTTTGAGCAGGAGCGCCAGATAAAAGGCATGGCGCAGCCGCTGCATTCCAGCGGGCGGATTGTGGTGACAAAGCATAAAGGGCTGTGGTGGCAGCAGCGTCAGCCTTTCCCGATGGGACTGGTTGTTGGGGAGAATCGGATGGTTCAGGTGATGGGTAACCAGCCGCCGCAGGCAATCACCGCGGAGAACAATCCGCCAATGTTTCAGTTCAACCAACTGCTGCGTACGCTGTTTTATCTCGATCGAAAAGCGCTTGAGAAAGACTTTATCAGCGAGTTTTCCGACCTGGGGGAGGGAAGATGGCGGCTGGTATTAATTCCCTTTGAGAAAACGCTCAGCGGGCTGTTCCGCTCGATTACGCTTTATGGTGAGAAGTCGCTGGACCGAATTGAGCTGAATGACGTGGAGGATGACGCCACGGAAATAACGTTTACGCACCATCAGTTTGAACCCCGCAGACTTAGTCAGGAAGAGCGCAAACGCCTTGTCTTCTAAATAATGCCCGGCCGCTAGCTGAGTTTTTGATTGCGTTGGCGGCGGCTGGCGGCATAATGTGTAAAACTTAATTAGAACGATAACTATTGCTATTTATATGGACGTTTCTTTAAGCCGCCGACGCCTGCTGGCGCTAGCCTCCCTGCTGCCTCTGGCGGCCATTCTTCCCTGCCAGGCTGATGCCCGCCGCTTTGATGTCGCACGTATTATTGCCCTGGAATGGCGACCGGTTGAAATGTTGCTGGCGCTCGGGATTATGCCGATGGCGATTGCCGATAAGCGTAATTATCACCGCTGGGTAGGGGAGCCAACGTTGCCTGAAACCGTCGTTGACGTTGGGCTGAGAAACGAGCCTAACCGCGAGCTGATGCAGCGTCTCACTCCTTCTCTTTTTCTCATCTCCAAAGGCTTCGGGCCGGCTGAGTCAGATTTAACATCTATCGCTCCCTGCTGGTCGACGGCCTTTAATGATGCCTCTGGCCGCCCGCTGGCGCTGTTGGAAAAAGATCTTCTGAGGCTCGGGCAGTTTTTAGGGCGGGAGCAGCAGGCTACCGAACATCTGGCCCATTTTCACCAGCAGATGGCCGCCACCCGCGCAAAGCTGCCGGGTAATCCCAACCCGCTGGTGATGTTTTCATTTCTTGATAGCCGCCGGGTCATGATCTTTGGCCGCAACAGCCTGTTTAACGACCTGCTGGAACGGCTGGGGATGCGTAACGCCTGGGACGGGAAAACCAATGCCTGGGGAAGCGCCATTGTGGGCATTGAAACCCTGGTCAGGCTGGAAAACGTCACGGCAATTTGCTTTATGCACGGCGATGACGATCCGGTCAAAACGGTGGCGAAATCTGCGCTATGGCAGGTTATGCCTTTCGTGCGCGAGGGCCAGTTACACCTGCTGCCAGCGGTATGGTTTTACGGCGGCAGCTTCTCGGCGCTGCGTTTTTGCCAGCTCCTGCCGGAGGCACTGTGCGCATAATCCTGCTTATACTCTGTGCCTTCACGCTGTTTTTGACCGGCTACAACTTCCAGCAAATGCTGCCTGCCGGGCTCTGGTGGCAAGCGATAACTCTGCCTCAGGTGACCGATGTTTCGCAGATGCTGTTTCACTACAGCCTGCTGCCGCGAACCGCGCTTGCGCTGCTTACCGGCGCCGGGCTGGCGCTGGCAGGCTGCCTGTTTCAGCATATTCTGCGTAATCCTCTGGCCGAACCGGCCACCCTTGGCGTTGCGGCTGGGGCACAGCTGGGGCTGACCCTTGCGACGCTGTTTTTGGCGGGGGCAGGGGAAACCGGCAAACAGCTTGCGGCGCTGGCTGGCGCAATGGCCGTAGGCAGTATTGTGCTCGGGGCTGCCTGGGGTAAACGAATGTCGCCGGTTACGCTAATCCTTGCCGGCCTGGTATTGGGACTTTATTGCGGAGCCGTAAAAAGCTTCCTCGTATTGTTCAACCATGAACGCCTGCAAAATCTCTTTATCTGGAGCAGCGGGATGTTGAACCAGTACGACTGGGCTGGCGTGGAGTTTCTTTGGCCGAGGCTTCTGGCCGTGCTGGTACTCATCGTACTGATGATTCGCCCGCTGGGTATGCTGGCCCTGGATGACACCGTATTACGTGGACTGGGGATGAAGCTGGCTTTAGTGCGCGTGGGCGGGCTATTTTTGGCCCTGCTGCTGAGTTCGATGCTGGTCAGCGTGGTGGGCGTGATCGGATTTATTGGCCTGTTTGCTCCGGTCCTGGCCGGCATGTTTGGCGTGAGACGTCTGCTGCCTAAACTCCTGGCTTCGATGGCGACGGGGGCATTGCTGCTGTTACTGAGCGATCAACTGGTTCTGTGGGTTGGACGCTATTGGCAAGAACTGCCCACCGGCGCCGTGACGGCGCTGGTGGGGGCACCGTTAATGCTGTGGTTATTGCCACGCCTGCGCCATCAGCGTTTGGCGGCTTCTGATGATGCCAGCGCGATTGCGGAACGCCAACTTTCCCCCGCTACGGTATTGCTGATTATTGCTGTTTTGGCGCTGGTTGCCTTGCTCGCGCTGGGCGTTGGGCGGGAAAGCGCAGGCTGGTTTATCGGCATACAAGAAATGTGGCAGTGGCGCTGGCCGAGGGTGCTGTCGGCGCTTGCCGCGGGCGCAATGCTGGCGGCGGCCGGTACGCTGGTACAAAAAATGACCGGCAATCCGATGGCCAGCCCCGAGGTGCTGGGCGTGAGTTCCGGCGCGGCCTGCGCCATCGTGTTATTGATATTTCTCGTCCCCGGCGACGTCAGCGCCTGGCAACTGCCGGCGGGCTTTGCCGGCGCGGCGCTCACGCTGCTGGCGATGCTCGTTTTAGCCCGCTCCGGGCTGGCTCCGGGAAGGCTTTTACTGACCGGTGTGGCGCTGAGTACCGTTTTCGCCACGCTGCTCACGCTTTATCTGGCCAGCGGAGATCCGCGCAGCGGGTCGGTGCTGACGTGGCTGTCCGGCTCCACCTGGAAAGTAACCGGGCAGCAGGCGCTGGTGAGCGGGGGCATGGCGCTGGCGCTGATTGAGCTTACGCCCCTGGTGCGCCGCTGGCTCGCTATACTCCCGCTGGGCGGTGAGACGGCTCAGGCCCTGGGCATTGCCCTGAGTCAATCGCGCATCAGCATTCTGGTGCTGGCAGCCGGACTAGTTGCTGCCGCAACGCTCTGCGTGGGGCCACTAAGTTTTGTTGGGTTGATGGCACCACACATGGCAAGAATGCTCGGCTTCCGCCGCGCAATGCCCCAGCTTATCGTGGCTATTGCTATCGGGGCCGGGCTGATGCTGCTGGCCGACTGGCTGGGCCGAAGCCTTATCTTCCCGTTCCAAATCCCGGCAGGATTGTTAGCCACGCTCTGCGGTGCGCCGTACTTTATCTGGCTGTTACGCAAAGCGTGACTGGCCTTAAAAGCAGGCTCGTTCCGGGCGTGCCTGCTGTTTGAGTTCCTCTCTATTTACGTGGCCAGGCGTTTTTACTGGTCAACCTCCCTCTGGGCATTTTTCTTGCAATTTCTAATGATGAAACGATAATCACGATCAAAATCATAATCGTTCTCATTAATTATTTTTATTTTACCAGGAAATTTCAATGCCTCACCAACCACCTCGCCAGGCCGGGTTTAAACCGCGCCTGATCGCAGCGTTGATCGCTGCCGCCTGCATGCCTGTTGCCGCTGCGCCACAGGAAAATCCTCAGCAAAAAGCTTTAGTGAAAGAAGAGACCATTACCGTCACGGCGACCCCGGATACGCAGTTTCGCGAAGGCGGTAACGAGCTGGTGCCTGCTTACCTGGACGGGCAGGTGGCCAATGGCGGTCGCCTGGGCATGCTCGGTGAGCAGGATGCGCGCAACGTGCCGTTTAACGTCATCGGCTATACCTCCAAAATGATCGAGGATAAGCAGGCCAATACCCTCAGCGACATTGTCCGTAATGACGCGACTATTCAGCCCGTGCGCAGCTACGGTAACTTTGGCGAGTCGTACCGCGTGCGCGGTTTCCTGTTAGACGGGGATGATATTTCTTACGGCGGTCTGTATGGCGTATTGCCGCGGCAGATCACCAGCACGGCACTTGCGGAACGCATCGAGGTGATTAAGGGCTCCACGGCCTTCCTGAACGGTGTTCCTCCGGGCGGGTCTGGCGTGGGCGGGGCCATTAATATTGAGCCCAAGCGTGCAGGCAGTGAACCACATACCCAACTTGGCGTGGATTACACCGGGCGTTCGCAGATTGGAGGCTCTTTGGATACTGGCCGCAGGTTTGGGGATAACGACCAGTTTGGCGCCCGCGTGAACCTGCTGCACCGTGAAGGCGAGAGTGAGGTTCGCGAGCAGAAGAACAGAACATCGTTGGCAAGCGTTGGGCTGGATTACAAAGGCGACAGGCTGCGGACGTCGTTCGACGGCGGCTACCAGAAGATGACGGTACACAATGGCCGTATCGGGGTGGGGGTTGGCGCTATTACGCAGATGCCTGAGGTGCCGGATAACCGAACAAACTACGGGCAGCCGTGGGTTTATTCAGACATGAGCTCTCGCTTTGCCGCGTTGCACAGCGAGTATGATGTGGCGAACAGCTGGACGCTTTATGGCGCGCTGGGCACCAGCGAAACCGACGAAAGAGGCAATTACAGCGTGCCTAAGTTTGTTGATAACAAGGGCAACACCAGCCAGACTCGTTTGTCTACGCGATACATCGCCGACGCTTTCTCCGGCATGGGCGGCGTGCGGGGGAAATTTGATACCGGCTTTATCGGCCACAGCGTGAACCTCGGCTATTCCGGCGTTTACCGTAAAACCCGCGCGGCCTACACCATGTCATCCAGCAAAACCGCCGTTGGGAATAATATCTACGATCCGTCTTATCTCGACCTGAGCCGTTTCCCGACGGTCGCTTCCGGTAGCAATATGGACGATCCGACCCAGCGGAGCCGCACGATAACAAGCGGGGTTTCGCTGTCCGATACGCTCTCCGCGCTGGACGATAAGGTGCTGTTGACCGTGGGCGCTCGCCGCCAGGACGTGCGGGTTCGTAACTACAGCTATACCGGTGTGGAAGACCCTAAAACACGCTTTGATGCTTTCAAGGTTACGCCGGTTTATGGCCTGGTAGTGAAGCCGTGGGAGCCGGTTTCTTTTTATGCGAACCACATTGAAGCGCTGCAGCCTGGGCCGACAGCAACCTCTAAAGCAACCAATGCCGGAAACGTGGTCGGGGTTGTGCAGTCGAAGCAGAACGAAGTGGGCATGAAGATGGACTTCGGCCGCGTGGGCGGTAGCCTGGCGCTGTTTGAGATCGAAAAGCCGGTGGGGATGCTCGACAGCAACAATCTTTACGGCCTGTATGGCGAACAGCGCAGCCGCGGTATGGAACTGAACGTATTTGGTGAGCCACTGTACGGCGTGCGCCTGTTGGGAAGTGCCCTTTGGCTTCAGCCAGAAATGGTGAAGACTAACGGCGGGACAAACGACGGTAAGGATGCGATCGGCGTTCCGCGTTACTCCTGGTCCGTGGGCGGCGAATGGGATCTGCCTTGGGTGCAGAACCTGACTGCGACGGGGACGCTAATGCGCACCGGGTCACAATACGCCAACGCCGACAACAGCATTAAGCTGAACGGCTGGACTCGCCTCGATCTCGGCGTGCGCTATAGCACCAAGGTTAACGAACAGACGCTGACCTGGCGCGCCAACGTCGAAAACGTGACTAACGAAAAATACTGGGCTTCTGTCGACGACAGCGGGGCGTATATTACGCAAAGTGACCCACGCACCCTGAAACTTTCCATGACTGTTGATTTCTAATCCAATAACAAAGGCCCCGTGAAGGCGGGGTTTTTTGTGGCTGATATCCGGAGATTTTCAAAAGTTGAAATGTCCGGAAACGATAATAGTCATGTACGCGCCCCGTCTGACGAGAATAGACTACGGCAAAGTACAGTTGGAGAATGGTTAATGAGTGAACGCATACAGGTCGTCCAGGGAGACATCACGCAGATTGAGGTCGATGTGATTGTCAACGCGGCAAACCCTTCGCTGATGGGCGGTGGGGGAGTGGATGGGGCGATACATCGCGCCGCCGGACCTGCGCTGCTGGAAGCCTGTAAAGCGGTACGCCAGCTGCAGGGCGAATGTCCCCCGGGTCAGGCGGTGATTACCGAGGCCGGGAACATTCCGGTAAAAGCGGTGATCCACGCCGTGGGGCCAGTCTGGCACGGCGGCGAGCAGAACGAAGCCGAGCTTTTGGAACTGGCCTACCGTAACAGCCTGGATTTAGCCGCCGCTAACGGCTACCGCTCAATTGCTTTTCCGGCCATCAGCACCGGCGTGTATGGCTTTCCAAAAGCGCAGGCCGCACGCATAGCGTGGGATGTTGCTTACAAATACATTGGTCTGCGCCCGCTGCCGGAGCGCGTGGTATTTGTTTGCTTTGATGATGAGAACACGCAGATTTATCAGCAGATTGCGGCTGAGTGTCATAAATAAATCACGACAGCTTCATAAAACTTCAATCTGTGGCCGCTAAGATTTCCGTCGCAGAGATAAAAAAGGCCGGTGTTCATACCCGGCCTTTAGTGTGTTATCCCGCAAATGATTGTGGCGTCGCCGCCTTCTCCTTCGGCTTGCCTGAAAACAGGAAACGAAGCAGGGGAATTCGCAGGTGCAGCTCGTAAAGCAGCAGCGCGATGCCGACTACAAAGACCAGCCCGCTGAAGAAACCTAAAATATTGGACGTGATGTGCGGCGTGATAAACGCGCCGAAGAACAGCGTGAGCGGATGGTGTACCAGATAGATAAACAGCGATGCATTAACGAAATAGGTCACTCGCGCGGATTTAAAATTCAGCATTTTATAGCCCAGCGAAAACACGACGTTGACCATCCATAGCCCCATCAGCATGGTGATCACGCTTTCCGTTTCGTACATCCAGGCATCGCCGCTGCCGTAGCGCTGGTTTAATAAATAGGCGGCAAACGCAAAGACCGCGCCCACCTGACTCCAGCGTGAAGGCGTGGTGAACAGGATTTTCAGCGACTCGCGTTTGAAAGTCAGCGCGCCAAGCATAAAGAACGGCAGATAAAACAGCGTTTGCATCACCACGAAATTAAACAGCCCGTCGCTTAATAACGGCGCGTGGATAATAAAAATAGTCCGGCGAATAGCGGCGTATAAAATGCCGAAGCCGAGAAATAAAAGTGAGAGTTTTCCCAGGGTAATTGGTGAATTATTATTCTGTTCGTTTCTAATTATAAAATTATTAATTTTTTGAAACAAAACCATGCCCAGGGTCGTTAATATCACCAGGACCAGTAAAAACCACAGGTGAGACACAAGCTCCCACACCAGCGTATTGTATTTTTGATAGCCGGTGAGCGTATGCCACAGGCCAGTTTTGTCGTTGATGTACTGCAGCATCATGAACTGAGGCAGCGTCAGCAGCGGTATTGCGGTGAGCATCGGGATGCCGACGCGCTCTACACGCACTGTCCACCAGCGTTTCAGCGGGTAGCGCAGAAATAACATGTAGGAAAAATAGCCAGAAATAACGAAGAACACCTGCATACGAAACGCGTGAATAAAATCATTAAACAGCGTCAGGCTCGCGGAGGGTTCTGCGCTATTGACGTGCCAGTGATGGCTCGAATAGATGAGCGAAATGTGGAATGGAATGCCCAACAGCATCAGCCATGCACGAATAGAATCCAGGAAAAACTCACGTTGTTGCGGTGCGTTACTCATAATACTCCAGACATTTTCAGACTATTCGTCTTATCCTTAAGACCCTATCCCATCAGGCTAAAAGTCCAGTTCAGTCTACATATTCGTGGCAACCCTACACTAAGCATGTCATCCTGTCGCCAGGATGAACTCTTAAAGCGTAAGCAGTTGTCTTTATTTTGCTTAAACCCTGAGCCAGTACGCTGAACAAAGCGGTGATTTGGTTGTCGGAAAGCAAAACTTTCCATTAAAATGGATAGATTGATTTAAGCACACAAAGGGGGATGTGCTGGTTAATATGAAACATAAAGCAAATATGATGAAAGTGTCCTGGCTTGGCGCTGCGGTAATGTTGTCCCTTTATACCACCTCGGTTTGGGCGTTCACTATCGACGATGTCGCAAAACAGGCGAAAACCTTAGCGGGCAAGAGCTACGAAGCACCGAAAAGCAACCTGCCTTCGCAATTCCGCGAGATGAAATACGCGGACTACCAGCAGATCCAGTTTAATCACGACAAAGCTTACTGGAGCAACATCAAGACCCCATTCAAGCTCGAGTTCTACCATCAGGGTATGTACTTCGACACGCCGGTAACCATCAACGAAGTGACCGCCACCGCGGTGCACCAGATCAAATACAATCCGGACTATTTTAACTTCGGTGATGTAAAGCACGATAAAGATACCGTAAAAGATCTCGGTTTCGCCGGGTTCAAAGTGCTCTATCCGATCAACAGCAAAGATAAGAACGACGAAATTGTCAGCATGCTCGGAGCGAGTTACTTGCGCGTAATTGGCGCCGGCCAGGTGTATGGCCTGTCTGCCCGAGGACTGGCGATTGATACTGCTTTACCGTCTGGTGAAGAGTTCCCTCGCTTCCGCGAATACTGGATTGAACGTCCAAAGCCAACGGATAAAACGTTAACCCTGTATGCACTGCTTGATTCCCCACGAGCGACCGGGGCTTATCGTTTCGTTATCACCCCTGGGCGCGATACCGTGGTGAACGTGCAGTCGAAAGTTTACCTGCGTGACAAGGTAGGCAAGCTGGGCGTTGCGCCGCTGACCAGTATGTTCCTGTTCGGGCCAAATCAGCCTTCACCAACCACCAATTTCCGCCCGGAACTGCATGACTCCAACGGCCTGTCTATTCACGCCGGTAACGGGGAATGGATCTGGCGTCCGCTGAACAACCCGAAACACCTGGCCGTTAGCTCTTACGCTACGGAAAACCCGGTCGGCTTTGGCCTGCTGCAGCGTGGCCGTCAGTTCTCCCGCTTTGAAGATTTAGACGATCGTTACGACCAGCGCCCTAGCGCGTGGGTTGCACCGGTCGGGGATTGGGGTAAAGGCCGCGTAGAGCTGGTTGAAATCCCAACCAACGATGAAACGAATGACAACATCGTTGCTTACTGGACGCCGGATCAGCTGCCGGACCCAGGCAAAGAGATGAACTTTAAGTACACCATCACCTTTAGCCGCGACGAAGACAAAATGCATGCGCCGGATAACGCGTATGTGTTGCAAACTCGCCGTTCTACCGGGGATGTGAAGCAGTCTAACCTGATCCGCCAGCCGGACGGCACCATTGCGTTTGTGGTGGACTTTACCGGGGCAGAGATGAAAAAACTGCCAGCCGACACGCCGGTCACCGCACAGACCAGCATTGGCGATAACGGTGAGATCGTTGACAGCCAGGTGCGCTATAACCCAGTCAACAAAGGCTGGCGTTTAACGCTGCGCGTGAAGCTGAAAGACGAGAAGAAGACGACGGATATGCGTGCTGCGCTGGTTAACGGCGAGCAGACATTGAGTGAAACCTGGAGCTACCAGCTGCCTGCCAATGAATAAGTCTACTGAATTCTGGCCTGACTACATCGAAGCACTCCCGCTTTCTGCTGAGCAGAAGGCGGCTTTGCCTGCGTCCGATCTTCAGGCGGTGCATGAGGCGCTTGATGCGCAGCATCACCACTTTGAACGAGCGGATGATTCTCCTCTGGCTTCGGTAAAAGCTCGTCTCGAGGCGAGCTGGCCGGGTTCTCTCGGCGGCGAACAGCTGATCACCGATGATGAAGGGCGCACCCAGCTTCAGGCGATGCCGAAAGCGACGCGTGCTTCTATGTTCCCGGACCCGTGGCGTACCAACCCGATTGGCCGCTTCTGGGATCGCCTGCTTGGTCGCGAAACGAAGTCTAAGTTCGCGTCTAAAGAAGAAGAGGCCTCTGAGCAGAAATGGCGTACCGTCGGCACGATTCGCCGCTACATTCTGCTGATCCTCACGCTGGCCCAAACCGTGGTCGCAACCTGGTACATGAAGACGATCCTTCCGTACCAGGGCTGGGCGCTGATTAACCCGGCGGACATGGGGGGACAGGATCTGTGGGTCTCCTTCATGCAGCTGCTGCCGTACATTCTGCAAAGCGGCATCCTGATCCTGTTTGCCGTGCTGTTCTGCTGGGTCTCTGCCGGTTTCTGGACCGCGCTGATGGGCTTCCTGCAGTTGCTGATGGGCAAAGACAAATACAGCATTTCTGCGTCAACGGTGGGGGATGAGCCCATCAACCCCGAGCACCGTACCGCGCTTATCATGCCGATTTGTAATGAAGACGTCGATCGCGTGTTTGCTGGACTGCGTGCGACGTGGGAATCCGTCAAAGCCACCGGGCAGCAGGCGCACTTCGATGTGTATATCCTGAGCGACAGCTACAACCCGGATATCTGCGTTGCGGAGCAAAAAGCCTGGATGGAGCTGATTGCGGAAGTGCAGGGCGAAGGGCAGATCTTCTATCGCCGTCGCCGTCGCCGCGTGAAGCGTAAAAGCGGCAACATCGATGACTTCTGCCGTCGCTGGGGGAACCAGTACAGCTACATGGTGGTGCTGGACGCCGACTCCGTCATGAGCGGTGATTGCCTGACCAACCTCGTGCGCCTGATGGAAGCGAACCCGAAGGCCGGTATTATTCAGTCTTCGCCCAAAGCCTCCGGCATGGACACGCTGTATGCGCGCTGCCAGCAGTTTGCTACCCGTGTCTACGGGCCGCTCTTTACTGCGGGCCTGCACTTCTGGCAGTTGGGGGAATCCCACTACTGGGGCCACAACGCCATTATTCGCGTGAAGCCGTTCATTGAACACTGTGCGCTGGCGCCGCTGCCGGGTGAAGGTAACTTTGCCGGGTCGATTCTTTCCCATGACTTCGTCGAAGCCGCGCTGATGCGCCGTGCCGGCTGGGGCGTGTGGATTGCTTACGACCTGCCTGGCTCATACGAAGAACTGCCGCCGAACCTGCTGGACGAGCTGAAACGCGATCGCCGCTGGTGCCAGGGTAACCTGATGAACTTCCGTCTGTTCCTGGTCAAAGGTATGCACCCGGTTCACCGCGCGGTGTTCCTGACCGGCGTCATGTCCTATCTGTCTGCCCCATTGTGGTTTATGTTCCTGGCGCTCTCTACCGCGCTGCAGGTTGTACATGCTCTGACCGAGCCGCAGTACTTCCTCCAGCCTAGACAGCTGTTCCCGGTCTGGCCGCAGTGGCGTCCTGAGCTGGCGATTGCGCTATTTGCCTCGACCATGGTTCTGCTGTTCCTGCCTAAGCTGCTGAGCATCATTCTTATCTGGTGCAAAGGTTCTAAAGAGTACGGCGGCTTCCTGCGAGTGACCTGTTCACTGCTGCTTGAAGTGCTGTTCTCCGTGCTGCTGGCACCGGTGCGTATGCTGTTCCACACCGTGTTTGTGGTCAGCGCGTTCCTGGGCTGGGAAGTGGTCTGGAACTCGCCGCAGCGTGACGATGACTCCACGCCGTGGGGTGAAGCCTTTATGCGCCATGGTTCTCAGCTGCTGCTGGGCCTGGTCTGGGCAGTGGGCATGGCCTGGCTGGATCTGCGCTTCCTGTTCTGGCTGGCACCGATTGTCTTCTCGCTGATCCTGTCGCCGTTCGTCTCCGTGCTTTCAAGCCGGGCGAGCCTCGGCCTGCGCACCAAGCGCTGGAAGCTGTTCCTGATCCCGGAAGAGTATTCCCCGCCGCAGGTGCTGGTGGACACCGAGAACTATCTGGAGCTGAACCGCAGCCGTACGCTGGACGATGGCTTTATGCACGCGGTATTTAACCCGTCGTTTAACGCCCTGAGCACGGCGATGGCCACGGCTCGTCACCGTAAGAGTCTGGTGCTGGAGATTGCCCGAGACCGTCACGTTGAGCAGGCGCTGAACGAAACGCCGGACAAACTCAACCGCGACCGCCGCCTGGTTCTGCTGAGCGACCCGATGACCATGTCGCGCTTGCATTACCGCGTGTGGGCGAACCCGGAGCGTTATTCTTCCTGGGTGGAGAGCTACAGAAAGCTGCAGCTAAACCCGCTGGCGCTGACGGCAAAGTAAGGCCTTAAAGAAGTGATAATGCCGACCTCAGGGTCGGCATTTTTTTGCCTTTTATTCGGCGATGGTTATACTCAGCGCGTTCTGAACAGGAGTGCATGTGTGGGTAAAATAATTGCGGTACTGATGATGGCGTTTCTGCTAAGCGGCTGCGGCAGCATTATTAGCCGGACGGTGCCGGGGCAAGGGCACGGGAACCAATATTACCCCGGCGTGCGCTGGGATGTACGCGAGGGCGCATGGCGCTATATTACCGTGCTCGACCTGCCGTTTTCGCTGATCTTTGACACTTTGCTGTTGCCGATTGACGCCAGCCACGGGCCGTATGAATAACGGCTAGCGCTCATCCCACTCGTCTGCCGCCGTGCGACCTTCTTCGGTGTCCAGCGGCGGCTCGAGCTGAAATTCACCTTCGTCCCATTCGTGCAGCGTATTCTCTTCCAGCCATTCCTGGCGCAGTTCAATCTCATCGAAATCACCGTCAAACACGCTTTGCGCCGCTTCCCCACTGAGCATCGGCAGGCATTCGCCTTCCTCGCTGTCGTCGGTAAAGAACTCGGCCTGCCACATGATGTCACCATCCTGCAAAACGTACTTCTGGAAATTGAATTGCTCGACGCTGGCGCTCTCTTCATCCACGCTCGGGTTATCGGCAAGATACTGCTCCCGCGCGGCATCAATGGCTTCTTCCAGGGTTGCATACATGCTCATGGTTATCTCCTTGTGGCAAAGGTCGGGGAGCGACTGCTCCGTTACGATTTCCAGTTAATTGTTGACGCTGTTGGCAAATCTGCAAGTCGGAGATTTATTCCCCCGGAATACGGAGTCGTTCGGCAGGCTGGCGCAGCGTCATCCATGAGTAAAGGGCGTTAAACAGCACCACGCTGGCGGTGACCAGGAACACGGTGCGGAAGCCGTAGCTGGCGGAAACGGCGGCGCCGAGCAGCGGACCGGTGACGTTGCCAATATCGCGGAACGACTGGTTGTAGCTGAAAATACGGCCCGAGATTTGGCTGGAAGAGTTATAGACCAGTAGCGTTTGCACGGCGGGGAGCAGCGCCCCGTCGGCGGCACCGAGCAAGAAGCGTAAGACCCCGAGCTGCCACGGGTTTTGTACCAACGACATCGGGATGAGCAGCAAAACGGAGATCACCAGCGCGCCAATCAGGATCTTTTCCGGCCCAATGCGATCGCCCAGCTTGCCGAGTCTTGGGGCACTGATCAGCGCCGCTACGCCGGGCACGGAAGCAATCATCCCGCTAATAAACGCCAGATTGCTGACGTTACCGGCCAGATCGCGCACGTAGAGCGTCAGGATAGGCGCGATAGAACCGGTGGCAACCTGGATGATCATCGTGGTGACAAACAGACTCAGTACCAGGCGGGGATTTTTTAATGAGGTGAGTACCTGGCGGGCGTGCAGCATGTCTTTTTTGGAAACGGGCGTGAACGACTCGCGAATAAAAAACAGCGTCATCACGAAGCAGATAAACAGCACCAGCGAGGTGATGAAGAACACCGAGCGTAGCCCGTAGCTGTCCGCCATCAGGCCACCCATCAGCGGGCCTAGCAGCGCGCCGCTGACCGCTCCCGTAGACAGCGTGCCAAGTGCCCAGCCGCTTTTATGGCGTGGTATTTGGGTGGCGATCAGTGCGTTGGCATTAGGGACAAATCCACCCAGCAGGCCAAGTAAGGCCCTAAGCGCCAGAAATTGCCAAATGTTTTGTGCGAGACCCATCATCAGCATGACGACAGACATGCCAAGCGCGGAACGCAGCAGCATAAGTTTTCGGCCTTTACGATCGGCAAGCCCACCCCAGAAAGGGGATGCCACGGCAGAAAACAGGAAGGTAATGCTAAAGACCAGCCCGGACCACATGTTCAGCTGGCTGTGGCCGGTGACGCCGAGTTGCTCAACGTAAAGCGGGAGGAAGGGCATGACCAGGCTGAATGCCGCGCCGGTCAGGAAGCAGCCAACCCAGACGACGGCCAGATTACGCTTCCAGTTGATAGTGCTGTCAGGGGGAGTCATACCGCTCCGAAGTTGCCAGTGCCAAAGAGAAGAGAGGGAATTATTACTCTGCTAATTATGCGCCTGTTGGCATTGGGCTGGCAAATCAAAGGGCTTTTTCGATCAAACTAAGGCAAAAAAAACCGCCTTAAAAGGCGGCTGTTAAGCATTATTGGTAACGGTCGGGCATACCTTCCGGGCGCGTCTTAAAGCGGCGATGCAGCCACATATACTGCTCCGGTGCCATCAGGATGCACTTCTCTACAATTTTGTTCATCCAGCGTGCCGTTGCTTCCGGGCTGTCAAGAGGTGGGTTCAGCTCTGGCTGAATAATCGTCAGCTCGTAGCCTTTGCCGCCCGGCAGGCGACGCGGAACAAACGGCACGGCGCAGGCGCCGGAGAGTTTGGCGAGCGTGTAGGTTCCCGTGGTGGTCGCAGCTTGTTCAACGGCAAAGAACGGTACAAACTCGCTGCCTCTCGGGCCGTAATCGTGGTCCGGGGCATACCAGATGATGTCGCCATTTTTCAGCGCGCGGATCATGCCTTTCAGATCTTTGCGGTCAATCATGCTCTTATTGGAGCGCATGCGCCCCCAGGTCTGCAGCCAGTCCAGCAGTGGGTTGTCGTTTGGGCGGTAAACGCCGATGCCCGGCGTTTTAATGCCGAAAATACGGGCGCCCAGCTCCAGCGTCAGGAAGTGAATGCCAATCAGCAAAATGCCCTGGCCCGTTTTCTCGATGCCTTTAACAATATCCACGCCTTCGTAGTGGCACCATTTATTGATGCGCTCCGTAGACCAGAACCAGGCCATGCCGGTCTCAATCAGCCCCATACCGACTGACTCGAAGTTGGCGATCACCATCTGCTCGCGTTTTTCCTCGCTCATGTCCGGGAAGCAGAGTTCAAGATTGCGGTAGGCTATTTTCGCGCGACGTTTCATCAGGCGTTTTGCCAGCCGGCCCAGCCCGCAGCCGATGCGATAAAGCACCGGGTAGGGGAGCTGCACCAGCAGGTATAAAAAGCCGATGCCCAGCCAGGTGAGCCAATAGCGCGGGTGCAGTAATGCACGGGAGAATTGCGGTAAGTTCGTCATGTAAAACCTTTGTGACGGCAATTGCCGGATCTTCTAATCATTCCATTGTGGCATTTTTTAGCGCAGAGCCAAAATACGCGGCGTCGGAGTGCCTGATATTTCATCGATTGTTGCCGCAGATGCCTCTGAGTGAGCAAAATGTAGCGTAAAACGTGGGGATGTAAATAAGCGTTATTTGCTTTATGATGCAGCCCACTTTTTTTCAACGATTGCGAGCGAACACCATGCCAGTGTTACACAACCGCGTATCGAATGAGGAGCTGCGCGAGCGCATGCTTGCCGAAACCGAGCCGCGCACGACCATCTCATTCTACAAATATTTCACTATCGAAACGCCGCAGGCGACCCGTGATGCGCTGTATCAGCTATTCCTGAGCCTGAACGTGTTTGGCCGCGTCTATCTGGCGCATGAAGGGATCAACGCTCAGATTAGCGTCCCGGAAAGCCGCGTTGATGCCCTGCGCGAAGCGATTTATGCCTTCCACCCGGCCTTAAATAATTTGCGCCTGAATATTGCTCTGGAAGATGACGGTAAATCCTTCTGGGTGCTGCGCATGAAGGTACGCGACCGTATTGTTGCTGACGGTATTGATGACCCTACGTTTGACGCAAGTGACGTGGGGGAATATTTGAAGGCTGCGGAAGTGAACGCCATGCTCGACGATCCGAGCGCGGTATTTATCGATATGCGTAACCACTATGAATACGAAGTGGGGCATTTCGAGGACGCCGTCGAAATTCCGGCCGACACCTTCCGTGAGCAGCTGCCGAAAGCCGTGGATATGATGCAGGATGACAAAGAGAAGAAAATTGTCATGTATTGCACCGGCGGCATTCGCTGTGAAAAAGCCAGCGCCTGGATGCGCCATAACGGCTTCAAAAATGTGTATCACATTGAAGGCGGGATCATTGAATATGCGCGCCGCGCGCGTGAGCAAGGATTGCCGGTGCGCTTTGTCGGTAAAAACTTTGTTTTCGATGAGCGTATGGGAGAGCGTATATCTGACGATGTGATCGCCCATTGCCATCAGTGCGGAACGCCGTGCGACAGCCACACCAACTGCAAAAATGACGGCTGCCATCTGCTGTTTATTCAGTGTCCGGCCTGTGCTGAGAAATTCTCTGGCTGCTGCAGTGAAGTATGCCGTGATGAGCTGGCGCTATCTCCAGAAGAACAGCGCCGCCGCCGGGCAGGCCGCGAAAACGGGAATAAGATCTTTAATAAATCTCGTGGGATGCTGAATACCACGCTGGGTATTCCTGACCCCGAGAAGTAATAACATTCCCCCGGTTCGCCGGGGGAGTCTTTTTACTGACGCACGCCTTCGACAGAAATAATCAGATCAACGTCCTGAGAAGCTGGCCCCAGATCCTGAGTAATATTGAAGTCCTTCAGCTTAATTTTACCTTCGGCCTCAAAACCCGCGCGCACGCCGCCCCACGGATCGTTACCCTGACCAATCAGCTTAGCCTTCAGCGTAACCGGCTTTGTCACGCCGTTCAGCGTCAGGTTGCCGATAATATCTAAAGCTTCACCGTCTTTTTTTACTTCCGTTGAGGCGAAGGTAGCCTGCGGGAACTTAGTCACGTTGAGGAACTCTGCGCTACGCAGGTGTTTGTCGCGTTCGGCATGGTTGGTATCCACGCTGGTGGTGTTGATGGTGACGTTGACTTTATCTGCCGAAGGGTTTTTCTCGTCGAAGGTAAAGGTTCCGTCAAAATCACGGAAGGTACCGTACAGCCAGCTATAGCCGAGATGCTGAATACGGAAATTCACAAACGCATGCTGACCTTGTTTATCAATTTTATAGTCAGCGGCCACGGCGGAGCCGGTGGTGAATAACAGAGCGCCTAAGGTGGCTCCCAGCAGGATTTTCTTCATTGTCTTACTCTCCATAGTTAACGGGATGCTTTCCCCAGCATGCGCTTGAGGGTGGCATCTTTATCTAGAAAATGGTGCTTTAAGGCCGCAAGAGCGTGTAGAACGGAAACAATCACCACGGTCCACGCCAGCCAGAGATGAACTGTCCCGGCAAGGTCGGCCTGCGCCCCGAAGTCGGTTAGCGTGGCGGGCACATCAAACCAGCCAAACACGCTAATGGGTTTACCGTCAGCCGTTGAAATCAGATACCCGCTCAGCAAAATGGCGAACAATAATGCATACAGCAAAATATGTGCGGTAAGCGCGCCGATGCGCGTCAGACGTGAATAACTTTTTAACGGTGGCGGCGGAGGCGATATAAAGCGCCAGAGAATACGAATAGCCAGAGCTGACATTAACAAGATGCCGATGCTCTTATGTATTTCTGGTGCTTTATGGTACCAGACGTCGTAATAGCCCAGCGTCACCATCCAGAGTCCGAGTGCAAACATACCGTAAACCGTGGCGGCAACCAGCCAGTGAAGGAGAACCGAAAAATGTCCATAGCGTTCGGATGAGTTTCGCCATTGCATATTTATGCGTCCATGTATTTTCTAAAGAAGCTAAAACATAGGCGTTCTGTTAACAGCAGATCAACATAAATATCCGTATTTCGATATATATTTATTGTATGTCTTTTTTTTTGAATAACACTCGCGGCAGGCGTTCAGTAGAGTCGAATGAATATGATCGTTTTTGATTGAGAAGAGTATTTATTGACGGTTAATTATTTGCGCTAAAACTATATTTAATTAATTTTACGTCAATAATTGTCAATATAACAGGAGTCTGAATAATCAAAAGAAATAGATATAAGCCAGATCGAGAAGTGCAAGTATTGCCCAGAGAAAAAGATACAGAATAAAGTGTTCGCGAATATTGTTGGTTAAAAATTGAAAAAAGCGAATCATGATGGCCCCAAGGAAAAGTGGCGGAAATGCCCGCCACTCGGGGATTCTACGCCGTTTTGAAGCGAGAAAGTACAAACGGGGATAAATCAAAGGCAGGTTTTTGACCCAAAGCAAACTGGCAGGCAATTTCGCCTAAAACAGAGGCGAATTTGAACCCGTGTCCGCTCAGCCCGGTAATGATCAGGGTGTTGTCATGGCCGGGGAGAGTATCAATGATGAAATCTTCATCCGGCGAATTGTCATAGGTGCAGGCTTTACCGTGCAGGCAGCAGCCGATGCCGGGTAAAAATTCGCGCAAGAACGGAAAGACTTCAGACCCATCGCTGGCGACGGCGCCAAAGGGTTTACGCTGCTCGGGGGAGTCAATCAGCTGTCCGCCGTTGTGCTTGCCCAGCTTCAGTTCGTTGTCTTCCGCCGGGAAGCCGTAATACTGATCGCCGTTGGGTGTTTCTGCGGTAAACGCCGGGAATTTGTTGTTCTCGCTGTAGCGCCCATCGGCCTGGTGCCAGGCAAAGATTTTGCGAACCGACGCGATCGGCAGGTCAGGCAGCAGTTTGGTAACCCAGGTCCCCGCGCTGACCAGCAGTTTGCTCCCGTGATATTCACCTTCTTCAGTCACGACGGTGACACCTTCGTCGCCGTGGCGGATCGCCGTCACCCTACAGTTAAAAAGCTGAGCGCTGCCGCCTTGCTTAGCAAGGTTGATGTAGGTTTCGATGGCCAGCTCGCTTTTCAGCACGCCTGAGTCCGTCTCAAACAGGCCGACGTAGTTTTCAGGCACAGCAATCTCCGGCCAGCGGGCGGCAATGGCGGCGGCGTCCAGGGTTTCAACCGGCAGGGAAAATTTCTCTGCGCTGGAGGCGACATTGCGAATAAAGGGCGAATCAGATGGCCCCAGGTTAATGACCCCGGTGCGGTGGAAGAGCTTCTCACCGCTGGCTTCCGCCAGGGCATCCCACAGTTTTTGTGCTCGCAGGACCAACGGGACATATTTTTCACCTTCGCCATAAGCATGGCGCATCAGGCGAGTGTCGCCGTGGTGGCTGCCCTGGTCATGCGGCGGGTGGCCGCTGTCGATCATCAGTACCTTCAGGCCCGAGTGTGTGGCATAGCAGCCTGCGGCGGCACCGACGGAGCCGCTGCCGACAATGATGAGGTCGTAGTTCATAAGCTTTTCTCTGTGGAAAATTATCTGTAGCAGGGTAATTAATTCACCGGAACGATGCAATTGACGGTGACGCTTAAAATAAAAAAGGCACCCCGTTGGGTGCCTGTGGCCATTGTTAAGCATGTGTCGTCAATGCTTGCGATAATCGCTTTCCTGGTAATCACTGGATTCAATTTTGGCTATCCCGGCCTCAAGGATGGAAATAAATTGCCGGGCGACATCGGTGGTCAGCCAGAGGGTCTGACCGATTTCGGTTTCATCGTGCTTCTGATTATTGGATGTCAGGTAATGCAGGCGCAGCATCATGGCGTCGTAGCTGTCGACGGTGCTGATATCCCATCCGACGAGGGGATGAGTCTGAATAACATCACTATTTTTTTCCATCATAACCCCTTTTATACGTGTTTAAAGACAACGACTAGTGAGGTTCATGCGTGATTTATGGTGAAGCGACTTAAGTATATCAACACTCTTGCGGTCATGGGGATGAAATAATTACCTGGTAACACTTTTTCCACATTATCCGAGAAAAGCGAACAATAAATCGACAGGCTATTCCGATGTAATCGGAAAGAAAGGCAGGAAAGACTTTAGCGGCGTTTAAAAAATAATCAAATCGGCGAGGGAAATAAAAAAAACCGGATGGCGACACCCGGCAAAAAGTACCAACATACTTGAGGGTATTAGTCGGCAGAGAACCAATCGTCAGCGCTTTCCCAGGTTTCCTGGAGGATCTCGCTGATTCGCGTTTTGTCTTCTTTGGCACCGCCCAGCACGGAGAGGTTATTGCCGGAGGCATAGCGTACCTGCACTTCGCTGCTGGTGTCGGGGAAATGTTGATTGATACGGCGGGAAAGCTCACTGGCAAGGGCATCGATAGCCCCGGCTGGTAATGGTGTGGTTTTGGCTATAGTGACTTCAATACGCATAACGACCCCCTGTACAATATACTGGATATTTATACAGGCTTAATTTCCAGTAAGCAACAGGGGGCGTTGAAAAATTTAGCCTTTAACGGACCAGACGACCTCTTCACCCGCCAGGAACGGCACGATGCTGTCGTCGCCGGCTTCAATCAGTTCTGGCATTTTCTTAGCGACGCGAACCAGCTCGATGTGCTCTTCATTGACCGGCAGGCCGTAGAAGCGCGGGCCGTTCAGCGAAGCGAAAGCTTCAAAATGCTGCAGCGCGTTCATTTCTTCAAATACCGTCGCATAGGCACCGAGCGCGGAAGGCGCGTTGAAGCAGCCGGCACAGCCGCAGCTGGCTTCTTTGCGATGACGCGCATGTGGCGCAGAGTCGGTGCCGAGGAACACGCGATCGCAGCCGCTGGCGACCAGCTCGCGCAGTGCTTCCTGGTGGATGCTGCGTTTCAGAATCGGCAGGCAATAAAGGTGAGGACGAATTCCGCCCACCAGCATGTGGTTACGGTTAAACATCAGGTGCTGAGGCGTGATAGTCGCGCCAATCAGCGAGTTGCCTTCTTTCACATACTGGGCGGCATCTTTGGTGGTGATATGTTCAAACACCACTTTCAGCTCAGGCAACTGGCGACGCAGCGGCTCCATGACGGTTTCAATAAAGCGTGCTTCGCGATCGAAAATATCGATATCAGCATGGGTGACTTCGCCGTGCACCAGCAGCGGCATGCCAATTTTCTGCATACGCTCAAGCACCGGCAGAATGGCTGCGGTGCTGGTTACGCCGTGAGCGGAGTTGGTTGTGGCGTTCGCCGGGTAAAGCTTGGCGGCGGTAAACACGCCTGCATTGAACCCGCGTTCGATTTCGTTGGGATCCAGCGTGTCGGTCAGGTAGCAGGTCATCAGCGGCTCAAACTTTTGCCCGGCCGGAACCGCATCAAGGATACGCTGGCGATAAGCGATAGCGGCTTCCACGCTGGTAATAGGGGGCACAAGATTGGGCATGACAATCGCGCGGCCATAGGTCTGGCTGGTGTAGGGCACCACGGTTTTCAGCATCTCACCGTCACGAAGGTGAATATGCCAGTCATCTGGGCGGCGGATTTTTAATACCTGAGGTAATGCGGTCATCAATGTGCTCCGGCGTGAGAGGGAAATCAGTCATCAAGGGCTGGTTTTATGCCGGGCACTAAGGATAAGGGGAAACGTTATCGTTTGCACCCCTTATGTTGCTCATGTTGTACAAAACCCTCAGAGCGCATGAACGGCTCTGAGGGGCAGAGGCTATTCCGTTAACGGAATGATTATCTCACCGGGTTTTACTTCAATGCCTTTGGCATATTTCTTCGCCAGCGACTCGCCGGTGCTGCGGTCTTCGCTCAGGATATAAGCAGGCTGCTGATTGAAGTAGCTGCGCAGGGACTGGTTAAGGTAAGGGATCATGGTCTGCAGTACGGTCTGCATTTTTTGCGGCTCGACCTGAGCGTCAACCACCTCCATTTCCTGCAGGTAGATGGCGCCTTGCTCTTTATTGAACACCGGCAGTGCTTTCAGCTTGAGCTTCAGGATGGCTTTTTGGTTACCAAACAGGGATGTCATGTCGAGATTGGCATCGCCGGTCAGGGTAATTTTATTCGGCTCTTCCCGTCCTATCTGACTGACTAAATGGGTTAGCACCACATGGGCTTCAGCCACGCCGGGCAGGCCAATATCCTTCGAGAAGTTATTGTGTTTTTCCAGCGACTGGTTGATTTCCTGTTCGCTCACGCTGTACTGCGTTAACTGGTTGCATCCTGAGAGCAGGCCGCTAAGCATCAATGCTGCGGCAAAAACAATCTTCTTCATAGGCTTCCTCAAAATAGCGGCTCCAATGCCGTGCCTTGCTTTATCAGCATAATGCGGCACGGCGGGAGCGGCTACCGGAAAAAGATGATACGAGAAAATTATCCCTGCCCGCCAGGCTCCAGCATCGTTGGCTCAACGGGTATAAGGCTAAATTGCCACCACAGGGCGGCAAGGGTGATACAGCCGATAATGCCGAGCATGGCCCAGGGTAATTCCGGCTGCTGCAGGGCTTTACCTGCGTCAAACAGCCAGCCACCGCCGGTGTAACCTAGTGCGCCGCCCAGCGACAGGCCCAAACGGCTGAACCCCATGTAGCTGCCGCGAGCGCGGGCATCCGCCAGCGAGGCGCTGAGCGTTTCCCGCGCAGGCTCAGCGATGATTGAGCCGATGTAGAAGGTACAGATCAGGGCGAAAAGTTGCTGCAGGTTGGAGGCCAGGCCAATAGGCATCAGGCTCACCGTCATCAGCACCAGGCCTGCCATTAAGCGTTGCTCCAGGCGGAAGCGCCTTTCACTCCAGCGGGCGATAGGGTAGAGCAGCGTCAGCGAAAGCGCGGCTTCAATGGCGTACATCCATTTTACCGCCGACGCGGTACCGGCAATGTCGTTGACCATCAGCGGCAGCATCAGCATGACCTGCACCGCCAGCATGTAATAGCCGGTGAGCGTCAGAACATAGGTGATAAAGCGTTTATCTCGAAACACGCGACCCATGCCTTCGCGCATTGGGGTGCGGATCGTTGAAAGCTTATAGGCGGGCAGCAGCCAGGCATTAAGCGCGGCGCACAGGACAAACATTACGGCACCGACGGCACATACCAGACGGAAGTCGTACTGCAACAGCCAGCTACCCAGCAGAGCGCCGATCACCGCGCCCGCGCTGTCCTGCATCATCAGGATGGAGAAGAAGCGGCCGCGGTGCTGAGGGCGAACCAGTTTGACGACCAGCGCCGAGCGGGGCGGATCAAACAGCGTTCCGCCAATGGCGGAGAGCAGGCAGGAAAGCCATAGCATCCAGGGTTCCGTGGCGATGCCCATGGTGGCAAAACCTGCGGCCCGCAGCAGCATGCCGGTGACAATCATCGGTTTAGCGCCCAGCCTGTCGGCAATCGCGCCGCCGAAGACACCGAGCCCCTGCTGGATAAACTGACGCAGACCCAGGGCAATCCCGACCATTAAAGCGGCCCAGCCCAACTGGTCAACGAAGCGAATGGAAATCAAAGGGAAGACAACGAAAAAGCCTAATACCACTAACATGTTATCAAGCAGCAGGAAATATTTACCCAGGCTCCTTGCCTGCGCCACCCGCGACATCTCCCCTCCAGGGAACTTAATTAAACGCGACAAGTCTTTATTCTCGCTTGGCATTCTGGCTTTTAATACCTGATGCAGGACAATATTTTTTTATCGTGCAACGAGTTTGATTCAAGGCTTTAATCGAAAAAAGTGATGTCGCTTCATGTTGTTGTTTTCACACGGCGGTCAGGCGCAGGTATAGTAACAAGATGAGCCCCGTTAACCGGGATGAAGGAGTGGGATAAACATGTTTGGCTACCGCAGTAACGCACCAAAAATTCGCCTGGTGACTGACCGTCTGGTGGTGCGTCTGGTTCATGAGCGAGATGCCTGGCGCCTGGCGGATTACTACACGGAAAATCGCCTGTTTCTGAAACCCTGGGAACCCGTTCGGGATGAGAGCTACTGCTATCCTTCGGGCTGGCAGGCAAGGCTGGGCATGATAAGTGAAATGCACAAGCAGGGTAGCGCGTACTACTTCGCGCTGCTCGACCCGGAAGAAAAAGAGGTTATCGGCGTCGCCAACTTCTCCAACGTGGTGCGTGGCTCCTTTCATGCCTGCTTTCTCGGGTACTCCATCGGTGAAAAGTGGCAGGGGCAGGGACTAATGTACGAGGCCTTGGCCAGCGCCATTCGCTATATGCAACGTAGCCAGAATGTGCATCGCATTATGGCCAACTATATGCCGCATAATCAGCGCAGCGGCGACCTTCTGGCGCGCCTGGGCTTTGAAAAAGAAGGCTATGCAAAGGATTATTTGCTGATTGACGGCGTATGGCGGGATCACGTTCTCACCGCGCTGGTTAATCAAGACTGGACCCCGGGTCGTGGAGTTTAAAAGATGAAATATCAGTTAACGGCGATTGAAGCCCGCGTTATCGGCAGCCTGCTGGAAAAACAGCTCACTACGCCAGAGCAATATCCGATGTCCGTCAACGGCGTGGTGACCGCCTGTAATCAGAAAACAAACCGTGAACCGGTGATGGAGCTGAAAGAGCATGAAGTCCAGGACTCGCTGGACGGGCTGGTCAAAGGCCATTATTTGCGAACCGTCAGCGGGTTTGGCAACCGCGTGACGAAATACGAGCAGCGTTTTTGCAACTCCGAGTTTGGTCATTTAAAGCTAGCGCCAGCGGAAGTGGCTGTGGTTACGACTTTGCTGCTGCGCGGCGCGCAAACGCCGGGTGAGCTGCGCAGCCGTGCCGGGAGAATGTTTGAGTTCACCGATATGGCGCAGGTAGAAGCGACGCTGGAAGGGCTGGCTGGCCGTGAAGATGGGCCGTTTGTCGTGCGTCTGCCGCGTGAGCCGGGTAAACGAGAAAGCCGCTATATGCATCTTTTCAGCGGTGAGGTTGAGGCGTCAGTGTCCCCGGAACAAAGTATCAGCCCGGTTGCAGACGATCTCAGCGCGCGAGTGGCCGCGCTGGAAACTGAAGTCGCCGAGCTTAAACAGCGTCTGGATTCCTTGTTGGCGCATTTGGGAGATTAAGGATGACGAAATTACGTATTGGCGTCGTGGGGCTGGGCGGGATCGCGCAGAAAGCCTGGCTTCCGGTTCTGGGGGCATCCGACGACTGGTCGCTGGTGGGCGCATTTTCACCGACCAAAGCGAAAGCGCTGCCGGTGTGTGAAACCTGGCGTATGCCGTATATCGATTCGCTCAGCAATCTGGCGGCGCAGTGCGATGCTGTTTTTGTGCATAGCGCCACCAGTTCCCACTACGCGGTGGTGAATGATCTGCTCAATGCGGGCGTCAGCGTCTGCGTGGATAAGCCGCTGGCGGAAAATCTGGCTGACGCCGAAAAGCTGGTGGAGCTTGCAGAGCGCAAAAAACGCACCCTGATGGTGGGCTTTAACCGCCGTTTTGCCCCGCGTTACCAGCAGTTAAAGGCAACGCTGTCTGCCGGGGCATCCTTGCGGATGGACAAACACCGCAGCGACAGCGTCGGCCCGGGGGATCTGCGCTTCACGCTGCTTGATGACTATCTTCACGTCGTGGATACCGCGCTCTGGCTTGGCGGCGGCAGTGCCCAGTTGCAAAGCGGGACGTTGCAAACCAATGAATCAGGGCAAATGCTGTACGCCGAACACCATTTCAGCCAGGGCAACCTGAGCGTGACCACCAGTATGCATCGCCGCGCCGGAAGCCAGCGAGAGTGGGTGCAGGCGGTGACTGACGGCGGGCTGTATGAGGTAACCGACATGCGTCAGTGGCGCGAAGAATGCGGCGCCGGTGTGGTGGAACAGCCCATTCCCGGCTGGCAAACCACGCTGGAACAGCGCGGCTTTGTGGGCTGTGCGCGTCACTTTATCGACTGCGTGGCGAACCAAACTGTCCCGGAAACCTCCGGCGAGCAGGCGCTGCTGGCGCAGCGTGTCGTCGAGAAGCTCTGGCGCGAGGCAATTAGCGAATAAGCTGTAACATATCGCGGTAGCAATTCAGCGCCGTATCGGTAGACTATGCCGACTTGTCATCATCCATGTACGCCTGCATTGCAGGCGTTCATGTTTGTGGAATAACAGAATAAATGAACCTATTAAAATCGCTGGCAGCCGTCAGCTCGATGACCATGTTTTCACGCGTGCTTGGTTTCGCGCGCGACGCCATTGTGGCAAGGGTATTTGGGGCAGGGATGGCGACGGATGCTTTCTTTGTTGCCTTTAAGCTGCCGAACCTGCTGCGCCGAATCTTTGCCGAAGGCGCTTTCTCCCAGGCGTTTGTGCCCATTCTGGCCGAATACAAAAGTAAGCAGGGCGAAGATGCCACGCGCGTCTTTGTCTCATACGTTTCCGGGCTGCTGACGCTTGCGCTGGCGCTGGTCACCGTCCTCGGGATGCTTGCGGCGCCCTGGGTTATTCTGGTCACTGCGCCGGGTTTTGCCGACACGGCGGATAAATTTGCGCTAACGTCGAGCCTGCTGCGCATTACCTTCCCGTACATTTTACTGATTTCGCTGGCGTCGCTGGTGGGGGCAATTCTCAATACCTGGAACCGTTTCTCTGTGCCAGCCTTTGCCCCGACGTTCCTTAATCTCAGCATGATTGGCTTCGCGCTGTTTGCCGCCCCGCACTTTAATCCACCGATTCTGGCGCTGGCCTGGGCGGTAACGGTAGGGGGCGTATTACAGCTGGCCTATCAGCTGCCGCACCTGAAGAAAATTGGCATGCTGGTGCTGCCGCGTATCAGCTTTAAGGATGCGGGCGCAATGCGGGTTATCAAACAGATGGGGCCGGCTATTCTCGGCGTTTCCGTCAGCCAGATTTCACTGATCATCAACACCATCTTTGCTTCGTTCCTGGTGTCCGGATCGGTTTCCTGGATGTATTATGCCGACCGCCTGATGGAGTTTCCGTCTGGGGTTTTAGGCGTGGCGTTAGGCACTATTCTGCTGCCGTCGCTGGCGAAGAGTTTTGCTACCGGCAACCACGATGAATACTCCCGCCTGATGGACTGGGGGCTGCGCCTTTGCTTCCTGCTGGCGCTCCCAAGCGCGGTGGCGCTGGGAATTCTGGCAAAACCGCTGACCGTCTCTTTGTTCCAGTACGGTAAGTTCTCAGCTTTCGATGCCCTGATGACCCAGCGGGCGCTGGTGGCGTATTCGGTCGGCCTGATGGGGCTTATCGTGGTTAAGGTTCTGGCGCCAGGCTTCTATTCCCGGCAGAACATTAAAACCCCGGTTAAAATCGCTATCGTGACGCTGATTTTGACGCAGCTAATGAACCTCGCGTTTATCGGCCCGCTAAAACACGCCGGACTTTCCCTGTCGATTGGTTTGGGGGCCTGTATTAACGCCTCGCTGCTTTACTGGCAGCTGCGTAAGCAGGATATCTTCCAGCCACAGCCCGGCTGGACGGCATTTCTGCTGCGCCTGGTCGCCGCCGTGTTGGTGATGTCTGCGGTACTGATTGGGATAATGTACGTTATGCCTGCGTGGGATCTGGGCAACATGCCTTATCGCCTGCTGCGGCTGATGGCGGTGGTGGTGGCCGGCATCGTCGCTTATTTTGCGACATTGTTGCTGTTGGGCTTCAGATTGAAAGATTTCGCCCGCCGCACAATTTGATTTTTTCTGGGTGGATGACGGTTTCGTCACGCCGCCCTATTCTTTATATGTTGAAAGGTTAATTAGGTGACAGAGCGATGAGAGGAATAATCACAACCTGGTTCGAAGAGAAGGGCTTCGGATTTATCAAAGATGAAAACGGTGAAAACCGTTATTTCCACGTGATTAAAGTCGCCAACCCGGAACTTATCAAAAAGGACGCGTCGGTGACCTTCGAGCCGGGGACCAATAATAAAGGGCTGTCGGCGTTTGCCGTGAAAGTGGAGCCTGAGAGCAAGCATCTGTTTATTGCGGGCGAGCGGCTTAAAATCACCTCGATCAAATCTTTCGTGGTGTACAGCGAAGAAGAGCCCGCGGACGGGAAGATTGATAAAGAAAATGCGGTGCTGTCGGTTGGGTTGCTGATGAACAGCATTCGCCCGAAGGCAGAGAAAAAAGAAGGGGAAATGCGCACGGTGAAAAAACTGGCCGTGACCACCTTCCAGGGCGAAACACATCTGTTCTCAGAGGATGAGATTGATATTGAGGCGACGGTAAAAGTCTTGAAATCGCTGAAATAAGCAAGCAGCTGGTCAAGGAGAGCGTTGACCAGCTGTTTTCATTGGCGAGGAGAATCAGATCGTGATTTTTTTGCCGCCGCGGCTGCCCTGCGCCGTTGCCTGCCCATCGGCGCCATAGAAGTCCGGTGCCTGATGCGGTTTTAACACGGCAATAGCCTGCTCATTGCGGGCCATCTGGTCTTCCAGCAACCAACCGTTATGCTGATTAATGTCCCGCAGGTGCAGGGTTTTTTGCGTGATCGTCTGCCAGCGCTGGCTAACGTCCAGGCTGGTGACCGCCCCGGCGTTTTGTTCCGCGCGACGCTGTTGCTCCAGGTAATCCAGCGTAGCCAGCAGCGAGCTTTTATCTTCAGTTATACGTTGCAGCGCATTGCTGTTTATCTGGCCTGCGGAAAGCTGCAGCTGTTCAGCGTCCATCACCTCTTTAAGTGAATTCAGCACTGCGGTCATTTGGTCCAGCACTTCTAACAGACGACTCACCGTTATTTACTCGACAAATAGCTTTGGGCTTCCTGGAGCAGCGCGTCGGCGATCTTGCCGGTATCCATCTTCAGGTCGCCGTTACGAATGGCCGTCTTCAGCGCTTCAACGCGTTCCATGTTGATATCGCCGGTGCCGGGCTGCATCAGTTTGGCCTGCGCATTACTCAGCTTTACGCTGGTGCTGTTGGCGGTAGTGGATTTTTCAAGACGGCTTTTCAGCGTCTGTGGATCGCTGGTTTCACGTGGTTGAACAGTGCTTACCGGTTTCAGTGGCGACGTGCGATCAATGCTCATTGTTCTCTCCTCATCGAGGGGCTCGCGGCGTAAGAGCCAGTCAGTATCATTTGTTGATAGTACTATCGGCAGTCGCCGCGGAATCTTTAAAAAGATTATAGATTAATCAGAATATTCCCATCAGCATCCACCGTCCCGCTCACCACCTGCCCTGAGGACATGCGAACGCGGGCATTTTGCGCGACGGCGGCGTTATTAAGCGCTTTGCCTTCTCCGTTGACGCTAAAGCCTTCGCCGGAGGCAATCACCTGAACCTGCTGACCGGCTTTTACTCGCCAGGCCTGGCGTACCATCGTCTGAATCACCGGCTGCCCGGGGGCAATATCCCGAAGTGAAACGGCGTCCGTCGCCTGGCCGAGATCCAGCATAGTCCGTGGCGGCAGTTGGTCAAGGCGCCCCTGGGTTAACTGCACGCTACTGGCATCGATCCTTGCACCACGGGAGATAGGGCGGCTGGCAACCACATACTGGCCCGTGGCAATCACCTGAACCTGGATAAACCGTTTGTCGCTGCCGCAGCGGGCCATGACGCTAACGTTGCCCCACAGTTTGGCATTGCCGGGCGTTGAGAATTCTGGCTGAGGGCAGGCTGGAAGCTGAGCCTCTGGCGTTTTCACCTTGACGCTGACGTCATCGCTGATCCCCGCCAGTCGCTGTTGAAAATACTCAGTCAGCGGCTGATCGAGTGCGCTCGCCATAGCCAACTGGCCGAACAGCAAACTGGCTATACCGCTCAAGATTTTCAGACTTCTCATCGCGCTTCTCCGTATTCAGATTGCGGTGATTTTAACCGCGAGTCGTTTTGATCAAGGCGATAAATAGCGACGTATTTTGCGTTTATTCCACCCATCGCGTACGCGTAAGGGGATTTAAGCTTTCGGACGATTCCTAATTCTATGGACCATGGAGGAAGCATGCTCGATAAACTGGACGCCGCACTGCGATTTCAGCAAGAAGCGCTTAATTTGCGTGCTCAGCGCCAAGAGATTCTGGCCGCGAATATCGCCAATGCCGACACGCCGGGCTTTCAGGCGCGCGATATCGACTTTGCCAGTGAAATGAAAAAAGTGATGGAGCGCGGACGCGTTGAAGGAGGCGGCATGTCTCTGGCGCTCACTTCGGCACGCCATATCCCGGCAGAAACCCACTCCACTCCGTCGCTCGATCTCCTTTACCGCGTACCTGACCAGCCCGCCATGGACGGTAACACCGTCGATATGGACCGTGAACGTACGCAGTTTGCCGATAACAGCCTGAATTACCAAACAAACCTCACGGTGCTTGGCGGGCAAATCAAAAGCATGATGTCGGTGCTACAGGGATAATCGATGGCCTTACTCAATATTTTCGACATCGCCGGTTCGGCTATGACGGCCCAGTCCAAACGCATGAACGTGGCGGCAAGTAACCTCGCCAACGCCGACAGCGTCACCGGACCAGACGGTCAGCCTTACCGCGCAAAACAGGTCGTTTTCCAGGTGGATGCAGCCCCTGGCGCGGCGACCGGTGGCGTTAAAGTGACCAAAGTGATTGAGAGCGATGCGCCGGACAAGCTGGTTTTCCAGCCGGGTAACCCGCTTGCGGACGCGCGCGGCTACGTGCGTATGCCAAACGTTGATGTGGTCGGGGAGATGGTCAACAGCATGTCCGCCTCCCGTAGCTATCAGGCCAACGTCGAAGTGCTCAACACCGTGAAGGGCATGATGATGAAAACGCTCACTCTCGGTCAGTAACAGGAGCCTATATGTCCATTGCAGTCAAAGTGAACGATCCGACTAACAATGTTGATCCTACGGCTGGTGCATCGAAAAACAGCCTGACCGGCAATAGCGCCGCAGACCTGCAGGGGAGTTTTCTGACCCTGCTGGTGGCGCAGTTAAAAAACCAGGATCCGACCAACCCGATGCAGAACAACGAACTGACCACGCAGCTGGCGCAGATCAGTACCGTTAGCGGCATCGAAAAACTTAACACCACGCTGGGTTCCGTCTCCGGCCAGATCAACCAGAACCAGTCTCTGCAGGCCAGCGCCCTGATTGGCCATGGCGTCATGATCCCGGGCAACAAAATCCTGGCGGGGACCGATTCAAAAACCAACACCATCAGCACCACGCCGTTTGGCGTCGAGCTGCAGCAGGCGGCGGACAAAGTCACGGCCACCATCTCCGATAAAGACGGCAAAGTGGTGCGTACTATCGAGATTGGTGGACTGAGTGCCGGGGTGCATACCTTTACCTGGGACGGCAGCGCCAACGACGGCACCAACGTGCCGGACGGCTCTTATACCGTGGCGATCAATGCCACGAATGGCGGGACACAGCTGGTGGCTCAGCCGCTGGGCTTCGCTATGGTGAGCGGTGTTATCAACGGCAAAGATGGCCTCAAACTGGATCTCGGGACCTACGGTTCTACGACCCTCGATGCAATCAGGCAAATTATTTAAGCCTATAACCTAAGCAGGAGTAAGACATGGCGTTTTCTCAAGCGGTCAGCGGCTTAAATGCTGCGGCCACCAACCTGGACGTGATTGGTAACAACATTGCCAACTCCGCCACCTACGGTTTTAAATCAGGTTCGGTCTCTTTTGCCGATATGTTCGCAGGCTCTAAAGTGGGTCTGGGCGTTAAAGTCGCGGGCGTGACCCAGAACTTTGGCGATGGGACTACCACCGGGACCGGTCGTGGCCTGGACGTCGCTATCAGCCAGAACGGCTTCTTCCGCCTGGTAGACAGCTCCGGCTCGGTGTTCTATAGCCGTAACGGCCAGTTCAAGCTGGATGAAAACCGTAACCTGGTGAACATGCAGGGCCTGCAGCTGACCGGTTACCCGGCAACCGGCACGCCGCCAACCATCCAACAGGGCGCCAACCCGGTAGGCTTGTCGATCCCGAACACGCTGATGCCGGCGAAGACCACCACCACTGCGTCCCAGCAGATCAACCTGAACTCTACCGATAAGATCCCGACCGTAACGCCGTTCGATCCTACCAATGCGAACAGCTACAACAAGAAGGGCACGGTCACCGTTTATGACAGCCAGGGTAACGCCCATGGTATGGATGTTTACTACGTTAAGAGCGCGGATAACGCCTGGCAGGTTTACACCAAAGACTCTTCCGTAGCGGGTTCTACGGCAACGTCCGCCGGGTTTATGCGTTTCGACAACAACGGCAACCTGCAGGGGATTACTGCCAATGCCGCCGATCCGATTCCAAACCCGAACACGCTGCCAACCAGCATCAACGTGACCACCGGCGTCACCAACGGCGCGACACCTGCGACCTTCGCGCTGAGCTTCCAGAACTCCATGCAGCAGAACACCGGGTCTAACAACATCGTGGCGACCAACCAGAACGGCTACAAGCCGGGTGACCTGACGTCTTATCAGATTAACGACGATGGCACCGTGGTCGGGAACTACTCCAACGAGCAGACCCAGCTTCTGGGGCAAATCGTGCTGTCCAACTTTGCGAACCCTGAAGGTTTGCAGTCCCAGGGCGATAACGTCTGGACCGCAAGCAACTCTTCCGGTGTTGCGTTGCTGGGCCTGGCGGGCACCGGTAACTTCGGAACCCTGACCAGCGGCGCGCTGGAATCTTCGAACGTGGATCTGAGTAAAGAACTGGTCAACATGATCGTCGCGCAGCGTAACTATCAGTCGAACGCGCAGACCATCAAAACCCAGGACCAGATCCTCAACACCCTGGTTAACCTGCGCTAAGCGCCTGAAGGGACGGCTTAATGGATCATGCAATCTACACCGCCATGGGCGCTGCCAGCCAGACGCTGAATCAACAGTCAGTCACGGCGAGCAACATGGCGAACGCTTCCACACCGGGCTTCCGCGCGCAGCTTAATGCTTTGCGTGCTGTCCCGGTGGAAGGGCTTTCTCTGCCAACTCGTACCCTGGTGATTGCCTCAACGCCAGGGGCTGATATGACGCCTGGTCAGCTGGACTACACCTCGCGCCCGATGGACGTTGCTTTGCAGCAGGATGGCTGGCTGGCGGTGCAGACGCAGGACGGCGGAGAAGGCTATACCCGCAACGGTAACATTCAGGTCAGCCCTGCCGGTCAGTTGACCATTGGCGGCCGGCCCGTTATCGGTGAAGGTGGCCCGATTGCGGTGCCGGAAGGTTCGCAGCTTACCATCGCCGCGGACGGAACTATCTCCGCGCTGAACCCGGGCGACCCGCCAAATACCGTGGCGCCGATTGGCCGACTGAAGCTGGTGAAAGCCACGCAGCAGGAGGTGGTGCGCGGGGATGACGGGCTGTTTCGTTTGAACCCCGCCGCCCAGGCGACACGCGGTGCCATCGCGCAGGCCGACCCAACGATTAAGGTGATGTCCGGCGTACTGGAAGGCAGCAACGTCAAACCGGCAGAGGCGATGGCGGATATGATCGCCAACGCCCGTCGTTTTGAAATGCAGATGAAAGTTATCGCCAACGTTGATGAAAACGAACAGCGCGCTAACACGCTGCTGCAAATGACCTAACGCCCGGCTTACTTATTACAGGATTCAAACATGATCAATTCTTTATGGATCGCCAAAACGGGCCTTGATGCACAGCAAACCAATATGGATGTGATTGCCAACAACCTGGCAAACGTCTCCACCAATGGTTTCAAGCGTCAACGCGCCGTGTTTGAAGATTTGCTTTATCAAACCATTCGCCAGCCGGGGGCTCAGTCTTCTGAGCAGACGACGCTGCCGTCCGGTTTACAGATCGGGACCGGCGTTCGTCCGGTGGCCACCGAGCGTCTGCACAGCCAGGGCAACCTGTCTAAAACGGACAACAGCAAAGATGTGGCCATCAAAGGCGAAGGTTTCTTCCAGGTTCTGCTGCCGGACGGTACCGCCGCCTATACGCGCGACGGTTCTTTCCAGGTTGACCAAAATGGACAGCTGGTGACGGCGGGCGGTTTCCAGGTGCAGCCTGCGATTACCGTACCGGCAAACGCGCTGAACCTGACTATCGGCCGTGACGGTGTGGTGAGCGCAACTCTGCAAGGGCAGACCGCGCCGGTGCAGGTAGGGCAGCTGAACCTGACGACCTTTATGAACGATACCGGCCTGGAAAGTATTGGTGAAAACCTTTACACCGAAACGCAGGCATCCGGTGCGCCAAACGATTCCACGCCGGGATTGAACGGCGCAGGTCTGCTCTACCAGGGCTATGTTGAGACCTCAAACGTAAACGTTGCTGAAGAGCTGGTAAACATGATCCAGGTTCAGCGCGCTTACGAAATCAACAGCAAAGCGGTCAGCACCACCGACCAGATGCTGCAAAAACTGACGCAAATGTAAGGCGTTTGCCGACGCGTGAAAGCGCGTCGGCTGCCGTGACCTGAAGATGAAAGCAATGCAAAACCCAATGGTGCTCCGTCCTGTTCTCCTGAGTCTGGTGTTTGCCGTAAGCGGCTGCGCCTTAGTGCCTAGTAAACCGCTGGTTGAAGGGGCCACGACCGCGCAGCCGGTGCCTGGTCCTTCGCCAACGATTAACGGATCAATATTCCAGACCGCACAGCCGATGAACTACGGCTATCAGCCGCTGTTTGAAGATCGTCGTCCACGTAATATCGGCGATACTCTGACCATCCAGCTTCAGGAAAACGTCAGCGCCAGTAAGAGCTCCTCGGCGAACGCCAGCCGCGATGGAAAATCGGCCCTCGGCTTTGACACGGTCCCGACTTTTGCTTCGGGGCTATTGGGAGGAGGGAAAGCTGACCTGAGCGCTTCCGGCAGCAATGGCTTTAACGGTAAAGGCGGCGCCAACGCCAGCAACACCTTCAGCGGCACGCTGACGGTGACGGTCGATCAGGTGCTGGCCAACGGAAACCTGCACGTCGTAGGTGAGAAACAGATTGCCATCAACCAGGGGACGGAGTTTATCCGCTTCTCTGGCGTAGTGAACCCGCGCACCATCAGCGGCAGCAACACCGTTGCGTCGACCCAGGTGGCGGATGCCCGAATTGAGTATGTCGGTAACGGCTACATTAATGAAGCGCAGAATATGGGCTGGCTGCAGCGCTTCTTCCTTAACGTATCGCCGATGTAAGCGAGGGTACCATGGTGAAATATTTATTCGGGTTGGTTGTGCTGCTGACAGCGGCTTATGCATCAGCTGACCGCATTCGCGATCTGACCACCGTGCAGGGCGTGCGTGAAAACTCCCTGATTGGCTATGGCCTGGTGGTTGGGCTGGACGGCACCGGTGACCAGACGACGCAAACGCCGTTTACCACCCAAAGCCTGAACAACATGCTTTCCCAGCTGGGTATTACCGTACCGACCGGCACCAATATGCAGCTGAAAAACGTGGCAGCGGTGATGGTGACGGCAAAATACCCGGCGTTCGCGCGAGCAGGGCAAAACATTGATGTTGTTGTTTCGTCCATGGGTAATGCGAAGAGCCTGCGCGGCGGGACTCTCTTAATGACGCCGCTCAAAGGCGTGGATAATCAGGTTTATGCCCTGGCGCAGGGTAACGTGCTGGTGGGTGGCGCGGGCGCTGCTGCCGGTGGGAGCAGCGTGCAGGTGAACCAGCTTAACGGCGGGCGTATCACCGGCGGCGCGGTCGTAGAGCGTGAGCTGGCCGGGACTTTCGGCAACGGCAACACCCTCAACCTGCAGCTTAACGATGATGACTTCAGCCTGGCCCAGCGGATCACCGACACCATTAACCGCTCCCGCGGCTTCGGCAGCGCAACTGCGCTGGATGGCCGTACGATCCAGATCCGCGTGCCAAGCGGCGGTAGCTCTCAGGTTCGTCTGCTGGCGGATATCCAAAACCTTGAAGTGAGTATGCCGGTGCAGGATGCGCGCGTGGTGATCAACTCTCGCACGGGTTCCGTGGTGATGAACCGCGAAGTGACGCTGGATAACTGCGCCGTTGCGCAGGGGAACCTGTCGGTGACCGTAAATCGTCAGAATCAGGTCAGCCAGCCGAATACGCCATTTGGCGGCGGCCAGACCGTGGTGACGCCGCAAACGCAGATCGACCTACGTCAGAGCGGTGGCTCGGTACAGCGCGTTAATTCCAGCGCCAACCTGAATAATGTCGTCCGTGCGTTAAATGCGCTGGGGGCCACGCCTATCGATCTGATGTCTATCCTGCAATCCATGCAAAGCGCAGGCTGCCTGCGTGCAAAACTGGAAATCATCTAATGCTGACTGACGCCCGTTCACTTGCCAATGCCGCGTTTGACGCCAACTCGCTAAACGATTTAAAGGCGAAGGCCGGACAAGATCCTAAGGGCAACCTGAAAGAGGTGGCTCATCAGGTGGAAGGGATGTTCGTGCAGATGATGCTGAAAAGCATGCGTGAGGCGCTGCCGAAAGACGGTCTGTTCAGCAGCGAGTCCACGCGGATGTACACCAGCATGTATGACCAGCAGATAGCTCAACAGCTGAGTGCGAAAGGGCTGGGGCTGGCGGATGCGATGGTTAAGCAAATGAGTAACGAGCAGGTCGAGCCATCGGAAACGGCAGGTCAGGTACCGATGAAACTCGACCCGCAAACGGTCACCAGCTACCAGAACCAGACGCTAACGCAAATGGTGCGTCAGGCCGTGCCTCGCGCACCTTCTAATGAAGAGCCGATGAGCGGAGACAGCAAAGACTTCCTGGCGCAGCTTTCGCTGCCGGCGCGTCTGGCCAGTGAGGCCAGCGGCATTCCGCACCACCTGATTCTGGCGCAGGCCGCGCTGGAGTCCGGCTGGGGCCAGCGTCAGATTCGCACCGAAAAAGGGGAACCGAGCTTCAACCTGTTCGGCGTTAAGGCAACGCCGGGCTGGAAAGGAGCGACGACGGAAATCACCACCACCGAATTTGAAAACGGTGAGGCGAAGAAGGTGAAAGCGAAGTTCCGCGTTTACAGCTCTTACCTGGAAGCGCTTTCTGACTACGTTGGCTTGCTGACGAAAAACCCGCGCTATGCTGCCGTGACGAATGCGTCTTCAGCAGAGCAGGGTGCTCAGGCGCTGCAAAACGCCGGTTATGCCACGGATCCAAACTACGCACGTAAGTTGACCGGCATGATCCAGCAGCTGAAAGCCATGAGCGACAAGGTTTCCAAAGCCTACAGCACTGATTTGTCGAATTTGTTCTGAAGAGACTCAAGTCCCGTGGCCTGCTGCCGATAATAGGTAGCAGAACCTTTGACCACACGCTATCAAGGAACCTTCATGTCCAATAGCCTGATTAACAGCGCCATGAGTGGCCTGAGTGCTGCCCAGGCGGCATTAAGCACCGTCGGCAATAACATTTCGAACTATAACGTAAGCGGTTATACCCGCCAGACGACGATTCTGTCCCAGTCAAAAAGCACCCTGACCGGCGGCGGCTATATTGGCAATGGCGTGTATGTCAACGGCGTGCAGCGTGAGTACGACTCCTTTATCACTAACCAGCTGCGTGCGGCCCAGACGCAAAGCAGCGGGCTGACAACCCAGTATCAGCAGATGTCAAAAATCGACAACATTCTGTCCGGGACGACCAACTCGCTGTCAAAAACCATGCAGGATTTCTTCTCCGGCCTGCAGACGCTGACCAGTAATGCTCAGGATCCTGCGGCTCGTCAGGCGCTGCTGGGCAAAGCGGATGGTCTGGTAAACCAGTTTAAGGTCACCGACCAGTACCTGCGCGATCAGGACAAGCAGGTTAACCTGTCGATCAGCAGCAGCGTGGACCAAATCAACACCTACGCTAAGCAAATTGCGAATCTGAACGACCAGATCTCACGCCTGAAAGGTGTGGGCGCGGGTTCAGCGCCAAATGACCTGCTGGATCAGCGCGATCAGCTTGTTAGCCAGCTAAACCAAATTGTTGGCGTAGACGTCAGCGTGCAGGATGGTGGTACGTACAACGTATCTATCGGCAATGGTATTAGCCTGGTGCAGGGCGACACGGCTAACCAACTGGCGGCGGTTAACTCCAGCGCAGATCCTTCCCGTACGACAGTCGCTTTTGTCGATCCGATTGCCGGTAAAGTGGAAATTCCAGAAAGCCAGCTGAATACAGGTTCTCTGGGTGGGCTGTTTACCTTCCGTACTCAGGATTTGGACAGCGCTCGTAACCGTCTGGGCCAGATGGCTCAGGCCTTTGCGACGGCCATGAACAGCCAGCACACCCAGGGCTATGATGCCAACGGCGACAAAGGCACCAACCTGTTTACCGTCGGTGGCCCAACAGTCCTGAGCAACAGCCGCAATACCAGCGGCACGCAGCTCACCGCGACCACCACCGACAGCAAGCAGATTCAGGCCAGTGATTATAAGGTTGAGTTTGTGGGCGGAAACTGGAAGGTGACCCGTCTGTCGGACAACGCCAACATTAACCCCGGCGCGACAACGGACGCAAGCGGCAACGTCAGCCTTAACTTTGACGGGCTGAAAGTTGGCGTGAGCGGCACGCCTGCCAACAACGAGAGCTTCACCGTTAAACCGGTATCCGACGCGGTAGTGAACATGAGCCTGGCCGTGAAAGATGAGTCGAAACTGGCGCTGGCAAGCGATCCTACCGCCGGCAAGAGCGATAACCGTAATGCTCAGGCCATGTTGGATCTGCAGAACTCTAAGCAGGTCGAAGGCAACAAGTCGTTCAACGATGCGTATGCCACTCTGGTCAGCGACGTGGGTAACAAAACGGCAAGCCTGAAAGTGACTAGTACGACTCAGGGGAATGTGGTGACGCAGCTCACCAAGCAGCAGCAATCTATCTCGGGGGTTAGCCTCGATGAAGAGTATGGCAACCTGCAGCGTTACCAGCAGTACTATATGGCTAACGCCCAGGTCCTTCAGACTGCATCATCGTTGTTTGATGCGTTGCTGAACATTCGCTAACGGGAGCCAGCGTCATGCGTATCAGTACCCAAATGTTATATGACCAGAACATGCGCGGCATTAGCGACGCGCAGAGTTTATGGCTGAGTTATGGCGAGCAGATGAGCACCGGTAACCGCGTTAACCGGCCATCAGACGATCCTGTTGCAGCGTCTCAGGCGGTGGTGCTTTCCCAGGCTCAGTCGATGAACGACCAGTACAAACTGGCGCGTACCTTTGCGACGCAGAAGGTTTCGCTGGAAGAGAGCGTTTTGCAGCAAACGGTCTCTTCAATTCAAAGTGCTCAGGAGAAAGTTGTTTATGCTGCCAGCAGCGGAACGTTGAGTGATGACGACCGTGCCTCGCTGGCAACCGATCTCGAAGGTATTCGCAACCAAATACTGAACCTGGCGAACAGTACCGACGGGAACGGTCGTTTTATTTTTGCTGGTTATAAAACTGAAGCAGCACCGTTTACCGGTGGGGCAGGTAGCATTACCTATCAGGGCGGAACGCTTCCAATTACCCAACAGGTTGATACCTCCCGAACCATGACAATTGGGCATACCGGCAATGATGTTTTCAATCGCATCTCCAGTAACGCCACGCCGGAACCCGATGGCTCGCCGAGCGAGACCAACATCTTTAATATGCTGGACTCTGCTATCGCGGCCTTGAAAACGCCAACGGCCGGGTTGGACGACGCAGGTAAGAAAGCCCTTGATGCGGCCGTCGCGAAAACAAACCGTGGGCTGAGCAATGCCCTGAGCAATGTGTCTACCGTGCGCGCTGAGTTAGGTACCCAGCTTAATGAGCTGAGCAAGCTGGATGACCTCGGTAATGAAAGAGCGCTGGCGCAAACTGACCAGATGAGTCAGCTGGTCGGCGCCGACTGGACGGCAACTGTCTCTAACTATGTTCAGCAGCAGGCTGCGCTACAAGCTTCTTATAAAGTCTTCACCGATTTGCAAGGCATGTCACTGTTCCAGCTTAACAGCCGATAGCCTTCAACGTTTTGGGCGCGTGATGAAACTGAACGCGCTTTATATGCCCGCTTCCGCACCCCGGAGCGGGCTTTTTTTTGTGCATTTCACCAGCCGCAAACTTCGTGTTCATCTTCCGTGTCATAAGCGCGGACGGTGTTGACCAGCTCTTTGACCACTTCGGCAGCGACGTCCGGGATCAGCAGCGTCATTGGCGTTTCGGTCTCATAATCGACCGAGACGCCGTTACTGTTGTTGGTGACGCTGACGGTATAAGTTGCTTTGCCCATCATGATTACCTCTGGCTGTTGACCACTTTACCCAGGCCGTTGCCTTCCAGTTTTGCTTCAGGAGAGGCGAAGAAGTCGATATTGAAATAAGTGTCGTCGGTCAGCAACTCAATGCGGTGCCACTTCTGCGGCGGAGAAATGGCAAAGGCGCCTGCCTCAATAACGATTTCCACGTCAGGTGTTGTTGAATCGGCGTCGGGAAAACCAAAATATTTCACTGCGCCCTGCATCACTGAGAGGCGGCCAAAGACGCCCGCTTTGGTGTTGTGGTGGGTAAATAAAGCGGCAGGGGCGGTCTCTTTAGTCCAGAACGGCGTGGCGCGGGTATGTAGATAGTTTTTGGGAATAGTCAGCATAATTAGATTCCTTCTGTCATGACATGGAGCGGAGCACTTCCGGGGCGACAAAAAAGTCGATGTTAAAGACGGCATCGTCGGTGAGCAGCTCGAGGTGATGCCATTTCTCTGGCGGGAATACGCCGAAGTGACCCGCTTCAACAATCAGTTCTGTTTCTGGCTCTGGCGAGGTGGCATCGGCATAGCCCAGGTAGCGAACCTTTCCTTGCATGACGCTCAGGCGAGGGTACACGCCGGGGCGCGTGCCTTTATCGAGATGTCGCTGAAACAGGCCCGCGGGGGCGGAGTTTTTATCCCAGAAGGGAGAAGAGCGGGTGTGAATGCAGTTCTGCGGTACAGGGAGCATGGTGCGTTTCTCCTCAATAAGTTCTGCAAGCATTACATCATACAATTAGCCACAGTGTTTACCATAAAGTGCATTTTAAATGCATCTTATTGGTTGGCGATTGTTTCGCTTATCGATCAGACTGGGGAAATAAAAAAGCCGGTCAGGTGACCGGCTTTTGACTTAGCGCTGAAGATTACTCCACGCTTTGTGGGCGAGTGGCTGGCGCTGTAGCCTGGTGGCTGGCGCTGTGCCCGCCGGCAGAGCCTTTCCCGCTGAAGCCGAAGTCCGGGCGAACCCAGTCGCTTTGGCGAGGCGCCTCAGGCGTGTATTCCGGTGCCGGAGCGCGGGTCATTGGCGCCGTGGCGTGCTTAGCGGCAACAGAAGATTCGGTGTTAACCTCCGGCGTCACAGGTGTTGCTTCAACCACAGGCGCTGCTTCCACAACAGGTTTTACCTCTTCAACTACTGCAACCGGCGCTTCTTCAACCGCTGGAGCCTCTTCAATCGCTGGAGCTTCTTCAATCGCTGGAGCTTCTGCCGCTACCGGCGCTGGTTCGCTGACTTCTGCGATCGCCTGAGCAGTTTCTTCCTCTGCAGGCGAAACCTGTGCCACGATCTCTGCGACAGGCGCTTCATCCACTTCGGCAACCGGCTCCGACTGTTCAGCCACCGGTGCTTCAATCACTTCTGGATGAGCTGTTTCCACCACGGCAGGTTCAATAACGGTTTCCACCGCTTTCACCGGCTCGATGACCAGGCCGTCTTCAACAGGGGCTTCTACTGCTGCAGCCTCAGCGACGTTAACGTGCTGAACGTCTTCGTGAGCCTGGAACGCCTCTTCCTGAGCAAGCTGATCGTGTGGACGGGCAACAGGGTAGGTGATGAACACTTTCCCGGATGCCAGCTCTGGAGAGGCGCATGCTGCTGTCAGTGGCATCGGGGATACCGCCGGGTAACGCTCATCACGATAGCGACGACGGCGCTGGCCGCTGACACGCAGGTGACGAGGAGAGCGACGTGAACGACGCGGCATACCGGCAGTATCGCGGTTTTCACCGTTTTCATCCTGCTGTTCTGCATTTACCGGCGCTTCTACAACCGCAGGCAGTGCAATCGGTGCCTGCTCGGTGCTGGCCTGTACAACCTGAGTTTCTTCTACTGCAGGAGCATCGGCAGATTCAAAGCGAACTTTCTGGCTCAGCTGGCGCGGTTTACGGCGCTGCATAACCTGAGTGCGTTCTTCCTGCTCGGCATCCTGCTCGACAACATTGTCCTGCTGCAGTGCTTTGACTTCCTGCTGTGCCTGACGTTTTTCATCAGAGCGACGGCGGTTACGCTCGCGACGTGGCTGTTGCTCGTCACGGGACTTCTGCTGTTTTTCAGCATCGTCAACGGCAGCAACAACGTTCTGGCGTGATTCACGAACTTCCGCATTTTGCTGTTGACCGTTACGACGGTTGCGACGATTGTCGTCACGACCTTCACGCGGTTCGCGAGCTTCACGGGCTTCATTGTTGCGGTCATCGCGGTTGTTGCGATTATCACGGTTGTCGCGATCGCGGTTGTTACGGTCCCCACGGTCATTGCGATCGCCACGATCGCGGCGGTTGTTCTGACGGCGGTTATTGTTACGACGATCCTGACGCGGATTTTCAGAGTCGGTCGCTTTCTCTTCCTTCACTTCTTTCACTTCAGCGGCAGAGGTGTCGCCGGCGAAGAGTTTTTTCAGTGCAGAGAAGAAGCGGCTAACCAGGCCCGGCTGTGCAGCGGCATCAGCTTTTGGCTGAGCGGCTGGTTTCGCGGCGACAACAGCAGGTTTCTCCGCCGTGGTCTCCTGTGGCGCAGGTGGCACCTCTGGCATGACAAAGGTGGCCAGTGCAGGCTGCTCAGGGCGCTTACGCTCGGTGTACTCTTCGTCAGACGGCACCGCCATCTCTTCTTCATGCAGCTTAGGCAGCATGTAGCTCAGCGTCTGGGTTTCTTCGCCTTTACGCACGCGGAGTACGGAGTAGTGCGGGGTTTCCATCTGATCGTTTGGCACGATAATCGCGCGCACGCCGCCCTGGCGTTTCTCAATGGCGCTTACTGCATCACGTTTTTCGTTCAGCAGGTAAGAGGCGATTGGCACAGGAACAATGGCGTGAACTTCTTTGGTGTTCTCCTTCAGCGCTTCTTCTTCAATCAGACGCAGAATGGAGAGCGACAGGGATTCGTTATCGCGAATGGTGCCGGTACCGCTACAGCGAGGGCAGACGTGGTGGCTGGACTCACCAAGAGAAGGGCTCAGACGCTGACGCGACATTTCCAGCAGGCCGAAACGTGAGATATGGCTGATCTGGATGCGGGCTCTGTCTTGACGCACGGCTTCACGCAGGCGGTTTTCGACCGCGCGCTGGTGGCGAACCGGCGTCATGTCGATGAAGTCGATAACGATCAGGCCGCCGAGATCACGCAGGCGCAGCTGACGGGCAATTTCATCGGCCGCTTCAAGGTTAGTGTTGAAAGCGGTTTCTTCGATGTCGCCGCCGCGGGTTGCACGCGCGGAGTTGATGTCGATGGCGGTCAAGGCCTCGGTAGTATCAATAACGATAGAACCGCCGGACGGCAGACGGACTTCGCGCTGGAAGGCGGACTCAATCTGCGACTCAATCTGATAGTGGCTGAACAGCGGAATTTCACCGGTGTAGAGCTTAATTTTGCTGCTGAAATCCGGGCGACCCAGGGCAGCGATGTGCTGGCGAGCCAGCTCAAGCACTTTCGGGTTGTCTATCAGGATTTCGCCGATGTCCTGGCGCAGGTAGTCGCGGAAGGCGCGAACAATAACGTTGCTCTCCTGGTGAATCAGGAAAGGAGCAGGGCGGTTTTCAGCGGCTTTCTGAATGGCTTCCCAGTGCTTCAGGCGGAAGCTCAGATCCCACTGCAGCGCTTCTGCAGATTTGCCCACACCCGCGGTACGTACGATAAGACCCATACCGTCCGGCAGTTCAAGGGAAGAAAGCGCTTCTTTTAATTCGGTACGATCATCACCTTCGATACGACGAGAAATGCCGCCGGCGCGAGGGTTGTTTGGCATCAGAACCAGATAGCTGCCTGCAAGGCTGATAAAGGTGGTTAAGGCTGCGCCTTTGTTACCGCGTTCTTCTTTATCAATCTGGACGATCACTTCCTGGCCTTCGCGCAGAACGTCTTTAATGTTCGGGCGACCGTGGGAAGCGTAGTTCGAAGGGAAGTATTCGCGAGCGATCTCTTTCAGAGGGAGGAAACCGTGTCTTTCTGCGCCATAATCAACAAACGCCGCTTCCAGACTTGGTTCAATACGGGTGATTTTGCCTTTATAGATGTTTGCTTTTTTCTGTTCGTGCCCTGGGCTTTCAATATCCAGATCGTACAGACGTTGCCCATCTACAAGGGCGACACGCAACTCTTCTTGCTGAGTTGCGTTAATTAACATTCTTTTCATCGTAACTTACTCATTATTCTTACATTGGCGACAGAGCTGCGGGCATGGTGACGCTAACCGGGAGTGAACCGATGGCCTCGTGACTAAACGCGTGTCGCCAACCTCACGGTTGTCGTTTGCTGAGAGGCGCAAAGTGTCGGTTGCCTGTATTTCATACGGAAATACAGCGCAATTATCGTGGGAATAACCTTAGAATATTTCTTAAGAGTTGATTCCATATTACCGGTCAGGCTGCAACCCGCAGCCCGCTAACTGCCTGAAAGTACAATACGTCTTACGCCATTGCTGCGTGGATGGACGTTCAGGCAAAATGGGTATTCCGCAAACTTTCTTGTTCTAACAAGATTCAACACGGAAAACCACAACATTATTCCACTGCTAACCTTGTTATAGCAAGATGACTTTTGCTATTAGCGCCCTGTTTCTTACAGTTTTTTAACCGCTATTTTAACCTCGCCACAAAGGGGATGAAAAAAGGCGGTCTGGACGGTTTAAAACAGAACAGATTGTCAGTTAAGCACATAAAAATGAGTGGCGCTATGCGCCAGGGCTATTTAGAATCGCCGACCATGAAAACAGAGACTCCATCAGTAAAAATCGTTGCAATTTCCGCCGATGAGGCCGGGCAGCGTATCGACAACTTTTTGCTCGCCCGCCTGAAAGGCGTGCCAAAAAGCATGATTTATCGCATCGTGCGCAAAGGTGAAGTGCGGGTAAATAAAAAACGCATCAAGCCAGAGTACAAACTTGAAGCAGGCGATGAAGTGCGCATTCCGCCGGTGCGCGTTGCCGAGCGTGAGGAAGAAGCCGTTTCTCCGCATTTGCAAAAAGTCGCTGCGCTGACCGATGTCATTCTTTATGAAGACGACCACATTCTGGTGCTAAACAAGCCTTCCGGTACTGCGGTACATGGCGGTAGCGGCCTGAGCTTCGGGGTGATTGAAGGGCTGCGCGCCCTGCGCCCGGAAGCGCGCTTCCTTGAGCTTGTGCATCGCCTTGACCGCGATACGTCCGGCGTTCTGCTGGTCGCTAAAAAACGCTCTGCGCTGCGCTCGCTTCATGAACAACTGCGCGATAAAGGCATGCAGAAGGATTACCTTGCGCTGGTGCGCGGGCAATGGCAGTCGCACGTAAAAGTCGTACAGGCGCCGCTGTTGAAAAATATCCTGCAAAGCGGGGAGCGCATCGTGAGAGTGAATAGTGAAGGCAAGCCTTCTGAGACTCGCTTCAAGGTGGAAGAGCGCTACGAATTTGCGACGCTGGTTCGCTGCAGTCCGGTTACCGGGCGCACGCACCAAATTCGTGTGCATACTCTCCACGCGGGCCATCCGATCGCCTTTGACGATCGTTACGGTGACCGCGAGTTTGATAAGCAGCTTGCGGGCACCGGGCTCAACCGTCTGTTCCTCCACGCCGCCGCGCTCAAGTTTACCCACCCGAATACCGGGGAGGTGATTCGCATTGAAGCGCCGCTGGACAATCAGTTAAAGCGCTGCCTGCAGGTTTTACGCAACGCTAAATAAAGAAAAATGCTCCGCTTTGACGGAGCATTTTTTATTACGCCAGCAGCGGGTTACAGTCCTCGTTGCGCAGCATTTCGCACAGGCTGATGAGCGGCAGCCCGATTAACGTATTGGGATCTTTCCCCTCAAGCCTTTCAAACAGCGTGATGCCCAATCCTTCGCTTTTAAAACTCCCGGCACAGTTGAGTGGCTGCTCTTTTTGCACGTAGCGGCGAATTTCATCCTCCGTCAAATGACGAAAATGAACATCAAAAGGCTCGCACAGCGTTTGTAGCTGCCCGTTGGCAGAATTATACAGAGCCAGCCCGGTATAAAAGGTCACGATAGTGCCCCGGGCCAGCATCAGCTGCTGTACGGCATTCTCTACCGTGTGTGGTTTTCCCGTGATGTGGTTATTCAGAACACAAACCTGATCGGAACCGATAATAAGGTGGTGCGGGAAGCGTTCTTTTAATGCCTGCGCTTTGGCCTGGGCGAGACGGGTCACTAAATGGCGTGCATCTTCTCCCGGGTATGGCGTCTCATCGACCTCTGGTGACGCAGTGATGAAAGACATGCCGAGCTTTTCAAGCAGGCTGCGGCGAAACGGGGAGGTGGAAGCCAGAACAATCGGTTTCATATTTTTTTCATTAAAGATAGCGAATTGGATGAAGGCATTTTAAACTGTGCCACCGCAATGTGTGCGAATATACCCGTCATATTTTAAGCCGCACGGGCGTTACCTGTACTCACTTAGCTGAGCTGGGCGTCTGCCTGCAACTTAAACTATTTAGGGTAGAAATGGCAAAAGGCGCTGTTTCCAGGCCTTTTTCTTTGACTCTATGACGTTACAAAGTTAATATGCGCGCCCTATGCAAAAGGTAAAATTACCCCTGACTCTTGATCCGGTTCGTACGGCTCAAAAACGCCTTGATTACGAAGGAGTGTATGCTTCCGATCAGGTTGAGCGTATCGCCGAGTCTGTAGTCAGTGTGGATACTGATGTAGAATGCTCCATGAGATTCGCTATCGATAACCAGCGCCTCGCGGTCTTGACCGGCGATGCAAAGGTGACGGTAACGCTCGAATGCCAGCGTTGCGGGAAACCGTTTGTGCATCATGTTCACACAACGTATTGTTTCAGTCCGGTCCGCTCTGACGAACAGGCTGAAGCACTCCCGGAAGCGTATGAGCCGATTGAGGTTAACGAATTCGGTGAAATCGATCTGCGGGCGCTGGTGGAAGATGAAGTTATCCTCTCCCTGCCTGTAGTTCCGGTGCATGATTCTGAACACTGTGAAGTGTCCGAGGCGGACATGGTCTTTGGCGAACTGCCTCCAGAGGCGGAAAAACCAAACCCATTTGCCGTATTAGCCAGTTTAAAGCGTAAGTAATTGAGGAGTAAGGTCCATGGCCGTACAACAGAATAAACCAACCCGTTCCAAACGTGGCATGCGTCGTTCCCATGACGCGCTGACCACCGCCACCCTGTCCGTGGACAAAGTTTCTGGCGAAACTCATCTGCGTCACCACATCACTGCCGACGGTTTCTACCGCGGCCGCAAGGTTATCGCTAAGTAATCTGGCGCAACCTTGAGACGTCTAACCCTAGCGTTAGATGCCATGGGTGGGGACTTCGGTCCTTCCGTGACAGTGCCTGCAGCTTTGCAGGCACTGGACTCTAACTCTTCGCTTAATCTTCTTTTAGTCGGCAATCCCGACGCAATCACGCCATTACTTGCCAAAGCTGATTTCGAGCAACGCTCACGTCTGCAGATTATTCCTGCGGAGTCGGTTATTGCCAGTGATGCCAGACCTTCTCAGGCGATCCGTGCCAGCCGGGGATCGTCAATGCGCGTTGCGCTGGAGTTGGTTAAAGAAGGGCGGGCAGAGGCTTGCGTCAGTGCCGGGAATACCGGTGCGCTGATGGGGCTTGCGAAGCTACTGCTCAAGCCGATAGACGGAATAGAGCGCCCGGCGCTGATGACGGTATTACCTCATCAGCAAAAAGGTAAAACGGTGGTGCTTGATCTCGGCGCCAATGTTGACTGCGACAGCACGATGCTGGTGCAGTTTGCCATTATGGGTTCCGTGATGGCCGAAGAAGTATTGGGTATTTCTCGCCCGCGCGTTGCGCTGCTGAATATCGGCGAAGAAGAGACGAAGGGGCTGGACAGTATCCGCGACGCCTCTGCATTATTAAAAACAATGCCTTCATTGCACTATATTGGATACCTTGAGGCCAACGAATTGCTCACCGGCAAGACGGACGTTCTGGTCTGTGACGGTTTTGTCGGCAACGTCACACTCAAGACGATGGAAGGTGTTGTCAGGATGTTCCTTTCACTGCTCAAATCGCAGGGGGAAGGAAAAAAAAGGTCGTGGTGGCTGATAATATTGAAGAAGTGGCTACAAAATCGTCTGATAAGGCGATTCGGTCACCTCAACCCCGACCAGTATAATGGCGCCTGTCTGTTAGGATTGCGCGGCACGGTGATTAAGAGCCACGGTGCGGCCAATCAGCGAGCGTTTGCTGTCGCGATTGAACAGGCAGTGCAGGCGGTGCGGCGGCAAGTTCCCACCAGAATTGCTGCCCGCCTGGAATCTGTATTACCCAAGAGTGACTGAGCGTAAATGCATACGAAGATTATTGGTACCGGCAGCTTCCTGCCTGAACAAGTGCGTACTAACGCTGACCTGGAAAAAATGGTTGATACGACCGACGAGTGGATTGTCACCCGGACTGGTATTCGCGAGCGTCGTATTGCGGGCCCGAATGAAACCGTTTCAACCATGGGTTATGAAGCCGCGCTTCATGCACTGGACATGGCCGGCATTGATAAAAATGACATCGGCCTGATTGTTGTAGCAACAACCTCTTCCACGCACGCTTTCCCAAGCGCCGCCTGTCAGATTCAGGCGATGCTGGGAATTAAAGGCTGTCCGGCGTTTGATGTGGCGGCGGCATGCGCAGGCTTTACCTACGCGTTAAGCATTGCCGATCAGTACGTGAAATCTGGCGCAGTGAAGAATGCGCTGGTTATCGGGGCCGATGTTCTGGCACGTACCTGCGATCCTGAAGATCGCAGTACCATTATTATTTTTGGCGACGGCGCGGGCGCCGTTGTGCTGGGGGCGTCTGAAGAGCCAGGTATCATTTCTACCCATCTGCACGCAGACGGTAGCTATGGCGATCTGCTGACGCTGCCGAACGTCGATCGCGTGAATCCTGATAATTCAGTTCACCTGACGATGGCCGGGAACGAAGTGTTTAAAGTCGCGGTGACCGAACTGGCTCATATCGTCGACGAAACCCTGGCTGCGAATAACCTCGATCGCACTGCGCTCGACTGGCTGGTACCGCATCAGGCTAACCTGCGCATCATCAGCGCGACCGCGAAGAAGCTCGGTATGCCGATGGATAATGTCGTCGTGACCCTGGATCGCCATGGCAATACCTCTGCTGCATCCGTCCCGGCTGCGCTGGATGAAGCGGTACGCGATGGCCGTATTAAACGCGGTCAGCTGGTGCTGCTGGAAGCGTTCGGGGGCGGTTTCACCTGGGGCTCTGCACTGGTTCGTTTTTGATTAAAGGAATTTTCGACATGACGCAATTTGCTATGGTGTTTCCGGGACAGGGTTCCCAGTCCGTTGGCATGCTGGCCGATCTCGCGGCAAGCTATCCGGTGATTGAAGCCACGTTCCGCGAAGCCTCTGACGCGCTGGGCTATGACCTGTGGACGCTGACGCAGCAAGGGCCAGCGGAAGAGCTGAACAAAACCTGGCAGACTCAGCCGGCCCTGTTGACGGCTTCTGTCGCTTTGTGGCGCGTTTGGCAGCAGCAGGGCGGAAAAGCACCTGCGCTGTTAGCAGGCCACAGCCTGGGCGAGTATTCCGCGCTGGTGTGTGCTGGCGTAATTGATTTCGCCGATGCTGTTCGCCTGGTTGAGCTGCGCGGCAAGCTGATGCAGGACGCCGTTCCGGAAGGGACTGGCGCGATGTCTGCCATTATCGGTCTGGACGATGCTTCTATTGCCAAAGCCTGTGAAGAGTCAGCGCAGGGGCAGGTTGTTTCTCCGGTGAACTTTAACTCTCCGGGCCAGGTTGTGATCGCGGGTAACAAAGAAGCCGTTGAGCGTGCAGGCGCTGCGTGTAAAGCCGCGGGCGCAAAACGTGCTCTGCCATTGCCGGTTAGCGTGCCGTCCCACTGCGCACTAATGAAACCTGCGGCGGATAAGCTGGCGGTAGCGCTGGAAAATATCACCTTTAACGCACCGGTAATTCCGGTTGTGAACAACGTTGACGTGAAGTGTGAAACCGCGGCAGACGCTATCCGTAGCGCGCTGGTACGTCAGCTCTATAGCCCGGTCCAGTGGACTAAATCCGTAGAGTTTATGGCGGCACAGGGCGTTTCCCAACTGCTGGAAGTGGGTCCGGGTAAAGTATTGACCGGGCTGACCAAACGTATTGTTGACACCATGACGGCAACGGCCATTAATGAGCCTGCAACGCTGTTAGCGGCGCTTGAACAATAAAACGAGGAAAACCATGAGTTTTGAAGGAAAAATTGCGCTGGTTACCGGCGCTAGCCGCGGTATCGGCCGCGCCATCGCAGAGACCTTAGTGGCTCGCGGGGCAAAAGTTATCGGGACTGCGACCAGCGAAAGCGGCGCGCAGGCCATCAGCGATTATCTGGGCGAAAACGGCAAAGGCTTCATGCTGAACGTGACCGACCCGGCTTCCATTGAAGCCGTGCTGGACAGCATCCGTAAAGAGTTTGGTGAAGTAGACATTCTGGTGAACAACGCCGGTATCACTCGCGATAACCTGCTGATGCGCATGAAAGAAGACGAGTGGAACGACATTGTCGAAACTAACCTGTCATCTGTTTTCCGTCTGTCAAAAGCGGTAATGCGAGCTATGATGAAAAAGCGTCATGGGCGTATTATCACTATCGGTTCTGTGGTTGGTACCATGGGAAATGCTGGTCAGGCTAACTACGCTGCGGCGAAGGCTGGTTTGATTGGCTTCAGTAAATCGCTGGCGCGCGAAGTCGCGTCTCGCGGTATTACTGTGAACGTTGTTGCTCCGGGCTTTATTGAAACGGACATGACGCGTGCGCTCTCTGATGAACAGCGTGCGGGTATTCTGGCGCAGGTTCCTGCGGGTCGCTTAGGCGACGCAAATGAAATCGCCAGTGCAGTAGCATTTTTAGCCTCTGACGAAGCTGGGTACATCTCTGGTGAGACCCTGCACGTCAACGGCGGAATGTATATGGTTTAATCACGGTGAAAAATATTTGCGTTATTTGGGCGAATGCCCGCAAAATAGCGTAAAATCGTGGTTTGACCAGCCGGGATTTGGTTGCATCTTTTTCAACATTTTATACACTACGAAAACCATCGCGAAAGCGAGTTTTGATAGGAAATTTAAGAGTATGAGCACTATCGAAGAACGCGTTAAGAAAATCATTGGCGAACAACTGGGCGTTAAGCAAGAAGAAGTAGTGAACACCGCTTCCTTCGTTGAGGACCTGGGCGCTGATTCTCTTGACACCGTTGAGCTGGTAATGGCTCTGGAAGAAGAGTTTGATACTGAGATTCCGGACGAAGAAGCTGAGAAAATCACCACCGTTCAGGCTGCCATTGATTACATCAACGGCCACCAGGCGTAAGTGAACATCTCCAGGCGGTCATTCGACCGCCTGAGTTTTATCTGAATTGTCCCACTAGTATTTTTTCCCTCCCTGGAGGACAAACGTGTCTAAGCGTCGTGTAGTTGTGACCGGACTGGGCATGTTGTCTCCTGTCGGCAATACCGTAGAGTCTACCTGGAAAGCTCTCCTTGCCGGTCAGAGTGGCATCAGCCTGATCGACCATTTCGATACTAGCGCCTACGCAACGAAATTTGCTGGCTTAGTAAAGGATTTTAACTGTGAAGACATCATCTCGCGCAAAGATCAGCGCAAGATGGATGAATTCATTCAATATGGAATTGTTGCTGGCATTCAGGCCATGCAGGATTCTGGCCTCGAAGTAACGGAAAAAAACGCGGCCCGCATCGGCGCTGCAATCGGCTCTGGTATCGGTGGCCTGACGCTTATTGAAGAGAACCACTCTTCTTTAGTTAACGGTGGCCCTCGTAAAATCAGCCCGTTCTTCGTGCCTTCAACCATCGTCAATATGGTGGCAGGTCACCTGACCATCATGCTGGGTCTGCGTGGTCCGAGCATTTCCATTGCCACGGCTTGTACCTCTGGCGTACACAACATCGGCCATGCGGCACGTATCATTGCCTATGGTGATGCAGACGCAATGCTGGCAGGTGGTGCAGAAAAAGCCAGTAGCCCGCTGGGCGTTGGTGGTTTTGGCGCGGCGCGCGCACTGTCTACCCGTAACGACAATCCGCAAGCGGCAAGCCGTCCGTGGGATAAAGATCGTGACGGCTTCGTACTGGGCGACGGCGCAGGGGTCATCGTACTGGAAGAGTACGAACACGCGAAAAAACGCGGCGCGAAAATTTATGCAGAAGTTGTTGGCTTTGGTATGAGCAGCGATGCGTACCACATGACTTCTCCACCAGAAAACGGTGCAGGTGCTGCGCTGGCGATGGAAAACGCACTGCGCGATGCAGGGATTTCTGCAGGGCAGGTTGGCTACGTCAACGCCCACGGTACCTCTACACCGGCAGGTGATAAAGCTGAAACGCAGGCGGTTAAGTCTATCTTTGGTGCCGATGCAAGCCGTGTGATGGTGAGCTCAACTAAATCGATGACGGGCCACCTGTTAGGTGCGGCGGGTGCGGTAGAGTCTATCTATTCTATCCTTGCGCTGCGCGATCAGGCCGTGCCACCAACCATCAACCTCGATAACCCGGATGTTGGCTGTGACCTGGACTTCGTGCCACACGAAGCTCGTCAGGTAAGCGGCCTGGAGTATACTTTGTGTAACTCCTTCGGTTTCGGTGGTACCAACGGTTCGTTGATCTTCAAGAAGATCTAACCGTTTCTGAAAGGGCCCGCTTGCGGGCCCTTTTGCTGTTCAGAATTCCCCTCTTGTCGCCCGTAAATCCCTCTGGCAACCTTGTGTCTCCGTATCCTGAGGAACCCCTATGTATCTTATTAATGGTCAGTGGCAGGAAATGCTGCCGGCAAACGACCGGGCGATCCAGTTTGGCGACGGCTGCTTTACTACCGCCCGTGTTATTGATGGTGAGGTTCGCTTTCAGGCAGATCATCTTCGCCGCCTGCAGCAGGCCTGCGAAGCGCTGATGATAGGGCCGGTTGACTGGGCCATGCTCAGTGATGAGATGGACATGCTGGCGACCTCTGAAACCAAAGCCGTGCTCAAGGTGATTATTTCTCGCGGGGCGGGCGGGCGCGGTTACAGCGCATCGAACTGCACACAGCCTACGCGAATGCTCTCTCTGTCGCCTTACCCTGACTTTTATCCCGCCTGGCGCGAGCAGGGGATTAGGCTGGCGCTCAGTCCTGTGAAAATAGGCATTAATCCTTCCCTGGCGGGTCTTAAGCATCTTAACCGGCTTGAACAGGTTCTTATTCGTACGCATCTTGAACAGACGGCGGCCCAGGAGGCGCTGGTTCTTGACAGTCAGGGGAGCCTGGTGGAATGCTGTGCGGCTAATTTATTCTGGCGCAAAGGTTACGACGTTTATACGCCGTGTATTAACGGTGCGGGCGTGAATGGCACGATGCGCCAGCGCATCATTGCGTGCCTGACGGATTCCTCCTGGCGGCTGCATGAGGTCAGCGAAGGTCTGGAAACCCTGGCCGATGCGGATGAAGCGATCGTTTGCAATGCGCTAATGCCGGTTGTACCGGTGAACCAGGCCCAGGACTGGGACTACACATCGCGTGAACTTTACTGTTTTTTAGCCCCACTTTGTGAGTAACCGATTACCGATGAAAAAAATGTTTCGTTTCTTTCTGGTTTTGCTGATTGTGCTTGGCATCGCCGCCGGTGCAGGCATGTGGAAGGTGCGCCAGCTGGCAAAAGCGCCGTTGCCGATCAAACAGGAAACCATTTTCACCCTGAAGCAGGGCACCGGACGTTTAGCTCTGGGCACTCAGCTTTATGAAGAGAAACTGATTACACGCCCGCGTGTTTTCCAGTGGCTGCTGCGCGTCGAGCCGGATCTGGCCAAATTTAAGGCTGGCACATACCGCCTCACGCCAGGGATGACGGTCACCGATATGCTCCACCTGCTGGCCAGTGGGAAAGAGGCGCAGTTCCCGCTGCGTTTTGTGGAAGGTATGCGCCTGAGCGATTTACTCGAGCAGCTGCGAGATGCCCCATACATCCAGCACACGCTAAAAGACGACAGCTATGCGACCGTGGCGGAGACGCTGAAATTTGAGCACCCTGAATGGGTCGAGGGCTGGTTCTACCCGGACACCTGGATGTACACCGCCCACACCACGGATGTTGCTTTGCTTAAGCGCGTGCATCAAAAAATGGTTAAAGCCGTGGCGCAGGCCTGGGAAAGCAAAGTTGATGGCTTGCCCTATAAAACCGAAAACGACCTGGTGACCATGGCCTCGATCATCGAAAAAGAAACCGCGGTCGCGGCCGAGCGTGACCAGGTGGCGTCGGTGTTTATTAACCGCCTGCGTATTGGCATGCGCCTGCAAACCGACCCCACCGTTATCTACGGGATGGGCGACAGCTATAATGGTAAGCTAACGCGCAAAGATCTCGAGACTCCCACGCCGTATAACACCTATGTGATTAGCGGCCTGCCGCCGGGCCCGATTGCGGTGCCGAGCGAAGCGTCTCTGCAAGCGGCGGCGCACCCGGCAAAAACGCCGTATCTCTATTTTGTTGCTGACGGTAAGGGTGGTCATACCTTTAGCACCAACCTCGCCAGCCATAACAAGGCGGTGCAGGTCTATATCAAAGCTCTTAAGGATAAAAATGGACAGTAAATTTATCGTCATCGAAGGCCTGGAAGGCGCCGGGAAAACCAACGCCCATAACGTGGTCGTGGCGACCTTAAAAGAGCTGGGTATCAGCGAGCTGACCTTCACGCGTGAACCCGGTGGCACTCCGCTAGCCGAGCGCCTGCGTGAGTTAACGCTCAACAATGCCGGGATCGGTGATGAGAAGGTGACCGATAAAGCCGAAGTGCTGATGTTCTACGCGGCGCGCATTCAACTGGTAGAAACGGTGATCAAACCGGCCCTGGCGCGTGGTAGCTGGGTCATCGGCGATCGCCACGATCTCTCCACCCAGGCCTATCAGGGCGGCGGGCGTCAGATTGACCAGCAGTTATTGATGGCGCTGCGCAACACCGTGCTGGGCGATTTTTATCCTGACCTGACGATTTATCTCGACGTGACGCCTGAAGTGGGGTTAACCCGCGCCCGCGCCCGGGGTGAACTTGACCGCATTGAGCAGGAATCTATCGACTTCTTTAACCGCACACGTGCGCGTTATCTGGAACTGGCAGGCCGCGACAGCCGTATTAAAACCATCGACGCAACGCAGCCGCTGGATGACGTCTCGCTGGCCGTGCGTGAAGCCGTGCTGAGCTGGTTCCGGGAGCAGCAATAGTGAAATGGTATCCGTGGCTTCGCGGCGCGTTTGAGCAGCTTATCGGCCAGTATCAGGCCGGGCGTGGGCATCATGCGCTGCTGGTTCACGCGCTGCCGGGCCTGGGGGACGACGCGTTAATCTACGCCCTGTGCCGCTGGCTGATGTGCCAAAGCCCGGAAGGCAATAAAAGCTGCGGCCATTGCCATAGCTGCCAGCTGATGCAGGCGGGTACGCACCCTGACAGCTACTCCCTTGAAGTAGAAAAAGGCAAATCCAGCCTCGGAATTGATGCCGTGCGTGACATCACCGAGAAGCTTTATGGCCACGCCCAGCAGGGCGGGGCGAAAGTCGTCTGGCTGAAAGATGCCGATCTGCTGACCGAGGCCGCGGCGAACGCGTTGCTGAAAACGCTGGAAGAGCCGCCAAGAAATACCTGGTTCTTTCTGAGCAGCCGCGAACCCGCGCACTTGCCCGCAACGCTGCGCAGCCGTTGCCTTTATTGGCACCTTGCGCCCCCGGATGAGCGTTTTGCTCTGGCATGGCTGGGCCGCGAGACAACGGCCTCTGCGGAAGAGCTTCAGGCCTCGCTGCGGCTTAGCTCCGGGGCTCCTGCCGCCGCGCTGGCGCTTTTGCAGCCCGAACAGTGGAAGGCCCGGCAGCAGCTTTGCGAGAAGCTCACTCAGGCTGGGGAAGCGAACAACCTGCTGGCGCTTTTGCCGGCATTAAACCATGAGGACGCTGCCCGCCGCGTCCACTGGCTTTGCGCGCTGCTGGTTGATGCCCTCAAGTGGCAGCAGGGGGCAGGGGCGTGGCTCACCAACGCGGATATGCAGCCGCTGGTGGCAAGCCTCGGCGGGCGTTATTCCCCGGCCGTGCTGCAAAGCCTGCTTCACCACTGGTTTACCTGCCGCGATGCCTTGCTTAACGTGGTAGGTGTTAACCGTGAGCTCCTGCTCACGGAAAGTCTTCTTACGTGGGAGCGTCTGGCTCAGCCCGGCGCACTGCTTCACTCACATCATCTCTAAGAGTATTACTATGTTTCTGGTCGACTCACACTGCCATCTCGATGGCCTGGATTATCAATCCCTGCACAAAAACGTTGATGACGTTCTGGAAAAAGCGGCCGCCAGGGACGTGAAGTTTTGCCTGGCTGTGGCGACTACCCTTGACGGTTATCGGGGAATGCGTGAGCTGGTCGGGGAGCGTAACAACGTGGCCTTCTCATGTGGCGTACATCCGCTGAACCAGGACGAAGAGTACGACGTTGAAGAGCTGCGCCGCCTGGCCGCCGAACCTGGCGTTATCGCAATGGGGGAAACCGGGCTGGATTACTTCTATACGCCGGAAACAAAACCGCGTCAGCAGGAATCTTTCCGGAACCATATCCGTATTGGCCGCGAGCTGAACAAGCCAGTGATCGTCCACACCCGTGATGCCCGCGCCGATACGCTGAGCATTCTGCAGGAAGAAAAAGTGACAGAGTGCGGCGGGGTACTACACTGTTTCACGGAAGACAGAGAAACGGCGGGTAAACTGCTTGATATGGGGTTTTACATCTCTTTTTCCGGGATAGTGACCTTCCGGAATGCCGAGCAGCTGCGTGACGCCGCGCGTTATGTCCCGCTGGACAGAATGCTGGTGGAAACGGACTCCCCGTATCTTGCACCAGTGCCACATCGCGGGAAAGAAAACCAGCCTGCTATGACGCGTGATGTTGCCGAATATATGGCCGTACTGAAGGGCGTTTCGCTGGAAGAACTGGCTATTGCCACCACGCAGAACTTTGCTGATTTGTTCCACGTCCCCTTATCCCGCCTGCAATCTCTCTGAAATTCATAGTTATTTTAAAGCTCGTAATTAATAGCCTAAGCGAGTAAAGTGCACCGCCATAAAATGAGCGGTGCACGCTCGTTTTGAACCATTTGTAAGCGTGTTATGTAAATTAATGAAAGTTTTTCGCGCGATCGGCTGAGAAACGTGATAGCCGTCAAACAAAGTTTTCGTTATTTATTTTACTCTGCGTAATAAATAAAAGGACACTTAGATGTCCTGTTTATGAACCGGTTCTCCCCCCGGTTCGATGCGTAAATGCGTACAAAAAAAGCACAAATACTCAGGAGCACTCTCTATTATGTTTAAGAATGCATTTGCTAACCTGCAAAAGGTGGGTAAATCGCTGATGCTGCCAGTCTCCGTACTGCCTATCGCAGGTATCCTGCTGGGCGTCGGGTCTGCAAACTTCAGCTGGCTGCCGGTCGTTGTCTCTCACGTTATGGCGGAAGCGGGCGGTTCAGTCTTCGCCAACATGCCGCTTATCTTCGCTATCGGTGTGGCACTGGGCTTCACTAACAACGATGGCGTATCTGCCCTGGCGTCGGTTGTTGCCTATGGCATCATGGTGAAAACCATGGCCGTGGTCGCGCCTCTGGTCCTGCACCTGCCTGCGGAAGAAATTGCAGCTAAACACCTGGCGGATACCGGCGTGCTTGGCGGTATTATCTCCGGTGCAATTGCGGCATACATGTTCAACCGTTTCTACCGCATCAAGCTGCCTGAGTATCTGGGCTTCTTCGCCGGTAAACGCTTTGTACCGATTATCTCCGGTCTGGCGGCTATCTTCACCGGCGTAGTGCTGTCCTTCATCTGGCCACCAATCGGTACGGCTATCCAGACCTTCTCTCAGTGGGCTGCATACCAGAACCCGGTTGTTGCCTTCGGTATCTATGGCTTCATCGAGCGCTGCCTGGTACCGTTTGGTCTGCACCATATCTGGAACGTTCCATTCCAGATGCAGATCGGTGAATACACCAACGCTGCGGGCCAGGTGTTCCACGGCGACATCCCTCGCTACATGGCAGGTGACCCGACTGCGGGCAAACTGTCCGGCGGCTTCCTGTTCAAAATGTACGGCCTGCCGGCTGCGGCCATTGCTATCTGGCACTCTGCTAAACCAGAGAACCGTGCAAAAGTGGGCGGGATCATGATCTCCGCGGCGCTGACTTCGTTCCTGACCGGTATCACCGAGCCAATCGAATTCTCCTTCATGTTCGTGGCCCCGATCCTGTACATCATTCACGCGATTCTGGCGGGTCTGGCATTCCCTATCTGTATCCTGCTGGGCATGCGTGACGGGACGTCCTTCTCTCACGGTCTGATTGACTTCATCGTGCTGAGCGGTAACAGCAGCAAACTGTGGCTGTTCCCGATTGTCGGTATCTGCTACGCGATCGTGTACTACACCATCTTCCGCGTACTGATTAAGGCACTGGATCTGAAAACCCCGGGTCGTGAAGACGCCACCGCAGAAACCACCGCTGGCGTAACCAGCGAAATGGCACCTGCTCTGGTTAGCGCTTTCGGCGGTAAAGAAAACATCACTAACCTCGACGCTTGTATCACCCGTCTGCGCGTTAGCGTGGCCGACGTGGCAAAAGTTGACCAGGCTGGCCTGAAAAAACTGGGTGCAGCAGGTGTGGTTGTCGCAGGTTCCGGCGTTCAGGCTATTTTCGGCACCAAGTCCGATAACCTGAAAACCGAAATGGATGAGTGGATCCGTAACAACTAAGTTTGTTCGGGGAGCGATAAGGGAGGCGAAAGCCTCCCTTTTTTGTTGCAGACAAAGAGGGAAAAAGCGTGGTTTTTCCCGCTTTGTGGTTATCAGCCGAAAATCAACGCATTGATTTTCCCGTTTTTTGACGCGTCGTCTGGTATTTCTTCTCTCGACGGCGGTTTATCAGAAGTCTAAAGGGAGGCGAAAGCCTCTCTTTTTTGTTACTGAAAAAAGACGAATTTGTTTTAAAGGCCAGCACTTAACGAAAGAAAAGCGTGCAGAAGGTTGAGTCAAATGAGCGCCTCGCTCATACTCCCAACACCGTTTTCTCCTTCAAGGAACAGCTCATGGCCGAAGAAACTATTTTCAGTAAAATTATTCGTCGTGAAATTCCGGCGGATGTGGTTTACCAGGACGAACTGGTCACCGCGTTTCGTGATATTTCCCCTCAGGCACCCACCCACATCCTCATCATTCCAAACGTGCTTATCCCAACGGCCAATGACGTTAAAGCTGAACACGAGCTTGCGCTGGGGCGGATGATGACCGTTGCAGCTAAAATTGCAGAACAGGAAGGGATTGCCGCTGACGGCTACCGCCTGATCATGAACTGCAACCGACACGGTGGGCAAGAGGTGTACCATATTCACATGCACCTGCTGGGTGGCCGTCCGCTTGGCCCAATGCTGGCGCATAAGGACTGATCCTATGTCGCGCTTTTCCCTGAGTCTGTTAGCGCTGCTGCTGGTGGCGGGCTGTAGCTCTAGCCCCGCCATTCCGGTGAACAACGACCAAACCCTGGTCATGGAATCTGCGGTGCTGGCGGCCGGGATTAGCGCGGAAAAACCGGATATCTCTCAACAGAATGGTGCCACGGTGGCCGAATCATCGCTGTATAATGAGCAGCATAAGCCGGTCACGCTGTACTACCGTTTCTACTGGTACGACAAAAAAGGGCTGGAAATCCACCCGCTTGAGCAAGTGCGTACCGTTACCCTCCCGGGGCAGTCTTCGCAGCGTATTGAATCGACTGCAGCCTGGCCGGGAGCCAAAAAAGTACGTCTTTCTCTCTCTGTAAGGAGCGAATTTTGATTAGGGGACTTCATCGTTATCTGGCCGTCACTGCGGTGGCGCTGATCCTGACCGGGTGTATTAATCGCGGCGAACAGCCTGCCCCGGTAGAAGAAGTTAAACCTGGCACAGAGCAGCCTGCTCAGCCGGAGCCTACCGTGCCAACGGTACCGACCGTGCCGACGCAGCCTGGCCCTGTGGAACAACCAGAGCCTACTATTCCGCCTCAGCCTAAGGTTCGCACCTATGACTGGAACAGTGCCATGCAGCCGATGGTCAGCAAAATGCTGCAGGCGGATGGCGTGACGCCGGGTAGCGTGTTGCTGGTGGACAGCGTCAACAACCGCACCAATGGCAGCCTGCAAACCAGCAGCGCGACTGAAGCCTTGCGCGGCGCGCTGGCCAACAACAACAAGTTCACGCTGGTTTCTGCGCAGCAGCTCTCGATGGCTAAGCAGCAGCTTGGGCTTTCCCCGCAGGACAGCTTAGGTACGCGAAGCAAAGCGATTGGCATTGCGCGTAACACCGGCGCCCAGTACGTGCTTTACACCAACGCCAGCGGCAACGTGAACACGCCCACGCTGAAAATGCAGCTGATGCTGGTGCAAACTGGCGAAATCATCTGGTCGGGTAGCGGTGCTGTTCAGCAAACCAACTAAAGCATCGCTCGATGCGGCAGTGACTCGATACCTTCCGGCGGCTCAGGCCGCCGGTTGTGTTTCTGCGCTCGAGGGACTGAGCGGCACAAGCTACCGCGTAGAGACAGAAGCCGGCAGCTTTACGGCAAGAAAGCTGCCCGAACAGCGCTTGCCGGGGATTTCCCTTCGGCGGCATCATCGCGCGCTCAGGCAGTTGCCCGTCGGCATCGCGCCCGAGCCCTGGTGTCTGGCGGAAGGCTGGCTGTTCACCCGCTGGCTTGACGGCGAGGTTTTGCCGAACCTGGCCCCGCTCACTGAATTAACGGGCTTATTGTATTATCTTCACCGGCAGAAACCGTTCGGCTGGCGCATAAGCCTGGCTCCGCTGCTTGAGTTTTACTGGCAGGAAAGCGACCCAAACAGGCGAACCCTGACCTGGCTGCGTGAATTAAAGCGCCTGAAGCGGCGTCAGGAGCCCAGGCCTCTGCGGCTGGCCCCTCTGCATATGGATGTTCACGCGGGAAATCTGGTGCGGCAATCGGGCAATCGCCTGGGGCTTATTGACTGGGAATACGCCGGGGATGGCGATATTGCGCTGGAGCTGGCCGCCGTGCTGGCGGCAAACACCGTCGACAGTAAAGCGCTGCTGGAGTTGTATGCTGCCCAGGCTTCACTCAGCCTTGACGTCCTCAATCGCCAGGTTGCGCGCTGGCGGCCGTGGATAGCGTTACTTATGGCGTCCTGGTATGAATGCCGCTGGCGGCAAACCGGGGAGCAACATTTTATTACGCTGGCAGACGACGCGTGGCGCGCGCTGCGGGCGAGCAAACATCAGGAGAGAGTATTGTGGGCCCAGTAATGTTGGATGTGGCCGGCTTCGAGCTGGATGCGGAAGAGCGTGAAATTTTGCAGCACCCGCTGGTGGGCGGTTTGATTCTTTTTACCCGCAACTACCACGACCCGGAGCAGCTACGTGAACTGGTGCGCCAGATCCGTGAAGCTTCGCACCATCGTCTGGTTGTTGCCGTCGATCAGGAAGGCGGCCGCGTGCAGCGCTTCCGCGAAGGGTTTACCCGTCTGCCTGCGGCACAATCTTTTGCGGCACTCCGCGGCCTGGAAGAGGGCGGCAAGCTGGCGGCTGAAGCTGGCTGGCTGATGGCGAGCGAAATGATCGCCATGGATATCGACATCAGCTTTGCGCCGGTGCTGGATATCGGGCACATCAGCGCGGCCATTGGGGAACGTTCTTACCATGAAGATCCGGCCAAAGCGCTGGCAATGGCCACGCGTTTTATCGACGGGATGCATGCTGCGGGCATGAAAACCACCGGTAAACACTTCCCTGGCCACGGGGCGGTCACCGCCGACTCGCACAAAGAAACCCCGCACGACCCGCGCCCGAAGGCGGAAATCCGCGAGCATGACATGCGCATTTTTGCCTCACTGATTCGCGAGAATAAGCTGGATGCCATCATGCCTGCCCACGTTATCTATGATGAAGTCGATCCGCGTCCGGCTAGCGGCTCTGAGTATTGGCTAAAAACGGTCCTGCGCGGCGAACTGGGCTTTAATGGTGTGATTTTCTCCGATGATTTGTCGATGGAAGGCGCGGCTATCATGGGCAGTTATGCCGAACGCGGTCAGGCATCGCTGGACGCCGGTTGCGATATGATCCTCGTCTGCAATAATCGTAAAGGGGCGGTGAGCGTGCTTGATAACCTGTCGCCGGTCAAAGCAGAGCGTGTTACAGGTTTGTATCATAAAGGGTCATTTACCCGCGATGAGCTGCGTTCATCCGATCGCTGGAAGCAGGTGAACCAGCAGCTGGAAGCGCTGCACGAGCAGTGGCAGGCGCATAAGGCGGGCTAATATTCAGGTAATGAGGATGCCATGATAATCTATTTGCACGGTTTTGACTCAAACAGTCCCGGAAACCATGAAAAAGTGCTGCAGCTTCAGTTTATCGATCCCGACGTGCGGCTGATCAGCTACAGCACGCTGCATCCGAAGCACGACATGCAGCATCTGCTGAAGGAAGTCGACAAGATGCAGCAGCTTACCGACGACGAACGTCCCTTAATTTGCGGCGTGGGTCTCGGCGGATTCTGGGCGGAGCGCATTGGTTTTCTCTGCGATATGCGGCAGGTTATTTTTAACCCGAACCTTTACCCCCATGAAAACATGGAAGGGAAGATCGACAGGCCGGAAGAGTACGCGGATATCACCACCAAGTGCGTGCCAAACTTCCGTGAGAAGAACCGCGATCGCTGCCTGGCTATTCTCTCGCGCAACGACGAAGCGCTGGACAACCGGCGTACGGCTGAAGCGCTGCATCACTACTATGAAATCGTCTGGGACGAGCAGCAAACCCACAAATTCAAAAATATCTCCCGGCATTTGCAACGCATTAAAGCCTTTAAAACCCTGGGCTAAATTTTCCCGTCATACTTCAAGCCGCAGGTGTGTTGGCTGCACCTGCTCACCCCAGTCACATAGTTAGCTATGCTCCTGGGGTTTCTCAGCTTTGCCGCCGTCCTGCAACTCGAATTATTTAGGGAAAATGTCATGGCCAGCCTCGCGCTGGCCTTTTTGTTTATCTTTTCGGCATAAAAATTGATGTACATCAATTTTGGTATGACCAATGCACCCTTCATGTTATTCTCGATAAAGTTTGGCGTTAAACGTGCAGTAACCCTTTGTTAATTAAAGGTTATTTAGATAACTTTTAATTAACAATTGGTTAATATTTTAGGGGGGTCAAGTTGACTACACCATTGAAAAAAATAGTGATTGTTGGCGGCGGCGCTGGTGGTCTGGAGCTGGCGACTCAGTTGGGTAAAAAACTGGGGCGTGGCAAAAAAGCCAAAATTACGCTCGTCGACCGTAACCACAGCCACCTGTGGAAACCGCTGCTGCATGAAGTGGCTACCGGTTCGCTGGATGAAGGCGTGGATGCGCTGAGCTACCTGGCCCACGCGCGCAATCATCATTTCCAGTTCCAGCTGGGTTCCGTGGTGGATATCAACCGCGAAAGCAAAACGCTGACCATCGCCGAACTGCGCGATGAAAAGGGCGAGCTGCTGGTGCCTGAGCGCAAGCTGCCATACGACACGCTGGTGATGGCGCTGGGGAGCACCTCCAACGACTTCAACACCCCTGGCGTGAAAGAGAACTGCATCTTCCTCGACAACCCGCATCAGGCGCGTCGTTTCCATTCCGAGATGCTAAACCTGTTCCTGAAATACTCCGCCAACCTGGGCGCAAGCGGCAAGGTTAACATCGCTATCGTTGGTGGTGGCGCGACGGGCGTTGAGCTGTCTGCTGAGCTGCATAACGCCGTTAAGCAGCTGCACAGCTACGGCTACAAAGGGCTGACCAACGAAGCGCTGAACGTCACGCTGGTGGAAGCCGGGGAGCGCATTCTGCCTGCGCTGCCGCCGCGCATTTCTGCCGCCGCGCACAGCGAACTGACCAAGCTTGGCGTTCGCGTGCTGACGCAAACCATGGTGACCAGTGCCGAAGCGCATGGCCTGAACACCAAAGACGGCGAGTTCATCGAAGCGGATCTGATGGTCTGGGCGGCGGGCATTAAAGCGCCAGACTTCATGAAAGATATCGGCGGCCTTGAAACTAACCGCATTAACCAGCTGGTGGTTGAGCCAACGCTGCAGACCACGCGTGACCCTGATATCTACGCTATCGGCGACTGTGCATCCTGCGCTCGCCCGGAAGGTGGTTTCGTGCCTCCTCGCGCTCAGGCCGCGCACCAAATGGCTTCCCGCGCGCTGACTAACATCCTTGCGCAGATGAAAGGCCAGCCGCTCAAAGCTTACAGTTATAAAGATCACGGTTCACTGGTTTCATTGTCCAAATTCTCCACCGTGGGCAGCCTGATGGGTAACCTGATGCGCGGCTCGATGATGGTGGAAGGCCGCATCGCCCGCTTCGTGTACATCTCCCTGTACCGTATGCACCAGATTGCGCTGCACGGTTATTTCAAAACTGGCCTGATGATGCTGGTGGGCAGCATCAACCGCGTGATTCGTCCACGCCTGAAGCTGCACTAAGTTTTATTTCCTTCCGAAACCCGGCCCCCGTGCCGGGTTTTTTATTGCCGGGAAGCAGCATAACATTCGGCATATTCCTGGCGGATTGCTCGGAGTTGTCTTAAACACACGTTTTCACCGCACGATCCCGCACTTTTGATCCGTTGTCTGATTTCTCAATATTGTCACTGCAGTGCAAAATTAGGTTAACAACAAGGTCAGGAGGATGTCCTGTGAATAAATCAATGTTAGCGGGTATAGGTATTGGCGTGGCCGCTGCGCTGGGCGTGGCTGCGGTAGCCAGTTTGAACGTGTTTGACCGTGGTCCCCAGTATGCACAGGTGGTGTCAGCGACGCCAATCAAGGAAACGGTTAAAACACCGCGTCAGGAGTGCCGCAATGTGGCCGTGACGCACCGCAAACCTGTTCAGGATGAGAACCGTATTTTAGGTTCTGCTCTGGGCGCGGTGGCCGGGGGCGTCCTTGGTCATCAGTTTGGCGGTGGACGCGGGAAGGATGTTGCCACGGTCGTGGGCGCGCTGGGTGGCGGCTACGCCGGGAACCAGGTGCAGGGCGCGATGCAGGAGGGGGATACCTACACCACCACCCAGCAGCGCTGCAAGACTGTGTATGACAAATCAGAAAAAATGCTCGGTTATGATGTGACCTACAAAATCGGCGATCAGCAGGGCAAAATCCGCATGGATAAAGACCCTGGCACTCAGATCCCGCTGGACAGCAAAGGCCAGCTGGTGCTGAACAAAGCCTGATGCCGAGTCTTAAAATATAAACCCGCCTTTCGGCGGGTTTTGTGTTTCTAGTGCTCGCCGCGCAGCGTTTGCTGCAGCGTCAATAAGACCCTGACTTCCTGAATTCTGCGGCGGGTTAAGGCGGGAATCGTCTCAGGAGCCTGCTCAAACAGTGTTTTACCGGCAAAAATGACCTCTCCGAGGCAGCGGTCGTACAGCGGCCCGCTGATATCCAGTTTTACCTCGTCGTCAACGCTCAGGGTTTCATTTACCCCGCGTCTGTCGACGGCAATCACTCTGCCATCTTTCAGCACGATATTAATACCTTTTTGCCCCCCGGCGGGCCCGGCATATTTGTTCAGCTGCAGCACGCAGGGGATGCCGCCCATTTCCCCGCGCAGCAGAGCCTGGCCCTCTGCCGTGGTGACATCGCCGGGCACAATGCCGTTGCCGAGCCGGTCTTTGGCAAGCAGCAACTCCAGCTCCAGCGCTTCGTCAGCGCCCGCCTGCATCAGCGTTTCGCGCATCATCGCCAGCACGTGTGTGCCGATGTCCACGATAACGCCGTCCGGGTGGTGCAGCGCACGAGTATCAGGCTCGCCGGTGGCAAAATTCAGCGCAATCGGCTCTCCGGCGGCATTAAACCCGCTGGGCTCCAGCAGGAATCCTTCGATACGGTCGATATCTTCGAGGCGGTCGATAAAACGTGCCGCATCGGTTCTCACCATCCAGTGATCCAGGGCGAGCACCCGCGCGGCAATGGCCGGATCGCTCAGGAATGATGTCAGTTCGTCCAACTGCTGTAGCGTTGCCGCGACGGGTTTTTCCACTACGACGGGCAGCGAACTTTGCTGTAGCACCAGCTTCAGGATCGGCCAATGCTGGAGCGATGACGTGGTGATGAACACCAGGTCAAGCGGCAGCGCCAGAAGCTGGGTTAGGGAGGGGAGAAGCGTGATGGTATCAGAGCGGTAGCGCGGGGCGGGATCAAACCCATAGCAAACCACATCGCGCCGGGCGAGTCGCTGAATAGCTGGCAGGTAAGCCGTTTCTATTACGCTGCCCACGCCAATAAACCCAACTTGCATATCGTCTCCGGTCATAAGAGAGGAAAATATCCCTTATTTTTAAAAGACTATTTTACGCGGGTCGAGGGATAAACTGTTAGGAAGGGTAAGCGTGTGAACTTGCCCGGCAACTGCCGGGCAAGGAAGAGGCTTAGAACAGCACAGAGTAGTTCATGCCGAAGGTGCGACCACGGCCTTTGTAGTCATACAGCGAAGCAGGGCCGTAGCCCGGGCTGTAGTACAGTGGCGCACGCTGGCCCCAAACGGTGGTGTAATCACGGTCAAAGACGTTTTCGACGCTAAAGCTGAGTTTACCCACCGGAAGCTCGTAGCTGCCCAGTAAATCAACAGTGGTGTAACCGTCGATGCTGTAGCCTGCCGCGTCGCTTACGTTAAACGACGTTGTGCTCTGCACGCGAAGGCTCCACGGATCTGGTGCCCAGCCAATATAGGCGGTCGCTTTCGACGGGCTGGCGACTTTCACGTCATATTTCTGCCAGCTGCCGTTAACTTTTGACTCGGTTTTTAAGACATTGAAGTTAGCGCCGGTGCTCCAGTTGGTGTCCGGAATAAAGTAGTCCACCGCGCCTTCCACGCCGTAAATACGGCGCTTGTCGTCAACAACGCTGATGGTCAGGTCTTTATTCGCCAGCACGCTCTTATCGGACAGCGAGTAGTAGGCAGCAATCTGCGTGCGCAGGCTGTCGCCGGTGTAGCGCCAGCCCAGTTCGTAGGAATCAACCTTCACGCCCTGCAGCTTGCTCGCGCCGACGTTGACGCTGTTGGTCAGCGGCAGGTGGCCGTTAACCGCCGCGCCATAGGTGCCACGGCCGTAGTATTTACCCGGATCCGGCAACTCTACGCCCTGGGAGAAATTCAGCCAGGCCTGTTGGCGCTCGGTGATGTGCATCAGCAGGCCGGCGTTGAACAGGAAGTTGTCGTAGTCGGTGGAGCCGCCAGGAATGGCGTCAGCAGATTTTGCCGTGCCGGCCGCGATTTGCTGCTGCTGCGCGTAGCCGATGAAATCATCAATCTTGTTCTCGGTGTACTGGTAACGCACGCCGCCGCTCAGGGTAAAGATCTCGTTGATGTCATAGCTGGACTGCAGGAACGCCGCCATGTTGCTGATGTCATACGCCGGGTAACGTCCGGTGGTATAGATTTTCTGGTTGTTCAGGCCACCGGAGGCGCTGGCCTGTGCCAGATCGAAGAACATCTGGTTGGAGGTGAAGCGTTCGTGGTCCGCGTCCAGGCCGTAGGTCAGCTGCCAGCCGTCGAGCGGCTTGCTGTTCAGCGTCAGCTTCGCGCCGTACTGATTAGTATCCTGCTGGGAAGAGGAGAACGCCGTGGCTTTTTTGTTGGCGTTTACCGTCGGGAACGGATAGAACAGCAGCGATTCATCGCGGTAGTAAACCTGGCCCACCAGCTCCTGACCGAGGAAGTCGCTGTTGGAATACTGCATGCTGATCAGGTGGCGCTCTGTGCCCGGAACACGGTCAGAGTTCAGTCCTTTGCTCACGTACGGGCTGCTTGTCCCGCTGATGGCAGAGAAGTTTTTCCCGAGGTTCAGGCCGTAGTCGTCGTCGCCCTTACTTTTGTAATACTGGGTAACGAGCTGCAGCTGCTGGTTTTCATCGATATTCAGCGTGCCGGTACCCATCACGTCCAGGCGGTCGGAATACTGTAACCCGGTCTGGGTGTTGTCGAGCAGGGTGGCATCACCGTTGCCGTCAAACCAGCCGCCGAATTTCTGATAGGCCACTGACGCACGGCCAGAAATATGGTCGTTCCCGCCGGAAATGGCGCTGGCGACGCGCTCATCGTGATCTTTACTGCTGTTAAAGCCGCTCTTGATCCCGGTCTCAAACTCTACCTGTGTATCCTTCTGGCCTTTTTTGGTCACGATATTAATCAGACCGCCGGTACTGCCACCGCCGTACAGGGCGGTCGCGCCGGAAATGACTTCAATATGATCGATGTTGAACGGATCGATAGAGTCCAGCTGGCGGCTGTCGGTACGGGAAGAGTTGAGACGCACGCCGTCAACCAGCACGACCAGCGGGCGACCACGGACGTTCATGCCGTAGTTGGTACGGCTCTGGCTGCTGACGTCGAGGCCGGGGATCAGCTGGGCCAGCGCATCTTTAAACTCTTTGCCGCCCTGGATCTGCTGCTCCAGTTCGGCTTTCTCGATCACCCAGGTGGTTTGGGCCATCTCGGCGACGGTGCGGTTGCTGCGGTTGGCGGAAACCACCATCGTCTCGTCACTGGTTTGCTGTGCCACTGCCGGCGCCATCATGGCGAGCAGTAACGGATTGAGCGCCCAAAGCGTTTGCTTTTTGGTTATCATCATTGTTCCTTCATACGGGCTGACAAACATCGGCCCAAATATGCTGTGTCCTCGTCATTCTTCAATTTGACGCGGGGTTAACGGTTACCCCCGTCCCGCAGCGGCCTGCGTGCCGGGGGATAAACTCAGTTAGCGCCGGGCTGCATTTCGAATGATTTTGAGGAGTAGTGAGTTAAGGACGCAGCGCTGTGCTGCGGTTTTTCCCGGCTGCCGCTGCGCCATTGGATCAGCGCGGGCGGCGTACTGAGATCGAACAAATCACGCCCCAGCGCGCGATTCAGAATTTTGGCGGAGCGCCACGCCATCAGGCTAAGCTGCGGCTCGGCAATGCCGTGGGTTTGCATGCTGGCGTTGACCGCGAAGATGTTATTTCCGGCCGGGCCATTCCACTCCAGCGTAAAGTCGTCGCGCACTTTGAAGTTGCACTCATCCAGCATCGTCATGCGTGACATTAACGGCGAAAGCATTTGCGGCAGCGTAGGGCGGTAGCCGGTGGCGAAAATCACCACGTCGCTGTCCAGCGTGTCATAGCCCTTGTCCAGATGGTGTTCCAGCAGCAGCTGCCAGCCCTGGCCACGGCTTTCAAGGCCTGTTACGGAGCGGCTTGGCAGCAGGCGAGCATTGCGCGGCAGCCCGAGCACTTCAAAGCGGTGATACAGCTCGCGGTAGATGGTCAGCAGCGAATCGGCGGTAATGCCGTCGGAGGTCATCTTCTGCTCATCGAGCATTTTCTGCCGCGCGCCTTCATTCAGGCCCACAAAGCCGGTGACGTATTCCGGCGTGAAGTATTCGTTGGCAAACGCGGCTTCATCCAGCGCGTTAAAGTTATTGCGGCGTGAAACCCAGTTCACTTCGGCAACCTCGCCCCAGGCGCCACGGAACGCATTCAGGAACAGGTCGGCACCGCTTTGCCCGCCGCCAACCACCGTGACGCGTTTCCCGGCCAGATTCGGCAGACGCAGGCTCATTTCGCTGGCGTGGAAGCAGGTTGGCGTGGCGGCTTTTACGCACGGCGGCAGGTGAGGCTGCTTGCCAATGCCGAGGCAAATGTTGCGCGCCAGCGTTTCCCCCTGGCCGGTCTGCACCACAAACAGCTTGCGCTGCTCGTCGAAATCAACGCGCTCAACCGTCTGGTTAAACTGCAGGTTGTTCATGCCCTCTGCGGCCCAGCGCAGGTAGTCCGAAAACTCATCGCGCGAGACGGTGCGCAGCTCGGTGGTCAGAAAACGGTAGAATTTTTTACGTTTCACCAGGTAGTTCACAAAGCTGAACGGGCTGGTGGGGGCCACGGCGCTGACCAGGTCTTTCAGGAACATGGTCTGCATATGGCAGTCCGGCACTAACATGCCCGGGTGCCACGCAAAGTCAGGGCGGCTGTCAAAGAACTGGCTGCTAAATCCCTCTGCTTCGTGAGACAGCGCCGCAATGCTCAGGTTAAACGGGCCGATACCTACGCCAATAAAATCAACAGTGTTTGTCATAATTCAATCCCTGGTTACCAGCCACAGCGGGTTTTGCAGATCCTCGAGGTAATTCGGCAGCATGCGGCTGCCGCCGTCCTGGTCAGGCCAGGTCAGTTTTACCGGGTTCAGCACAACGCGGATGATTTGTGGCTTAAAGAGTGAGAAAAGCGCAAAACGCGCCGACATTTGCGGGTGTTCCTGCATGTAATCACTCAACACTGCGGCCAGCAGCTGATAAAAGCGTCTCTCCGGCACGCCAAGGCGGGCCATGAGCGGCGAAACAAAACGCAGCACCGTCACAAAATGGCCGGTCTGCAAATCATGAATTAAATAGTCGGCGCTCAGACGGGCGGTCACATCCCGCACTTCCTGAGGCAGGGAGTCCATCTCCGGGAACTCATCCTTCACCAGACGCATATCGCCCTGAAAATCTTTCAGCAGCACGCGCTGCGGCACGCCGTCTTTCATGGCGAGCGTAATATTTTGTCCATGGGCGATCAGCGCCACGCCATAGCGGCAGAGCAGGTGATACAGCGGCACCACCACCACGCGGAACATCTGCGTCAGCCAGGCTTCTGCATCCATGCCGGAGCGGGCAATATAGGCCCCAATCAGCGGCTGATTGTTTTCGTCGCACTCCATCAGGGTCGCCATCAGAATCGGCGTCTCGTCAGGCTTCAGCCAGCGGGTCGGGTTCTCGCGCCAGATAACGCCCAGCATCTCCTGGTAGCGATAGGGCGCCTGAGCCAGCGCGGCGTAACCTGCATGAGAAACATAGCCGGCAGCCGGTTCGCCGAGGATCACCGCCCCGGTTTTCACCAGCGTGCTGTCGGTAGCAAAGACGTTCTGCAGCCAGCGGGAAGCCAGCGGCCCGGCGGCAATGTACTTGCCCGGAATACCGCGGTAGCAGGAGGTGTTGTAAATCGTCAGCGGCAGCTTGATGTCTAACCCGCCCTGGCGGCTGGCGTTGGTCAGGGTGCGCAGCGACTGCTGGGCCAGCCACTGGTCACCAAATTCGCCCAGAGACACCATCTTGCCTTCGGCGAGATCGGCCACGAAATCCAGCGCAATTTTCTGCTGCCACTGCCACGGATGCACCGGCAGCGGCAGCCAGTTATCATCCAGGCCATTGTTCTGCCACGCCTGCGTAAAGCGGGCCAGCTCCTGCTCGTCCATCGCGGCGGCGATAAGCTGCTGAATATCCAGTTCGCTATCGCAGCGCCAGACCATATGTTCGCGTTTAACCGCCAGCCAGTGCAGCTGGAAGGTATTGGCATACTCCGGCGCATAGCGCTCCAGCGCCTCTTTGCCCCAGCCGCGACGCCCTTTGTTAAAGGCAAATTTCGGGTGGCCGCTCAGCAGGCACTGCAGGCGGTCAGCGTCGAGATCGATCAGGTTATCAGCGCTCATGCCGCGGCGCGCTTTCAGCAGCTGCAGGTCGCCCAGCAGCGTGGCGTACAGATCCTGCATATGCTCGGCCACGGTGGCGTCGCTCATCGACAACACCGGCTTGAGCTGCATGAGCAGCGTCTGCGCTAGCACAGGCTCGTCCGCACAGCGCAGCGTTTGCGCGTCTACCCACAGCCAGCCCCAGATGCCGCGCTCGGCGTTAAAATGCCACTCGGCCCCGGCTAAGCTGATGCAGTAGCGATTTTCGCCCAGCGATTCGGCCTGAAAAACCTGCTCGTACTCCAGCTCAGCCAGCATTTTGGCTACCAGCTGGCGGTTAACGAAATCCCAATCCTTGCGATTCATTACAGGCCTACCTCGCTAAAGAAGTTGTGGCGGTCAGCCATGACCAGGCGTGAACGCTTGTGCGGGAAGTCAAATTCCTTGCGCGTCACATAGCCCGCAGGCTCCAGATGCTTGAACAGGCGCTGGTTGTCGGCGCGCGGCTCCAGCACGGTGCGCTGCGTGCGCGGCTCGTCCAGCAGAAGGTAGTGGGTTAAGCCACGCAGCCAGCTTTGTACATAGTGCGCGCCGCGCCACTGTTGCTCGCCCACCAGCAGATGCAGGCCGCGATCAAACGGCTGCCACGGGTAATGGCGGCCGATGCGATCTTCCGCTGCCCAGTAAATTTCGAAGTAGCTGAACGGCTGGTCGTCAAAGCAGCCGATCAGCGGAAACGCATGTTTTCCGGTGAGCTGGCGCTCCAGATACGCGGTTTGTACCTCCCGCGAGCCGCTTTGCTCCCAGAAATAGTCCACGCGCGGATCGTTCATCCAGCGGGTAAAACGTTCTGCGTCCAACGCCGGATCGGCCACGCGGAAGCTCAGCGTTTTGCGAACGCGCGGATCGTAGCGGCGGTAAACTTCCCCGTACGGGCGGGCAGGGCGCAGCGGGAAATAGATCTCGCGCTCAGCGTCAAATACCATTTCGCCGGAAGCATGCTTCGCCGGAGCGCTGAGCCACAGCGGTTGCTGCCAGAAGGTTGCGCGGTGAACGATGTCGCTTTTCAGCAGATCGAACAGCACCAGCGCCTGCGGTTCTTCGCGCCATTCGGCGTAAGGCAGCACGATGGAAGTAAGCTGCGGTGCCGCGACGAACATCTGATCCAGCGCATCGCGCAGCCAGCCTGCAGGCAGTTCGCCCGGCCAGTACAGGACCGCGCCGCCGTCCTGGCCCCAGCTCAGATTCAGAGGCTTATTGAGCTTTTCACAGCGCAGCCCGTGGCCGCCGTGAACAATAGATGCCTGAAACATTCAGCCCTCCTGAGCCAGCAGCGGGTTTACAAAGTCGAAGTAAATCACCGAAGGATCGACGATGGTGTTTTCGTTATGGTCGTGCAGGTAGCAGAAGAAGTTCCCCTTCACGTTCCAGTGCGGGCCTTCCAGCACGTAGTCGAGGCAGGTTTTATGCGTCACCTCGTCACGCACGGCGCTAAGCGCGCTGCGTACACGGCTCATCAGGTTCACTTCGCTATCCAGCCCCGCAGCACCCAGCGCGGCGGTCACGGCGAAGGTCGAATTGACCAGCAGGTAGTAAGGGAAGTAGCGCAGCAGCTGTTCGCGGGTGAAGACGTTTTCCGCCTGTGCTTCGCCAATCATGTCGAGCCAGCCTGCGGCATGCGGCATAAAAGCGCTGCCCTGGCAGTCGCGGTAGATAAGCCCGACCGGCAGATCCTGCTGCATCTCCACCAGAATATTTTGCTGGTGAGCGAGGAGAACCAGGCCGTAATCCGCTTCGGCGGTAAACAGCGGCTTCAGCACCTGCTGGCAATAGGCGTCGACCCAGGCGTGTGCAGCCTGTTTCGGCGTGATCCTAAGGCGAGAGCTCAGGCGGTTCACGGCGGCAACCAGCAGGGAATCTCCGCCGTCCGGGGCTGACTGGGTCAGGGAAACCAGGACGTTAGTCTGGCTCTGCGGCTGCTCAACCAACAGGTTTTCGCGCAGGGCAAACAGGCTTTCTTCCATAATGTTGCCGTGGAGATCGCGCAGTCCGGCCCAGCCGTCTTCCTGCATCACGCGGAAGGTCGGGAAGCGGGCCTGCAGCGTTTGCCAGCGGTCAGTTTGCGCCAGGCGCGCCAGGCGCATGCCGCGTTTAACTTCTTTTACCGACAGCGTACGCACGGAGTTGGTCAGGCGCACGCTCAGAGAAAACTTGATCATGTCGCGGCTGGTGGCGCAGTAAAGCGAGCGCGAAGAAGTGGTCGGCAGCCATGGTGCACCGGCTTCGCCTAAATCTTTCACCAAACCTTTGGCGACCAGCTGCTGGCACCAGTCCTGCTCCAGCAGATAGCCGGCCTGCCACGGATGCAGCGGGAACAGCCATTGATTGTCGCTGAGCTCGCTCAGCAGCTGCGGCGCATTTTCAGCCGCAAAGCGCGTCAGGCGCTGCTGCAGATTGAGGTGCAGACTTTCGCCCGCCAGGTAGCTTTTATCTACGGCGAACCAGCGCAGCGGGAAATGCGGGGCGAAGTCAGGCAGATAGCGCTCGGCTTCCTGCTGGTTAAACGGTTCGTGGGATTTTGGCGCCGGGTGGAAGGCGTGTCCCACCAGTAATGCCTGCTCGGCTTCGCCAAAATTCAGCGCTTTTTCGCGCAGCCCATTCCAGTCATGACGGGCTTCAATCGCCTGCTGCGTGTGGGCATGGCTTTCCATTACGCGCTGATAAAACGCTTCGCAACCGGTGGCTGGCAGCATCTGCTGGTGCTGGAGTTTATCGACAATCAGCTGGGAAAGGGTGGCGAAGTCTATCGGCTGACTGCCGGTGGCAGTGACCAGACGAGCCGGGAATTCGAAGCGGTGATGCTGGGTGGGAGAGAAATAGGCCACTTTGAAGTAGAGCGCCTGCTGTTCCCCCAGGGGGATAATGAGTTCGGCTGGGTGGCTGTCGGTCAGTCGCCAGTCGCTGGTTTCACGGACAAGGGAATTAAGAAAGCACTGTGCGGCCACATCCCAGGCCAGAGTTTTATTTGGCAAAGTCATCATCAAACAGTTTCCACGCGTTATGATAATGCGAATTCTGCCGATAACGTTTCTCATTATCAATAACAATTGTTAGAATAGATAAAATTAATTTTACAAATACGCACAATAACCACACGGGTTAGTAACATTTTGACATCGCTAGAACTGGCGGATTCGCCGCAAAAATCCCTTTCCTGTTGGCCACTTGCGCTGAGCGCCGGGCTACTTGGCGTCGGGCAAAACGGCCTGCTGGTCGCGATCCCGGTGCTGGTGATGCAGACACATCTGAGCCTGTCCGTCTGGGCGGCATTGCTAACGCTTGGGTCGATGCTGTTTTTACCGTCCTCGCCGTGGTGGGGGAAACAGATTGCGCGCCTCGGCAGTAAGCCCGTGGTGCTTTGGGCGCTGGGAGGCTATGGCGCAAGCTTTATGCTGCTCGGACTTGGTTGCCTGCTGCTGGCCACGGATGCGGTCGCGGGTTACGTCGGATTGGGCATATTGATTGTGGCGAGGATTATCTACGGCTTGACCGTGTCGGCGATGGTTCCGGCCTGCCAGGTCTGGGCGCTGCAGCGTGCCGGGGAAGGAAAGCGCATGGCGGCGCTGGCCACGATCAGCTCCGGGTTGAGCAGCGGGCGCTTGTTTGGCCCGCTTTGCGCCGCCGGCATGTTAGCGATTCATCCGCTCGCCCCGTTGGGACTTCTGATGGTCGCCCCGCTGCTGGCGCTGGTGATGCTGTTGCGTCTGCCGGGCACGCCGCCGCAGCCCGCAGCCGAGCGTAAAAGCGCTCGTCTTCGGCCCGATTGCCTGCCTTATCTGCTTTGTGCCTTGCTGCTTTCGGCCTCGGTCAGCCTGATGCAGCTGGGGCTCTCTCCGGCGCTTGGCCGCCAGTTTGCCACGGATACCGCCGCAATTAGCCATCAGGTTGCCTGGCTGCTGAGCCTGGCCGCGGTGGCTTCGCTCTCCGCACAGTTTGGCATTCTCCGGCCACAGCGCCTGAAGCCAATGGCGCTCCTGTTGAGCGCCGGGCTGCTGATGATCGTTGGCCTGGCGATGATGATTTCCGTCCAGCTGTGGCTGTTTTACGTCGGCTGCGCGGTACTGTCGTTTGGGGCCGCGCTGGCGACCCCGGCCTATCAGCTGTTGCTGAACGACAAGCTTGCCGATGGTGCAGGGGCCGGCTGGGTCGCGACCAGCCACACTCTGGGCTACGGGCTTTGTGCCATGCTGGTGCCGCTGGTATCAAAAACGGGCGCTGAGGCAGCGCTGATTATGGTGGCCTTTTTAGCCGCCGTGTTATTTACCGTGGTGTCCGGCGTTATCTGGCGCAGCCGCCACCGTTCACGTCATTCTGCAATTTAAGCGTAAGGAAAAGTTATGGCTGGAGTTCAGGGCTATCGTCTGTTTAACGTTCAACTGGCGCGGAAAACGGCCGTGTCGCCTTCGCTGCTGAGCCTGGTATTTAGCGGGCCTGATGTGGCGCAGATGAAATGTGACTCGCCTGATCAGCGTATTAAAATGCTGTTTCCCTCCGAAGACGGGACGCCGCCGTCGCTGCCTGCCGAAGGGCAGTGGTACCAGATTGCCCAGGGGATGCCAAAAGAGAAGCGCCCGGTGATCCGCACCTATACGCTGCGCCATGTCGATCCTGCCCGTCAGGAAGTGACGGTGGAGTTTGTCAGCCACGGCACTGAAGGCCCGGCCTCCGCATGGGCGATTAATTCTGTTCCCGGCGATGCTATCCAGATTGTGGCACCTAACGCCGCCCACCCGGAAGACAGCGGCGGCTATGAATGGACGCCGCCTGCCGGGCTGCGAAACGCGCTGATTATCGCTGATGAGACGGCTTTACCCGCCGCACGAGGCATTCTGGAAATGCTGGCTCGCCAGGCTCAGCCGCCAAAAATACAGGCCTTTTTTGAGGTGCCGGACGAAGGGGACTGCGTGGACTTAAGCGCCTATGGCTTCGCCGAGATCAACTGGCTGCCGCGCAAAACCGTCTCTGCCACCCACGGCGAATGCCTGATTCAGGCGGTAAAAATGCAGGCGAGGGTGCCGGAAAGCGGCCATCACGAAGCCGTCCAGGAAGAGGCCGAAGGCGAACTGCTGTGGGATAAAGCCACCACCGGTAGCAACGAGTTTTACGGCTGGGTAGCGGCGGAGTCGACGGTGGTTAAGCTGCTGCGCCGCCATTTGATTGGCGAACGTGGCGTTGAGCACGAAGCCATTAACTTTATGGCCTACTGGGCGAAAGGGCGAGTTCGCTAGTGAAAAGGGCGGCCATTGGCCGCCCTGGATCAGATCTTCTTCAACTGCGGCATCAACATCACCGTGGTTTTCACAATCTGCATTAACTCTTCATAGCTGGCGTTCTCGCGGGCGCTGACCGACATCCCCTGAATGATGCAGCACAGGTATTTTGCCAGGCAGCGAATGTTACGTTCCGCCGGGATCTCGCCTTTTTGCTGACGCATTTCAAGGAAACGCACCAGCGTTTGTTCCTGCACGGCATGGCGGGCTTTTATCGTTGCGGCGATGTCTTCCGACGACGCGGCCAGCACGGATGAGGTGCAAATGATAAAGCAACCAGCAGGTGTACTCTTATCGGTAAAACATTGCGCGACCGCGGAAAGATAGTTCTCCAGCGCGGCTTCCATGGTCTGCTCTTCACAGAACAGGCAGGCCTCGTGCTTCGCCGCAAAGCGCGCGATATAGCGATCCAGCACCGCGCGGAACAGGCCTTCTTTGTTGATGAACTCCGCGTAGAGCGTTGGGGCCTTTGCCCCGGTGGCTTCTACCAGATGCGCCATGGATGTTGCTTCATAGCCATGCTGCCAGAAGAGTGTCATGGCCTTGTCGAGTGCTGCTTCCCTGTCAAACACTTTTGGACGGCCACGGCTTTTTTTGCTGCAACTTAAAGTCTCGGTTGCCATACCTGCCGTTTAACCTCTGTCTAATTAGTGAACACTTATTATAAAAATAATCGGCGGCGGTAGCCAGTGCCAAGTTATGAAAAATAATTATTTCTTATCACAATGAAAAATAGCGCTTTTTTTAATTAATTAACGGTCGTTATTAAAATGTGTTGACGTGTGATGTGGATCACGATTATGATTTAGTTATCGATCGTTAACTAATTAAGTTTAACGACCTAACGTTCACCTGCTTAGGACCTGAATCATGAAAACCTTAACTACTCTGTTCGCTGCCGCTGTGATTAGCTCACTCTCATTTGCAAGCTTTGCGGCGGTTGAAGTTTCTGCTACCCCTGCTGGTCAGCAAAAAGTTGGCACCATCAGCGCCAATGCGGGCAGCAACCTCTCTTCCCTGGAAGAACAGTTGGCCGCGAAGGCCGATGCAATGGGCGCTAAATCGTTCCGTATTACCTCCGTTAACGGTCCGAACACCCTGCACGGTACTGCCGTCATCTATAAATAAGCCAGACGTTAACCCTCAATACGTTTGACCTTATTCGTTATATGCCACTGCAAGCAAAAGGCCCTGTCTTTCGACAGGGCCTTTTTTTACGCCTGAAGATTTAACTCAGATTTCTTTGTTCGGCTGGTCAGCCGCATGGGCATTGACGTTGACCGGCATCCCGGAACGGTGCTCCATGGCCTGTTCCATCACCTGCGCATCGGTTTTAGGTGCGTTGCGGAACTGCGTCATCTGCTCGTTTAGCACAATCGGCAGAACTTTCGGGTCATCATCAATCGCTTTGGACAGCGGCTGGTGAACTTCAACCAGGCGGGAGCCATCCGGCTCAACGGACGCTTTGATTGGCGTGTTGATGATGCGCACTGAAGTGCCGACCGGAACCGTGTTGAACAGCGCTTTGATATCGCCGTCGCGCAGGCGGATACAGCCGGAGCTGACGCGCATACCGATGCCGAAGTCGGCGTTGGTGCCGTGCAGCAGGTAAACGCCGCCGAACGCTGCCAGGCGAATCGCGTGGTGCCCCATCGGGTTATCCGGCCCGGCAGGAACCACGGCCGGGAGCTTAATGCCCTGCGCCAGGTAACGCGCCCGAATATTGGCCGTTGGTGTCCAGGTCGGGTTGGCCCGTTTGTCGGAAATTTTGGTCACCATCGTCGGGGTCAGCGTGTCTCCGCCCAGCTGGCCAATGCCAATCGGGTAAACGGTGACGCTGTTTTTCCCTGCCGGGAAATAGTACAGACGCAGTTCGGCGAGGTTAATCACGATGCCCTCGCGTGGGACGTCCGGCAGCAGCATCTGGCGCGGGATGGTCAGCACGCTCCCGGCGCGGGGCACATAAGGATCCACGCCCGGGTTGGCCTGCAGCAACGCCAGGAAACCGACGTTGTACTTTTTGGCAATGGCCTCCAGCGAACCGCCGTCGTTTTCAACCTGATGGAACAGGTTTTTGCCGATCAGGCGGCTGTTAGCGGCGGGAAGCGGATAATCGTTAGCGCTGGCGGGCAGCGCCATGGCCGCGGCACCCAGTAAGGCGGCGGCGGTAAACCAGCGGCGGAAAGACAAAGTACGCGAAGCAAACATAGCTTAAACCCTGCGATTTTAATGGTTAATTTTTGAGGCAGATAAACGCCAATTATCGCTGAGCTGCGTGTCGGGAAGTCCTGGGGATTGCAAAGAGTGTGTAAATGTCACAGAAAATTGCGCCTTACCGGGCGGTAAGGCGCAGAGGCGTCAGGCCGCGGCGTTTTCCGCCAGGCTGCGCATAAAGTTACGCACCCATTCCATGCGCGTTTTTCTGTCTTCAAGCTCCTGGAAGAACTTCAGTCGGGTAGGGCCGTCAAGGCGGTAATGCTGCGGCTGCTTCTGCAGCAGGCCAATCAGCCATACCGGGTCAACGTGGTTTTTCTCCGCGAACTCGATGGTGCCGCCTTTTTCATTGCCCTCAATCTTACGCACGCCCAGCCTCTGTGCCTGCTGGCGCAGCGCGGCGATATCCAGCAGATTACGTGCCGCATCCGGCAGAAGGCCAAATCGGTCGATAAGCTCAACTTTCAGCTCGTCAAGCTCGTGCTCGCCTTTGGCGCTGGCGATGCGTTTGTAGAACGACAGGCGCGTATTGACGTCGGGAATAAAATCATCCGGCAGCAGGGCGGGCATTCGCAGCTCGACCTCTGTCTGGCTGTTGGTGAGATCTTCCAGCGAGGGCTCGCGGCCCTCTTTCAGCGCATCGACGGCGTTTTCCAGCAGCTCCATGTACAGCGAGAAGCCGATAGTTTCCATTTGTCCGCTCTGATCTTCCCCCAGCAGCTCGCCCGCGCCGCGAATTTCCAGGTCGTGGGTGGCTAACGCGAACCCGGCGCCTAAATCTTCCAGCGAGGCAATGGCCTCCAGGCGTTTTTGCGCGTCCGTGGTCATTGCCTTCGGGTGCGGCGTCAGCAGCCAGGCATAGGCCTGGTGGTGAGAACGCCCGACGCGGCCACGCAGCTGGTGAAGCTGCGCCAGGCCAAAGTGGTCGGCCCGCTCGATGATGATGGTATTGGCGGTCGGAATATCGATCCCGGTTTCGATGATCGTGGTGCACACCAGCACGTTAAAACGCTGGTGGTGGAAGTCGTTCATCACCCGCTCCAGCTCGCGCTCGCGCATCTGGCCGTGGCCGATGGCAATCCGCGCTTCTGGCACCAGTTCAGCCAGCTTATCGGCGGCTTTCTGAATGTTTTCGACGTCGTTGAAAAGGTAATACACCTGGCCACCGCGCAGCACTTCACGCAGGATGGCTTCCCGCACCACCAGATTGTCGTACTCGCGCACGAAGGTTTTCACCGCCAGGCGGCGTGCCGGAGGCGTGGCGATAATCGACAAGTCGCGCATGCCGCTCATTGCCATATTCAGGGTTCGCGGAATAGGCGTTGCGGTCAGCGTCAGAATATCCACGTCGGCGCGCATCGCTTTGATGCGCTCTTTGTGGCGCACGCCAAAACGGTGCTCTTCATCGACAATCAACAGCCCAAGATCGCGCCATTTCACGTCGGCCTGCAGCAGCTTGTGGGTGCCGATCAGAATATCGATTTTCCCTTCGCTGGCCTGTTCCAGAATTTGGGTCTGTTCTTTGGCGCTGCGGAAGCGGGAAAGCATTTCAATGCGCACCGGCCAGTTGGCGAAGCGGTCGCGGAAGTTGTCGTAGTGCTGCTGAGCCAGCAGGGTCGTCGGCACCAGCACCGCCACCTGTTTGTTGTTCTCCACTGCCAGGAATGCGGCACGCATCGCAACTTCGGTTTTACCGAAGCCCACGTCACCACACACCAGCCTGTCCATCGCCAGCGGGCGACACATGTCACTCAGCACGGCGTTGATGGCCTGAGCCTGGTCCGGGGTTGTTTCGAACGGGAAGCTGTCACAGAACAGCTGGTACTGCTCGCGATCGTGCTTAAAGGCAAAGCCTTCTTTGGCGGCGCGCATCGCATAGATATCCAGCAGTTCAGCGGCGACATCGCGCACTTTCTCCGCTGCTTTTTGGCGGGCGCGGGACCAGGCATCGCTGCCCAGCTTGTGCAGCGGCGCATTTTCGTCGGCGCCGCCCGCGTAGCGGCTGATCAGGTGCAGGGACGAAACCGGGACGTAAAGTTTGGCGTCGCCCGCGTAGGTCAGCATCAGGTATTCGGCGGTAATGCCCCCGGCTTCCAGCGTGGTCAGCCCGGCGTAACGGCCCACGCCGTGTTCCAGGTGAACCACCGGCTGGCCCGCATGCAGCTCGGCCAGGTTGCGGATCAGCGTGTCCGGGTTAATGGTGCGGCGGCTGTCCTGGCGACGGCGGCTGACGCGCTCGCCCAGCAGGTCGCTTTCGCAAATCAGCGCCCGGTTGCGCAGGGTATCAATAAAGCCGTGCTCGCTGGCGCCGATCATCAGATAGCGGCCGTTATTTTCGGCTTCTTCCAGGCGGTAAATGCGTTTTGGTGCGATTTTGATGCGGCCCAGCAGTTCGCCCAGCGCTTCACGGCGGCCTTCGCTTTCGACAGAGAAAATCACCGGCCCGGTGAAGGACTCGAGGAACTTCCGCAGGCTGTCCAGCGGGGCTTTTTGCTGCGCCTGCACGGCCAGATCCGGCAGTGCCTTGTAACCCAGATTCAAGTTGGCGGCTTTCTTCGCCAGCGAATCCGTTTTGAGCTGCACGCGCGGCCAGGCTTTCAGCTCGCTAAACAGCGAGTCGGTTTTCAGCCACAGACCTTCCGGCGGCAGAAGAGGGCGCATCGGATCCACGCCGCGATTTTCAAAGCGGGCGTTTGCGTCCAGCCAGAAGCGCTCGGCGCTGGCTTCCAGATCGCCGGTGTTCACCAGCAGCGTGTTGGCCGGGAAATAGCTAAACAGCGTCGGCAGCGGTTCGCTGAAGAACAGCGGCTGCCAGTATTCGATCCCGGCAGGCAGCGTGCCTTTGCTCACCTGCTGGTAGATATGTTCGGCGTCGCGCTTGACGTCGAACTTGTCGCGCCACTGGCTGCGGAACAGCTCAATGGCGTTTTTGTCGGTCGGGAATTCATGGGCCGGCAGCAGATTGATGGCGTCCACTTCTTCCAGCGTGCGCTGAGAATCCACGTCGAAGACGCGCAGGCTGTCGATTTCATCGTCAAAGAAGTCAATGCGGTATGGCTGGGCGCTGCCCATCGGGTAGAGGTCAAGCAGGGCGCCACGGGTGGCAAATTCGCCGTGCTCCATTACCTGATCGACGCTGCGATACCCGGCCTGTTCCAGCTGCGCGCGCAGGTTATCCCGCGACAGGCGCTGGCCTTTTTTCATCACCAGCGCGTGGCCGTGCAGGTAGCTGTGCGGGCAAACGCGCTGCATCAGCGTGTTCACCGGCATGATCAGCACGCCGCGCTGCATGGTCGGCAACTGGTAAAGCGTGGACAGGCGCGAGGAGATGATTTCCTGATGCGGCGAGAAGCTGTCGTACGGCAGCGTTTCCCAGTCGGCGAGATTGACCACCAGGTTGTCGGTGAACTGGGTGATTTCATCGTGCAGGCGCAGCGCGTTCTGCATATCCGGGGCAATCAGCACCACCGGGCCGCTATGGCGTTCAACGATTTCGGCGACTTCGGTCGCGCAGGCTGAACCGGTCAGCTCGCCCAGCAGGCGTTGTTCTGCGGGTTTACTCGGTAGGTCGTAACGGGCATGTTCAGGCATAGTCAGCGCGCGTTCTCCAGAAAGCCGTGTTTTCACGGTAATAATATAAATTTTCTCTACTTATTATCCGTGATGGCGGCGCGAGTGCAACCGCTGAAAATAGCGATAGATGCGGTTCAGAGCATTTGTCGTTTCTGCTGGCTGAGCTTGCGATATTGCTGGGGTGACATACCGACGTAGCGGCTGAAGGTGCTATAGAATCGGCTACTGGATCGGAACCCCGCGGTCATCGCCACATCGAGGATGGTTTTGTCGGTGTCGCTGAGCAGCGCGCGTACGTGATTAACGCGCATCACCGTAATGTACTGTTTTAACGTGAGCTGCATGACGCGCTGGAAAATACCCATTGCATAGTTGGCATTGAGTTTTACGTGCTCTGCGACGTCGTTGATGGTCAGCGCCTGATCGTAATTATCGGCAATAAAGCCCAGCATCTGGCTGACATAGAATTGCGCGTGACGGGAGACGCTGTTCTTGTGGGTGCGCGAGGTTTTGTTAAGCAGGATAGGCTGCCATCCCGAAAGGCTAAAGCGCTTAAGCATCAGACCAATTTCATCGATCGCTAACTGCCGGATCTGCTCGTTCGGGCTGTTGGCTTCCTGCTGCCAGCGCAGGACTTCAAAGGTGCTGAGCTGCTGAGTCTCGAGTGATTTCACCACCATGCCGTGAGTCACGTGGTTAATGAGTTCGCGATCCAGTGGCCAGGAGAGAAAGAGGTGCATCGGCAGGCTCAAAATCGCCATTTGCCGGCAGTTGCCCGGGCGCGTTAACTGATGCGGCGTACAAGCCCAGAACATCGTGATATGGCCCTGTTTGATCTGCACCACTTCGTTGTTAATCAGATATTCCACGTCGCCATCAAACGGCACGTTAACCTCCACCTGGCCGTGCCAGTGGCTGGCGGCCATAGCATGCGGTCGACGGAGCTCAATATCCATACGCTGATATTCAGAATAGAGTGACAGCGGACTGCGAGTCTGCTTCTCATCGCCGTTGCACATATGCGGGTCAGGCGGCAGAAAGGTAATTGGCTCATCGATCATTGTCGCTCCATTTCCTGAATTATCAGAATCATGCCATCAGTACGGATTCAGCCTCCGCCTCTCCAATTGATATTAGCCTGGCTAACAGGCCGGATACTCTGCTTTTCCGTCTATTTATTCCCAAAAACTCAGATTTTGTAGCGATCGACATCAGATCTGAGTTTCCGGGAATGCTCCATGGGGAAGATGGAGGTTTTTGCCGGGGGCGCGTGCCACGATGAAGACGTTACCTACTGTTCTGGAGAGTGATAATGACAGCCCCAAAAATTACCTTTATCGGCGCGGGTTCGACCATCTTCGTCAAAAATATTCTGGGCGATGTTTTTCATCGCGAAGCGCTCAGGTCGGCACACATTGCGCTGATGGATATTGACGAGACGCGTCTGGAAGAGTCACACATCGTGGTGCGCAAACTGATGGATTCCGCCGGGGCATCCGGCTACATCACCTGTCACACCGATCAAAAAACAGCGCTGCAAGGGGCGGATTTCGTGGTGGTCGCGTTCCAGATTGGCGGCTACGAGCCTTGTACCGTTACCGATTTTGAGGTTTGTAAGCGTCACGGGCTGGAGCAAACTATTGCCGATACGCTAGGCCCCGGCGGCATTATGCGCGCTCTGCGCACCATCCCGCATCTGTGGCGGATCTGTGACGATATGACCGAAGTGTGCCCGAATGCGACGATGCTCAACTACGTTAACCCGATGGCGATGAACACCTGGGCAATGTATGCCCGCTACCCGCATATCAAGCAAGTGGGCCTCTGTCATTCGGTGCAGGGCACGGCTGAAGAGCTGGCCCGTGATCTGAACATTGACCCGGCTACGCTTCGCTACCGCAGCGCCGGGATAAACCATATGGCGTTCTACCTTGAGCTGGAACGCAAAACTGCGGAAGGGCATTACGTCAACCTCTATCCAGAACTGCTCGCAGCTTATGAAGCGGGCCAGGCCCCGAAACCGAATATTCACGGCAATGAACGCTGCCAGAATATTGTGCGCTATGAGATGTTTAAAAAGCTGGGCTATTTTGTCACCGAATCGTCAGAGCACTTTGCGGAATATACTCCGTGGTTTATCAAGCCGGGGCGTGAAGATCTGATTGAGCGCTATAAAGTGCCGCTGGATGAGTACCCGAAACGCTGCGTCGAACAGCTGGCTAACTGGCATAAAGAGCTGGAAGAGTACAAAACGGCGGAACGCATAGATATTAAGCCGTCGCGCGAGTATGCCAGCACGATTATGAATGCCATCTGGACCGGTGAGCCTAGCGTAATTTACGGCAATGTCCGTAACGACGGGCTTATCGATAACCTGCCGCAGGGGAGCTGCGTTGAGGTCGCCTGCCTGGTGGATGCCAACGGGATCCAGCCCACCAAAGTTGGCGGGATCCCATCGCATCTGGCCGCCATGATGCAAACCAACATCAACGTGCAGACGCTGCTGACCGAGGCCATTCTGACTGAAAATCGTGACCGCGTTTACCATGCGGCGATGATGGATCCTCACACCGCGGCAGTTCTGGGCATCGAAGAGATTTATGCGCTGGTGGATGACCTGATCGCCGCGCACGGAGACTGGCTGCCAGCCTGGCTGCATCGCTAATAAAAAACGACGCCGGGTATAAGTCCCGGCGTTGACCTCTCTAATAACAGAAGGCGGGCGCTGGTAACGGTGACCCGGTACCCTATGAGCATCTCTCTGACAACAAAACTCAGTTACGGATTCGGTGCATTTGGTAAGGATTTCGCCATCGGTATCGTCTACATGTACCTGATGTACTATTACACCGATGTCGTAGGTTTATCGGTGGGGGTGGTAGGAACCCTGTTCCTGGTGGCAAAAATCTGGAACGCGTTTAACGACCCGGTGATGGGCTGGATTGTGAACGCCACGCGATCGCGGTGGGGCAAATTTAAGCCGTGGATCCTGCTCGGCACGCTCACGAACTCGCTGGTACTGTTTTTACTGTTCAGCGCGCACCTTTTTGAAGGGACGACCCAGGTGGTGTTTGTCTGCGTGACCTACATCCTCTGGGGGACGACCTATACCCTGATGGATATTCCGTTCTGGTCACTGGTGCCAACCATCACGCTGGATAAGCGTGAACGCGAACAGCTGGTGCCGTTCCCGCGTTTTTTTGCGAGCCTGGCTGGATTCGTGACTGCCGGGGTAACGCTGCCGTTTGTGAACTATGTGGGTGGGGCTGACCGCGGGTTTGGTTTTCAGATGTTCACGCTGGTGCTGATCGCGTTCTTTATCGCCTCCACGATTGTCACACTGCGCAACGTCCATGAGGTTTTCTCGTCAGACAACGAGGCCACGGAGGACAGCTCCCGGCTGTCGCTGAAATCCATACTCGCCCTCATCTACAAAAATGATCAGCTTTCTTGCCTGCTGGGGATGGCGCTGGCCTATAACGTCGCCTCCAATATTATTACCGGCTTTGCCATTTACTATTTCACCTATGTCGTCGGGGATGCGGATTTGTTCCCGTACTATCTTTCCTATGCCGGGGCGGCAAACCTGCTCACCCTGGTGCTGTTCCCGCGTCTGGCGAAAGCGCTGTCCCGCCGTATCCTGTGGGCGGGGGCTTCGATTCTGCCGATGGTCAGCGGGGGCGTGCTGCTGGTGATGGCGCTGACGGGCTCGGCTAATGTGCTGGTCATCTGCCTTGCGGGCGTATTTCTTAACGTCGGGACCGCGCTGTTCTGGGTGCTGCAGGTGATTATGGTGGCGGATACCGTTGATTATGGTGAATACAAGTTTAACGTTCGCTGCGAGAGTATTGCCTATGCGGTGCAGACGATGGTGGTGAAGGGCGGCTCGGCGTTTTCAGCCTTCTTTATTGCGGTCGTTTTAGGCGTCATTGGCTATGTGCCGAACGTCGCCCAGTCGGCTGAAACAATACTCGGGATGCAGTTCATCATGATTGCGCTGCCGACGTTATTCTTTGCCATCACTCTGGTGCTCTATTTCCGCTTCTATCGTCTGAACGGCGACCGGCTTCGCAAAATCCAGATTCACCTGCTGGATAAATATCGCAAAGTGTCGTCCCCGGCAGTGCCGCAGGAAACAGCGGCCATGCCGATAGCCGTTACTCGTGATGTACGGGCTTAATCTACGGAAAGCAACCCGCTCAGGCGGGTTGCTGAAGCACTTACCGGCTGGCGGCGATTTGCGCGGGAGGAGAGAAAAACAGATCGCCGAACAGCGCGACCGAAAGCTTGCGGAAACCGAGGCCAACCAGCGTACAAATGCCCAGGCTAACAAACGGGTAGACCAGCAGAATCGCCAGCACCAGCGTGTCAGAAAGCCCACCGCTGTTGATTTTAGCCAGCATCACCAGGCTTATCGCCTCGATCAAAATGCGGTGCGTGGTGTAAATGGCAATCGTATTCGAGCCCACCACGTTCAGGAAGCTGTCTTCACGTGCTTCGCGCCAGCCGTTCAGCAAATAGAACCCGCGCAGGATAGCTACGATAGACACCAGTGAAATCACCAGCGGCACGTTGACAAAGTAAAGCGCCAGCGATCCCAGGGCTATGCCTGCGCAGACAAACGGGTGTTGCGAAAAGCGGAAGTCCTTCATCCAGGCCATCAGCAAAGGGCCAAACCAGGCGCCGAGGCCGTAATACACCATATTCCGCACCACGCTGTTCAGCCCCCACCACGGCAGCGGTACAAAGGCGATAACAACGTTGATGCCCATCAGCGCCAGCAGCACCGGGATGCGGTAGCGGCGCAGGGCTTTAAACATCACGAAGTAAACCAGCAGGGCGTAGAGATACCACAGGCTGGTGCTGGCCTTTGCCATGCTAAGAGCAAAGTGCCCCAGCGAGTCGGCGTAGGCGGCGTTGGACGTCGGGTTACGCTCAAGGTCGGGTGCCAGCCATTGGTTAAGGTGCGTCAGCGCGATCCACTGGATCAAGCCCCACAGCAGTAACACGTAAAAAATGTTCCACAGACGCTTGTCCACGCTGTCGCGCCATTTCACTTCATGGATGTAGCGGGTGATCAGGTAACCTGAAATAAAGAAGAATACCGGCATTCGGAAGGGTGCGAGGTAGAGATTAAGGTAAACCCAGAGTTTGGCGACATAAAGATTTAGGCCGGGCCCGAGAGATGTGAGGTGAGGGTAGAAGGTAATCACCGAATGGTAGATAACCACCAGGCAAATGCATAATCCTTTGATTTGGTTGATCCAAAGTTGCTTTTTCTTCATGCGATATCCGCGTCGTGACGGGCTCCAGTTGTCATGGGCCTGCTATCCTGGTGTCAAACCGATGCGATCTCGACCTTAATTGTCTGTTTTTGGCGCTGATTTGGTAAATTTAGGAAAAGGTGCAGGCACTTGAGATGTAACGGGAATAATTTAGTCGACGGAATTCATTTGGCCGGGGAGGTGTCGTATACTTCCCGGATCTTTGCTTAGGCAACCCGCAACAAGACGGATTTCATGTATCAACCTGTCGCGTTATTTATAGGCCTGCGCTACATGCGTGGGCGAGCAGCGGACCGCTTCGGCCGCTTTGTCTCCTGGCTGTCGACGATTGGTATCACCCTCGGGGTGATGGCGCTGGTCACGGTCCTTTCGGTGATGAATGGCTTCGAACGTGAGCTGCAAAACAACATCCTCGGCCTGATGCCGCAGGCGTTGATCACCTCACCTTCCGGCTCTATTAATCCCCAGCAACTTCCCGCCGATTCCCTGAAGCTTCAGGGCGTGACGCGTATTGCGCCGCTGACTACCGGTGACGTGGTGCTGCAAAGCGCCCGCAGCGTGGGCGTGGGCGTAATGCTGGGCGTGCAGCCGGACGAGAAAGATCCGCTTTCCCCGTACCTGGTGAACGTTAAGCAGGCCGATTTGGTGGCCGGGCAGTACAACGTCATCCTCGGCGAGCAGCTTGCCGGTTCACTGGGCGTTAAGCGTGGGGAAACCATCCGCATTATGGTGCCGTCTGCCAGCCAGTTTACGCCGATGGGGCGTTTGCCGAGCCAGCGTCTGTTCACCGTGATTGGTACCTTCGCCGCCAACAGCGAAGTGGACGGCTACCAGATGCTGGTCAACCAGCAGGACGCCTCACGCCTGATGCGCTACCCGGCGGGCAATATCACCGGCTGGCGTTTGTGGCTGGCTGAGCCGCTCAAGGTCGATGTGCTGAGCCAACAAACGCTGCCGCAGGGCACCGAATGGAAAGACTGGCGCGAGCGCAAAGGCGAGCTGTTCCAGGCCGTGCGCATGGAGAAAAACATGATGGGGCTGCTGCTGAGCCTGATCGTGGCCGTCGCCGCTTTTAACATCATTACCTCCCTTGGCCTGCTGGTGATGGAAAAGCAGGGCGAAGTGGCGATTCTGCAAACCCAGGGGCTAACCCGCCGCCAGATCATGACCGTGTTTATGGTGCAGGGCGCGGGCGCGGGCGTGATTGGCGCGCTGCTCGGGGCTTTACTCGGGGCGCTGCTTGCCAGCCAGTTGAATAATTTAATGCCGATCATCGGCATCCTGCTTGATGGCGCGGCCCTGCCGGTCGCCATCGAACCGGTACAGGTTGTGGTGATTGCCATTGTGGCGATGGCCATTGCTTTGCTGTCCACGCTTTACCCTTCGTGGCGCGCCGCCGCGACTCAACCCGCTGAGGCTTTACGTTATGAGTAATTCTGTCCTGTTGCAGTGTGACAACCTGTGCAAACGCTATCAGGAAGGCAAAGTGCAAACGGATGTGCTGCACGATGTCAGCTTCAGCATCAACGCGGGTGAGCTGATGGCGATTGTCGGCAGCTCCGGCTCCGGCAAAAGTACCTTGCTGCACCTGCTGGGCGGCCTGGACACGCCGACCTCCGGCGACGTGGTCTTCAACGGCCAGGCGATGAGCAAACTCTCGTCGGCGGCGAAGGCGGAGCTGCGTAACCGCGAGCTGGGCTTTATCTACCAGTTCCACCACCTGCTGCCGGACTTCACCGCGCTGGAAAACGTGGCGATGCCGCTGCTCATTGGCAAGAAAAAGCCGGAAGAAGTGCAGAAGCGCGCGCTGGAGATGCTGGCCGCCGTGGGGCTGGATCACCGCAGCAGCCACCGCCCGTCGGAGCTGTCGGGCGGCGAACGTCAGCGCGTGGCGATTGCCCGTGCGCTGGTGAACAACCCGCGTCTGGTGCTGGCGGATGAGCCGACCGGCAACCTGGATGCGCGCAACGCCGACAGCATTTTCGAGCTGCTGGGCGAACTGAACGTGCGTCAGGGCACCGCATTCCTGGTCGTTACCCACGATCTGCAGCTGGCGAAACGCATGTCCCGCCAGCTGGAAATGCGCGATGGCCGCTTAACCAGCGATCTGACCTTGATGGGAGCGGAGTAATGGCTTCCCCGCTTTCTCTATTGATTGGTCTGCGTTTCAGCCGCGGGCGACGCCGCAGCGGCATGGTGTCGCTGATCTCGGTGATCTCCACGCTCGGCATCGCGCTGGGCGTGGCGGTGCTGATTGTCGGCCTGAGCGCGATGAACGGCTTCGAGCGCGAGCTGAAAAACCGCATTCTTGCCGTGGTGCCCCACGGTGACATTGAGCCGGTGAACCAGCCCTTTAGCAACTGGCAGCGGGCGCTGCCCGAGGTGGAAGGCGTCAAAGGCATCGTGGCCGCCGCGCCGTATATTCGCTTTACCGGGCTGGTGGAAAGCGGGGCGAATCTGCGCGCCGTTGAGGTGAAGGGCGTTGATCCGGTGCAGGAAACGCAGCTGAGCGCTCTGCCACAATACGTCCAGAACAATGCCTGGGCGAACTTCAAGGCCGGGCAGCAGCAAATCATCATGGGCAAAGGCGTGGCGGACGCGCTGAAGGTGAAGCAGGGCGACTGGGTGTCGATCATGATCCCCAACAACGACGGCGGCACCAAACTGATGCAGCCCAAGCGCGTCAGGCTGCAAATCGCCGGTATTCTATCCCTTAGCGGCCAGCTGGATCACAGCCTGGCGATGGTGCCGCTGCAGGATGCACAGGGCTACCTGGACATGGGCGATAGCGTTACGGGGATAGCCATCAAGGTGAATGACGTGTTTAACGCCCGTCAACTGGTGCGTGACGCGGGGCTGGCAACCAATTCCTACGTGCGTATCAGCAGCTGGATTGATACCTACGGCTATATGTACCGCGACATCCAGATGATCCGCGCCATCATGTATCTGGCGATGGTGCTGGTGATCGGCGTGGCCTGCTTTAACATCGTTTCCACGCTGGTGATGGCGGTGAAAGACAAGAGCAGCGACATCGCGGTGCTGCGCACGCTGGGGGCCAAAGACGGCCTGATTCGCGCTATTTTCGTCTGGTACGGGCTGCTGGCCGGGCTGCTGGGCAGCGTCAGCGGCGTGGTGGTTGGCGTGCTGGCTTCGTGGCAGCTGACCAACATTATCGGCGTGATTGAAAAACTCATCGGGCACCATTTCCTGTCCGGTGATATTTATTTCATTGATTTCTTACCTTCTGAGCTGCACTGGCTGGACGTGGTTTACGTTCTGGTGACGGCGCTGGTCCTTAGCCTTCTGGCTAGCTGGTACCCGGCCCGGCGCGCAAGCAATATCGATCCGGCAAGGGTGCTAAGCGGACAATAAATTCAATTAACTATAATTTGCCCTACATCATTCGAGCTGTGACCCGGCAGAACCCAGGCGCAGCTTGAGGCACAGCGGGCATTGGGAGCAGCGATGTATTACGGATTTGATATCGGCGGCACTAAGATTGCACTCGGCGTTTACGACCAGCAGCGGCGTTTACTTTGGGAAGCCCGGGTTGCTACTCCTCATGACAGTTACGAAAATTTCCTCGACGCGGTGGTCGGGCTGGTGGAGCAGGCCGACGAGAAGTTTAACTGCCGCGGCTCGGTCGGCATTGGCATTCCGGGTATGCCGGAAACCGACGACGGCACGCTGTATGCCGCTAACGTTCCGGCTGCCAGCGGCAAACCCCTTCGTGCAGACCTCAGCGCCATGCTTGAGCGCGACGTGCGCATCGACAACGACGCCAACTGCTTCGCGCTTTCCGAAGCCTGGGACGACGAGTTCCTCAACTACCCGGTGGTGATGGGCCTGATCCTCGGCACTGGCGTCGGCGGCGGCATCATCATCAACGGCAAATCTATCACCGGCCGCAGCTACATCACCGGCGAATTCGGACATACCCGCCTGCCTGTGGACGCGCTGGAAATCCTTGGGCGCGACATTCCGTTTACTCGCTGCGGCTGCGGTAAAAACGGCTGCATTGAAAACTATCTCTCAGGGCGCGGTTTTGCCTGGCTGTGGCAGCACTTCTACCAGGAGCCGCTGGACGCGAAAGAGATCATCTCCCGCTACCGCCAGGGCGACGAGCAGGCCATCGAGCACGTGGACCGCTTCCTGGAGCTGCTGGCCGCCTGCCTCGGCAATTTATTGACCTCAATTGACCCGCATCTGGTGGTGATTGGCGGAGGATTGTCTAACTTTAGCGATATCTACGCCCAACTGCCGGAACGCCTGCCGAAGTACCTGCTGCCGGTTGCTGCAGTGCCGCGTATTGAACAGGCGCGCCACGGTGACGCAGGCGGTATGCGTGGCGCGGCATTCCTCCACTACACGGAGTAAGTCATGCTTTCTCGTCGTCAGCACCGGCTGAGCCGGTTTCGGAAGAACAAACGCCTGCTGCGCCAACGTTTGCGTCAGCGCATCTTTTTCAGAGACAGGACAGGGCCGGAAGCGATGGACAGACCAAGAGTTGTTGTACTGACCGGGGCGGGGATCTCCGCTGAATCAGGTATTCGTACCTTCCGGGCCGCCGACGGGCTGTGGGAAGAGCACCGCGTTGAAGACGTGGCGACGCCGGAAGGCTTCGCCCGTGACCCGGCGCTGGTGCAGCGTTTTTATAATGACCGCCGCCGCCAGCTTCAGCAGCCGGAAATCCAGCCCAACGCCGCACACCTGGCGCTGGCGAAACTGGAAGAGGCGCTGGGCGACCATTTTGTGCTGGTCACCCAGAATATCGACAACCTCCACGAGCGGGCGGGCAGTAAAAACGTCATCCACATGCACGGCGAGCTGCTCAAGGTTCGCTGCGCCAGCAGCGGCCAGGTGCTGGACTGGCAGGACGACATTACCCCGGAAGACCGCTGCCATTGCTGCCAGATTTCCTCGGCATTGCGCCCGCACGTCGTCTGGTTCGGCGAAATGCCGCTTGGCATGGACGAGATTTATCAGGCGATTGCCACCGCAGATTACTTTATTGCTATCGGCACCTCCGGGCACGTTTACCCGGCGGCAGGCTTTGTGCACGAGGCCCGTTTGCAGGGGGCGCACACCGTGGAGCTGAATCTGGAGCCAAGCCAGGTCGGCAGCGAGTTTGAAGAGAAGCATTACGGCCTGGCGAGCCAGGTGGTGCCGGAGTTTGTGGATAAGCTTTTGAAGGGATTGTAGTTCTTCTGAGCCCCTCACCCTAACCCTCTCCCCAAAGGGGAGAGGGAACTGGATCGAGCATAAATCAATTGTTTTCTCCCTCTCCCTTCCAGGAGAGGGCCGGGGTGAGGGTAAACCTACCGCCCCGCCTTCAACCGCTGATAATAAGACTCATACAGCGCGCTCGCGTCACCCACATCATTCTGCCACTCGCCAGCCTTAATCACCTCTGCATCCGGGTACAGCGACTTATCTTCCGCCACGTTCTTCGGCAGCAGCTTGCGGGCTTCGAGGTTTGGCGTCGGGTAGCCGATGGTTTCCGCCACCTGCTTAGCCACGTCCGGACGCAGAAGGAAGTTGATCAGCTTCAGCGCGCCGTCGACGTTCTTCGCGTTGGCCGGAATCGACAGGTTATCCATCCAGAAAATCCCGCCTTCCTTCGGCCAGACGATCTCCAGCGGCGTTCCGGCCTGACGAGCCACATAGGCCGAGCCGTTCCACACCATACCGAGGTTCACTTCACCTTCCATATACGGGTTGGCCGGGTTGTCGGAGTTAAACGCCGCCACGTTGGGCATCAGCTTTTGCAGCTCGTGGTACGCGGCCTCAATCTCTTTCGGATCGGTGGTGTTGCCGGACAGGCCAAGCTTGCGCAGCGCCATCTGGAACACTTCGCGCGCGTCGTCGGTCAGCAGCAGGCTTTGCTTATACTCCGGCTTCCACAGGTCGGCCCAACTGGTGACGCTCTTCGGATCGATAGCATCGCTGTTCACGCCAATTGCCGTGGCGCCCCAGATATACGGGATGGAATAGTCGTTATTCGGATCGAACGGCTTGTTCAGCATATCCGGGTCGAGATTTTTAAAGTTGCTGAGCTTGCTCTTGTCGATCTTCTGGATCATCCCTTCTTTGCGCATCTTCGCCACAAAGTAGGTGGATGGCACCACTAAATCATACGCGCCGTCTTTGTAGGTCTTGAGCTTGGCGTACATGGTTTCGTTCGACTCATAGGTCGAATAAATCACCTTGATGCCGGTCTCTTTGGTGAACTGCTCCAGCAGGCCCGGCGGCACATACTCGGTCCAGTTGTAGAAATAAAGCGTCTTGCTGTCGTCGGCATGTGCAGCGCCGAAGCTAAGCGCCAGAGCGCCCGCAGCAAGCAGGTGGCGTGGCCATTTTTTCATTTTAACGTCCCCTGAGGTTGAGTTTTATCGCGAAGAATCAGCTGGCTGGCGATCACCAGCAGCAGTGAAAGTAACAGCAGAATAGTGGCCAGGGCGTTCACTTCCGGCGAAACGCCGACCTTGACCATCGAGTAAATTTTTAGCGGCAGGATCTCGTAGCTCGGCCCGGTGACGAACGAAGACACCACCACATCGTCCATCGACAGGGTAAAGCTCAGCAGCCAGCCTGCGGCCACGGCGGGCATCGCCAGCGGCAGAATAATCTTGCGCAGAATAGTCAGCTCGCTCGCGCCCAGGTCACGCGCCGCTTCCAGCATCTTCACGTCGAACCCTTTCAGGCGCGAGTAAACGGTGACCACCACAAACGGCAGGCAGAAGGTGATGTGGGAAAACAGCAGCGACCAGAAGCCAAGCGACACGCCCAGCAGCATAAACAGCACCAGCAGCGAGATAGCCATCACGATGTCCGGGGACATCATCACCACAAACAGCATCCCGCTGACGAACGGCTTGCCCCGAAAGCGATAGCGGTACAGCGCCACGGCGGTAAGCGAGCCGATAAGCGTGGCGGCGCTGGCAGAAAACACCGCCATCGTCAGCGAATGCTTTGCGGCCTGCAGCAGGCTGTCGTTATTCATCAGCAGGCTGTACCAGTTGGTGGTGAACCCCTGCCAGTTAATGCCGAAGCGAGAGCTATTGAACGAGTTCACGATCAGGATGACGATCGGGATATACAAAAAAGCGTAAATGGCGGACATAAAGCCGCCGCGAAGCAGGCGTCCGATCATTCCAGTTCCACCTTCTTGTTAAGCAGGCGCGCCGCGCGCCAGTAGACCAGCAGCATCAGGCCCATTACCAGCGTCAGCGTAATGCTCGTCGCCGCGCCGAACGGCCAGTCGCGAATGTTGAGGAACTGGCTCTTAATCACGTTGCCGATCAGCAGGTTCTTCGCGCCGCCCATCAAATCCGACACGTAGAACAAACCCATCGCCGGCAGCATCACCAGCAGGCAGCCGGCGACAATCCCCGGCATGGTCAGCGGCAGAATAATGCGCACAAAAGTTTGCAGCTTGCTGGCGCCGAGATCCCGCGCCGCCTCAAGCAGCGGCTTGTCCAGCTTCTCAATGCTGGAGTAAAGCGGCATCACCATAAACGGTAGCAGGATATACACCAGGCCGATAATCACCGCGCTCGGGGTGAACATGATGCGGATCGGCGTATCAATAAGCCCCAGCCACAGCAGGAACTCGTTGAGATAGCCCTTGGTGCTGAGGAAAATCTTCAGCCCGTAAATGCGGATCAGCGAGTTGGTCCAGAACGGCACAATCAGCAGGAACAGCAGCAGCGGGCGCACCTTCTCGGGCAGCCGCGCCAGGAACCAGGCGAAAGGGTAGCCGATCACCAGGCAGGCCAGGGTGGCTATCGCCGCCATGTTCAGCGAGTGCAGCAGCACCTGGGCATACAGCGGGTCGGCCAGCCGGGTGTAGTTATCCAGCGTAAACACCAGTCTCACGAAGTTGTCGTTATCGCGAGTCAGGAAGCTGGTGACGATGATCATCAGGTTGGGCAGGAAGACAAACAGCAGCAGCCAGCCCACCACGGTAGCAATCACCACATTCTGGAATTTACGCGAGCTCTTCATCTGCCAGCACAACCTCCCAGCTTTCTACCCAGGTCACCGCCATTTTTTGATCCAGCGTATGGTCAAAGTCCGGGTCGTCTTCGTTAAAGAACTCGCTGACCATCACCATCTTGCCGTTTTCCAGCTCGACGGTAGACTCCAGCGTCATGCCTTTGTAGTTGCGCTCGCGCACGTAGCCAATCAGCCCGTCCACTTCCCGGGCGTCGTTTACCTCTTCCACGCGCAAATCTTCCGGGCGCAGCAGCACCTTCAGGCTCTGTCCGACGCTCACCGGCTGGTTCACGAAGATGTGGCATTCGCGGCCTTCCACGTTCGCCCGCACGCGCTGCTCGTCGATGCGTTCGAGCACCGTCGCCTCAAAGATATTGATCTCGCCGATGAAGCTCGCCACAAACAGGTTCTTTGGCTCTTCATAAATTTCTCGCGGCGTGCCGTCCTGCTCAATCTTACCGTCGCGCATCACCACGATACGGTCGGACATAGTGAGGGCTTCTTCCTGATCGTGCGTGACGAACACAAACGTAATGCCGAGCTTGCGCTGCAGGGCTTTCAGCTCGTTCTGCATCTGCTTGCGTAGCTTGTAGTCCAGCGCCGACAGCGACTCATCAAGCAGCAGTAGTCGAGGCTTGTTCACCACCGCGCGGGCAATGGCCACGCGCTGCTGCTGGCCGCCGGAAAGCTGGTTCGGCTTGCGCTGGGCGAACTCTTCCAGCTGCACCATTTTCAGCGCTTCGGTCACGCGCGGCGTGATTTCCGCCGCCGGCGTTTTCTGCATCCGCAGGCCAAAGGCGACGTTTTCAAACACCGTCATGTGCGGAAACAGGGCGTAGCTCTGGAAAACGGTATTCACGTGGCGGTGCTCGGCAGGCACATGGGTGATGTCCTGATTATCGAGCGTGATTTGCCCGGCATCGACGGTTTCTAACCCGGCGATAAGGCGCAGTACGGTGGTTTTGCCGCAGCCGGAAGGGCCGAGCAGCGTCAGGAATTCACCATGATTAATGGTGAGGGAGAAGTCAGAAATTACGGATTTACCATCAAAGCGCTTGGCGACTCCCGCCAGGTTGACCAGCATGGAGTGCGAACGAGGCTGTTTTTTCAATTTTTTACGCTGTCCCATAAATGACGTATCCGGAGCGAAGGATACGGGGTTTGTGATTAACCACCTTGGGTTTTGGCACGTTGAGTAAGGGCTGGCATTCTACGGCAAAGCGACGGGATCGCCAATCCCGATGGCCAGAAACCGTGGCCGTTATCGTCTACGGTTAAAGGGATACTTTACTGAGACCGGGTCAGGTTGTGCGAAAACTATTTTTTTCCGTAACCGACTAAAAGTGACCTGACGCAATATTTGCCCGATGCGGCTTATTGATAATTGATGTCACTAAAAACGAGGGTGGCTAAATGGATAAATTACTTGAGCGCTTTTTGCAGTATGTCTCTCTGGACACGCAATCCAGGCCCGGCGTTAAGCAGGTGCCGAGCACCGAAGGGCAATGGAAGCTCCTGCGCCTGCTAAAAGAGCAGCTGGAGCAGTTGGGGCTGGTGGACGTTACGCTCAGCGACCACGGCACGGTGATGGGCACGCTGCCGTCGAACGTCGGGCACGCTGTCCCGGCCATTGGCTTTATCTCCCACGTTGACACCGCGCCGGACTTCACCGGCAAAAACGTGAACCCGCAGATCGTCGAGAACTACCGCGGCGGCGACATTGCGCTCGGCATCGGCGATGAGATCCTTTCCCCGGTGATGTTCCCCGTATTGCACCAGCTAATGGGCCAGACGCTGATCACCACCGACGGTAAAACCCTGCTGGGCGCGGACGACAAGGCGGGCGTGGCGGAAATCATGACCGCGCTGGCGGTATTAAAAGGCAAAAACGTGCCGCACGGCGATATCCGCGTGGCCTTTACCCCGGACGAGGAAGTTGGGAAGGGCGCGCACTTCTTCGACGTCGACGCCTTTAACGCCGAATGGGCCTACACCGTGGACGGCGGCGGCGTGGGCGAGCTGGAAAGTGAGAACTTCAACGCCGCGTCCGTGACCATCAAAATCGTCGGCAACAACGTGCACCCCGGCACCGCCAAAGGCGTGATGGTGAACGCCCTGTCGCTGGCGGCGCGCATCCACGCCGAAGTCCCGGCGGACGAAAGCCCGGAATGCACCGAAGGCTACGAAGGCTTCTACCACCTGAACACCATGAAAGGCTCCGTCGACCGCGCCGAGATGCACTACATCATCCGCGACTTCGACCGCGAGCAGTTCGAAGCCCGCAAGCGCCGGATGATGGAGATCGCCAAGAAAGTCGGCAAAGGCCTGCACCCGGACTGCTATATCGAGCTGGTCATAGAAGACAGCTATTACAACATGCGCGAGAAGGTGGCCGAGCATCCTTATATTGTCGAAGTGGCCCAGCAGGCCATGCGCGACTGCGACATCGAGCCGATCATGAAGCCGATCCGCGGCGGCACCGATGGCGCCCAGCTGTCCTTCAAAGGCCTGCCGTGCCCGAACCTGTTCACCGGCGGCTATAACTACCACGGCAAGCACGAGTTCGTGACCCTGGAAGGGATGGAGAAAGCCGTGGCGGTGATTGTGCGGATTGCTGAGCTGGTGGGGCGGAAGGGGTGATTAACGGCTTGCGTTAACGTGTTAAAAGGGAAGGGGCGGGATGCCCCTTTTAAAAAGGAATTTATTCAGCATGAAAAATCTTATACTTGTTCTGATATTTCTCATTTCTGGCTGCGTTGGCGATCGGCTGGAGTTTAGAAACGCGGGCACTGTTTATCAAAAGAACAGTGACGTAATTTGCATTAAGTCGAAAGAAGGTGATGTTATCACCTACTATCTTTTAACTTCCTCAGAAGATACCTATCGGCAGCCTTTGTTTTTTGAAAACTATGTTCAGAAAAAATACCCGGATCATTGCTTTAACCTGACGCTTAAGAAAGATGTCACCTATAACCTGCTCTATGAAATGAATGATGTTAAGTATCGAGTTAACTTTGCGTTGGATGAGGTTGGGGGGATAAAGCAGGGAGTGAATAATTTGTAATCAGCGAGGAATGTGATGCATCGCATATTGGGATGTGTGATGTATCAGATTTTGTGAAGAGGAAATAACCTAAACATATATCTGATGAGCGTTTGCATCGATCGTGATAGCTGTAACGATTGTTGTATGGGTTGTCTAGTTGGCGGTAAAAGGTGGTAAGGCTCGGTTCGGAACGGTGGCCTACTAGTATTGATAGGTGGGTTTTAGTCAATGTTTATTAGATTATTGGGTAGTTGTAATGTCCGCTGTGTGCCAAAAGCGGACATAGGTAATATTAGAACAGTCTCAACCCGCAATGTATCTCCACTTTTTACCTTCTTTTATATATGCTTGCCCATAACCCATGCCAAGTTTTTTGTGTGATTTTAAAAAACAGGTGGCGCACATATTAAAACCACAACCGTTTACTATTGCATCCACCATATAATTCAGGTATGAAAAATCAAAGCCACAACAATTACATTCATCAATATCTCCATTCCAATGCACATCTGAATTCTTTGGATTTTTACTATTGTTACTTATTAACTCTTCTAATTCCCTTTCATCGCCATGAGCTCTTTTTAATAAAATCGGATGTGGTTTTTCTTTCTTTAAACCAATAATGTATGGTGTTATGTAAATAACTTTAGCAGTAGTATCAATATCATTTACTATGCCATACCCTGAAAAATTGCTATGACCACCGCTCGGTCTAAAGAAACAGTAAGCTGTTGAAGTTGTTATCCATTTGTAATTAATTGATAAAACTATTTTGTAGCCATCTATATTGGTATATATGTGAGGGTTTAATTTTTCTTGAGGTGTGGTTTTTATTCCATACGAGCCTGGAATTATTATATCTTTTGTTCTAAATCTTTCAGTAAAGCTCACATAACACCCAACGATATCATCAGGATATGATATGGCTTCATTTAATGGAATTGATTTCAAGTCAATTTTATTGATTGTACTCTTGAAGTTTTCCATAAGATAAAAAAGATCCATTCCAAGATTAGATAGTGTATCTATTTTTTCAAGGTTATATTTATTGGCTTCTTCATTTAAATCAGATGATAAAATTGATAGTCTTGGGATGTTTAAATAATAAGCTTGTTCTATTTTTGCTTCCCAAGATGGGCTAGTGTTTAATTTATTATCAACCCATAGCTCATGAATATTTTTAATTCCTTTTAGTTTCTCAACAGTGTATAAGTTAGTGTCATTATCTACTATGGTATGGTGTTTTTGGCAAAGGAGGAGCAGATTTTCAACATCATCCCTTTCCATAGGAGTTAAATTACTTTTTCCTCTAGGTCCATCATTCTTTTCAGCAACAATATGAGCGATTTCGCCAATGGTAATGAGATGACTACTATTTTCATTTTTTCCTTCAATAAGTATCTCTCTGCATATCGAACATCGTGCTGCTGCTTTACCCCATATCATTTTACTTGTTTTGGATTTAACTGCCATAATATATCCTGTTAAATATTCGCCATGAATGAAAGTTACTTTTTTGTATAACTCTTTTCATTGATGAAATGTACAAAATAAAACACTAGTAAAGTGGACTAAACGTTCCGCCCAGCAAAATCGATGATTCACTCAAATTGCTTTTCAAATCATATACTGCAGATAACATTGTCGATATATGATAATGGAGTAAAACCAGCCTGTTTATGAAATGTAATACCGATAGTAACACATTTTTTGACAATAAAAACAAACCAATGATTTGACCTTTCCAGAATCACACTGATCAGTGTTGACAACAATCAGTACTCTACGCCATCCAATACTTACATAAAGATGCCGTAGTCGCTCAGCACGAATTGAACATCTATGTAGATCTTGGTTCAGCCCACATACGCCAATGAGCTGGTTATCAGCATGAGCCCCTAACAGTTTTCGCCCGACTTATCGAAACAATTTTGCTCGTTCAGCCAGTTTTCTTCCAGTCTGCGCAGCATGTTGAACGCCACTGATAGCCAAGGATTTTAGAGTTTTAAGCCCTAGATTATCAGGGGTAATAATTGTCATGTCCATTAGACGCCACTTAAATTATTTCTAACAGAATATATATTGCAATCTGCGCTCCTTCAAAGCTTTTTTGGTAATATCAGCATGTCCGCTTTTCGCTCAAAGAGGACTATTGAAAATAGATAGAGAAGTTTGCATTAACTCGATGAAAACTCAACTGCTAATATTGGTAGGCTTTATGCATGCCATGAACATAGATGAGCTCTATACAGGGCAAACTTTGCCATAGCCAATTATTAGCAAAACATTATGTTGATTGAAAATTTTAAATATCAATCAATTTTATAAAACACAATGAATTTCCGTAATGTTTATTGAAAACTTTTGACTTGAAAGAAAATAATAAACAACCTAATAAAACCAAATCAAAGTTATCACCCCCAAATGCAACCCAACTCCCCAATTATCACATTTCCGCGATCCCCCTCGAGTTTTTTAGGTTTCCAATAATTTTAAACCCAACCACTGTTGACTTATCCAGTATAAAAACAGAAGTTGATACTCAAGAAGCAATCAGAAATAACCGAAGAACAGAATTCGCCCCCGAAAGGTGCACCAACACCAGACGAGGGCTAACCACAACGTAACTAACCAGGAGTCACATTATGGCTAACGCCGATAGTAACACATTCGCGTACACGGAAATGACGAAGGATCAAACGATTATTGCTAAGGACATCGCAGCGTTATTAAAAATGCCGCTGGGCGCAAAGGACGATTTATTTCATGTGCTGGATATTTGCAGCTGCTGGATGGATGAATTAGCCGAAACACATAGCCATGCCGAATATATCGCGCTGGTGGGACGTTTGCTGGCGGGGTTTAACGTGCTGAGAGTGGTATTAACGCATCAGTTGCCGCAGCACCTCATTGAGCGGTTAACGGTGGAAGAAGGGCAAGAAGCGGCGCCCTGCACCGTGTCGGAAGCCGATTCCGATGTGCTCTGCGAGTATTGCAGCGCCGTAACCCAGGTACTGTTGGGCCAGCAGCTGGGGCAGGCTCAACAGGTGCAGATGACGGATCTTCTCAGCCAGCTGTTCAGCCTGCTGGAAGAGAATTTAACTGCGCCGCGCTTCGTGCGCACGAAGAAAGGGCTGGCGTGGATTAGCGGCGAACTGGTGCAGGGTCTGCACTAAATAAACGGCGTCCCGCCTTCGCTGTGACAAAGCACGGCGAAGGCGGGCAGGGGAAGTTAGTTTTAGTGTGGTTGTATCTGGAAGCGAACCTGCGTCACATCGTCAGATAGCGACAGCACTTTCCCGCTGTAGGTGACAGAAATAACGTTTTTATCATCCATCTGAATGTCGGTAATGGTGCCATAGCCGACAACGATCGGTGTCGCAGTACTTAGCTGGCGGGCAATATCGCTGTCGTCGCCACTTAATTGATTGCTCAGGTAGTAGCGCCAGGCGACAGGGACGGTTGCGCCGCCGCTGTTTTGTTCTGTCATATACAGCCAGGTATTGTGGTTAACCTGATATGTCCGTTTCAGGGGATGGATCGGGTTTGAAGGGCTGAAGTTCATCCAGGCATAGCCAATCACAACCAATAGCAGAGTGACCGTTAAAAGACGATGTAGCCATTTAATCGCCAGCATGTATTTATATCCTTATAAATCCACTCTCCATGTGGAGGGTAAGGACTAAGGCATCCCCATTCAACGCAGCAGTGATAAGGAAAGTCCTGAATAGTCAGTAAGTGTTAAGCCGCTCCAAAATTCAGATTCACTTAAGACGAAAACTCATCGTCATCGTCCAAAGCTTTCGCCCGCTGCTTCATAAAAACAACTTCCTGCGGGCTGGACAGATTCACCTCATTTTTGCGCAGCAGCTTGAGGATATTAAACAACAGTTCGCTTTTGCTGGAGCCGACCATGCGCGGGCTGGCGACATAGCCAGTCACGCTCAGGATAATGCCTTCCGGCCCCAACTGGCTGAAGCGTACATAGGGCGCAGGCGTCGGGAGGATCACCTCATAGTCCTGGTAGGCGCTGAGCAGCAAATCGCGCACCAGCTCCGGGTCAATGTTGGTCGGGAAGGTCAGGGCGATGGTGACCACGCCTTGAGCATTGCCCATTGTGGCGTTGCGCACGTTCTGGGAAATCAGCTGCGAGTTGGGGACGATCATCGTCGAGCGGTCGCTGAGCTGGATCTCCGTGGCGCGCACGTTGATTCGCCGCACGTCGCCCTCAATGCCGCCGATGCCGATCATATCGCCGACCTTGACCGGGCGTTCGGTGAGCAGGATCAGGCCGGAGATAAAGTTCTTCACAATCTCCTGCAGGCCAAAGCCGATCCCCACCGACAGGGCGCTGACAATCCAGGCCAGGTTGTTCCACTGAATGCCCAGCGCGGCCAGGGTGATGAGGATCAGCAGCACGTAGCCGACGTTGGTAAACAGCGTAATCAATGACGCGCGAATGCCGATATCGGCAATGGTTTTGGGCAGCAGCTCCTGGCTGAGCCAGCGCTGGGTTACGCGCAGAATGTACAGGCCAATCACCAGGCAAAGCACGGCGTTCAGCAGGTTGCCGGGCACGATGTGCAATTGCTTCAGCCCGTCGCCGCTTAAAATCGTCACCAGCTTGCTGATAAGCAGGCTCGGGGTGGTGGTGCCGAAGGTGCCGTTAAACAGCGCGATGATGGTCATGAGTATCAGCGCGCACTTGGTGAAGGCGGTAAACACCACGGCCAGCTGTTCAAGGTGTCGGTCTTTAAACCGCAGCGACTTTTTCATTGCCTGGCCGGGGGCGGTGTGCGGTGAAAACACGGCGGCGAAAAAGTCGGTGGCGAAGGTCACCAGATAATAAAACGCCACCAGCACCATGCCGAACCAGATGACCTGGTAAGTCAGGTAGCGTGCGAAGGCGATGTAGCCGACAAGCAGCGAAGCCAGAATCGCCAGCGAAGCGAGCATGACCAGCAGGCAGACTAAGGCGTCGATCCGGGAGCGCTTCTCGGCAGGCTCGCCATTTTTTTCCAGCCGCCGGTGGGCGTGCTGCACGCGCAGCATCATGGTCAGCAGCACGCTGGCCATAACGGCAGCAATCAGCCCGTTGGCGCGGATCGTGGTGCCGAGACTGGCGCCAATCGTATTATTAATCAGGTCGAGGCAGCCAATGAGCAGGCCGAGAATGGCCAGCAGCGGTGGAAAGTAACGCACGCTTTCGGCCACGCTGTCGTCGAGTTGTACGAGCCGCCATGAAGGGCGGTTCAGGGAAAGGAATGCGCGGCCAGCGCCATAAATCAATGAGCAGAACACGGCCAGCTGCACAAAGCCGTCGACAAAATCGTTCACCTGGGGAGAGAACTCCGTCCCCCGGGAAAAGGCGCTTTTCACAATGGAAAGTGCCAGCGCGATAGTAAACATGGTCACTAACGTGCTGGCCAGCGTATTGAAGCTGCGGCGCAGGCGACCATCCGGCAACCAGGTGATGGCGATCCAGACCAGCAGCCGCTCAATCAGGTAGCAGCCAGCGAACACAATCGCGGCGGCAGCCACGAACAGCCAGAAGGTGCCCCAGAACAACTCGGGTTCCCACGCCGCCTGCCAGGTTTCCAGTAGCTGCTCGCCAAAGGCATTGAAGCGCTGGATATCCACGGCCTGGGTGTCAGCTTCCTGCAGCCAGAAGGTGGCGCTCAACATGCTCCCGCTGTTCGACGCCAGCTGGGATTTAAAATAGGTGCGTCGGAGATCGTTTATCTGGATGCCCAGCGCCCGGATGTTGGTTTGCAGGTTTTGCGAGGTGCTGATGGCCTCATCAATCTGCTTTTTGTCGCTGTTCAGCGCGTTGCGCTGCCGGGACACGCTGGCGGTTTCATTCCCCGCAGCGGTCTCCGGGGCAGGCCCCAGCACCTGCAGCTGAGCCTGCACTTTGTCGTGCATCGGCTGCAGCAGCGCGGTCAGGCTATCCACCTCCACGCCGAGCTTTTGCGTGGTGTCGAACAGCTTAATCAGCCGGCTGTCGGTGTTGGTCTGCGACACCTGCTGCTTAATGTTGTCTATCTGCGTCTTGTATTGCTTTAGCTGCCCGGCAATCTCTTTCAGGCTGGGTTCCTGGTCTTCGGTCGGGGCCGCCAGGCTGCTTTGGGCCGTCAGCAACAGGCCGACAAATAACAGGCAGGAGAGGAGGAAGGTATGCAGCGATTTGCTCATGGGATTGCGCTCAATGTCCCTATTAACGTTCACCCAAGTATGGGCAGGCGCTAATCAGATTGCCATCTTTTATCCTCGGGTGGCCAGAGAGGGGGCTTCTCCCGCCAGCCTGAAGCTTCTTCTTGTCCGGGGCTGGGCATACTCATATGGCACTTATCTTTTCAACTGCCGTGCCCCTCAATTTTTTCAATAAACTGCATTAGAAAGGTATTAGCCCCCGAATGGGGTGGCTTACACCAGACGGGGGCTAACCACAATGTAACCCTTCCAGGGCGGAGACGTTAAGCAGGTGCCCACCCCCTTCAAGAGTCAGCCAGGCTTGCTCACAGTATTATGCCCGGCCATCCTACGGCAGGAAGCAATCAGGCTAATAGGCATGCTCCTTTTTGAACTGGTAATCTTTTGCCGGGGAGGAATCATTAAAGATACCGTCGAAGTAGGAGTCGGTCTCATCGATGGCTTTCCCTTCATATTTATCGAGGAAATCATCGACCCGTTTCTTGAAGGTGGGGTTGCTAAAGTACTCTTCAATTTTGAAGGTACCGCCTACGGTATTGACCCCGAACTTGAGGTTCACCTCATTGTAAGAGCCGCATGAAGTGGCTATTTTCTTTTGCGCCTGGCTGAAATAGGTGCCGTAGACCAGGAAACTGGGCTTATAGAAAATATTGCCGCTGTTGTCTTTAAATAAATCGTGAGTGGAATAAGCATACAGGTAATTGTAGTCGGCGGTGGTCTTATTCATTTCTGCGCTAAGCCCGTCGCCAAAGCCTTTCAGGAAGGCAGCAAAAGCAGAAACATTCCCCGCGATAACGCTGCAGGCAAATTCAATCACCGTTTTGGCTATTTCAATTCCTTTGACCGACGTGTCCAGGCTTTTATCGCCTGAGACCGGATCGGTAAAGAAGGCGTTGAGCAGCTGCTGGGTGACTTCTTTCCACTCTTTATAATTATATTTATCGGCACTGTTAGGGGCTTTTTTATTTACCGCTGCGCTGGCAACGCCGACGAAGCGTTCCATTAATACGCGGCCAGCCTCCACCTGTTTTTTTAAATTAGCGGGGGCATCATTGAATTGATACGTTTGATATTGTACGGCGCCATCCTGAGACAGGCCGGGAACGAGCGGGGGTTTGTCACTCAGGAGTTCAGCCCCTTTCAAACCGTGGATTTGACTAAAGTACGCTTCTGCTGCGTCGATCGCTTTTTCATTGAACATAACAACGTTCTCCACAATGGATGTTTATGCTGTGTGTCAAATAAAAACGGAATATTCCATATAATATATTTATTTGACCGGGGTAAATAAAATAAATATATGCAATATGTTACTTGCTGTGTTTAACGCTTTGCCAAACACCCGATGATTATAGCAACCAGATAAACGCACACGATTTTTATATGTGTCTGGTGCAGGGTTTGGCTTATTTGTTATTTGATTGATATAAAACATCATGCGCGTGCAATATATAATGTGTTGATTTCTTATTTTTTAAAATAACAAGGTTGATGCTGTTAATTTAATTTAAGGCAATATGTGACCAATCAAAAATAGTCCATTATTTACCGGGATTAATAATGTTTTCCTCCTGTTAGGGCTATTAAGGGCTACGCTTAACGTGCCTCAGGCCAGCCAGCTGCGGTGCCAGTCCGGCTTCGGTCATACTCTTGTCAGATTCGGCTGGTTTAATCGTCGCCACGGAAAAAAGGGACATAAAATGATGAAAAAACATGTGTTGTTGACGGTGATGCTGGCGGCAATGAGTGCTTCTGCTCTGGCAAAATCCACCTTAACGCTTTACACCAGCCAGCCCAATGAAGATGCGCAGACCACCGTCAGCGCCTTCGAAAAAGCGAACCCGGACATCGAAGTGAAATGGATCCGCGACGGCACCAGCAAGCTGACCGCCCGTTTACAGGCGGAAATGGCGGCCGGGGGCGCAGCGCCGGACGTGCTGCTGATTGCCGACAGCGTGACCATGGAATCCCTCAAGCAGCAAAACCTGCTGGCGGCCTACAAATCGCCGGAAGCGGCGCGCTTCGATGTCCAGCTCTATGACAAAGACGGCTATTACTACGGTACCAAGTTGATTACCACCGGCATTGCGTACCACAGCAAAGCCCCGGTCAAACCCACTTCGTGGCTCGATTTGCTCAAACCTGAGCTTAAGAACATGACTACGCTGCCAAGCCCGCTATACTCCGGTGCGGCGCAGATCCACCAGGCCGCGATTATGGGCGCGCCGACGCTGGGCTGGCAGTACTACGAAAAACTGAAGGCCAACGGGGCGATGCCGCAGAGCGGCAACGGCGCGGTGATGAACGCCATTGCTTCCGGCAGCAAGGCTTACGGCGTGCTGGTCGATTACATGGCGATCCGTGAGAAAGCCAAAGGCGCGCCGATTGAGTTTGCCTTCCCGACCGAGGGCGTGAGCATTGTCACCGAGCCGGTGGCGATGATGAAGGGCGCTAAAAATCCCGAAGCGGCAAAAGCGTTTATCGACTTCGTGCTCTCCAAAGCGGGGCAGGCGCTGGTACTGAAACAGGGCTATCTGCCTGCCGATGCCAGCCTGCCGGTGCCGCAGGGCTTCCCACCGCGCGACAGCATCAAAATCATGCCGTTTGATGCCGCCAAAGCGTTGGCGGACACCGACGCCAACAAAAAGCGCTTTGCCGACCTGTTCGGTAGCCGCTGATTGATGCTCAGCCCGGCATTGTCCCGCCCTAACGACGGCAGCCTGATGAAAGGGCTGCTGCGCCTGCTTGTCGTCGTCATTGCGCTCTTAAGCCTGCTCCCCAGCCTGCAGCTGCTGGTCTCAGCGTTGGTGGACTGGCGGCTGGGCGGCCAAAGTAGCCTGGGCCGCGTGCTCAGCAACCCGAATACCTGGGTCGCACTATGGAATAGTGTCTATACCAGCGGCCTGGGGGCGCTGCTTTCCCTCCTGCTGGGCAGCCTGTTTGCCTTTTGCCTCGGCCTGATGAACATCCGGGGCCGTCAGGCCTGGGCGTTTCTCTTTATGCTGCCGATGATGATCCCGCCGCAGGTCACGGCCCTGAGCTGGCTGCAGCTTTTCGGCCCCGGCAGCGTGCTGCTAAACAGCCTCGGCCTGGCGCCGGGGTTTGGCAGCCCCAATCCGCTTTATTCGGCGGAGGGGATCGCCTTCCTGCTCGGCATCCAGCACGCGCCGCTGGTGTTCCTGACCCTGCGCACCCAGCTGCAAAGTTTGCCGCAGGAACAGATTGAGGCGGCGAGGCTGAATGGCGCTTCTCTTGGGCGAGTTTTCATCGACATTATTCTGCCGCTGTGCCGACCCGCGCTGTGGGCCGGGGCGGCGCTGGCCTTTGTTTCCGCCCTCGGCAACTTCGGCATCCCGGCGATGCTCGGCATCCCCATCTCTTATTTCGTGCTGCCCGTGTACATCTACCAGACGCTCTCCAGCTTTGGCCCGTCGATGCTGCACGAGGTGGCCTCGCTCTCGGTGCTGATGGGCGTGCTGGCCGTCGCTATTGTCACGCTGCAGGGCATCATGCAGCGGCGTTACGCTTTGCCGCTGATTGGCATGGTCGGGCGGGCGGCAAGTATTGCGACAGGGAAAGCGCGGCTGGCGGTGGAGATCCTGCTCGCGCTCGTGCTGGCCGGGATGCTGGTGGCCCCGCTGCTGGCGCTGATCGCCACCTCGCTGGTGCCAACCCTGGGCGTGCCGCTCAACGGCGACACGCTGACGTTTGCCGCATGGACTGGCATTTTTGATGAGCAAAGCGCCACCTGGCGGGCGCTGAGCAACAGCCTGCTGCTCTCCGTCAGTGCCGCCGCGCTGCTGATGGCGCTGAGCCTGCCGCTGGCCTGGCTGCTGGTGCGTCGCCCCAGTCGGCCTTTGCGCTGGCTGCACAGCCTGATCGACATTCCCTACACGCTTCCCGGCGTGGTGCTGGCCATCGCCTGCATTCTGCTGTTTGCGCGCCCGCTGCCGCTGCTGAACGTCAGTCTCAGCGGCACCTTGATGATTATCTTCTTCGCCTACCTGGCCCGGTTTCTTACCGTCTGCCTGAAGCCGGTTCACACCAGCATGCTGCAGCTGGATCCGGCGATGGAAGAGGCCGCGAGCCTGGCAGGAGCGGACGCCTCCCAACGGTTACGCCACATCGTGCTGCCGCTGCTGGCCCCGGCGGCCTTTGCCGGTGCGCTGCTGGTATTTCTCACGGCAGTGAACGAGCTGACTGTCTCCGCACTGCTCTGGAGCGCCGGGAAAGAGACCCTCGGCGTGGTGGTGTTTAACCTCGACGAAAGCGGCGAAAAGGTGATGGCCTCGGCGATTTCCGTGCTGGTGGTGGGGCTGGTTGCCGTGGTGATGCTGTTACTCGGCGCGCTGGGCCGTTATTTACCGAAAGGAGTTATTCCATGGCAGAACTAAGGCTGGACAAGCTCAGCAAATTCTTTGGCGAGCAGGCCGTGGTGAAGGATCTCAGCCTGACGATCCCGTCCGGGGCGTTTACCGCCCTGCTGGGGCCGAGTGGCTGTGGCAAAACCACCACGCTGCGGATTATGGCCGGGCTGGAGTCGCTGAGCGGCGGTCGCCTGTGGCTGGGCGAGAAGCTGCTGGCCGACAGCGGTACCCACGTGCCGCCGGAACAGCGTGACATGGGCATGGTGTTTCAGTCCTACGCCCTGTGGCCGCACATGACCGTGGGCGAGAACGTTGGCTATCCGCTGAAGCTGCGCCAGGTAAACGGCGCGGCAAGGCAGAAACGCGTGATGGAGGCGCTGGAAGTCGTGGAGCTTGGGGCCTATTTCGGGCGCTCACCCCAGGAACTCAGCGGCGGGCAGCGGCAGCGGGTGGCGCTGGCACGTTGCCTGGTCTCAGAGCCGCGAGTGGTTCTGCTCGATGAACCGCTGGCGAACCTCGACCGCCATCTTCGCGCCACCATGGAGCAGACTTTTCGCGAGTTTCACCGCCGCACGGGGGCAACGTTTGTCTACGTCACGCACGACCAGGCGGAGGCGATGGCGCTCGCCAGCCATATCGCGGTGATGCACCAGGGCGAACTGATGCAGTGGGGCACCCCGCAGCAGCTTTATCAGCAGCCGCAGAATAGCTGGGTGGCCGGGTTTATCGGCCAGGGCAGCGTGCTGTCCCTCGCCGTTTCGCCGGGCTTACAAAGTCTGGATCTCGCGGCATTGCATGGCGGCCTGGATCAGCCGGGGCGCGATAAAACCGTGCCGGTTCTGGTGCGCCCGGAGCATGTGCAGATCTCAGGCAGCGGGCCGATGGCCAGCGTCGAAAGCTGTATTTATCAGGGGGAACGCTATCTGCTGGAGCTGCGTTTGCAGGACGGGCAGGCGCTGAGCGCGTTTCATTCTGCGCCGCTGGCGGTGCGGCAGAGCGTGAATGTGCAGCTGTTGCAGGGCTGGCGGCTGGATGCGGCGTGACAATTACGCCGTTGGCAGGAATATCCCGCCTTCACCGCGAGAAACGGCAAAGGCGGGGCAGGGTTTTAGTCTTCGAAGAACCAGTAGCCGCTGTTCACCAGGGCGGCTAACGTGGCGAGGAAGGAAGGATCTTCCAGCGCATCGCCAAACTTCTCCGCGTCCAGCTTAATGTGGCTGGCCAGCGCTTCCACCGCCGGGCGGTGCGGGCTGTCGAGCTTCTCGCCGTTCACGTACACCTCTCCGGCCACGCGGAGCACTCGCAGGCCACCCAGGCGCACCAACTTGTCGCCCTGCTGCAGCGCGTCGTAGATCTCATCCGGCTGATAAGGCGGCTCCGGTGGCGCAACGTCCAGCTCGTGGCGGGACTGGGTAATAAACTCGCCAAACCAGCTGTGGAAGGTCTCCGGCTGGTTAACGATGTCCAGCATCATCTCGCGCAGCTTGTCGATTTCCTGCGGCAGAATATCTGCCGGGTGCTGGCGCTCAGGCACGTCCGGGTCGGTATAGCGTAACCCGCCCAGCTCGCGCTGCAGCACGTAGTCGGCAAAGCCGCTGATCAGCTCGCGGCCGCTTGGGGCGCGGAAGCCGACGGAGTAGTTCAGCGCGTTTTCCAGCGAGTAGCCTTCGTGCGGGAAGCCCGGCGGAATATACAGAATGTCGCCCGGCTCCATCTCTTCGTCGATGATGGCGTCGAACGGCTCAACCTGGAGCAGGTCCGGGTGCGGGCAGTGCTGTTTCATGGCGACTTTTTCGCCCACGCGCCAGCGGCGGCGGCCCACGCCCTGAATAATAAACACGTCGTACTGATCCAGGTGCGGGCCTACGCCGCCGCCTGGCACAGAGAAGGAGATCATCAGGTCGTCAATGCGCCAGTCGGGCAGGGCGCGGAAGGGGCGCATCAGGGCGCTGGAAGGTTCATGCCAGTTGTTCACGGCCTGCACCAGCAGCGACCAGTTGTTCTCGCCGAGGTGATCGTAGCTCTGGAACGGACCATGGCTGACCTGCCATTTGCCGCCCTGGTGGCTCACGAGGCGGCTGTCCACCTCGCTTTCCATGGCCAGACCGGCCAGCTCATCCGGTGAAATAGGGTCGATGAAGTTTTTAAAGCCGCGCTTCAGCACCACAGGGCGTTTTTGCCAGTAGCGTGCAATAAAGTCGGGCCAGTTTAAATCCAGGTGATAATCCATATTATTGTCTTCCTGCAGATGGAGGAGCCTGACACGGATTATAACGGATGGCGAGCCGGGTTATGGGACTATTTCACCCTTCATTCTGTTCCGGCTGCTGGCGGGCAAAAATCACTTCCATGCGCGCGCCGCCCAGAATGCTGGCACTGGTCTGGATCTCGCCGTTGTACTGCTCGACAATTTCTCGGGCAACCGACAGCCCGACGCCCTGGCCAGGCCTCAGCGTATCGGCCCGTTGGCCGCGATCGAAGACCATTGCACGTTTGCTTTCCGGAATACCGGGACCGTCGTCTTCCACGATCAGGTGCAGCGCGTCTTCGGTCTGGCGGGCGGTCACTTCCACAAACTCCAGACAGTATTTGCAGGCGTTATCCAGCAGGTTGCCCATCACTTCCATAAAGTCATTTTGCTCGCCGATAAAGGTGATTTCCGGCGAAACGTCCAGCGTGATGTTCACCCCTTTGCGCTGGTAAACCTTGTTCAGCGCCGAGCACAGGTTGTCCAGCAGCGGGGCAACGGAATGCAGTTCCCGACTAAGCAGGGCGCTGTTGCCGCGCATGCTGGCGCGATGCAGGTAGTAGCCGATCTGCTGAGAGATGCGGCTGATCTGCTCCAGCATCACCGGTTCGGCCTGCTCGACGTTCATCTTGTCGGTGCGCAGCGACCGCAGGGTCGACTGCAGCACGGCGAGCGGCGTTTTCAGGCTGTGCGTTAAGTCCGTCAGCGTGGTGCGGTACTTGTCGTGGCGATCGCGCTCGGTGCGCAGCAGCTGGTTAAGGTTACGCACCAGGCTTGTCAGCTCGCGAGTTGTTTCCGGGTTGAGGCTGTCGCGGTCGTGTTTTTCCAGCTCGCGCACTTCCTGAGCGAGTTCCTGAATCGGGCGCAGGCTCCACCAGGCGGCCAGCCACAGCAGCGGCACTACCAGCAGCAGGTTGGCCAGCAGGACGTAAATAAACCAGCTCCACACCATGTACGAGCGCTTCAGCTCGATAGGAATGGTGTCCACCACGACCACGGTCAGCGCCGGCATGCGCGCCGTCGCCGGGTAAAGGTTGACCGCCACTGAGTGGGTCATCTCGTAGCCGTCGTCGCTTTCGTCATCGTGCATGTCTTTCAGCTGGGCCAGGCGATCTTTGTCGTTGTCCAGCAGGGCGGTACTGGTGGCGTAGTCGGCCTCCAGCTCGTGGAAGCCGTTGCCGGTCAGCCACTCTTTCTGGATCTGTTGCACCACGTCCGGGACGTTGCGCTGCATCCACAGCAGTTTGCCGTGCTCGTCGTAAATCAGCGCCATGGTCGGGCTTTGGATACTGATGTTGTCGGGCAAGTCCACCTGCAGCTTGCCGTCCTTCCAGCTGGACAGCGTATAGAACAGGTTACTTTCCCCGCGCAACAGGCGGAAGGTGGTTTTATCAAAGCTAACGCTGTAGCCCACCAGCGCCACCAGGCCGTAAGCCAGGGACAGCACCATCACAACCGCGGCGGTAGCCAGTAAGAAACGAACCCGCAGCGACAGCGGCAGGATATGGCGAAAAATTTTCAGCATTTAGTGGAGATCGAACCTGTAGCCCTGCCCGCGCACGGTGGTGATCACTTCCTGCGGGTATTCAGCCTGAATTTTTTTACGTAAACGGCCCATCAGCACGTCAATAGTGTGGCTTTCGCGCAGCTCGGCGTCCGGGTAGAGCTGCAGCATCAGCGAGTCTTTGCTGACCACCTTCCCGGCGTTGCGGATGATGGTTTCCATGATGGTGTATTCAAACGCGGTGAGCTTGATCAGGTTGTCGTTAATCGACAGCTCGCGGCGGGACAAATCGACCTGGAACGGCGGCAGGGAAATCACCTGCGAAGCCAGACCGCTGTTACGGCGCATCAGCGCCTGCATGCGGGCGACCACTTCTTCCAGATGGAAAGGTTTAGTGACGTAATCATCGGCCCCGGCGCCCAGAACTTCAACTTTGTCCTGCCAGCCTTCACGGGCGGTTAATACCATGATGGGAATGGTTACGTCATGGCTGCGCCAGCGGCGGATCAGACTCATGCCGTCTTCATCCGGCAGGCCTAGGTCAACAATTGCGATATCCGGGGTATGTTCATTCAGGAAATAGTCTGCCTCTTTGGCATCCTCGGCCGCATCCACCTGGTGGCCTGCTTCACGCAGCTGCACCTTAAGGTGATGACGCAGCAGGGCATTATCTTCCACGACCAGTACGCGCATTGTATTTCCTCAATCCATTCATAGTATTGATAGTTTAGCGCTAATTATTAATGACAGGAAATAAACCTCGTATAAACAATGCCCTTATGGAGATTAACGCTGAGTCAACAATCCCATTCGGCTGGAGGCCCTCACCCTAAGCCTCTCCCAGAGGGAGAGGGGATCAAAATAAACTTTGTCATTTGTTTTCCCCCTCGCCCCTCTGGGGAGAGGGCCGGGGTGAGGGGCAAACTGCAGGCAACAAAAAAGCCCTCCGAAGAAGGCCTTTTTCATTACTTCAGCTCGTCAACCATGGTAATGGCGCGCCCAATATAGTTGGCAGGCGTCATGGCTTTCAGGCGAGTTTTCTCTTCTTCCGGCAGCTCGAGGCTGTCGATGAACTGCTTCATGCCTTCGGCGTCAACGCGTTTGCCGCGGGTCAACTCTTTCAGCTTCTCGTACGGCTTTTCGATGCCGTAGCGGCGCATCACGGTCTGAATTGGCTCAGCCAGCACTTCCCAGTTGTGATCCAGCTCGTCCAGCAGGCGGTCGCGGTTCACTTCCAGCTTGCTCACGCCCTTCAGGGTGGACTGATAGGCGATCAACGCATAGCCAATACCCACGCCCAGGTTACGCAGCACGGTGGAGTCGGTCAGGTCACGCTGCCAGCGGGACACCGGCAGTTTGCTTGCCAGGTGCTGCAGCATGGCGTTGGACAGGCCGAGGTTGCCTTCGGAGTTTTCGAAGTCAATCGGGTTCACCTTGTGCGGCATGGTGGAGGAGCCAATTTCACCGGCGATAGTTTTCTGCTTGAAGTGGTTCAGGGCGATGTAGCCCCACACGTCGCGGTCGAAGTCGATCAGGATGGTGTTGAAGCGCGCGATACAGTCAAACAGCTCGGCGATATAGTCGTGCGGTTCGATCTGGGTGGTGTACGGGTTCCACTGAATGCCCAGAGAAGTCACGAACTCTTCGCTGAACTGGTGCCAGTCCACTTCCGGGTAAGCGGCGATGTGAGCGTTGTAGTTGCCGACCGCGCCGTTGATTTTGCCGAGGATTTCAACGTTGCCGAGCTGGCGGAACTGGCGCTCCATGCGGTAAGCGACGTTTGCCATCTCTTTCCCCATGGTGGATGGGGTCGCCGGCTGGCCGTGGGTACGGGACAGCAGCGGGATGTCGCGGTACTGCACCGCCAGATCTTTCACAGCATCGATGATTTTACGCCAGTACGGCAGGACCACGTCTTTACGCGCGGTGTCGAGCATCAGCGCGTGGGACAGGTTGTTGATGTCTTCGGAAGTACAGGCGAAGTGAATAAATTCGGACACCGCGTGGAGGGCAGGGATTGCTTCCACTTTCTCTTTCAGGAAGTATTCCACCGCTTTCACGTCGTGGTTGGTGGTGCGCTCGATGGTTTTGATGCGCGCGGCGTCAGCCTCGCTGAACTCGGCGACGATTTTATCAAGGTAACCGTTTGCGTCCGCATCAAAAGCAGGAACTTCCTTGATCGCTGCATGCGCGGCCAGCTTTTGCAGCCAACGTACTTCGACCTGTACGCGGAATTTCAGCAGACCGAATTCGCTGAAAATAGCGCGCAGAGCGCTGACTTTGTCGCCGTAGCGCCCGTCAACGGGGGAAACGGCGGTCAGTGAGGATAATTCCATAACAACTCCTGAGAGGTTAACAATGAGCAAGAATTTGTTTGGCCTGATCGGTCAGGCGACGACGAGAAAACATTAACTGCAGGCGGCCACCGCCAACCTGATGCCACAGCACGGCGGCACGGATCCCGGCCAGCAGCGCCGCGCGTACTTTACTTTGCACCTGCGGGCTTTGCAGCACGGCAGGGGAACCTGTGACCTGAATACGCGGGCCAAGCGGGCTGATGACATCCACGTAGATCCCGGCCATGGCGCTCAGTAGCGTGTCAGACTCGAGATCAAAGTGTTCCAGCTGGCGCTGCAGGCCATTAATTTTGCTGCCGAGCGTGTCCATCGCGCCTTTGGCAGCGTGGAGTTTACGCTCCAGCACCATCAGGCTGAGCGTATAGCGCGTCAGCTCGGCGTTCAGCCCCTGGCGGCTGCTGGCGTTTAGCACGCCCAGCAGAGTTTCAAGCCCGAGCTTAAGGTTAGCTTCGCTGCCGCCAAAAACATCCAGGGTTGAGCCTGGGTTCTGGTCAATCACGCTGTTGAGCGAGACGTGGAGCGCGTCGCTGTCGCAATGACCCTGATGTGCCAACTGCTGAACCAGACGGGCTGACTGGCAAATGCCGGCCAGCGCGAGAGTAATGTCGTAGTAGTTTTTAGCCACCAGGCTGCGTCCTTGTGTGTAATTAACTGACGAGCGGCAAACGCTGCTCGATAATGCCGCCGCCGAGGCACACTTCGCCGAGGTAGAACACCGCGGACTGGCCTGGGGTGACGGCAGCCACCGGCTCTTCAAAACGCACTTCTATGCGCTCAGCGTCCAGCGGCGTAATCGTGCAGGGGATATCCGTCTGGCGGTAGCGGGTTTTCACCGTGCAGCTCAGCGGCGCGGTCAGCGGCTCGCGATCCACCCAGTGAAGCTGCTGGGCAATCAGCCCGACCGACATCAGACGCGGGTGATCGTGACCCTGCGCGACGATAAGAATATTGTTGGCGACGTCTTTATCAACCACGTACCAGGGATCTTCAGATCCTTCTTTGGTGCCGCCGATGCCGAGGCCTTTACGCTGACCGAGGGTGTGATACATCAGCCCCTGGTGCTCGCCGACGGTTTCGCCGTCCACGGTAATAATTTTACCCGGCTGGGCTGGCAGGTAGCGGCCCAGGAAGTCGCGGAACTTGCGCTCGCCGATGAAACAGATGCCGGTGGAATCTTTTTTCTTCGCGGTGACCAGATCCAGCTCTTCAGCAATGCGGCGCACTTCCGGCTTTTCCAGCTCGCCGACCGGGAACAGGCTTTGGGCAATCTGTTCGTGGCTCAGCGTATAGAGGAAGTAGCTCTGGTCTTTGTTGCCGTCCAGGCCGCGCAGCAGTTGGCTTTTACCGTTCACGTCAGCGCGGCGCACGTAGTGGCCGGTAGCAATGTAGTCGGCACCTAAATCTTCGGCGGCAAATTCCAGGAAGGCTTTAAATTTGATCTCTTTGTTGCAGAGGATATCCGGGTTTGGCGTGCGCCCGGCTTTGTACTCTTCGAGGAACAGTTCGAACACGTTGTCCCAGTACTCTGCGGCAAAGTTAACGGTGTGCAGTTCAATGCCCAGCTTGTCGCAAACGGCCTGCGCATCGGCTAAATCTTCCGCTGCGGTGCAGTACTCCTCGCCATCGTCTTCTTCCCAGTTCTTCATGAACAGGCCTTCCACCTTATAGCCCTGCTGCATCAGCAGGTAAGCGGAAACGGAGGAATCGACGCCGCCGGACATCCCGACGATCACTTTTTTCTGGCTGTTATCAGACATGGAGAGACTCACGACATTGAACTTCAAAGCGGCGTATTCTATCACGCAGGCCGCTACTTGACACCCTCTGTAAACGGCCAGTTAAAAGCCCCCAGCACCGACAGGGGATAACGCGGCTCCTGCTGGTAACAGCGGATGCTTTCCGCCACCAGCGGCGAGCGCAGATTTGCCGCATTGAGAATGGCTTCGGCATCGAGCCACAGGCAGCGGTCAATGTCGCTGTCGTGCGGGGTGGTCGGCAGCTGCTTATCCAGATCGATTGCAAACAGGAAGCGCAGGAAAGGCGTGTTGTCCGGGGCGATCCACTGGTGCATGCGGATAAAGCTCTGCGGCTCGGCGGTAATCCCTGTTTCTTCCCACAGCTCGCGCTTCGCGGCTTCAAGCAGCGTTTCGTCGGCTTCGAGGTGCCCGGCGGGCTGGTTCCACAGTGCTTTGCCGTGAATGGTTTCTTCGACGACTAAAAACTGACCTTCAGCCTGAACAATGCAGGCCACGGTGACGTGGGGTTTAAACATCGCTTCTCCTGGGTTAAAGCGGTTTGTCGATTTTGGCGTAAATGGCATCCAGCGCGCTGAGGCGTTTGTTGTACTGTGCGGTCAGGCAGGTGACGTCAGACCCACAGCGTTGGCGCTCTTTGAGCCACGCTTGCTGCTGATCCTGCATGGCGCCCTGGCCACCCATGGCAAACAGCCCTTTTAAGAACTGATATTTGGCGGCCATTTCGACGTCTTTATCATTCAGCGCCCGATGGGCACAAATCGCTTTTTCATCTGGCGCATTGGCTTTGGCGCAGTCAAAACTTGCCGCGCCTGCGGTGGCGGAGCCGATAAGTAAGCTCAACAGCAGTATCTTTTTCATTTTGGTTGCTCCGGAGGGACTTCGCGCCACTCGCCGTTGGCCAGGCCTTCCAGCGTGTAGTCGCCCATGGCGTAGCGAATCAGGCGCAGGGTAGGGTAGCCCACGTGCGCCGTCATGCGGCGAACCTGGCGGTTACGGCCTTCATAAAGCGTGATCTTTAGCCAACGGGTGGGGATCGCCTTACGTTCGCGAATCGGCGGGTTACGCGGCCACAGCCATTCTGGCTCGGCAACCAGTTCGGCGCCTGCCGGCAATGTGGGGCCGTCGTTCAACTCGACGCCGTTGCGCAGGGCGTTAAGCGCTTCCTCCGTTGGCTCGCCTTCCACCTGCACGTAATAGATTTTGCCGGTGCGTTTACCTGGCTGGGTCAGTTTGGCCTGCAGCGCCCCGTCATTGGTGAGCACCAGCAGCCCTTCGCTGTCGCGGTCGAGACGCCCCGCAGCATAGATGCCTTGTAAAGGAATGTAATCCTTTAGCGTGCTGCGCCCGGCTTCGTCGGTGAACTGCGGCAGCACATCGTAGGGCTTATTGAAGATAACCAGCTTCTTTGGACCGTCAGGCTTCTTGCGCCTGGCGGGTTGTGGGCTGCTGAATCGTTTAACTTGGTGATTCCTAAAAGAAGTTTTGTTCATAGTGTTTTCAGCGCGGGTGGATTGACGCATTATAACGGAAAACATGAGTGATTGGCGCGAGCCCGATATTGCAGTAGTATGAGCCCGCAAATTACAAATCATTAACAAAAAACCAGAAGCGCTCGAAGGAGAGGTGAATGGAAAGCAAAGTAGTCGTTCCGGCGGAAGGTAAAAAGATCACCCTGCAAAATGGCAAAATCAACGTTCCTAACAACCCGGTGATCCCGTTCATTGAAGGGGACGGTATTGGTGTGGACGTAACTCCTGCCATGATTAAAGTGGTGGATGCTGCCGTGGCAAAAGCCTACAACGGCGAGCGGAAAATTTCCTGGATGGAAATCTACACCGGCGAAAAATCTACCCAAGTTTATGGCCAGGACGTCTGGCTGCCAGAAGAAACTCTGGACCTGATTCGTGACTACCGCGTGGCCATCAAAGGCCCACTGACTACCCCAGTCGGCGGCGGTATTCGCTCCCTGAACGTTGCCCTGCGTCAGCAGCTGGACCTGTACGTTTGCCTGCGCCCGGTACGTTACTACCAGGGCACCCCAAGCCCGGTGAAACAGCCTGAGCTGACCGACATGGTTATCTTCCGTGAGAACTCCGAAGATATCTATGCGGGTATCGAGTGGAAAGCGGACAGCGCTGAAGCGGACAAAGTTATCAAGTTCCTGCGTGACGAAATGGGCGTGAAGAAAATTCGCTTCCCTGAGCACTGCGGGATCGGCATCAAGCCTTGCTCCGAAGAAGGCACCAAACGCCTGGTACGTGCAGCCATCGAATACGCGATCACCAACGACCGTGATTCCGTGACCCTGGTGCACAAAGGCAACATCATGAAGTTTACCGAAGGCGCGTTCAAAGACTGGGGCTACCAGCTGGCTCGCGAAGAGTTCGGCGGCGAGCTGATCGACGGCGGCCCGTGGGTGAAAATCAAGAACCCGAACACCGGCAAAGAGATCGTTGTAAAAGACGTGATCGCCGATGCGTTCCTGCAGCAGATCCTGCTGCGTCCTGCAGAATACGACGTGATCGCCTGTATGAACCTGAACGGGGACTACATTTCTGATGCCCTGGCGGCACAGGTTGGCGGCATCGGTATCGCCCCGGGCGCAAACATCGGCGACGACTGCGCGCTGTTCGAAGCGACCCACGGTACTGCGCCTAAGTACGCAGGCCAGGACAAAGTAAACCCGGGCTCCATCATCCTGTCCGCAGAAATGATGCTGCGTCATATGGAATGGTTCGAAGCAGCTGACCTGATCGTTAAGGGTATGGAAGGCGCTATCGAAGCTAAGACCGTAACCTATGAMTTCGAGCGTCTGATGGATGG
>AKXM01000002.1 GCA_000277545.1 Enterobacter sp. Ag1 | reverse complement strand
AAAAGTGGCCCTTAAAATCCATCTGCCAGAGCTGGTTAGGCGCACTGTGTTCATAGCGGCCGGTAGCCGGGATGCCGGGAGGAACACCGGGCAGCAGACCGTGACGGGCCATCAGCTTATGAACGGTACTGAAGGCGGGCAACTGATGCCCGTGGTCTTCAAGCCAGCCCTTAATCTTGCGGGCACCCCAGCGTGGATGTGTGGCATGTGCCATCCGCAGCAGGTCGGTAATGCTGTCGTCGGTTCTTGCGGGGGAAAAGTGTGGTGCACGTGAACGGTCAGCAAGACCGGCAGTGCCGTCCTGTAACCAGCGATGAAGCCACTTGTAGCCAGTGGCAGGAGAAATGCCATAGCGACGGCACAGAAGACGAATGTTCGCCCCGTCCTGCGAGGCGAGCAGAACAAACTCAGAACGTAATGACATGGTATCTCTCGCATCCCACGGCATAAGCGGCTCCATAAACGGGTTCTTATGCCTTAGTTGTAAGTGTCTACCATGTCCCCGAACAAGTGTTCACGATGTCCCCGGACCGTACACCCCAGGGGAGAGGGGGAATTTAGGTAAGTGAGTGGTTTTTATCCCCTCTCCCTTCCAGGGAGAGGGTTAGGTTGAGGGTAAGATCTAGAACGCCGTCTCTAACTCATCCAGCACGTTATATTCGTCATCCACCAGCAGCAGCGCCTTCCACTTATCAAACGTCAGGCACGGGTGAGAAGTGCTGAACACCAGAATATCCCCAACCTGCACGTCCGCACCCGGCTTGAGTTTTAACATGGCATGCTGATCCATAATCCCGGTGGCTTCGATGGTTTCCGACGGCGAAGCCAGCGCCTTGCCCTGGCGATAGTGGGCTATCGGCTGCGGCAGGCCGGCATCAAACGCGCTGTCGCGCTTGCCAAAATTCACAATCGCCCGATCGCTTTCCGGTACCGACTGCACCATTGCCACCAGCTCCAGCGCGGAAACCAGATCGCCACCGAGATCGCAGGCGATCCGATCTCTCGCCATCAGCTGATCCTGGGCTTCCTGATAAATTCCGCCATCGTGGGTAATGTAACAGCCCGGGCGGATCGCAATGCGGCAGTTGGCCGGTTTTGCTGCGGCGAGCCAGATATTGCACACTACGTCGTACCAGACTGAACCCGCGCCGGTGAGCAGGAACTCGCCGTCAACATAGCGTTCCATCTGGCAGGCTAACGCGGCCGCCTCTTGCAGCAGCGCTTCTATTTTTGGCTGCGGATTGTCGCCGTGCAGCACGCCTTCGTACAGCTCCAGGCCGCGTAAATTCAGGCCGGGTAATTCTGCCACCCGCTTTGCCAGCGCCAGCGCTTGTTCCGGGCTACGACAGCCGCAGCGTCCACCCGGCACACCAAGCTCAATCAGCACGTCGAGGGTTTGCCCCTGTTGGCTAAAAAAGTCTGACAGGGTACGGGCGTTTGCTTCGCTGTCCACGCAGCAAATGTAGTCGACGGCGGTATGTTTATGCTTTAGCTGCGACACCAGCGTGATGTTCGCTTTGCCCACCAGTTGGTTAACCATCAGCACTCGCTCGATGCCCGCGGACATCGCGATGCTCGCCTGCCATGCGCTGCCTACGCCGATGGCCCACGCGCCCGCTTTTTGCTGCTGCTGGAAGATCCACGGCGTCATGGTGGTTTTCCCGTGTGGCGCCAGCGAAACGCCGCGCGCATCGGCGTAGGCCTGCATCCACCGGATGTTGTTCTTCAAAGCAGATTTTTTGATCAGCGCGGCGGGCAAACAGACGTCTTCGTTGAGGACATTGGCAGGGGAATGCATGAGGGCGGACTTATGGGGTACAAGGTTAATTTCCTGGTATTTCATAACGTATTTCCTCGGGATTATTCTTTCTTTCAGATTGAGTATCAATTTTAACTTGATGTTATTTATATTAATTATCCAATTATCTTGAATTTTATGAATAAAAGTATCATTGATTTGCAAGGATTTTGTTTAGTTTTTCACTGTTTTTATGGCTTGTAAATGGTTAACTTGCACGCAGATTATGACTGGCGTGAGGCGCAGATGAAGTTCGATTATCTCTTCAGGAATGTCACCGTGATTGACGGCTCCGGCGGTGCGGAATACCTGGCCGATGTGGCGGTGCAGGGTGACCGAATAGCCGATATTGCGCCGGGGATTTCCAGCGAGGCCGTGCATGAGATCGACGGCAGCGGGCGGGTATTAGCGCCGGGGTTTATTGATGTTCACACCCATGACGACATTAACGTGATCCGTTTTCCTGAGTATCTGCCGAAAATTAGCCAGGGCATTACTACGGTGATCGTCGGTAACTGCGGCATCAGTGCGGCGGGGGCGACCATCAATGCGCTGGTGCCCGACCCGATGAATTTGCTGGGTGAGGCGCACCAGTTTGTTTATCCCACCGTCGAAGCGTACGCCCATGCCGTGGAGCAGGCTCGCCCGGCGATTAACGTGGGTACGCTGATAGGCCATACCGCGCTGCGTAACAACCAGATGGATGATTTGTTCCGCCCGGCGACGGAAGCGGAGATTCTCGCCATGCGCGGCCAGCTAAAACAGGCGCTGCAGCAGGGGGCGCTTGGGCTGAGCACCGGCCTGGCCTATGCCAGCGCGTTCCAGTCCACCACCGAAGAGGTGATGGCGCTGGTGGAGGAATTAGCGGCGGAGAAGGGGATTTACACCACCCATTTGCGCTCCGAGTTTGAGCCGATTCTTGAGGCGCTGGATGAGGCTTTCCGCATTGGCCGCCACGGGAAAGTGCCGGTTGTGGTGTCGCACCACAAATGCGCCGGGGCGAAAAACTGGGGCCGCACGGTTGAAACGCTGAAGTTGTTCGACAAAGTACGCGAGCAGCAGGATGTCTCTTGCGACTGCTATCCGTATTCCGCCAGCTCTTCAACGCTGGACATGAAACAGATCACCGACGAGTTCGAGATCGTGATTACCTGGTCTGAACCGCACCCGGAGGTCGCCGGGCGGTCGCTGAAGCAAATTGCTGATGACTGGTCGATGTCACTTCACGAAGCGGGAAAATTACTGATGCCCGCAGGGGCGATTTACTACAACATGGACGAGCAGGACGTGCGGCGTGTGCTGCGCTACCCGGCGACAATGGTCGGGTCAGACGGGCTGCCGAACGATCCGATGCCGCATCCCCGCCTGTGGGGCGCATTCCCCCGCGTGCTGGGGCACTACAGCCGCGACGAGAAGCTTTTCCCGCTGACGCAGGCGGTGCATAAGATGACGGGAATGTCGGCGGCGCGGTTCCAGTTGCCCGAACGGGGCCTGGTGAAGCGCGGTTATTATGCTGACCTGGTGTTGTTCGACCCGCTGACCGTGCGCGACGTCGCGAGCTTCAATAACCCGAAGCAGCCTGCGGCGGGTATTGAAGCGGTGATGGTGAACGGCGTGATGAGCTATGGGTTCGAGCAGAAGGTGACAGGTCGCGCTGGGCGATTTCTGCGTCGGCAGAAGTGAATATGAATTTAGCCCCTCTCCCCAGAGGGGAGAGGGGGAAAACAAGCGTGAATTTGGGATTAGATCTTTTCTTTTTCCTCACTCTGGCCCTCTGCCCAATGGGGAAAGGTGAAGCCGTTCCCGAGCTGGACGTTTGTCCCCTCTCCCTTCCAGGGAGAGGGTTAGGGTGAGGGTAAACCGATCAACAAGGAGCAATGATGAGCATTAAACGTTATGGCGTGGGCGGCAGTACCGGCACCGGCGGGCAGCCGCTACCTTTTGCCAAAGCCGTAGAAGCGGCCGGGTGGCTGTATGTGTCCGGCCAGACGCCGATGAAAGACGGCGAAGTGGTTGACGGCGGGATTGTCGACCAGTCGCGGCTGGCGATTCAAAACTGCGTGGATATCATGACCGAAGCGGGCTACACCCTCGCTGACGTGGTCCACGTGAAGGTCTACCTGACTGACGCCCGCTACTTCCAGTCCTTCAATAAAGTGTTCCGGGAGTTCTTCGGTGACCACCCGCCGGCCCGCGTGTGCTGCGTGGCGGACCTGGTGGTGGACTGTAAAGTTGAAGTGGATGTGACCTGCTACCGCGCCGACCGGGGTTAATCGCCTAGCGGCTGCCTGTCTGCCCCGCCTCGATGGCTGTCCAGCGCCAGCTTGATGCGGCGCAGCCGGTCCTTCGCCTGGCTTTTGTTGGCCATCGCCAGTTCGGTGGCCAACACATCAATCATCGCCAGCATGGCGTAACGCGAAGTGCTCGGCTTAAAAATGTAGTCGTTCTCACGAATAATCAGCGGTAATACGATATCGGCCTGTTCAGCCAGCGGTGTTCCCTGCGGGGTAATGGCGATGATCTTTGCGCCGTACTGGCGGGCAATCGCCGCGCTCTCCACCACTTCCGGCGTGTAGCCTCCCAGTGATAGCGCCACCACTACATCGTTGGAGGCCACCGACGCCGCCATCATTCTCGCCAGCAGGCCATCGCTTTGGCTCACCACCGGCAGGCCCAGACGAAAGAGACGAAACTGTAACTCCTGCGCGCAAATGGTTGATCCGCCGCCCATGCCCAGCGCCAGGATTTGCCGCGCGTTGCTCAGCCAGGTCACGGCCTTGTTGAGTGACTCCGGGTTTAGCGCGCGGCGGTTGATATCCAGCACGTTGATGATGGTTTCGTAGATCCCCTGCACGCCTTCGAGGTCCGGCACGTCGAGAATAAAGCGCTGCCCCACCGCCAGCGACTGGGCGAGTTTGACCTTCAGTTCGCGCACGTCCTTGCAGCCGATGGCGCGGGCAAAGCGGGTTATCGATGCCTGGCTGGTTTGCGTCTGGCGCGCCATTTCCGAAATGGGCAGCGCCGCGGCGGTTTGCACGTCGTCCAGAATAAACTGCGCAATGCGCTTTTCAGTGGCGGTCAGCTCAACGAAACGGTCGGTGATGCAGGAGATAATATCGATGGTGTAGCTCATGGCGCGACCCTGGTACTTGTGCAAAAAAGAGAAGGTACTTTGTACCATAAAACCGTTGCCAGGGTCGCTTCACTCGGATTCAGAATGGCTCACTAATCGCTTCCATACGTCGTTGCTTGATCGTGGCCCGAATAAACGCGGCGATGAAGACCAGGGCAGAAAGCACAACGATGGTCGGCGCGGGGGCGCTGTCGATAAAGAAGGAAAGGTAGACGCCAAGAAACGACGTGACGATAGCCTGCCCAAGCGCGACCAGCATCATGCCTTTAAAGGTACGGGTCAGCAGTGAAGCGATAGCGCCTGGCGCGATAAGCAGGGAAATCGCGAGGATAATCCCCACCGCCTTCAGCGCCGCGACGATGGTCAGCGAAACCAGGCAGAGCAGGCCATAGTTCAGCAGCTTCACGTTCAGGCCGGAGACCTGGGCCTGAATCGGGTCGAACGCATGCAGCAGCAAGTCCCGCCATTTTAGCCCCACAACAATTACCGTTAGCAGCACGATAGCGCCCGTTTGCAGAATATCGCTGCCGCTGACGCCCAGCATGTCGCCGAAGAGAATATGGTCTAGATGGATATCTGGCTTCAGGTAGACGTAGAGCACCAGCCCGGCGCCAAACATGCCGGAGAAGACGATGCCCATCACCGTGTCGCGCTTGATGCGGCTGTTGTCCTGCAGGTAGCCGGTGGCGAAGGCGCAAAACAGCCCGGCTACGAACGCGCCGAGGCCCAGCGGCAGGCCGACCATCCAGGCGATCACCACGCCGGGGAAGACCGCATGGCTCATGGCATCGCCCATCAGCGCCCAGCCTTTTAGCACCAGGAAGCAGGAGAGCAGCGCACACGGAATGGCGACCAGCGTGGTCATGGTCAGAGCGTTGATCATAAAGCCAAACTGGAAGGGCGAAAGCAGCGTGTCTAACAGGCTCATGGCGTTTGCTCCAGGCTCAGGCGCGCGCGCCGACGGTTAGCCAGCAGGCCGTGTTTGGGGGCAAACACGAAGGTCAGCAGGAAAATAAGCGTTTGCAGCACCACAATAATACCGCCGGTGGCGCCATCGAGGAAGTAGCTTATCCAGGTGCCGAAGGCGCTGGTAAAGGTGCCTAACGTGACGGAAATGATCAGCAGTTTCGGGAAACGGTCGGTCAATAGATAAGCCGTTGCGCCCGGCGTGACCACCATGCAAATCACCAGAAACGCGCCAACGGTTTGCAGCGCCGCCACGGTGGTGGCCGACAACAGGGTGAAGAATAATCCTTTGAGCCACAAAGGGTTAAGGCCAATGGACCGCGCGTGGTTTTCGTCGAAGAAGGTCACCATCAGGTCTTTCCACTTCAGCAGCAGAATCGCCAGTGAGACAAAGCCGATGATCGCCAACTGCACGATATCCGACGGGGCGATGGCGAGAATATTGCCGAGCACGATGGTCTGGATGTTTACCGACGTCGGATTGAGCGACACCATAAACAGCCCGAGGCCAAAGAATGACGAAAAAATAAGGCCAATAATGGTGTCTTCGCGCAGGCGTGTGCGCTGGTTTAAAAACAGCATGGTGCCTGCGGCGAGGCCACCGGAGAAAAACGCGCCGATGGAAAACGGCAGGCCGAGCATATAGGCTCCGGCTACGCCAGGCACGATGGAGTGGGAAAGGGCGTCGCCGATCAGCGACCAGCCTTTCAGCATCAGGTAGCAGGAAAGAAAGGCGCACACGCCGCCGACCAGCGCTGATACCCAGATGGCGTTAAACATGTAGCCATAGCTAAACGGTTCGAGCAGGACAGACATTACGGCTCCCCTTTTAACGGCGCGCCGTGGATAAACGGCCTCTCGTTGTCGGTGAGGACGCTGGTTTCTTTCCCGGTTAAGGTGACGTGGCGCAGTACGCCGCTGAACGCCAGTTCCAGGTTTTCTTGCGTAAAAGTGACATTGGTCGGGCCGCAGGCCAGCACGGTACCTTTCACCAGCACGGTGTAGTCGCAATAGTCGGTCACGGCGCCAAGGTTGTGGGTTGAAACCAGCATCGTGCGGCCTTCGTCCCGCAGCTCGCGCAGCAGGGCGATGATCTGCTCTTCCGTTTTCACGTCCACGCCGGTGAACGGTTCGTCCAGCAGAATCACCTGGCCGTCCTGGGCAATTGCCCGGGCGAGGAACACGCGCTTTTTCTGGCCGCCGGACAGCTCGCCGATTTGGCGTTTGCGGAAGTCGCTCATGCCGACGCGGGCGAGGGCGTTGTCTACCGCCTGTTTGTCGGCCTTGCCGGGAATGCGCAGCATTCCCATGTGGCCAAATCGGCCCATCATCACCACGTCTTCCACCAGCACCGGGAACGTCCAGTCCACGTCCTCGGACTGCGGCACATAGGCCACCAGGTTGTGGCGCAGTGCTTTTTTCGTGGGCATATCCAGAATCGAGATGCTACCGCTGGCCAGGCGCACAAAGCCCATGATCGCTTTAAACAGCGTGGATTTCCCGGAACCGTTGACGCCGACCAGCGCCGCAATGGTGCCGGTCGGGATTTCAAAGCTGGCCGCCCGCAGCGCGGTGTGGCCATTGCGATAGGTGACGCTGGCGTCCTGAACGACGATGCCGGGACGACGACTCATTTTTTCAGCCCTGCATTGATGCCGTTCACGATGGTGCTGGTGGTGACGCGCAGCAGATCAAGATAGGTGGGTACCGGGCCGTCTGCGGCACTCAAAGAATCGACATAAAGCACGCCGCCATAGTGTGCGCCAGACTCCCGCGCCGCCTGGCGAGCAGGTTTGTCGGAGATGGTGCTTTCGCTGAAGATCGTTGGGATCTGGTATTGGCGAATGCTGTCGATCACTTTGCGCACCTGCTGCGGGGTGCCCTGCTGATCGGCATTGATCGGCCACAGATAGAGTTCTTTCAGGCCAAAGTCGTTGGCGAGATAGGAAAAAGCGCCTTCGCTGGTGACCAGCCAGCGCTTATCCGCCGGAATTTTTGCCAGTTCGTTGCGCAGCGGCTCGATGGTCTGCTGAATTTTCTGTTTGTAGGCTTCGGCGTTGCGGGTATAGGTCGCCGCGTTGCCTGGATCGTATTTGACGAACGCATCCCGGATGTTATCGACGTAGATCAGCGCATTTTGCGGGGACATCCATGCGTGAGGGTTAGGTTTACCGTTATAAGGGCCTTCGGTGATGCCCGTGGGCTGAATGCCGGTGGTGACGACGACTTCGGGCACGCCTTTCAGATGTTGATAAAACTTCGCGAACCAGAGTTCGAGGTTCAGCCCGTTGGTCAGGATCAGCTGAGCGCCCTGCGCCCGACGAATGTCTCCCGGCGTCGGCTGGTATTCGTGAATTTCCGCTCCGGGCTTGGTGATAGACTCCACGTCTGCCGCGTCACCGGCTACGTTCTGCGCCATATCGGCGATGATAGTAAAGGTGGTGATCGCCTTAAATTTTGCCTGCGCCTGAGCGGCACCCAGCAACATCGCCAGCGCGGCGGCGGCTGCGACAATACTTTGCGTTAACTTCAGTTTCCCGGGCATCGTCTTCCCTCACGAGTGATTATAGATTCGGCGTTTATAGCAAGTGCTATAAAACATAGCTGCTGCTATAACTAAATGCAAACTATTATCATTTGTGTGATTTAAAAGAGGGGTAACTCTGGGGATATTAATGACAAAACTCTTCTGTCTATGTTGGATTGGCTAAGGTTCCGTTCACCTCTTGGCCGATTTCCCCTGCACGTTCAGATCACGGTGAACGTGTCAGGGGGCACTACGCTGTATGAACCGGTCACATGGGTTACAGAACTGACCGGTCACATGGGTTACACCTTTCTCTCAATCTAACCTCAGGATACGGTGATTGATTCTGTCGTAATGCGCCAGTATCAGTTCACCAAATCCTATTTCGTCGCATTGCTCATTCAACGGTTTCATCCAGACCCACTCATTTCGTAGCGCTTCACTCAGAAATATTCGGGTACTGTTGAACCATAAATCTCCTCTCTGCGCGACTCTCAACATTCTGGCATTATCCGGGACAGGCATTTCTGTTCGTGGCCCCGTAAACTGTCTTTCCGAAGGTTTCCAGACCGAGGCCGGCGTTTTACCCTGAAGCGCTTTATGCGGCCTTATCTCGTTGAATTCCTTTCGCCATCTGTCAAACCATTGTTGCTGTTCTTCCAGAGAAGAAAATGAGCAATGTTGGTTGAGCGCTTCCTTCATTGTCCGGTGCATTCTTTCGTGACGCCCGTTTTCAGTCGGTTTACCTGGCCGGATACGTT
>AKXM01000001.1 GCA_000277545.1 Enterobacter sp. Ag1 | reverse complement strand
ACCGTTATTACCGTTATTATCGTTATTGCCGTTATTACCGTTATTACCGTTATTACCGTTATTACCGTTATTACCGTTATTACCGTTATTGCCGTTATTACCGTTATTACCGTTATTACCGTTATTACCGTTATTACCGTTATTACCGTTATTACCGTTATTACCGTTATTACCGTTATTAACGGCAATAACGGTAATAACGGTAATAA